>CAVRUG010000001.1:0-419468 GCA_963724305.1 uncultured Solirubrobacterales bacterium
GCTTACCCGACAAGGAATTTCGCTACCTTAGGACCGTTCCTTCTGTTACTACCCGGACTTTCCCGAGCGGTCGGCACATTTCTGGCCGACTCTCATGGTCGCCCATGAGAGCGGACTATCTCATCCCACCCCCGGTCTGGAGGGTGAGCTTGGCGTATAGTCTCTGAGGATTCCCAGCGTCTTTGACGCCGTCCAGGACACCGCTCACGCGGTTGACCGTCCTGGTCCGACTGGACCCTGGGCCTTTCCTGCTGATTGTCCGCACCCGACACATTGTCACTGTAGCGCACCGCTCAGACAGAACGGATGGTACGAGTAGTGCGGGATACTCGGATATTCCAGCATATAGCCAAGTTTTACAACTACCTCGGTCAACTGATAGTTACGGCCGCCGTTTACCGGGGCTTAGCTTCGCTGCTTCGGGTCAAGCCCTAACAACTCCACGTAACCTTCCGGCACCGGGCAGGCGTCAGCCCCTATACGTCGTCTTTCGACTTAGCAGAGACCTGTGTTTTTGGTAAACAGTCGCTTCAGCCTATTCACTGCGGCCCCCTCGGGCTCCACTCGCGAGAGAGCTTCACCCTACTGGGGCGCCCCTTATCCCGAAGTTACGGGGCAATTTTGCCGAGTTCCTTAACGAGGGTTATCTCGATCACCTTAGTATTCTCTACTTGCCCACCTGTGTCGGTTTTGGTACGGGCACGCGCTTCCTCCCTAGAGGATTTTCTCGGAGGTATGGCGTCAGGGACTCGCCGGCTTAGAGCCAGCTGACATCGCACCTCAGGTTATGCGGCCCCGCATTTAACAGGGCCACCCCTACATGCTTGTCCCAGGACAACCATCGCCTGGGTTCCCTTAGCCTTCCTCGTCCCCCCATCGGTCAAACGGAAGCGACGTGGTACAGGAATATCAACCTGTTGGCCATCGACTACGCCTTTCGGCCTCGCCTTAGGTCCCGACTAACCCTTAGCAGACGAACTTTACTCAGGAATCCTTGGGCAATCGGTGGAGAGGATTCTCACCTCTCTTTCGTTACTCATGCCGGCATTCTCACTTCCCATGCCTCCACGGCTGGCTTACGCCGCCGCTTTACTGGCATGGGAACGCTCTCCTACCGCGCGATCGATCCGAAGATCTCACGCACCCGCAGCTTCGGTGACTAGCTTGAGCCCCGTTACATTGTCCGCGCTCGAACACTTGACCAGTGAGCTGTTACGCACTCTTTCAAGGGTGGCTGCCTCTAAGCCAACCTCCTGGTTGTCTATGCACTCGAACATCGTTTCCCACTTAGCTAGTACTTAGGGACCTTAGCTGGCGGTCTGGGCTGTTTCCCTTTCGACGCTGAAGTTTATCCCCCAGCAACTGACTCCCGGAGTAAACGTGATGGTCTTCGGAGTTTGCCTGAAGTCGGTAACCTGGTAGGGCCCCTAGTCCAAACAGTGCTCTACGGCCAAAACGCAATTTATCCGAGGCTATACCTAAATATATTTCGGAGAGAACCAGATATCACTGAGCTTGATTAGCCTTTCACTCCGACCCACAGGTCATCCGCCCAGTTTTCAACCTAGGTCGGTTCGGCCCTCCACGAGGTCTTACCCCCGCTTCAGCCTGCCCATGGGTAGCTCGCTCAGTTTCGGGTATACCGCCTACGACTATGTCGCCCTATTAGGACTCGCTTTCGCTACGGCTCCGCTCATCGCTTAACCTTGCCGCAGACGAGTAACTCGCCGGCTCGTTATGCAAAAAGCACGCGGTCACAGGACAAGCCTGCTCCCACCGCTTGTAGGCACGCGGTTTCAGGTACTATTTCACTCCCCTTCCGGGGTACTTTTCACCTTTCCCTCACGGTACTTGTCCGCTATCGGTCACCAAGGAGTACTTAGCCTTGGAGGGTGGTCCCCCCAGGTTCAGTCCGCGTTTCACGGGCGCGGACTTACTCAGGAACGCCTGACGGAAGATCATGCAGTTTCGTCTACGGGACGGTTGCCCTCTATGGTGCGCGGTTCCACGCGCTTCGACTACCACATGATTTTGTAACTTCCGCCGAGCCGGACACGGCTCGGAACAGGCGCCCTACAACCCCCGACAGGCAACGCGTGTCCGCTTACACCTGTCAGGTTTGGGCTGATCCCCTTTCGCTCGCCACTACTCAGGGAGTCTCGGTTGATTTACTTTCCTCGGGGTACTGAGATGTTTCACTTCCCCCGCTTGTCTTCCGCCGGCCTATGTGTTCAGCCGGGGATAACGCCGCATTACCAGCGCTGGGTTTCCCCATTCGGGCATCCACGGGTCAAAGGCTATTCAGCGCCTAACCGTGGCTTATCGCAGCCGTTCACGCCCTTCATCGACTCTTGGTGCCAAGGCATCCACCGTGTGCCCTTACTATCTTGACGGTGATCAGACCGATCGTGACCGCCGCACCCCGACAAGAGGTACGGGTGAGAATGATCGCGAGCGGCCCGGTGATACCCGTTTTCAGCCGCCGCTTATCGATGGCGGCTGATGTGGCTTCTGTGCAGTTTTCAAGGACCGTGGAGAGGCGTAACGCCGGCCTGCGCTGGGCATGTGCGGCCGCGACTTTATATCGCCACTGCGCCTGACGCCGGGCGGGCGCCGGTCTCTCAAAACTCAACAGCATGCTGGCGGGTTGGATGTCGGCCCTCCGCCAGGCCCCAAGTAGGAAGGGGGCTGCCGCGGACGCGGCGCGCCAGCCAGGTTCGGTCGACATGCTAGGCCCGATCGCTCTTGACACCGCTCGAGCTCACCTTGAGACCCAGGAGGCTCGATGAGCATCGAGCGGCCGCTGGACCGGGGCACCGTTAGGTGCTCCCTAGAAAGGAGGTGATCCAGCCGCAGCTTCCGCTACGGCTACCTTGTTACGACTTCACCCCAGTCACGAGCCCCACCTTCGACGGCTCCCTCCCTTGCGGGTTAGGCCACCGGCTTCGGGTGTTGCTCACTCCCGTGGTGTGACGGGCGGTGTGTACAAGGCCCGGGAACGTATTCACCGCGGCAGTGCTGATCCGCGATTACTAGCAACTCCGCCTTCATGCAGGCGAGTTTCAGCCTGCAATCCGAACCGAGACGCACTTTAAGGGATTCGCTCCACCTCGCGGTATCGCAGCCCTCTGTACGCGCCAATGTAGCACGTGTGTAGCCCTGGACATAAGGGGCATGATGACTTGACGTCATCCCCACCTTCCTCCGGTTTGTCACCGGCAGTCTCGCATGAGTCCCCAACTAAATGCTGGCAACATGCGACGGGGGTTGCGCTCGTTGCGGGACTTAACCCAACATCTCACGACACGAGCTGACGACAGCCATGCACCACCTGTGAAAGTGCCCCGAAGGGAGGGTGTGTTTCCACACCTGTCACTCACATGTCAAGCCCAGGTAAGGTTCTTCGCGTCGCGTCGATTAAACCACATGCTCCGCTGCTTGTGCGGGCCCCCGTCAATTCCTTTGAGTTTTAGCCTTGCGGCCGTACTCCCCAGGCGGGCAACTTAATGCGTTAGCTTCGGCACGGGGGGAGTCGACACCCCCCACATCTAGTTGCCATCGTTTACAGCGTGGACTACCAGGGTATCTAATCCTGTTTGCTCCCCACGCTTTCGCGTCTCAGCGTCAGTCACGTCCCAGCGAGCTGCCTTCGCCATTGGTGTTCCTCCTGATATCTGCGCATTTCACCGCTACACCAGGAATTCCACTCGCCCCTTCCGGACTCTAGCCCGACAGTATCCACCGGCTTTCCAGGGTTGAGCCCTGGACTTTCACAGCGGACTTATCGGGCCGCCTACACGCTCTTTACGCCCAATAATTCCGGACAACGCTTGCACCCTACGTATTACCGCGGCTGCTGGCACGTAGTTAGCCGGTGCTTCTTGTGAAGGTACCGTCACTCCAGCCGGCTATTCACCGGCGAAGCTTCGTCCCAACTGAAAGGGGTTTACAACCCGAAAGCCTTCTTCCCCCACGCGGCGTTGCTGCGTCACGCTTTCGCGCATTGCGCAAGATTCCCCACTGCTGCCTCCCGTAGGAGTCTGGGCCGTGTCTCAGTCCCAGTGTGGCTGATCGTCCTCTCAGACCAGCTACCCATCGAAGCCTTGGTGAGCCGTTACCTCACCAACAAGCTAATGGGCCGCGGGCCCATCTCGATGCGGAGGCCGAAGCTTCCTTTCCCCTTGCGGGCACATCCGGTATTAGCCCGAGTTTCCTCGGGTTGTCCCGGTCATCGAGGCAGGTAACCCACGTGTTACTCACCCGTTCGCGGCTTTGCCCCAGGGCAAGCCCTGGTTCGTCGCTCCACTTGCATGTGTTAAGCACGCCGCCAGCGTTCGTCCTGAGCCAGGATCAAACTCTCCGTGAAGAACTTCACGAAAAGCTGTCATGGAGTCGCCTTCCGCCGTCGAAACGGCGCTCGGCGGGGGGGCCTATACACGTGGCCCCGCACCATGACGGGGTACTTCCCTACTTGACTCTTTGTCCGCCGGCCAGCCAGCGCAAAAGCGCCCACCGCCGGCGGGTCGAACCTGGACGCACACCACGATCCAAGGGTCGATCGCAGGTGCGCATGCTGTTGAGTTTTCAAAGACCGCCGACAAGGAATTTCGCTACCTTAGGACCGTTCCTCCTGTTACGACCTGGACTTTCCAGGCGGTCCGCACATTTCTGGCGGACTCTCATGGTCGCCCATGAGAGCGGACTATCTCATCCCGCCCCCGGTCTGGAGGACGAGCTTGGCGTATAGTCTCTGAGGATTCCCAGCATCTTTGACGCCGTCCAGGACACCGCTTACGCGGTCGACCGTCCTGGTCCGACTGGACCCTGGGCCTTTCCTGCTGATTGTCCGCACCCGACACATTTTCACTGTAGCGCACCGCTCAGACAGAACGATGCGTACGAGTAGTGCGGGATACTCGGATGTTCCAGCATATAGCCAAGTTTTACAACTACCTCGGTCAACTGATAGTTACGGCCGCCGTTTACCGGGGCTTAGCTTCGCTGCTTCGGGTCAAGCCCTAACAACTCCACGTAACCTTCCGGCACCGGGCAGGCGTCAGCCCCTATACGTCGTCTTACGACTTAGCAGAGACCTGTGTTTTTGGTAAACAGTCGCTTCAGCCTATTCACTGCGGCCCCCTCGGGCTCCACCGGCAAGCGGTTTCACCCTACTGGGGCGCCCCTTATCCCGAAGTTACGGGGCAATTTTGCCGAGTTCCTTAACGAGGGTTATCTCGATCACCTTAGTATTCTCTACTTGCCCACCTGTGTCGGTTTTGGTACGGGCACGCGCTTCCTCCCTAGAGGCTTTTCTTGGAGGTATGGCGTCGGGGAGGCGCCGGCTTGTACGCCAGCTCACATCGCACCTCGGGTTGAATGCAGCCCCGCATTTGACTGGGGCCGCCCCTACATGCTTGTCCCAGGACAACCATCGCCTGAGTTCCCTTAGCCTTCCTCGTCCCCCCATCGGTCAAACGGAAGCGACGTGGTACAGGAATATCAACCTGTTGGCCATCGACTACGCCTTTCGGCCTCGCCTTAGGTCCCGACTAACCCTTAGTAGACGAACTTTACTAAGGAATCCTTGGGCAATCGGTGGAGAGGATTCTCACCTCTCTTTCGTTACTCATGCCGGCATTCTCACTTCCCATGCCTCCACGACTGGCTTACGCCGCCGCTTTACTGGCATGGGAACGCTCTCCTACCGCGCGTGATAAATCACGCACCCGCAGCTTCGGTGACTAGCTTGAGCCCCGTTACATTGTCCGCGCTCGAACACTTGACCAGTGAGCTGTTACGCACTCTTTCAAGGGTGGCTGCCTCTAAGCCAACCTCCTGGTTGTCTATGCACTCGAACATCGTTTCCCACTTAGCTAGTACTTAGGGACCTTAGCTGGCGGTCTGGGCTGTTTCCCTTTCGACGCTGAAGTTTATCCCCCAGCAACTGACTCCCGGAGTAAACGTGATGGTCTTCGGAGTTTGCCTGAAGTCGGTAACCTGGTAGGGCCCCTAGTCCAAACAGTGCTCTACGGCCAACACGCAATTTATCCGAGGCTATACCTAAATATATTTCGGAGAGAACCAGATATCACTGAGCTTGATTAGCCTTTCACTCCGACCCACAGGTCATCCGCCCAGTTTTCAACCTAGGTCGGTTCGGCCCTCCACGAGGTCTTACCCCCGCTTCAGCCTGCCCATGGGTAGCTCGCTCAGTTTCGGGTATACCGCCTACGACTATGTCGCCCTATTAGGACTCGCTTTCGCTACGGCTCCGCTCATCGCTTAACCTTGCCGCAGACGAGTAACTCGCCGGCTCGTTATGCAAAAAGCACGCGGTCACAGGACAAGCCTGCTCCCACCGCTTGTAGGCACGCGGTTTCAGGTACTATTTCACTCCCCTTCCGGGGTACTTTTCACCTTTCCCTCACGGTACTTGTCCGCTATCGGTCACCAAGGAGTACTTAGCCTTGGAGGGTGGTCCCCCCAGGTTCAGTCCGCGTTTCACGGGCACGGACTTACTCAGGAACGCTTGACGGAAGATCATGCAGTTTCGTCTACGGGACGGTTGCCCTCTATGGTGCGCGGTTCCACACGCTTCGACTACCACATGATTTTGTAACTTCCGCCGAGCCGGCCACGGCTCGGAACAAGCGCCCTACAACCCCCGCTACGCAACGCGTGGCCGCTTACACGCAGCAGGTTTGGGCTGATCCCCTTTCGCTCGCCACTACTCAGGGAGTCTCTGTTGATTTACTTTCCTCGGGGTACTGAGATGTTTCACTTCCCCCGCTTGTCCTCCACCGGCCTATGTGTTCAGCCGGGGATAACGCCGCATTACCAGCGCTGGGTTTCCCCATTCGGGAATCCACGGGTCAAAGGCTATTCAGCGCCTAACCGTGGCTTATCGCAGCCGTTCACGCCCTTCATCGACTCTTGGTGCCAAGGCATCCACCATGTGCCCTTACTATCTTGACGGTGATCAGACCGATCGTGATCCTCCGCGCCCCTGTACAAGCAGGAACGGATGAGAATGATCGCGAGCGGCCCGGTGATACCCGTTTTCAGCCGCCCGCTTATCGATTAGGCGGCTGATGTGGCTTCTGTGCAGTTTTCAAGGACCGTGGAGAGGCTATACGCCGGCCTGCGCTGGGCATGTGCGGAGGCGATCTCTATATCGCCACTGCGCCTGACGCCGGGCGGGCGCCGGTCTCTCAAAGCTCAACAGCATGCTGGCGGGTTGGATGCCGGCCCTCCTCCAGGCTCCCGAGTAGGTCGGGGCCTGACGAGGACGCGGCGCGCCAGTCAGGTTCGGTCGACATGCTAGGCCCGGTCTGCTCTTGTCACCGCTCGAGCTCACGTTGAGACCCTAGAGTCTCGATGAGATCGAGCGGCCGCTGGGACCGGGGCACTGTTATGTGCTCCCTAGAAAGGAGGTGATCCAGCCGCAGCTTCCGCTACGGCTACCTTGTTACGACTTCACCCCAGTCACGAGCCCCACCTTCGACGGCTCCCTCCCTTGCGGGTTAGGCCACCGGCTTCGGGTGTTGCTCACTCCCGTGGTGTGACGGGCGGTGTGTACAAGGCCCGGGAACGTATTCACCGCGGCATTGCTGATCCGCGATTACTAGCAACTCCGCCTTCATGCAGGCGAGTTTCAGCCTGCAATCCGAACCGAGACGCGCTTTAAGGGATTCGCTCCACCTCGCGGTATCGCAACCCTCTGTACGCGCCAATGTAGCACGTGTGTAGCCCTGAACATAAGGGGCATGATGACTTGACGTCATCCCCACCTTCCTCCGGTTTGTCACCGGCAGTCTCGCATGAGTCCCCAACTTAATGCTGGCAACATGCGACGGGGGTTGCGCTCGTTGCGGGACTTAACCCAACATCTCACGACACGAGCTGACGACAGCCATGCACCACCTGTGAAAGTGCCCCGAAGGGAGAGTGTGTTTCCACACCTGTCACTCACATGTCAAGCCCAGGTAAGGTTCTTCGCGTCGCGTCGAATTAAACCACATGCTCCGCTGCTTGTGCGGGCCCCCGTCAATTCCTTTGAGTTTTAGCCTTGCGGCCGTACTCCCCAGGCGGACAACTTAATGCGTTAGCTTCGACACGGGGGGAGTCGACACCCCCCACATCTAGTTGTCATCGTTTACAGCGTGGACTACCAGGGTATCTAATCCTGTTTGCTCCCCACGCTTTCGCGTCTCAGCGTCAGTCACGTCCCAGCGAGCTGCCTTCGCCATTGGTGTTCCTCCTGATATCTGCGCATTTCACCGCTACACCAGGAATTCCACTCGCCCCTTCCGGACTCTAGCTTGACAGTATCCACCGGCTTTCCAGGGTTGAGCCCTGGACTTTCACAGCAGACTTATCAAGCCGCCTACACGCTCTTTACGCCCAATAATTCCGGACAACGCTTGCACCCTACGTATTACCGCGGCTGCTGGCACGTAGTTAGCCGGTGCTTCTTGTGAAGGTACCGTCACTCCATCCGGCTATTCACCGGAGAAGCTTCGTCCCAACTGAAAGGGGTTTACAACCCGAAAGCCTTCTTCCCCCACGCGGCGTTGCTGCGTCACGCTTTCGCGCATTGCGCAAGATTCCCCACTGCTGCCTCCCGTAGGAGTCTGGGCCGTGTCTCAGTCCCAGTGTGGCTGATCGTCCTCTCAGACCAGCTACCCATCGAAGCCTTGGTGAGCCGTTACCTCACCAACAAGCTAATGGGCCGCGGGCCCATCTCGATGCGGAGGCCGAAGCTTCCTTTCCCCTTGCGGGCACATCCGGTATTAGCCCGAGTTTCCTCGGGTTGTCCCGGTCATCGAGGCAGGTGACCCACGTGTTACTCACCCGTTCGCGGCTCTGCCCCAGGGCAAGCCCTGGTTCGTCGCTCCACTTGCATGTGTTAAGCACGCCGCCAGCGTTCGTCCTGAGCCAGGATCAAACTCTCCGTGAAGAACTTCACGAAAAGCTGTCATGGAGTTGCCGAGCGCCGCTTGCGCGACGAACGGACAGCCCGGGACCTATACACGTGGCCCCGAGACCATGACGGGGTACTGCTCCTACTTGACTCTTTGTCCGCTCCCAGCCGCGCCGAAGCGCCGCTGCAAGCGGGTCGAACCTGGACGCACACCACGATCGATTCTCGATCGTCGGTGCGCATGCTGTTGAGTTTTCAAAGACCGTCGAGCCTCTTTGGGGAGGACTTCCCCGGAGAAGTCGATCCGGACCAGCGCCCGAGGGCACTTTGGGACCGGCGGAGCAGTATAGCCTACTCGACGACCAGCCGTCGGAAGCGGCGTTTGCCAACCCGCAGAACCTGCCCGTCGGCACGCTCCACGGGGGCATCGTACTCGCGGCTCTTGATCGCGACCTCCCCCAGCGACACGGCGCCCTGGTCAATCAGACGGCGGGCGTGGGCGCGCGAGAAGCCGAACTCCTCGGCGATCACCGCCGGCAGGTGCACCACCCCGTCCTCCGGGGCAACGCGCGCCTCGGGCATCTCCCCAGGGGCGCGGCGGTGGACGAAGACCAGGTCGAACTCCGCCTCGGCGGCCGCGGCGTCCTCCGCGGAGTACAACCACGAGACGATCCCGCGAGCGAGCTCCCGCTTGGCGTCGCGCGGAGAGGCATCCGCCGTCGGCGGGCGCGAGAGCAACAGGCGAGAGTAGTCGCCCACGACCTCGTCGGGGATGCTCATCGTCTTGCCGTAGATCTCTGCGGGCGGCTCGGTGATGCCGATGTGGTTGCCCAGCGACTTGGACATCTTGCGCCGCCCTTCCACGCCGACGAGCAGCGGCATCGTGAGGATCGCCTGCGAGGGCTGGCCGTAAGCGCGCTGGATGTCGCGCCCCAACAGCAGGTTGAACTTCTGATCGGTGCCCCCCAGCTCCAGGTCGGAGCGGACCGCTACGGAGTCATACCCCTGCAGCAGCGGGTAGAGCAGCTCGAGCATCGAGATCGGCGCGCGCGCCGAGTAGCGCTGGGCGAAGTCGTCGCGTTCGAGCAGCTGCGCCACGGTGGTGGTGCCCACCAGGCGCAGCAGCTCCGACATCGGCATGTCCAGCCACTCGCCGTTGAAGCGCACCTCCAGGCGCGCCGGGTCGGGGTCGAGGATGCGCAGCGCCTGCTCGCGGAAGGTGGCGGCGTTGGCGGCGATCTGCTGCTCGCTCAGCATCGGCCGCAGCGCCGAGCGCCCGGAGGGGTCGCCCACGCGAGCGGTGTAGTCGCCGATGATCAGCACCACCAGGTGGCCGGCGTCCTGCAGCTCGCGCAGCTTGCGCAGCACCACTGCGTGGCCGAGGTGGATATCGGGGGCCGTGGGATCGATCCCGAGCTTCACGCGCAGCGGCCGGTCCACCCGCCGCGCCTCGGCGAGCTTGTCGGCAAGCGCGCCATCGGGCAGCGAATCGACAGCATTTTGGGATAGGAGGGCGGCAAGCGGCCCGGCGTCGGGAGGCTCCTGGTTGGGTGGCGTCGGCATGGCGGGCCAATGCTAGACTCTCGCACCCGGTGGAGTCCGTCTCGCTGCCCGACCACGCCGCGCGGGCGCGACGCCTCGACAGTTCGCGCACGACGCGCCTGAAGAAGCTGCGCTTCCTGCTGATCTTCCTGGCGCTCGCACTGCTCGGCCTCATCTCGTTCGCGTTCGGCATGTTCATGGCCGTGGCATCCGACCTGCCGCACCTGGAAGCCAAGTACCGCCAGGACAACGCGCGCAACTCGGTGCTGCTGGATGACCGCAACACGCCGATCGGGGTGCTGAGCGAGCGCAACCAGATCCTTCTCACCCAGCAGCAGGTCCCGCCGATCGTGCGCGAGGCGGTGATGTCGATCGAGGACAAGCGCTTCATGACCAACAGCGGCATCGACCTGCGCTCGCTGGCGCGGGCCTTCGTGGCCGACGTGTTGCACCAGAGCGCGGTGCAGGGCGCCTCGACGATCGAGCAGCAGTTCGTCAAGAACGCCCTCGCGCAGCAGTCCCACCGCACCGTCCTAGAGAAGCTGAAGGAGGCGGCGCTGGCTTTCTGGCTGGCGCATCACTGGTCGAAGCTGAAGATCCTCACCGAGTACCTCAACACGATCTACTTCGGCAACGGCGCCTACGGGATCGAGGCGGCCGCGCAGACATACTTCGGCCAGCAGCCCGCCCACCGCGACTGCGGCCTGCCCAAATACCCGCTGTGCGTGCAGCAGCTCTCCCCGGCGGAGGCGGCGCTGCTGGCGGGGATCATCCAGTCGCCGACCGACTACAACCCGGTGACCGAGCAAACGGCGGCACGCGAACGGCGCGACGTGGTGCTGGCGCAGATGCACGAACAGGGGTATCTGACGCGCCACCAGTACGAAGCGGCGACGGTCCAACCGCTGCCCTCCCCGCAGCAGATCGCGCCCCCCAGCCAGCCGCTGGTGGACGGGATCGACACCGGCTACTTCGACAGCTGGGTGGGGCCACAGGTGATCGCCCGCTACGGCGCCGAGCGCGCCTACTACGGCGGCCTGCAGATCCACACCACGCTCGATCTCGGCCTGCAGCGCACGGCAGAACAGGCGATCGCGGGCTACCTGCCGGGCCCGGAAGGCCCCACGGCGTCGCTGGTGGCGATCGAAAACTCCACCGGCAAGGTGCGCGCGATGGTCGGTGGGCGCAGCTACGACGAAAGCCCCTTCAACCTCGCCACCGAGGGCGAGCGCCAGCCGGGCTCCTCGTTCAAGGCGTTCGACCTGGCGGCAGCGCTCCAGGACGGCATCTCACCGGATTCGGTGTGGACCTCCAAGGAAAAGGAATTCATCGTGCCGGGCACCAATGGCCACGAAAAGTTCGTGGTGCACAACGACGAAGGCGCCTACGTGGGCGAACGAACGCTGACCAACGCCCTCGCCTACTCCGACAACTCTGTCTTCGCGGAAGTCGGCCTGCGGGTCGGCACCCACCGGATCGCCGATCTCGCCCACCAAATGGGAATCACGACCCCGATCTCGACCAATCCGTCGATGACGATCGGGGGGTTGCACGTGGGCGTCACGCCGCTGGACATGGCCCACGCCTATGAGACGATCGCGCACAGCGGGCAGCGGGTCAGCGGCTCGCTCGCCGAACCGGGAGCGCCGGTGGGCATCGAAGGCGTGGGCAGCGGCCCGCACGCGCAGCTCGACCGCACCGAGCTGCACCAGGTGCTGCCGCCGGAGGTGGCGAGCACCGAGACCGAAATGCTCGAGACGGTGCTCGAGTACGGCACCGCCCACGCCGCCGCGCTCGGCCAGTTCGCGGCCGGCAAGACCGGCACCACCTCCAACTACGGCGACGCGTGGTTTGTCGGCTGGGATCACCGCTACACGGTCGCCGTGTGGGTCGGCTTCCCCAACGCGCTGGTGCCGATGACCACCGAGTACGACGGCGGCCCGGTGCTCGGCGGCACCTTCCCGGCGCTGATCTGGCACAACTTCATGATCGGCGCGATGCAGGTCGAAAAGGAACGCGCCGCGGAAGAAGCGCCCAAGCATCCCAGCGGCCCTGCCAAGCACGCCGGCGGCGCGAGCGGCACCGGGACGGTTGCCGAAGCGGGCAGCACCACAGCCACTGCCACCCCCCCCTCCTCCTCCTCCTCTCCCCGGCAAGCACCCGGCGCGGAAGCGGGGGCCAGAGGACACGCGAACGCCCCTGTCAGCCCCACCACCGGGCAGGGCGGCAAGCCGGCCGGCGGCGAAGGCGAACAGGCTCCGGCCGGCAAAAGCGCCCCAGCGGGCACGCCCACGCCTGCGCCTCAGACACCTGTCAGCCCAGCGCCCGCGGCAGGCGGTGGGGCGGCGAATCCGGCGCCCGCGCCCGAAACGGCTACGCCGCCGGCGAGCGGCGGCACCAGCGCGCCCACGGGCGGCGCCAAACCCTGAGCTTGCTCAGACGATGGGCGTCGCTCGCCCCAGTCGGAGGCAGACGGCGGGCGTCGCCCGCCCAGTCGCTGGAGAGACGCGGGACATGCCCCCAACCCGTCAGGGCCGCGGACGCGAGACGTGCGGGTTGCCCGCCAGGCAGAAGCGCCACTGCAGATCGACCGCCTTGGTGATCCCGACGCGGGTGCCGCTGTGTATCTCGTGCGGCGTCTGCCACCACGACTCGCGCGGCGGGCCGATCGTGATCGGCCCACGTGTGAGGTCGCAGTCGTTGTGCAGCAGCCCGATCGCCAGCGCCACCGTGAGCTTACCCGGGCCCGAGCAGAGATCCTCGCGGCGCTGCAGTCCGCGGCGCTCGCGCATCCGCCCCACCCCCCGCAGCGGCTCCAGTGCGCGGATCAGCACCGCGGCGCCCACCCCCTGTTCCTCGCACACCGCGTTCAGCAGCGCGTGGATGCCGTAGGAGCGGTACACGTAGGCACGGCCGGGGCCGCCGAACAGCGTACGGGTGCGCGGGGTCAGCCCGATGTAGGCGTGGCAGGCCGGCTCGCGCTCGTGGTAGGCCTCGGTCTCGACGATCATGCCGGCGGCGGCCTTGTATTCGACGACGCAGCCGATCAGATCCCGCGCGACCTCCACCACCGGGCGCCGGTAGAACTCGGCTGGCAGCGCGCCCGGCGCCGGCCTGCGCGGAGCACGCACGGCGAAACCGGGGGCCGCGGGCGTCTGGGGTGTGGCAATGCCGGGGGCCGCAGGCGTCTCGGGCGTAGCAATGCCGGGGACGGCGGGCGTCTCGGGCATCGCAAAGCCGGGGGCAGCGGATGCTTCGGGCACGTCACTCCCAGGGCTCAGTCAACGCTTCCGCGGGTGGGTGGGTGAGCACGCCGTGCGCGAGCGCCAGCTGCTCTTGAAGCCGCCCAGAGGCGGTGCCGCCCTCGGAGACCTTGCTCTCCAGCCACGAGCTCTGCGTCAGCAACGCTTGGTACTCCTCGCTGTGCTCCCCCAGCACCGGGCTGTGTGCGGCGAGCTCCGCGGGGGTCAGCTCGGAGAGGCTCTTGCCGTCCTGCAGCGAGGCGCGCACCAGCCCGGCGAGGATGCCGTGCGCCTGGCGGAAGGGCACCCCGTGGCGCACCAGCATGTCGGCGATGTCGGTCGCCCCGAGCAGCTCCTCGGAGGCGGCCTTCGCCATCGGCTCGCGGTTGAAGCGCACCCCTTCGATCATCCCGCGCGCGGCAATCAGGGCAAGCTCCAGCGTGTCCGCGGTGTCGAACAGGTGCTCCTTGTCCTCCTGCAGATCCTTGTTGTAGGTGAGCGGCAGCGCGTGCAGCACTCCCTGCAGCGCGGTCAGGTGCCCGAGGATGCGCGGCGCCTTGGCGCGCAGCAGCTCGGCCGCGTCGGGGTTCTTCTTCTGCGGCATGATCGAGCTGCCCGACGACCACGCATCGGGCAGTTCGCAGAAGCCCACCTCCGAGCTCGACCACGACACCAGCTCGGCACCGAGGCGCGAGAGGTGCGTGGCGCAGGTGGCCGCCGCGTACAGGTAGTCGAGCGCGAAGTCGCGGTTGGAGACCGCGTCGATCGAGTTGGGCACGATGTCGTGGAAGCCCAGTTGGCGGGCCACCGAGCGCCGGTCGGTGTCGAAGTTGACGCCCGCCAGCGCGCCGGCGCCGAGCGGCAGGCGCCCGGCCTGTTCCAGCGCGAAGGCCAACCGTTGGCGGTCACGCTCGAGCATCCAGAAGTAGGCCAGCAGGTGGTGGCCTAGGTACACCGGCTGCGCGCGCTGGGAGTGGGTGTAGCCGGGCAGCGGCCAGTCGACGTGCTGCTCGGCGCGGGCCAGCAGCGCCTCCATCAGCTCGCTCACGGAGTCGTGCGCCGCGCGCGCCTGCGCGCGCACGAACATCGCGACGTCGGTGGCCACCTGGTCGTTGCGCGAGCGCGCCGTGTGCAGCTTGCCTCCCACCGGCCCGGCCAGTTCGGTGACGCGGCGCTCGATCGCCGTGTGGATGTCTTCGTCGGCGTCTTCGAAGGCAAACATCCCGAGCGCCAGCTCGGCCTCGGTCTCTTCGACGGCTTCGATCAGGTTGTTACGGTCCTCCACCGAGATGATCCCGCGCTCGGCCAGCATCCAGATGTGGGCACGCGACTGCTCGATGTCCTGTGGCCACAGACGCCGGTCAAAGCGCAGCGAGGCGTTGAGGCGCCTGAAGTCGGGGTGCTGGGGCTCGCTGAAGCGGGACATGGGGGACGGTTAATGCGGTTGCTGGACAGTAGCGGAGATCGACGGCGCCGGCGTCGCGCTTCGAGTTGTCCGAAGCATCCCCGCTCCGGCCAGCCGACCGGGACGCAAACCGGCTCTAGACAGGCTAGATTATACGATCCATGATTTCAGATAGTCCCGATACTCTCAATCTCCGCCATCGCGAAGGTCAGCGCCGACCCATAGATAGAAACGCCCCCTGCGCCGATCGATCCGGCACGCGATAATTGCGGTATGCCAGGAGTGCTCGAACAGCCGCGGATCGCCCCCACGCCGGCACTGCCGCGGGGTCCGCACTCGCTCACGCGCGAGCAAGTCGCCACCAATCAGCGCGCGCGCCTGTTGGAAGGGATGATCGACGCAATCGGCGAGAAGGGCTACGCCGCGACCACCGTCTCCGACGTGATCCGGCGTGCGGGCGTGTCGCGCAAGGCCTTCTACGAGCACTTCGCCAACAAGGAGGAGTGCTTCCTGGCGACCTACGACTCGATCGCCGCGGTCGGCGAGCGTGGGGTCGCGATGGTGTTCCGCCGCTCGCAGGGCCTGCCGGACGGCGTGCACGCGGCGCTCACGGAGTTGATCGAGCTGGCCACCGCACGCCCGGACGCGCTGCGCGTGCTGATGGTCGAGATCGGCGCGGCCGGCCCGGCCGGGATCGAGCGCCGCGAACAGCTGGTGGTGAGCTACGAAGACATCCTGCGCGAAAGCCTCGGCCTGACCGCGGGCCCGGGCGCGATCCCCAACCCGATTTTGCGCGGCGTGCTCGGCGGCATCCTGCACGTGATTTACGCTCACCTGCGCCGCGGCGAACGCAAACAGCTGCGCAAACGCCTGCCCGACCTCGTCAACTGGGCAACCTCCTACTGGCCGGCGCCGGAGTCGATCATGACGCTCGTGGACCCCACGGCGCGGGAACTGCACCTCGACCTGAACGGCGACGGGGGCGGGCGGGCGCCTGGATCCCTTTCGCTCGGCGCGGCCACCAGCCGCCGGCGCAGGCTGCCGCGCGGGGAGAACGGGATGCCGAGAAGCTTCGTGGTGCACAGCCAGCGCGACCGGATCCTCGACGCCGTCACCAACCTCACAGCGCGCAGCGGCTACGCGGCGCTCACCGTGGAGGGGATCGCCGCCGAGGCGTCGGTGTCGCTGCAGGCCTTCTACGAACACTTCAGCGACAAGGAGGATGCCTTCCTCGTCGCCTTCGAGATCGGCCAGGACAAAGCGCTCGCCCTGGTGGAGCGCGCCTACGACGCCCAGCACGATTGGCGCTACGGCGTGCGCGCCGGCCTCAAGGCGCTGTTCGGCTTTCTCGCCGGCGAGCCGGTGTTCGCGCACATGACGATGATCGACGTGCTGGCTGCCACCGAGCGCACCACGGCACGGGCCTTCAAGGGCGCCATTCCCTACGCGCAGATGCTGCATCCGGGCCCCGGCGGGCACACCCCCGGCGGTCTGCGCGTCCCGGACGTCACCGTCCAGGCGATCGGCGGCGGCCTGTTCGAGCTGATGCTCCACCACGCGCTGCAGCGCCGCATGCCCGAGCTGCCGGTGATGGTGCCCCGGGCCACGTACTTCGCGTTGGCACCGTTCATCGGGGCCGAGGCGGCTGGGGAAGTGGCCACGGGGGTTGGGGTTTCGGGGTCGGCCGTCGCAGAGCCACCGCTCGACGCTTCGTAGCCCTTCGCCTCGGGTCCCAAGATCCGCGGATCCGACTAGATCCGACCGCGCGACATCATCTGCCAGGGTGCGTTATGCTGCGTGCGGCGCATCAAGCCCCAGGGATGTGGCGGGCGCCTGGCCTGGATGGCCCGGCGCCCACCACAGTTTTACTGCTTGGCCGAAGCTCGAGCGCACAGGCTTCCGTGGAGCCCACACCGCTCAACCGCTCCAGCGCACGTCTATGCGCTGATCAATACGCTTTCTAAGCCAAAGACTTCAATATTTTTTTCGACTTCTAGTGCTGCCAATTCAAACCCTCCCCCACCGGTGGCAGCCGTGAGTAATAATTCTTTTACTGTAGTACCTAAGACCGTGAGTTCCCTTATTGCCTGTTTTTCCGAATCGGCCGGTTCTTGCTTGACTGACGCGAGGCCGGCCGTGCCGGGATCTATTAATTTATTTAGCGATTCTGGCGAAACTTCTCCGACGATTCCGGCGAATTCTTTTTCTTTTATTTCTCTACCCCGTAATTTAACTGTGTTGACAGAGCATTTGAATTCTGCAAAAAGTTCACTTTCCGATTTGAGAACCAGTCCCACCGTTAAGGGCGTTCCGACGTGGATATAGCCTAGCTGACCTGAAAGGGAGTGCGTAGTAATGGTTTCATTGGCGCCAGCGGGGCCAGCCCCGCATTTTATGGTTTCCTCTTTGATTTTACCTTTGCATCCTGTTAAAAGTAATGACGACTTTTTCTACTCGATCGGTTCCGGGTACGGCTACGCCTGTGCTTCTAGCAGCTCTACATTCTACCTCTAGTGTTCCCCCTGCGGCTTTCGAAACGAATTTCCCCGGACCAGCGATGGCCGAGAAGTTCGGTTTAGCGCCACCGCCATTGGGAAATAAAATTGTGGGCCCTTCCGACGCAAACGCACTGCTCGCCACGACCGCTCCCATCGCAAACGCAGCCACAAAGCATAGCCCCATGGTCTTAAGATACCCTCATGTAGAACAACTCCTTTACCTTTGAGGATTGGCCCTTTGGATTGGTTAGCCGGACACCGGAGCGCCTACCCTTATCACTGAGGCGCCGCGGCATCCATCTGTATGTAGATTGCAGACCAAACCGTACCCCACTCCCTGGAAAGAGCAAGCAGCCACGCATCGACACCAATGGACAAAGGCCTGCTGAGAAGCGCGATGTCTCCGACTGCTGAAGTCGGCTGCCGGGGAGCCGATCTGAGTCGGTCCGGCCCCCCGCACAGCGGAGCCCGACTGCGCATGGCGAGAGGAAACCCACGCTTTCTCTCGGTCCCTCCCCACGGGCCGCCGGGAGGGACGTTCACGGAGCCCGGGAGAGTCTTGCAGCCATGCCCAGCTTACTTCCTGTGCTTCCTGCCCTTCGGCTTCTTCTTGTGCTTGGGCTGCTTCTTCGGGCAGCCGGCGATCTTGACTTTGGTGCTCTGCCTGATCACCGCGCCATCCTGCGCCACCAGTTCGGTCGGCATCGTCAGCGAGCTCAACTTGCAGAGGTTCGCTCCGTTCGCGGTGAGCACCGAGTACTTCCCTCTGGGGAAGTTCAGTTCGAAGCTCGAGAAGGGCGCGTCCGGAACCGCGTTGAACGTCGAGGTCAGCACGCCCTTTTTCGAGATCGCCGTTTCGCCATGAAGGTCGATCGTGACGTTGTCGCCTTGGAGCACGATCACCAGTTCGGGGTACTTCGCCTCGCCGTGGGAGACGAAGAACGCCGGGCCGCTCAACGGGTTGGGCAGCACCGGCGTCTTCGTCGTCGCCTCGCCAACCCTGGCAGCGGCGGGGCAGTTCGCGGGATTTTCCGCGAACGTCTTTTCCGGGCACGCTTTCTGCAGCGTGCTCAACCGCGCCGGCAGCTTCGCCGGCAGGCTGACCTTGACTTTGGCGATGTTCGCCTCGGTGCCCTGGGGCGTGCTCGGGTATGTCACGGTCGTCGTCAGACTCGCTCCTTCAGTACGGGAGGTATGGCCCGTGGTGGAGGCGGCAAACGTCGGTTTGAAGGCCAACGCCGCGCAGTTGGTGACCTGGAAGGGCACCGAAAGCGACGTGGAAGCGCCTTCTGAGCTCGTCAGGCTTCCACCGATCTGGAGCGGGTCGCAGTCGCTCGGGTTGAACGTGAAGCCCGAGCGGTTGATCGTCACGTTGACGTGCTTGATCTGCAGCGGGATCCCTTCGAGGATCGTGGGAATCGAGCCTTCGCCACTCGAGTTGGCGGTGACCGTCAGCGCCGCCGTGCGCGAGTCTACTTCGATCTTCGCACGCACGATCAGGCAGTCGCAGGACGGGCTGTGAACCGCCGTGTGCTCGAGGTCGAACGGGCCAGCCTTCGCCGGATTGACGATCGACAGGCCGTACGGCGCGCCCCTATAGGGACCGGTGATGTACACCTTGCCGCCGGTCACGGTGTACGGCTGGCCGCCAACGCCGACGCTGACCGTCGTTTCGCCGATCAGGCTTTCCGGGCCGCACGTGCCCGCGTTGGCCCGGGCTTCTTCGCACGGCGTCACGCTGGAGAGCATCCCGAGCAGCCCCAGCGGCATCGCCAGCTTGACACCGCGCAGGGGCTGGTTGCCGTCTTCGCGGCTCATCGTCATCGTGAAGGGGCTGAAGCCGGCTGCCTGGTTGCTGGTCGTCCCGGCCGTCAGCGAGGGCGCGAACGGCAACTGCCCGGGCGAGGACGAGTAGGGCCGCCCGTTCGGGCACGGGCTGCCGTTCGGGCCCGTCGTGATGTCGAATTCCGACGAGGATCCCACCGCTTCGTTGCCAGACCACGGTGCGATCGACGCGACGCTCCGGTAGCCTTCTTCGCCCGGTTCGCTTTCCGTCGCCGGCTTGCCCTTGCAGAGCGCGGGTGTGGCCAGTGGCGCGCGTTCGCCGCCGAAGAAGTGCAGTTCGGCGTCTTCGAACGGCAACTGCGGGCTGTTATTGAACACACCGACGATCTGGCCCGTTTCGCTCAAGCTCACCTCACCGGGCAGCTTGATGAGCACTCCCGAGACCGGGTCTTCGGCCACCAGATAGATCGCGACCAAGCTTCCGAACGGATTCGCTTCCTGTGAGGCCAAATACACCGCGCCTTCCAGTTCGTGTTCCAAAAGCGGTGTTTTGATCTTGACCGTGCCAATCTTCGACCCATTGGGACAGAACGGTTCCGCCGGCGCACCGGCCGGGGCCGGCAGACCGGAGGTGAAGAGGTCAGCTCCTTCGGATCCCACGCCGGTGAAGCCGATCTCTTTCTCGGAGCACGCTTCCAGGCCGTCGGCTCCCGCCGTGTTAACCGCCACGCCTTCGGGCAAAGCCACGGTTATGTCCTTGACGTCGGACTCCGCCAGGCCGCTTGGGATCAATACCTCCTGCTGCGGGACGTGCACGTCGACATTCAGGCCCGACGGCTTGCTCGCTTCAGTGCTGTCCGGGGTCACCTTGATCGACGGTTCGAAGCTCAGCTTGTTGCAGCCGTCCAGCGCGAGCGGGCCCGCCCCGTCATGGAGCACATACGGAACCGGTTCCTGGACGAACGGCTGCCAATCTCCGACAGGCTCCGACGGATCCCCGGGTGCGGGCTCGGGCCACGAGTCACCTTCGATCGACATCTTGAACGGTTCCTTGGACGGGTCGACACCGCACGCCGTCGGCAGCGACAGGAACGGCGCGGTGATCGTATCTTCGGGGGAGTTGCAGCCAATTTCAAATATCTTGAATCCAACGCACCCGTAGCCGCGGGAGTTGTTGTGCCGTGGGTCTCCCGGCCAGCCCCAGGTCGTGATCTGAGCCGAAAGGAACGCGGCCGTCTGGGTGATGTTGTTCGCGCTGATCGTCACGCCATAGTCCCCGCCGGTCCGTACCGAGACATCGAGGAAGCCCACGGCACCCTGGTCTTTGAACCCGAAGCGCGCCGGCTCGCCCCTCGCCGGCACCATATTGAACAGCGGCACCGCTTCCTGCGAATCCAACGGATCCGCGACGGTCACGACCGCAACCCCGATCTGCGCACCGACCGGACATTGGTTGATTTTGAACTCATCTTCGGTGCATTTCGCAAAAGCAGAGGGATTGCCGACCATGCCCGGCGGCATGTTGAGCCGCAGGTCCTTCGGCAGCGCGGGCAACGCAACCGGCCCGAACTCTTCCGGAGGGAATCCGTAATTTTCGTGAATTTCGATACCTTTGGTTTCCACGCCCGCGTTCAGCACAATTGTGGTCGTCCACTGAAATGGATGGGATCCGGCCTGCGTATCCGCCGATCCACCCGCGTTTTCCGGAATCGATTCAAACGTCTCCACGCCGAATTCCGGTGGCCCCGTCCCAACGGTCAATGGACCGCTGGTCGCCACCGCCGGTGCCCCTCCGCCAGAGACGCTTACCCCGTCCGAAAGCTTTCCCGGTGCGAGTCCTTTTTCCACCGACACATAGATATCCGCTTCCAGACTCAGGTACGGAGTCATCACCCCATTTTCCGTATAGAGCCCTTTTTCAAAGCTGCACCCAACCATCGAAACACCGGGAAGAACAACGCCAACCGTGCAATCCCCTCCACCGCTCGACCCCTTTGCGCCCACAATGTAAAACGCCTTTTCGGCTTCGACGCCTTCGGGCAGGGTATCCATCACTACCACCGGATCGCCCGCTTCGCCAATCGCTTCCTTATCACCAAGGTTCGTCACCGAGACTACGACTGTCCGTTCCCGCCCAGCCGTCAACACAGAGGGCCTAGCACCGACGTCCACATGCCACCATGGAGTCGCGGTTTCGGCAAACGCCGGCGCAACGCCCACCATCGACATGAGCGCAAGCAAGGTCACCAAAAAGCAGCCACGCATCATCGAAAGCCTCATCGAGCCACCTCCCTGCCGTCGCCGGTGACGCTGACCTTCGTAGTCGCCTTTTTCTTAACCTTCCTCCTACTCTTATGTTTATGTTTAACCTTCTTCGTTTCTATCTTTACACACTTGCCCTTGCTCAATCTCTTGCCCTTCGGGCATTTCACCACCGACATTGACAACACCTGGTTCCCCGGTCCCGAGAACGTCGCGCTAGCCGGCGCTCCGAAAATCGACGGCTGCAAAGACGGCGACACCCTACAACCTTCCGCGGTCACGCACGCCGGCGACGACACCGCTTCCGACGAGCACGGAGCCAAGTCACTGCAAGCATGCCCGTCATACACATCAAATGCCGTATCCTCGTCCGCCGCGACCAACTGCGCAGAGGTCAAGAAAAACACATCTTCTCCGCTTTCACTCGCATCCAAGAACACCGATTCTTCACCGGCTGACCCTGACGAAATCAAGCCAATGCAGCCGCTCGCGGCAGCACTGAACATTGGGCTGGAGTCGGTGCATGTATAGGGGCTTCCTTCCGGCACGCCTTCCGGCTCATACTCATACACATCCATCAGACCATTGGTCGCCTGCGGCACAAGCGCATCCGGGCTGTCGAAGAACACCCGACCGTTATCCGATACGTACCTCGACTGATAACGTGCCACGCCCTCACTCATCGCTGTCCATCCGGGAACACTCCCAGCCAACCATCGACCACTAAACGTTGATCCGTTCCAGATTTCCTGCTGGTCGGCAAACAGCCCATGCCCACCATGCGCCGCAAGTGTATCGAACACCCCCGCCGGTCGCTCGCCCGTTGGATTGCACGACACACACACCAGCCGGCCCGGCAGCGCACCCGCAGACGGAGCACCGTAGAGATATACCTCCTCGTCGGGCGTGTCGCTGTTGATGTCAAAGTTGTTATAGCCAGTCAGACTGAGCTCCGACATGAACACCAGATACTCGCCGTTCGGCGAAACCCGCGAAGTCATTTTTTCAAGATTCTCCCCCTCCTGAGCCCAGTCCTGGCTGTCTTCTTCCGAGAGAGGTGCGATGAAAGTCGGTTTCCATTCTTTCACCTGGTCATCGTAATGCAGCATATAAAGATTATTCTTCCCAACTTCGGCTTCTTCTCCCCGGGCATTCTTTTCAGCTTCGTTCGTCAATGCTCCCTTTGCTACAAGGTAAACGTATGTGCTGTCATTACCGCCAGCGATCACAGTGCCTTGCACATCAGCGCTTTCGCTCTTCTTGGCGATTGTCAGATCCTTCAAATCGCACACGAGCCCGCCCGCTTCTTCCACCATTTCACACTCATATAGCTCCGGCTCCCCTGCTACCGCCCCGGCGTCGTTGGTCAAATGTTCTTCATCGGTGAAGAACACCCTTGAGCCATCGCTGCTTGCAAACTGAAATTTTGCGTGGCCATTTTCACCTGCGCCCACATCCAGCTGTACA
This sequence comes from uncultured Solirubrobacterales bacterium, assembly GCA_963724305.1. Taxonomy (GTDB): domain Bacteria; phylum Actinomycetota; class Thermoleophilia; order Solirubrobacterales; family Solirubrobacteraceae; genus Palsa-744. The sequence goes on from CAVRUG010000001.1 coordinate 23,125, forward strand.
GTCTGCAAACTCTGCCCATTCAGCGCATAACGCATGAAAAGATGCCCTTCGTAAGACCAGACAACGCGCGAGCCATCGTTCGAAACCGCACCTCGAGCGTCTTTTTCGCCTCCCCCTCCTAGTTCTGCGGCACCACGTGCCTGTTTGCCTTCGTAAGGCGGCACATTGGGCAGCACGCTGACTAGCTGCAGCTGTGTTCCTGGCGACTTGCCGGCCGACCACTCATAGAGCACTTCTTCTTCGGCACCCGCCACCAGAGGTGCTTCTTTGGAGCGAAAGATCACATGGCTCAAGTCACTATCAGCGCCGAGGAACTTGATATCGCCACTGAACTTGACGCCCGGCGGCGCGTTTGCGCGCTCTTCCACCCTGGCCTTGCATTTTTCGCCCACCGGACAGCTCGTCACAAGGGGCAGGTAGCCACCTTCCATCTCTGCTTCGTTGTACACCGCGTGCTCAGAGCTCCCTGGTTCCCCCGACAACGGCGGGTCGGCACGCAGGTAGGGCGTCGCTTCCGACGCCCCTTCCGACAGTGGCACGGCCCCCTCGGCTTCTATGGTGTCGAGCCCAAACCCAAACGGCTCCACGAGCCCCACTGACAGGTTATTCGAAAACGCCCTGTACTCCTGGCCGTTGTAGAGCGATACGCCGGGCACAACCTCATTCGGTGTGGCGATATCCTGAGAGGTCCAGCCACCGTCTGGGCGCCGCACAGAGAGCATCTGTGTTTCGTATGCGTTGGCTGGAGGGCTGGCGCCCAACGGACCGTTCGACGGGTAGGTGATCGCGCCACGGTCTTCAGCAGCTTGTACCACGCCTGCACCTGATTCGATCGGCGGAATCAAGGCCCCATTCTTCACCGCCGGAGACACCAATTCCCATACCCGGCCATCCGGCAGCGTCAGCTCGCCAGCCGCCGGCTGTGTCGTAAACGTCTGGCCAGTTCCGTCGGTAGTTCCCGCGACTACCCGATAGTAATACAACGTGTGCGCAAGAAGACCCTGGACGTGAGCTTCCACGCTCAAGCCACTGAAGCACGAGCCAGCACCCCCCGGAGCGGCCTCAACAGTGGACGAATAAGAGACGCTCGTCCCATATTCAAACGTGTCTTCCGCTTCTGAGCTTCCAGAAATAATGCACGCCTGCAAAGTTGCGCTGTTGGAGGAAACGTTCGAGACCGATTCTTCCCCCGCTGACACGGCCAACACAGGCGAACACTGCGCCAACAACACCACACTTGTCATCGCAACAAGTGCGGACACCAACCGAAACCAGCACAGCGAACGTCTCCAGCTCCACTGATGAGGACCACAGCCACTATGACCAACACTCAACCAGCCACTACCCAGGCCCTCTCCACTTCCCACCACGCTCGCCTCCCTCGACAACGACATTGACAGCCAGCAAACCCAAGTTGAGGGTCACGGGGGACCACATGAGGCCCCCCGCACCCTTTCAGGTTTTATGCACTAAGCAGGACGCTTTCTAAGAAGAAGAGTTCAACATCTTTTTCCTCTTCGAGTCCCGCCAATTCAAACCCTCCACCACCGGTGGCGGCCGTGAGTAATAATTCTTTTACTGTGGTGCCTAAGACCGTCAATTCCCTTATTGCCTGTTTCGGTTCCCCGACCGGTTCTTGTTTGTATGTCAGGAAGCCTGGGTTGCCAGGATCTATTAACTTATTTAGCGATTCTGGTAAAACTTCTGCGATGATTCCGGCAAATTCTTTTTCTTTTATTTCTCTACCCCGTACTTTAACCGTGTTAACAGAGCATTTGAATTCTGCAAAAAGTTCACTTTCCGATTTTAGGACCAGTCCCACTGTTAAGGGCGTTCCGACGTGAATATAACCGAGCTGGCCGGAAAGAGAGTTCGTAGTAATGGTTTCATTAGCACCAGCGGGGGCGGCCCCGCATTTTACGGTTTCTCCTTTGATTTTACCTTTGCATGATGTGAAAGTAATGACGACTTTTTCTACTCGATCGGTGCCAGGAACGGCGACACCTGTATTTCTAGCTGCCGCACATTCTACTGTCAGTGTTCCCCCTGCGGCTTTCGCAATGAGTTTCCCTTTACCAGTGACGGACGAGAAGTTCGGTTTAGCACCTTTTCCTTCAGTTGGAAATAAAAGTGTGGGTCCTTCCGACGCAAACGCGCTGCTCGCCACAACCGCGCCCAGCGCAAACACCGCCACGAGGCAAAGCCCCAGGCTCTTAAAGTACTTCATGTTGTACGACTCCTTTACCCTTGAGAATTGGTTGCCGGCGTAACCGCGACCCCCATCTTCAAGCAGAGACGTCCCGGTGCCAGCCATATTTATGTGTTGTACCGTTTAGTACCCTCTCCTCGCACCACCGACCCTGTGACAGTCGTGGCCAGACTCGAAGCTACTATGAGAAAGGTACCCGAATGTCAAGCGACTATCAAGGGGTGTTTCTCACTTGCGGCGAAGTACTGGCAAACTTCCCGAGTGTTTCCCACTAAGGCTTTCTGGAGCCTTGTGCGTACCCCGATGGCCCCGGATGACGCCCTTCTCCGCCCTCTCAGGCGCTCCGCGGACGCTGTAGCGGGTGGCCGCTGGCGTCCGCGGAGCTGTGCGCTTTGGCTATGATGACTTATGCCTAACCGGTTTCGGCCGGTGAGGGTTGGTTACCGGCGCCGGGGCGCTCATCTTCAAAGGCAGAGACGCCTCGGCGCCGGGTGTAGCGCATTCCATGAAGCCTCCCCTTGCTATCAACCGGGCACTCCAGTGTCAAGCGGTTCTTTCGATCGATTCCGAGAGCACGGCATCGGCGTCCCTCGGCGTTTGCGCGGCTACCGCCCCACGGCCTCCCGCAGAACGTCCGCCACGCACCGCACCTGCCACTCCTCCATCCCGACGAAGAACGGCAGCGCGATCGAGCGGGCCGCCACCTCCTCGCACACCGGGAAGTCACCGGGCTTGTAGCCGAAGCGCTCGCGGTAGTAGCGCATCAGATGGATCGCCGGCAGGTAGGGCTTGCTCTGCACGCCTTCTGCCGCCAGCTCCTTGATCACCGCGTCGCGGTCGGCTCGGCGGGGGATCTGCACGACGAACACGAACCAGCCGCGGCGGCTGCCTTCCATGTCGGGGCAAGGGGTCTCCACGCCCCTTACGCCCTCGAGCGCTTCGCGGTACTGGTGCGCGAGGCGGGCCCTGGCAGCCAGGAAGCCGTCGAGGCGCCCCAGCTGCGTAAGGCCCAGCGCGCAGGCGATGTCGGAGAGGCGGTAGTTGAAGCCGAGGCGGTCGTGGTCCAGCCACTCCATGTTGGGGGCCCTGCCCTGGTTGCGCTCGCTGTCGATGCGCGCCTTCAGCGCCTCGTCGCCGAGCGTGATCATGCCGCCCTCGCCGGTCGTGATCTGCTTGTTGGCGTAGAAGCCGAACACCGCTGGGTGACCCCGTCCCCCCACCGGGGTGCCGTCGGCGTGGCGGCCGCCCAGCGCCTCGCAGGCGTCCTCGACGATCGCGAGGTCGTGGCGGCGCGCGATCGCCTCGAAGGCTTCCATCTCCGCCGGGTAGCCGAAGATGTGCACCGGCAGGATCGCCTTCGTGCGCTCGCTCACCGCCGCCTCAGCCGCCTCGGGGGCGAGGTTGAGCGTCACCGGGTCGATGTCCGCGAACACCGGGCGCGCGCCCTCGTACAGCGCCGCGTTGGCGGAGGCCACGAACGAGAGCGGGCTGGTGATCACCTCATCGCCCCGTTTCACCCCCACCGCGCGCAGCGCGAGGTGCAGGCCGGCAGTGCCGCTGGATACAGCGCTGGCGTGTGGCGCACCGACGCGTCGGGCGAAGGCCCGCTCGAACTCCCCCACCTTCGGGCCCAGCGAGAGAGCGCCCGAGCGCAGCACCTCCAGCACCGCGCGCTCCTCCTCGGCGCCGATCGTGGGGCGGGCCAGCGGGATCGTCTCTTCGTCCTCCTCGAACGGACTCAGCACCTCGTCGTCCCTTTCCATGGGAATCGGAACGTAGCGCAGCGGCCTGCTCGCCCGCCGTCTCTCTGAGCCCTCCGCCACTTTTGCCTCCCTCTCCCCTCTCTCTCCCTACCGCCCACCGCCGACCGTCGCCACCGCACCCCCACCCACAGCGGGGTCCCCGAGCGCGGCCTTTGGCCCTCGGGGCGACTTTTGAGGTTGCATGCCTGACTCCAGCGAATCCACGAGCGCGTCCCATGATGCCGCAATCACGTTCTCCGACACGCCGATCGCACCCCAAACGCGCTGGCCGTCGGAGGCGTCGATCAGCACGCGTGTGACCGCGCCGGTGCCCTTGTCCTCGTCGAGAATCCTCACCTTGTAATTGACCAACTCGATCTCGCGCAGGTGAGGGTGGATCTCACCAATCGCCTCGCGCAGCGCCTTGTCGAGCGCGTTCACCGGGCCATTGCCCTCGGCGGTGCGCACGTAGTGGTGCCCCCGGGGGGCCGGATCGGCCCGGTTGAGCGCCGCATCGGCTGTGTGGGAAGGGTCGTTGGGGTCGGGGTGAGTGGGAATCCAAATCTTGATCGTCGCCTCGGTCTGCACGGCGCCGTCCGCGCGCTGCTCGACGATCACGCGCCACGACTCCAGGCGGAACAGCGGCTCATACTCGCCCGCCTCCTTGCGCATCAACAGCTCGAATGAGCCGTCGGCCGCCTCGAACTGGAAGCCGCGGTGCTCCAGCTCCTTGACGCGCTCGGCCACGCGCAAGAGCGCCTCGCCGTCCAGCTCGATCCCCGCCTCGCGCGCCTTCTCCATCACCGTCGCCTTACCCGCCAGCTCCGACACCAACACCTCGCGGTCGTTGCCCACCAGGGCCGGGTCCACGTGCTCGAAGGTCTGCGCATCGGCGCTCACGCCGGCCGCGTGCAGGCCCGCCTTGTGCGCGAAGGCGTGCTTGCCGACGTACGGCTGCGCCGGGTCGGGCACGCGGTTGAGCAGCTCATCGACGAAGTGCGCGGTCTCCGTCAGGCGCGCCAGCTGCTCGGGCTCGAGCGCCTCCTTGCCAAGCTTCAGCTGCAGGTCGGCGATGATCGTCACCAGGTTGGCGTTGCCGGTGCGCTCGCCGATCCCGTTGATCGTGCCCTGCACCTGGGTGGCGCCGGCCTCGACCGCCACCAAAGTGTTGGCCACCGCGCAGCCGCCATCGTCGTGGGTGTGGATCCCGAGCGCCACCTCGGGCAGCGCCGCGTGCACCTCCGCCACCACCTGGTGCACGTACGTCGGCAGCGAGCCGCCGTTGGTGTCGCACAGCACCACCCGCTCGACACCGGCCTGCGCCGCCGCCCGCAGGCACTCGAGGGCGTAGTGAGCGTCCAGCGCGTAGCCGTCGAAGAAGTGCTCGGCGTCGAGCAGCACGCGCTTGCCGGCGCTCACGAGGAACGCGATCGACTCCCCGATCATGTCCAGGTTCTCCTCGCGCGAGACGCGCAGCACCTTCTCGACGTGCAGCGGCGAAGCCTTCCCCACCAGCGTGCAGGCCGGCGCGAAGCACTCCGCGAGCACGCGCAGCCCGTCGTCGGCCGCCGCCTCGATCCCGCGCCGGCGGGTCATCCCGAAGGCGACGATCTCGGCGTGCGCGAGCGGCTCGTGCTCGAGCAGCTCGAACAGCGCCCGCTCCTTCGGGTTGGAGGCCGGGAAGCCGGCCTCGATCAGCTCGACGCCGAGCTCGTCGAGCGCGTGCACCACGCGCACCTTCTCATCGGCCGTCAGGCTCAGCCCGCCGCCGCCCATGCCGTCGCGCAGGGTCGCGTCGTAGAGCTCGATTCTCGACATTGGGGCTCTCAGCCGCTCGCGGCGCTCCGCGACTGCGCCGGGACCGCCTCCGGGGCCTCGCCGGCGGGCGTCTCCAGCGCGGGCGCGCTGACGACGTCCAGCCACTCCCGGTAGCGCTCGGTGCGCCCGTGGATCGCGTCGTCGAAGGCCGCCTGCAGGACGCGCGTGATCTCACCGGGGCGCCCCGTGCCGATCGCGTGGTCGTCGATCTCGCGCACCGGCACCAGCTCGGCAGCGGTGCCCGAGAGGAAGACCTCGTCGGCGAGGTACATCTCGGCGCGCGCCACGTTGCGCTCGACCACCGTGTAGCCGAGGTCCTGGGCGATCTGCATCACCGAGCGGCGCGTGATCCCGTCGAGGATCGAGTTGTGCTGGCCGGGCGTGGCGATCTCGCCCTCGCGCACCACATACACGTTCTCGCCGGTGCCCTCGCACACGTGGCCGTGTTCGTCGAGCAGGATCGCCTCCTCGTAACCCGCCTTCGTCGCCTCGATCTTCGCGAGCACGCTGTTGAGGTACTGCCCGGAGGCCTTGGCGTGCGGGATCAGCGAGCGCGGGCCGATCCGCTCCCACGAGGAGACCTTCGCGCGCACGCCGTTGCGCATCCCCTCCTCCCCCAGATATGTACCCCACTCCCAGCAGGCGATCGCCACGTCGACCGGCGAGTCGAGCGGGTTGAGGCCCATCGAGCCGGAGCCGCGGAAGACGATCGGGCGGATGTAGCAGGAGGAGAGCCCGTTGCGCGCAACGAGCTCCAGTGTCGCCGCGCGCAGCTCCTGCGCGGTGTAAGGCACCGGCATGTAGTACAGCTCCGCGGAACGCAGCAGCCGCTCAACGTGGTCGAGGTTGCGGAACACCGCCGGGGGGTGGGCGGGGTTCAGATCCGTCTCGTAGCAGCGCACACCCTCGAACACCCCCGTGCCGTAGTGCAGGCCGTGGGTCAGGACGTGGACGTTGGCCTCCTGCCAGGGAACGAAGTCTCCGTTCATCCAGATGAGGTCTGTTGGTTCCACGATCCTGCTCCTGTTCTCGTCTCGCTGGTTGGAGTACACGGGCCCGACGCCGCGTCACCATAAGTCTGGCAGAAGAAGGCGCCGGCTCGCCGGCCTTCGGCCGACTGCGCCACCCTCTTATAGGTAGTACAGCACCGCCCGCGTCGCGTCGGCCGTGCTGGCCGCGCCTCCCAGGTCGGGGGTGCGCACGCCATCGTCGAGCGCGCGTTCCACGGCTGATTCTACCTCCAGCGCCTGCTCATCCATGTCGAGGCTGTTGCGCAGCATCAAAGCGGCGGACAGGAACATCGCCAGCGGGTTGGCGATCCCCTCCCCGGCGATGTCCGGCGCCGAGCCGTGCACCGGCTCGTACAGCCCCAGCGGGTGCTGGCCGATCTCCGATCGGTCGCGGTCGCCCAGCGAGGCGCTCGGCAGCATCCCGATCGAGCCCGTCAGCATCGCCGCCTCGTCGGAGAGGATGTCCCCGAACATGTTCTCGGTCAGCAGCACGTCGAAATGGCGGGGGTTGGCGATCAGCTGCATCGCGGCGTTGTCCACCAGCATGTGCTCGAGCTCGACATGCGGGTATTCGCGGTCCTGCACACCGCTCACAACATCGCGCCACAGCCGCGATGTTTCCAGCACGTTGGCCTTGTCGACGCTCGTCACCTTCGTGTGCGCCGCGTTGAAGGCCGTGCGCGCGACCCGTTCGATCTCCTTGACGGTGTAGATGCAGAGATCGCTGGCGCGATCCGGCGTGCGCGTCTTCTCGCCGAAGTAGATCCCGCCGGTGAGCTCGCGCACGACCAGCAGGTCGACATCTTCGATCCGCTCTCGCCGTAGCGGCGAGGATTCATACAGCTGGCGCAGCGGGCGCACGGGGCGCACGTTCGCGTACAGCTCGAGGCCCTGGCGCAGCTCCAGCAGACCTCGCTCCGGGCGCGGTGCCCCCGGGACGGTGCTGTCCCACTTCGGGCCCCCCACCGCGCCGAGCAGCACCGCGTCGGCGCGCTTGCACGCCGCCAGCGTCTCCGCGGTCAGCGGCTCGCCGTGGGCGTCGATCGAGGCGCCGCCGATCGGCCGCTCGTCGAGCTCGAACTCGCCGACGGCGTTCAGCACTTCACGCGTCGCCGCCATGATTTCCGGCCCGATCCCGTCGCCGGGAAGTATGACTATGCGCTTACACATTGAAATCGTTCCATCGCTTGATCAGCGTACCTGCACCGCGCCGCGCCATCGGCATTGGACGTAGACTTGCGTAGGGGTGATCACAAAGCAGTCGTGTTGAGAGCCCCCACCAGCTCTCCGTTGCGCTCGTGGGAATCCTCGTAGGCCGCGATCTCTGCTTCCTCGGTCAATGTGACCGCGATGTCGTCGAGGCCCTCCAGCAGCCGCCTGTGCGTCTCGGGGTCGATCTCGAACCCGACCGATACGAGCTCGCCGTCCGGGCCGGGGTAGCGGACCTCCTGCGCACGAAGGTCAACCTGACCCTCGCCCGCCGCCGCGAGAGCGCGGCAGTGCGCCTCCTCCAGCACCACCGGCAGCAGCCCGATCTTCGTGCAGTTGGAGTAGAAGATGTCGGCGAACGACGGCGCCACGATCGCCTTGAAGCCGTAGTCCTCAAGGCCCCACGGCGCGTGCTCGCGCGAGGAGCCGCAGCCGAAGTTCTCGCCCGCCACGAGGATCGGGTTCGCGGGCAGTTCCCAGCCCGGCTCCTTCGCCCAGTCGTAGAACAGGAACTGCCCGAAGCCCGAGCGCTCCACCCGCTTGAGGAACTGCTTGGGCATGATCTGGTCGGTGTCCACGTTCGCGCGGTCGAGGTGGCTGACAGCGCCAGAGATCGTCTCGATGGGTTCCATCCCGGCCCGCTCCTAATTCCAATTGCGTATGTCGGTGAAACGCCCCTCGATCGCCGCTGCCGCCGCCATCTGAGGAGAGACCAGATGTGTGCGGCCGCCACGCCCCTGCCTGCCCTCGAAGTTGCGATTCGACGTGGAGGCGCAGCGCTCGCCCGGCGCGAGGATGTCCGGGTTCATCCCCAGACACATCGAGCAGCCCGCCACGCGCCAGTCGAAGCCGGCGTCACGAAAGATCTGGTCGAGGCCCTCCTGCTCGGCCTGCGCCTTGACCTGCTGGGAGCCGGGCACGACCATCGCGCTCACGGTGGAGGCCACCCTGTGCCCGGCGACGACCTCGGCCGCCGCGCGCAGATCGCCGATCCGCGAGTTCGTGCACGAGCCGATGAAAACGCGATCGATCGCGATCTGCTCGATCGGCGTCCCGGGCTCCAGGGCCATGTACGCGAGCGCGCGTTCGGTCGCTTCGCGGTCAGCGGGACTGTCGAAGTCCTCGGGCGCGGGCACCCGCTCGGTGACCGCGCGCACCATGCCGGGGTTGGTGCCCCAGGTGACCTGGGGGGAGATAGCGGAGGCGTCGATCGCGATCTCGGTGTCGAACACGGCGCCGGCGTCGGTGGGCAGCTCGCGCCAGCGCGCGATCGCTGCGTCCAGCTGGGCGCCCTTGGGCGCCCCCGGACGCTCCTGGTCGCGAAACCACGCGAATGTGGTCTCGTCGGGCGCGATCATGCCCGCCCGCCCGCCGCCCTCGATCGTCATGTTGCAGACGGTCATGCGCCCCTCCATCGACAGCGCTTCGATTGCCGGCCCGGCGTACTCGACGGCGTAGCCGGTCAGCCCACCGACGCCGAGCTGCCCGAGCGTGCCCAGGATCAGATCCTTGGCGGTGACGCCGAAGCCGAGCTGGCCTTCGTAGCGGATGCGCATCGAGCGTGGCCTGTTCTGGACCATGCACTGCGTGGCGAGCACATGCTCGACCTCGCTGGTGCCGATCCCGAACGCGAGCGCGCCGAAGGCGCCGTGCGTGGAGGTGTGCGAGTCGCCGCAGACGATCGTCATGCCCGGCTGCGTGACGCCGAGCTCCGGGCCGATCACGTGCACGATCCCCTGACGTTTGGATCCCAGCGAGTACACCGGCACGCCGAACTCGGCGCAGTTGCGCTCGAGCGTCTGCACCTGCACGCGCGAGAGCTCTTCCTTGATCGCCGCCGCATTGGGCGTGCCGTCGGTCGGCGTGTTGTGGTCGGCGGTCGCCAGCGTGCGGTCGGGTCGGCGCACCCTGCGAGCCGCCAGACGCAGCCCGTCGAACGCCTGCGGGCTGGTCACCTCGTGCACGAGGTGCAGGTCGATGTACAGCAGGCCGGGCGCGACCTCGTGGGCCTCCCAGATCTTCTCGAACAGCGTTCTCGGCATACGCACATGATCATAGACGGACGCCCGATCTGCGCTTTGCCATCGCACGGCGAGTCGCCGATCCACGGCAGCTCAGCCGTAATAGCGCGCTATCACCTGCAGCTGGCTGAAGATGTCGTGCCCGAGGAACAGCACGACGATCGCGGCGCCCGCCACTGGAGCCAGCCTGCGCCCGGCGCCACGCACGGCCAGCACGATCACGGCGGCCAGCAGCGCCAGCATCGGCAGCAGATAGCGCGTCTCGCCAAACGCCAGTTCGTGCTGGATCACATCGCTGTGATACGAGGAGAGCCCGATCAGGGTCAGCACCCCGACGGCGATCAGGGCGTAGACGCCGAGCTCGGCGGTGCGCGCCCTGAGCGTGGCGCGATGCACCACCAGCTCGCGCCCGCAGAGTAGCGCCACCGCTCCCGCGGGGATCAGCGCGAGGTTGTTGACCCAGCCGGGGAACACCGTGTCCATCCAGCCGTACTGCCCCATCGAGCGATCGAACCAGACGTCCTTCCAGGGCGCCATGCCATCGAAGTAGCGCGTCATGCCCGGCAGGCGCGGGAGGTACATCTCCCACACATAGCTGAGCTCTTTGAACAGCGATGCCGAGGCGAGCACGTCGATGACCCCCGAGGCCTCGCCGAACGTGGAGTGGCCTGAGAGGGCGTTGCCCAGCGCGTACAGCAGCACTGGCATCAGCCCGACCCCGGCGGCGATCGCAAACAGGCGCAGCCCTCTCTCCCAGCCCCGTAAGCGCGCCTCGCGCACGCTCAACACCGCCATGCCCGCGAACACGCCGAGCGCCAGCCCGGCGAAGTTGAGCTTCGTCAGGAAGCCGGCCGCGGTCAGCAGCCCGAGCGCGAGCGCCAGGCGTCGCGTGAGCCCGCGGCGGAAGGCGCGCGCCAGGCACAGGAACAGCGCCGTGGCAACCGTGTACAGCATCGTGTCGGGATTGACGCTGCCGGACATGAACCCGAACAGCGGCTGCAGCGCGGCGCACACGGCGCCCACCGTCGCGGCCCATGGCACTCCGGGCAGGGCTTCGCGCAGGAAGAGGAAGATCAACAGCACGGTGAGCGCCCCCAGCAACGCACTGAAGAGGCGCATCAGCTGGAGTTGGGCGAGGATGTCGCTGCCTCCGAGGGTGTAGGGGATCACCTGCAGCGCGTAGTACAACGGCGGCTCGGGCGTCGCGATCCCCGCCCCGCCCGAGCCCGCGGTCGAGGCGCCCGCGTGAACGGCCGCCGTCACTTCTCGCTGCTCGGCCGCCGTGGAGATCGCGGGCGTGGCCGGCGTGAACCTCACTTCGTAGTAGTGCAGCGCCTGCATCACGAGCGACTCCTCCGGAGAGTAGGAGCTCCCTTTGGCCCCGCTGTTGGGCAGCGTTCCCGTTTCGGCGAGATGCGCGACGTAGGCGAAGTGGTCGACCTCGTCCTTGCCCTGAAAGGGCGGCGTGATGACCGACCAGGCCGTGGCGTTCAGTAGGGCGATCAGCGCGCACATCCAGGCGGCCGCCGGCACGCGCCTGAGCAGCGCCCGTGGGTCGGCCGACGGCCGGCGCCGAGTCGCCGTGCGCACCGCCTGTCGTCGCGCTGCGCGCTCTCGCTCGAGCTTGCGGGCTCGCGTCTGCGATCGGGTGCCGGCGGGAGCCTTGCTCGGCCGCGGGCCTCGAGCCGGCGCCTTGCTCATGGCAGCTCCCGTGCCGTGAGCCGTACCGCGAGCACGCCGACACCGGCCATCAGCGCCACCACGAGCAGCGCGATCCACGCGCCGCTGTAGGCACGACCGAGACCCATGTGCCCCGCCACCGAGGAGAGGCGCGACCACCACGAGCCCCGGCCGGCCGCGAGGTATTCCACGCCCACCCTGCCGCCGAGCGGCACCGCGTCGATCGTCGCCGCCACCGGCCTGATCTTGCGGCTCGTCAGGACCGCCGCCTTTTCCCGTTCGGAGGCCAGCGCCCCGAGAATCGCGATCGGCTCGCTGTTGGGCCCGATCGCGAAACAGAGCTTCACGTGGCTGCTCGCGCGATTCAGCGGCTCGACGGGCACCGTGACCGACTGGCCCGTCCAATCGGCCCCGCGCCGGCCTTCCGTGAGCACCTTCGAGTCGCCGTACGCCACCACCTGCACCTGCGCCCCATAGAAGGCTCGCATCGAGAGGCGGACGCCCGACACGCCGGCGGGCAGCACTTCGCCTGCCTGGCAGATCGCAATGTCACCGCTGGTGAGATCGAGTCTCCGGTGTTCTCCTCGCCCCACGACTTCCTGCGCCACCGCCCGCACGACGCGCGGCGGCGCGCGGGCGAGCGTCACCGCGATGGCGGCGACCATCAGCGCGATGCCCACAGCAAGCGTGACCGTGACATTTCTCATGGCTTTGATGCCGGCCCGTTGACCCTGTGTACCGCATCTCAATGGTCCGAATCACCGGGAGGCACACGTTTGTACCAGAGCGCCCCGCGGCGACCAAGCGCCGCGGGGATCGGCTTGTCAAGCCGAGGGCATCGCGGTCCGGGGATGTCTCCGACTAGAACGTCACGGCCCGGCGGGCAGGGGCAGGCCGACCGCGTTCGCGTCGCGCCGCGCACGGTCGAGCGCCACCGACAGCGCCCGCACGTACGCGCGCGCGGCCGCCTCGATGATGTCCGTGGAGACGCCCTGGCCGGAGCCGGTCTGACCCTGTACCTCAACCACCACCGACACCTCCCCCAGCGCGTCCTGGCCCTCGGTAACCGCGTCGATGTGGAACTCGCGCAGCGCGGCGCCCACGCCGCTGGCGGCGTTGATCGCGCGGAAGATCGCGTCGACCGGGCCGTCGCCCGAGGACTCGGCGCGCATCTCCTCACCCTCCGGGGGCGCCACCACGACGCTCGCACGAGGCGCCTCGCTGGTGGAGGCGTGCACCTCGAAGCCCCGCAGCGTGTACGCCTGCAGCTCGCCGCCGCCGCGCAGCTCGTCGGCCACCAGCGCCTCCAGGTCCATCGCCGTGACCGACTTCTTGCGGTCGGCGATCTCCTTGAAGCGCTTGAAGGCGGCGTTCAGCGCCTGGCCATCGACCGTGATGCCCTGCTCCTTGAGCGCCTCGCGCAGCGCGTGGCGGCCGGAGTGCTTGCCCAGCACGATCGCGTTGGAGCGCAGCCCCACCGTGGTGGCGTCCATGATCTCGTAGGTGGTGCGCTCCTTCAGCACCCCGTCCTGGTGGATGCCGGCCTCGTGCGCGAACGCGTTGCGCCCGACGATCGCCTTGTTGGGCTGCACCGGGTAGCCGGTCAGGCGCGAGACCATACGGCTGGTGCGCGCGATCTCGGTCGTCTCGATCCCCGTCCACAGCCCCAGGGTGGGCTCGCGCGTGTGCAGCAGCATCACGATCTCCTCCAACGACGCGTTGCCGGCGCGCTCGCCGATCCCGTTGATCGCGCACTCAACCTGGCGGCAGCCGGCTTCGATCCCGGCCAGCGAGTTGGCGACCGCCATGCCCAGGTCGTCGTGGCAGTGCACCGAGACCGTCACATCGCGCAGGTCGGGCACCAGCCGGTAGAGCTCCTCGAACATCGCCGCGTACTCGTGCGGCATCGTGTAGCCAACCGTGTCGGGCACGTTGATCGTGGTGGCGCCCTCCTCCAGCGCGACCTTGATCACCTCGGCCATGTACTGCACGTCCGAGCGCGAGCCGTCCTCGGGGGAGAACTCGACGTCGTCGGTGAATTCGCGCGCCTGCGCCACCGCCGCGCGCACCTGGCCGATCACGTCCTCGCGCGTGGTCTGCAGCTTGTGCTTGATGTGGATGTCGCTGGTCGCGATGAAGATGTGGATGCGGGGCCGCTCGGAGTCGCGCACCGCCTCCCACGCCGCGTCGATGTCCTGCTTGCCGGTCCGCGCCAGGCCGCAGATCACCGGGCCTTCGACCTCCCGGGCGATCGCCTGCACCGCCTCGAAGTCACCCGGCGAGGTGATCGGAAAACCCGCCTCGATGATGTCCACGCCCAGCCGCGCCAACTGCTGGGCAATCTCCAGCTTCTCCTGCCTGTTCAGCGAGATTCCCGGCGACTGCTCGCCATCTCGCAGCGTCGTGTCGAAGACGCGCACACGATTGCGCTCTTCTCGCACCGGTGCGGCCGTTGGTGCCACCTGCTGATCGCTCATGTCGTCTCTGCTCCTTCGTCTTATAGAAGAGGGGCCCGGCTCACCGACCTTCGGCCGCCTGCGCCACCCTCTCAGTCTCGTTCGAACTTCCTCCGGCTGTGTTTGCGGCTACGCGGCCGCCACGCACTATTCCCCCCGAGGGGGGAGGAGGAGAAGTCGAATCGAGATCTGCAACGACATGCTTGGCGGAGAGTAGCACCGCGGCAGCGCGATGCCAAGAATGGAATCAGGGCGAGAGACCACCTGCGCCGCGGCGGCGCGATGCCAAGGATCGAATCAGGGCGTGAGAACCACCTTGCCGACGTTGCGCCGCTCGGTGATCATCCGCTGTGCCTCGCCTGCGTCCTCGAAGCTGAAGGCGCCCGCCACCACCGGCTTGACCGTGCCATCGTTCATCAGCTCGCGCAGCGGCTCGATCCACGGCGAGAGCGTCTGGCGGTCCTTCCACAGGCTGAGCATGTTCAGGCCGATCACAGCCTTCGATTCGGACATCTGCTTGACCATGTTGAAGCGCGGCATTCGCACCAGCGTGCCCAACCCGGTCACGAGATTGCGTTTCTCGCCGCCCACGGCTGCAGAGGCGCCGAACGCCACTAGCCGTCCGCCCGCGCGCAGCAGGTTGTAGCTCTGGCGAAAGCTCCTGCCGCCGACCGCATCCATGATCAGGTCGAACTGCGGCAGGCCCTTCTCCCACCCCTCGCGGGTGTAGTCGAGCGGATGGTCAACGCCGAGCTCAGAGATCCGCTCGTGCTTGCCGGGAGAGGCCGTGCCGTACACCTCCGCGCCATAGCGCTTGGCAATCTGCGTCGCCGCGATCCCCACGCCGCCCCCCGCTGAGTGAATTAGCACGCGCTCGCCCGGCTGCAGGTTGCCATAACCGATCAGACCCGCCCACGCCGTGGCGTAGTTGACGGGGATCGCCGCACCCTGCTCAAAGCTCAGCTCGTCGGGGAGCGCCACTACGTCGCCCGCCGGCACCACCACCTGAGAGGCGTAGCCGCCGAATTTCGT
The DNA here is from genome assembly GCA_963724305.1 of uncultured Solirubrobacterales bacterium. GTDB lineage: Bacteria > Actinomycetota > Thermoleophilia > Solirubrobacterales > Solirubrobacteraceae > Palsa-744. Next base: position 38,302 of record CAVRUG010000001.1, read on the forward strand.
TCCCGCCAGCACGCGCTGACCGAGGCTGAGCTGGCGGGCCGAGCTCGACGCCCCCTCACCCAGCTCGAGGATTGTGCCCCCCACCTCGTAGCCGATCACGCAAGGCGGCTTGGGCGCGTCGGGATAGATGCCGATCCGCGCCATCACGTCGGCGAAGTTGATACCCGCCGCAGCCACCTCGATCCGCACCTCGCCGGTGCCGAGGCGCGGATCTGGACGCTCGCGCACCTTCAGCACCTCCGGCCCTCCGTGCTTCGATATCTCGACGACCCGCATCCCGGCGTCAGAGTATCTGAATCAGGAAAGCACCGCTGCCCACCCACCGGTGAACCCTTCCGAGGCGACGATCTCATCGACCACCTTGGCCGGCACCGGCGCGTCGGTCGTGACGACCATCGCCGCGACGCGCCGATCCTCGCTGGCCTCGTGGGAGGCCCCATCGGGCGTGTGTCCGACCGCCGCCGAGGAGATGTTGATGCCGTGGCGGCCGAAGATCGTACCGACGCGGCCGATCATGCCGGGCAGGTCGGCGTAGCGGAAGACCGTCACGTTGGGCGCCAGCTCGACCGTCAGGCGCCGGCCCTGCACCTCGACGAGGTGCGGCACGCGGTTGGGGCCGATGCCGGTGCCCGCTACCGCGACCTTGCGCTCGCCGGCGATCACGGTGACGCGGATCAGCTCGTTGTAATCCTGTGCCTCGGAGACCGTCTTCTCCTCGACCACGATCCCGCGCTCCTCCGCCATCGAGGGGGCGTTGACGAGGTTGACCTGCTCCTCGGTGCGGCCCTGCAGCGCGCCCTGGATCACCGCGAGCGTCAACAGGCGCGTGTCGAAGTCGGCGATGCGTCCCATGAAGGCCGCCTCGATCCGCTCGACCGAGCTGCCCTCCGCCAGCTCCATCGCGAGGCGCCCGAGCTGCCGCGCGAGCGGCAGGAACGGCCCCAGCACTTGCATGTCCTCGGCGCCGATCGCGGGGATGTTGACGGCCGTCGAGACCACCCCGCCGTCGAGCGCCGCCACGACCTGCTCGGCGCTCTGGTAGCCGGCGCGGTCCGTGGCCTCCGCGGTGGAGGCCCCGAGGTGAGGCGTGACGATCACGTTGGGGTAGCCGAACAGCGGGCTCTCGGTCATCGGCTCGGTGGGGAACACATCGAGCGCTGCGCCGCCGACCTTGCCGGCATCGAGCGCCGCTTGCAGCGCCGCTTCGTCGATCAGCCCGCCGCGCGCGACGTTGAGGATCCGCACGCCGTCGCGCATCTGCGCGAACGCCTCCGCGTTCAGCCAGTTCTTGGTCTCGTCGGTCTTGGGGAGATGAATCGAGATGAAGTCGGCCTGCGCGTAGATCTCCTCGCTGTTCTCGGCCTTCTCGACCCCCAGCTCGCGGTAGCGCTCGGCGCTGACGAACGGGTCGAACGCGACCACGCGCATCTGAAAGCCGCGCGCACGCGCCGCCACCAGCTGGCCGATCCGCCCGAAGCCGATGATCCCGAGCGTCTTCTCGTACAGCTCCACGCCGGAGAACTTCGAGCGCTCCCACTTGCCCGCGGTCAGCGAGATGTACGCCTGGGGGATGTTGCGCGCGAGCGCCAGCAGCAGTGCCATCGTGTGCTCGGCGGCGGTGACGACATTGGACTGCGGCGCGTTGGCGACCACGATCCCGCGTTTGGTGGCAGCGTCCACATCGACGTTGTCCACGCCCACGCCGGCGCGCCCGATCGCGCGCATGTTGGTCGCCTTGTCGATCAGCTCGGCGGTGAGCTTCGTCGCCGAGCGGATCAGGATGCCGTGGTACTCGCCGATCCGCTGCGCCAGCTGCTCGTCGCTCCAGTCAAAGCCGAGGTCGACGTCGAAGTGCTCGCGCAGCAGCTCCACGCCGGAGTCGCCGATGTTCTCCTTGACCAGCACCTTCAAACGCTCGTCACCGGCCGTAGCGCTCACCGGGTTGCTCCCCACAGGGCTCATGACGCCCTCCTCTCCACTACCCACTCGATACACGATGTCAGCGCCTGCACGTCAGAGGGCTCGACCGCGGGGAACATCCCGATCCGCAGCTGGTTGCGCCCCAGCTTGCGGTAGGGCTCGGTGTCCACGATCCCGTTCTCGCGCAGCGTCTTGGCGACCGCGGCCGCGTCGACGGTGTCGTCGAAGTCGATCGTGCCGACGACCAGCGAGCGCTTCGCGGGGTCGGCGACGAACGGCGTGGTGTACGGCGTTCGCTCGGCCCACCCATACAGGTGCTCGGAGGAGGCGCGGGTGCGCGACACGCACCAGTCGAGACCGCCGCCGTCGAGCATCCAGCGGATTTGCTCGGCGAGCAGGAACAGCGTCGCGACCGCGGGCGTGTTGTAGGTCTGGTCTTTGAGCGAATTTTCAAGCGCCGTGGCAAGCGAGAGGAACTGCGGAATCCAGCGCGGCACCGCGCCTTCCCCTGCCACCGCGTCCGTTGCGGCGGCCTCGCCCGCGAGCTTTGCGATCCGCTCCTGCGCAGCCGGGCTCAGCAGCGCGACCCACAGTCCGCCGTCGGCGGCGAAGCTCTTCTGCGGCGCGAAGTAGTAGGCGTCGGTCTGCCCCACATCGACCGGCAGCCCGCCGGCGCCAGAGGTCGCGTCGATCAGCACGAGGGCATCGCCGGACGGCCGCACGACCGGGACCATCACGCCGGTGGATGTCTCGTTATGTGCCCACCCGACCACGTCGGCACCGGCCTGGGTGGGATCGGCTTGCGCCGGGTCGGGCGCGTCGCCGGGCTCCGCCTTCACCACCACCGGCTCCTCCAGGAATGGCGCCTCGCGCGCCACCTGGGCGAACTTCGAGGAGAACTCTCCGTAGGTCAGGTGCAGCGAGCGGCGCTCGATCAGGCCGCACGCGGCGGCGTCCCAGAAGGCCGTGGCCCCACCGTTGCCGAGCGCGACCTCGTACCCATCGGGCACGCTGAACAGCTCTCTCAACCCGGAGCGAATCTCGCCGACAAGTGCCTTGACCGGCTTCTGCCGGTGCGAGGTGCCCATCGGCGCCGCCCCTTCGCCCAGCCGCGTGAGCGCCTCGGGACGGACCTTCGAGGGACCGCAGCCGAAGCGCCCGTCCACTGGCTTCAGCTCGGCTGGAATCGTCAACTGCTGCTCTGCGCTGGTGCTCATGGGCTTCCTCGCTTCGGCCTTCGAGGGGTTACATAAGAGGTGCCCAGGCGCGCGGCGGTGCTGCTTCGGTGTCGCTCCCCGGTGGTCGTTTCCACCTCGCTGCTGCGCCAGTCGCGACAGGCGCGAGTTTAGCGAAACCTCCGAGCGATACTCAGCTCGATCTCCTGCTCATCTCAGAATGAGGACTGGATCCAATCCATGTGCGAGCGCAGCTCCTTGCCGACCTCTTCGATCTGCGTGTTGGCCTGCTCCTCGCGCATCCGCAGGAAGTTCTCCTGCCCCGCACGGTTCTCCGCGATCCACTCGCGTGCGAAGTCCCCGGACTGAATCTCACCGAGGATCTTGCGCATCGCCGCACGCGTCTCCTCCGTAATCACCCGTTTGCCGCGGGTGTAGTCGCCGTACTCCGCCGTGTTGGAGATCGAGTAGCGCATCCCCGCGAGGCCCTTCTCGTACATCAGATCGACGATCAGCTTGACCTCGTGCAGGCACTCGAAATAGGCCATCTCGGGGTCGTAGCCAGCGCCGACCAGCGTCTCAAAGCCGGCTTGCACGAGCTCGGAGACGCCACCGCACAGCACGGCCTGCTCACCGAACAGGTCCGTCTCCGTCTCGTCCTTAAAGGTCGTCTCGATCACGCCGCCGCGGGTGCAGCCGATCCCCTTCGCGTACGCCAGCGCCAGCCCGCGCGCATTGCCGGTGGCATCCTGGGCGACCGCGATCAGGCCGGGCACGCCGCTGCCTTCGAGGAACTGGCGGCGCACGAGGTGGCCGGGGCCCTTGGGGGCGACCATGGCCACGTCAACCCCCGGAGGCGGGACCACCTCGCCGTAGTGGATCGAGAAACCGTGGCCGAACAGCAGCATGTTGCCGGGCGCGATCCCGTCGGCGATATCCGTCTCCCACACCTGGTGGTGGAGCTCGTCGGGCAGCAAGATCATCACCAGGTCGCCGCGGCTGGATGCCTCGACGACAGATAGCACCTCGAGCCCCTGCTCGCGTGCCTTGGCGACCGAGGGCGAGGTCTCGCGCAAGCCGACCACGACCTGCACGCCGGAGTCCTTGAGGTTGAGCGCGTGGGCGTGGCCCTGGGAGCCGTAGCCGATGATTGCGACGGTCTTGCTGGCCGAAACGGGGATGCGAGCCGAAGGCGAGTGTCCCCCGGCTTCGGTAAGCAGGGAGAGGTTGGCGTCGTCGTCGTAGAGCATGGCGGCAGGCTATCCGAAAGCCGCCGCACGCCGCGCACGCCCGGGGCGCTGCCCGTCCCCGCGCCCGCCTCGGGTCCCGCCCGCGAGCCGGTCACGCGAGATCAGGCGAACGCGACGGCCACCAGCGAGCGGCCGGGAATCTCCAGCGCGCCGTCGGGCGAGACGTAAGGGGCCAAGCGCCCCACCAGCGAGGCCTCGATCTCCTCGATCTCGGCCGCGGGCTGGGCGAGCACGAGGTCGTGCAGCTCGCGCGAGATGTCGAGCATCGTCTCCCAGAAGGACTCGAATGAGGGATGGCGCTGCGCGACGTCGATCGCCTCGACGACGATTTCGGTGAAGCCGGCTTCGCCCAGCAGCGCATGCAGGCGCTCACGGTCGCCGAGCCCGAACGGGCCAGGGGTGTATTCGGTGGACTCTGCGGGGGGCTGTGCCAACCCGCGCTCCAGCAGCTCCATCCGCGGCGCGAGCGCCCACGGGTTGGCGGCGAGGGCGTCCCACACCGCCAGCGCCACGCGCCCGCCGGGGCGCAGTACGCGACGCGTCTCGATCAGCGCGGCGAGCGGATCGGCCATCAGCATGTAGCCCCAGCGACACAGCACCGCGTCGACGCTCGCCACAGGCAGGTCGATCCATTCGGCGTTCCACACCTGGAACTCGATGTTGGTCAGATCGAGCTGCGCCGCGCGGGCGCGGGCGCCCTCCAGCATCGCCTCGGCGTGGTCGGAGAGGATCACCCCGCCGGTGGGGGCGACCAGCTCAGCTGCCAGCAGTCCCGTCTCCCCCACGCCGGCCGCCAGCTCGAGCACACGCTGGCCGTGCTGAGGCTCGATCGCCTCGACCATCCAGTGCGACACCGGCGCGCCGAATTCGCGGATCGCCTCCTGGCGGCGCACCCAGCCGCTCGCCGCCTCCTGCCAGTGCTCGGCGCTGCGGCGCCGGTGCTCCTCGGCGGGGTGCTCGCCCGCGCCCACTGGATCGGTGCCGTTGCGCCCCGGCGCGCCCGCCCCCGCTCCACTTCGGTGTGATCCGGCATCGGCCTTCATCGCAGCTCCCTTCGCAGCAGCTTGCCCGATCGCGTGCGTGGCAGCGGCCCCTCCACCAGCGCCACCTCCTTTGGAACCTTGTAGGGAGCCAGGCGCGCGGCGCAGTGCACGCGCAGCTCCTCACCGTGCAGTTTGGCACCATTGCGCACGACGACCAGCGCGGTGACCGCCTCGCCCCAGCGCGCGTCGGCACGGCCGATCGCCGCCGCCTCGAGCACGGCGGGGTGCTCTTCGAGCACGGCCTCCACCTCGGTGGGCGCCACGTTCTCCCCCCCGCTGACAATCGTGTCAGCCTTCCGCCCGGTTACCAACAGGTTTCCCTCACCGTTCAATCTACCCACATCTCCCGTTTGCAACCAGCCATCCTCGTCCACGACGCCGCGCGCGAGGGTCGGGCCGGCGACTTCGATCTCCCCGTCGGCGGCGGTGCGTACGCGCGTGCAGAACAGCGGCGGACCCGCCGTGGTGCTCTCCACGGCGATCGGGAATCCGCCTTGAGGCGCGATCGCTGTGGACCCCTGGGCGGAGGGCAGCGCGATCGCCGCTAGCGGCAACGTCGTCACCTGCGAGCAGGCCTCGGTCATGCCATAGGTGAGACTCACCGGCACCCCCGCGGCGCGCGCCCGCTCCAGCAGCGCCACCGGCACCGGCCCACCGCCAGTGAGCGCACAGCGCAACGCGGGCGGACGCTCCAAGCCGGCGTCGAGCAAGCGGGTGAGCGTAGTGGCCACCAGCGAGACGAGCGTCACTGGCGCGGCGGACGACGCCCCGACATGCTCCCGATTGGTAGAGGGCTCGAAAAGATGCACGCCCCCCCTCGGCCGGCCCATCACCGCCCGCAGCGTGAGCTCGGTGTCGAAGCGCTCGTGCACCACCGCGGTGGTGGCGTAGATCGCGCTGCGCAGCAGGATCGAAAGCCCCCCGACGTGCGAGAGCGGCAGGTTGCACAGCCACCGCTCGTGCGGGTCGAGACCGAGCGCGACCGCCGAGCCGAACGCACTCCAGAGGAAGTTGCCGTACGTCAGCTCGACCGGCTTGGGCGCCGAGGTGGTCCCCGAGGTGTGGATCACCGCAGCCACCGCCTCTAGGTCGTGCGTCGGATCGGAGTCCCACTCGCCCATGCCTGGTCCGCGGGAGGTACGCAACGGCTGATCCACGACCACGACCGCCCCATCCACGATCGCCGCGCGCTCGCGCTCACCCAAACGCAAATCGACGGGCACGGCCACCGCCCCGAGCAGCAGGCAGGCGTGCAACGCGCAGACGAAGTCGAGGCCCGCCGGCAGCGCGATCGCCACGCGCTCACCCGGCCCCGCCCCCCGTGCAGTCAGCTCGTCGGCGGCCCCCCGCGCCCGCTCCAGCAGCTCCGCGTAGGAGCAGGCCGCGACCGGGGTCTCCACCGCGATCGCCGCGGGTGCGGTTCTCGCCGCGCGCTGCAGCCAAGCCTCAACCACCATCGCCACAGGCTAGCCTTCGCACATGCCAACCACCTGGATCGCTGCCGGCGAGTACACCGACATCCGCTACGAGAAGACCGAGGACGGGGGAATCGCGAAGATCACGATCGCCCGGCCGGAGGTACGCAACGCGTTCCGGCCGCTGACCGTGATCGAGATCTCGCGCGCGCTCACGCAGGCGCAGGAGGATCTCGACGTCGGCGCGATCGTTCTCACCGGCGAGGGGCCGCAGGCATTCTGCGCCGGCGGCGACCAGCGCGTGCGCGGGGACTCGGGCTACCTGAACGACGACGGCACTGGTAATCCGGATCCCACCCGCCCGGGACGCTTTCATGTCACCGACCTGCACATCCAGATCCGCCGTCTGCCCAAGCCGGTGGTGGCGATGGTCGCCGGGTACGCGATCGGGGGCGGCCACGTGCTGCACCTCGTGTGCGACCTGACGATCGCCGCCGAGAACGCCCGCTTCGGCCAGGTGGGGCCGCGCGTGGGCTCCTTCGACGGCGGCTTCGGCGCCGGGCTGCTGGCCAACCTCGTGGGGCCGAAGAAGGCGAAGGAGATCTGGTTTCTCTGCCGCCAGTACGACGCCGCGGAAGCGCTCGATATGGGACTCGTCAACACCGTGGTGCCGCTGGAGCGCTTGGAGGATGAGACCGTGGGGTGGTGCCGGGAGATGCTCGCGCTCTCCCCCTTCGCGCTGCGCCTGCTGAAGGCCTCGTTCAACGCCGCCGAGGACGGCCTCTCCGGCGTGCAGCAGCTGGCGCACGACGCCAACCTGCTGTTCTACGGCAGCGAGGAGGCCCAGGAGGGCCGCGACGCCTACCGCGAGAAGCGCAACCCTGACTTCTCGCGCTTTCCGCGGAGGGCATGACCGTGCACACCCGGCTGGGCGACCGCAGTGCCGCGAATCGGGCACGATGACCCCGACCTCCTCCCCCCCGGCCCCCAGCGAGGGCCGCTCGCCGCTCGCGGTGCACTCCCCAAGCGCGGTGCGCATCTGGGTGATGGCGGCACGCGTGCGCACGCTACCGGCGGCAATCGCCCCGGTGCTGGTCGGCACCTCGCTGGCGCTGGGAGCCAACCACTTCCGGGCGCTGGCGTTCGTGGCAGCGCTGCTCGGCGCGGTGTTCATCCAGGTGGGCACCAACCTCTCCAACGACTACTCCGACGCGCGGCGCGGCGCCGACACCGAGGACCGTCTCGGCCCGGTGCGCGTCACCGCGGGCGGCCTCGTGCCGCCCCGCCAGGTGCTGATCGCCACCTACGTCACCTTCGGCTTGTCGGTGCTGTGTGGGGCTTACCTGATCTCGGTCGCCGGCTGGGGCCTGCTGGCGGTCGGCGCGGCGTCGATCCTCGCCGGCATCCTCTACACCGGCGGGCCGCGCCCATACGGGTATGAAGGGCTGGGCGAGATCTTCGTGTTCCTGTTCTTCGGGATCGTCGCCGTGGCGGGCTCCTACTACGTGCAGGTCCAGCACCTGCCCTGGCAGGCGTTCGCGTGCGCGGTGCCGGTGGGCCTGCTGGCAAGCGCGATCCTCGTGGTCAACAACGTGCGCGACATCGACACCGACCGCCGCGCGGGCAAGCGCACGCTCGCGGTGCGACTCGGCAGGCAGCGCACGCGCGCGCTGTACACCGCGATGCTCACGATCGCCTTCCTCGCCGCGCCCTTGCCATGGGCGCTCGGCTCGATGACCGCCTGGTTGCTGCTCCCGTGGGCGGCGATCCCGCTGGCGCTGTCGCTGATTCGCGTGGTGCGCACTCGCATCGACGGCCCCGCTCTGAACGGGGCGCTCGCACGCACCGGCCTGTTGCAGCTGCTGTTCTGCCTGCTGTTCGCCGCCGGGATCCTCGCCAGCGGAGGCATCGGCTAGCCGGATGCAGATGACCATCGCCGAGCGCGCGTTGCGCCTGCGCACGCCGCTGCAGACTGCATACGGCGCGGTGCGCGAGCGACAGCTGCTGGAAGTGACGCTGACCGACGCCGACGGCGTGAGCGGCCACGGCGAAGCGGCACCGCTGCGAGTCCTACGACGGCGTCAGCATCGCGCGAGTACGAGCAGCGCTGGAGTCCTACCGGCCGGTGCTGATGCAGTCGGCAACCGCCAACGGCGCGCAGCTGATCGAGGCATGCCGGCGCGTCGAGGACCTCCCGGCGGCGCTCGCCGCGATCGACCTCGCGCTGTGGGACCGCGCCGGGCGGCGCGCCGGCAAGCCGGTGGCAGCGCTGCTCACCGACGGGGTGGGCGGGCTTCCAATCTCCGAGATCCAGGTCAACGCGACCGTGGGCGCAACCGACCGCGCGGGCGCCGCCGAGCAGGCCGCACGCGCGGCGGAGCAGGGGTATGAGTGCGTGAAGCTGAAGGTGGGCGTCGGCGACGACGCGGGCCGCGTGGCGGCTGTGCGCGTCGCCGTGGGCCCCCACACCGCGCTGCGCCTCGACGCCAACGGCGCCTGGGACGTGGAGGGCGCGGTGCGCGCGATCGAAGCGCTCACCCCCGTGGGCCTGGAGCTCGTGGAGGAGCCCACCCACGGCCTGCAGGCGGTGCGCGAGGTGCGCGAGCGCGTAGCTGCGCGCGTGGCGATCGACGAGACCGCGGCCGAGCACGGGGCGCTGGGCGCAGGCGTCGCAGACGCGGTGTGCCTGAAGATCTCGCGCTGTGGCGGCATCGGCGGCCTGCTCGCCGCCGCCGCGCTCGTCAGGGCCTCCGGCGCGGAGGTATACCTCGCCTCGACGCTCGACGGCCCGCTCGGAGTGGCCGCCGCCGTGCACGCCGCCGCCGCCCTCGCCTCGCGCGGCCCGCTGCCGGCCTGCGGCCTGGCGACGCTCGGCCTGTTCGAAGGGCTGGAGGAGGAGGGGGAGGGTGTTGCTCTGCCCGTGCACAGTGGCCGCATCGCGGTACCCCCAGCCCCGGGGCTGGGCATCGATCCCCTTTAGAGCGCCCGAGCGACCGCCGCCGGGTTCTCCAGCGGCAACCCATGGCCCCCGGGCACAACGACCAGCTCACCCGCCGGCAACAGCTCGACGATCCGTCGCCCCAGCGCCAGAAACTTCCCGTCGCGCTCCCCCACCAAGACCGTCACCGGCATCGCCAACTCGGGGAGGCGCTCCCACAGCGGCCGCATCTCCCCCGCGCCGAGCCCCCGCATGACGGCGGCGAGCGCGTCGGGCCGGTTGCGACGCTGATCGGCGCGGGCCAGCGCCCCCACCTCCTCGGGGTCGGCGGCGAACAGCGGCTGGGTGCGCCAGCGCTCGATGAACTCCTCGTAGGGCCTACGTTCGAGATCGTCGGCGAGAGCGCGATCCGCAAGTCGCCGCGCGGCGCGCTCATCCTCATCCTCAATGCCCGGGTTGACCCCGATCAGCACGAGCCGAGCCACCCGTTCCGGCGCCGCCAGCGCCACGTGCAGCGCGACCCGCCCGCCGAGCGAGTAGCCGCACAGGGCGAAGCGCTCGGGGCTGGCGTCCAGCACGTGCTCGACGCAGCCGGCGAAGGAGATCGGACGCGGAGAGTCCGCCTGCGCGCCGTGGCCAGGGAGGTCCAGCGCCAGCGGACGGTAGCGTTCACGGTCGAGCAGCTCCACCACCCCGTCCCAGGCGCGGTGGGTGCCGCCGAAGCCGTGCAGCAGGACGAGGCTTTCGCTCATACCGCGATCCTATGACCACCGCCACCGACACCTACCTCCTGCTGCGCGCGTTCGTGGACGAGCTGGCGCGCTGCGGGCTGCGCGACGCGTGCACCTCGCCGGGGTCGCGCAGCACGCCGCTGGTGCTGAGCCTCGCCCGCGAGCCGCGGCTTCGCTGCCACTCGCACATCGACGAGCGCTGCAGCGGCTTCTTCGCGCTGGGGCTGGCGAAGGCGACGGGAGTGCCGGTGGTGTTGACGTGCACCTCGGGCACTGCTGTCGCAGAGCTGCTGCCAGCGGCGATCGAGGCACACGAGGCGGGGGTGGCGCTGCTGATCCTCACCGCCGATCGCCCCCCCGAGCTGCGCGAGAACGGCGCCGGCCAGACGATCGATCAGGTGAAGCTGTTTGGCAGCGCCGTCAAGTGGTTCTTCGACGTGGGCACGCACGAGCTGGAGGCCGGTGAGGCGGGCGTTGGCGATGCCGGCCGAGCGCGGCTGCGCTGGATGCGCACGCTCGCCTGTCGCGCCTACTGGCGCGCGCTGGAGGGCCAACCCGGCGTGGTACACCTCAACTTCCCGCTACGCGAGCCGCTCATGCGCAGCGAAGACGAGCCGCTGCCCCACGACGGCACCGGGCGCCCCGACGGGCGCCCCCTTGTGACCTGCTCACCGGCGCGCGCGACGGCGCCCGAGGACGCCCGCTCGCTCGCAGTGCCCGTGGCCGCCGCCCGCCGCGGGGTGGTCGTGGCGGGGCGCTACGAGCGCGACACCGCGCTGGGGGAGGCCGCGTCGGCGTTCTGCGCGGCGGCCGGCTGGCCGCTGCTGGCCGACCCGCTCTCGGGCGCCCGGCGCGGGGAGGCCGCGGTGGCGCACTACGACGCGCTGCTGCGCCACGGCTCGTTCGCCGACGGCGTCAAGCCCGACCTCGTGCTGCGTGTCGGCGACCTGCCCACGTCCAAGCCGCTACGCGGGTGGTTGGCAAGCATGTGCGATGTCCCGCAGGCGGCGATCGACCAGGAGGGCCGCTGGCAGGATCCCGACGCGGTGCTCTGCCGCCGCTTCGCGCTGGAGCCCGCCACAGCGCTGCGTGCGCTGGCGCAAGACATGCCCGCACCCGACCCGGATTGGCTTGAGAGCTGGCGCAGCGCGGACGAGCGCGCCGCCGAGGCGCTGCTCGGGGTGCTGGGCGCGGGCGGCCTCAGCGAGCCCGCCGTGGCCGCCGAGCTCGGCGTACTGCTGCCCGAGCGGGCGACGCTGTGGGTTGCTTCCTCAATGCCGGTGCGCGACATCGAGAGCTTCTGGCCGGTGCGCGCGGACCCCCCGCGCGTGCTGTGCAACCGGGGCGCCAACGGCATCGACGGCACCGTCTCCAGCGCCTTCGGCGCCGCCGCGGCGGGCCCCGGCCCGACGGTGCTGCTGATCGGCGACGTGGCGCTCGCGCACGACATCGGCGGCCTGCTCGCCGCGCGGCGGTTGGAGCTCGACCTGACGATCGTGCTGATCGACAACGGCGGCGGGGGCATCTTCGACTTCCTGCCGGTCGCCGCGACCGAGGAGGACCTCTACACTCGCCACATTGCCACCCCCACGGGCCTTGATTTCGCGCACGCCGCGCAGTTGTATGGGCTCGAGCACGAGACCGTCGGCGATGTGCTCGCCTTCAGGGCGGCGCTGGAGCGTGCGCTCACCGAGCGCCCACGCCGCGCGGGGATCATCGAGGTGCGCACCGACCGCGCGGCGAACGTGGCGCTGCACCGCCGTGCGTGGGAGGCCGTCGCCGGCGTGTTGGATGGGAGCCTGAGCGCTCCGCCGGAGCCGGGTACCTCATGATCGCCTACCTCCTATGGCACCGCCCCGCGGAGGGGGTCGAGCGCGAGACCTATGAGCACGCCAGCGAGCGCTTTCACCGCTCGCTGCACCACTCGCCCCCGGCCGGCTTCCGCGGCTCGGCGCTGCTGCGTCTCGCGGAGTGTCCATGGCTCGCCCCCGTGCGGGAGAGCACCTCCATTGCCACCTACGAGGATTGGTACCTGCTCGATGACTTCACAGCCCTCGGTGTTCTGAACGAGGCAGCCGTAACGCATGGGCACCGCAGCGCGCACGACGGGGTCGCACGGCGCTTCGGCTCCGGTGCAGGCGGGCTGTACGGCCTACTGGAGGGCCACGCCAACCTCGCAGACACCTCGCGCGCCGTATGGGTCTCCCGCCCACCCGGAGAGCCGCGCGGCGAGCTGGCCCAGCTGCTAGCGGACGGCATCGACCCTGCGCACGCCAGCCTGTGGCGCCGCGCGCTCGTGTTTGGCCCCGCCCCCGAGTACTGCCTGCTCGCGCCAGAGACCCCACAGGGCGTCGCCCCCACACGCCTGCCGAGCGGCTGGCGCGCTGTCCCCTCCCAGCGCGAATCAATCTGGCACAGCTGACGCATCACGCGGCCGGGGTGCACGCATAGCGCGAAGCAATCTGGCGCAGCGACCGCATCACGCGGGCGGGGCGCACTCGTAGATACTCGCGTAGGAGCGGAGCGGTGTGGGAGAATTGCACGGGATGGAGCAGTACGCCCTTCTCAGACGTCCGGTCGAGCCAGAGCGCAAGCGCTCACTGCCGGGTGAGCCCGCACCGGCACGAGCAGAGACGCGCGCGGTGCATGCGCTGCAGAGAACCGCCGGAAACAAGGCGACCGCGCGGCTGCTGCAGCGCTGGATCCATCACAAGCCTGGCGGGCATGGCAAACCGGGGACCTACGGCTACAACAAGGGACGTTCGCCCTGGCGTAGATCGACGGAGATCGCGATGCTCGCGGAGTACAACGCGCGGTCGGGCCAGGCGCTGCCGTCTCTGCCGTACAAGCAGCTCAAGATGGCGCGGGCGCACGAGGGCTCCTACCGCGCGATCCAGAGCCGGATTGCGAAGTTCCTGAACGATCCCGCCGACGGCCCTGCATTCGATACCTTCGTCAGACAGCTCACGAGCTCGCTCGATCCCAACTCCGATGAGTGCAAGGGGATCATCAATTCCCACAACGCCCTGCGCAATGTGGTCCGCCTCAACATCCTTGGCCTGGGTTTGGAGCACGACATCGTCAAGAGCGCCAACGCGCTCCTGAGCCTGCTGAACAATCTCACGAAGAACCTGCGTGCAGCCGACAAGTACCTGAACTCCTACATTCAGGAGCGCCTTGACCTGGTCTTCATCCAGACCAGTCCGGGCGTGTACAGCCTCAGCGTCCACGGCAAGCGGCTACTGGAGATGGGCGTTGACGTTTGGGGGGCGCTGCAGCGCACGCCCGAGCGCGGCGAGCGGGTCGTGAGCTCGCACGGTGCCGTGCCGATCGGCCAAATGAGCCCCGACACGCGACCTCGGGTCGAGCAGTACCCGTTCGTGCAGGTTCCGATCGGCTCGGCGCAGGTCGAGGATCGGCTCTACGGCCCAAACCAGCTGGGCGACTTTCCGAAGGCGTTCGCGGCCAGCGCGCAGCCCGTGTTCGCTCCCCCGCCCCCGACCTATCAGCTGATCGGGTTGGTGCACAGGTTCGGCGATGGCACCGAGGTCCACCAGGCCCGCGACAACCAGACCCACTCGATCACGCACGTCCTATTCGACGGGTCCCAAGTCCTCAAGGACCTCGGAGCGAGCTGGTTTCCGCCGCCCCGCTACCAGTTTGTCTCGCGTGCGCAGTTCAACCCCGATGGAACCGAGGTCCACCTGGCGAAGGACAGCTGGACCGGCGGACTCACGTGGCTCTGGGTGCGTGGCATTCAGCCCCTGTCGGACCTCGGCCCCAACTGGGCCTCGATTCCGAAGCTCCAATAGGCCCCACTCGAAGCTCAGCCCGCCAGCAGCGGTAGCAGCGCAGCGAGCTTGACCTCGGTCTCGGCCAGCTCCGCCGCGGGGTCGGAGTCGCGCACGACGCCGACGCCGGCGTAGCAGCGGGCGACGCGGCCGCGCAGCAGCGCGCAGCGCAGCGCGACACAGAACTCGCCGTCGCCGGTGGCGTCGGCCCAACCGACCGGGCCTGCGTACCAGCCGCGGTCGAGGCCCTCCAGGGCGGGGATCAGCGGGCGGGCGTGCTCCAGTGGCTCGCCGCCGACGGCGGGCGTGGGGTGCATCAGCTCCAGCAGCTCGATCACGTCGAGCGGCTGCGCCAGCTGGGCGCGGATCGGGGTGCCGAGGTGCTGGATGTTGGCGACCTTCACGAGCGCCGGCTCGGGCGGCGCGGCCGTCCACAGCGCGTGCTGGCGCAGCGCCCGCTCGATTCGGCGGATCACGATCGCGTGCTCCTCGCGGTCCTTCTCGGAGTGCATCAGCTGTTCGCCGAGATGGTCGTCGACCGCGGGGTCGGCGCTGCGGCGCATCGAGCCGGCGAGCGCCAGCGCACTGACGCGGTGGCCTTCGCGGCGCACCAGCAGCTCGGGGCTGGCGGCGACGAACGCGGCGTCGTCGCGACCCACGCAAAACACCGTGCACGACGGAAAGCCCTCGCGCAGCACTCCGAACAGCGCCGCCGGGTCGAAGTTGGAGGCCCCCCCGCTCGCGTTCACCTGCACCTCGCGCGCCAGCACCACCTTCTCGAGCTGCCCCTTGCGGATCAGCTCGACCGCGCGCGCGACCGCGGCCTCGTAGTGCTCGGGCGGCATCGCGCTCGCAATCCGGTAACGCCCCGTGGGCGCCGGGTCGAGCAGCGCCAGCGGCTCCACACGGAGCTCGCCGAGACGGCGCTCCAGGCGCGCGAGCAGCTGCTCAGCGGTGTCGTCAGGGGCGGCTAGCGCGCACAGCGTCATCCGCACGCGCATACCATCCATCGCGGCGCGCGGATCGGAGAGCGGGGTCGGCGACCCTCCACCCGCTCGGTGCCCGGGGCGCCGCTCGCGCGTGAACGCGACCTCGGGCACGATCAGCGAGGCAGGCGCGAAACCGCTCCACGCCATGTCGGCGCCGCCCTCGGCGGCAAACGCGAAGCCACCCAGCGCGACCGGCCCGCCGCTGGTGGATCCCGGGTCGGCGGGATCCTCGGGCGGATCGCCGACCGCCGCGGCGGCGAGCGCGCGCCAGCGGTCGGCCACGGTGGCGAAGCGCTCAGGCCCGGAGGCCGTCAAACCGGCCGCTTCGCCGAGCGCAGCCAGCGCGCGCGCACCACGCTCGGGCTGCTCTAAGAGAAACCACGACTCTCCTGGACGCCGCGAGGCGCAGGCGACCGCACTGGGGTCCAGGGCGCCCGGCAGCGGCAGGGTGAGCGTCGCAAGCGTCTGGCGACCGCTGCGCCGCGCGCGCTTGACGGCGAGCTGCAGGCGTGCCGAGAGCCGCTCGCGGTCGGCCTCGGTGAGCGCGAACGGGCTCTCGTGCGTCCGTTCGAGCGTGCTCCTCACGTCTCGCTGCGACCTCGCGCGATTGCTATCTCCCCGGTGCGCATCATCTCGATCAGCCCGAACGGCCTGACCATGTCCTCGAAGGCCTGGATCTTCTCGGTGGTGCCGGTGATCTCGACGATGATCGAACGCTTGGTGACGTCCACCACCTTGCCGCGGAAGATCTCGGCGATCTGCATCAGCTCGCCGCGTTGGGGGCCGTCGGCGGCGATCTTGAACATCGCCAGCTCGCGCGACACCGTGTCGCCCGGGTCGAGGTCGCGGATCTTCAACACGTTGATCAGCTTGTGCAGCTGCTTGGTGACCTGATCGATCGGGTGCAGGGCGCCATCGACGGTGAGCGTCACGCGCGAGACGCGCTCGTCGTCGGTGGGGCCGACCGTGAGCGTGTCGATGTTGAAGCCGCGGCGGGCGAACAGACCCGCGATGCGCGTGAGCACACCTGACTTGTTTTCGACCAGGATCGAGAGGACGTGCTTGCGCCCGGTGCGCAGGTTGCCCGACGTTTCGAGCTCCGCGAGGCTGAGCGGCGCCTTGGTGGCCGGCTCACTCATTGCCCACCACCCCCTTGCCTCGTTGCCCAGTGCTCGATCCACGCAAGCTCGCGGCGCAACTTCGTGCGAGCACCCCTCCTCATCCCACCATCTCCCTGGCAGCCTGGCCGGCGGGGATCATGGGGTAGGTGTTCTCCTCGCGGGTGACGCGCACGTCCACGACCACCGGGCCCTCGGTGGCAATCGCCCGCTTGATGTCATCCACCAGCGTGTGCTTGTCCTCGAAGCGCATCCCGGTGGCGCCGTAGGCCTCGGCGAGCTTCACGAAGTCGGGGAACTTACCCATGTCAACGTGGGAGTAGCGGCCGTCCCAGAACAGCTCCTGCCACTGGCGCACCATGCCGAGGTAGCCGTTGTTCATGATGAACACCTTGATCGGGATCTGATCCTGCGCGCAGGTGGCGAGCTCCTGGGCGTTCATCTGCACCGAGCCGTCGCCGGCGACGCAGCAGACGAGGCGATCGGGGCAGCCGACGGCCGCGCCCATCGCGGCCGGCAGTCCGAAGCCCATCGTCCCCAGGCCGCCGGAGTTGATCCACCGCCGCGGCGCGGGGAAGTCGTAGTACTGGGCGGTCCACATCTGGTGCTGGCCGACGTCGCTGGAGATGATCGCCTCACCGCCGGTCGCCTCGTACAGCGCCTGGATCATGTACTGGGGCTTGATCTCGGCGTCGGTGCTGTCCTCGTATTTGAGCGGGTACTGCTCGCGCCAGCCCCCGATGCGGCTCCACCACTCCGCCAGCCTCGCCGGGTCGGCCCCCAGCGCGCGGTACTCGATCGCGAGCTTCGCCAGCACGTTGCGAGCGTCGCCGACGATCGGGATGTGAGCGGGCACGTTCTTGGAGATCTCCGCTGGGTCCACGTCGATGTGGATGAACTTCGCGTGCGGCGCAAACTCCGAGAGCTTGCCGGTGATGCGATCGTCGAAACGGGCGCCGACGGCGCAGATCAGGTCGGCCTCATCCATCGCGTAGTTGGCGCTGCGAGTGCCGTGCATGCCCAGCATTCCCAGCCACTGAGGGTTAGGTATCCCATTTGCTCCGGCTCCGCTCGCGCCTGCTGCGTCCCCACTCACCCGAGCGGGGAAGGCACCGAGACCCATCAATGTGCAGGTGACGGGGAAGCGGTCGCAGGCGGCGAGCTCCACCAGCTCCGCGGAGGCGTTCGCGTTGACCACGCCACCGCCGGCGTAGATCACGGGGCGCTGGGAGGCGGCGAGCGCCTTGGCGGCCTGGCGGATCTGCTTCTGGTTGCCCTCCACCGTCGGCTGGTAGCCGGGGAGGCGCACGTCGGTCACCGGCTCGTAGGCGATCTCGGCGCGCGAGAGGTCCTGCGGGATGTCCACGAGCACCGGGCCGGGGCGTCCGGTGGAGGCGATGTGGAAGGCCTCGTGGATCGCCCGGGGGATCTCCAAGGGGTTCTGGATCATGAACGAGTGCTTGACGACCGGCATCGTGATCCCGATCGTGTCGGCCTCCTGGAAGCCGTCGGTGCCGAGTAGCTCGGTGCGCACCTGGCCGGTGATGAACACCACCGGCACGGAGTCCATCATCGCGTCACAGATCGGCGTGATCAGGTTGGTGGCGCCGGGGCCGGAGGTGGCAAACGCGACACCCACTTTGCCGGTCGCCTTGGCGTAGCCCTCGGCGGCGTGGCCGCCGCCGGCCTCGTGACGGACGAGGATGTGGCGGATGCCAGCGTCGACGAAGGCATCGTAGGTCGGGAGGTTGGCGCCCCCGGGGAGGCCGAAGACGACCTCCACACCCTCCGCCTTGAGGCATTCCATCAGTGCGTCAACCGCGCGCATGTCTGCCAACCGCCTTTCCACTGCACTCGAAACGGGCCAAAAAGGCAGTGTACCAGCGGGTTTGGGCCCTCCCGCTACGCCCTCCTAGCGGTCGATGGCCAAGCCAGGCAAGGACGCAGTGAGCGAAGTGTGCTGGCCGAAACGGGGACTCGCGCCGCAGGCGCGTGTCGCCCGGCTTCGGCACACGAGCGATCGAGGACGCCGCCGGGCGCCGTGCCAGCGGCCGCTAGGAGGAGCCGATCCCGATTCCGATCGCTAGCGCTATCGCGCCCCCGACGGTGACGACCAGCAGCGAGGAGCGCATCGAGACGTGCAGGAAGCGTTTGCGCACCCACGCGATCGCGAACAACTCGACGGCCACAACGCAGCCCGCCACCAGCAGCGCTTTGTGGACGTCGCTGATGAAGAACGGCAGCGTGTGGAAGATGCCGCCGAGCGTGGTCATACCGCCTGTGATCGCGCCGCGCACGACCGCCGAGCCGCGGCCGGTCTGCTCGCCGGTGTCCGACAGCGCCTCCGACCAGCCCATGCTGACGCCCGCCCCCAGCGCCGTCGAGAAGCCGACCAGCAGCGCCACGCGCGAGTTGGAGGAGATCGCCGCCGCGAAGATCGGCGGCAGCGATGAGACGGTTCCGTCGATCATGCCCACCAGCGCCGGCTGCACGACGCGCAGCACGAAGTCGCGCTCGTCGGGGAAGCCAGCGCGGTGGATCAGCCGCGCGATGATCGAGTCGTGTGCCGGTACGGTCGGAGCCTTGGCGCTCATCCCAGGTTTATAGAGCCTGCGCCGTTTCGGGCCCCCTAATCGGCGCGCCTAACGCTGGCACCACTCAACGTCGGGCACACCGGCGCGAAGGCGGTCTCAGCTGTGTGACAGCTCAGCTGCTTGTCGCGGAAGGAGGCTGCCACGATTCCGGCGCGATCACTTGATCGGGATCCCCGCCCACCCACTCCAGCTCGGTCCCGCAACGGGTGCAGAGAGCGTCGTAGATCTTGGTGACGCGCCCACAGCGGGGGCAGCGGCGACGCAGCTCGTTGCTCTCCATGCGATAGGCGATCGCCGCGAGCAGCCCGAAGAAGGGCACCACCGCCGAGATCACGAACCACAGCAGGAACGAGCTGCCCTTGATGCGGCCCACCAACCCGCCGGCGATACCGAAGCCGAGGCAGATGACCACGTATCCCATCGTGCGACGCCTCTCAGAACAGGACGCGCACTGCCCAGACGATCGCCACGATCGCGAGCACCGCGATGACCGGCACGGCAAGGAAGGTGACGATGCCGATCACGATGTGTAGCAGCACCCAAGCAGCGACCGCCAGGATCAGCACGGCGACGATCATCCGGCCAAATGAGCGCGACGTGGTCGATGCGGGCTGCTCGTTCATCGCTCTAGATGGTAGCGCCCCGTGGAGAAGGCAATGCGATACGGCCGGGCGGGAGCTGATGCCCCAGCCCGGCCGCACGCACCTACTCCGCCCATCCGCGGTCGAGGGGAGCCCGCGGGGGCGAGATTCGGAATGTCACCCTTGGAAGGTGACCCGATTCTGATGTGCGCGCGTGCGTATGTATTTGGCCTTCAGTACAAGATCTGAACAGCGGCGGTGTTGCGGTTGCCGTGCAGGCCCGGTCAACCGGCGGTGGCTCAGACGCCGAGCTGCTCGTGCACCAGTCGAGTGACGGCGCCGCCGTCGGCACGGCCCTTGGTCTCACGCATCACGTGACCCACGATCGGCCCGATCGCCTTCGCGTTGCCCGCGCGCACATTCTCGGCTGCCTCCGGGTGCGCGGCAAGCGCCGCGGCGACGATTGCGGCGAGCTCATCGCCGCCGTCGATCGCGGCCAGGCCCTCCGCCTCGACGATCGCCGCCGGATCGCCGCCCTCGGCGACAAGGCGGTCGAGCACCTGGCGCCCAGCGCCGACGGAGATGCGCTTGGCAGCGACGAGACCCACCAGCGCCGCGAGCGCTTGGGGGGAGATACGCGAGGAGCCCGGATCCGCGCCGGTGGCCTCACCTCGACCGTCTCCCCCTCGACCGTCTCCCCCGCTATCGGGCTCCTCATCGGCTGCCGCAACCGCCGGCCCACCGGCGAGGCGCGCGAGCAGATCGCCCGAGATCCAGTTGGCCAGGGCCTGGGGGGGCGGCGCCGGATCGACCACGGCGGAGAGCGCCGCCTCGAAGTAATCGCCGAGCTCGGTGCGGAAGGCGAGCAGGTGGGCACTGTCGGCGGACAGCCCGATCTCGCGCTCGAAGCGCTCGGCGCGCGCCGCGGGCAGCTCGGGGAGGGCCGCGCGGGCGGCGTCGAGCATCGCCGCGTCGATCGCAACCGGCACGAGGTCGGGCTCGGGGAAGTAGCGGTAGTCGTGGGCCTCCTCCTTGGAGCGCAGCGAGGTGATCCGCTCAGAGGCGGGATCGAAGTGCAGCGTCTCCTGCTCGACCCGCCCGCCGGCGCGCAGGATCCCCTCCTGGCGGACGAGCTCGGCGCGGATGCCGCGTTCGATGAAACGGAAGGAGTTCATGTTCTTCAGCTCGGTCTTCACCCCCAGCTGCTCGCTGCCCGCGGGGCGCAGCGAAATGTTGGCGTCACAGCGCAGCGAGCCCTCCTCCATGTTCACGTCGGAGACGCCCAGCACGCGCATCGTGGTGCGCAACAGTCGCAGCCACTCGCCGGCGGCCTCGGCGGAGCGCAGGTCGGGCTCGGTGACGATCTCCGCCAGCGGCGTGCCGCCGCGGTTGAAATCGACGATCGAGGCGTCCGAGCCGTGAATCCGCCCGGAGGTGCCGACATGCACCAGCTTGGCGGCGTCCTCCTCGAGGTGCACGCGGTGGATCCGCACCTCCCCCAGCTGCCCCCCACGACACAGCGGCAGGTCGTACTGGGAGATCTGGTAGCCCTTGGGCAGGTCGGGGTAAAAATAGTTCTTGCGATGGAAGATCGAGCGCGGCGCCAGCTCAGAGCCGAGCGCGAGGCCGATCATCAGCCCGAAGTGCACGGCGCGGGCGTTGGCCACCGGCAGGCTGCCGGGGAGCCCTAGGCACACCGGGCAGGTGCGGGTGTTGGGTGGCTCGCCGAAGGAGAGCTCGCAGCCGCAAAACATCTTCGTGGCGGTCGCCAGCTGGATGTGGATCTCCAGGCCGATGACCGGCTCGTACTCGACCGCGCTCATCCGCCAGTGCCCCCTACCCCGGCCCCGCTCGCCCGCGCACCTTGTACGACGCCCAGCGCATGGGCCCGCTGTCCTTGACCCTTCACGCCGACCCTCCGACACGCGCTTGTGACCCATCGAAGCCAAGCGCCTGCTCCAACGCAAACGCGGCGTCGAGCAGGCGGTTCTCGCTGAACACCGGACCGGCGATCTGCAGCCCGACGGGCAGCTCGCCTCCGGCGCCGTCGCCGGCCAGGCCGCACGGGATCGAGATCGCGGGGATGCCCGCCAGCGACATCGGGACGGTGCAAAAGTCGTTGATGTACATCGACCACGGGTCACCGGTGCGCTCCCCGAGCGGGAAGGCGACGGTGGGAGAGGTCGGCGTGAGGATGAAGTCCACCTCCGCGAACGCGGCGTCGAAGTCGGCGACGATCTTCGTACGCACGCGCTGGGCGCGGCCGTAGTAGGCGTCGTAGTAGCCCGCGGAGAGCGCGTAGGTGCCGAGCATGATGCGCCGCTTGACCTCCTCGCCGAAGCCGTCGTGGCGGGTTTGGGTGTACATCCCGACGAGCCCTCCATCCTCGTCGGCTTGCCGATCGCCGGCGGGGGCGGGAGCAACCCGCCGTAGCCCGTAGCGCACGCCATCGAAGCGGGCGAGATTTGAGGATGCCTCGGCGGGCGCGAGCACGTAGTAGGCGGAGAGCCCGTGGGGAGCGTGTGGCAGGCGGACCTCATGGATCTCCGCGCCAAGCTCCCGTGCGCGCTCGAGGGCCCCGCGAAAGGCGTCGAGCACCCCGGGGTCGATTCCCTCGCCGGTGAGCTCCTCGGGCACCCCCAGGCGCACACCGGCGAGGCTCTCGGCGGTGGGCAGCGCGATCTCCTCGGGGTGACCCAGCGAGGTGGCGTCGCACTCGTCGCGGCCCACCATGTGGCGCAGCAGCAGCGCCGCGTCGGTCACGTCGCGGGTGAGCGGGCCGGCCTGATCCAGCGAGGAGGCGAACGCGATCATCCCGTAGCGCGAGACGGCGCCGTAGGTCGGTTTCAGCCCCACGATCCCGCACAGCGCGGCGGGCTGGCGGATCGAGCCGCCGGTGTCGGTGCCGAGTGCCCACGGAGCGAGGCCGGCGGCGACGGCGGCGGCGCTGCCCCCCGAAGAGCCCCCGGGCACGCGTGTGCGATCCCACGGGTTGAGCACCGGTCCGAAGGCGGAGTTCTCGTTGGAGGAGCCCATCGCGAACTCGTCCTGGTTGGTCTTGCCCAGCAGCGGCGCGCCGGCCGCCGCCAGACGCGCGACCGCGGTGGCGGTGTAGGGCGGGCGGTAGCCCTCGAGAATCCGCGAGCCCGACTGCGAAGGCACACCGGCGGTGCAGAAGAGATCCTTGACGGCCAGCGGCACGCCGCGCAGCGGAGCGTCAGACGGCACGCCACGCCGTTGGGCCTCCGGCAGGTCGGCGGGCAGCACGCCATGCGGCTGGGTCTCCGACGGGTGGGCGGGTGGCGATCCATCCGCGCCGGGGGCCACCCACGTGAAGCAGTTCAGCTCGTCGGCGGCGGCGCGCGCGCGGTAGGCGTCGAAGAGCTCCGCCGCCGAGAGCCGGCCGGCCTTGATCTCGGCAACCGCCTGCGCAGCCGACAGGTCGATGATCTCGGGAGCGCTCACGCCTGGGGGCTGGGGACGAGAAAGCCCCCCTCGGCTACGGAGGGCGCCTGTTCGAGCGCGACCTCGCGCGGCAGGCAGGGGCGCGGCTCGTCGGGGCGCAAACGGCCGACGACCTCCACCACGTGCGAAGTGGGAGGCACGTCGTCGAGGGAGAGCTCGCCGATCTTGGCGATGTGGTCGAGCACGCCGGAGAGCTCTCGCGCCATCGACTCCACCTCGCCGTCGTCGAGCTTCAGCCGCGCCAGGCGCGCCACGTGGAGGACTTCGTCGCGATCGATCACGGCGGGGATTCTATGCCCCGGCAGGCGGCGCCTCGTGTGGCGGCGTGGCGTCCGGCGGGTAGAGGCCGGTGCGTTCGTCGCGCATCGACTGCCAGCTCCCAGCCAGCACCAGCAGCGCGCCGACAAGCGCCAACCACGCCCCGGAGCACAGCATCGTGGCGTGATCGGGTCGCTCCAGCAGCCTCACCACGGCCGCGATCGTCGCCAGGATCCCGAACAGCGTGCTCCACACCGCAGCCGCCACCGGGATCGCGGTGGTGCGCTCGGTGACGGTGGCGATTGCCAGCGCCAACGCACCCGCGGCTGCAAGGATCAGCAGCGCGACCGCCACGCCGAAGGTTGACCACGCGCTGAGCTTGCCCTGCGCATTCTCATACCACGGCAGTGCCAGCGCGACGATCAGGCAGATTGCCCCCGCGAGCGCGATCAGCTCGCCGGCACGCATACGGCGCAGGCTCATCGACGCGCCTTCATTCCGGTTCGATGACTCACGCTCACTGCCCTCCTCCGCGTCTCACCTGACAGCGCCAGCTCACCGTCCCACCTCGATTCCTGCCTGCAAGCGTGCGGCTTCCAGCGTATTGCGCAGCAGCAGCGCGATCGTGGTCGGCCCGACACCTCCGGGCACCGGCGTGATCGCGCTGGCGAGCGAGGATGCCGCGGCGAAGTCCACATCGCCCACCAGCCCGCTCTTGTTGCCCGCCTCCTCCGGCGTGAGGCGGTTGATACCGACGTCGATCACCACCGCCCCGGGCTTGACGAACTCGGCCCCAACCAGCCGCGGGCGGCCGATCGCGGCGATCAGGACCTCAGCGCGGGCGCACACGCCGGCGAGATCGCGGGTGCGGGAGTGGCAGACGGTGACGGTCGCGTTGGCGGCGAGCAGCAGCTGCGCCATCGGCTTGCCGAACAGGTTGGAGCGACCGACGATCACCGCCTCGGCGCCCTCCAGCCAGCCCGCGTCGCCACCGTGGACGCTCGCCAGCAGCTCCATCACGCCGAGAGGGGTGCAAGGCCGCAGCCCTGGCCGTCCGAGCGAGAGCAAACCGGCGTTGACCGGGGTCAGCCCATCCACGTCCTTGTCCGGGTCGATCAAGCCGGTGAGCGCGGGACCGTCGAGATGGGCCGGCAGCGGCAGCTGCAGCAGTACCCCGTTGACGGCATCGTCCTCGTTGAGTGCTTCAAGCAGCTCGGCCACCCGAGCGGAGGAGGCATCCGCCGGCAGGCGCTTGTCGAAGGGCGTCATCCCCACCTCCGCGCAGGCGCGCTGCTTGCCTCCCACGTACACCGCCGAGCCCGGGTCGCCGCCGACCAGCACCGTTGCCAGCCCCGGCGTGTGCCCGGTTTGCTCCACGAACGCGCGCACCTCCTCCGCGACCCGGGCGCGCACGCCCGCCGCAATCGCTTGGCCGTCGATGATCGTGGCGCTCATCGGGTGGGGATGCTATCGCCGGGTGACGGGGGCGAACTCGGACATCAGCTTGCGCTCGGAGCCGTCGCTGGCGAAGCGCACGACGATCACCCCGTGCGGCTCCACCGCGGTGACGACCCCCTCGCCGAAGGAGGCGTGGGTGACGTCCTCGCCCAGCCGGAACGAAGCCCCGACGCTCGCCTGTGGATCGCGCCCGGCGGCCACGCCGCCAGCGCCCGCCCCGCGGCTGGCGGTGATGCCGTCGCCAAGCGATGCGCGGGCGGCGGAGTCCCAACCGCCGCCGACGCCGACCAGCGCCCGGTTGGAGCGCGCGCCATTCGACCAGCTCATTCCGCCACCACCACGCGCTGCGCTCGCGACGATCAGCTGCGGCTGCTCGCGTTCGGTGAGCTCGGCGGGAACCTCATCGAGGAAGCGGCTGGGCAGGCCGTATGCCTGCGAGCCGAACACCACCCGACGGCGCGCGTGGGTGAGGTAGAGCTTGCGCATCGCCCGGGTCACGCCAACGTAGAAGAGGCGCCGCTCCTCCTCCAGACCGCCTTCGTCCAGGGCCCGCGAGTGGGGGAACACGCCGTCCTCGCAACCCACGATGAACACCACGGGGTACTCCAACCCCTTGGCGTTGTGCAGCGTCATCAGCGTCACCAGACCCTCATCCTCGTCTTTGCGGGAGTCGGCGTCGGCGAGCAGCGCGATCTGCTGCAGGAAGACATCGAGTGCGTCCTGCCCGGGGTCGGCGGTGGCGTCGAACTCGCGGCCCACCGACACCAGCTCCTCGAGGTTCTCGATCCGCCCCTGCGCCTCGATCGTGCGCTCCGCCTCCAGCGCCTCGATGTAACCGGTCTGCGAGAGCACCGCCTCCAGCAGCTCTCCCACCCCCACCCTCTGCTCCACGCGGGCGCGCAGCTCGCCCATCGTGTCCATGAAGCGCCGCAGCGCCTTCACCGCCGCCGCGCCCAGGCCGGGGATCGCATCGGGCGCGGCCGCGGCCTCCCACACCGAGACCCCGACGGTGGCCGAGTGCGACACGATCCGCCCTAGCGAGGTCTGCCCGAGCCCCCGCCGGGGGGAGTTGGCAACGCGCGTAAAGCTCACCACGTCGAACGGGTTGGCCAGCCACGAGAGGTAGGCAATCGCGTCCTTGATCTCGGCGCGCTCGTAGAACTTCGTGCCCCCGATCACCTGGTAGGCGATCTCGCGGCGCACGAGCGTATCCTCCAGTACGCGTGACATAGCATTGGTGCGGTACAGCACGGCGATCTCCGCGCGCGAGGCGCCCTCATCGACCAGTCGCTCGATCTCGCCCACCACGAAGCGCGCCTCGGCGTGCTCGTCATCGAGCTCGCGTACCTGGATCGGCTCGCCGGCGCCGAGCTCGCTCCACAGGCGCTTGGCGATCCCGCCGCGGTTGTTGGCGATCACCGCGTTGGCGGCCTTCAGGATCGTCTCCGTGGAGCGATAGTTCTGCTCGAGCTTCACCACCCGTGCATCGGGGAAGTCCTCCTGGAAGTCGAGGAGGTTGCGGATGTCGGCGTTGCGGAAGCTGTAGATCGACTGCGCGTCGTCGCCCACCACCGCGAGATTGCGATGGCCTGTCAGATGGACGGGCTCCCCGCGCGCCGGCGCCTGGCGCCCCCCGCCCACCAACAGCTGCAGGAAGCGGTACTGCGCGTGGTTGGTGTCCTGGTACTCGTCGACCAGCACATGGCGGAAGCTCTCGCTGTAGCGCTCGCGCACCTCGGGGTAGAGCTCCAGTAGGTTGACGGTGCGAAACAGCAGGTCGTCGAAATCCATCGCGTTCATGCGCATCAGGTCGCGCTCGTACAGCGTGTACACCTCGCCGACCAGCTCCTCGAACTGCGAGCCGACCGCCTGGCTGTAGGCGGAGGCGTCGTCGAGCTTGTTCTTGGCGGAGGAGATCTGGTTGTGGATCGCCGCCGGCGTGTAGCGCTTGGGGTCCACGCCCACCGCATCCATGCAGCGCTTGGTCAGCCGCCGTGCATCGGCTTGGTCGTAGATCGTGAACTGCCGTGTATACCCCAGCCGCTCGGCCTCAGCGCGCAGGATCCGCGCGCAGGCGGCGTGGAAGGTCATCAGCCACATGCCGCGCGTGCTGTGGCCGAGCAGCCGTTCGACGCGCTCGCGCATCTCCTTGGCGGCCTTGTTGGTGAAGGTGATCGCGAGGATCTCCCCCGCCTGCGCCTGGTCGGTGTAGATCAGGAAGGCGAGCCGGTGGGTGAGCACGCGCGTCTTGCCCGAGCCGGCGCCCGCGAGGATCAAGAGCGGCCCCTCGCCGTGGGTGACGGCCTCGCGCTGGGGCTCGTTGAGGCCCTCCAGCAACTCCTGGAGGTGCTCGGCGTGGGGGTTGTCGACCATCGACTTCAGCATAGTTGCGTGCTCGGCGGGGCTAACGTGTGGTCATGCCGCTGCTCGACGAGGTTCGCGCCGAGTGCACACAGATCGCCGCGGATGCGCGCTCGGTGCGGATCAACACCGACGCGCTTGCTGACGAAGAGCTGCTTGCGCGTCTGGCTGCGCCGGCGCCCGGGGAGCCGCAGGCGGCACTCGACCCGGTGCGCCACTACCTGGAGGGCGAGCCCACCGACGTGGCCGACTACCTGCTGGCCCTGGACGCGATCAACTTCGGCTCGGGTTGGTTTCCCACGTTACGCAAGCGCCTCGACGGCGGGGAGCCCGTCGGCGGCTACTTCACGGTTGCGTGGGGACTCGCCGACTACGTGCGCGCGCGCCAAGCCGCCGGCGAGGGGTGGGCGCTCGACGCGGAGTGGTTGCGCGCGGTGGACACCCGCACGCTCGCCGGGATCCTGGGCCAGCGACCCAACCACGAGCTGATGAGCCTCTACGCCCAGGCGCTACGCGAGCTGGGTCGCTTCCTCGGCGAGCGCCGCGCACTGGACCTCGTAGCCGAGTGCGGCGGCTCGGCCGAGCGACTGGCCGAAGCGCTGGCGCGGGGCATGGCGATGTTCGACGACCGCGGCTTCTACAAGCGCGCCCAGATCGTCGCCGCGGACCTCGCGTTGGCGGGCGTGGCCCGCTTCGATGACCTCGATCGGCTGACGATCTTCGCCGACAACCTCGTCCCGCACGTGCTGCGCTGCGAGGGGGTGCTCGTGTACGACGACGCGCTCGCCACGCGGATCGACGCTGGCGAGCTCCTGCCGCCGGGCGGCCCCGAGCGCGAGATCCGCGCCTGCGCGCTGCATTCGTGCGAGCAGATCTCCGCCCACACCGGTGTAGCGCCGCGGGTACTCGACAACCGGCTGTGGAACCGCGGGCAGCGGCCCGAGTACAAGGCGCGGCCGCGGCACCGCTGCCGGTGCGTGTACTACTGAGGTGACAGCCTCTCCTCGGCGAGGACACCGGCTCGTGCCGGCGCCCCACCTCGGCTACTTCTTTTTTGTCTTCGGCTTCTTATTCGATTTCTTGGGTTTGACGTACGCCTTCACCACGAGCTTGCCGCTCGTGGTCGCGCTCTGGTTGGCGCCCCCGCGCGATTCCAAGGTGACGGTGAACGTCAACCGACGGTGACCCTTCAGCAGCTTCAACACAGGGCCTGGAAGCGCGATGGTGACCGTGGTGGACGCACCTGCCGCCGCGTCGAACGCCGCATCTCCAGCGGCGACCGTCACGGGCAGGCCCTGCGCCCGCGCCGCAACCGCCAAGCCGGATGCGGTGGCGGGCAGCGTCAGCCTCACCGTGCCGGCGCACGCAGCCCCACCGGCGGGGCACGCCACCTTCAACGGCACACTGCCACCGCGGCTGGCGGTGACGTCGGTGGAGCGAAGTGCTGCCACGGCGAACGTCGGCGCAACCGGCACGGCCGCCGGCGCGACGACGATAGTTGCGGTGCTGGTGGCCGAGTCGCCGGGCGCCGCTGTCGCGGTCACGGCGACGCTGTAGGTGCCGGGGGCTGTGAAGGTGTGTGTGACCGTGTCCCCGCTCGCGGTCGCGGCGTCCCCAAATGCCCACGTAACGGCGGGGTGAGAAAAGACAACGTTGACTGGTGCCGCGGAGAAAGTCACCGGCGACCCGGCGGTTGCGCTCGCCGGGATCGAAACGTTGCCCAACGCGGCGCCCGCGGAGTCGAGCAAGCCCACCTCGGCAGTCACTTCCGATCCCTGCCCGACGAAGCCGAACGCGCCGTCGCCGTCTTCGCTGATCGCCACGTTGAGCGGCCCACCACCCACGACCTGTCCGGCAGAGGACACCTGCTGGCTCGCCTCGAACGCTCCCCCGGCCGGACGGAACATGGCGGCGGCGTCCAGGCCGAAAACCGTTGCG
Organism: uncultured Solirubrobacterales bacterium; assembly: GCA_963724305.1. GTDB lineage: Bacteria > Actinomycetota > Thermoleophilia > Solirubrobacterales > Solirubrobacteraceae > Palsa-744. Next base: position 67,327 of record CAVRUG010000001.1, read on the forward strand.
TAGCCGACCAGCGTGTCGCCGGCGGCATCCTCGGCGACGCTGGGATACCACCCTTCGAAGGCGAGACCTTTGGCGCCGGAGAACACACCCGCCTTGGTGCCGATGGCGTATTCCACGACAAAGTTGCCGGTCCACACCACGGTCGCTTCGCCCTGGCCGTCGAGTGCCACCTGCGGTTGACTGGCCTCGGGTAGACCTCCGGTCAGATTGGTCGGTTTTCCGAAGCTCTCGCCGGCGGGACGAGTCGTAGCCTGGATCACCTCGCTCACACCCGGACTGACCCAGGCGACGGCGGTGTCGCCCTCGGCGTTCATCGCTACGGCCGGTTCCATCGGGTGCGCGGCAGAGCTCGCCAGTTCCACGGGCGCCGTGAAGGCGCCGGTCGCTGCTGGGCGCGTGGCCGCTTCGACGATCTCTTCGGCGCCGTTGAATCGTTCCCACACGACCGTGGCATCCCCGGCGGCGTCGATTGCGACCTCTGGATGCATCGTGTTCCCGCTCTTGGTGGGTAGATTCACCGCCGCGCCGAAGTGGCCCCCGGCAGGACGGAACGACGCCTGCACGACGTTTTCGGTTCCGTTTTCGCGCATCCACGCCACGATCGCGTCGCCCCGTTCGTCCACCGCGACGGCGGGCAAGACCGCGTTCCCGCCAGGAGCCGACAGCTTCTGGGGAGCCGACGCCGTCGCGCCCGACACGGTGGCGGCTTCGACGATTAAGTTGGCTCCGGCGGCCGGCCACGCGGCGACCGCTTCCCCGGCGCCGTCCACGCCGACCACGGGAGCTCTGGCTTCGCTTCCGGGCGGGGACAGCGTGAGCGCAGCGGAGAAGCTCCCGCCGGGGGGGCGCGTAACGATCTGGGCCGCTAACTTCCCGGAAACCAAGCTGGCCCACGCCATCGCCACGTCGCCGTGCGCTCCCATCGCGACGTCCAGCTGCTCGCTGCCGGCTCCCAACGGACTCGCCGCGCTCCACGTCGGAGCCGCACCCGCGGCGACGGGCGCTCCCAGCGCCACCGACGCGCCGATCGCCATGACCGCTCCGATTCTCCTACGCACCATGCCCCCTGTCGTTGGTGATCCGCACGCCGCCGGCGCGGGCCATTCGCGGCTATCACCGGTATCGGCACGGCGACGTCAAAGCTGAGCGCAGCAAGCGGTTTGCGAGGATCGAGCCGCCGGGCTCACCCTACCCCCCCGCGGGGTTGGGTCCCTTCACCGGACGCAACGGCCTGACCTTGGCGACAGGCGGCTCGATGCGCCCGCCGGAGAGCTCGCCCACCGCGCGCTCCAATGCGCCGATGCGGCTGGAGAGACCACCGATCGCCTCGGCGATCGGGTCTGGCAGGTGGATCCAGTCGGCGTCCGGGCCCTCTGGGCGGCGGCCGTCCACGCGCACCGGATGGCCGGGGTTGCCCACCACGGTGGAGTTGGGCGGCACGTCGGTTATGACAACCGTGTTGGCACCGATCTTCGCGCCGTGGCCGACGGTGATCGGGCCCAGCAGCTTGGCGCCCGAGCCGATCGTCACGTTGTCCTCCACCGTCGGATGACGCTTGCCGGTGGCGAAACCCGTGCCGCCGAGGGTCACGCCCTGGTAGAGCGTCACGTCGTCGCCGATCGTCGCGGTCTCCCCGACCACCACGCCAGCGCCGTGGTCGATGAACAGGCCCTTGCCGATCTGCGCCGCCGGGTGGATCTCGATACCGGTGAGCGTTCGCGTCAGCATCGACATCGTGCGTGGCACCAGCGGCACCCCCGACTCGTGCAGCGCGTGCGCCACCCGGTGGGAGAGCAGCGCGTGGATGCCAGGCCAAGTCGCCACGATCTCCGCGGGCCCCACACCACGGGCGGCGGGATCGCGGTCGCGCGCCGCCGCCACGTCGCGGCGCAACTCCTTGACAACCCCCGCGAAGGTGCCCAGCCCTAGCATGCCCACAGGGTAGCGTCGGGGTCGCGGCAGCCCCTCCCGCCGACCCAAGCCTTCTGACTTATAGATTTGCTAGCATAGCAGTCAATGTAGGCAATGCTTGAAGAGATGATATGGCGACACTGACCGTACGTGGACTCGATGATGCAACCAAGACCAGGCTGCGCGTAAGGGCTGCGCACCACGGGCGCTCGATGGAGGCCGAGGTGCGTGCCATCCTTGAAGATGCGTTGCCCTCTGAGACCACTTCGAGCGGTCTCGGCAGTCGCATTCACGCCCGGTTCGCTGCGATTGGCGGGGTGGAGCTCGATCTGCCCACTCGGCGTGAGCTGCCGCGTGCGGCGGACCTGCAGACGTGATCGTCCTCGACACGAACGTCCTCTCCGAGCTCATCCGTCGCGATCCTGACGATGGGGTGCTGAGGTGGATGGACTCACTCGATGCAACCACGATCGCCACTACCGCGATCACAGCCGCAGAGCTGCTGTACGGCATTGCCCGTCTGCCTGCCGGGCGACGCAGGGATCTGCTGAGCGAGGCGACACATCGACTGATCGAGGACGATCTCGGCGGTCGCGTCGAGCCGTTCGACGGGAGTTCCGCGGCGCACTACGCCGCTCTGGTCAGCAGCCGGGACAGAGAAGGCCGTCCTATCGGCTTCGCCGACGGGCAGATCGCAGCGATCTGCCGCAATCTCGGGGCGATGCTCGCCACCCGAAACACCGGCGACTTCGAAGGCACAGGAATCGATCTGATCGACCCATGGCAATCGGAGCGAACACACCCTGAGATCGGTTAGGGCGGAGCGCGGCTTGGGCTTGTGGGGGTCCTTTTCCCTATCAAAGCCCCTATGGCGCGAAGAACGCCTGCGATACATAACGCTCGCCCGAGTCCGGCACGATCGCGACGATCCGCTTGCCGCGCGACTCCGGGCGCTCCGCCACCTGTAGCGCCGCCCACAGCGCCGCGCCCCCAGAGATACCTGCCAGCAAGCCCGCGCGACGCGCGCAGCTCCACGCAGTGTGGATCGCGTCCTCGTCGCTTACCGCGATTACCTCATCCAGCAGCTCTCGCTCCAATACCGGCGGCACGAAGCCCGCGCCGATGCCCTGGATGCGGTGGGGGCCGAGCTTGCCGCCCGACAACACCGCCGAGCCCTGCGGCTCGACAGCGACGATCCGCAGGTGCTGGTTGCGTTCGCGCAGGTAGCCGCCGGCACCGGTGATCGTCCCACCTGTGCCCACCCCCGCCACCAGCACATCCGGTGCGCCTTCAAGGGCGCGCTCGATCTCCGGGCCAGTCGTGCGCCGGTGTGCCTCGGGATTAGCGGGGTTGGAGAACTGGTCGGGCAGCCACACGTCCTCCCCGCGCGCCAGCTCCCTGGCCGCTGCCACCGCCTCATTCATTCCGCCCAGCGACTCAGTGATCCTCACCTCCGCCCCGTACAACTTCAGCAGGCTCTCGCGCTCACGACTCATCCCCTGAGGCAGCGCCAGCACGAGTTCATACCCCTTCGCCGCGCACACCATCGCCAGCGCGATCCCCGTGTTGCCGCTGGTCGCCTCCACAATCGTCGTGCGGCCCGGCTCGATCCGCCCCTCGGCTTCGGCCGCCTCGATCATCGCCACGCCGATCCTGTCCTTCACGCTTCCCCCGGGATTGGCCGACTCGACCTTCCCGTACAACCGCACCCCGTTGTCGCTGGCCGATCTCCGATCGGTTGTCTCGCCCAGCAGCCCCGGCAGTTCCACCAGCGGCGTCTCCCCCACCAGTTCCGCAATGTTGATCGGGATTCGGGGCATCTGCGCACGACAATAGTGGGCGCGTAGGCCTTAGGGCCGCACCAAGCAACCTGGCACCAGGCAAGGCGCTCAGATGTGGTACATGCTCGCGCCCGCCTCGCGCGTCTCGCGCTCGATCACGTCGGCGATCGACGTGTCGCCCAGCACCTTGCGCGCGGCCTGCGCCGCATCGGCGAACACGCCCTCGGAGTCGCGACCGAGCGGCCCATCGAGCAGCTCCACCACCTCCAGCACACTCACCGTGGCGGGGTCGCGCGCGAAGGTGTAACCGCCCTTGACGCCCCGCTGAGAGCTGAGGATCCCCGCACGGCGCAACACCGCGAACAACTGCTCGAGGAACTGCACCGGCACCTCGCGGCGGCGCGCCAGCTCGCCGATCGGCACCGGCCCCGCGCCCCCGCTGCGCCCCAGCTCGGCCAGCGCCTGCACGGCATAGGGGGACTTGCTGGTGATCGAGATCATCGCGCGCTCACCCGCGCGACTTTACGAGACAACGCCCTGAGACGGTCGCTGACCAAGCGAGGCGAGAACGCAAAGAGCGTCTCAGAGCCACCCACGCTCTGTGGCGATCAGCACCGCCTGCGCGCGGTCAACCGCACCGAGCTTGCCGTAGATGTTGTGCAGATGAGTTCGTACCGTGCTCGTGGAGAGCGTCAGCTCGTGGGCGATCTGCTTGTACACCTTGCCTTCTGCCAGGCGCTGCAGCACGCCCAGCTCGCGGCCCGACAGCGGGCAGGGATCGACGTGGCGCTGGCGCTGGTTGGTGACCGTGGGCAGCTCGTACATCACCCGACGCAGCTCCTCCGGGCCGAGGCCCACCAGGCGCGCGGTGCGCAGCATCTCCGTCGGCGATACCTGAGCGCCCTGGGTGTAGTGGGCGAGCATGTCCGCGAGGCGCACGAACGCCGCCTCACCGGCGGCCTCCGGGCTGTGGTGGCGTTCGATCACGGTTGCGATCGACACCGGCATCCCCCAGCGCCGCGCCAGCACCCCACCGACCAGCGCGTGGTCAACGCCCAGCTCGCGGCGCTCCTGGTGGATGCGCTGCTCGGGCGTCTGCGCGCCCTGGTGCACCTGTGAGGGGTACCCGGGGTAGGCGTGCATCAACACCAGCTTGCCGATGTCGTGCAGCAGGCTCGTCACCGTCAGGCGATCGCGGCTCTCATAGCCGACCTCCGCCGCCACGCGATCCGCCGCGTGTTGGGTCGCCAGCGCGTGCAGCCTGAAGCGCTCCGGCGCCGCATCCCACACGCTTGCGCGCTCGAAGAAGTCGAAGGTCCTCACCCTCGCCGCCAGCGCCTGCACGGTTTGGGGAGAGAGTACCTCCACCGCTCCCACCACCGTGTCCACGCGCCCGCGCGTCCCCTGCACCTGGTTGGCCATGCGCAGCACCGCGGTCACCAGCGCCACGTCCGACTCCACCGCACCCACCACGTCGGCGGTCGCCACGTGGTCCTTAGACATCACCGCCAGCAGCCGCTTGCGCGACTCCGCCAGCGCCGGATAGCCCTCGAGCGCTTCGAACGCCTGCGTCAGGCGCCGTCCGTGCCCCTCGTTCTGATGGCGTCCGTTCCCCGAGGGGGTGGGCTCGCCGGCTGCGTTGGGCCGATCCTTGGCCCGCTGCCGCTGTGTGGTGGCTGTTGCTTGCATGCTCCTGCGCACCTACCTTGAAGTCGTTTGCCGCCCAATCCATTGGGCCGCCTGGTCTGACCCTCTATCGGCAGGCGTGGACGTTCGGTTGAGGCATTTAGCCGCAGGTATTGCTCGATAATCGGCCGCGTCCCGCTGTTTTCAAGGACGCTTGGACGACTTTATAAAAAAGTCGGGGGAGGGCCGGTGCGCGCCCAACGTCTCCTCACGACCGAGCAGCGCCACATCTTAGGGCCTATCCCGGTTGGGTGGCGGCGTGGGTCGCGAGCTGTGCCTTCTTGAACGCGATCAGGCCGCTGGCGAGTTGTAGGAGGGCGAGGTGGTTCTCGTCCTTCTTGGACCAGCGGATAAGGATCCCGCGGTTGCGGTTCATCCAGGAGTGGGTCGCCTCGACGACCCAGCGTCGTGCTCGCCAGCCGGGCGTGCGAACCTTTTCGGCGATCTCGTCGCCACGCGTGCGGATGTGCGGCGTGTAACCGTGCTTGACCGCGAGATCACGCACCGGCGGGGAGTCAAAGCCCTTGTCGAGGCACAGCCCCTGCGGGCACTCCGCGGTCGGCTCAGGGCGCTCGATCGGAATGCTTTGCAGGGTCGGCTCTAGCAGCTTCTGGTCGTGGCGGTTCGCACCGTCGTGCGCCAACCCAATCGGGACCCCCGCTCCCTCGCTGAGAACCTCACGCTTCGCCCCCCCTTGGCTCTATCAGTGGGATTTGGCCCCGTCTTTCCTCCGCCCAGCGGTGCCTTGGTCATCGCGCCGTCGGCTGCCAGCCATGCCCAATCGATCCCGACAACCTTGTCGTACTCCAACAGTCCCTGACGCCAGATCTCAGCAAACACACCGGCCTGCTCCCATTCCTGAAAACGCCGGTGCGCAGAACTCGAGGAGCACACCCCTGTAGCGTTCAAAGCGTTCCACTGCATCCCCGTCCTGAGCACCAACAAGATTGCGTCCATCGCGCCCCGATCGGGCACCCTCAAGCGATGCGTACCCAACGGGTGAAACGGCGGTGGCGGCAGCAACGGCTCGATCCGCTCCCACAACCAGTCCGGCATCCGCCAACCATCATCCTTACTGACCATGTAGCCCATCACAGACCTCCTGATCGAATGGCACAAGACCAGCCGATCAAAAGTTCAACGCAGCGCTACATAATCCTTCCGGGATAGCCCCTAAGTCGGGGGAGGGCAGGCGCGGGATGGGCGGGCAATTCAGATCCCCCTCCCTTCAAGACCCGCCATCAGCAAGCGCCGCGTCGATGCGCGCCAACGTCTCCTCGCGACCGAGTAGCGCGACGCTCTCGAAGATCCCGGGCGAGATCGTCGTGCCGGTGAGCGCCACGCGCAACGGTTGATACACCTCGCGCGGCTTGGCACCACGCTCGGCGATTATCGCCTCCAAGGCCTCCTGCACCGCGGCCTCGTCGAAGCTCGCACTCTCGCTCAGAGCCGAGCGGACCTGGCCGAGCGCCTCGCGCCCGCGGTCGTCCAGCCAGCGTGTGCGCGCCGCGGGATCGTCGATCGGCTCGTCGAGCAGCGAACCGGCGAGTGGCCAGAAGTCGGCGAGCGTCTGGATTTTCTCCTGGCTGATCCGTGCTGCCTGCTCCAAGCCGTCGCGTCCGGTGTACTTCTCCAGGCGACGCGTCAGCTCGGCAGGCGAGAGCTCGCGGATGTACAAGCCGTTCAACCAGCGCAGCTTCACCTCGTCGAACTGCGCCGGGTTGCGGCTGACGCGCTCCAGCGCGAAGCGCTCGACGAGCTGCTCGGTGGACATCACAGTGGCGTCGTCTCCCGCGCCCCAGCCCAGCAGCGCCAGGTAGTTGCGCACCGCCTCCGGCAGATAGCCGGCGTCGCGCAGCTCCTGCACCGAGGCCGCTCCGTGGCGCTTTGAGAGCTTCTTGCCATCCGGCCCGTGCAGCAGGGGCAGGTGCGCGTAGAGAGGCAGTGCGGCGTCGGGCGCGAAGCCGGCGGCGCGGGCGGCCTCGAGCACGAGCAGCTGCTTGGGGGTGTTGGAGAGGTGATCCTCGCCACGCACCACGTGCGTAATCCGCGCGTCGAGGTCGTCGATCGCGACGGCGAAGTTGTAGAGCACCGAGCTGTCGGCGCGAGCGATCACCGGGTCGTCCAGGTGGACGTGCTCGAAGCGAGTGTCGCCGCGGATCACATCGTGGACGACGGTGGCGCCCTCGTCGGGCACGCGCAGGCGCACCGCCCCCTCTGCCTCGGCCTCGCCGCGGAAGCCGCGGTCGGCGCCGTGCAGCTGCTTGTAGTCCTTCACATCATCGGCGGTCGCGCCCGAGCGGTAGGCGTGGCCGCTGGCAAGGAGCGCCGTGAGCGCCTCTTGATGGCGCTCGGTGCGCTCGGTCTGGAAGATCGGCCCCTCGTCCCAATCGAGCTCCAGCCAGCGCAACGCATCGAGGATCTGCTCGACGTTCTCGGGCGTGGAGCGCTCGCGGTCGGTGTCCTCGATGCGCAGCACCAGCGTGCCCGCGTTGCCGCGCGCCAGCAGCCAGTTGAACAGGGCGGTGCGGGCGCCGCCGATGTGCAGGGCGCCCGTCGGGGATGGTGCGAACCTTACGCGCAACGAGCTGCTCGGCGGTAGTGGGCGTTCAACCGATTGCCGCCTGTGCCGGGTCGGCGGGAACTGCGTGGCGGGGAGACGTTGGGGCGGGCGCAGACCATAAGATCGCCGCCATGCTAATCGGAGCGCACGTCTCGCCGGCCGGCGGCCTGCCCAAAGCAATCGAGCGCGGCGAGGAGCGCGGCTGCCGCGCGATCCAGATCTTCAACCAGTCGCCGCGCATGTGGCGACCCACGGTGTACCGCGACGAGGACGTCGCCGCCTTCACGGAGGCGCTCGCCGCCAGCCCGATCGATGCGGTGCTGATCCACGCGGTGTACCTGCTCAACTGCGCCAGCGAGGATCCCGACATCCGCGCCAAAACGCTCACCTCCCTGATCCACTCGCTGCGCGTCGGGGCTTCGATCGGGGCCAGCGGGGTGGTGTTGCACCCCGGCTCGGCGAAGAGCGGTGACGTCGGCGAGGCGATCGTACGGGCGGGCAACACGATCCGCGAGGCGCTCGCCGAGAGCGAGGAATGCCCGCTGCACCTGGAGAACACCGCCGGCGGCGGTGGCACCCTGGGCCGCTCGGTGGAGGAGCTGGCCGCGCTGATCGACGCCGCCGGCGGCGGGGAGCGGTTGGGGGTGTGCCTGGACTCCTGCCATCTGTTTGCCTCCGGGTATGACATCCGCACGCCCGCTGGCATGGACGCGCTGCTGGAGGAGGTCTCCGCGAAGGTCGGCTTGGAGCGGTTGGGCTCGCTGCACCTCAACGACTCGCAGGGAGCCCTCGGCTCGTGCCGCGACCGTCACGCCAACGTCGGGCAGGGGGAGCTGGGCGAGCGCGGCTGCGCGACCTTCCTCGCCGCTGCCCCCTTTGAGGACCTGCCCTGTGTGCTCGAGACGCCGGGTCCGGGCGGCCACGGCGGCCCCACTGCGGAGGAGGTCGCGCTGGCGATGTCCCTGCACAAGCGTGGCCTGCAGGCACGGCGTCGGCGCGAAGCGACCGGATCAGCGAAACGGCCCTGAGGGCCGTGGGCCAAGCAGACCAAGGACGCAGGGAGCGAAGTGTGCTGGCCGAAACGGGGATGCGAGCGAAGCGAGTGTCTCCCGGCTTCGGTACACGAGCGACCGAGGACGCAGGTATGCGCCGCGCCCACGGCCCTCAGGCGACCGCCAAGCAGGCCGGGGCCAGCACCTGCTCCAGCTCCGCGCGCAGCGTGGGGGTGGGTTCCACCCGGTAGGCCTCTCCGAGGCGCAGACGGCGAGGGCCGGTGGTGGTGTCCATCTCGAGCACCACCTCCGCGGGACCCGGGAAGTTGCCGATCACGTGCTTGATTTCGTCGATCGCGCTCGCGGGTAGCTTGGCGGCGTCGATCCGCAGGCACACCGGTCGGGCCGGCTTCGCCGCCCGCGCCGATGCCGCATGTGCGTCCGCCACTTCCTGTTCACTGGGGGCGAAGGTCTCTGCCGACTGCACCACCAGGCAGGTCTTGCCGGCTTCCTTGTGGTCGACGCGCCCGCGCACCAGCACCACCTGGTCGACGGCTAGCACCGCCTCGTGCTCGGCGAGCGCCTTGCCGAACACCAGCATCTCCACAGAGCCCTCCAGATCGTCGAGCGTGGCGAACATCATGTGGTCGCCGTTGCGGGTGCGGATGCGCTTTGACTCGGTCACTATCCCGCCGACCGTGACCCACTCCTTGTCGCGCCGCCCGGCGAGCTTCTCCAGCGGACAGTCGGCGCGGGCGCGCAGCGCCTCACGCACCGGCTTGAGCGGGTGGGCAGAGACGAACAGCCCGATCGCCTCCTTCTCCGCGGCCAGCAGTTCCGCCTGGTCGAACTCCTCGGCCGGGATCGGAGGATGATCGAACCCACGCCCGCCCGCGCGCGCCGGGCCAGCTCCGGGCAGCCCACCGAGGCCGGCGCCGAGCGCCCCCCCACCATTCTGTGCGCCGCCCGCGTCTTCCAGGTCGAAGATCGAGCCCTGGCCGATCTGGGCGTCCTGCTGGGACTTCTGCCCGGAAGACTGAGCCTGCTCCAGCACGGCCAGCATCCCCTTGCGGGAGGCTCCGGTGGAGCCAAATGCACCGCACTTAATCAGCGCCTCGATCGCCTTCTTGTTGACGGCGCGGTTGTCCACGCGCTCGCAGAAGTCCCATAGCGAGGTGAACGCGGGGTGGGCGGGCTTCGAATCCCCCGCCGCTTGCCCGAGGAGCCTCGCCGCGCCGCCGGGCGGCGCTTCCGCGCGCGCTCGCTTGATCGCCTCCACCGCCTGGTAGCCCACGCCCTTGACGGCATCCAGGCCGAAGCGGATGTTGCCCTCCACCACCGTGAACTCGTGATCTGAGAGGTTGACGTCGGGGGGCAGGATCTCGATCCCCAGCTCCTCGCAGCGGGCCACGAAGAAGGGCACCTTGTCCTTGGTGGACATCACCGAGGAGATCAGCGCGGCCATGTACTCGGGGGTGTAGTTGGCCTTCAGCCAAGCGGTGCGATAGGCGATCAGCCCGTAGCAGGCGGCGTGGCTCTTGTTGAAGGAGTAGTCAGCCGACTTTTCGTTGGTCTGCCAGAGGAACTCGATCACCTCCGGTTTGGTACCGGATGCGCGGCAGCCCTCGACGAACTCGGGCTTCAGCGCGGCCATCGCCGCGCGGTTCTTCTTGCCGATCGCCTTGCGCAGATCGTCAGCCTTGGCCCCGGAGAAGCCCGCGAGCTCCTTGGAGATCTGCATCGCCTGCTCCTGATAGAGAATCACCCCGTTGGAGGACTGCAGGATTCCTCGCAGGCGCTCGTCCGGGTAGGAGATCGACTCGGGGTTGTGCTTGCCTTTGGCATACACCGGGATCTGGTCCATCGCGCCGGGGCGGTAGAGCGCGTTGAGCGCGACGAGGTCGTTGAACTCGTCGGGGCGCACCTTCTTCAGCGCCTCGCGCATGCCCTCGGACTCGAACTGGAAGACGCCGATCGAGTCGCCGCGCGCGAGCATCTCATACGTCTTCTGGTCGTCGAGCGGCACCTTCGTCCAGTCGGGACGCTCGCCGGTGGAGCGCTCGATGATGTCGAGCGCGTCCTCGATCACGTCGAGGTTGCGCAGCCCGAGGAAGTCCATCTTCAGCAGGCCGATCTCCTCGATCGGCTTCATCGAGAACTGCGTGACTGTGCGGAAGCTGCGCTCGCCGTTCTCGCCGGTGCCGGCATCGGCGAGCTGCAGCGGCACGATGTCGGTGAGCGGGCGGTCGGCGATCACGACGGCGGCGGCGTGGATCGAGGAGTTGCGCACGATCCCCTCCAGGCCCTGCGCGGTTTCCAGGACGCGCCGGGCGTCGGGTTCCTCGTCGAAGGCCTTGCGCAGCGGTTCGCCCGGCTTCAGGCATTCCTCGAAGGAGGGGGAGCGGCCCATGATCGGGTCGGGGATCAGCTTCGCCAGGCGATCCCCGGTCGCGTAGTCGAAGCCGAGCACGCGCGCCGCGTCGCGGGTGGCGGCGCGTGGCAGCATCTTGCCGAAGGTGACGATCTGCGCGACCGACTCGCGCCCGTACTTCTCGGTCACATAGCGCATCACGCGCTCGCGCCCGCGCACGGAGAAGTCGATGTCGATATCCGGCATCGACACCCGCTCGGGGTTGAGGAAGCGCTCGAACAGCAACTCGTAGCGCAGCGGGTCAACGTCGGTGATCTGCAGGCAGTACGCCACGATCGAGCCGGCGGCCGAGCCGCGCCCGGGGCCCACGGCGATGCCGTTCTCCTTGGCGTACTTGACGAAGTCCCAGACGATCAGGAAGTAGGCGTTGAAGCCCATGCGATCGATCACGCCGAGCTCCATCTCCATCCGCTCCAGCGCCTGCGCGCTCGGCGGATCGCCGTAGCGCATGCGCATGCCCTCTTCGACACGCGCGCGCAGATACTCGCGCTCGGGGACGTCGTCGGGCGTCGGGAAGCTCGGGATCAGCTGCTTGCCGAGCTCCACGTGCACCGAGCAGCGCTCAGCGATCTCCAGGGTGTTGGCGAGTGCTTCCGGCCACTGCGCGAAGGATGTGGCCATTTCCGCGTTGTCGCGCAGGTAGAACTCGTTGGTATCGAAGGTGAGCTTCGGGGCGGCGATCGTGCTCTTCGTCTGCACGCACAGCAGCGCGGTGTGGTGTCCGTAGTCCTCGCGGCGCAGGTAGTGCACGTCGCCGGTGCCCACCAGGCGCCCGCCGACTTCGCGCGCGATGCGCTCGATTCCCTCGTTGCACTTCTCCTGGGCTGCCAGCCCGTTCTTCTGCAGCTCGAAGTAGACGTTCTCGGCGCCGAAGATGCCGAGCAGCTCGTCGGCGTGAGCGCGGGCGTCCTCGTGCCGGTCTTCGGTGAGGCGCTGGCAGAAGCGGGAGGCGAGGCAGCCGGTGAGCGCGATCACGCCCTCGGAGTGGTGCGCGACCTGCTCGAGGTCGACGGTTGGCTTGCCGCGCTGCAGCCCCTCAAGGAAGCCGGCGGAGGAGAGCTTGACGAGGTTGCGATAACCGGTGTCGTCGGCGGCCAGCAGCGTGAGGTGGTTGCGCTTGCTGCGATTCCCGGGGCGGGTGGGACCGGATCCCCGCGTTGGGTCGGACCCGGAGGCGGACGCCGTGTGATCGTCCACGAGATAGATCTCGCAGCCGACGATCGGCTTGATCCCGTGCTTGGCACATGCCTTGTGGAGCTCCACCGCGCCATTCATCACGCCGTGATCGGTGAGACCGAGGGCGGGCTGCTCGAACTGCGCGGCGCGCGCGGCGAGGGCGTCAATCTTGCAGGCACCGTCGAGCAGCGAGTACTCGGAGTGCACGTGCAGATGGGCGCAGGCGGAGTTGGACACCGGAGTGGATCTTAGGCTTGCGAGCGGCGGAGCGGTGAGGCCGCTCTAGGAGCGGGGTTGCTCTTGGGGTGGGCCCGCCCACGCTGCCAAACGCGCGGCGATACGCCGGGCGACCGGGCGCAGCCGCCCGGCTCCGACGAACAGGCGAGGCACCACGACCACTGTGGGGATCTCCTGCGGAGGCACGGGGGTCGCCGGCGGGGGCACGAGGGTCGCCGGCGCGGTTGGCGCAGGGGGAGCAGGAGCCCCTGAGGCAGCGGTCACCGATGCGGGAGGCTTTGATGCAGGAGACTGTGGGGGAGCAGAGGACTCCGGAGAAGCGAGTCCTAGAGGCGCAGAGGCCTCGAGAGCCGCAAGCTCGGGCGGAGCAGAGGCCTCGAGGTCAGCAAGCTCGGGGGCAGCAGGGACAGCACGGGCACGCAGGCGTGAGACGGCAGCCGCGAGCGCGCCCGCCATCTCCTCGCGCCGCCGGGCCTCCTCGTCCGCAGACTGCTGCTCCGCGGGCGGATCGGCGCGGGCCCGCTCAAGCTCGCCTTCGAGCTCGCGGATCCGCACTTGCGCGCCGCCATGCTCCAGCTCGAAGGTGGTGCGCAACTCGGCGGCAACTCCCTGCAGCGCGACCACCCCTCCGCGCAGGCGCTCGCAGCTCTCGTTCACGGTGGCAAGACGAGCCACGAGCGTGTCGCGCTGCTCCTCGGCGTACTGCGCGGCAGCCTCTGCCTCCTCCACGCGACGCCGCCAGCGGTCGCGCTCGGCGCGCTGGCCGCCACGCGCGCGCACGGCGGCCTCTTCGGCCTCGACGCGCAACTGCTGCTCGGCGTACTCGCGCTGCTTGACACGGCGCAGCTCCAGCTCGCGCTCGGCGAGCTGCATAGCAGTGCTCTCCCGCACGCGCTCGCTCTCGACTTGGCGCCGGCGCAGGTCGGCGAGGTGTGCCTCGAGCGTGTGCACCGACGCCTCGGCCGCCTCGGCGCGCCGCAGCAGGGCCGCATCGCCCAACCAGGCACGGCGGGCACGGCGCTCGGCGAGCGTGTCCTGCTCCTCCTCGCGCGGGGTGCGCTTGCGCCGTGCCTCGTCTTCCTCAGGGATCACCGCGCCTCAGAATATGAGCGCGATCGGACGGCCTTCTACTACTCCTCCTCGCGCAGCCGCCACGCCATGCGCGACTGCAACGACCACAGCTCGATGAACCCGGGTGAGGCGGTCTGGGAGAAGAGGCCGCCCGACTCCGAGAAGGAGGCGAGGCTGGCGTCGTACACGGCGTGGGGAGATGTGCGGGTGACGACGCGCGCGTGACCCTTGTAGAGCTTCAGGCCGATCGTGCCGGTGACGCGCCGGTTGACCGACTCCATGTAGGCGTCGAGGTCGCATCGCAGCGGCTCCCACCACAGCCCGGCGTACACGAGGTAGCCCCACTGGCGGTCGAGCTGGGGCTTGAACTGGTTCTGGTGGATCGTGCCCACCAGCCGCTCCAGCTCGTGGTGGGCAGGGAGGATCAGCGCGGCGGCGGGCACCTCGTAGATGTCGCGCACCTTCAAGCCAACGATGCGATCCTCGATGTGGTCAACGATCCCGACGCCATGACGGGCGCCGATCTCCGCGACCCGTTCGAGCAGCTCCACGAGCTCCAGCGGCTGGTCGTCGAGCGCCACCGGGACCCCGGCCTCGAAGCCGATTCGCACCAGCTCGGGCTCGTCGGGAGCGCGCTCGGGGGGCGTTACGAGCTGGAATACATCCTCGTCGGGGGCATGGTCGAGATCCTCGATCCAGCGCCCCTCCGAGGAGCGCCCCCAAAGGTTGTCGTCGATCGAGTAGGGAACCCGCTCGGCGCCGCCCTTGATCGGGATGCCGTGCTCGCGCGCGTAGGCGATCTCCTCCTCGCGGCCCATCTGCCAGGAACGCACCGGCGCGATCACCTTCAGCTCCGGGCCGAGCGTGGCGACCGTGGCCTCGATGCGCACCTGGTCGTTGCCCTTGCCGGTGCAGCCGTGTGCGATCGTGTCGCAGCCGCTGCGACGCGCGTACTCGACCGCGAGCTTGGCGATCAACGGCCGGCCGAGCGCGGTGAACAGCGGGTAGCCGCCGCCGTATACGGCGTTGGCGTGGATCGCCGGCACGAGGAAGTCGCGGGCGAACTGCTCCCGCGCGTCCACCACGTGGCACTCCAGCGCACCCAACCGCTTGGCCTTCTCTTCGATTACCGCGTAATCCTCACCGGGCTGCCCGAGGTTGACGGTGAGGCACACGACCTCGGCGTCGTAGCGGTCCTGGATCCACTTCAGCATCACGCTGGTGTCGAGACCGCCGGAGTACAGCAGCAGCACGCGGTGCACCTGCTCGGGGTCGGCCTCGTAGGAGGCCGTGCGCGGGGGGAAGGGGCGGGGTTCGTCACTCACGGGCGCAGACCTTATCCGTCAAGCCGTCGGTCGCGCTGCCTGTCCTGCTCACCTGTCGAGCCACGCCCCAAGCGCAATCCATCGAACGTCACCCGGCGAGCACGGTGCCAAGCCGCTTCAGGGCCTCCTCGACCTCGGCCTCGGCGAGGATCAGGGGGGGCAGCAGCCGCACCGTAGTGGGGCCGGTGGCGTTGAGGATCAGCCGCTGCTCCAGCAGCGCGCGGCGCACCACCTCGGGGGCGGGGGTATCTAGCTCGCAGGCGAGCATCAGGCCGCGCCCGCGGACCGAGCGCACGTGCGGCAGCCCTTCTAGGCCGGCCGCGAGACGCAGGCCGAGATCGCGCACGCGCGCGAGCAGTACGGAGTCCTCGACGATCTCCAGGGCGGCGAGCGCGGCGGCGCAGATCACCGGGCCGCCGGCGAAGGTCGAGCCGTGGTCGCCGGGGGCGAACACGTCGGCGAGGCGCTCGCCTGTCACGAGCGCGCCGATCGGCAGACCGCCACCGAGCGCCTTGGCGGCGGTGAAGGCGTCGGGTTGCACCCCGATCTGCTCGTACGCCCACAGCGAGCCGGTGCGGCCCATGCCACACTGGACTTCGTCGAAGATCAGTGCGGCGCCGTGCTCGTCGCAGGCCGCACGCGCGACGCGCAGCAGCTCCTCCGAGAGCACGTTGACGCCGCTCTCCCCCTGGATCGGCTCCAGCAGCACGGCGGCGGTGTGCGCGTCAACCGCCCGCTGGAGCGCCTCGGGCTCGGGCGCGACCGCGCGAAAGCCGGGCACCAGCGGCGCGAAGGGCGCCTGCTTGGACTCCTGGGGAGTGGCGGAAAGCGCGCCGTAGGTGCGTCCGTGAAAGGCGTTGTAGACAGAGACTATGTCCCCCCCGGGGCGCGCCTTGCGGGCTAGCTTGATCGCCGCCTCATTGGCCTCGGCACCGGAGTTGCAGAGGTACACCTTGCCGCCGAGGCTGCTCTGCGAGAGCCGCTGCGCCAGGCGCATCGCGGGCTCGGTGTAGAAGAGGTTGGAGACGTGCATCAGCCTCCCTGCCTGCTCGCGCACGGCCTCCACCACCCGCGGGTGGCAGTGCCCGACGTTGGTGACCGAGATGCCGCAGAGGAAGTCGAGGTACTCCTCGCCCTCGGCATCCCATAGCCACGCCCCCTCGCCGCGTACGAACTCGACCGGGAAGCGCGCATAGTTGGCGGTCAGGCTCGCCGCCTCGATCTCCTGCAGGTCGGTCAGGGTCATGAGCTGCCTCCCCCGGGCCAAGCAGCGCAATGGGCGTTCATGGGGCGGCCTCGATCTTGGTGCCGATGCCTGCATCGGTGAAGAACTCCAACAGCAACGAATGGGGAATCCGCCCATCGACGATGTGCGCGGAGCTGACACCGCCCTGGATCGCCTCCAAGCAGGCCTGCAGCTTCGGGCGCATCCCCCCTTCCAGGCCGTCCAGCGCGTCGCGCACCTGCTCGACGGTCGCCTGGCCAACCAGGCTGGTGGGGTCCTCGGGGTCGGCCAGCCAGCCGGCGACGTCGGTGAGGAACACGATTTTGTAGGCCCCCAGCTCCCGCGCCACCGCGCCCGCGGCCTCGTCGGCGTTGATGTTGTAGGAGTGCCCCTCGCGGTCGGCGCCGACGGAGGCGATCACCGGGATGTAGTCGCGCGCGATGTGCTGCAGGACATCGACGTTGACGCGCTCGATGCGCCCCACGAAGCCGATGTCCTCGCCGCCGGGCCCGGCGCGGCGCTCGACGCGAAACAGCGCGCCGTCGTCCCCGCAGAGGCCCACCGCGGGCTGGCCATGGCGGTGCAGGCGGCCGACGATCTCCTTGTTGACCTTGCCAACCAGCACCATCTTTGCGACCTCGACCGTGGCCTCGTCGGACACGCGCAAACCTCCGACGAACTGCACAGGCAGGCCGAGGCGCTCCATGTAGGCGGTGATGTCGGGGCCGCCGCCGTGCACCACGATCGGGTTGAGCCCCACGTACTTGAGCAGCACCACGTCACGCGCGAACTCCTCGCGCAGGGCCGGGTCTTCCATCGCCGCGCCCCCGTACTTGATCACCGCGGTCTTGCCGTGGAACTCACGGATGTAGGGGAGCGCCTCGAGGAGAGTGGCTACATCACGCATGGGAAGCTGGCCAAGACCGCAGGGAGCGTGGCGTGCAGACGCACGCGAGCGACCGAGGACGCGGCCGGAGACACTCGCCTACGGCGAGCATCGCCGTTTGCGGCCAGCGCCCCATCTGTTCATGTCGTGTACTCCGCGTTGATCCGCACGTACTCGTGCGAGAGGTCGGAGAAGAAGACCTCGGTTTCGGCTTCGATCGAGTCCCCGCCCAACGTGACCTCGTATGCGACCTCACGCCGATCGATCGCCCGCGCGAGCGCATCCTCGTCGTAGTCGATCGCGGTGCCGGCCGAGCAGACGAGGATGCCCTCGATCGCGACGTCTACGGGCAGCGGGGCCGTGCCGGGCAACGCCGCTCCCACCGCCATCACGAGCCGCCCCCAGTTGGGGTCGGCGCTGTGCAGCGCGGCTTTCACCAACGGGGAGTTGGCGACGCCGCGCGCGGCCGCCTCGACCATCTCGAGCGCGCCGCGTCCCTCGCCAACCGACCCGCCCCGCACCACCACGCGGGCGATCCGTGCCGCGCCCTCGCCGTCGGTGACCATCATGATCGCCAGCTGACGCAGCAGCGCGTCGAGCGCCTCGCCGAAGCGCAGCTCGTCCTCGCTTTCCGGCGCGATCGTCACGCCGCTGGCGCCGGAGGCCATCAGCACGGCGGTGTCATTGGTCGAGAGATCGCCATCCACGGTGCAGCGATCGAACGAGCGCTTCACGCACACGCCGAGCAGCAGCTCGGCGGTGTGGGGCTCAGCGCCGCGTCGGTCTGCACGAAGCACAGCATCGTGGCGAAGTTCGGCGAGATCATGCCCGCCCCCTTGCACTGGGCGGTGAGGCGCACGGTCCCCGAGGGCAGCCGCACCTCGAGGTTGGCGCGCTTCTCGAAGGCGTCGGTCGTCTGAATCGCCTTCTGGAAGTCGATGTCCCCCGCGAGGCGCAACTGCCCGCTGGCGGCGAGGATCCCCTTCAGCACGCGCATCGACTGGCAAATACCAGCTGATGCCGCCGGTCGAGCCGAGCAGCACCTCCTCCGGTTGCACACCCATGGCGAGCGCGGCAGCACCCTGCGTCTTGGCGGCGTCATCCAGGCCGCGCTTGCCGGTGGCGGCGTTGGCGCACCCCGAGTTGGCAAGCACCGCGCGCAGCGCGTCCAGTCGGCACCGCTCGCGGCTGAGCAGCACCGGCGCTGCGGCGGTGCCACTGGCGGTGAAGCGCGCGGCGCTGACGGGGCGCGCGGCGTCACAGATCAGCAAACCGAGGTCGTGGTTGCCACTCGGCTTGATCCCGCAGACGACGCCGGCCGCGCGGAAGCCGGCCGGCAGCCCCGCGTCGGGCTCCAGTTCGCGCACGTGCGCAGGCGCCGCCACCCAGCGCGAGCCGAAGAATGGCCGCGGCGGGCCGTCGCTGGAACGATCGCCCCACACGTCGTTGCCGGCGCTCATGCCAACCACCCCATTTCGCACCGCTTGTACACAACACCCAAGCTCATAGGAGACCCTCTGTCTCGTCGAATCCGAACATGAGATTGAGGTTCTGCACCGCTTGCGAGGAGGTGCCCTTCCACAGGTTGTCGATCGCCGAGAGCACCACCACCTTGCCGGTGTGCTCGCTGAGCGCCACGTGCAGCCGGCAGACGTTGGTTTCGCGCACGTCTCTGACCTCGGCTGGCGCAGGCGCCAGCTCGACGAACGGCTCACCCGCGTACGCGTCCTCGTACATGACGTCGAGCTCGTCCTGCTCCATCGGGCGCGTGGGCGTCACGTAGCAGTTGACGAGCTCCCCCTGGTCGAGCGGCACGAGATGCGGGGTGAACTGCACTCGCAGGGGTGGGCGGGCACGATCTGTAGTGGGGTTGAGATCGTCCAGCTGCTCCTCGATCTCCGGAGTGTGGCGGTGGTGGACGATGTTGTAGGGGAGGATGTTCTCGCCGCTGTTGGAGAAGTGCGTCTGCCAGGTCGCCGAGCGCCCGGCGCCGGAGAGACCTTGCTTGGCGTCGATCACGAGGTCCGCGATCAGCCCGACGCGCGCGAGCGGGGCGAGGCCGAGCAGCGACGCCGTCGGGTAGCAGCCCGGAGTGGCAACCAGGTCGGCGGCGGCGATCGCCACGCGGTGCAGCTCGGGTAGCCCGTAGGAGGCGTCTTCGAGCAGCTCCGGGTGGGGATGCGGGCCGTACCACCGTTCGTAGGTGGAAAGCTCGCTGAGACGAAAGTCTGCGCTGAGGTCCACAACGCGCACGCCGCGAGCGCGCAGAGCGGCCACGACCGGGGCCGAGGCTGCGTGTGGGTAGGCGACCAGGGCGGCGTCCACCTCGCTATGGCGATCGAGGTCGAGCTCCTGCAGCACTAGCGGCACCCGATAGCGCGGGTAAAGCTCGTCCAAGCGCTGGCCGGCCTCCGCACGCGCGGTGACAGTGCTCAGCTCGAAGCGAGGATGGCGCCACAGCAGATGTGCCGCGAGCGCGCCCGCAAAGCCCGTGGCGCCGGCGACCAGCACGCGGGGCGAGCCGGATGCGAAGCGCTGCTCAGCCACGCAGCTCACCCCCGATCTCGCGCAGCGCCGCGACGATTTGCGCGCGCGCGGGCGCCACGTCCTCGTCGGTGAGCGTGCGCTCCAGCGCGCGGAAGGTGAGGGCGAGCGCCAGCGAGCGCCGACCCTCCCCCACCTGCGCGCCGGTGTACACGTCGAACACCTCGGCCTGCTCCAGTGTCTCGCCCCCGGCGCGGTGCACAAGCGCGAGCAGCTCGTCGGCGCTGACGCTCTCGGGCAGCGTCACCGCGAGATCCTGGCGCAGCGCCGGGAAGGCGCCGAACTGCCGGAAGGAGACCGTTTCAGGTGCGATCGCCGCCAGCTTCCCGAGATCGATCGCGAACGCCGCGGTGCGCTCGAGGCCCCACGCCTCCGCGACCAGCGGATGCAGCTCGCCGAGGAAACCAAGCATCGTCTCGCTGGCGAATACGGCGGCGCTGCGCCCGGGATGCAGGAACGGCCAGTCGGCGGGCGCCACCGACCAGCGCGCGTGGAAGCGGTCGAGCAGCCCGGCGAGCAGCGCCTTGGCGGCGAAGAAGTCAACCTGTGCGCGCTCCCCCCGCCACGCGCGGGGTGTGGTGTGTCCACTCAGCAGCACCCCGAGGCCGTGGTGCTCGTCGGCCGGGCGCCCATCGTTTGGGCGCCCGGCGGCGCCAGACGTGTCGGGGGGGCTATCACCGCCAGCGCGTCCACCGGGGGCGGCCCGGTAGACGGTGCCCGACTCGAAGATCGCGATGTCCGGACGTCCGCGCGAGATGTTGTGTTGAGCGGCGTCCAGCAGTGAGCCGAGCAGCGTGGGGCGCATCATCGACTGGCTGTCCGACAGCGGGTTGGCGATCGTCACGACCTCGCGCAGCGCGTGCTCAGGCGGGATCAGCAGCCGGTCGAGCAGCTGCGGGTCGGCGAAGCTCCACCCGACGATCTCGTGCAGCCCGCGCCCGACGAGCGCGTCCTCGGCGGCGCGGCGTACGCGCTGGGCGTGGGTGAGCCGCCCGGCGGCGCCCCGGCGGGCCGGCAGGGTGGCGGGCAGGCGCTCCAGCCCATCGATGCGGGCGACCTCCTCGATCAGGTCAACCTCGCGGCTGACATCCTCGCGGCGCAGCGCTGGCACGGTGACGTCCAGGCCGTCCTCGCAGTGCGTGGTGGCGAAGTCAAGTGCTTCGAGGATCTCCGCCTGGCGTACCATCGCCACCGGCACGCCGAGGATCGCCCACACCCGGCGCTCGCGCAGCCTGATCCTCCGCGTGGCGGGCGGGAGCCATGCTCCATCGGCGCCGAGGTCGATCGTCCCGGGCAGCAGCGTGGCGCCGCACAGCTGGAGCATCAACCGCGATGCGACGGCCTGCGCGTGCAGGCACTGCTCGGGGGCGAGCCCCTTCTCGAAGCGCCCCGACGCCTCGCTGCGCAACCCAAGCGCCCACGAGGAGCGGTGGATGTTGGGCCCGTGCCAGTTGGCGACCTCCAGCAGCACCCGCCTGGTCGCCTCCCCCACCTCCGAGCGCGCGCCGCCCATCAGCCCGGCGATCGAGGTGGGGCCCTCAGCGTCCTCGATCACCACCATCTCGCCGTCGAGCGTGCGCGTCTGCCCGTCGAGCGTCTCCACTCGCTCGCCGTCGGCGGCGCGGCGCACCGTCAGGCGCGCGCCGGCGACACGGTCGAGGTCGAAGGCGTGCAGCGGCTGGCCGGTGAGCAGCATGACGTAGTTGGTTATGTCCACCACGTTGTTGATCGGGCGCTGCCCGGCGGCGCTCAGCCGCGCCTTCAGCCATGGCGGGGAGGGTGCGACCGTGACGTTCTCGAACACGCGCGTAGTGAAGCGGGGGCAAAGCTCGGGGCAGCGCACCTCGACTGTGGCCGGCGCGGCGGCGCCATTCGCCGCAAGCGGCCCCGGGCTGCCCGGGTCCTCGCTCCAGGGCGCGGACGCGAGCGCCGCACCGGTGGCGGCGTGCAGCTCGCGGGCGACCCCGTATACCCCCAGGCAGTCGGGGCGGTTGGGAGTGATCTCGAGCTCCAGCACCTCCGTCGCGATCGGCAGCACGTCCTGCAGTGGCGTGCCCGGTGTGAGCTGGCCGTCGAGCACCATGATGCCCTCCCCTCCTGGCCCGATGTCGAGCTCGCTCTCGGCGAGGATCATCCCTTCGGAGACCACGCCGCGCAGCTTCGCCTTGCCGAGCTTCGCGCCGTCGGGCATCACCGCGCCAGGGCGGGCGACGGCCACCATCTGCCCGGCCGCCACGTTGGGGGCGCCGCACACGATCGTCGCCGGGCCCTCGGGCAGGCCGAGCTCCACGCTGCACACCCGCAGCCGGTCGGCCTCCGGATGCTGCTCGGCGCTCAGCACGCGCCCCAGGACGAAGTTCTCCGCCGAGGGCACCCCGTGGTGGTGGATCGCCTCGACCTTCGTCCCAGTCATCGTCAAGCGCTGCTCGATCGCCTGCACGTCCAGGTCGGGATCGCAGTATTCGCGCAGCCATGGCAGTGGAACCCTCACTAGAACTGCTCCAGGAAGCGCAGATCGTTCTCGAAGTACAGCCGCAGGTCGGGGATGCCGTGCTTGAGCATCGCGATCCGCTCCACGCCCATTCCCCACGCGAAGCCCTGCACCTTCTCGGGGTCATAGCCGGGCGCGTTGGCGGCCGTGGTGGGCACGTGGGAGTAGACATTGGGGTCCACCTCGCCGGCGCCGAGCACCTCCAGCCACCCCTCACCCTTGCACAGGTAGCAGCGCGCACCGTCGCGCAGGAAGCCCTTGCCGGAGCAGTGAAAGCAGGACACGTCCACCTCCACGGAGGGCTCGGTGAAGGGGAAGAAGTGCGGGCGCAGGCGCACCTCGCGGGCGTCGCCGAACAGCTCGCGTGCGAACACCAGCAGCGTGCCCTTGAGGTCGGCGAGCGTGATGTCCTCGTCCACCGCGAGGCCCTCGATCTGGTGGAACTGCGGCGTGTGCGTAGCATCGGAGTCTGGCCGGTAGACGCGCCCGGGAATCACCACGTACAGCGGCGGCGGGTGCGCCTCCATCGCGCGCACCTGCATCGGCGAGGTGTGCGTGCGCAGCACTAGCTCCTGCGCCCCGGGCGGGGTGTCGATGTAGAAGGTGTCGGTGCGCGCCCGCGCAGGGTGCGTCGGTGAGTGGTTGAGCGCGTCGAAGTTGTAGTGGACGGTCTCGACCTCGGGTCCCTCCATCACCGTGAAGCCCAGCCCGAGGAACACATCTTCGAGCTCGCGCATCGTCGCGGTGATGACATGCAGGCGCCCGATCGGTTGCGGCGGAGCGCCGGGCAGCGTGACGTCCACGCGATCGCTCCGCAGCTGCTCGCGCAACTCAGCGCCAGAGAGCTCACCGGCGCGCGCCTCGATCAGCCGCTCCAGGGCGACGCGCGCCTCGTTGGCCGCCTTGCCGACGGCGCCCCGTTCGGCGGGGGGCAACTCGCGCACGCCGCGCAGCATCTGCGGCAGCTCGGCCTTGCGACCGAGGTGGCGCACACGCAACTCCTCCAACGCCTCCGCGGTGGTGGCCGTGGCGATCTCGCTTTCGGCCTGCGCACGCAGCTGTTCGATCCGTTCGATCACGATGGCGGGACCTTAGTCGGAAAGGAGGGGTCCGGCTCGGAGGGGGCCGACCGAAGCCGGGAGGCACTTGCCTTCGGCCTCCGCCGATCTCGGGATGCGAGCGGATCCGGTACATGCGACCCCTTGGTCATCTCGTACAGTGCGATCGTCGCTGCCATTGCCGCATTCAGCGAATCGCCCGCGATCGGGATGTACGCCACCCTCTCGCACGCCACCGCGAGCTCCTTCGGCAGTCCCTCGCGCTCGGCTCCCACCAGCAGGGTGATCGGCCCCTGCGCCGGCCCGCTCAGCGGCTGGGCCGGTGAGCGGGCGCCAGGCACCAGTGCGATCCGCTCGCCCGGCAGTTGCTCGATCGCCTCCACATGCGCCACCTCTACGCGGAAGATCGCGCCCATGCTGGCCCTCACCGCCTTGGGCGACCAGGGGTCGGCGCAGTTGGGGCCGAGCGCCACGCACGAGGCGCCGAAGGCGTAGGCCGCGCGCAGCACCGCGCCCACGTTGCCGGGGTCGGAGAGCGCGTGCAGGTAGACGCACACAGGCCCCTGTGCACGCGTGCTCCAGCGCTGCTCGTACACACCGATCGCGCGTGTTCCCGACCCGAGCGTGCTGACCGCCGCCAGCGCGGCCGGCTCGACATCCACGAAATCCCGCCCCCCGAGCCCGCTGCCGGCGGCGCGATATCCCTCCACGGGCTTCCAACCGGCGTCGGCTGCCGCCGCGAGCAAATCCTCGCCCTCGGCGAGGAAGCGCCCGCTACGCGTGCGCTCACGGCGGCGTTGCAGACGCCGCAGCTCTTGTAGGTGGGGGTTGTGGGGGGAGGTGATGGTGGTCATTTGATTGCCGCTGGAATCTTCCTCACTGCTTGGGATGGAACGCTCGCTCGACGGTGTGTCAGGGAAGCTGGGTGGCAATGTGGCAACAAAAAAGGCGCCGTCCTGGAGAGGAGCGGCGCCCGGGAGGCTGGGAATGTCGGCGACCTGAGCTCAGGCGGCCGACGCCTCGCGGGCGACCTCGGCAAAACGTCGGAACGCATCGGCGTCGCGCACGGCGATGTCAGCCAGCACCTTGCGGTCCAGCTCGACCCCGGCCAGCGAGAGGCCGTGTATGAACTGCGAGTAGCTCATCCCGTTCTGGCGAGCGGCGGCATTGATCCGGGTGATCCACAGCCGCCTGAAATCGCGCTTGCGGTTGCGCCGATCGCGGTAGGCGTAGGTGTCCGCCTTGATCAGCGCCTCCTTGGCTCGGCGATAGTTGGAGTGCGCCTCGCCCCTGAAGCCCTTCGTCAGCTCGAGCGTGGCGCGGCGCTTCTTGCGCGCGTGTACTGAGCGCTTGACCCTCACGAGCTGACTTCCTTCTTCGCGGTGGCCTTCGATCCACGGGGTACAGCTGCCGTACCACCGGCAGCCTTTGCGGCCCTGCGCCCGCTCTTCGAGGGGGCACCCAGCATCCGCTTGATCCGCGGGGCGTCGTCGTCGGAGAGTAAAGCGGGGGCCCCGAGGGCACGCTTGCGCTTGGCGGACTTCTTCTCCAGGATGTGGCTGGTGAAGGCGTGCCGCCCGCGCACCTTGCCGGTGGCGGTGAGCTTGAAGCGCTTCTTGGCGCCTGAGTGGGTCTTCATCTTGGGCATCGCGAGCGGGAATTATGGCAGACCGTCCGCCGCATGCCGCTCGCACCGGCAAAACAGGCGGCTTCACCCCCCAAATCGCTGTCATGCAATGGCCGCCGACGGCCGATGAAGCTCTAGATGGATCGAGCCCCGATCGCGCATCCGCTCCTCGAGCAGGCCGAACGGCTGCCAAACGCCGCGCCGAGCGCGATCTCCCATGCGCTGCGCGAGATCGCGGAGGTCGGGACGACCGACCCCGAGCGCGCCCTCGACCTCGCCTGCGAGCGCCTCATGCAGTCGATTGCCGCTGCCGAGCGCCTGCGCGGCGAGCTGCGCACGCGCCGCGGCGAGCTGCGCACGCTGGAGAACCGGATGCAGGTCACGACCGAGATGCTGGCGGAGGGCGTGCTCGTGTTCGACCTTGACGGACGCACCATCTACGCCAACAACGCCGCCGCGCGCATCCTCAGCATGAGCCACGACCAGCTGCTCTCCCGCCACGTCCGCGACCGCCGCTGGCACTTCCTGCACGAGGATGGCTCCCCCTGGCCGGTCGCCTCACATCCGAGCGTGGAGACGCTGCAAACCGGGCGCAGCGCCCGCTCGGTCGCGATCGGCGTGCTGAAGCCGGGCGGCGCCGTGACGTGGATCTCGCTCAGCTCACGTCCCGCCCTGGACGAGCATGGGCATCGGTGCGGGGCGATCGCCACCTTCGCCGACATCAGCGAGCGGCGCACGATCCTCGAGCAGCTGCGCCACCAGGCCCACCACGACCAGCTCACCGACCTCGCCAACCGCAGGCTGTTCCACAAAGAGCTCGACCGCGCGATCTTGCGCGCCCAACGCCATGGCTGCGCGGTGGCACTCGTCTACATGGACCTCAACGGCTTCAAGCAGGTCAACGACACGCTCGGCCACCACGCCGGCGATGAGGTGCTGCGCACGCTGGCCGAGCGCTTGGGCGGCGCGGTGCGCGAGGACGAGCTGATCTCCCGCTACGGCGGCGACGAGTTCGTGGCGCTGCTCAGCATGCTGCGCCACCCCGCCACCGAGGTGCAGGCGTTCATGGAGCGCATGCGCCTCACGCTCGCCGAGCCGATCCGGGTGGAGGCTGGCGCGGTCAAAGTCGGCGCCAGCCTCGGCGCGAGCGTCTACCCGCACGACGGGTCCAACGCCGAGCAGCTGCTACATCACGCCGACGCGGCGATGCTCTCGATGAAGGGCACACGCGCGGCCTGAGGGTGAAGATCGAGCCGCGAGCTACGCCGGCTCGGAGGCCGCCGGGGCCTCCTCGCTTTGCAACTCGTCGGCCGGTGCGTCCTGCGTGGCGGCCGAATCCTCCGCAGAGTCGGCGGCATCCTCGCCGGCGACATCCTCGGCCGGCCCATCCTCTGCTGCGGCATCCCCGCCGGTGGCCTCCTCCTCCGGCCCATCCTCTGCTGCGGCATCCCCACCAGTGGCGTCCTCGACCGGCCCATCCTCTGCCGCGGCATCCTCCGCGGGGGCGGTCACGGTCGCCTCGCCCTGCGGAGCGACCACCGAGCCGTCGGCCTCGGCGAGCGCTTGAGCTTGCGTGGCGGCATCCTCGTCGGTCGGCTCTGCACCGTCGGACGAGGAGGCATCGAAGCGTCCCGCCAGCACCGCTTTGGAGGGGCCGAGCATCATCGTCATGTTGCGTCCCTCCTGCATCGGGCGCTGCTCGACGACCCCCAGCTCCGCAAGCTCCTCCGCCAGCCGGTCGAGGATCAGGGTGCCGCGCTCGGGGTGGGTGACCTCGCGACCGCGGAACATGATCGTGACCTTCACCTTGTCCTTGTGACGTAGGAAGCGTTCGACGTGGTGCTTCTTGGTGTCGTAGTCGTGCTGGGCGATCTTCGGGCGGAACTTGATCTCGCGCACCGTGATCTGCTGCTGGTGCTTGCGCGCCTGCTTCTGCTTCTGGGCCAGCTCGTACTTGTACTTGGAGTAGTCCAGCACGCGGCACACCGGCGGGCGCGCCTCCGGCGCGACCTCCACCAGGTCCAGATCGCGCTCCTGGGCGAAGCGCAGCGCGTCGGGGGTCTTCAGCACCCCGACCTGGGCACCCTGGTCGTCGATCAGGCGCACCTCGGGTACGCGGATTCGCTCGTTGACCCGGGTCGTGTCCCGCTCGGGCGGGCGCCGGTCGAACCTGCGGGGTACGGCCACTAGCTGTCCTGGCGGCGCGTCAAGCCGATTCGATGGCGCGGCACACTGTATGGATGCGGGAACTCAAGGTGGCCGAGTATAACGGGGTGTCGGCGGTGCGCAAGGGGAGCTTCTCGACATCCGTCCGATCTCGCGCTTCGATCGCACCCCACCAACCCACCATTCGCACTACGTCTCCTTCTGCTCGATGGGTGACGGCGAGGACGCGCGCCGTCGCACATGCGCCACCAACCGCTGAGCAAACTCATCGACCGAGGCACTGCCCACCTCCCGCACGCCCCTCTGCTCTCCGGCGCCCGAACGAGTGCGCACCGACACGGTGCCTTCCCCAGCCTCCCGTCCACCCACGACGAGCATGTGCGGGACACGGCGCAGCTCCGCATCGCGCACCTTGCGCCCGATCGACTCGCTGCGGTCGTCGAGCTCGACGCGCAGACCCGACTCGCGCAGGCGCTCCTGCACGGAGGCGCCGTATTCGTTGAAGCGGTCGGAGACGGGCAGCACAATCGCCTGCACGGGCGCCAGCCACAACGGCAGCTCGCCCGCGTAGTGCTCGATCAGGATGCCGATGAAGCGCTCGAAGGAGCCCAGCAGCGCACGGTGGATCATCACGGGCCGGTGCTCGGCGTTGTCGGCACCGGTGTAGGCGAGCTCGAAGCGCTCGGGCATCGAGTAGTCGAGCTGCACCGTTCCCAACTGCCAGGAGCGCCCGATCGAGTCGGTCATGTGCAGGTCGATCTTGGGGCCGTAAAAGGCGCCGTCCCCCGGGTTGATCTCGTAGGTGAGGCCCTCCGCCTCCAGCGCCCCCTGCAGCGCCGCCTCCGCGCGATCCCACATCGCGTCGCTGCCGATCCGCTGCTGCGGACGCGTGGATAGCTCCAGGCGTGGCTCAAAGCCGAACAGGTCGTAGATGTGAAAGCCGAAGCGCAAACAGCGCACGACCTCCTCCTGCACCTGTTCCTCGGTGCAGAAGATGTGCGCGTCGTCCTGGGTTATCGGGCGCACGCGCAGCAGCCCATGCAGCACCCCGGAAGGCTCATGGCGGTGCACCAAGCCCTGCTCGGAGTAGCGGATCGGCAGGTCGCGGTAGGAGCGGCGGGCATCCTTGTAGATCTGGATGTGCGCCGGGCAGTTCATCGGCTTGAGGCCCATCGGGCGGGAGTCGACCTCGGTGAAGTACATGTTCTCTCGGTACTTGTCCCAGTGCCCGGACTGCTTGAAGAGCTCGACGTCGTACAGGATCGGCGTTTTGACCTCCTCGTAGCCGCGCCCGCGGTTCTCCTCCCGCCACAGCTCGGTGAGCGCGTTCCACACGACCATCCCCGCCGGCTTCCACAGCGGCGCGCCCGGCGAGAGCTCGGAGAACTGGAAGAGGTCGAGCTCGCGCCCCAGCTTGCGGTGATCGCGTGCGCGCGCCTGCTCGAGGCGCTCCAGATGCTCTTCGAGTGCGGCCTTCGTGAAGAACGCGGTGCCGTAGATGCGGGTGAGCATCGTGCGCGTGGAGTCCCCCCGCCAGTAGGCGCCCGCGACCGACTGCAGCTTGAACGCCCCCACCGTCTTGGTGGACTGCGCGTGCGGGCCGCGGCAGAGATCGGTGAACGGTCCGTTGGTGTAGAGCGAGACGGTATCCAGTCGGGGCGACCGAGCGCCAGCCTCGACTCCGCGCCCTCCGTCGCTGCCGGGGCGCGTGGCGCCCCCACTTTCATCTTTGCTGCCCGACCCACCGTCGCCGTCGGCTGCGCCCTGCTCGGAGGCGCGAACGAGATCGTCGATCAGCTCGACCTTGTAGTCCTGTCCCAGCGCCGCGAAGCGCGCGCGCGCGTCCGCGACCGGAATGTCCTCGCGCTCGAAGCGCTCCGCCGCCTTGACGTGCGCGCGCATCCGCTCTTCGATCGCGGGGAAGTCGGCCTCCGAGACGCTCACCCCGTCGGGAAACTCGAAGTCGTAGTAGAAGCCCTGCTCGATCGCCGGGCCGATCGAGATCTTCACGCCCGGGTAGAGCTCCATCACGGCGGCGGCAAGCACGTGCGCGGCGTCGTGGCGAATCAGCCGCAACGGCTCCTCGCCCTCCGAGCGCGCGGTGAGGATCGCGATCGAGGCGCCGTCGGGCAGCGGCCGCGAGAGGTCGCGCACCTCCAGGTCCCCTCCCCCCTGCCCTCCCACCACATCACTCCCGCCGCGGATCTCCACCGCCAGCGCCGCCCGCGCCAGGCCGGCTCCGATCGCCGCGGCCGCATCGGCGCCCGTGGCGCCGTCGGGCAGCTCCAAAGCGTTGCCGTCGGGGAGTGTGACCGTGGTGCTCATCGAGTGCTGCAGGCTACCTGCCCACCCGCCGCGATGGTCGGTGAGCATCAGCCGGACGTGCCCGCCCATCCACCGATCGACCGGCTGCCCGGGCCCGCGGGCGCCGTGGTCTCGGTAGGGTCAGGCCGGCTGCCACAGCGAGTCGTCGCCCAAGGCGGTGCGCCGCGCGCGACCGTCTCCAACCAGCTCGATCAGCGCTCGCTCGGCGGCAGCGCAATCAGGAGGGTTGTTGCCCTGCGCCATGATCGCCGCAAGCTCCTGTGTGACAAGCCCGTCGGGGAAGCGCTCGAGCGCCGGCAGAGGAGTCTCCGGCGGAGCCTCCCGCCGCAGCGAGGGGTCGAGATTGGCGATCAGCACGTCATATGCCTCGATCGTCTGAAAGCCACCGGCCTCCAAGCGACTAGGCCGCTGCGTGCCTACGACCGCCGTGTCATCTGGCCCCGAATTACCGGTGTCGCCCTGCGCAGTGGCTAGCGCGAAGACCAGCGACGGCGCCGAGTAGCGCACCGGTCCGTCGGTCTGGCGCGCCTTGCCCTGGAAGTGCGTGGGCCCACCCTCCGCCTTGCGGGTCTCGCGCTTGTCGGCCTCATATGCCTCGCTGACACGCGGGTCATCCAGCATCCCCACGACCGCACCGACGTCCAGTCCCTCCACGCGTGCCAGCGCCCGGGCGATCCCCTCATCCTCGTCGAGCAGCAGCGTCGTCGTGAACCACCCGAACTGCAGTGCGCGCAGCACAGCCAGCTCGCGCTTGGGATCGAGCAGCCGCGTGGCCACGATCGCGCGGCAGGCTCGCGCGGTGCCGAGCACACGCGTGCGTGGCGTCAGCGCGAATGGCATCCCGTAGCGGGCGCGGAACGTCAGCTGCCCGACCGTGGAGCGCGTCGGCGTGTAGCCGCTCGCGAGGTAGCGCTCGGGGTCCTCCGCGAGCCCGATCGTCACAAGGCGCCAGCGCAGCTGAGAGCCGTAGCGCCAGCGCAACACCGCGAGCGCCGGGCTCACCGAGTAACCCCAGGGGCAGCCGGGGTCGTTGAAGTAGGTGACATCGATCTCGCTCATGTCCCCAAACATAGCTACCCGGATCGATACCCCAAACCCGCAGACAGTCGTCTGCATCATCTGCAAGGATTGTGCGATGGCCACCGAACCGCAAATCTCGATCACGCTTTCCCCCGGACAGATCGAGGAGATCGTCCGCTCCGCCGACCCTGGGCGAGCCCCCGGCTTCGCCGCACTGATCTCGGCCGCGCTCAGCCGCGCGGATGAAACCGGCATGCCCGCCTACGAGGACCGCCGGCTGTCGCGCTCGCTGCTGCGGGGTCTCGCGATCCTGACCTGCTTCGGCCCCGACGAGCCGACGCTGGGACTGATGGAGATCGCCGAGCGCCTGCAGATCAGCGCCAGCACGATCCATCGTTACGTGATCACGCTCGTGGAGGTCGGACTGCTGGAGCAGTCGCCGAAGACGCGCAAGTACTCGCTGCCGTCGGTGTGAGCTGTGCAGTCAGCCGGTGCCGATCTCGACGCTGCCGTCGGTGTGAGCTGCGCAGTCACCCGGTGCCGATCTCAACTCGACACAGCACATGCGGAAACCCCGCGTGCTGCAACTCACCCGCGGGAACCATGCCGAGCTTGTCCATCACCCGCCGCGAGGCGAGGTTGTCCACGCGGGTCAACGCGACCGCCTCCCGCGCCCCGCGGGCGGCGGCGAGCGCGAGCGCCTCTTGCCCGATCGAGGTGGCGATCCCGCGACCCCACGCCTCCGGGACGACGGCCCAGGCAAGCTCCAGCACCGCACTGCCGTCGAGTAGCCGCAGGCCGAGACCGCCGCAGGCGACCGTGCGTCCCCGCTCGCCGACGATCCACGGGCCGAACCCATGTGCGCGCCAGTGTGCGGCGCCGGCGCTGGCTCGCGCCGCGCACTCGGCCTCCGAGTTGGGTTGCGCGCGTCCGGCGGGCAGCAACCAGCGCGCCACCGCGGGGGCACCGAGGACACTCAACAACACCGGGCCATCCTCTTCAGAGAACGGCCGCAGGGAGATCTCGGTCATCGACCGATGATGCCATCGGCCTGGGGCTCTGGGTGGCTCGAGCATCCACCCGACGGTGATGGGCTCCACGCCATGCCAGCTTGATCCCCTCGGCGAGCGCACCCCCACGGCGAGCGGTGGAGCGCCGCCCCGACCCCCGCGACCTGGCACAGCTGAGCAATTTCCAGGGCAGGGCGCATGGTACGGTGGCGAGAAGATGCGGGATGGGTACTTCCCCCGGGGCGAGTCGATGCTGCGCCGCGTCCACGAAGAGAAGGCGGTCGGGCTCTTCTACGGGCAGCGGGCTCTGTGCGTCGGCGCTGTGAAGCCCCTCAACTACGTGGGGACCAGTAGGCACACGCGCAACAAGAGCATGCCCTTCGGCCGCATCTCGCACACCGGTGAGATGTTCGAGGCGGTCTTCTTCGGCTCCCGCGCGGAGGCAGACCGCGTGCTGGAGGCGGTGCGGTGCATGCACGAGCGGGTGATCGGCGAGCTCCCCGAGGACGCCGGGCCGCACTACCCGGCAGGCACCCCCTACTCGGCCGTTGACCCCGACCTCATGTTGTGGACCGTGGCGGTGATCGCCGACTCCGCCGAGTGGTTCTACGAGCGGCTGGTGCGCCGCATGAGCGATCCCGAGCGGGAGGCGCTGTGGCGTGACTATGTGCGCTTCGCCGAGCTGTTTGGAATGCCCGCGCAACACGCGCCCGCGACGTACGGCGACTTCCGCGCCTGGTACGAGCGCGAGTTGGCCGCGGATGACCTGCACCTGACCGAAGAGGCCCGCTATATGGGGTACGCCTCGGCCTTCGCGATTCCGCTACCGCCCAACCGCCGGCTGGGTAAGCGTCTCCACGACCTGGTTGTACTCCTATCGCTGCCCGCACGTGTGCGCGAGCTGTATGGCCTGCGCTGCACCCCGCTGCAGAGGGCGGCGTGCGCGGCGCTGCTCGCAAGCTCGCGCGGCGCCCGGCCGCTGCTGCCGCACAGATTGGCCCGAGGCTCGTGCGTCCCGGAGTTTCGGATGGTCGCCGCGACCGAGCGACGGCGGATCGCCCGGGGGGAACCGACCCCCCAGCTCGCCGATTGACGCCGGCGCCGATCGGGTCGGCGAACAGTCGAGTGATCCGTGGCCTTCAGGAACCGATCGCCAGCGCCAGGATGAGCAGCGCCAGTAGATGGAACGTCTGATCGACGGCGATCGACACCGCCAGGTTTTCCTTGGGATCCAGGCGCTTGACACCCTTCATGTAGCTCTGCAGCAGCCTGCCGTCATCCTGGATGAGATGCGGAAGGAAGATCGCGGGGATCACCCACACCAGTTCCACGCCGAGTTCGGCCACCACCAGCGCCGGGATGAAGCAGAGCGTGTAGATGGTGACGTGGGTGAACAGCGCTCGTTGCGCGTCGCGATCCCCCCATGCCAGGCCGCCGCGCTTGTGAAGAGCCTGCCAGTTGGTCTGCAGGAGGTAGTCCCCAACCAGGTGGGACATCACAAACACGATGAAGACTTCAACCCAGGTCATCCAGCCAGAGCCTATCCGGCCCCGCCGCTAGTAGCCTTGGCGCGGTGAGCGCCACACCCCAAGGCACCCAAGGGAGCCCGTTTCCGCCGATCGCCGACTACGGCTTCCTCTCGGACTGCGAGACCTGTGCGCTGATCGCGCCGAGCGGCAACGTCGAGTGGATGTGCCTGCCGCGTCTGGACTCGCCGAGCGTGTTCGGGGCGATGCTCGACCGCGACGCCGGCGGCTTTCGACTGGGTCCCGCCGGCATCACCGTGCCCGGGGCGGTGCGCTACCTGCCGGGCACGCTGGTGCTGGAGACCAGCTGGGAGACGCGCACCGGCTGGGTGGTGGTGCGCGACGTGCTGTGCATCGGGCCGTGGTACCACAACCAGGAGCGCTCGCGCACCCACCGGCGCTCGCCCACCGACTACGACGCCGACCACGTACTGCTGCGAACCGCCTTCTGCGTGCAAGGGTGGGCCGAGATCCACCTCGACTGCGAACCCGTCTTCGACTACGGCGGCCTCGCCGCCGAGTGGTCCTACACCGGCCCCGGCTACAACGAGGCGACTGCCGGATCGGAGGGCATGGATCTGAAGCTGCGGCTGGTGAGCGACATGAACCTCGGGTTCGAGGGCCCGCGCGCCCGCGCCCGCACGATCCTGCACGAGGGGGAGTCGGTGTTCGCCGCGCTGGGCTGGTCTGAGCACCCGCTACCGACGACCTACGACGGAGGCCAACGAGCGGTTGGTGCGCACCGCCCACCACTGGCAGGAGTGGCTCAAGCAGGGCACCTTTCCCGACCACCCCTGGCGCACCTACCTGCAGCGCAGCGCGCTTACGCTGAAGGGGCTGAGCTACGCCCCCACCGGCGCGATGGTGGCGGCGGCCACCACCTCGCTGCCCGAGACGCTCGGCGGCGAACGCAACTGGGACTACCGCTACACCTGGATCCGCGACTCCACCTTCATGCTGTGGGCGCTCTACACGCTCGGCTTCGACTGGGAGGCCAACGACTTCTTCTACTTCGTCGCCGACCTCGCCGAGGCCGAGGAGGGTGAGCTGCAAATCATGTACGGGATCGGCGGGGAGAGCCGCCTGGACGAGCAGGAGCTCGACCATCTCTCCGGCTATGCCGGCTCGCGGCCGGTGCGGATCGGCAACGGCGCCTACCGCCAGCACCAGCACGACGTGTGGGGTGCGGTGCTCGACTCGATCTACCTGCACACCCGCTCGCGCGACCAGCTGCCCGACCGGCTGTGGCCGATCATCAAGCGCCAGGTCACCGGCGCGCTCGAGCATTGGCGCGAGCCCGACCACGGGATCTGGGAGGTCCGCGGCGAGCCCCAGCACTTCACATCCTCCAAGCTCATGTGTTGGGTCGCCGCCGACCGTGGGGCCCGATTGGCGCAACTGCGCGACGACAGCGAGTGGGCCGAGCGTTGGCACACGGCGGCGGCAGAGATCCACGCCGACATCTGCGAGCACGGGGTGGATGAGCGTGGGGTATTCACGCAGCACTACGGCACCACCACGCTTGACGCCTCGCTGCTGCTGATGCCGCTGGTGCGCTTCCTGCCCGCCGAGGACCCGCGCACGGTGGCGACAGTCCGCGCGATCGCCGACGAGCTCACCGAGGATGGGCTGGTGCTGCGCTACCGCGTCGCCGACACCGACGACGGGCTCTCAGGCGAGGAGGGCTCATTCACGATCTGCTCCTTCTGGCTGGTGTCGGCGCTCTGTGAGATCGGCGAGCTCCAGCGCGCCCGAGCGCTGTGCGAGAAGCTCATCTCCCATGCCTCCGCGCTGGGGCTGTATGCCGAGGAGATCGATCCCCGCACCGGCCGCCACTTGGGTAATTTCCCCCAGGCCTTCACACATCTGGCTCTGATCAACGCGGTCATGCACGTAATCCGCGCGGAGCACGGGGAGCAGGATCCGACTTCGGCAATCGCTACGGTGCTGCGATGACCAGCTCGACCTACCTGCGCCTGGAGGTGATCAGCGGCAACGCCACCGGCGACACGATCGTCGTCGATGACGAGCTGGTGATCGGGCGTCATGCCGAGGGCGCCGGCCGGCTATCCGAGGACGAGGAGATCTCTCGCCAGCACGCCCGCATCTCGCGCGAAGCCACCGGCGACTATGCGATCGAGGATCTCGGCTCCTCCAACGGCACGTTCATCAACGGACTGCGGATCCAGAGCCCTCGTCTGCTGGCGCTCGGCGACTCGATCGAGGCTGGCGCCACCACGCTGGTCGTCAGAGCGATCGTGCAGCCCCAGCCTGTGGAGGGCGCCCCTGAGACGGCAGGTCCCCTGGCCCCCGACCGCCACTCCCCGACCGTTTTCGCTCGCAGCCCCGGGGTTGTGCCTTCACCGCCGGCGGCAGAGCCGGCTCCATCGGTTGAGCCGGCCCCACCGAGCGCACCTTTCTCGCCGGTCGCCGGCCGAAGCACCCCGCCGCCCGCGCCTGCCACCCAGAGCACCCCACGGTTGACGACGGTGCCGGGCACCGACCACACCCCGCCGCTGGCGCTCCAGTTGGAGATCGATTTCGACGCCCGGGAGGCGCGAATCGCCCTGGGAGATGGCAGCGAGACGGTGCGTCTCGTGCTCGAGGACGGGCACTGGCGGGCCGCTCCGCTGGAGCCCGAGGCGGATCGGTAGCGCTCCAGGCCCGACACCACGACGCCGCCCGCCGAGCCCCGCCCAGCGACGCAGCGCGTGGAGCCCCGCCCAGCGTCCGCCGAGCCCCCGCCCAGCGACGCAGCGCGCGGAGCCCGGCATTCGACCCGGGTGCTACCCCACGGACGGAGGCGCCACGCCGGCCGCCTCGTACAGCAGGCGCGCATACGCCCCGGCGCTCTGGGGGCGCTCGGCGGGAGCCTTGGCGAGCGCGCGCAGCACCGCCGCCCCCAGCCCGGGCGGCGCATCGGGCAGCTCGGCGCAGGGGTCGGGCGGCTCGTCCTGGAGCTGCGCCCACAAGATCCGCATGCCTTTGCGGTCGGCGAACGGCGGGGTGCCGCTGAGGCACTGGCAGATGACACACCCGAGCGCGTACACGTCGGTCGCCGCGCTCACCGCCTCGCCGCGGATCTGCTCGGGCGACATGTAGTCCAGCGAGCCCAGCGCCTGGCCGGGCCGCGTGAGGTTGGTGCCCTCGCTGTCCTTCGCCAGCCCAAAGTCGGTGATCAGCGCCGTGCCGTCCAGGTCGAGCAGGACATTCGCGGGCTTCACGTCGCGGTGCACCATCCCGCCGGCGAACAGCGCATCCAACCCATCCGCCACCTCCGCGCAGAGCTTGAGCGTCGTCGGCACGTCGAGGCGGTCCTCGCGCTTGAGCTTCTGCTCCAGCGAGCCGCCCTCGATAAAGCGCTGGGAGAGATAGGGCACGCCCTCGTGCTCGCCGGTGTCGAGCACCGGCACCACGTGCGGATTCTTCACCTGCTGGGCGATCATCGCCTCGCGCTCGAAGCGCTTGCGGAAGATGCTGTCTTCGGCGAGGTCGCCCCGCACCAACTTGAGCGCGACCAGCTCTCCCTCAGGGCCGACCGCCCGGTACACCCGCCCCATGCCGCCGACCTCAAGCAGCGACTCGATCCGGTAGCGCCCCACGGTGGCGTCGATCAGCGGGTCGGGCGCCTCGCTGGCGGCTGACCCCGGCTCCTGGTGCTCGGGCTCGTCGCTCACGTTTGCCACCTTCGTGGCGCCTCGATCGCAGTAGTCATGTGCACGCAGGCAGCGTTGCAGGTCTTGAGGCGTCTTGCCATGCTCATATGGCGCGGCACGAGTGTACCCATGAGATCTATGATGCTGTCAGGCAATGAGGCGAGGTGCATCCTGATGCAGGCAAAACTTAAGCGCTCGCGGCGCGCAGTCGCGCTCGTGATGACGGCGGCGCTGCTGGCGATCGGCGCCACAACGGCGATGGCGAGCACCACCGGGGCACCGGCGGGACCGGCAGCCGCGGCACCGATCAACGACAACTACCTGAATGCGCTCAACCTCAACGAACCGCCGACCCAGCACCATCCGGGCACGCCGCTCAACCGCACCGAAACCCTGCGCGACGAACGTAACACTGCGGCGGCGACGGTCCAGTCGAACATCCTCAGCCCCCACCCGGGGGAAGCCGAGCTGACCGGCTGCAACGGCGTTACCGAGGGCAAGACGATCTGGTACGACTTCTACCCGAACGCCAACGGGCTGGTGCGGATCCGCACCTCGGCCTCGTTCGGCACGGTGATGGCGGTGATGCCGTACAACCCCACGACGCTGCTGCCCGAAAACGAACAGCGCAAGTGCGCGGTCAACCAGCCGACGGTAGCCGGCGAACTGTTCGCCAACGTGCAGGCCGGTAAGTCGTACACGATCCAGCTCGGCGGGGTGAATGGCCGGGTGGCATCCTCAAGTTCCTGTTCGACTACCTCGTCCAGCTCAAGCAGCTGCAAGCCGAAGCGACGCTCACTGCGCAGCCGCTCGCCCATGGGGTTCGCGTCGTGAACCTCGCCGTCAGCGCCCCGAAGAAGGCCCGCGTCGAAGTGCGCTGCACGCGGGGGTGCCGTCCCCAGGCCAAGACCGCCCGCTCGCTCGGCTTCGCCGGACTGCACGGGGCGGTGCTGCCCAACGGCTCCGCCCTGAAGATCTATGTGACGGCCAAGAACGAGATCGGCGCCTATATCGAATACAAAATCGGGCACGCCAACTTCACCAAGGTCCAGCGCTGCCTGGCCGCGGGCTCGAAAAAGCCCGAGCGCTGCGAATGACCAGGCACTGCGCGACTGATCAAGCGCCGCCGCCTCCGGCGGGTGCGGACCCTGCGACCGAGTGCCGCGCATGAGCTCCACCTCGCAGCCTTCGCGTGGGCGCGCGGCGATCGCGGCGCTGATCGTCGTGCTGGTGGTGTTCGGCGCACGCTTCGGCGTACGCAAGGCGACCGCGAGCAGCACACAGGCGGCGCCGCTGCCCGCACCGATGGTGGTATCCACCACGCCGGTACACGTCTCCGCGATCGCGGCGCCCGCCACACCGCCGGCGCTGCACCATCGGCCGCATTCAACCACCCCTGCTCCGGCTTCCACACCCACGCCGTCGAGCGCTCCCACGCCGTCCACGACGCCGGAATCGACGCCGACCCCCACTCCCACTCCCAGCACGCCCTCCAAATCGTCGACCCCGAGCGGCGGCAAAGGCAGCGGCCCGGTACTCGTGGGCTAGTCTCGATGCGTGCGTAACAGCCCATCGATGACAGCGCGACCCGTGATCTCGTGGTGCATCCTGTGAATCGATCGGCACTTAGCGGAGGAGCCAGCGGTGGACTCGCTTGACAACCCGACGGTAGTAGCGGGCTACCGGATCGACGGCAGGCTCGGCGAGGGCGGGATGGGCACCGTCTACCGCGCCACCCAGCTCTCGCTGGAGCGGGTGGTGGCGCTGAAGCTGCTCACCGCGGAGCTCAGCGCCGATCCCGCCTTCCGCGAGCGCTTCCGCCGCGAGGGCCTGCTGCAGGCCGCCCTCGACCACCCCCACATCGTCACCGTGTATGAGGCCGGCGAGACCGACAACCGGCTGTTCCTCGCAATGCGCATGGTCGAGGGCCCCACGCTCAAGGACCTGATCCTGCGCCGCCAACTCGACGACCGGCGGGCGCTGCGCCTGCTCACGCAGGTGGCCGAGGCGCTCGACGCCGCGCACGCGAAGGGGCTGATCCACCGCGACGTAAAGCCTCAGAACGTGCTGGTCGGCGCCGGCGACCACGCCTATCTGGCCGACTTCGGGCTGACCCAGGGCAACGACGACGATGCGATGACCGAAACCGGCCAGTTCGTGGGCACGATCGACTACATCTCCCCCGAGCAGGCTCGCGGCGGCCGCGCCACGGGCCGCAGCGACGTGTACGCGCTCACGGCCGTGCTCTGCGAGTGCCTCACCGGCCAGGTTCCGTTCGAACGCTCGACCGAAGAGCGCGCGCTGCTGGCGCACCTGACCGAGCCCCCGCCGCGTCTCTCGGAGATGCGCACCGACATCCCGGCGGCGATGGACGAGGTGATCGCTCGCGGCATGGCGAAGGAGCCCGAGGACCGGCCGGCCTCGGCCGGCGAGCTGATGCTGCAGGCACGGCGAGCGCTCGGCGCCGCACCGGCCGAATCCACCGCGCCGTCCTCCACCGACGCGACACGGCTGCGGCCTGCCGTCGGCAGCCCCACGCGCACACCGCATACGGCCGCCAAGGACGACCCGGGTGCGACCCGTCTTGCCGCCGCTGCGGTGAGGGTGCCCGACGCCGCGCCCACACCTGGCGGCGAGCGTGGTGCACCGGCCGGCGCGCGTGCGGTGTCCGAGGCCCCACCTGCGGCGGGCCAGCCGGGCGCAGACACCCCGGGCACACGCGCCACAGCCGGCGCTCCCAACAGGAGATACCTGCCGGTGCTCGTCCTCGCCGCCGTGCTCGCGCTCCTCGCCGGCCTGCTGCTGGGCGGAAGCTCGGGCAGCTCCGGGACGGCCTTCACCGACTCGGCGTCGGCGGGCTACGTCGAACTCTCCTTCCCCTCCAGCTGGCATCGGCTCGGGACCCCTCCGACGGTGCCGGGACTTACCTTCTCACAGCCGCTCGCGCTGAGCACCGGCTCGGCCGCAGTCGCCTCCAGCACCTACTCGGCCTCCTCCGGCCAGCGCCTCCTTGCAGGCGAGGTGAGTGCCTCTGGGCCATCGCTGCTGCCTTCCGCGTTCACCACAGCCGTCAACGGGACCTTGCCCCATCCCGAGCCGGTGAAGCTTGGCGCTTATGAGGCCTACCGCTACAGCGGCCTCTCGGTGCGCGGCCTCGCATCGCCGCTGACGCTCTACACGGTTCCGACCACGGGCGGCGTCGTCACGATCGCCTGCCTGGGCTCCGCGGCCGCCGCGTCGGGGTCGCAATGCGCCCAGATCGCGGCCACCCTGAAGCTGAACGGCACGACCGCGTTCGGGCTGGCACCAAGCCAGCAGTATGCGAGCGCGCTAGGGAGCACCTTCGGCACGCTGAACAGCGCCGTCAACAGCGGTACCGCCCGCCTGCGTGCCGCGTCGAGCGCCTCCGCGCAGGCCGCCGCGGCCGCGCAGCTGGCCGCGGCCTACACCACCGCGTCGCACGCGCTCGCGAAGCTCTCCGTCAGTCCCGCGGTGCAGAGCATCAACGCGAACCTCGCCGCCTCGCTGGCGGCGCTCAGCCGCAACTACGCCGCGCTGGCCGCCGCCGCGCGGGCTGGGAACGAAGCGGCCTACATGCAGGCCCAACATGCGATTGGTAGCGACGGCGCCCGCACGACGAGCGCGCTCACGGCCCTGCGCCAGGCCGGCTACACGGTCTCTGGCTGATCGGCGGCCAGAGACTCCGGCGACAGGCTCTCGCCAGAGTGGTCGGCTGACAGGTGCTCCGGCCGATCCTCCCTCAGATGGTCGGCCGGCGAGGACGGGGACGCCGCCGGCCCCTCGGGCTCCTCGGCGAGCGCCCAGATCGCAATCTCCGTGCGCCGCCCGCGCAGCTCGATCTCGTCGACGAACGCGAGATCGTCTGGCTGCGCGGTGAGCGCCTCCTTCGTGGCCCCCGAGAGCATCAGTTGGTGGGGCGTGCCCTTGGTGAGCTGCTCGATACGGGCCGCCACGTTGGTGGTGTCGCCCACCGCGGTGTACTCGACGCGCCGCTCGGAGCCGACGTTGCCCGACATCACCCGCCCCGAGTTCAGGCCGATGCCCATACGAAACCCCTGCCCCAGCTCCTGTTCGTGCAGCCATCCGTTGAAGCGCGGCAGGCGCACGGCGAGCATCTCGCGGGCGGTGGAGAGCGCGCGGTCGGCGTGGTCGGCCTGCACGATCGGCGCGCCGAAAACCGCCATGATCCCATCCCCCATGTAGGCGACCAGCGTACCGCCGTGGTCGAGGATCGCATCACTCATCTCGCTCAGGTAGCGGTTGAGCACTTCGATCACGCGGTCGGGCGTCAGCGTTTCCGCGAACGAGGTGAAGCCGCGCAGGTCGGTGAACATCACGGTCCCCTCGCGCTGCACCCCGCCGAGGCGCAGTTCCCCACCCGTGCTCGCCAGCACCTCGTCGACGACGTTCTCGGGCACGAAGCGCGAGAACAGGTCGCGTACCCGCTCGCGCTCGAAGGCGACCGTCACGAGCTGCACCGACAGCGCCCCCGCCGCGCTGAGGATCAGCGCCCCGAGTGGGTAGACGAACGAGACGACGTGCCCGTTGTCGAAGGCCACCTGCACGCCCACAGTGAACGTAGCGGCGAGCGCCAGCGCCAGCCCAACGGTGGCGATCGAGCCAAACCGCAGCGTGGCGAGCGGCGTGGCGCAGCCCAGCAGCACGATCAGCGCCAGATCCAGCCATGCCGCCGAGGAGCGCAGGGGCAGCCCCCGCAGCACGGTGGCGATCGCGCTCGCCTGGACTTCGGCGCCGGGCATCTGCCGGGCGGTGGAGGTCGGGTGGATGTCCTGCAGCGTCGGCGCCGAGGGGCCGACAACCACGATCTTGTCGTGGAAGAAGCCGCGCGGCACGTGGCCGAGATAGACCGTCGAGAACGACACGCGGCGAAAGCTGTTTTCCGGCCCGTAGTAGTCGATCCAAGCGGGACCTCCGTCGAAGTCGCTCGCGTGCACCCGATGCGCGTCGGCGACTTCGGCGCTCACCACCGCGAGCGTCTTCAGCCCGCCGACCGAGTAGCTGACGCGCCGTAGGACGCCGCCCGGATCGGTCGGCAGCAGCCCGTTGGCCGGTCGCGACCCCACTTCGCCCAGCAGCGGGTTGCCTTCGCTGCCGAGGAACCTCGTCTTCCCGTCGCCTTCGGTTTCGGTGGTGGTCATCACGGTGCGCCCGCCGGCGTTGTCGAGTGCTTCGAGCAGCGCCGTCTCATCGCTCTGCGCCTGTGGGCACTGGCCCGGCGGCGGCTGGGTGCCCTTGGTGGAGAGCGGGCAGGCGCTGGCCTCGCTGAACTGCACGTCGTAGGCGATCACCTTGGGGTGGTCGCGCGCGATGTCTTCGATCACCTTGGCGTGCACGCGGCGCGGGAAGGGCCACTGCAGGTCCAGTTCGTCGAAGGTCCGTTCGTCGATCTCTACCAGCACGATGTTCGCCGGCGGCTGCTGGTGGCCGCGGATCGTGAAGCGGGTGTTGACGGTGCTCAGTTCGAGCGAGCGCAGCAGGTTGGTCTCGTAGGCGACGATCGCAAGGCCCGTGGCGCCCAGCGCGACCACCGCCAGCAGGACCCGCCGCAGCTGGCGCGTACGTGCCGCCCCGGCGCGCCTGCGCTTGCTTTTCATCGCTTCACCAACAGAGAACGCTATCCGAGTTGCCGGTCGCCGACCATGTCATTGCGCCGATAGCAGGCGGCGAAGGAGGCCAGCGGCCGGAGGCTGCGTTACGCTGGCTCTCAAGATGGAGGACCAGTCGCGCTTCGTCCTGCCGCGGGGGCTCTTGCTGGCAGACCGCTACGCCGTCGGCGAGCCGATCTCGAGCGGCGCGATGGGCGCCGTCTACCGCGGCCGGGACACCGGCAACGGCGAGGCCGTGGCGATCAAGCACGTCAACAACACCCGCCACGCCGAGCGCTTCGAGGTCGAGGCCCAGCTGCTCTCGCTGCTGCGCCACCCGCGCGTCGTCGAGGTCACCGACCACTTCTCCGACGAGCGTGGCCAGTACCTGGTGATGGAACTGGTGGAGGGCACGGATCTGCACACCCTGCTGGCGCAGAAGGGCAGCCCGGGGCTGCCGCTCGAGCAGGCGCTCGACTATGCCCGCGAGAGCTGCGAGGCGCTCGAGTACGTGCACGACCAGCAGATCGTGCACCGCGACGTCAAGCCCCACAACCTGATCCTCGGCGAGGACGGGATCGTGCTGGTGGACTTCGGGATCGCCCGCCTGCTCCAAGACGAGGAAGAGGACGAAGGCACGGTGGGGGTGGGCACCCCGCGCTACATGGCGCCCGAGGTGTTCGCCGGCGGATCGGTCTCACCGCGCAGCGACGTCTTTGGCCTCGCAGCCACGCTGTGGACGCTGATCGTCGGCAAACCGCCGGTGTACGCCAGCCCGACCCAGCTGCGCGAGCTCGCCCCCGACGTCCCCCCCGAGATCGCCGACGCGGTCAAGGCTGGCCTGGAGATGGTGCCCGAACGGCGCGTGGCCTCGGTCTCAGCCTTCGCCCGGGCATTGGGCAGCCACACCCAGCCCCGCGGTCACACGCAGCCCACGATCGGCGGCTCGCTGACCCTCTCGATCGAGGCGCCCGCCGCCCGGCGCAGCCTGATGGAGGGGATCGCGCGCACCGCCGCCGGCGTATTCGGCGCCGCCGCCTCCTCGATCGCGCTGACAGATGGCAACACGCGCGAGCTGGTCTACCAATCG
Organism: uncultured Solirubrobacterales bacterium; assembly: GCA_963724305.1. Classification (GTDB taxonomy): domain Bacteria; phylum Actinomycetota; class Thermoleophilia; order Solirubrobacterales; family Solirubrobacteraceae; genus Palsa-744. Next base: position 110,751 of record CAVRUG010000001.1, read on the forward strand.
GCGTGGGGCGCGGGCGCGCGCGAGATCGTCGGCGTGCGCCTGCCCCCCGGCCACGGCCTCGCGGGCAGCGTCGTTGAAAACGGGCAGCCGTTGGCGGTCCCCGAATGCCGCACCGATCCCCGCTTCGCCTCGCGCATCGCCGCCGGCACCGGCCACGTCCCCTACACGATGCTGGTCGTCCCGCTGATCCGCCTCGGCCGCCCGATCGGCGTGCTGTCGCTGCTCGACCGCCGCGACGGTGGCCACTACGGCCCCGACGACGCCGAGCGCGCCGCTTTGTTCGCCGAGCTCGTGGTCAGCGCGATCGAAGCCGACAGCGAGGCGATGCCCAGCCTCGGTGCGCGCCGGTCGCGGATCGTACCGGCCTGAGGGGTCACCGCTCGCCACCGCCCGAGGTGGACCGGGTCCTGAGTGGCCCGGGGCAGGCTGGGTGTTGAGTGGCCCGGGCCAGGGGAGTCAGCCGCGTTTGACCGGGCCCCGGGCGAGATAGGACTCCCCGGTGAACAGCGTGATCGTCTTGCGGCGGCGGAAGTCGCGGACCGAGACGACGCCACGCACCACGTGGGTGAGCGTCCCTTCGCAGCGGTTGGCCACGCTCCACACCGTCCCCCGCACGGTCGCCGCGCTGTACTGACCCCGCACGGCGAAATGCCCGTGGCCGCTGGCGTTGACCCGGCCGAGCGTTTTCGAGCTCAGCTTGGCCGCGAGCGCCCTCCTCTTCTTCCCAACCGTGGCGCACACCTGGCCGGCGCTGTGGTTGTCAACGATGTCGAGGTCGGTCAGGCCCTTTTGCTTGCGGTTCTGCAGCAGCTTGAAGATCCCCCCGCCGAAGTCCCCAGTCTGCTGCTTGCCCTTCTTGGACGCGGTGGTGGCTGTCGTGATGCCCACGACGCCGCCGGTCGTTTCGAGAACCGACCCGACGGGAATCTGACGCGCCTCGGTCAACGGTATGAACGCCTGACCCTTCGTGAGCGCCTCGACTGCCTGCGCCCCCAGGGCGAACGGCGAGAACGGCGAGAGCGAAGCCGCGGAGGCCAATGTGGCGCCCGGCGGCAGCTCGATGTAGACGATCCCCGACACCGGCGTCACGTTCACGGCCTTGCCGAGCACCGGTGGGGGCGGCGGCGGATCGGCCGGGGTGTTCAGCGTCTGGTTTTCACCGACCGCGTTGCCCGCGCTGTTGGTTGCCACCGCGCGCACGTTGTACGTGACGTTCGGCAGCAGACCCGTGACGGTCGCGGCGACCGTGTGGTTCGCGAAGTCCGGCCCCACCGACTGCTCTGGCGTCACTGAGCCGTAGGTGACCGCCGCAGCCTTGGCGCCACCGAGCACCGGCCCGTATTCGAAGTGCACCGTCGTCGCCAGCCCATGTGGGTTCACGGTCGCCGTGAAGGCCGCGCTGGTGGTCGTTATGACGGTCGGTGGCGACGGTGTGAGGAGCGTGGGCGGTGCTGGCGTCGGCAATGCGACGGGCGGGTTGGCCACGTTGGCGGTGCTCGTGGCGGTCGCTGTGGCGCCGCCCACATCTTTGATCGTGACGCTCGTTGGATAGACGCCCACGCTGGCGTACGTGTGCGCGCCTGTCACCGTGAAGCCACCGCCGACTGCGGAGGCGATCGTCCCCGCCGCTGTAACACCGTCGCCCCAGTCGATCGTCGCGGTGTAATCCGACGCCACGCCAGCAGGATCGGCGTCGATGAAGGTCGCCACCGCGGCGCTGAATGCGACGCCCGGGGTCGCACTCACCGGTACCCCGGTCGCGCTCAACGGAGCGTCCTGCACCTTGACGTCAAACGGGCGGGTTTCAGGGGAGCCGTCGCTGTTCGTGTAGGTGAAGCTTGCGTGGTAGACGCCCTCCTCGGCATAGGTATGGGTTCCGGTGAGCTGCCCCGTATTAGCGGCGACTTCGCCCGGCGACACCGGTGTGCCGTCTCCCCAGTCGATTGTGGGCGTGGTTCCTTCCTTTGGCGAGGCAGCGCCGACCACCTCGGAGAACTGCTGCCCCTCGACCGGCTGGAACAGCTCGTAGGCACCGATGTCGCAGCCGTTGCCCTGCGGTCGCGCGATGTCCCGCTGGTCGGTTGCGCTGCAGCCCGGGGCGCCCAAAGGGATTGCGTTGACCGCGGGACTGGTCGCTTCCAGCGCGAGCGTGTCGGTGTTGCCGCCGTTGTCCTGTAGGCCGGACAGGAATCCCGGTTCGATGTTCTCGAGGTCCCCCGTGGCGGTGAAGGCGCAGTCGGTTGCGCTCTGGAGGTTGTGGCCGAGAGATGATATGCCGCTGTCCCCGCAATTCGAGGGTCTGCGTTCGCTGGTGAGCGGTTCTTCGATGGTGTTGCCGGAGACGATCGAGTTCTCGACCGAGATCGTGCCTTCGCTCGCCAGCAGGCCGCCACCTTCGGTGCTGCGGGCGCCGCCGTCGTTGTTGGCGATCGTCGAGTTGACGATCGATGTCGTGTTGCCGGTATCGCCCCAGCTGAAGATACCGCCACCAAGCGCTGCACTGTTACCCGTGATCGTCGAATCTTCGACGATCAGCTTCCCTGCTTCTTCGGTCACGGGATTGGGGCCGACGTTCTGGATCCCGCCCGAGTCGCCGCCTGCACCGTTTGGAAGGTTGGTGCTGTAGTTGTTGGCCACCAGCGAGTGCGTCAGCGTGAGCGTGCCGCCGTCGTTTGAGATGCCGGCGCCCGAGCCTTCTTCGGCCGTGCCGTTGGTGATCGCGTCTTCGTCCAACGTAAGCGTGCCCTCGTTGAGGACGTCGCCCCCGAAGTAGCCGTCGTTTGCGTTGGCGTGCCCGAATACCATCGATAGGCCCGAGATGATCACGGTCGGAACGGCTTTGGTGCGGGGATTCGGCTCGACGAGGAAAACGCGATTCGGCGTATCGGACTCCTGGTCAATACTCACCGCGCGCGCGCCAGCGCCGACGATTGAGACACTTTGGGTGATCGTGAGCGCGCCGTCGAAGAGCTCGTAGAATCCGGTGCCTTCGGGGGCAGGGACGACAATCGTGTCGGGTGGACTCGGTGTCGGCGAGAGCGAGTTCTCGTATTCGATCAGCTGCCGCAGGGAGCAGGTGCCGGAGGCGGGGGTGCATTCCCCGATGCGGTCTTCGGTCGTCCCCACCGTGTAAGTCGCGGCCGACGCCGATGCGGCGAGCGCGGCGGTGACCACCAGCGCGACCAGCACTGTGGCCCCGGCCACCGCCCCACGCGGGTACGAAAGTAGGCGTGGGCCAAGGCCGGACCGCATCGCAGCCGCCTAGCGACGCCGGGGTGCTTTGGCGAGGTAGGACTGACCGGTAAACAGCGTGATCGTCTTGCGGCGGCTGAAGTCGCGGACCGATACCACCCCGCGGGTGACGTGCGTGAGCGTCCCCTCGCAGTGGTTGCCGACGTTCCAGACTGTACCTCGCACGGTCGCCGCGCTGTACTGGCCGCGCACGGAGAAGCGCCCGTGCCCGCTGGCGTTGACCCGCCCGAGCGTTTTCGAGCTGAGCTTGGCCGCGAAGGCCTTGCCCTTGACCTTCTTGCCGACCGACGTGCATACCTTGCTGGCGCTGTAGTTGTCGATTATGTCGAGGTCGGTCAGGCCTTTCTGCTTGCGGTTCTGCAGCAGCTTGAAGATCCCCGCTCCGAAGTCGCCCGACTGCAGCTTGCCCTTACGGGATGCAGTGGTGGCCGTGGTGATGCCCACGACGCCGCCAGTCGTTTCGAGCACCGACCCTACGGGAATCTGACGTGCCTCGGTCAACGGTATGAACGCCTGCCCCTTCGTGAGCGCCTCGACCGCCTGCGCCCCCGGCGCGAAGGACGAGAACGGCGAGACCGACGCCGCGGATGCCAGCGTGGCGCCGGGCGGCAGCTCGACGTAGACGATCCCCGACACCGGTGTCACGTTCACGGACTTCCCGAGCACCGGGCGCGGCGGTGGCGGATCGGCCGGTGTTTTGAGCGTCTGATTGGCGCCCGTCGCGCTGCCCGCGCTGTTGGTGGCCACGACCCGCCAGTTATACGTGACGTTGGGCAGCAGGCCGGTCACTGTCGCGGTGACCGTCTGGTTGGCGTAGCCTGCGCCCACCGCCTGGTCGGGCGTCACCGAGCCGTAGGTGATCGTCGCCGTGCTGGCCGCCGTCGCGCCCCCGAGGACCGGCCCGTATTCGAAGTGCACCTCCGTTTCCAGCCCCCCCGGGTTCACCGTCGCCGTGAACGTGGCGCTGGTCGTCGAGAGAATGGTCGGCGGCGAGATCGTCACGAGCGTCGGCGGCGCCGGCGGAGGAGCTTTGACGCACGCTCCTTCACCCGCGCGCGGCTCATCGCCCGTGGGGCACGGCGGCAGCGGCCTGCCGGTCGTTTCTTTGATGATTTTGACGAGCTCCTTGGAGAATTCTTCTGTTCCGCCTTCCGTGGCCTGGAGCGCTTCCCCGCCGGTCTGTTTGGCCCAGTATTCCCAGTAGTGGATGTAGTTTTCGTCTTCTGACTCGTCCGTGTGGAAGTAGTTGACCATCGCCAGCGGCTTGCCGTCTACATCGAGCATTTCAAGAGTTTTGTGGAATTCGAGCGAGTCGCCCGGGATCCACTGCGTGTCGGCAATACCGAATCTGCCGCCGGGTTCTTCTCCGGTGTTCGGCCATGCCTCCATGCCGTCAGTGGTCGGTTCCGTAAGCGCGAATTCCGGCGGAATGCCTCCGTTGACGTTCGGCGTGTGCGGGACGTTGTCGGCGATCAGCACGATCTCGTGGCGTGCCCCTTCGCGCCAGCCGACCTGCGGGTTCGTGTCGGTCTCCCACAGCGCGCGCCCGTACGCTTCGGGACCGTCACCGCCGGAGTGCGCGACCCCTTCGTCGCCGGAGAGCTTTTCGATCGCTTCTTCGACTCTGGGGACTTCCGTCGTCACCGGCTGCCACAGGTGCCACGCCTTTTCGGCGTCCGTTTCGTAATATTCTTCGCTTTCGGTGGTGAATTCCGTCCCGTCGCTCTCATAGCCGGGCACGTCTTCGACATTCGCGACCCCGTAGGCGGTGTTCGGACCGAGCGTGGCGCGCGTTTCTTCGATGACTTTCTTGATCCCTTCTTTGGCTTCCTGGAGGACGCCGCCCATCGAGCCGCTGGTGTCGAAGATGAACATGACGTCGGTTTTTTCCGGCGCAGCGCCGGCGGAGGCGACCGCCGGCCCGAAGCCGATCGCGAGCGGCGTCGCCACGGCCACCAGCAGAGCGCGCACGAACAGGGTCGCCGCACCGGCTCGAACGCCAAAATTTCCCCCCAGCTGAGAACCTCGCACAGCCCAATTGAATCAGACTGCGGGCAGTCGTGGGCGCAGCACGCCGCACGGAGCCACCCGAGCCCTCGCCGAATGCCCGCCCAAGAACGCAGCAAGTAGAGTCCTCAGGCGATGCAGGACTCCAACCGGGTGCTCGTGATCGGCGGCGGAATCGGCGGCCTCACGGCTGCGGCCGCGCTGAAAGCCGGTGGCGTCCCTGTCGAGGTGTTCGAGCGCCAGCCGGAGCTGCGAGAGCTGGGCACGGGCGTGGGGATCCAGCGCGTGGCGGCGCAGGCGCTGTCGATGCTGGGGCTGCGCGATGAGCTGCGGAAGATCTCCGGGCCCGGGTTCGAGGCGTTGCGGCTGCTCTCGTGGCGCGACGGGCATACGATGGCGGCGGTGCCGTGGCACGGCGAGGTCGTCGCCGTGCATCGCGGCGAGCTGCTGGAGATGCTCGCGCGGGCTGTCGGCGACCTCGGCATCGTCCACTGCGGCATGGAGTGCGTCGGCTTCCGCCAGGACCCGGACGGCGTCACCGCCCTGTTCGCGGACGGCCACGAGGAGCGCGGCGCGGCGCTGATCGCGGCGGACGGGCTGGAATCCGTGATCCGCGCAAAGCTGATCAATGACGGCAGGCCGCGCTACTCGGGCGCAACCGTATGGCGGGCGCTGCCCGAGTACGAGCACAAAGCCCTGGGGCGCAACTTCGCCCAGCAGGTGTACGGGCCGGCCTCGATCTTCGGGATGTTCCCGGTTGACAAGCGGCTGTTCTGGTGGGGCAGCCAGATCCGCCCCGAGGGCGCGATCGACCCGCCGATCGGCCGCAAGCAGGACCTGCTGAACACGTTCGCCGGTTGGCCGGCGGAGGTGGTGCAGGTGATCGAAGCCACCCCTGAGCAGCAGCTCTTCCGCCAGGACCTGTACGACCGCAAGCCGGTGAAGCGCTGGCGCAACGGGCGCGTGACGCTGCTCGGCGACGCGGCGCACCCGACGACCCCGACGCTCGGGCAGGGGGCGGGCATGGCGATCGAGGATGGTGTCGTGCTCGGGCGGGAGCTCTCTGCCGCCAGCAGCCTCTCCGCCCCCGGCGCGATGCAGGCGGCGCTCGACTCCTATGAGGGCAAGCGCATCCCGCGCACCAGCCAGATCGTCAACCGCTCGGCGATGCTGGCGAAGCTCTCGCACGTGAAGAACCCGGTGGGGCTGTTCATGCGCGAGCGCGTGCTCTCAGCGATGCCACAGAAGTTTTGGCAGCTGCTGTGGGAGCAAGAGCGCACCTACCAGATCCAGTGATCGCCGCTCGGGTGTCGGCGCGGCACGAGCCCCTCCCCCCTCCTCCTACCCCTCCTGCGCCTGAATCGCGGTGATCGCCACAGTGTTGACGATGTCCGTGACCGAGCACCCCCGGCTGAGGTCGTTCACCGGCCGGCGCAGACCCTGCAGCACCGGGCCGATCGCCACCGCCCCGGAGGAGCGCTGGACCGCCTTGTAGGCAACGTTGCCGGTGTCGAGGTCGGGGAAGATGAAGACCGTGGCGCTGCCGGCGACCTCGGAATCGGGCAGCTTCAGCTTGGCGACGGAAGCATCGACCGCGGCGTCGTACTGGATCGGTCCGTCCACCTTGAGATCGCCCCGCAGCCGCCGTACCGTCTCGGTCGCCTCGCGTACGGCGTCGACCTGCGCTCCCTTGGCGGAGTCGCCGGTGGCGTAAGAGAGCATCGCGATCCGCGGGTCGATCCCGAACGCCGCCGCCGTGTCGGCGGAGGAGATCGCGATGTCGGCGAGCTGCGCGCTGTCGGGCTTGGGGTTGACGGCGCAGTCGCCGTACACCAGCACGCGGTCGGCGAGGCACATAAAAAAGACGCTGGAGACGACTGAGACACCAGGACGCGACTTGACGAACTCGAACGCCGGGCGGATCGTGTCGCCAGTGGTGTGGGCCGCGCCCGACACCATCCCATCGACGTCCCCGAGGTGCACCATCATCGTGCCGAAGTAGGTGGGGTCGGCAAGCGCGTCGAAGGCGAGCGCCTCGGTGACGCCCTTGTGCTGGCGCAGCTCGTGGTAGACGGCGGCGTAGCGCTCGCGCTCGGGCGCGTGGAGCGGGTCGAGGATCCTCGCGCCCTCGAGGTCGAGACCGAGCGCGGCAGCGCTGCCGCGCACCGCGTCGGGGTCGCCGAGCACCGTCAGGGCGACGACGCCGCGGCGCAGCAGGATGTCGGCCGCCCGCAGCACGCGCTCGTCCTCGCCCTCGGGCAGCACGATCTGCCGCCGCGCTGCCTTCGCCCGCTCGATCAGCTCGTACTCGAACATACTCGGGGTCATCCGCGCGGGGCGCTCGACCGTGAAGCGCATCTGCAGCTCCACTCTGTCAACGCTGCGCTCGAACAGGCCGAGCGCGGTGGCGATCCGGCGCTCGTTGCCGGCCCGCAGCACCGGTCGCACGCCCGCAATCGCGGCCGCGGCGACGTGCGTGCGCGCGTCGATCTCGAACACTCCGAAGGGCGCGGTCTCCAGCAGCCCCCGCACGGTGGGCGAGAGGGAGTAGCCGCCCGTCAGCAACAGCCCGGAAACGGCGGGGAAGGATAGGGAGAGCGTCGAGGCGAGGCAGGCGACGACGATGTCCGAGCGATCGGCCGGCACCACCACGAGGGTGCCGTCTACGAGATCCTCGATGAAGTGCTCAACGCTCATCGCCGCCACGCGCACCTCGCGCACGTCGCGGTCGAGCATCCCGTCGCGGCTCAGCACCGGGCGGGCGCCGAGCGCGGCCTGCACCTCCCCCACGCTCGGATAGGCAAGCTCGGCGTGCTCGGGCATCACGTACACCCACTCCTGGCCGGTGTGCGGGGCCAGCCGCAGCTCGACTTCGCGCACGGCGTCGGGCTCGACACGGTTGACGATCACGCCGAACAGCTCGCAGCCGCTGCGCTGCAGCACCTCCCGCGCCAGCTGCACCTCCTCGACGACGTCGCCGCCGGATGCGCCGTTGACAACCACCAGCACCGGGCAGCCGAGTTGGTTGGCGAGGTTGGCGTTGAGATCGAAGTCGAGTGCCGGGGTGGTGCCGGCGAAGTCGGTGCCCTCGCACACGACGAAGTCGCAGCGGCCCGCCAGCTCGCGGTAGGCGGCGAGCACCCGCTTCTCGATCTCCTCGTGCGCGCCGTGGGCGGTCAACCCCGTCACCTCCTCGGCGGTGGGCCCGTGCATCTCCGCGTACTCGAACGGCAGCTGATAGCGCTCGCGCATCAGCTCGATCTGCGGGTCGGGATCGGAGGCGCTGCGGATCACGGGGCGGAAGAAGCCGACGCGCTGCAGGCGCGCCGCCAGCATCTCGGTGAAGCCGAGCGCGACGACGGACTTGCCGCTGTGCGGGCCCATCGCGGTGATGTAGATGCTCTTTGCCACAGATGGCCTCGATGCCACCGCCACAATATCCGCCCGCCTGGATGGGCATCTCGCGGCGGCCCGAGCGAACCGCGATCGGGTGGCAGAAGCCTCAGCGGACGACGGCGAAAACGTGGTGTTCGCCGAGCACCCCTTTGAAGCGGTGCTCGCCGCGCGCCTCGAAGCGGAAGCTGGGATCGGTTTCGGTGTACTCCTTGAGCGTCGAGGAGACGACGATCTCGCCTCCGCGCGCGCAGCCGGCAACGCGGGCGCCGAGCACCACATTGCGCCCGTACATCTCCTCTTCGTTGAGGATCACGAAGCCGGTGTGCAGCCCGATGCGCAGGCGCAGCGGGCGTTCGCTCCCCGGGACCGTGCTGTCGGCGAGCGCGCTCTGCAGGTCGAGCGCGCAGCGCAGCGCCGCGTGGGCACTGTCGAAGGCGACCATGAAGCCATCGTCGATCGCCTTGACGACCGTGCCTCCGTGGTGGGCGATCACACGCTCGACGATCAGGCGGTGGTCGGCCAGCAGCTCCGCGAAGCGCTCGGGCCCCAGCTCCTCGCCGATCGCGGCCGCGTCCTCGATGTCGCAGAAGAGCAGCGTGAGCGCCCCGTCGGGCGAGCTCATCTCGCCGAGCTGGGGCTGATCCTCGCCCAACGTCGAGGCGATCACGTCGATCGATGACATCGGTCCGACTTCCAACCCGATCCTCCTGATCTCCCGGCTCACCAGCGCAGCGCAAGCATAACCCCTGTCGGATAGATTCTCGGGTCCGGTCCCCCCCAATACGAACGCGAGAGAGACGAGGGAAAGCTCATCATGTCCGAAGAGCAGTCATCCGAGCCCACCGGCGAGCCGCAGATCCGCAAGGTGGATGAGATGCCGGCCGACACGCGGCGCGGCGGCGACGTGCGCACCCTGCTGAGCCCCAAGACGGCGGGGTCGACCTCCGGCTTCATGGGCGTGGCGACGATCGGCCCGGGCGAACGGATCAGCGAGCACTACCACCCCTACTCGGAGGAGTTCATCTTCGTCGTCAGCGGCGGCCTGGACGCGCAGCTGGACGGCGAGTCCCATCGCCTCGGCGCGCGCGACGCGCTGCTGATCCCGCTCAACGTGCGCCACCGTTTGGTCAACGACGGCGATGAGGATGCGTTCATCGTCTTCCACCTCGGGCCGCTGGCGCCGCGCCCCGACGCCGGGCACGTGGACACGGAGTAGGCGCGATGAGCAACATCGGGGGGCTGCGAGGACGACAGCGCGCTGGTGGGCCGCGCGCAGGACGACGGAGCGACGGCGGCCCGCAACGAGCACTAGTGAGCGACGGGAGAATGCGATGAGCGACGGAACGACACTGCGCAGGACGGCCGTAACCGGCGTGGGCGTGGTCGCCCCGGGCGGCAGCACGCGCGACGCCTTCTGGGAGGCGATCACGGCGGGGCGCACGGCGACGCGGGGGATCACCTTCTTCGACGCCTCCGGCTTTCGCTCGCAGATCGCCGCCGAGTGCGATTTCGACCCGCTGGCGGCCGGCCTCAGCGAGCACGAGAAGCGGCGCATGGATCGCTACATCCAGTTCGCCGTGGCCGCGGCGATGGAGGCGATGACCGACAGCGCCCTGGACACCGACACGATCGACCTCGATCGCACGGCGGTGAGCCTCGGCTCGGCGGTCGGCGGCACGATGGTGCTGGAGGACGGGTATGTGGCGGTGTCCGACCACGGCAAAGAGTGGCTGGTGGACCCCGACTATGCCCCCCCGTTCCTCTACCAGGGCCTTGTTCCCAGCAGCCTGGCCAGCGAGGTGGCGCTGAAGTTCGGCGCGCACGGCCCCTCGGTGGTCGTCTCGACCGGCTGCACCTCCGGGATCGACGCGATCGGGTACGGCCACCAGATGATCCAGGACGACGAGGCCGACATCGTGATTGCCGGCGCCGCGGAGTCGGGCATCTCCCCGATCTCGATGGCGTGCTTCGACCCGATCAAGGCGACCTCCCGGCGCAACGACGACGCCGAGCACGCCTCGCGCCCGTTCGACCGCGACCGCGACGGGTTCGTGATGGGCGAGGGCGGCGCGGTGCTGATCCTCGAGGAGATGGGCAGCGCGCTGGCGCGCGGCGCCCACATCTACTGCGAGGTGACCGGGTTTGCCAGCCGCGGCAACGCCTTCCACATGACCGGGCTGAAGCCCGACGCGAGCGAGATGACCGAGGCGATCATCGACGCGATGGCGCAGGGTGCCACCAAGCCGCAGGACATCGACTACATCAACGCGCACGGGTCGGGCACCAAGCAGAACGACCGCCACGAGACCTCGGCGTACAAGAAGTCGCTTGGAGACCATGCTTACAACGTGCCGATCAGCTCGATCAAGTCGATGGTGGGCCACTCGCTCGGGGGGATCGGCGCGATCGAGATGGCGACCTGCGCGCTGGCGATCGACCGCGGCGTGGTACCGCCGACCGCCAACTGGGAGAACCCCGACCCCGAGTGCGACCTCAACTACACCCCCAAAGTGGCGGTGCGCAAGCAGATCGACGTGGCGCTCTCGACCGGCAGCGGCTTCGGCGGCTTTCAGTCGGCGATGATCTTCTCGGTCCCCGGCGAGCGCCGCAACGCGGGGCTGTAAGCGCGATGAGCATTCCACCTCAGCCCGATCGCCGCCCGTATGCCCGTCCGACCGCCGCGACAGGAGCGTGAACCCGCGATGAGCCCCACGATCCCCTCCCCCGATCGCCGCTCCGTGATCACCGGTATCGGCGTCGTCGCCCCCATCGGCAAGGACCGCGAGTCGTGGTGGCAGGCCACGCGCGCCGGCAGCAGCGGCATCAGGCGCATCGAGCGTTTCGACCCCTCGCGCTACCCGGTGACGCTGGCGGGCGAAGTGAAGGACTTCGACCCCGAGCGCTACATCGACCAGCGCCTGATCAAGCAGACCGACCGCTGGACGTGGATGGCGCTCGCCGCCGCCCAGGAGGCGCTCGACGACGCCAAATTCGTCCCGAGCGAGCATGACCCCTACTCGATGAGCGTGATCACCGCCAGCTCCTCGGGCGGCAACGAGTTCGGGCAGCGCGAAATCCAGGCGCTGTGGGAGAAGGGCCCGGTGTTCGTCGGCGCCTACCAGTCGATCGCCTGGTTTTACGCCGCCACGACGGGGCAGATCTCGATCAAGCACGGGATGAAGGGCCCCTCCGGCGTGGTGCTCGCCGAGGGCGCGGGCGGGCTGGAGGCGCTGGCGCACTCGCGGCGCACGATCCGCCGCGGCGTGGAGACCGCGGTGAGCGGCGGCGTGGAGGCGCCGATCGGGCCGTACGCGCTCACCTGCCAGCTCGGCACCGGCTTCCTCAGCACCGCGCAGGACCCGGGGGCGGCCTACCGCGCGTTCGACGCCGCCGCCAACGGGTATGTCCCCGGCGAGGGCGGAGCGATCCTGCTGGTCGAGAGCCTGGAGAGCGCGCAGCAGCGCAAAGCCCCGCAGATCTACGGTGAGATCATTGGTTATGGCGCCACCAACGACGCCCACCACTGGGGCAAACCGGCGCCGGACTCCACGCAGTCCGCGCGGGCGATGTCGGTGGCATTGAAGAATGCCGGGATCGGCCCCGCCGACGTGGACGCCGTCGTCGCCGACGCCTTCGGCGTGCCCGAGATCGACGCGCTGGAGGTGGAGGCGATCAAGGCGGTGTTCGGCGAGCACGCCGGCAAGGTTCCGGTGATCGCCCCGAAAAGCGGCGTCGGGCGGATGTACGCCGGCGGCGCCTCGCTCGACGCGGCGGCGGCGCTGCTGGCGATGCGCGACGGCGCGCTGCCCCCGATCGTCAACCTCGACGAGCCGGCCAGCGACGAGCTGGACTTCGTCAGGGGCGCGGAGCGCAGCGGCGAGCTATCGACGATCCTCGTCAACGCACGCGGCTTCGGCGGCTTCAACAGCGCGCTCGTGCTCAGGCGCATGAGCTGAGCCGCAAGCGACCACCGGGGACCCCCTGCTCATGCCCCAGCCACCACAGATCGGCGCGCTACTGGAGGCGGCTGTGTCGCAGAGCCCACACCGCCCGGCGCTGGCGCACGGCGAGGTCGAGCTCACCTACCGCGAGCTACACGAGGCGGTGGATCGGTTGGCGGCGCGTCTGGGCGAACGCGCCGGCGAGCGCGTCGCCGTGATCGCCTCGAACGTGCCCGCGCTCGTGGTCGCGCTCTTCGGCGCGTGGCGCGCCGGCGCGACGGTCGTCCCGCTGAGCGCCCGTCTGCGCAGCTTCGAGCTGCGGCGCGTGTTCGCCGACGCACAGCCATCGGCGACGATCTCGCTCGCCGCACACGGGGGGTTCTCGCTGGCGCAGGAGCTGGACGCCCTAGGCGAGCAGATCCCGACGCTGGCGAGCGGCATCGTCGTCGACGAGCTCGGAGAGGCCCGCGAGGAGCTGCGGTGGCCGGCGACGGAGAGGGCAGAGCCGCTGCACCAGGACGTCGCGGCGATCATGTACACATCGGGCACGACCGGCGAGCCGAAGGGCGCGCTGATGTCCCACGCGCTGGGGGTGGCCGAGGGGCAACAGCTCGCCGAGCTGCTGGGCGAGGACGCGCAGGGGGCGTGCGTGCTGGTCGTCCCCGGCTCGCACGCGTTCGGGCTGGCGTGTCTGCTGTGCTGCCTGGAGGCCGGCGGCGAGGCGGTGCTGGTCGACTCCACGACCTCGCTTCAGCCGCTCGTGCAGGCGGTGCAGCGACACGAGGCGCGCGTGCTGCACGGCTCGCCGGCGCTGTTCGCGCGGCTGCTGAAGACGACGGCGAAGCTGCCGGTGAAGAGCGGGTTCACCGCCGGATCCTCGTGCCCGCCCAAGGTGCTGGAGGAGCTCGACCGGCGCGATGCGCGTGTGCTCAACATGTACGGCATGACCGAGATCGGCGCGGCGAGCAGCTGCCGCCCCGGCGACCCACCCGAGGTTCGCCACCACACCGTGGGCCACCCGCTTCCGGGCTATGAGTTCCGGGTGGTTGGCCCCGGCACGGGATATGGGGCGGGCGAGGGGGACGCTCCGGGTGCAGGGAAAAGGGATTTTTTGAGGGGGACCCCCACAGGGGGGGTCGGGGGTGGGGCACGTACCGAGGATGACGACGCCGCGTGGGGAGCGATCGAGGTCCGAGGCCCCTACGTGACGCCCGGCTACCACGGCCGTCCACGGGAGCAGGACGAGGCGTTCGACGGCGAGTGGTTTCGCACGGGTGATCTCGGGGGAATCGACGCCGCCGGGAACCTGACGATCGCCGGACGGGCCAAGGAAGTGGTGCAGGTGGGCGGCTTCAACGTGTTCCCCGCCGAGGTCGAGAGCTTCCTGCTGACCCACCCCGGCATCGGGCAGGCGAGCGTGATCGGCGTGCCGCACGCGGCGATGGGCGAAACGCTGCACGCGTTCGTGGTGCCAAGCCCTGAGGCCACGCTCGCCGGGCGCGACGTGGTGAGCTTCGCGCGTGCGGGCATCGCGGGCTACAAGGTGCCCTACGGCGTCAGCGTGCTGCCCGAGCTGCCGCTGCTGGCCTCGGGCAAGCCCGACCGGCGCGAGCTGGCGCGCACCCTCCAAGAGGCGGGGATCTCGTGACGCCGTACACCCCGGAGGTGTCCCACCGGCACAAGCCGGTGCCCGGCCTCCAAGCCCACGCGATGGAGCTCCGCTGATGTCGCCGCACGCGATGCCACCACTCCCCCCCACCCCGCTGTTCGCCGGGCTGGCCGACGCGGAGCTGCAGGCCGTGGCCGAGCAGATGCGCCCGCGGGAGTTCGCCGCCGGCGAGCAGATCTGCGCCGCCGGCGAAGCCAGCGACCGGCTGTGGCTGATCACCGGCGGCCTCGTGCACATCCTCGCCGGGCACGCCGACGCCGCCGCGGGGGAGGTGGTGGCACGCCAGCGCAAGGGCGACGTCGTCGGCGCCCAGGGCGCGGTCACCGGCGAGCCGCGCACCGCCACCGTGGTGGCTGCGCTCCCCGCCTCGGCAATGGAGCTCGACGCCGAGAGCTTCCTCGCGCTCGCGCAGCGCTACCCGGCGATCCTGGTCAACCTGATCCGCATCCAGAGCGAGCGCCTGGTGATCGCCGAGGCGCGCCGCGTCGAGCACGAGCGCGGCGAGACGGTGGCGCTCCTCAGCAGCCCGGCGCTCGCGGCGACGGCGACGCGCATTGCGGAGCTCGCCAAGCGCGTGAGCCCTCGTCCGGTGATCTGGCTGGACCGGCGGCTGTCGTTCGCCGGGACGCTGACGGCGGCGGACGACCTGACCGACGAGCACGCGACGGTGCTGCTGCCCGGCGAGCTCGACCCCGAGACGATGGGGCTGCTGCTCGACGAAGTCGACCGCGTGGTGGCGCTGGTGGGCTCGGCTCGCGACGCGGAGCGGCTGGGCGCGCTCGCGCGGGGCTCGAACGGGAGCGGCGCGCAGGTCGAGACGGTGCTGATCGGCGATGAGGCGGTGGCGGCCAGCCGCGAATGGCCGGCGGGCGCACCGATCCGCGTAGTGCGCACCTGTCAGCGAGCGGACCACGCCGGGCAGGCGCCTGGCAGCAGCGCCACGCCCACCACCGATGACGACACTGGGCTCACCGCCGCAAACGGAGCCGGGACCATCCCCCCGGCCGGCCGGATGCCCCCCGCCGACGAGGCATGGCTGGCGCGTCACCTCACCCGCACCAAGCTGGGCCTCGCGCTGGGCGCCGGCGGCGCGAAGGGGTATGCCCACGTGGGCGCGCTGCAGGTGCTGGAGGAGGCCGGCTACGTGGTGGATTATGTGTCGGGCAGCAGCATCGGCGCGATCGTCGGCGCCTACCTGGCGCTGGGACTGGACGCCGCGGCGATTGACACCACAATGCGCAGCGCCTTCGACGCCGACAACGTGGCGCAGCTGTTCAAAACCTCGATGGGTGGCAGCGGCGGCTCCTCGGGCCTGGATGCGATGACCAAGCTGATGCGCGAGAGCACCGCGGAGCGCTCGTTCGCCGACACGCTGATCCCGCTGGCGGTGATGACCGTCGATCTCACCGACCGGGCACCCTCGCCGCTGCGCGAGGGGCCGGTGTGGGAGGCGCTGCTGGCCGCCACGGCACTCGCCGGCGTGTTCCCACCCTACGAACACGGCGGGCACCGCCTGGTGGACGGCCTGGCGCTCGTGCCCGTGCCGACCGGCGCCGTGTTCGAAGACGGAGCGGACCTCGCCGTCTCAGTCAACCTGAACGGCGCGGAGGTGCTCGCGGCGTGGCCGGAGCAGCCGGAGCTCCCGCCCGCGCGCGAGCGCAAATCGCGCGGCGGGATGCTCGACACACTGCTGGAGGTGATGGATCTCAGCCAGCTGGAGACCAGCGCCCGGCACGCCGAGCTGGCTGACGTAACAATCACGCCACGCTTCGGACCGGCGCATTGGCGAGACTTCCACCTCGCCGACCTGTTCCTCGCCGCCGGGCGCCGCGCGGCGCTGGAGCAGCTGCCGGCGCTGCAGGCGCTCAGCACACCTGTCGATCTGAAGACCGGCGCACCCACCAATCTGAAAACCGACACCCTGTCGATCTGAAGACCGGCATCCCTGTCGATCAACCAACCGCAACCTGAAGGAGACGGCATTGCCCGAGCAGACGAAGTTCGAATTCGATGATCTCAAGCGGATCCTCGTGGATCGCGTGGGCCTCCCCGAGGCCGACGTGATCGACGACCGTGAGGCGACCTTCGAGGACATGGGCCTCGACTCGCTCGCGTTCATGGAGATCCAGCTCGCCATGCAGCAGGACTACGGGTTCAGGATCCCCGACGAGGACGCCGAGGAGATCCACAGCGTGGGCGAGGCGATCGATTACGTCAACAAGCGCCTCGCCGAGGAGGAGTAGGCACGATGGCTGCACACACCGACAACTCAGTCGTCATCCAAGCCCCGCTCGAGTATGTGTGGGAGCGGATGATGGACATCGCGAGCTGGCCAACCCTGTTCAGCGAGTACGCCGCCGCGGAGGTGTTGGAGCAGGACGGCGACACCGTCCGCTTCAAGCTCACCACCCACCCCGACCCCGACTACGACGGGCAGGTGTGGAGCTGGACCTCCGAGCGAACCGCCGACCCGGCGACGCACAGCTCGAAGTCCAAGCGGATCGAGACCGGGCCGTTTCAGTACATGAACATCGAGTGGTACTTCGAGGAGGCCGGGGAGGACACCGCGATGCGATGGGTGCAGGACTTCTCGATGAAGCCCGAGGCGCCCGCCGACGACGAGCACGCCGAGGAGTACATGAACAAGAACACCAAGGTGCAGATGCAGGTCATCAAGGAGCGCCTGGAGGCGGGGGCGGCGGATGGAGCCTGATGGCAGCCCCCGCGCGCTGATCGTCGGCGCCGGGCCGGCGGGACTGACAGCGGCGATCGCGCTGGCGCGCATCGGGATCGAGGTGCGCCTGTTCGAGCGAGCCCCGGAGCTCGGCAAGGCGGGTGCCGGGCTGGGCGTGCAGAGCAACGCGCTGCGCGCCCTGCAGAAGCTCGGCATCGGCGACCGGATCGAGGCGGCCGGCACGGAGCTTCGCAGCCAGGAGATCCGCGACATCCACGGCAAGCTGCTGTTCAGCTTTCCGCAAGGAGAGGTCGCCGACGAATATGGGACGCCGACGATCAGCCTGCTGCGCGCCGACGTCCAGCTGGCGCTGGTCGACGCCCTCCCGCCGGGCGTGCTGCGGCTGGACTCGGAGTGCGTCGCGGTCGACCAGGACGCCGATGGGGTCACCGGGACCTTCGCGGACGGCCACACCGAGCGCGGCGCGCTGCTGATCGGCGCCGACGGCGGCAAGTCGGTGGCGCGCAGGCACGTGTACGGCGCCGCCGACCCGCCGCCCCGCTACTCGGGCTTCACCAGCTGGCGTTCGATCGTCGAGATGAACCCGGACACGCTGCCGGCGGACACCTCGCGCACCTACCTCGGCGCGGGGCGGCAGTTCGTGATGTTCCCGGTTGGCGCCAACCGGATCTACTGGGGATTGATGAAGGGCCTGCCGGAGGGCAGCTCAGACCCCGCGGGCGGCGTGCGCGAGATGCTGTGCGAGGACCTGCGCAACTTCCCCGAGGTGACGCGCCGGCTGATCGAAGCGACCGACGAAGAGCGCATCATCAGAGCCGAGGTATGCGATCGCGACCCGGCGCAGACGTGGGTGAAGGGCCGGGTCGTGGTGATCGGCGACGCCGCCCACATGACCACCCCGTTCGTCGGGCAGGGAGCCGGGATTTCGATGGAGGACTCGGTGGTGCTCGCCAAGGAGCTGTCGCTCACCGACGGGCTGCGCGACCAGCGGATGCTCGCCGGCGCCCTGGACTCCTTCCAGCGCGCGCGCATGGAGCGCTGCGCGAAGATCGTGCTGAGCTCGCGGCGCCGGGGGCAGCTGTTCTCGTGGGGGAACCCCGCGATCGTGGCAGTGCGCAACAACGTCCTGCGGACCGTTCCGAAAGCCTTCTGGCGCCGGGCGATCGCCGACAGCATCAAATACGACCTGTAACTCCGGCGGGCCGCCGTCGTGACTCCGGCCGTCAAGGCAGCTCGACACCGTCCGGAGCCAGGATCGGCAAGGAAACCAGGTCGCCAGGCTCGATCTTGGCCAGGCCGCCTCCGTAGGTGCGGCCGAACTCGCGCAGTAGCTGCGCGTTGGTGGGATCTTCCAGCGACGCTCGCAGAGCTTCGGGATCCACGCCGGGGCGGGCCCAGACGTTGAGCAGGGAGGTCATGCAGCGCGCGCCGATTAGGTTTCGCACTATCCGTGCCCGGTTGCGCGACATGTACGTCGTGAAGAAATCGGCGGGCGGCACGGGCTCAACGCCGTACCAAGGGTTGCGGGTACGGCAGTTGAAGCGCTCCTGCAGACCGAGCTCAAGGCCATGTTCGATGTATCTCAACGCATTCGTACCACGTAGCCCATCGATCGGGCAATGGCAGAAGAAGAGCAGACAGCGCGCCCCTTCCGCGATGCGCAAAGCGTGGAAGTTCGCATCTAGGGGCCCCCTGTGCGGAAGGTCCTTGGACCCAAGGGCAACTGGAACGAGGAACTCCTCCTCGATGCCCCATTGCTCGACTTCGGTGCGCGTCATAACGAAGAACGAGTTGTCACCTGTCGCGATCCCACGGCGTACCCGGCAATAGTCACCGAGCTTCGCCGTGCGTCCTCGAAGGAGAGGGGCGATGCGTTCGGCGCGAGAGGGCAATAGCGGTGTCCATGGCAGCGCTGCGGAGACGATCTCGGCCGACAATTCAACGTCCCGGCTCTTCTCGATGGAGCCGTTTAGTCGCCCTTCCACCAACCGGAAGCGCCGGGAGGGAGTCTCCCGCTTCGTAGCGATCGTGATGGCCGAGGTCGTCAACACGCCCTCGAATGCAAGCTCGTCCATCTCCATCACGATGATCTCGTCGATCTCGCAGCGGCTCAGCAATGCTTCCTTGACCGCTTGCCCGTAGCGCACGTCGAGAAACTCCGTTGGCGTGACGAACACCAACCGGCCGCCGTCGTTGAGCCGCAGAAGCGCCTCCAGGAAGAAGTAGACGTAACTGCCCGACAGGCTCGACACCTTCGAGCCGAACCGCGCCGAGTAGTGCTGTTGCGTCGATGTCCAGACCGAAAAGCCTGGGCTCCTCTCCGACTGCGCGCAGCAGCACGCCACCCCCGACCCCCGGGTCGAGAACTGTCTCTGGCGCAGCATCCCGGACTGCGTCAGCCATGAGCTCGGCGATGGGATCCGGCGTGAAGAATTGGCCGATCTCGTAGCGTCGCTCGCGTGAGTTCAGCCGCTCGAGCTCGGCCTCGGGAGTCGCTACTGGAGAGAACATATGTTCGACTCTACCGTCCCCCTCGGACGAAACGCTCAGCCGAAGGACGCTCTACGGACGACTGAAGTTCAACCCGGAGTTCTGCAGGGCGACCCCCGAGACGATCGGGGCATCGCGATCGCCGTCCGCGCTCCCGCCGGCCCCCGGCTCCTCGCTGGAGTAGCGCTGTTCGGTGAGGGTCAGGTAGATGCTGTCGAGGCTGGGGCGAACCAACTCGATGTTGCGCAGCCGCATCGTGTGGCCCCCGAGCTGCGCGAGCGCGGCGGCAGCCATCGCCGCGGCGTTGTCGGTGGAGATGCGCAGCACCGAGCCCTCGCACACGACCTGCCCCCCGCGCACGGCGATCTCGGGCGCGGGCCCGTCGAAGGTGAGTTCCACGACCTGGGTGGAGTTCATCGCAACGAGCTCGGCGATCGATCCACGGGCGATGATCGCGCCACCCTGAAGCAGCGCCACCGAGGCGCCGAGCTGCTCGATCTCAGGGAGGTAGTGGGTCGAGTAGCAGATCGCGTGTCCCTCGTCGGCGAGCCCTTTGACGAGATCAAGGATCTCCTGGCGGGTGCGGATATCGGCGCCGACGGTGGGCTCGTCGAGGATCAGCAAGGCCGGCTTGCAGACGATCGCCATGCCGGTGTGCAGGCGCCGCTGCTGGCCGCCCGAGAGCGTGCCCGCGTGCGCATCGAACTTGGGTGTGAGGCTGAGCGCCTCCCCCACCTCCTCGACGCGCTTTGCGACCTCGCGCCCCCGCAGCCCACCAAGCTCACCGAACAGCTCGAGGTTGCCGCGCACCGTGAGCGTCGGGTAGATGCCGAGATCCTGCGGGGCGATCCCGAGGTGCTGGCGCGCCTTCAGCGGGTCGGCGGTCGCGTCGACGCCGTTGACGAGGATCGTGCCGGAGTCGGTCCGCCGCAGCCCGGCCACGCACGAGACGAAGGTGGTCTTGCCGGCGCCGTTGTGGCCGAGCAGTCCGGCGATCTCCCCCGGTTCGATCTCGATATCGACTCCCTTCAGAACCTCGAAATCTCCATAGGCCTTGCGCACGCCACTCACGTAGAGGGTCGCTTGCGAGCGCGGAGTGCGCAGCTCCTCCGCGTCGGGGGAGTCGGCCAGGATCACCGGCCGCCGGCGCATCACGGTGCGTTGGGGATCGGGCGCCAGCACGACCTCGAGCACCGTCTGGCCGACCTGGATGCGATCGCCCGCACTGAGCAGCTGCGAAGCGGGGATCCGCCAGCCGTTCAGATAGGTGCCGTTCGTGGAGCCGAGATCTTCGAGCAGATAGGCGCCGTCGCCGCGCAGCACGACGCGCGCGTGGGCGCGAGAAAGCTCATCATCGCCGCCGAGGGCGCCCGGCCCCTGTACGGCGCGTCCGATCGCAACGTCGTGCCCGAGCGGGATGTCGGTGCCGGCGGCCGGCCCGGCGATCACGCGCAGCACCTCGCCGGCGCTCGCGCGGGAGGTGCCGGGAGTGCTCATGAGATCAGCTTGTGGTCGGTCGGGCGAAAGCGGATCGCGGCGAGCGCGGCGAAGGCGGCCGCGAACGCCAGCAGGATGCCCACGGGCCCGATCACCGAGCCGAACCCATCGCCCTTGAGGATCACGTCGGTCGAGGCCTGCATCGCCCAGTGGCTGGGGATCGCGGGCGAGATGGTCTGCGCCCACTGCGGCAGTGCCGTAGTCAGTGCAAGCGCTCCGCCGAGCGAGGCAAACACCAGCATCAACAGATTGGAGGAGGCGTCCATCTGGCTCATCGTCGAGCAGAACGAGACCAGCGCGAACGTCAGTGCCAGCACGCACAACGCAAGCGCCGGCGCGACGATCACGAGCGTCACCATCGAACCCTTCGAGTTCATGCCGAGCACGAGGTCGCCGATCGCAAACAGCGCGATCATCTGAACGGTGATCACGACGAACGAGGGCAGCAGCTTGCCGATGACGACCTCGGTTGTGCTGGCCATCATCTGCAAGCGGTCCCACGTGCCCCAGGAGTGCTCGGCGAAGAACGTGCGCCCGACGAACACCAGCCAGAAGAACGCGAACATCACCGTGAAGCCCGGCACGGCCTGCTCGGCGCCGTTGACATGGCGGTAGCCGGCCCCGAGCAGCGCCGCCTTCTGCGTGGTCTTCATGATCACCATCGTCAGCAGCGGGATGATCACGAAGATCACCAGCGCCCCCGGGTTGCCAAGCAGCAGCTTGGCTTGATGGCGGGAGATGATCAGCAGTCGTCGGCGTGACATGGCGGCTCGCGCGTGGACAATATATGCTTGCGCGGCTGAGCAACCGGGCGAAAGGAGGCAGGTCATTATCAAGCGAGGTGTGATCGTCGCCCGCATCAAGCCCGGCGCCGAGCAGGAGGTCGCGCGGATCTTCGGCGCGTCCGACGAGACCGAGCTGCCGCACATCACCGGCGTGCGCCACCGCAGCCTGTTCGTGCTCGACGACATCTACATCCACCTAGTGGAGACCGACGACGAGTTCGCCGACGCCGTCGAGAAGGTGCGCAACCACGACCTGTTCCGGGAGATCAGCGCCCAGCTCGACCCCTACATCACCCCGTACAACCCCGAGACGTGGCGCTCGCCGAAGGACGCCCAAGCGCGGGAGTTCTACAGTTGGGACCCACCCACCCCACCGGCAGAGGCATGAGTGAGTTGACTGCCGGCATGGTCCTCGAGCTGACAGCGCACTCGGCTGCCCGGCCATGGGCGTCCCGCGCGCGAGCGCAAATCGCGCGGCGGGCTACCCGACTATGAGTGTCCGACTGATCGTGGACGTCCGGATCAAGCCGGGATCGCGAGACGAGCTGTTGGGGGCCTACGCCGCCCTGCGCGCGCGGGTCGCACAAGAGCCCGGACTGATCAGCCATCAGCTGTGCGAGGCCCGCGATGACGGCGACGACGGCGAGCGCTGGCTGGTCATCAGCGAGTGGGAGAGCATCGAGCTCTCCGACGGCTGGGACGCCTCCGAGGATCACGCCCGTCTGCTTGCGCCGCTGCGCGCCTGCTTCGCGCAGGCCAGCCGGTCGAGCTTCAACGTACGCGACGGCGTCGTCGTATAGGATGGCGAATCCGTGAGCATCGAACGGGGCCAGTCAATTGTCGAGTTTGCGGCGGTACGCCCGCCACAGGAGCGCTACGACGTCGCGATTCTCGGCGGCGGGCTGGCGGGTCTGACGCTGGCGATCCAGCTCAAGCAGACGCGGCCGCAGACGAGCGTGGTCGTGCTCGAGAAGCGCGAGGGCCCAGCGCCGCTGGCGGCGTTCAAGGTCGGCGAGTCGACGGTGCCCAGCGGCGCCCACTACTTCGCCAAGGTCGTCGGGATGAAGGAGCACCTGGTCGCCGAACAGGTGCGCAAGTGCGGGCTGCGCTACTTCCCCACCGCCAACGGCAACGAGGACATCACCAAGCGGGTCGAGATGGGTCCGCCGATATTCCCGCCGCACGACAACTTCCAGCTCGATCGGGGCCTGTTCGAGAACAAGCTCGCGGCGCGCGCCCGGTCGCTGGGCGTCGACATCCAGCAGGGCGCGCGCGTGCGCGAGATCGAGCTCGGCGGCGACCAGCACCGCGTGACCTTCGAGCAGTTCGACGAGGAGACGGCGCTCACCGCGCGCTGGATCGTTGACGCGGCCGGTCGCGCCAGCATCATGAAGCGCAAGCTGGACCTCGCCACCGATTGCGGGCACCACATCAACTCCGCGTGGTTCCGGCTGGGGGAGGACTCGACTTCGAGGAGTGGGGCGCCGACGATCCTGCGTGGATGGCGCGGATGTCCGAGCCGGGCATCCGCCGGTACAGCACCAACCACCTGATGGGAGAGGGCTACTGGGTGTGGTTGATCCAGCTCGCCACCGGACCGATCAGCATCGGCGTGTGCGCCGACCCCCGCTCCCACCCATACGAGGAGATCAACGAGCTCGATCGCCTGCTCGGTTGGCTGCGCAAGCACGAGCCGCAGCTCGCCGCGTCGGTGGAGCAGCGACAGGAGGACATCGAGGACTTCCTGCGTGTCAGGGATTTCGCGTACGGGGTAAAGCAGGCCTTCTCGACCGACCGCTGGGCACTGGTGGGCGAGGCGGCGGCGTTCGCCGATCCCTTCTACTCACCCGGCTCCGACTTCATCGGCTACAGCAACACCTTCACGACCGACCTGGTGACCCGCGATTTGAACGGCGAGGAGATCGGCGAGCGAGCGAGCTATTACAACGATCTGTACCAGCGCCTCTTCGAGCACGTCATCTCCCGCTACCGGGACGCCTACCCGGTGTTCGGCAACCCGTGGGTGATGTGCGGCTTCCTGACGTGGGACTTCTACATCAACCACGTCGGCAATGTCCTGCTCTTCACCCATGACAAGCTCACCGACTCCGACTTCATGAAGCGCGCCGACGAGGACATGGATCGTGTGTTCAAATTGAACATCAACATGCACAAGCTGTTTCGCGAATGGCACGAGCTCGAGCGCAAGCCGCGCGACCCCGACATGCTCTCGACCTTCCCGGTGCTGGTGTCAGGACTTGTCGGCCTCGTCAAGGAGTACCCCGACGACGAGGCGCTGCTGGAGGAGTTGCACGCCAACGTACGCAATGCGGAGGCGATGTCGGTCGCGATCTTCAACCAGGCGGCGAAGGCACTCCCGGAGCCGCCCCCGACCGATCGTCCGATCAACCCATACGCCGTGAGCCTGGACCCCCAGAAATGGGAGGCAGACGGCCTGTTCGAGTCGCCCGGCATCACGATCGAGCAGGCGCGCGCGGCGATCGTGGGGCTCGACGGTCTGTGGGACTCCTCACTCGCGTTGGCCGGCGGCCCGCCTCCGGGCGTTGGCGGCCCACCCCCCGGCGTCGCTGGCGGCCCACCCCCCGGCGTCGCTGGCGGCCCACCCCCGGGCCTCTAGGCGTCGGCCACCTCGGTGGCGCCCGCGTCGGAGGTGACGCCGGCGGCCTCGTACACCGGCCACCGATACACGCGCTGTCGGTGGGCGTTCTGAGCGACGAGCCCACCGATCTCGCGCAGCAGCGCGCGCCGGTCGCATCCGGGTTGCGCAAAGACCCGCCCCATCGCACCGAGCAACCGCGGCGGGGTGAAGACTTCCGAGGGCTTTCCCCGGTGGCTGAAGAGATCGATCAGCGGCGCCAGTTCGCCCCGCGCGCGCAACCGCTTGCCGACCTCGGGAAGCGCGGTGGGCGGTTTGCCGGCGCTGCCGATGTCGGTCGCCAGCCAGTAGTGCCCGATCGCATCCGCGTTGCGCCAGCGTCCCCACTCCTCGAGCGCCCGGTCGAGGTCCTGATCGGAGCCGTTCAAGCCGTGGAGGATCGCTGGCACCAACTCCTCGCCCTGCCGGAACGCGTCCCCGATCCCCTGGCCGGCGGCGGGATCCTTGAAGTGGCCGGCGTCCCCGACCAGCACCCAGCCGGGGCCGGAGGCATCCCGGAAGAAGCCCTGCCAACGCAGTATCCCGAAGATCTTCCCGACGCGCTGGGCCCCCGATAGCGCCTGCGCAACCGGCTGGCAGCTGCGGGCGTGCTCGACGAAATTGCCCTCGAGATCCTCCCGGTAGCGCGGGAGCTCGTGCAGCTCGGGCATCACCACCACCTGATACAGCCCACTGTCCGACGGGGCCGCGATCACGAATCGCGCACCCCAGCGATGCAGGACGAACGCCGGATCGGGGCCCGGGTCGGCTCCCTCGAAGAAGGACCAGTAGGCAAACCGATCGTTGGGGGCAACGTTGTACTTACGCGCGCCGACGCTCTTTGCCACCGTCGAGTTGCGACCGTCGGCGCCGACCACCAGCCGCGTGCGCAACGTGCTCTCCACGCCGTCCTGTGTCACGCGTACGCCGCTCACGCGCGCACCATCCCGCACCACGCCGGTCACCGTCGCCCCCATGCGCACCTCGGCGCCCGCCTCGGCGGCAGCCTCGGCCAGGATCGGGTCGAGCACCACGCGACGCACAGATCTGATCCCACCGACGTCGCCTGGCAGCTGAGGGATCGGCGCCTGGAAGGCGAAGTCTTCGATCCGCAGATCGATCGTGCCAACGCATGGCGAGCCGCTCGCCTGCAGCTTCTCCGTCACTCCGAGACGCTCGAGCGAGGCAAGCGCCTGAGCCTGGAAGAAGTGGGTCGAGAGCGTGTCGCGCGGGAACTTCGCCCGCTCGATCACCGCGACACGCAGACCGCGACGTGCAAGCAACGCCGCCAGCGGCGACCCCGCGCAGCGCGCCCCGACGATGACCACGTCGAACCGTTCAGTCATACACCCCCTCCCGTGAACCGTGCCGCAATCGTTTGAGCCACCTCGTCGGGATCCGGCATCTCAGATATCTCCCGGCTGAGCTTAGCGGCCGCCGCTCGCGGCCCGGGCTCGTTGAGCAGCTGCTCCACCGCGGCGCGGAGCGCGGGCACGGTCACCTCTCCCGGCTCAAAGGCGAAGCCCGCGCCAGCGCGCACGCACGCTTCGGCATTCTGGAACTGATCGGCGGCCTGCGGCAGGCAGACGTTGGGGATGCCGCGCGCCAGCGCCGCGAACATCGTGCCCGATCCGGCGTGGGAGACGACCGCCGAGCAGCTGTCGAGCACCGCGGTTTGCGGGATGTAGCGGGCGATCTGCACGTTGGGCGGCTGCTCGCCAAACTGCCCCGGATCGCCTTCCGGCCCGACGGTGAGCAGGAGTCGTACCGGAAGCTCCCTCACCGCTTCGAGCACTGTCGCGGTGGGGGCCGCCCGCGACGCTAGGGTCGTCCCGAACGTGACGTAGACCAGGGGGTCGTGAGCGCACTGCTCGGGCCAGCTCGGCAGCTCCTCCTCGCCCTCGCTGGCGAACGTGACAGGCCGCAGCGAGGCGACAAACGGCACGTGGCTCGTATCGGCGCTCTGGAGGCTGGGCGGGCAGATGTCGACGTAGAGGTTGACGTAGCTGCCGGCGTAGGGGCGCGGGCTCAGCCCCAGCTCTTCCCACAGGCCGTCGACGTGCTCACCGATCGCCGCCATGCGCTCAGCCGGCATCAGCGCGCCGAGCGCATGGGTCACGCTGGGGACGCCGGCCGCGGCTGCCGCGATCGCCGCCGCGAACTCGGCCACCTCGTGGACGATCACAGTCGGCTCGAAGCGCTTGACGATCGGCAGCAGGTCGGCCAGCATCGGCGGCACGAGCGCCCCGCCGAACACACGCGGGAAGATCACCGTGGAGCGCTCGCGCGCGGGCAACGCCAGCAGCTCCCGCGGGTCGAACGGCGGCGGGCCGGCGCCGAACGCGACCCCAGCCGCCTCCATCTGAAATCCCGCCTGCTCGAGCGCGTCTCGCAGCACCGCGGGGGCGGCCCACAGCACCTCGTCCCCCCGCTTGGCGAACGCTCGCGCGAGCGGCACCATCGGATGCACGTGCCCCCAACCGGGGGTCGTCGTGAACAGAACGCGCATCCGTCGGGGTGCTTAGAGCTGGTAGGTGTGCTCGTGCTCGTAGGTCCGCAGCCACAGGCTTTCGGGCACCGCCGAGATCATCGTTTCCCGCAGCGCGAGCGCCGGGGCGCTGTGCCACTTGGCGATGTTGGCCATCCTGCGCGCGCGGTTGACGATCGCGCCCGTGCGCGGGATGCGCCGCTGTTCGTAGCTGGCAAACGCCGCCTTCAGGGCGCCGGCGTTACCGAGATCGGCGACCGCG
This sequence comes from uncultured Solirubrobacterales bacterium, assembly GCA_963724305.1. Classification (GTDB taxonomy): domain Bacteria; phylum Actinomycetota; class Thermoleophilia; order Solirubrobacterales; family Solirubrobacteraceae; genus Palsa-744. The sequence continues at coordinate 137,889 of CAVRUG010000001.1, forward strand.
CCCAGCTCGCGCGCGAGCACCGCGGCGTCCTCGATCGCCATGCCGGCGCCCTGCCCGAATGCCGGCATCGTTGGGTGGGCCGCGTCGCCGAGCAGCGTCACGAGGCCATGTGTCCAGCGCTTGATCGGCAGCCGGTGATACAGGTCGCCGCGGTAGATCTGCTCCTCGGGCGTCGCTTCGATGACCGCGGCGATGCTCTCCGGCCAGCCATCAAAGGTGGACAGCAGGTCCTGCTTACGCCCACCCGGTGGGTCGGTTTGGCCCTCGGGCCGCACATCGCTTGCCCACCAGAACAGGCGCTCGTTGCAAGGGAACAGGCCAAACAGGGCGCGCGGACCCCACACCTGCTCGGAGATGTTGGAGGGGAGCGTGGGATGGGTGTAGACCGGCATCCCCCGCCACGCCGTTTGACCCGAGTACAGCGGCGGCCCGTCCCCCACCACCGGGAGCGAACGACCGAGCGCACTCCGTCGGCGCCGATCAGCACGCTGCCATGCTCGCTGCTGCCGTCGGCAAACCGCGCAGTGACGCCTGTGCCGTCCTGCTCGACGCCGACGCACTCGGAGCTGCAGCGAATCAACTCGGGGCGTCGAGCTCCCGCTTGAGCACCTCCAGAAGCTCGCCGCGGTGCACGACGAACGCCTCGCCCCGCCGCGGGATGCGCGCCATCGTCCGCCCTTTCCCGTGGGACTTGAGCAGCAGCGCCTCGAATGGCTGGCCGGCGACCTCCTGCAGCGCCTCGCTCAGGCCGAGGCTCTCGAGTCCCTGCTGGGCCACGCGCTGAATCCCGGTGCCTGTCCCCAGCTCCCTGACCTCGGGCTGGCGCTCGTGGACCGAGATCGGCACGCCCTTGCGCTTGAGCCCCACCGCGAGGCTGAGGCCGCCGATCCCAGCGCCAATGATGATCACCTTGCTGCCGTCCGTCATCGGGCCTCGCTTCCTCTCTGTGGCATCAGACAAACCGAGGCGGGAGTCTCGCACATCGGGCAGCGTGGGCGCGCCGCAACCTCCAGGCCCTCAGGCCGCGACGTAGGAGCCCGCGGGCACGCGCTCGCGCAGCACCGCGAGTGCGTTCTGCTTCGGGCTGAACATGATCCCCCGGCGAGTGATCTCCTCGTCGGGCTGCTCGCTCGGCGCGAATCGCGCCTGCAGCGCGAGCGTGCGCAGCACCACCTTGATCTCCATGGTCGCGAAGCTCCGGCCGATGCAGTGCCGCTGCCCACCCCCAAAGGGAATCCACGTATATGTGCCGGTGGGTTTGTCCAGGAAGCGCTCGGGCTGGAACTCGAGCGGGTTGGGATAGATGTCCTCGCGCCGGTGCAGCATCAGGATGCAGGGCGCGAGCAACATGCCGGGCTGCACCTCGTAGCCGCCGATCTCATACGGCTGCTTGACCATGCGCATCGCCAGCCCGACGGGTGGGCGCAGGCGCAGCACCTCGTTGATCACCGCGTCGAGGTACTCCTCGCTGCCGCCTTCGAGCTCCGCTCTGAGCCGCTCGAGCACCTCGCCGGGTGACGCGTGAGTCGCTCCAGCGCCCAGGCAAGGGCGGTGCCGGTCGACATGTGACCCTGCATCAGCAGCGTCACCAGGATGTCGCGAAGCTCGCGGTCGGCAAGTGGAGTGCCGTCCTCGTGGCGGGTCCCGAGCAGCATCGCGAGCACGTCGTCGCGCTCGTCGAGCCGGGGATCGCGCCTGGCCGCCTCGATCACCTCGAACAGGACCGTGTCGAGCGGGTCGCGCACGCGCACGAACGATCGCGGGACACGCCCGGCCCGCTGTGCCACGTGCATCAGCACCATCCGCCGCTCGTCGGCGCCGAACGCCACCAGGTCGGTGATTCGCGCGCGCAGGCGCTCGACTGTGGGGCCGGTAACACCGAATACCGCCGCCATGATCGTGTCGAGAGTGATCTCCTGCATATGCGGCAGGAGCTCGATCGGGGTGTGCAGCGGCCAGCTGGCGAGATTCTCCTCGCACGCTCGAGCCACGTGTTCGCTGAAGCGCTGAATGCTGTCGCGATGGAAGGGTGGCAACAGCAAGTTGCGGGACGCGGTGTGCTTGTCCTCGTCGAGCAGGATCACCGAGTGGCTGCCCATCAACGCCGTGCCGATCTGGGCGTTGGCCTCTCCTCCACGAAGCACCGCCGGGTCGGCGATGAAGACCTGCTTGACGAGGTCGGGCTCGGAGACGAGCACGAACGATGTCCCGCGCTGCATGCTCAGCAGCCACACGTCGCCGTAGCGCTCGTAGCCTTCCTGCATGATGGCCGCAGGTTCGCGGAACCATTTCATGCTGGTGCGTATCGACTTCTTCGGTCCGGGCGGCAGCTTCGACGTCACTTGGTTCCCATTGTGTCACCGACCGGCGTGCCCGCGACTTGCGCCTCTGTTGCGAGCGTGAAACGGCGGCGCTGACGGCGGATCATGAAGAACACGGCGACCAGCCCGATCGCGAACACGAAGATCCCGAAGATGCCGAGCTGGTGTATCAATTTGGTGGCACTGGCGCCAACGAAGTAGCCGAACAGGCCCATGCTCGTCGCCCAGGCGATGCCGCCTAGGGCGTTCCAGAACGCAAACGACTGCCAGCGCATTCGAGCTCCGCCGGCCAGCCACGATGAGTAGACGCGCAGCACCGGCAGCCAGCGGCCGATGAACACGGCCTTGGGCCCGTGGCCGTCGAAGAACCAGTCGGCCATCCCGATCACCTGGTGGCGCTGGCGTTCGAACAGACCGGGGCGCTCGAGTAGCTTGCGTCCGCCGTTGCGGCCGATCACATAGCCGATGTTGTCGCCGATGATCGCCGCGGCGGCGGCGATTGCGATCACGGCGACGATGTTCAGCCTGCCGCTGCTGGCGGCGATCCCGCCGGTGACGACGGCGATTTCGCCGGGCGCGATCGGGACACCGCAGCCCGTCTCGATCACCACGATCAAGAAGATCAGCGGGTAGCCGATGCCCGAGGCGACTGTGAAGATGGAGGCAAGCTCGATCATTGGCGCCGGACCGCTGGTCCTCCCATAGTTGGCTTGGGCGCGAGCCGATCATGGGATGGCGTGCTGGGAGTGCTCGACGCGAGCCCGCTGGAAAAGATTGACGCGGGCTCCCCATACCATTAGCCTGCCGCCAGCGCGATGCCCACGTTGACGATCACAACCGGCCCCCGCGAGGGGCAGAGCATCGAGTGCGACAGGGAGCTGGTGGTCGGTCGCGAAGGCGCGGACTTGACCGTCGAGGACTCGGAGATGTCCCGCCGGCACGCGACCATCCGCCCGATCGCCGGCGGCCTCGAGATCGAGGACCTCGGCTCGCTCAACGGCACGTTCGTCGACGGGAAGCGCATCTCGGACGTGACGACGCTCACGGGGAACGCCAGCCTGAAGATGGGGGTTACCCTCTTCGCCGTGGAGATCCCCGTGGTTGAGGAGCCGGCCATCGAGGACCCGCAACGGACGGTGTTGCGCAAAGTCGATCCCGAGCCCGCGGTGGACCCGAATCGCACGGTGATCCGCAGCAGGCCGGTCGAGGGCGTTGACAAGACCGTGGTGCGCAGCGTGGTGCCACAGACGCCGGGCGCAGGCGGCGCAACTCCAGGCGCCCGTCCAGCCGACGATCAGCCCGGGCCTACCCCGGGAGGACATCCCGGCTCCCCAACTGGTGGACCTCCAAGCCCCCAAGCCGGTTCTCCTCCCGGATCTCCAGCCGGCGGCTTTCCCGGCCCTCCGGGCGGCGGCCCGCCCGGCACCCTGCCGCTGCCCGTGCGCCTGCTGATGAAATCCCCCCTGGGGAGGCGTCTGCTACCGCTCTTGGTCAAACTTCCGCCGCGCGCCCGGCGCCCTGTCGTGATGCTCATACCGGTGCTGCTGATCGTAATAGTCGTCGTGATCGTGGTTGTGATCGTTCAGGCCGTGTCCTAAGCGGGCACGACGCTCACCGCCCGACAGGGCCGGCTAGGCGATCGCGCCCGGGACCTCCTCTTTGAGCAGCTGTGAGATCTGTTCGCGAAGCTGCGGCGTGTTCTCGTGTCCGTGTGCCGTCACCGCATGAGCGACGGCCGCGTCGAGGACGTGCTCGTCGCTTCCCGCCATCGCCAGATCGCAGTTGTTATCGCTTGGCATCTCACGACAGTCGATGTACTTACGAGACATGACTCCTCCAGTCAGGGTCGATGGGCCCGCTATTCTACCTATCGATAGGTAAGAATCAAGAACGCCTGTAAGGATGCCGCAATGGCAGTGAACGCATACGACACAAGACTTGACCCCGAGGCGCCGGACGCCGACAAGCGGCCCGCGAATACGCGCTCGCGCATCCTCGACGTCGCTGAACGACTCGTCCAGGTTCGCGGCTTCAACGGCTTCAGCTATGCGGACATAGCCGCCGAGCTTTCGGTCACCAAGGCCAGCCTGCACTACCACTTCCCCAGCAAGGCCGAGCTGGGCGAGGCGCTCATCGCCCGCTACGCGGAGCGTTTCGCCCAGGCGCTCGCGGCAATCGACGCGACCATCGCGCGCGCCCCCGCCAAGCTCGACGCGTACGCGAACCTATACGCCGAAGTGCTGCGCCAAGAACGGATGTGCCTCTGCGGTATGTTCGCCGCCGAGTACCAGACCCTCCCCAGCTCAATCCGCGACGCCGTGATCTCGTTCCTCGACGACAACGAAGCATGGCTCGCACAGGTCCTCGAACACGGCCGCAGAGATGGCAGCCTGCGCTTCGGCAACACAGCCGCTGACACCGCCCGAAGCATCGTCAGCGGCCTCGAGGGCGCCATGCTCGTGGCACGACCCTACGGTGAGGTCGAGCGGTTCGAAACCACCGCTGCCCAACTTCTTGCGGGCCTCGCGGGCACCAAGATCGACAAGAGCTGAGCGACCTCTCCCCTCGCCCCGCAAGACGGGATGCAGCGCCAAGGACAAGCGGGGGCCCCTCTGCTGGCCCGAGTGTTCTCCCCCTGGCTGCCCAACCGGACTCAGGCGCCGGAGATAGGCGCTAGGCCCGCCCGCGACTCCGCGGACCCCGCGAACGAGGCCCGCGCGAGGAGCCGCCCCCCGGGCCCCGCTCCGCGCGGCGCATGCCGCCGACGACCCAGATCGAGAACAGCAGGATCAGCCCGACGAGCGCCACGAACGCGAGCGCGACCTTGACGGGATCGTCGGCGAGGAATCCCCGCCCGGCTTCGAGCACCGGGGTGAGCGGGTTGACGTCGGCGGCATCGCGCAGCCAGCCGGAGAGCTGGTGGCGGGGAATGAAGATGGGAGAGAGAAAGAACAGCATAAAAGTGGGGATCAGGATCAGCACGCCCGAGGCGGTGCTCTGAAAGCGCAGCGCGATGCCGGCGCCGTAGAGCGTGGTCGCGATATTGAGCAGCAGCGCGAGCACGATCAACGCGACGATGTCGAGCGCGTCGCCCTTGACGGGCATGCCCGTCGCCAAGGCGATCGCGAAGACCACCACAATGTTGAGCAGGCCGCGCCAGAGAGACACGGTCAGATAACCCCCGACGATCGCCAGCCGCCGCGGCGCCGCGAGCATCATCCGGTGCCCGAAGCCACTCTCGAAGTCGGCGGCGATGTCGAATGTGGTGAAGACCGCGGCGAACATCGAGGCCATGTAGGCCACGAACACGAACACGAACGCGGTGTAGTTGTAGTAGCCGAAGCCACGGGTGCTCCCCACCGCTCCCAGGGCGCCACCGAAAGCCGCGAACATGAACAGCGGCAGCAGCAGCGAGGGCAGCAGCTTCGGCGGGAGCCGGATCAGCTTGCGGGTGCATTGGTAGGCGACGCCCTGGGCGACGGACACGGAGCGGGCGCTCATCGCAGGATCCTCGATCTCAGGCTGGTGGTGGAGGCCGTCAGGAACAGAATCAAGGCGGCGCCCGCGATCGCCGTGCCGAGCTCCAGCGACTGCGCGTCCCAGCCGGTGATGAACAGGCTGCGGGGGGCCTCGACGAGGTAGGACATCGGGTTGTAGGTGGCGACCGTCTTGAACCAGCTGGAGGTGATCAGGTTGCGGGGCATGATCATCGAGGACATGAACAGCAGCCCGAGCCCGATCACGAACACGCCCTGGGCCTGCTGGGCGGAGCCGGTGCGCACCGCGGCGAGCAGGCCGATCGAGCCGAACGCGAGGATCGTGAGCTGCACGAACAGCAGCACCACCAGCGCCCCGCCGACGCCGGCCTTGATCGTCGCGCCACCGGCCAAGCCGACCACGAGGTAGAGCACCGACTGGATGAAGCCGAGCACCGCCACGCCGGCGAGTTGCGAGGCGACGAGCGCCGGCACCTGCACAGGAGTCAGCGCGAGACGGCTGAGAAAGCCCGTCTCGATGTCGTTGCCGAGCGAGTTGCCGGCGAGCGTGGTCGCGCCCGCGGCGCCCTGGATCAGCGTGGCGGCGATGATGAACGTGATGTAGGACTTGGTGGGGAACCCTTTGACGTCGGTGATCTCTTTGCCGGCGGAGGAGAGCACCGCGAGCATGAACAACGGGAAGATGACGTTGGGCACCACCAGCACCGGCTGGCGCAGCGTGCGCCTGATCGAGCGCCGCGCGAGCGTGCGGACCTGAACGTTGAGCGAGGAGCTCATCGGAGCGCTTCGAGCGCCGCGCTCATTGGACCGCGTCCGCGATTTCAATGCCCGAGCCGGCATTCAGCTGCTCGAGCACGCCCGGCTCCTCCTGTGCGGCGGCTTCCTCCGCGGCGCCCTCGAGCGAGCGGCCGGTCTTGACGAGGAAGACGTCATCCAGGGTGGGAGCGTGGAGCTGCACGTTGGTCACCCGGATCGAGGCTTCGTCGAGGGCGCGGATCACGTCGGCGAGATCGTCGATCCCCGGACGCAGCCGCGCGGCGACGCCTCCGTGCGTGGAGCTGGCAAGTTCCCCAAAGCGCGTGAGCACTTGGCTGGCGGCGGCGAAGTCGGAGCGCTCGACCGGTATCACCTCGACGGTGGGCCGGCCGATCTCGGCCTTCAGCGCGGCGGGGGTGTCCTCGGCGACCATCTCGCCGTGGTCGATGATCCCCACCCGGTCGGCCATCACGTCGGCCTCCTCCAAATACTGGGTGGTGAGGAAGACCGTCATCCCCTCCTCCCTCACCAGCCGCGCAACCTCCTCCCACAGCGCCGTGCGGCTCTGCGGGTCGAGGCCGGTGGTGGGCTCGTCGAGGAACAGCACCCGCGGCCCGTGCACGAGCGCGAGCGCGAGGTCGAGACGCCGCTTCATCCCGCCCGAGTACCCGCCCACGAGCCGCCCGGCGGCATCGGTGAGCGCCACCCGGTCGAGCAGTTCCTCGGCGATCTTGCGCCGCTGTCGCTTGGGGATCCCGTGCAGCGCGCTCTGCATCTCCATGTGCTCCCACCCGTTGAGGTGCATGTCGAGCGCGGCCGCCTGCAGCGCCACCCCGATCGTGGAACGGACGCGACTGCCCTCGCCGATCACGTCGAACCCGGCGATTCGCGCCGCTCCCGAGGTCGCCGGCAGCAGCGTCGTGAGGATGTGGACGGTCGTCGACTTACCCGCCCCGTTGGGTCCGAGGAAGCCATAGATCTCGCCCGGGTTGACGAACAGGCTGATCCCATCGACGGCGCGGTGGCCTCCCGGGAATTCCTTGACCAGATCCTCGACTTCGATCGTGTTGGGATGCTCCGCCTGCCCGGGGGTCGCGGGCGCGGGCGCAAGCGCGGCGGGCTCCTCCAACCGCGCACCCGGCAGCTGCACTTCGATCACGGTGTCGCCGATCTGCACGCGGTCGCCGGTTTCGAGCGCCGCGGTGCCGCTCAGGCGGCGGCCGTTGACGAGCGTGCCGTTGGTCGAGCCCATGTCCTGGATCGTGAGCCCGCCCCCAGCGGGGGAGAACGCGGCGTGCCGGCGCGAGACCGCCTCATCCCGGTCGAGGATCACATCCGCGGCGCCCAGCTCGCGGCCGACGACGAGCTGTGCCCCGGCCTGCAGCTTCGTGCCCTGCAGCTGGCCGGCGAGAAAGACGAGCACCGGCAGCGCCGGGATCTGCTTGACGCGCGTGCGCTGAACCGCAGGTATGTCCGACGCGGGCGTTCCGCGCACTTCGAGCACCGTGGCTCCGAGCTGGATCTGGTCGCCCGGCGCCAGCTCCCGCTGCGCGGCGAGGCGCTCGCCGTTGACGAACGTGCCGTTGGTGGACCCCAGGTCCTCGATCGCAAACCCTGATGCGAGCGGCACCAGCGACGCGTGCCGCCCGGACACGTCGGGGTCCCTGATGATCAGATCGACGCTCGGGTCGCGACCGATCAACGTGATCGACGTCAGCGAGACCTCGCCTCCGGCTTGACTTCCCTCGACGATGACCAGCGTCAGCTCGGGCACGGCGCGATCCTACTGGAGTCGGTCACAGCCCGAACAGTCGCCGCGCATTGCTCTCGAGGATGCCCTGCTTGTCGGCTGCGGAGACCGGCAGTCCATCGACCATCGCAATCGCGTCCTGCAGCGGCGTGGCGAGCGGTGGCGAGTCGGTGCCGAACAGCATGTGGTCGGCACCCATCAACTCGAGGTTGGCGAGATGGTTGGGCACGCTGGAGTTGGCCGTGTTGACGTACACCCGCCGCAGATACGTGCTCGGGGGCTGGGTGATCTTGTTGGTGTACTGCGCCATCGGTGGGGGGCCGGGGGGCCCACCGCTTGGCGGTCCACCACCTGGGAGCCCACCGCTTGGCGGTCCACTACCTGGCGGTCCACCACCTGGCGGTCCACCACCTGGCGGTCCACCACCTGGCGGTCCACCACCGGGTGGGCCACCACCTGGCGGTCCACCACCGGGTGGGCCACCACCGGCCCAGTGGCGCGGCTGGTAGGCCTGGTCCATGCGCCCTGCGAGCAGCGAGATCGCGCCGCCCGCCGTGGCGGCGATGATCTCGAGGTCGGGGTGCTGCTCCAGCCGGCCCGCGAACACGAGTGTCGCGAGGCCGACGGTGACGTCCATGAACCGCCCGACCTGCTCGACCAAGCGGAAGTCCTCGATACTGTCGCTGCCGACCGGCTCGGCCGGTGGGTGCAGGAAGATTGGCTTGCCGAGCTCGGCTGCCATCGCGAAGAACTCGTCGGCACGCGGCGAGTCGAGGTACTCGCCGTGAATACTGGTGTTGACGATCAGCCCGACGAACCCCCCGTCCTTCGCTGTCTGCGCGGTCTGGTCGAGCAGTGCGGAGTCGCCGAACGGGTTGGTGTAGGCGTAGGCAGCCAGCCGCGGAGCGTGCTTGCGCACCGTCTCGGCGAGCCACTCGTGAAACGACTTCAGCTCGTCGGCCGACTGCGCATAGTTGTCGTGACCGCGCTTGCTCATCGTCCCGAAGCCGACGGGGCTGCCGACGATCGTCACGCCGATCCCCGCCTCCGACTTGCGGTCGAGCATCCCCTCGATGTCCGCGAGCGCGGGCGGCATCGGGTAGCGCTTGAACAGCTCGGGGTGCGTGATGTGACCGTGGACGTCGACGATCACGACGTGGCTCCCCCGGTGGTGGCCCCCTGGCCCTCAGCAACCCTGACGGCCACCCACCGACCTTCCACGATCACGTCGCGGCCCCACCGGCCTCGGCTGAGTCGGCACCCGGCGCCTCGCCACCGCTCGAGGCCGCCTCGGCGCCGGGCCACGGGTACTCGTGCACGCCGGACATCCGCTCCTGGAAGGCGAGCATCGCGGCGACATCGAGGTCGCCGAGACCCTGTTGCTGGGCGGCGGTGAGCATCGCGTGGGCGCTCTCGGTGACGGGCATCGGCACTCCCGCCTTCTGCGCCTCGCCGAGCACCAGCGTCATGTCCTTGCGCATCAGCCCGAGTTTGAACGCCGCCAGCTCGAAGTTGCGCTGCCCCATGATCGCGCAGCGGAAGCCCATCACCGGCGAGCTGTAGCCGCTCTTGGCGATCATCTCCAGCACCTTCTCGCGCTCCAGCCCGGCGCGTTCGCCGAACACGACCGCCTCGGCGAGCGCGGGCATCTGGACCCCCATCAACATGTTGAGGACCAGCTTCATCGTCGCGCCCATGCCGCTCCCGCCGAGATAGGTCACCTCCTTGCCGAGCACCTCCAGCAGCGACTCGACCGCCCGGAAGTCCTGCTCCTCGCCGCCGGCCATCACCCGCATCTCGCCCTGACGGGCGTGCATCGGGTTGCCGAGCACGCACGCATCGAGCGCGTGGTGGCCAGCCTCATCTGCGCGCGCGGCCACCTCCCGGGGAAAGTCGGGCGGCACGGTGCTCATATCGAGGATGTAGCCCCCCTCCCCGAGGGTCTCGAACACCCCGTCCGCATCGAACAGCATCCGCGCGACGATCTCCTGGTTGGCGAGGCTGAGCATCACCACGTCGGCCTCGCGCGCCGCGTCCGCGGGTGTGTCGGCGACGCGCGCACCGAGCCCCGCGACTTCCTCGGCCTTGGCGCGCGTGCGGTTGTAGACGGTGACGTCGTATCCCGCCTCGACCAACCGGCAGGCCATGCCGTTGCCCATCACACCGAGGCCGATGAAAGCGATCCGCTGCTTGTCGGCGGGCGAGGATGACACGTTACGAACTCGCGGTTACGCCGCCGTTGACGAACAGCACCTGGCCGGTGACGAAGCTGGCCGCCGGCGAGGCGAGGAACAGCGTCGCGCTCGCCAGCTCGACGGGCTCGCCGAAGCGGCCGAAGGGGATCCGTCCGAGCATCATCGCGACGAACCTATCATCAGCCGCCGCCTCGTGCACGAGCTCGGTGGGCACGAACCCCGGCGCGACCCCGTTGACGGTGATGCGGTACTTGCCCCACTCCGTGGCGAGCTGGCGGATGAGGCCGTTGAGGCCGGCCTTGCTGGCGGCGTACCCGGCGAAGCCCCGGCGCGCGCCCGCGACGCTGCGCGTGGTCGAGTAGTGGATGATGCGCCCACCGCGGGCGTCGTCGATCATCGCCTCGCCAGCCGCCTGGGACAGCCAGAAGGCACCCGAGAGGTTGATGTCCAGGAGCGACTGCCACGCCTCCTCCTCGAAACGCTCGGCCGGCGCCTCGATGTCGATCCCGGCGAGGTTGACGAGCACATCCACCCCACCCAGCTCACGCCTGCCCCGCGCGATCAGCTCGCGCGCGCTCTCGCGGCTGGAGATGTCCACGCGCACGCCATGCGCGACGTGTCCCGCCCCGGCAAGCTCCTCGGCAAGCGCCCGCGCCTTCTCCTGCGAACGTCCCGCGATCATCAGCTCGGCGCCGCACTGCGCGAATAGGCGCGTGGTGACCTCGCCGATGCCGCCGTAGCCGCCGACGACGACCACGCGCTGGCCGTCGAGGCGAAACAGCGACGCGAAGTCGGCGGCGCGCTGCTCGTCCACCACGATCGCCGGGCCTGGGGGCCCCCCTGGGGGGCCTGGCGGTCCACCCGGCGATCCGGGCCCACCTGCCCCACCCGGCACTCCAGGCGGCGATCCAAGCCCATCCGACGGTCCACCGGCCGGTCGGGGCGGCGCCCCCGACGAGCCGGCAGGCGGCTCGCCGCTCATTCGTCGTGCCGCCGCGTGACCAACAGCTCCATCGTGCTCTTCATGAAGAACTCCCGCGCGCCCTCGCTGGTGGACATGTCGCGCGGCGCGGCAACATACTCGTCGATCTTGTCCTCGAGCTCGCTGATCGCCGGCTGACGGCCCATGTGCTGTCCGAGCACGGGCAGGGGCACGTCGTCGGTCGTCTCGACCACCCTGATCACCGTGTTGCCCTTCATGAACACCTGCGTGCTGAGCAGCGTTCCGACAGCGTTGCCATCCTCATCGCGGACCGTGTGATCGGGCCGGCCGTATTCCTTGAAGGCCTGGCGAACCGCATCCTGCGAACCCGGCTTGATATCCCACATGAGCGCCCAATACTGCGCCATCACACCCCCTCCTTTCTATCCCTGCACATAGAAGCGCACGTCGTAGTGGTCGGTTTTGGGCGGCGCCTGCAGCACGTCCTTGAGCTCTCCCACCATCGCCCGGGCGATCCCGGCGCTCGACTCCCTGGTCTCCTCGCTGTCCCACAACGTGATCGCCACCGCGTGCGGACCGCCGTCGGGCTCGGTCAGCAGGATGTAGCCGCGAAAGCCCGGATGCTCTTGGTAGGAGGGGATGATCTTCTCCTCCGTCAGCGCCATGCCGGCATCGACTTTCTCGGGGTTCCACTCGGTGGTGTTGACTCGTGCGTACATGCGACCCCCTCAGGCGGTTGGCTTGATCGTGTGGGCTACGTCGTAGATGATCCGTTCGTTGGTCCCCGCCCAGTAAGGGTGCATCGGCGAGCGCTTGGCGACGTGGGCAACCGACTCCTCCCACGCCAGGAACGCGTCCTTGCTCTCCCACTCGCTGAGCAGGATGTAGCTGAGCGGCTCTCCGTCGGGGTCGGCCGGCTCGCGGCGTCGCAACAGCTCGTCGCCGATGTGCCCGGCCGTGCCTTTCACGTTGGCGGTGACCTGCGCATACGCCGCCTCGAACGCCTCGGCGTCCTCACGGTTGATCTTGGCGAAAACCATTACACGTGCGGCCATTCAGCTCGCCCCTCCGTCCCGATTTTGAAGAAGAGGGTCCCGGCTCGGCGGCTCAGGGCCGCCCGCGCCACCCTCTATGTCGATGAGTACGTCGTGCACCGTCATGCGCGCCGAGGAGCGCAACTCGCGCAGCGGCGCCGTCAACTCGTCCTGCTCTGGGCTGCGCTCGAACTCCCCGAACACCTCCCTGCTGCTCCAGTCGCTGGTCACGACGAAGCTGTCGGAGTCCTCAGGGTCGCGCGCAAGCGTCTGGCGGACGTTCCCGGGGACGGATCGAACCTGCTCGGCGATCGCCTGCCAGGCCCGTTCGAAGTCCGGCCCGCGCCCCTCCTTGACCGTCATGTACAGAGTCGCGCGCACCATTTGCGGGATCCTACATCGCAACGCCTCCGACCGCGCGCTAGGATCGGCGAGCTTCAATCTCGTCCAACCCATATACAAGGGGGAGCATGTGTTTTGTCGCGTGACCCACGTCCAGGCGCCCGAGGGACGGGTGCAAGAGGGCCTCAAACTTTGGTACGAGAACGTCCTGCCGGTCACGATGGCGCGCGACGGGTTCAAGGGCGCACTCTCAATGGTGGACCCCGAGTCGGGCAAGGCGCTCTCGATCACCTTCTGGGAGGGCGAGGACGAGCTGCTGTCTAGCACCGAGGCCGAGTACCACAAGCGGGCGATCGAACGCTTCGGAGAGTTCTTCACGGATGCCCACGACCCCGAGAACTTCAAGCTGCACTTGTTCACGGGCGACATCTTCAACGGCTCGTTCTCATCCGACGAGGCCGGTGAGGGACTCACGAAGTCCCAGTAGTTCCCCCGCATGAGGTAACCGCCGACGCTCGCGCGGTCGTGCGCGGCGGCCTGCGAACGATGCTGGCAGCCGAGGCCGACCTCAGCCTCATTCGCTGCCTGCCCAACCTACCTCGCCGAGGGCTGCCCGGCCCGCGACCAGTTGAACTGGGTGACGTTGTCTCGCTGCGCAAACAGACCGGCACGGGTGCCACGGCGAACGAACAGCACCGGCGCGGGGGCAGCCTTGGCGATCTCCGAGCGGGTCGGCCCCAGACCCTCGCGCCGCCAGCGCTCGGAGAGGCCGATCACCAGTAGCCCGGCGCCCGTCGCGGCCGACACGATGCCCTCGCGCCCGCCCGCGATCACGAGCGGCTCGGTGGCGATCCCAGTCGTCTGCTGCACCAGCAGGCTGGCGTCGGCCAGCATCCGGGTGACCGACTTGCCGTCGTCGCTCTGCCCGCCGGCGCCGAGCAGCTTGAGCGGCGCGCCGGTAGCGGAGGAGAGCCACGAGCCGAGCTCCAGCGCAGCCCAGTCGTGCTCGGCTCCGCCGAACGGCACCAGCACCGGGCTGCTGCGGCCCGAGGCTCACGGGCGCGCTCTCCCGCGCGACGAGCACCGCGACGTCGCACTCGGCCCGTTCGAGCAGCACGCTCACGTCCCCGAGCGGCACGCTCTCGCCGATCAGGCGGCGGCGCCCCTCGGTCAGCACCAGGTCCACGGGCTCGCGCTCGGCGACGTGTGCGAGGTCTGCACCAGGGTGGCTGGAGCTCAGCGCGACGCCCCGGGCGAGGACGCCTTCGGCGGCGAGGCGCTCGCGCGCCTGCGCGATCCTCCGCGAGGCCTGTTCGAGCTGCAGGTTCTCGGTCTGCAGACCGCCACGCACCCCGGCGCCGCGCGGGGGCTCGACGAGGCGGGTGAGGATCAGCTCGCGCTGGGGCAGCGAGCGCGCCAGCGGCTCGGCCAGCTCGATCAGGCGCTCGAGCGCGGCGTCGGTGTGGGAGGCGACGAGGATCGAGCGCTCCGCCACCGGCAGGCCGGGATGCTCGCGGGCGGCGACGACGGCCGCGCCGGCGAGCTCGTCCTCGATCTTGGTGCCGTACTCGTTGCGCGGGTCGAGCAGTTTCAGCAGCGGCCCGGTCATCAGCGTGGTGATGATCGCCATGATCACGAGCGCGGTGAACAAAACGCTCGAAGATCGCGCCGACTTCGAGCGCGATGTTGAGCACGATCAGCTCGGTGAGCCCGCGCGTGTTCATCAGCGTGCCGATCACCAGCGAGGCGCGCGAGTCGAAGCCGCACACACGCGCCGCGATCGCCGCCCCCGCGAGCTTGCCGGCGATCGCGAGCACCACGAGGCCGGCGGTGATCAGCCACAGCTCGGGGCGGTCGATCAGCGTGATGTTGGTCTTCAGCCCCGTATAGACGAAGAACATCGGCAGCAGCAGCGTGACGACGAAGTCCTCGACCCGGCGTGTGACCTCCTCGGTCAGGCGCGCGTGCCGCGGCATCACCATCCCCATGATGAAGCCGCCGAAGATCACGTCGATGCCGATCGCTTCGGTTATGCACGCCGACAGCAGCACGCCGACGACGATCGCGGCAAACCAGCCGGAGGGGATCTGCCCGACCTCGTCGAAGGCGGTCGCCATGCGGGCCAGGATCCGCCGCACCACCAGCGCCATTACGAGCACGAACGCGATTGCCTCGGCGATCGTCCGCACGACGATCCCAAACGAGCCGGAGACGGCGATCGTAGTTGCGAGCGCGATCAAGAACCAGGCGCTGACGTCGTCGATCGCGGCACAGCCGATCGTCAGTGAGCCGACCGGCCCCTTGAGCATCCGCCGCTCGGTGAGGATCCGCGCGAGCACCGGGAAGGCGGTGATCGACATCGCGACGCCCATGAACAGCGCGAACGCGGCGAACTTGATGTCAGGCCCGAGGAGCTTGTACAGCGGCAGTGCAGCGGCGATCCCGAGCAACATCGGCAGCGCGATGCTCGCGTTGGAGATCGCCGTGGCGGGCGCGGCCTTGCCCTTGAGCTGCTTCTGGTCGACCTCCATGCCGATCAGGAACATGAAGAAGATCAGCCCGAGATTGGCGGCGACGCCGAACGCCGGGAGGATGTCGGTCGCAAAAATCGTCGCCTGGAGGTTGGGCGCCAGCAGGCCAAACAGCGAGGGGCCGAGCGCGATCCCCGCGATCACCTCCCCCATTACCCGCGGCTGGCCGATCCGCACCGCGACCATCCCGAACGCTCGCGCGACAATCAACACGATCAGCACGGCGAGGAAGAAGGCCGCAACGAGCTTGGTGAACGAGCTGCGCTGCTTGGTTGCAGTGAACTGCTCGCCCGAGGGCGGCAGTCCCGAGGGGGTGATCAGCGCCGGTTTGACGGTCGTTTTGACAGCCGACGGAACAGGGGTGGCCACCTGCAGCGGAATCAGCTTGACGTTCTGCAGCAGGATGTCGTTCGCCGTCGCCGTCAGGCGCACGGAGCCGCCTTTCGTGCATGCGACATCCCCGCTGACGGCACTGGTTTTGGTCGAGTAGGCGAGGCGCCCGAGCGTGTGCTCGGCAGCGATGAGGGTGTAGCTGGACCCGCTGCCGTTCAGCGTGAACGAGCTGCCGAAGCAAGCGGACGTAGGAGACAGCGCATACTTGCCGGCGATCCCACTCGGCGTGCGGGGCAGCGCGGCGCCGGGGGCCGGCGGTGGGGTCTTAAGAGTCGCCGCGAACGCGGCGACTCCGAGCGTGCCGGCGATCGACCCCTTCACCCCGGGCACCACGAGGGCGTTGAGCGTCTGCTGCTTGCCGGAGATGCAGTCAACCGTCCCCGTCAGGCGATGAGCGCCGGCGGGAGTGCCGCCGGGCTCGAGGCGCAGCTGACCGCCCAGCGTGCGCTGGCTGTTGGTGAGGTTGACGAACTGCCCGGACTGGTTGATGCTGAACGCCGGTCCCGGCGGGGGCAGTTGCGTCGGCGCGGTCGCGGGCAGCGGAGTCCCGCCCACGGGCGCGGGTGCCGGACCAAGGCAGCTGCTCGGCGCGCTGGCGACGTATCCACCGGCGATCGCGGGAGGCGCCTGCTCGCCGCCGCCCTTGTCGATGACTGCAAGCACGACGACGACCGAGAGCGCTATCAGGATCGCGTAGAAAGGGATCAGGCGCCGCGCCAGGCTCGCACCCGACAGCTCGCTGTTCGCCGACATCGATGTCCTCTCAGATCCCTCCGTCCACATTCAGCGTCACCCCGGAGACGAAGCTCGCGTGGTCGCTGGCGAGGAACAGGGCGACGTCGGCGATCTCCTGCGGCTGCCCCAGCCGGTTGAGCGCGGCGAGGCCAGAGTAGCGCGCGCGACCGGCTTCGTCCAGCTCCCCTGTCTGGTCGGTCTCGATGATGCCGGGCGCGAGCGCGTTGACGCGGATGCCCCGCCTGCCGACCTCCTTGCAGAGGGCTCGCGTCAGGCCGATCAGGCCGGCCTTGGAGGAGATGTAGTGGACGCGCCCCGGCATCCCGCGCATCGCGACAGCCGACGTGATGTTGACGATCGACCCCCCCTCCCCCATCGCCGGCAGGGCGGCCTGGCAGACCAGGTAGACGGCCGTCAGGTTGGTGTCGATCACCCGGTGCCACTCCTCCAGCGCCAGCTGGTCGATCATCGCGTGACTCACCACGCCGGCGTTGTTGATGACGATGTCGAGGCCGCCGAAGCGCTCGCTGGTGTCCTTCACGAACGCCTCCGCCGACGCCGGGTCGGCGAGGTCGGCCTGCGCGAGGAAGCTGGCGCCGCCGATCTGCGCCAACTCGCCCCGCAGTCGCTCCACATCGTCGGACTCCCGGTTGTAGCAAGCCCCAACCGAGGCGCCCCCCTGCGCCAAACCCAGCACCAGTGCACGCCCGATACCACGCGAGCCGCCCGTGACGAGCGCCCGCTTTCCGCTAAGCCCGAGATCCAAGACACCCTCCTCTGAGAACACCGTCGATTGCAATGCACATTCAGCGCACGGCTTTCAAGAGACCGTCGAGCCCGCGTTGAAAGACGTTTCGCGTCGCATGAGCGGCCAAGCCTATACCGATCCGGTTAGGCTGCCGTGGATGGATGCAATCGACGAGCTGCTGGCCAACAACGAAGCCTTCGCGGACGCCCACCCCGGCGGGCATCTCGACGTCCGCCCCAGCCGCAAGCTGGCGATCGTGACGTGCATGGACGCACGCATCGACGTGGTCGCGGCGCTCGGCTTGGAGGGCGGCGAGGTGCACATCCTGCGCAACGCGGGCGGGGTGGTCACCGACGACGTGATCCGCTCGCTGGCGATCTCCCAGCGCAAGCTGGGCACGCGCGAGGTGATGCTGATCCATCACACCAAGTGCGGAATGCAGTCGCTCACCGACGACGGCTTTCGCGCCGAGCTGCAGCAGGCGACCGGCGTGGCGCCGGCGTTTGCGATCGAGTCGTTCGCCGACGTCGAGGCCGACGTGCGCCAATCGATGTTGCGCGTCCGTCAATCCCAGTTCCTGGCGCACCGCGACAAGGTGCGCGGCTTCGTGTACGACGTTGACACCAACCGGCTGCGCGAGATCGAGCTCGGTGACGCCGATATCCACCACGCCGGCTAGGCTTGCGGCCCCAGCAGCCAGGCGGCGATGCCGGCAGGGATCGCCCATACCGGCTCATCGGCGCCGGTGAGCAGGGGTGAGCGCGTGATCATCACGCCACGCCCATGACGAGCTTTCATCGTAAGGGCCTCTTGACGCCAGTTGCCATCGGTGTACTTGCACTCGAAGGGAATCTCCAGGTCAGCGCCGACGAAGTCGATTTCCGCGCCGGTGGCGGTTCGCTCGTACATGATCCGATCGGCCTGCACAAAGGCAGCCGGTGCGTGCAGCGATACGGTCCGGGACAGCGCGAGGCCGATCTGCTGTTGGGTGAGCTTGGAGGCGTCCGGAGCGGGGAAGCCGGGGTTGCGCCGATGGGGGAGCTGCGCAACGAGCGGGTCGACGAAGTACAGCTTGCGCTGCGCAGCAGTGTTGGGCCTACCGTCTCGGATACGATGACAACGCCACGCGAGGAACGCTCGGACGAGATCCTCGATCCGGTCAATCGCTGACTGATGTCCCGGGAGACCGATGTCGCGGGCGATGCGCGAGGCGTTGATCGGGCTGCACAGGTTCGCGGCCAGGCGGTCGAGCAGCGCCGCCACATCGGCTTCGGACATGGGCGCAGCGCGGATGGCGTCGCCCAGCACGACATCCCACAGACCTTGGACGAACCCGTCGCTCACTGCTCCGTTCCCCACCAGCTCGCCGACGGCGCGCGGGAAGCCACCGACATCGAGGAACAGCTCCCACGCGTCCGCCAATGCGTCGCTCCATGGCTCCAAGGCCAGTATCGCGAGCTCTGCCTCAGGGCTCAGGAGGTCCTTCGGGCGGATGACCTGCAGCGGCAGCTCCTCGAAACCTCCCAGCGCCCGACAGAACGACCGGAAGCCCATCGGCAGCAGCAGTCTGTCGGAATCGGCGATGCCCCCACGGCGGTCAGCCAGGTCCTTTCGTGCCTGCTCCAGATCGCGCGCCGATGATCCCGTGACCACGATGCACGCCTCGCGAAAGGTTGTGTCCTGATCGCGCAACTCCTTGATCGTCTGCGACCAGCCCCTCACCGCTGTCACCTCGTCGAGTAGCCAGTGGCGCGGGCCTGGCAACGTGCGGCTGACGCTATGACCCTGAGCCACCAAGCGCCGGAGGTCCTGTTTTGAGAGCCCGTCGCAGGAGCAGTAGAAGACGGTCTTCGCATCCACGCCCCCCGCGAGCAGCCGCACAACGGCACGCTTGAGCTCGAGGCTCTTACCTACGCGGCGCGGGCCCCGTAGGACATACAGCCCAGGTGCGTGAATGTTCGCGAGCGGCTCGGGTTCGTAGTCCAGCGGAAGCCGTTCGGCCGCGCGCAGATCCGCATCATCGGCCGCCCATCCCTCCCGCGCTCGCCAGGGACTGCGCTCGGCCAGCAAACGCCTGAGCTGAGAGTCGTTCACGCGAAATATCATAGCGAGATACAACCCTTTTTCGCAATCTATATAGCGAAAATGGATATATTTTCGCGCCAAAACTGCGTCCGCCGGACATATCCTTCAGCTCAGATGCTTGATCTCGGAAAGGGCTCCCCCCACGAACTACCTTCTGCGAGTCGATCTGCGTTAGCTTCTCGGCAACGAGCAACAATCGGCGGCGGAGACAAGGAGCGCTGAATACATGGGGGCAACGGCATTTGTATTTCCCGGACAGGGCTCGCAGCGTGTGGGCATGGGCACGGAGCTGCTGGAGGCTCGGCCAGATCTGTTCGACCGCTACTTCAACCTGGCCGACGAGGCCTCGGGGCTACCGATCCGCAAGCTCGCGCTGGAGGGCCCGATCGAGGACCTCACCCGCACCGACGTGACGCAGCCGGCGCTGTTCGCGCTGTCGCTGGCGATCCACGAGCTGGCGCGCGAGTCGGGCCTGGAGCCCGACTTCGTGGCGGGCCACAGCCTCGGCGAGGACACCGCGGCGGTCGCCGCCGGCGCGCTCGACCTGCAGGCGGGCATGGAGCTGGTGGCGCTGCGTGGGAGGCTGATGGCCAGCTGCGGCTCCGAGCGCCCGGGCGGGATGGCAGCGATCGTCGGTCTGCCGGCGGAGGAGGTGCGGGCGCTGTGCGAGACCGCCTCCGAGGCGGGCACGGTGGCTCCCGCCAACTTCAACAGCCCGCGGCAGACCGTAGTCTCCGGCGAGGAGGCAGGGGTGCAGCGGCTGCTGGAGCTGGCCGAGGAGGCGGGCGCCAGCAAGGCGGTGCGCCTGAAGGTGTCGGCTGCTTTCCACAGCGAGCTGATGGAGCCGGTGCAGCGCGAGATGGCCGCGGCGATGGACAAGCTCACCTGGACGGACCCCGGGGTCCCGCTGGTGGCCAACGCCTCGGGCACGGTGATCAGGACCGGCGAGGAGGTGTGCCAGGCGCTGGTGGCGCAGATCGCCAGCCCCGTGCTGTGGGTGCAGTGCGTGCAGACGCTCGCCGGGGAGGGCTGCTCGAGGGTTCTGGAGCTCGGCCCCGGACGCGTGCTGGGAGGGCTGGTGCGCCAGATCGACAGCGACATCGAAGTATTTGCCGCCGACTCGCCGCAGAAGCTGGGGGCGTTCGCCGGGTCGACTGCCTGAGCCTGTGTGCCCTACCCCGCCCCGAGCAGCCGGTATTGCCCGCGGTGGAAGATCAGCGGCTCGGCGTCGTCGCGCGTGCCCAGCTCCAAGACCTCGCCGATGAAAATGTCGTGGTCGCCGGCCGCATGCTCGGCGTGCAGCCGGCAATCGAGGTAGGCAAGCGCGCCCTCGAGGATCGGCGAGCCGCTGCTGGCCACCCGGTGCGAGACCTCCGCGAACGCGTCGCGACCACGGGGGCGCTCCTTGGAGGCGAAGTAGCGCGACAACGGCTCCTGGTGGGTGCCGAGGATGTTCACCGCGAACACGCCATTGCGCCGCAGGTGCTCGGAGCCCTCCGAGCGCGCGATCGTGCACACCAGCACCAGCGGCGGGTCGAGCGACACGGAGGAGAAGGCGTTGGCGGTCATCCCATAGGCGTGCTCCTCCCCGCGCGTGGTGATCACCGTGACGCCCGTGGCGAACGCGCCGACTGTGTCACGGAAGTCCTTGCTGCTGAAGGCGGGCATATCTATATATATATGAGCGGAGTGGCGCGTGGCGGTGACTCGCCGGAGCGCCCCTCAGTCGAGGCTCCGCAGCCGCTCGCGCACGATCGCGTCGAAGTCCTTGGTGGTCCCCAGGGACTCGGCGACGATGTCGCGGAACGTGTCGCGGGCCAGCGCCAGCACCCGCGTGGGCTCGAGCGCCTTCAGGGTGGCCGTGCGCGGCCGGTCGCGCAGGATCGCGAGCTCGCCGAAGAACTGTCCGGGACCGAGCGACACTGGGGCCTCACCACCGACCCCTTCGCGGTCGACCTCGACGGCGCCGTCGACGACGATGAAGAACTTGTCGGCCGGCCCACCGGCGCGGGCGATGACCTCGCCCGCGGGGAAGTCGAGGAGTTGCAGCTCGCCCGTGAGGCTGGAGACGCTCTGCAAAGGCAGGTCGCTGAACACCGAGTAGGCCCGCTCGCGGTGGAATTCCACGCCGAAGGTGCCCTGCTGCTGGTGGATCGAGGCGTCGGTGTTGTCGGTGAACTGCAGTTCGCTCGCCACGATCCGGAAGAACGAGATCGTCATCGTGGTGCCGGGCGAGAGCGCCGGGAACTTCTGTCCGAAGAGGTCGGCCACGCGCGCGATCTGCTCACCGGAGAGGATCACGCGGCACTCTCCCCTCCCCTGCAGCCCGCGGATCTTCTCCAGGTCGTCGGAGGCCCCGTCGATCGTGAACGACACCAGCGGGTTCTGCTCGATATGGCGAGCCGTCGTGGTGTGCGCCTTCGTCCAGAAGTACAGCTCGGGGCCGTTGTGCACGTAGAGGAAGGTGCCGGCGTGGGGAACCCCGCTCGGGCTGGCGGTGGCAAGCGTGAGCGTCCGCTGCTCGCCCAGATAGTCCAGCACCTCGGGCAGCATCTCGACTGCGGTTTCACCGTTGCTCATTGGGGGTCTCCTTGCTGTGTCATGTCGCGATCACCGACTCCCCCGCGAGGAAGTGCTCGACGAAGTCGGTGGTGACATCGCCGGAGCGGAACTGCTCGTCGGCGAGCACGCGGCGGTGGAAGGGGATCGTCGTCTTCACGCCGCGGCCCTCGATCTGAAACTCCGACAGCGCGCGGTCCATCCGCTCGATCGCCTCCAGGCGTGTGGGCGCCCACACGATCAGCTTGGCGATCAGCGAGTCGTAGAACGGGGCGATGTTCCAGCCCGGGGTAGCAGTGCGAATCGACGCGCGTCCACGGCCCGCCGGGCGGCACGTAGACGTCGAGGCGCCCTGCCGCCGGGGCGAAGTCGCGGTCGGGGTCCTCGGCGTTGACGCGGCACTCGATCGCGTGGCCGCGCAGCACGACGTCCTCCTGGGTGACCGATAGCGGCTCGCCGGCGGCGACGCGGATCTGCTCCTGGATCAGGTCGACGCACGTGACCATCTCGCTGACGGGGTGCTCGACCTGGATGCGGGCGTTCATCTCCATGAAGGAGAGGTTGCCCTCGTGGTCGAGCAGGAACTCCATCGTGCCGGCGCCGGTGTAGCCGACCGCGAGGGCGCCGGCGACGGCGCGCTCGCCGATGTCTCTGCGCTGCGCGTCGGAGAGGTGGATCGAGGGCGCCTCCTCGATCAGCTTCTGGTGGCGGCGCTGCACCGAGCAGTCGCGTTCGAAGAAGTACACGCCGTTGCCGTGGCTGTCGCACACCAGCTGCACCTCGGTGTGGCGGGGGGCCTCGAGGTAGCGCTCGATGTAGACGGCGCTGTCCTTGAACACGGCCTGCGCGGTGGCGCGCGTGGTCGGCGTACAGGCGCGCGAGGTCCTCGGCGCGGCGCACGACGTTCATGCCGCGCCCGCCGCCGCCGGCGACCGCCTTGATGATCACCGGATAGCCGATCCCGTCGGCGATCTCCTGCGCCTCCTCTGCCGTCTGCACGGGCTCGATCGTGCCGGGCAGCAGCGGCAGGCCGGCCTTCTGCATGAGGTCGCGCGCGATCGCCTTGTCGCCCACCTTCTCCATCACCTCGGGGCGCGGCCCGATGAACGTGATCCCGTTGTCGGAGCAGATCTCGGCGAAGAACGGGTCCTCGGAGAGGAAGCCGTAGCCGGGGTGGATCGCGTCGGCGCCGGTCTTCTGGGCGGCGCCGATCACGTTGGGGATGTGCAGGTAGCTCTTGCCGGGGTGGTGGGGCCCGACGTGCACGGCCTCGTCGGCGAAGCGCACGACGGCCGACTCGGCGTCGGCGGTGGAGTAGATCGCGACCGACTTGATGCCGAGCTCACGGCAGGCGCGCGCGACGCGCAGCGCGATCTCACCCCGGTTGGCGATCAGGACCTTCTCGAACACGGTCAGCTCCCGGCGACGTGCGCTCGGCGCCGTGGCTTCGCAGTAGGTACATCAGCACCTGCTCGAACTCGACCCACTCGCCGTTCTCGACGACGATCTCGGCGACCTTGCCGCCCTCGCCGGCGGCCACCTCGTTCATCATCTTCATCGCCTCGACGATGCACACGGTCTGGCCGGGCTCGACACTCGAGCCGACCTCGACGAACGGCTTGGCCCCGGGCTGCGCGGCGCCGTAGAAGGTGCCCACCAGGGGCGCCAGCACCGGCACCCGGTTGTCGGCCTCGAGGTCGCCGATCGTGAAGACGCCCGAGGCCATGCGCGCGCCGGGAGCGATGCTCATGCCGGGGCCAGCCCCGGTGGCGACCGGTCCGCCGGGTAGGCGGGAGGAGGAGGGTAGGCGGCTGCTCCTGGCAGGCCCGGCGCGGCAGGCGCGCCGCGCTCGATCTCGATCTTGTAGTCGCCGGCGGCGACCGCGAAGCGCTGCACGGTGCTGCCCTCCAGGCGCTTGATCAGATCGCGGGCCTCGGCCCACACCGACTCGATCAGCTCGCGGTCGGGGCTGCGTCTGGGTGTTCTCGTTGTCGCTCATGTCTCCCCTGTGATTGGCGGAAGTGTGGGCTGGCGCCCGGGGGTGCCGAACTTGCGAAAGCGCTCGTAGCGCTGGGCGATCAGCTCGTCGGTGCTCAGCGGGAGCAGTTCGCCGAGGCTGGCGACGATCGCGGCCTTGAGGTTGGCGCCGGCGGCCGGCGGGTCGGCGTGGGCGCCGCCCTCGGGCTCGGGCACGACGGCGTCCATCACGCCCAGGCGCAGCAGCTCGGGGCTCGTGATGCGCAGCGCCTTGGCCGCGCGCGGGGCGGCGGAGGCGTCCTTGAAGAGGATCGTCGAGCAGCCCTCGGGGCTGATCACCGAGTAGTAGGCGTTCTCCATCATCAGCACCCGGTCGCCGGCGGCGATCGCGAGCGCGCCGCCGCTGCCGCCCTCGCCGGTGACGACGGTCACGGCCGGCACGGGCAGGCGCGACATCAGCATGATCGATTCGGCGATCGCGATTGGACTGCCCGCGCTCCTCGGCCCCGAGGCCCGGGGTAGGCGCCGGGCGTGTCGACGATCGTCACGAGCGGCAGGCCGAAGCGGGCGGCGTAGCGCATCAGCCGCATGCTCTTGCGGTAGCCCTCGGGCTCGGGCATGCCGAAGTTGTGCTCGACCAGCTCGCTGGTGGTGTGGCCCTTCTGCTGCCCGATCACCATCACCGTCAGCTCGCCCGAGGCGCGCGAGGCCGGCGATGATCGCGTGGTCCTCCTCGAACAGCCGGTCGCCGTGCAGCTCCTGGAAGCCGTCGAAGGCGAAGCCGACGAGGTCGAGGAACCGCGGCCGGTCGATGTGGCGGGCGAGCTGGACGATCTCCCAGGGGTCGCGCGCCGGCAGCTGCTCGGGATCGACGATCGGCGCCGTCGCCCTCGACGGCCGGCAGGCGCCCCTGGCGCGCCGCCGCGTCCTCGCCGCGCGCCGCCTCGGCGCTGGGCGTGGAGCTCGAGCAGGTTGCGGATCGTGCGGCGCAGGCTCTTCGCGCGGCTCGACCAGGTCGAGCATCCCGTGCTCGAGCAGGAAGCCCGCCGTCTGGAACCCGTCGGGCAGCTTCTGGCGGATCGTCTGCTCGATCACGGTGGGCCCGGCGAAGCCGATGTGCGCGTCGGGCTCGGCGATCAGGATGTCGCCGAGCGTCGCGTAGGAGGCGCTGACGCCGCCGTAGGTGGGGTCGGTGAGCAGCGAGATGAACAGCACCCCCTCCTCGGCGAGGCGCGCCATCGCCTGCGAGGTCTTGACCATCTGCATCAGCGACACGCACCCCTCCTGCATGCGGGCGCCGCCGGAGGCGGAGATCACCAGCAGCGGCGTGCGGGTCTCGAGCGCGAGCTCGGCCGCGCGCGTGATCGACTCGCCGACGGCGCCGCCCATGCGAGCCGCCGATGAACGAGAAGTCGATGCCGGCCACGACGATCGGCAGGCCGTCGATCGTGCCGGTGCCGTGCAGCGCGCCGGTCTTGGTCTCGCTCTTCTTCTGCGCCTGCGCGATCCGCTCGACGTAGGGCTTGGAGTCGGCGAAGGAGAGCGCGTCGAGGATCTCGAGGTCGCCGCTCAGCTCCTCGAAGCTGCCCTCGTCCAAGCAGCTGGCCGAGGCGCTCGCGGATGCGCAGCCGGAAGTGGTGGTTGCAGTCGGGGCACACGCCGAGGTTGCGGCGCAGGCGCTTGTGGTAGACGAACGCCGCGCACGAGGGGCAGCGAAACCACTCGACCGACGTCGGCGCGGGAGGCTGTGGCGAGCTCAGCCAAGGAGATCTTCCGAGGCGAGACGGCGGTCGTCGGCGTGCATGCGGCGGTACTCGAACAGCGATGCGCTCAGCGCGGCATCGACCTCCTCGCGCGTGGGCGCCTGCTCGGCCGGTTCGCCGCCTGCGCCTGGAGGAAGGCGATCAGATTGAGGGTGCGGCCCTGCGGGATCGCTGACCGGCGCCTCGCGCGCGAGCTCCAGCGCGCGCTGCCAGTCCTCGCGCTTGATCTCGGCCTTGATCATCCCGTGCAGCGGGTAGGTCTCGTGGCCCGGGCACGTCGTCGAGCGCGCGCAGGCGCTCGAACGCGGCCACCGCCTCGTCGAGCTGCCCGACCTCGAGGCTGAGCTCGGCCACGTCGAGCGCGGCCATCAGGTCCTCGGGCTCGGCCTCGGCGATCCGCCGTGCCTGCGCCAGCGCCTCCTCGTAGTGGCCGAGCGTGCGGTACATGTCGACGAGGCTGATCGCCGCGGTGGAGGCGCCGCGCATGCTCTGCGCCGCCTGGCTGAGGTAGCCGACGGCCTCCTCCTCGCGCCCGGTGGCGGCGGAGGTGTGGCCGAGGTGGCTGAGCGCCACCTGGTCGGCGGGGTCGAGCTCGACCGCGCGGCGAAAGGCGTCGTTGGCCTCGTCCATGCTGGCCCTCGGTGGCGAGCGCCTCGCCCAGGTAGTGCCAGGCGTCGGCGTGCTCGGGCGCGAGCTCGGTCGCACGTCGCAGCTGCTCGGTGGCGTCCTCGGCATCGAGCTCCACGCCTGCGCGCCCGGCGAGCACGCAGCAGCTCGACGTCCTCCGGCGCGGCGGCGAGGCCGGCGAGCGCCAGCCTCGCGGCTCTCGCGGTACTCGCCGGCCTGGAGGTGGGCGTCGCCCGTTGCGCGGCCTCGATGCTCATCGAGCCCTCCGCGTCAGCGCCGCTCGACCGTCCGGCTGAGCGTCATCGCCGTGTTGCGCACGTTCGTCATCGGCCTGCACCTCGCGGGTTCCTGCACGTCCTCACGCCTTGGCTCCCGGCCACGACCCAGTTGGTCAGCTCCGGCGGGTCGTCGCCGAACTCGCGCACGTAGCGGCGGTAGCTCGGCGAGCTGGTCGCGGTACTTCGCGATCGCCTCCTGGGCGCCGCCGATGTTGCGCACGGCGAATGCGCCCGACATGCCACCGATGTTGTCGCTGATCGCCGACGTCGACGCGGCTCAGCGCCTCGATCGCCAGCTGGTAGCGGTCGACGCCGTTCATCGCCAGCAGGTCGAACGGCGTGGTGGTGGTGCCCTCCTCGGCGTAGCCGCGCACGTGGAAGCGCTCCTGGCTGCGGGCGGCGGTGGATCAGCTGGTGGACCGCCGAGGGGTAGCCGTGGAAGTTGAAGATCACCGGCCGGTCCTTGGTGAACAGCTCGCCGAACGCGCCCGCCGACATCGCGTCGGGGTGCTTGCCGGGCGCCGCCAGCGCGAACAGGTTGGTGACGTTGACGAAGCGCACCTTCAGATCGGGCACGTCCTCTTTCAGCAGGCTCGCGGCCGCCAGCAGCTCGATCGTGGGGATCGTGCCGCAGCTGGCCAGCACCAGGTCGGGCTCGCCGTCGTCGTCGTTGCTCGCCCAATCCCACGCGGAGGCCCCGGCGCGGACGTGCTCGCGCGGCCTCCTCCATCGTGAGCCACTGCGGCAGCGGCAGCTTGGAGCCGATGATCAGGTTGATGCAGCCGGTCGCCTGCAGGCAGTGGTCCATCGTGGCCAGCAGCGTGTTGGCGTCCGGCGGCACGTACACGCGCGCGTGCTCCTCGCGGCGGTTGAGCATCGAGTTGATGAAGCCCGGCATCTGGTGGGAGTAGCCGTTGTGGTCCTGGCGCCAGCCCTCGGAGGTGAGCAGGTAGTTCAGCGAGGCGACCGGCTCGCGCCAGGGCGCCTCCTCGCGGGACATCTTCAGGAACTTGCCGTACTGGTTGACCATCCCGTCGACGATCGGGATGAACGCCTCGTAGCAGGGGAAGATCCCGTGGCGGCCGGTGAGCACGTAGCCCTGCAGCCAGCCCTGGCAGTTGTGCTCGGAGAGGACCTCCATGATGCGCCCGTCGGGCTTGTAGTCGGGGTTGATCTCGGGGTCGACCGGCCACTCGTAGGCGTGGTTCTCGACCTCGAACAGCGCCCCGAGCCGGTTGGAGGCGACCTCGTCGGGGCACACGACGCGGAAGTTGGCCTGCTCGCGGTTGAGCACGAAGACCTGGCGCGAGGTACTCCCCGACCGCGCCGAGCGAGCTCTCGGTGGTGCCGCCGGGCTCGCTCGAGCGCGACGGCGTGGGCGCTCCAGCTCGGGCAGCTGCAGCGCGACGCGCATGCGTCCGCCGTTGACGTGCGGGTTGGCGCCCATGCGCCGCTCGCCGGTCGGGCACATCGCGGCGATCTCGGGGGCGGGGCCGCCGTTTGCGTCGAACAGCTCCTCGGGGCCGTAGGAGCGCAGCCACTCCTCCAGCGCCTGCAGGTGCTCGGGGTTGGTGCGGGCCTGCATCGCGGGCACCTGGTGGGACTTGGAGGTGCCCTCGACCTGGATGCCGTCGAGCTCGCGGATGCCGGTCCAGCCCTTCGGCGAGCGCACGATCAGCATCGGCCAGATCGGCCGCACCGGCCGGCTGCCTTCGCGCGCGGCGCCCTGCAGCTCGCGGATCTCACCGTAGGCGGTGTCCAGCGCGCCGGCCAGCTCGCCGTCGAGGTCCTCGCCCTGGACGATCATCGGGTGCCAGCCGTAGCCCTCGAACAGCTTCGTCAGCTCGGTGTCGCTCATCGAGCTGAAGATCGTCGGGTTGGCGATCTTGTAGCCGTTGAGGTGCAGCATCGGCAGCACCGCGCCGCAGGTGGCGGGGTCGAGGAACTTGTTGGAGTGCCATGCGCCCGCCGTCGGCCCGGTCTCCGCCTCGCCGTCGCCGACGATGCAGGCGACGATCAGCTCGGGGTTGTCAAGCGCGGCGCCGAACGCGGTCGCCAGCGCGTAGCCGAGCTCCCCGCCCTCGTGGATCGTGCCGGGCACGATCGGGGCGATGTGGCTGGGGAAGCCGCCCGGCCAGGAGAACAGGCGCACGAGCTTGGCAGAGCCCCTCGCGGTCGCGGCTCATCTCGCGGCTTGACGTCTTCCAGGCAGCCGTCGATCCACAGGTTGGCGAGGTTCGCGGGCGCGCCGTGACCGGGGCCGGTGACCAGCAGGACGCTCGCGTCGGTGTCGAGGATCATGCGGTTCAGCCCCGCGTACATCAGGTTGATCCCCGGCACCGTCCCCCAGTGGCCGAGCAGGCGGTGCTTGACGTGCTCGGGCTTCAGCGGCTCCTCCAGCAGGTGGTTGTCCTGCAGGTAGATCATCGCCACCGCGATGTAGTTGGCCGCGCGCCGGTAGAACGCGAGCTTCTCCGAGATGGGCGACAGAGCTTGGGTAGACAACTTCCCCCCTATTTGGGCATGGCCTGCGAGCGGCAGGGACTATACCGAAGAAGCTGGTGGCGCCATGCGCTCAGTCGATCTCGACGGTGTAGTCCCAGCCGACGAGCGTGCGTCCCCCCGTGGGCGCCCACGCCAGCCCGCCGTCGCCCGTCGGCAGCACGTCGTACAGCCTCACCGACACTGTCTTGCCGGGCACCACCGCCCGCGGTGGCGGGCCCCCGTCCATCGCCGTCACCCGCGGATGGTGGGTGTGGCCTTGATCGTCGAGGAAGGTGAACGCCGCCGGGTCGAGCGAGACCGCGCCGGAGGCGGAGGAGAACGTGACGATGAATGTGCAGGGAGTGGTAGCCGGCACCGGGAAGCGGCCCTCCTCAGGCACTTCCGGCCCAACCGCGGTGGCTAGCACCCGCCCGTGCGGGAGATCGACCGCGACCGCGTCGCCCTGGATCGAGAGCACCGGGTGGGCGGCGCTCGCGGTGAGTACGCGGTTTATGTGCACCTTCGGCTTCGGCAGCCAGCTCGGCAGGCCTCCGTATCCAGCCGAGGCGTTGGATGCGCCATCCGTGGCCGCCGGGGAGTGCGCCGCGCTCGACCGATGTGCTCTCGCCGTGCCGCCCGAGCCAAGCGCTCCGCTCAGCGACACGATGAGCACGACCGCCAGCGCCCCAGCGGCAATCGCCGCGAAGAGGACGCGGCGGGGGCCGAGCGCTGAGGCTCGGCCCCCGGTGCCGGAGATGGCTGGCGCGGCGGCGGGTGCCGGTGGGTGCTGCCCGCCGCTCATTGCTGCCAGTCGATCTCAGCGGAACCCGTCAGGCGAGGACCCTGCCATCCGTCCCTTGACGAACCCGTGGTGAACATCAGTGGTGTTCCTTCGCCGGTCCTTTGGGGTTCGTGAACACGTCCGGGCCGAACGGCGCGAGGCCTGGCTGGGCGGCGTAGCCGATGTGGCCTTTGCCGTCCAACCCCGGAGAGGCGCTCTTCACCGCGAAGAGATCCTCCATCGTGCGCAGCCAGCTGTAGTGGTTGTAGTACGCCGCGCTGACGCTGCCCGGCTTGATGTACGGGCTGATCAGCACGCTGCCGGTGTCGCCGCCGCCCGTCGTCGGGTCGGTGGCGTTGAACAGCGGGTCGCTCGCCGGGGTGCGCGCGCCGAGCGTGATCCCGCTCACCGCGCCGGTCGTCGCCAGCGGTTCGCCGGAGGCGTTCACCAGCGCGAACGAGCCGGTGTCGACGAAGCCACCGCTCTGGTTGGGAGCGGTGGCGTTGACGAACGAATCGCTCACTTCGCCGACGAACCCCCCGGCGGGGATGCCGGTGCCACTCACCGAGCGGCCCCTGTCGGTCGCCACGATCGAGTTGTCGGCGATCGTCGTGGTTCCTTCCGGCGCGTTGGCGCCTTTGTCGGTGCGGGCTCCCGGCACGTGGCTGCCGCCGCCGAGGATGCAGGTGCCGGTGGGCAGCGACGGGACGGTCTGTTCCAGGCAGTTGCTCGGACGGTCGATGTAGGCGTTGTCGCCCGGGCCCGGGTAGAGCTCTTCGCCGTGTTCGTTCTTTTCCAGCGGCGTGTTGGGCCCAGTGGGCTCCCAGTTGACCTCGTTGCCGAACAGCGTCTCACCGGCCGAGTCGTCTTCCAGCGAGGTCGCCGCATCGGGCGCCACCAGCGTCGAGTTGGAGAAGCTGTTGCCGCTGTAGGTGAACGGTGGGAAGCCCTCGTCGAAGGTGACGTCGATCAGCCCGCCTTCCTTGAACGCAGGCGATTCCTCGATCTCCGGGATCACGTGTTCGAGGAACAGGTCGGCCGAGTACAGCCCTCCCGTGTAGTTGACCGGTTCATTCGGCGTGGTCGGGCTGGCGAAGCCGCCCGAGAGGTTGTTGCCATGACACACGGCGTCGTGACCGTCGCTGCAGTTGTTCGGCGAGATCCAGCTGAACGCCGGCGTGGTGGCCGCGCTCTGCAGGTCGTGGTAGAGGCCGTTGGTCGAGCTCAAGAGGTTGGCGATGTGCGCTTCGTTGCAGTCGCCAGCCGCCCGGATCGATTCAAACCAGGGGAAGGGGAAGTGCTTGGGCACGTACTGGTCGGTGCCGTTGGCGCTGCCCGGGTTGGGAAACGATTTGCTGCCGGTCGCTCCCGGTTCGGCGTAGGGCGCGCCGCAGTATTCGGTGCCCGCGTCGTGCGCGGGGCCGCTTTCGTCGGGGTTACCGAGATCCTGGGCGTAGCCCTTCCAGCTCACGTGGGCCGCATCGAGTTGGTTGAACAGCGTCGGCACGCTCGCCGGGTACACGCAGCCGTTGGCGCCCGCCGCCGCGTTGGGACCGGCGGCCGATTCCATCTGCCCATAGTTGGGGTTGGTCTTCAGCTTGCCCGACATGTTGGGCGTGCCCGAGAACTTGTCGTAGTAGGGGCAGTCGTCTTGCGTATCGGGCTGCGTGGCCTGGCCGCTCACCAGCGAGACGTAGTTGTCGAGGCTGAAGTGGCCGGTGCCGTAGTAGTTCTTCAACAGCACCCCCTGTTCGGGCAGCGTTTGCCACAGGAAGGTGTTGTTGTTGAGGCCCGTGAAGGTGGCGTCGAAGGACTTGTTCTCGAGGATGATCAGCCACACGTGCTTGATCTTGCCTTTGCCGATGCCCAGGCCGTCCCCATACGATTTGGGCGCTTCGCCGGCGAGGGCGCTGGCCGACACCATCATCAGGACAGCGACCAGCGCGGTCACTGCGATCGCTATGGTCGTCAACGTTCTGCGACGATCGGGGGGCTTTGCACTCATCGCTGGGGTCATCTCCTTTTGCGCAGGTGGTGATCTGATACCGCTCGTACGCGTGAGTCTTTCCCGCCGGCCACTCCATCGACGTATTCATCTCGTGATCCCTCTGTGAACAAGTCGAGAACGTCTCGACTCGGCTATTTCACCTGAGCTTCACCGTGTGTTCACAGCGACAACCTTGTCACCGTGCCGTGACGTTGGACACCGGAGCAGAGCGGGGATGAACAGGAGATGGAAAGGTGAACAGATGGAGAAACGCCTTCACCTTGCGTTCACCCCGACCCGACTGGAACGATCGGCTGGGGGGCGACACTGTGATCGGCGAAGATATGCACGGGCGCCGCGGGGAACCCCACCTCGACGCGCAAGCCACCCCGCGGCTGCGCGTCGGCGGTGAGCGTGGCGCCGTGCGCGGTCGCGATCGCCTGCACGATCGAGAGGCCGAGGCCATGCCCTTCGCCGTGGTCGACGCGCCCACCCAAGCGCTCGAAGGGGCGAAGCAGCCGTTCGATCTCACGCTGGGGGATCACCGCCCCGCTGTTGGCAACCACGAGCGTCGCCCGTCCCGCCCGCTGGGTCGTCGCGATCTCGACGTGCCCTCCCAGGACGTTGTGGCGCAGCGCGTTGTCGATCAGGTTGCGCGCGAGGCGCTCGGCGAGGCGGGGATCGCCGACGGTAGGGGCGCGATCGATCGCGCAGTGCACGTGCAGCCCGCGGCGCTCGGCCTCCGCTGCAGTCGCGCTCACCACCTCGGCGGTGACGGCTCCGAGGTCGAAGGGCTCGCGGCGCTCCAGGCCGCGCTCGCTGCTGGCGAGCGTCAGCAGCGCCTCCAGCAGCCGCTCCTGCTCTGCGCTCGAAGCCAGCACGCGCTCGCAGGCGTGGCGCAGCGACTGCTCGCTGGCGTCGGGGTCGGCCAGCGCCACCTCCAGCAGCGCCCGCTCGACCGTCAGCGGCGTGCGCAGCTCGTGCGAGGCGTTGGCGACGAACTGGCGCTGGGACTGGAAGGAGGCCTCCAGGCGCGCCAGCAGCCCGTCGAAGGTGTCGCCCAGCTCGCGCAGCTCGTCGTCGGGGCCCGTGAGCGCCAGGCGCTCGTGCAGGTTGCTGGCGGAGATCGCGCGCGCCTTGCCGGTGATCGTCTGCAGCGGTCGCAGCACGCGCCCCGCCAGCAGCCAACCGAGCCCCATCGAGACGACCGCCATGATCGCCAGCGCAATTCCCGACTCGCCCAGCAGGTTGTTGAGTTCGGCGCTGCGCTGGCTGCGCGCCTGGATCGTCAGCGCTTCGCCGTGCTTGTGCAGTTCTTCCAGCTGCTGCGGCGAGGGGTTGACCTGCGCGCCGTCGGGCAGATGCACGTGCACGTGCGGGGTCGGTTGCGGTTCAGGTCCACCGCCGGCTTCAGAGCCTTCGCCTGCGCCGGCTTCGGAGCCTCCGCCTTCGACGCGTTCGGGGCTGGCCGCTTCCGTGGCGATGACGCCGACGCCGCGGGCGCTCTTGACGTAGAGCACGCTGCTGCCCGAGCCGCTCACCAGCAGGTAGGTGACCGCCAGCAGCCCCGCGCCGCACACGAGGAACACGCAGCCGTACATCAACGTGAGACGCAGGCGCACCGTGTAACGGGGCAGGCGCACGCCCGCCGGCAACATCCGGCGCAGCAGGCGCCGGTGGAGCGAGTGGATGCGGTTGCGCAAACGCACGCTCACCCCGCGATACGGTAGCCCGCCTGCGGCACCGTCTCGATCAGCGACGGCTCACCGAGCTTGGCGCGCAGACGGCGGATCGTGACCTTCACGGTGGTGGTGAACGGGTCGGCGTTCTCGTCCCACACCCGACGCAGCAGCTCCTCCGCCGACACCACCCGTCCCTGCGCGCCCAGCAGGTACTCCAGCACCGCAAACTCCTTGGGGCTGAGCGCCAAGCGCTCGCCCGCGCGCAACGCCACGCGGTGCGCCGGATCCAACCGCAGCTCGCCGCGCACCAGCGTCGGCGGCAGCGGCGGGTGCGCGCGGCGGCCGAGCGCGCGGATGCGCGCCACCAACTCGGCGAACGCGAACGGCTTCGGCAGGTAGTCGTCGGCGCCGAGACCCAGCCCCTCCACACGGTCGGAGATCGTCGCCGCCGCCGTGAGCATCAAAATGCGGCTGTCGCCCTCGCCCGCCACCAACTGACGGCACACCTCGTCGCCGTGCACACCGGGCAAATCGCGATCGAGCACCACCACGTCGTAGTCGGTGAGCGCCACGTGCGACAGCGCGTCGCGGCCGTCGAGCGCCACGTCCACGGCGATCCCCTCGCGCCGCAGCCCAGTAGCGACCGTCTCAGCCAGCTCGGCGTGATCCTCCACCAGCAGCACCCGCATCGGTCAACTCCAGCAGTCGTTCATTAGCGCCTCCTAACCGTTGCAGGGTGCCCCGCCGGCGGTTACAGCGCGGTTACAGGCGCGCACACCCCCGTGTAACCGCCCACCTCGTACAACCAATCCGACCAGACACGGCCGACCCACCCGCACAGCCGACCGGATGCAGCTGACCGACCGGCACAGCCGACGCACCCGACGAAGGAGGACCGCACCATGCATCCAATTCGATCCACAGCAAGCGTACTCGCGGGCGTGGCAGCGCTGGCGCTGCTCGTCTCAGGTTGCGGCGGCTCCACCGACCCGGGAGTGGCCAAACTCGCCAGCACCGCTGCCTCTAGCACCTCCACGGCGGCTGGCAGTGAAGCGCCAGGCGGGGGCTCGGTGTCGTCCTCCGGAGGCAGCGGCAGCGGCGGCAATGAACAGCACAGCGAAGCAGCGATCGCCGGTCCCGGCGGCCCGGAAGCGCAGAAGAAGATGGTGGCGTTCGCGCAGTGCATGCGCTCCCACGGGGTTCCCGACTTCCCCGAACCGAGCGAAGGCCATCTACTCATCAAAGGCAACTCCAAGAATGGCCTCAACCCCGGCTCGCCGCAGTTCCGGTCCGCGATGAAAGCTTGCCACTCGTTGGCGCCCGCGCCCAAGATCAGTCCCCAGCAGACGGCCGCAATGCAGGCCCAGGCGCTGAAGTTCTCCGCATGCATGCGCTCGCACGGGGTGCCCAACTTCCCCGACCCCAAATTCGAAGGCGGTGGCGTGCAGCTGCAGATCAAGCGCGGTTCCGGGATCGATCCGCAGGCGTCGCAGTTCCAGGCGGCGCAGAAGGCGTGCCAGGGCGATATTCCCGGCCCCAAGGGCGGGCCGGGAGCGGCCCAGGCTGGTCCTGAAGGTCCATAGATGAGCGTCGAAGAGCGCAGTGGGCGCGCGCGCCGCAGGGTGCTCGCGGGAGTGGGGCTGGCGCTGGTGGCGGCCGTCGTGCTGGTGATCGCCACGAACCCATTCGGCGGCCCGGGGAAAGCCACCGCCAGTGTCGCCGACAACGCCAGCGCGATCTCGCTGACGCGTGTGAAACGGCAGTCGCTCTCGCAGCAGACACAGGTGAGTGGCACGCTTGGCTACGCGGGCTCCTCGAGCATCCGCGTGCCGTCTGGGACGGCGCCGTCCGCTGTGCAGCAGGCCGATCAGCAGGTCACGAGCGCCGAAACGATGCTGGCGAGCGCCAAGACGACGTTGGCCTCCGACACGCAGGCACTCGCGGGCCACGAGGCGACGCTGGCGGCGGCGCGGGCGAAGGAGGAGGTCAACTGCGCGGGCGAGGGTGCCGCGGAAGCCGCCTCCGCCAGTTCCTCGCCTGCCAGCGAAGACGACTCGCCGGGTGCCGGTGGGAGCTCGTGCTCGAGCGATGTGCAGACGGTGTCTTCAGCCCAGCAGAATGCCACCGGCGCTACCGCCAAGGTCACCGCCGACCGCTCCCAGGTCTCCTCGGGCGAAAAACAGCTGGCGAGCGCGCAGTCCAACTTGTCCACGGCGCGCTCCTCAGCCGCGCTCTACGGTCAGAGCTCCACATTCACGGTGCTGCCCTCGGTCGGCCAGATCATCAGCCGCGGGCAGAGCCTGTATGAGATCGGCGGGCAGCCAGTGCTGCTGCTGTACGGCGCGGTGGCGCCGACGCGGGCGTTCGTCGCGGGGATGTCCCCTGGGTCGGATGTCGCGGCGCTGAACGCGAACCTGCGGGCGCTCGGCTACGGGCAGGGTCTCGCTGGGGACAAATTCACGGCCGCCACCGCGGCTGCGATTCGCGCGCTGCAATCCGCGCACGGTGCCTCTGTAACCGGCGAGCTGCTGCTGGGGTCGGTTG
The DNA here is from genome assembly GCA_963724305.1 of uncultured Solirubrobacterales bacterium. GTDB lineage: Bacteria > Actinomycetota > Thermoleophilia > Solirubrobacterales > Solirubrobacteraceae > Palsa-744. The sequence goes on from CAVRUG010000001.1 coordinate 173,901, forward strand.
TGTTCCACCCCGGACCGGTGCGCGTCACGAGTGTGACCCCGACGGTCGGCGCGACGGTCATGCCCGGGCCCGTGCTCGCAATCACCTCGACCGCCAGGCAGGTCAAGCTCGCGCTCGACGCCTCCGAGCAGGGGAGCGTCAAGGTCGGCGACGCGGTCACGATCACGCTGCCGGACAACCAGACCACACCCGGACGGATCACCTATGTATCGAGCGTCGCCACCACGCCGTCCAGCTCTGGCCACGCGGGCGAAGAAGAAAGCGGCCCCACGGTCGAAGTCGACGCCACCCCCTCCAACCCGGCCGCGACAGGGCATCTCGACCAGGCGCCCGTGAACGTCGAGATCACCACCGAACGCGTCGAAAACGTGCTGGCGGTGCCCGTCAACGCGCTGCTCGCGCTCGCCGGCGGTGGCTACGCGGTGGAGGTCGCCGAAGGCCACCTGCATCGTCTTGTGGCTGTCGCCGTCGGCCTGTTCGACGACGCCGAAGGTGTCGTGCAGGTGAGCGGCCAGGGTCTATCCGCCAGCCAGCGCGTGGTGGTGCCGGCGACATCATGAGCGAGCAGGCAACACGCACGGCGTACGCGGACGGCGGCAGGGCGCCCGTGGTGCTGGAGCTGCGCGCAGTCAGCAAGGTGTACGGCGCCGGGGCGGGCGGGGCTCCAGTTCATGCGCTGCGCGAGGTCAGCTTCGCGGTGCGCGAGGGAGAGCTGGTGGCGATCGTGGGCCCGTCGGGCTCGGGCAAGACGACGCTGCTGCACGTGATGGGCACGCTCGAACGCCCCAGCTCGGGCGTGGTGTCGATCACGGGCCTCGACGCGGCGGAACTCGCCGATCGCGAGCTCGCCACACTGCGTGCGACACGTATCGGCTTCGTCTTTCAGCAGTTCTTTCTGGCGGAGCACTCAACGGCCCTGGAGAACGTCGCCGAGGGTCTGCTCTACGCCGGTGTCCCCGTCGCCGAGCGCCGTGAGCGGGCGGCCCAGACACTCGCCCGGGTCGGGCTCGCCGAGCGCGCGCACTTCCGCCCAAGCAAGCTCTCCGGCGGCGAGCGCCAAAGGGTCGCGATCGCCCGTGCGCTGGTTGGCCGCCCCGCGATCGTGCTCGCCGACGAGCCCACCGGCAACCTCGACAGCGCCTCCGGGACGGGCGTGCTGGAGCTGCTGGAAGAGCTCAACGCGCAAGGCGCCACGATCCTCGTGATCACCCACGACCACGACCTCGCCGCCCGCCTACCACGACAGGTCCAAGTGCTCGACGGGCGCATCGTCAACGACACCGCCGCAGTAGGAGCGGAGCGCTGATGTGGCGTGCTCGCCCTGTGGGGCTCGCCCTGGTCGTGGCCTGCGGCTTGGGCGCCACCATCGGCGGCACGGCGTCCGCCTCGATGGGCTCGCCCGGCGAAGGCAACTCAACGTCCAGCTGCCCTTCGCCCAACCCTCCCAACCAGCTCACGCTCGTCGCGGGCACCCCGCAGACCACCACGCTCGACACCGCTTTCGCGAGCGGACTGCAGGTCGCGCTCACCAACAGCGACGGCTGCGCCGTCACCGGCGCCGCCGGCATACCGGTCACGTTCAGTGCACCCGCCGCCGGCGCCAGCGGGCACTTCTCCACCAGCAACTCCGACACCGCCACGGTCGGCGCCGACGCCTCCGGCGCCGTCGCCGCGCCAACGTTCACTGCCAACGGTACTGCCGGCGGCTACACCGTCACCGCCAGCTCGCAGTACGGCTCGGTCTCGTTCTCATTGACCAACACCGCCGCCGGCATCCCGGCGCGGCTCACCTCGGTCTCCCTCGCGCGCAGGACGGCCGGCGTCGGCGCTCGCTTCCCCAAGCCGTTGCAGGTCAGGGTCCTGGACGCGGGCGGCAACCCGGTAGCAGGCGCAACCGTCACCTTCACACTCGACTCCGCCAACGCCGGCGCCTGCGGCACCTCCGCCGCCGGCGCCAGTTTCGCCGGTGGCGGTACCCAGGCCACGGCGGGCACCGATGCGAACGGCCTGGCCACGTCCCCGGTGATCACAGCTAACACGGCCGCCGGCTCGTTCACCGCCACCGCCTCGCTCTCCGGCAGCGGCGGGAGCGGGAGTGAAAACCCCGGCAAAGCCGCGTCACCCACCGTTACACCGGTCAGCTTCTCACTCTCAAACCTCGCCGGCAAGCCCACCAAGCTCGCCCTCGGGGTCGGCTCCACACAGTCCACCCCGACGGGGAGCGCGTTCCAGATCCGACTAGCCGTCACCGCGACTGACGCGCAGAAGAACCCCGTACCCGGCGCGCTCATCACGTTCTCAGCGCCCCTCGGCGGCGCGAGCGGGCGCTTCACCCTCCGCTCCGACAGCCCCCACCACCGCGTCCACGTCTCCTACGCCCGCACGGTCGCGGTCAAGACCAACGCCTGCGGGATCGCGGTTGCGCCCCCCTTCACCGCCAACGACGCGCTGGGCGGCTACATCGTCAAGGCCAGCGCCAAACCCGCCAGACCGGCAGCGTTCGCGCTCGTCAACGAAGCCTCCGGCCAGTCCCTGTGAGGGTGCGGTGAGTGTCGTCGCCGATCGCACTCGAGCAGACGCAGTCGCGGCGAGCCTCGCCCCCCGAAGGCTGCGGGCCTCTGACCTCGCCCGCGTGGCGAGCGTGGGGCTACGCACGCGGCGACTACGCGCGGCGCTCTCCGTGCTGGGGATCGCGATCGGGGTCGCCGCGATCGTGGCCGTGCTCGGCCTGTCCGCCTCCAGCCAGGCGGGGCTGCTCGAAGAGATCGACAAGCTCGGCACGAATCTGCTGACTGTTACCAACGGCCAGAGCTTCGCCGGCAAGACCGCCCAGCTGCCACTGGTGGCCCCCGCGATGATCGGTCGCATCCACCCCGTCGAAAACGTCGCGCAGACCGGAAACGTCGAAGGCAAGGTGTACCGCACCCCGCTGATCCCGGAAGTCGATACCAACGCGCTTGGCATCAAGGCGGCCGGCCTCGGCCTGTTGCACGCCCTCAATGTCCAGGTGGTGCAGGGCCGCTACCTGAATGCCGCCACCGCTCGCGAGCCGGTCGCGGTGCTCGGCTCGGCCGCCGCGCAGCGGCTGGGCATCGACCACATCTACGCCGGTGAGCGGATCTGGGTGGCAAACCAGTGGTTCTACCTCGTCGGCATCCTCGGCGCCTCGGTGCTCACGCCCGAAATCGAAAGCGCGGTGCTCGTCGGCTTCAAGGCCGCCGAACGCTACCTGCACTTCAACGGACACCCCAACACCGTCTACGTACGCGCTCAGAACAGCCAGGTCGCGGCCGTCCAGTCAGTGCTGGCCGCGACCGCGGACCCCGAAGCGCCCAACGAAGTCGATGTCAGCCAACCGTCGGCCGCGCTCACAGCGCGCGCCGACGCCCAAGGAGCCTTCAACGGCCTGTTCCTCGGGCTCGGCGCCGTGGCCTTGTTGGTGGGCGCCGTCGGCGTCGCCAACATCATGGTCATCTCCGTGCTCGAACGGCGCTCGGAGATCGGATTGCGCCGCGCGCTCGGCGCTACCCGCGGGCAGATCCGCAGCCAGTTCCTTTCAGAAGCGATTCTGCTCGCGCTCGGCGGCGGCGCCGTCGGCATCGCCGCCGGCGCACTCGCCACCGCCATCTACGCCATCACCAAGGGCTGGACGATCGTCATCCCCACCACAGCCTGGGCGGGAGGGTTCGGCGCGGCGCTGCTGATCGGCGCGGTCGCCGGCCTGCTACCGGCACTGCGCGCCGCGCGGCTCTCCCCCACCGAGGCGCTGCGGACGGTGTGATCCTCGACGGGGCCCCGGCACCCCTGCCGGGTAGGCTACGGGGCACCGACGATGGACACGCTGCGGACGGTGTGATCCTCAGCGCGGGCCCAGCACCCCTGCCGAGCAGGCTACGGGGGCACGGAGGATGGACACGCTGCAGACGTTGTGAGCCTCAGCCCGGACGCTTGCGTCGCTGCGGGTGCGGGGTCTCACCGCGGGCCAGCATCGCCACGAACTGCTCGATCCGCCGCGCCCGCGTGTCCGCCCGCTTGGCGTTGTCGATCCGGTACAGCACCGCGTAGCGGTTCTGGCTGGTGAGCACCTCCCACATCGCCTGTGCTGCCGACTGCTTGCGCAGCGCCGTCGCGAGGTCGTCAGGCACCTCGATCGTGGCCTGCCCCGCGTATGCCCGCTCCCAGCGCCCATCCGCCTTCGCCCGCTCCACCGCGGCGATCCCCGCCGGGCGCATCCGGCCTTCGCTCGTCAGCCGCTCCACGAGCCCCACATTGCGCTCCGACCAGGCGCTGCGCGGGCGCCGCGGGGTGAAGCGCTGTCGGTAGATGCGCTCATCCAGCCGCCGCACCTGGCCATCGATCCAGCCGTGGCACAGCGCCTCCTCCAGCGCTTCGTCGTAGGTCAGGCTGGTCGGCTCCGTGGTGCCCTTCTTCGCGAGGCCCAACCACACGCCTGGAGACTGCTCGTGATTGCTCGCCAGCCACGCCACCCACGCCGCCGCGTCGATCACGATCAGCGTCGGTGGGTCCTCCCCCGCCACCCTCTATTCGCGCCTGAGCGCGCGCACCGAGATCGCGCTTTCGCGGGAATTGGCGCAGGCGCGAAACGGGTATGGCACCACCTTTGAGGCCCTCTCACCCGGTGGATAGACACGGAACCCCGCAGCTGCCGTCGAGCGGCACGAAGACGGCAGCACGCCAACGTCGACGACATGCACGATCGCCGTTGCCTGCCCTTCGGGAGCGAGCGTCACCGTGCGCGGGCGCCCGGTCACTTCACGCTTCGCCGAGGCCCCGATCTGACGCCCGCTCAGGCTCACCGCCGATACACCCGGATACCCCGCGAGGGTGCAGGTGCGCCCAGAGAGGTTCACGAATTCGAGTTTGTAATAGAAGCTGCCCGCCGTTCCCGAGCCTTCGGGGTTCAGCCACATCACCAACCCCGCCGTCCTGCATCGCGGCGCCGTCGCAGTTTGCGCGTTTGCGGTCGGTGCCGCCAGGCGGGATGCCGGCAACGGCGACACCACACCGGCCGGGACGGGGGCGGCGATAAGCGTCGCGAGTGAGGCCATCAGCGGGACCACGGGCATCTAATCATATGTGCTTTTCCAGGGAGGGAACGGCTGGCGAAGGTGCACCAAACCACCCGCTCACAGCGCTCCTCCCTAGCCCTGCTCACACCGCTTCCAGATCCAGTGCGGCGACCACGATTCCCGGCGCATCCGGAGGAAGGGTCGTGACCGCGTTGAGCCCCACCGAGATGAAGGTCACGTCGTCCGCGGCCAGCCGCGTCGCCCAGTCGCCGTCGCCCTCCCGCAGGCGATCCGCGGAGCCGCGGGCGACACGCTGGGAAAGCTCGCCGAGCAGCGGATGCGAATCCTCCCCATCCTCGCCACCGGTAAACGTACGAACCACCCCGAGACGCGTGGCGCTCCCGCGCACGAACGCAACCGGTGGGGCGCCCGTGAGCCCCTCGGCCACGATCTCGCGGGCGGCCTGAGCCCAGCCGCATCCAGCGCCGCGGGCTCCGCGACGAGCACGAGCGTGGCTTCTGCGGCCACCCCGGCGTGCATCGCGCCGTGCAGCAGCGAGCGATCCACCACGGTCGAGACATCACCATCGACGCCGGCGGCGGCGGCGAAGTGACGCAGGCGGTTGTGCGCGGCTCGGGGCGCGAACGGGGCCGATAGCGGCACGACCAGCACCGGCTGCACGACCCCCCCGTCCGCGCGGGCGATGCGCACCGCGATCGACAGCGCGCCCGCCGACGTTGCGGGATCGCCTACCCCCACGACGACGCGCGCGCCCATCGGCCGGGCTCGATCCTCGTGTGTCCCCATCGCTGCGCTCGCTCGCGTGGCAACGAGCGTCGACACCAACACGCTCGCAAAGATCAGCACCAGCACCGCGTTGACCACCGCGCTGCTGAACAGTCCCAGCTGGAACCCCACCACCGTTGCGGCGAGGGTCGCGGCGGCTTGCGCGGCGCTCAGCGAGAACAGCAGTCCCGCCTGCGGTCGGGAGAAGCCCAGCAGCCGTGCCGACACCACCGCCGCCAGCGCCTTGCCGCCGAAGCACGCGAGGATGAACAGGCCGGCGAGACCCAACGTTTCCCCTTTCACGATCACCGCCGGGTTGAGGATCAGCCCGATCGACACCAGAAACACGGGGATGAACACGGCGCCGCCGAAGAAGCCGATGCGATCCATCAGCTGCCCTTCGTTGGGCACCAGGCGGTTGAGAGCCAGGCCCGCGAAGAACGCGCCCACGATGCCCTCGATGCCGAACACCTCGGCGACCGTCGCCGCCGCTAGGAACGCCGTGATCGCCACGATGTAGCGCACGGCGCGCTCGGCGCCGAACAGTTGAAAGGCCCAGCCCGCCAGCAGCGGCAGCAGAAGCATGCTGAAGGCGATCAGGACTGTCAGGCCAACGACGATCTGGACGGCCACGTCGAGCGTCGAGCGACCCCCACCGACCGCGCCGGCGACGGCCGCCAGCACGACCAGCGTGAGTGTGTCGGTCAGCACGGTGGAACCCACGACGGTGGCGACCGCCGGATCGGAGGCGAGCCCGGCGTCGCGCACCGTGGGATAGGTGATCAACGTGTGGGAGGCCAGCAGCGAGCCGAGCAGGAGCGCCGCCAGCACCTGCCATCCCAACCCGAGGCCGACCGTTGTGCCGAACGCCATCGGCAGCAGGAACGTCAATAGCCCGAAGGTGACCGCCGAGCGCTTGTATCTGCGCAGCAGGTTGAGATCGAGCTCGACGCCTGCCACGAACATCAGGTACAGCAGTCCGAGCTGCCCGAGGTCCGGCACCGTGGTATTGCCCGGGCCGATCAGGTCGAGCCCGTGCGGGCCGATCGCATACCCGCCGAGCAGCAGTCCGATCAGCCCGGGGACACGGGCGCGCTCGACGATCGCCGGGCCCAGCAGCAGCGTCGCGAAGATGATCCAGGAACTCCCACGGCGCGCCCTTCGGCGTGGAGAGCTCCACGACCTCCGCCAGCGCGAGGTGCAACTGCCCGTGGATCATTCTTCGCCGGTCCTCAGCGCCGGTACGTGTTCGGCTTGGCCTTCACTCAGTTCGGTGTGCAGCCACCTGTTCCCCAGGCGTTCGATCGTGCCGTCCGCCGTCAGCGCGCGCAGCGCCGAGTCTACGGCTTCCACATTTTCCGATCCCTTCGGCAGCGCCGCCGCGAGCTTGTATTCGCTGGGCAGTTGCGCAGCGACCGCGTACTCTCCCGGCGCTTCGCGCGCGTAGGCGAGCGCCACGGGTAGATCCAGCATCACCGCCTGCACACGCCCAGCGCGCAACGCCGCGAGCACTTCACTCTCATGGTGGAGGATCTGCGGAGCCTGGGAGGGTTCGATCACTTCTTCGACCGCGCTCCGTAGGGTCGTCCCCCGCTCCACCGCCCAGCGGAGGCTCCTGGCGTCGTACACATCGGCCACCTGTGTACCGGGGCGCACGAGAATCGCCGGGGGCGCCGGCAGGTAGGGCGTCGAGAAGCTCACGTGTTCGCCGCGTTCCTTGGTGATCGTGATGTCCGAGAGCGCGAGATCGGCGCCGCCGAGATCGCCCGCGACAAGCTGCTCGAATGGCACCAGTACGACCTTCACCTTCGCCAACCCAAACCGCTGCGCCAGCGCGTGTGCCAGCTCGTACTCAAAGCCTCCGGTTGGGTGTTGCGCCGTTCCCGTCCACAACCCGGGGTCGGGGATCTGGGCCGTCGCAACCGTCAACGTCCCGGGAGTGCGCGGGGTGAAGGTGCCGGCCGACTCCAACCCCCCGCAGGCGGCCAGCCACAGCCCGAGCGTGGCGAGTACCGCCGCCACGCTGCCTGCCACTGAGAGTTTCCCCGAGATGCCTTGCCTGCCCCTGATCAGCGGGATCGCGCAGCGAGCAGGTCGACGACGTAGACCACCGCCGAGTTTGGCGCTATCAACGGCGGACTGCCTTTGCTGCCGTAGGCAAGGGCGGGCGGAATGATCAATTCGCGTCGTCCTCCCACGCGCATGCCCACAAGACCTCGTTCCCAGCCCTTGATGACTTCACCTCGCCCGATGGTGAATGTGAACAGCTCGCCGTCTCGCCACGAGCTGTCGAAGACCCTGCCATTGCTGTAAAGCGCACCGACGTAGTTGACCGTCAGCTGGCGTCCGTCCTTGGCCTTCGGGCCGGTGCCCTGCACGATGGTCCTGGTCACCAGCCGCTTGGGGGCCGGGCCGTTGTGGACTCTGATCTTGGGCGGCTTGGAGAGCGGCCCGTGAGTGGGCGTCCCGCTGGGCCCGCGTGCCGCCACCGGTACCGCCAGCGCCAAGAGCAGAGCCGGCAATCCGACGAGCAGCAGCACCGTGAGCCTCTGCCAGGCTCGACGACCGCTCCCCAACTGCATCCCCCTCTTGCGCACCGATAGAACCATACAAGAGGTCGTTCGCACACAAAAAAAGGCAGAGGGACCCACGCGCCTCGAGGACCTCTTTCACCTCACCAAGGACTCACGCGCGTTGCGGGGTCCAACTGCCCACTGTTGGGGACGGTGCGATACCGCCGGCCAGGCGAGGGTCGGGCATCGGGGGACCGGCGTGCGTTTGGATGGGAATCACGCCGGCCCAGGTGGGGAGCGCGTAGTCCTCATCGTCGTCGCGAGGTGGCCCGGTGCGGATCTTCGCCGAGGCCTCGCCGAGGGAGAAGACGAGCACGTGGATGGCCTTCAGCTCCTTGACGGTGGGCGGGCGGACCTCCTGCCAGCGCCCCGGAATCAGGCGTTCGGTGAACGCCTGCACCGCGGCCATGCGCTCGGAGAGATCCTCGACCACACGCGCGCGGCCGAGTATGACGACCGAGCGGTAGTTGACGGAGTGGTGCACGGCCGAGCGGGCGAGTACCAGACCGTCGAGCAGCGTCACCGTAAGGCAGGCCGGCGTCCCGGCACCCAGGGCGCGGACCGTGCGGCTGGCGGCAGAGCCGTGGATGTACACCTCCTCCCCTACACGCGCGTGCAGCGTGGGGATCACGAAGGGCTGGCGCTCGTGCATGAAACCGAGGTGTCCCACCATCGCCTCGTCGAGGATCGCGTCGATCGCCTCGCGCTCGTAACTGGCGCGGGCGGGCATACGGCGAACCTTCGTGCGTGGGGACGGGGCGGTGGGCACATCTGGCACGTTAAGCCAGCCTTGGCTCCCTGAATAGGGCCAAGCACATGCCAGAATCCAGGGCCAATGGATCTGCACCTCGATCTGACAAGCGGCCCCGGGCGATCGCTGCGCGCGCGTGTGGAGCACGCCCTGCGCGAGGCAGTGCGCGGCGGGCGTCTGGCTCCCGGCACACGGCTGCCCTCCACGCGCGCTCTATGTGCTGAGCTCGGCGTCTCGCGCGGTGTGGTGGTGGACGCCTACTCGCAGCTGGCCGCCGAGGGCTATCTGCACACACGCCGCGGCGGCGGAACGAAGGTTGCCGCGACGCTCGCACACGAGCGCACTTCATGGCCCGACTTCACGCCGAGGTCGGTGGTCCGTCACGACATGAATCCCTTCCGTCCCGCGCTGAGCGGCTTCCCGAGGACGGCATGGTCCGCTGCCTACGCGCGGGTGCTGCGCAATGTGCCCTACGAGCGCCTGGCCTACCCCGACCCCGCCGGCGAGCCCGAGTTGCGCGCCACGCTCGCGGCCTACCTCGGCCGGGTGCGCGGGGTGCGCGCCGACCCCGCGCAGATCGTGGTGACGAACGGGCTGCGCCAGGGCATCGAGCTGCTGTGGTCAACCCTCGCTGCCGGCGGCGCCCGGCGACTCGCCGTCGAGGACCCCGGCTGGCAGGGCATACGCCAGACCGCGACAACCGCCGGGCTGGAGCTGGTGGCGCTCCCGGTTGACGACGCTGGGCTGATCGTCGAGCGCCTCGAGCTGGAGGATGTCGACGCGGTGGCGGTGGCGCCCGCGCACCAGTACCCCACCGGCGCGGTTCTCTCCCCCACTCGCCGTGCCGCGCTCGTGGCGTGGGCGCAAGACCGGGATGGGCTGATCGTGGAGGACGACTACGACGCCGAGTACCGCTACGACCGCCAGCCGATCGGCTCGTTGCAGGGACTCGAACCCCACCGCGTCATCTACGGCGGCTCGGCGAGCAAGACCCTCGCCCCAGCGGTGCGCCTGGGCTGGCTGGCCCTCCCGGAGCACCTCGTCGAGCCGATCGCCGCTCTCCAGCGCCTACGCGGCGGAATGCCCACGCCACTGGAGCAGCTTGCGCTGGCCGACCTGATCGAGCGCGGCGAGCTCGACCGCCACCTGCGCCGCCAACGCCGGCAATATCACCGCCAACGCGAGGCGCTGCTGGCGGCGCTTGCCAGCCAGCTACCCGAGGTGAGCGTCCACGGCGCCGCCGCCGGACTGTACGTCGTGCTGCACCTCCCCGCGAGCCTCTGCGAGCAGACAGTGCTCGCCGCTGCACGGTCGCGGGGCATCGCCCTGGAGGGATTCGCCGCCAGCACGCCCGCGCTCGTCGTCGGCTACGCCAACCTCGCCGACGCCGCTATCGAACCCGCAGTAGCCGCACTTGCGGCGTGTATCGCGCAGGCAGCCACGGAGGCAGCGCATGGTCAAGCCGACTCGGCTCCCGGCACCGCCACGACGGTGCAATAGCCTGCTGCGACAGATGACATCTGCCACTGCCCGCAGGCCCATATGCCGGCCGCCCACCTGGTTTGTGACGAGAGCGCGTATGCAATGGGCTCAGGGCTCGTCGTGGACAGGGGCACCTGGCCCCACAACCCAACCCTTGGAGATCCGCAAATGAGTCAGATCAACCATCAGGTGCGCCTCGCCGCACGTCCAACCGGCCTGCCGCAGGCCTCCGACTGGAAGATCGTCGAGGAGCCCGTGCCGACGCCGGGCTCAGGGGAGTTCGTGGTGGCGATCTCTCACCTTTCGCTCGACCCCGCGATGCGCGGTTGGATGAACGCGGGAGCCTCGTACATCGATCCGGTGGAGATCGGGGCGGTGATGCGCGCAGGCGCGATCGGACGGGTGATCGCCTCCGAGCATCCCGACTTCGCGGTCGGCGAGCACGTGTACAGCGCGTTCGGCGTGCAGGAGTACGCGCTGTCGAATGGCGCCGGAGTGATGCGGGTCGATCCGTCGCTGGCCCCGTTGCCAACATATCTCGGCACGTTGGGGATGACCGGCATGACCGCCTACTTCGGGTTGCTCGACGTAGGCAAGGTGAGCGAGGGAGACACGGTTGTTGTCTCGGGCGCCGCCGGCGCGGTCGGCAGCGTGGCGGGACAGATCGCCAAGATCAAGGGCGCCCACGTGATCGGCATCGCCGGCGGCGAGGAGAAGTGTCGCTGGATCGTGGAGGACCTCGGCTTCGACGCGGCGATCGACTACAAGACAGAGGACGTCCACGCGGCCCTGCGCGAGACTGCGAAAAAGGGAGTAGACGTCTACTTCGACAACGTCGGCGGGGAGATCCTCGACGCGGTGCTCACGCGCCTGGCGCGCGGCGCGCGCATCGTGATCTGCGGTGCGGTCTCCCAGTACAACGCCACCGGGGGAATGCGCGGGCCAGCGAACTACATGGCGCTGCTGGTCATGCGAGCCTCGATGACCGGAATGGTCGTATTCGACTACGCCGCGCGCTACGGGGAGGCAGCCGCGGAGATCGCCGGGTGGATGCGCGAAGGGCGACTGATCTCACGCGAGGACGTCGTCGAGGGCGGCGTGGGCGCCTTCCCCGAGGCGTTGCTCAAGCTGTTCAGAGGCGAGAACATCGGCAAGCTGGTGCTGCGCATTGGCTCGGATTGACGCGGGTACAAGCGACCGCATTCGCACGAGTGGCCAATCGACAAGACATACCCCGACCGCCCGGTCCCGCGCCATGGCCGTCAAACCGCCGGGAGGTCACTACTTGGCTACTCACTGCTCCAGCAGCCTGCGGGTGGCAGCTGCGACATCGTGGTCCAGCCACGCAGGCAGCCTCCCCGGTCGCGCACGTAGCGACGGATGGTGGCGTTGGGCAGATCGACGACGGCTCGGGTGACACCGTCCAATGCGCGCGCGTCGGCCCGCCCGCGCAAGCGCTTTCGCCAACGCCGCGATGGTCGTCTCCAGCGGCGCGTTGATCGCCTCCAGGCGCGCGCGAAAGAGGTTGTCGGGCGCGGCGTCGAGGAGGTCGTCGCGGCGCAGCGTCAGCAGCAGGCGTGCGTCCTCGGGCTGCTCTCTGGCGAAGCCGATCTGCGAGCTCGCCATCGCCACGGCGGCCTCAAGCGGGTCGGGGTGTGCCGCCGCCGCCAAGGCACAGCGCTGGAATCCCTCCAGCGCCCGCAGCCAGGCTGCAGCGAGCACCCCGTCGCGACTGCCGAAGCGGTGGTAGAGCGTGCCGACGGGCGGCTTCGCTCTCTCGCGCGATCGCGGCAACCGAGGCGGCCCGTGGCCCATCGCGCAGGACGACGGTTCGGGCGGCGTCGAGGATGCGATCGGTGTCGTGCTTTCGTGGCGGAGCCATTGATGTAGTACGATCATTCTATATGGAGCAGTTGCCCTACATCGATGAGCATTCCATAGCCATCGATGCGACGCGCGAGCGAGTTTGGGATGTCCTGGCGCAGGCGCTGCGCAAGGATTTCGGTGGGACCTGCGCCGGCACCACTGACGCGGCTGCTGGGGGTCGCTCCAGCGCAGTAACGTGGCAACCGGCGCGGGGCGCTTCACAGCGGGGACGCCCTGCCTGGCTTTGCCGTTGCAGAGGCCCGCGTTCCGGAGCGCCTGGAGCTGCGCGGCCGGCACCGGTTTTCAAGCTATGCGCTGGCGTTCGAGCTGGACGCGATCGGCTCAGATCGCTGCACCCTGCGCGCTCGGACGTGGGCGGAATTCCCGGGCCCCATCGGCCGCATCTATCGCGCTCTCGTGATTGGTAGCGGCGGGCATCGGCTCGTCGTCCGCCGCCTGTTGCGCAACGTCGCCCGGCACGCATGATCGTGGGTGCGAGCTGGGGCGCGACTGCGGATGAGCGCGCAATGCCGATGGCATGCGATCGGCTTCTGGCAGGCACCGGTCCGCATGCACCGTGCCATGACGATTGCACGCACCGGCTTCGGTGGTGTTCCGCTGGCTCTGCCAGCTCAAGCTCGCCCCCTACAGCTACGACCTCGTCGACAACCTCGGGCGCACGAGCCCACGCGAGCTCGTCCGCGGCGTCGAGCGCCTCGAAGTCGGGCAGCGCTTCATGTCGATCTTCTCGCTGGCGTCGTTCGCTCACGACGAGCACATCACGCTGCGCAGCCACCGTGCGGCAGTGACCTACGCCGTGCTCTCGGTGACAGTTCGACGCGCCTGGTCGCGCGCGTCATCTTCGACCCGCCGGGCGGTCGTCTGCGGCGGGGCGCTGACGGGTCAGACGCTCGCTCTCGGTGACCTCGTGATGATGCGCAAGCAACTGCTGACGCTCAAGGTGCTCGCAGAGCGCGAGGCCACGAGCCACGGTCACCTAGCCGTGGGATAGGACTTCGGCCTCTTGCTTTCTGCCTCGGTCAGCAGAGCTACGTTCGCTTGGCCGCCGGGTACGCACGCCAGGTAGCGCTTGGAGATGATCCGGTGAGCGCAGCGTAGCCATGCGTCGCGAAATGACGAGCGGGCTCTATGTCGCGGGGGTTGCCTGACCGTAGATGAAGAACTCGCTCGTCGTCTGCACCAAGGCGCTCCAACCGAGATCGGCAAGTCGTCGCTGCAACGGCTGGGGCTCGTGAAACCGCTTGACGATGCGGTACTCACGGCCGTCGGCGAGTCGGCGGAGCATCGTCTCCTCGCCCTGGTCGGGAAGCGTGTGATCGACGGCCGATGCCTGCTGGCTGCGCAGGCTGTCGATGAAGAACACGCGGCCCCCCGACCCGACGGCCCGCCTGACTTTCTCCCAGAACGTTTCGAAGTGCTCCTCGGGGACGTGGGAGAGCCAGAAGCCGAAGACGCACACGTCGTATGTCCTGGCGGGCTCCCACGCGAACAGGTCCGCTTGAACATAGGTAACGTGCGGGTCCTCCACGCGAGCGCGGCACAGCTCGATCATCTCCTGGGAGCCGTCGATCGCGGTCAAGCCAGTCGCGTAAGAGGCCAGCCGCTGGGTCCACAGGCCGGTTCCGCACGCGAGCTCGAGTACGTCTCCGGCCGGGTCGAAGCGCTGCAGGGCGACATCGACTTCGGCCGCGTCGGCAAACCACCGGGCGTTCGTTTGGGGGTCGTGGTCGTAGCGTCCGCGGCGGAACCACCAGTCCTCGTACTCGCCGGCACGCTCGCGGTAGTAGCGGGCTTGCTCAGCCAGCAGGCCATCAAGATCGCTCATCGCGTCTGTCCTTTCGATGCCGTCACGACACGCCTTCCACCAACGCTGTCGAGGCAAGGCGCGGGGAAAGCGCCGAGGCATCTGCGAAATGTAGTGGGAGCATGAATCTGGATTATAATCACAATCTGAGTTGATATTGTCATCTGACGATGGCTGCCGCACGACGACTGACGCGAGCCGAGCAACAGGCCCAGACCCGTACCCGGCTCATCGACGCCGCCGCCAAGGTGTTTGCTCGGCGTGGCTTTCAGGCGGCGAGCGTCGAGGAGATAGCCGAGGAGGCCGGCTACTCGCACGGCGCCGTGTACTCCAACTTCGAGGGCAAGGCCGACCTGTTCCTCGCCGTCTTCGAGGACTACATGGCGCAGCGGGTACGCGAGTTGGCCGAAACGCAGGCCGCGCTGCCCGCCGACGCCCCCCTCGAGGTACGTGCTCGCGCGTTGGCCGACCAGTGGATGGACCGGCTCGCTCGGGACCGCGAGTCGCTCGTCCTCCACATCGAGTTCATCGCCCACGCCGATCGGGACCCTGAGCTCGCAAGGCGGTTTGGCAGCCGCTCCTCGGCGATGCGCGAGGCCGTCGCGCGCTACATCGCCCAATACCAACAAGAGTCGGCAGCGGAGCTCCCCCTACCAGTCGATGACCTCGCGCTCGTCCTGCGCGCGCTCGGCATCGGCCTCGCGATCGAATCCCTGGTCAGCCCCGATGCGGTGCGCCACGATCTCTACGGCGACTTCGTCGAGTCGCTCGTCTCCCTCATGGACGAGAGCCGCTCAGAGAAGCCGCCCCGTCGTCGCGCAAGCGCTAAGCGATGAGCACTCCCGCCTACGACCGCATCGGCCTCAGCTACAGCGAGGTCCGTCGCGCCGACCCACGCTTCGAGACAGCGATCCGCAGAGCACTCGGCGAGGCCAGGCGCGTCCTCAACATCGGGGCGGGTGCCGGCTCCTACGAGCCGAGCGATCGCGAGGTCATCGCGATCGAGCCCTCCCCGGTGATGATCGCCCAACGCTCGTCGGACGCCGCTGCGGCGATTCAGGGAGCCGCCGAGTCGCTTCCGCTGGAGGACAAGAGCGTCGATGCAACGATGGGCGTCTTCACGATGCAGCACTGGGATGACGTCGACCGTGGCCTCGCCGAGGTCCTCCGGGTCACTCGTGAGCGGATCGTCCTCCTGACCCTCGACCTGGATGTGACGGCGAAGATGTGGCTCTGCCGCGACTACCTGCCGGAGATCGTCGAGCACGACCGCAACACGTTCCCATCGATCGCCCACCTGCAAGAGGTCCTTCCCGGGCTCCAGGCCCACACGGTTCTCGTGCCCGCCGACTGCACCGATGGCTTCTGTGTGGCCCTCTGGAGCCGGCCCGAGGCTCACCTCGACCCAGCCGTGCGTCGGGCCTCGTCGATCTGGCACCTGCTGGCACCTTCAGTTGTGGACAGCGGACTGGGCCGGCTCCGCCGGGACCTCGAAAGCGGTGAGTGGGATCGTCGCTATGGAAAGCTGCGAACGCAGGCCACACTTGACGTGGGGGTACGTCTCATCGAGGCCCACCTTCGCTGAGGGGCCCTCTGAGGGTCATCCTCCAACGGCGGGGAACGGCACCGCTTGCTATCGGCGAGCAAAAACAGTGAAGAGCGTGAGAGTCGCAACCGTTCGGCCCGCCCTGGTGTCGGCCTCTGCCGCAGCGAGCATGTCCTCGACACCCTCGTGCCCCTGTGCGCGCAGATCTGCCGCCAGGAGCGGCAGATCGATGACAACGTCGGGGTAGAAGTCGCGAACCAGCAGCACCTCGGCCCGGACCGTGACGTCTGTCAGCCCAGCATCTACGAACAGGCCTGCCAGCTCGCGCCCGATCCAAGGGTTTCGGATCTGTGCCTCCGCAGCCAACAGCATCGCGCGCACGAGCTCACGGGGGCGACCCGTGC
This sequence comes from uncultured Solirubrobacterales bacterium, assembly GCA_963724305.1. Classification (GTDB taxonomy): domain Bacteria; phylum Actinomycetota; class Thermoleophilia; order Solirubrobacterales; family Solirubrobacteraceae; genus Palsa-744. The sequence goes on from CAVRUG010000001.1 coordinate 190,164, forward strand.
ACGCAAGCGTGCCCCAGTCCGGCTCGTTGACGAGCACCACCCCTCCCCGCCTCGTTACTCGTGCCAGCTCGGCAACCGCGCACGCAGGATCTTCCACGTGCTGGAGCGTGCGCTCGCTGCGAGCGGCATCGAACGTGCCGGCCTCGAAGGGCAGCTCGTGGGCGTCGCCGGCGATGAACGTGACCGGGCCATCCTCCGCCTTGCAGCGTGCCTGCGCGTGCTCCAGGAGTGCGGCGCTGGCATCCAAGCCGACGACTTCTCCATCGGGGCCGACAAGGCGTGCCAGCAAACGAGCGTCGTCGCCCAGCCCGCAGCCGATTTCGATTGCCCGCGAACCAGGGCGCAAACCAAGCAGCCGTGCTCGTTCGCGCTTGCCGTCGGCGACCGAATCGAGACTGCTCACGTGGCTCAGGTAGTCAACGTAGGACTCCACGTCGCCGGCTGCGTCCACATCTCTGAAGCCGGTTTCCAGCCGGCTCATCGCCAATCGTCCCCGATAGCCCGTGACACCGCCTCAGGATACCCGGGGCTAGGCATCGAAGTGATGCACGAATCGCGCCCTGTGCTGCTGGCGCTCATAGCCGGCGGCCTGCCAGAAGCCGATCGCTCCCGGCTCCTGGTCTGCGACGATCGCAGTGAGCCTGACCGCACCGCACTCGTGCAAACGCCGCTCACCCGCTCTGAGCAGCATCGTCGCAAGCCCCTTGCGCCGATGCTCCGGCGACACCGCCAGTCGGTAGAAGCTCCCGCGCCAGCCGTCCCATGCCGCAATCAGCGTGCCAATCACGATGCCCACATGCTCGGCGACCAGCAGCGCCCCGGAATCGGCCCGAAGCAGCCGAACGAGCCCGTCGCGAGAGTCGGTGACCGTCGGAACGCTGTCCGCCGCAACCCACAGGTCGAGCACGGTGGAGATGTCGCCCTCGGTGGCGTTGCGGATCGTCCAGTGATCGTGGATATCCATTCGCTCGATCAACCCTTCGCCGAGCACATCATCGCGACGCTGAGGTCGATGTCGAAGTGGCCGGCGAGCGCCTGGCGCCCGGTCGTCGTGAAGCGCAGCGCGCGGGGGGCGCTGCGGGGGACGAGCCAACCGCGTGCACGAAAGCTGCTCAGCAGAGCGGCGCCGAGCGCTCCGGCGAGGTGGTGGCGGCGCTCGGTCCAATCAAGACAGGCGCGCGCAAGTGGACGGCGGCCTGCTCGCAGAGCCTCGCTGTCAATGTCCAGAGACCGCAAACGCCGGGCGCCTGCGGAGGTGAGCGCGATGCCCTCTGCCGTGACTTGCAACGTGCCATCGGCCACCATCCGGTCGTAGAGCGCAGTCGCGACCGTTCCGGCGAGGTGGTCGTAGCAGGTGCGGGCAAAGCGCAGATCGAAGCCGACGTTCGCCGTACGCGGTGCGGCGGTGGCAGGCGCGAACGCCATCAGGTTCTCTAGCAACGCGGCAACCTTTTGATCAGCGAGGTGGTAGTAGCGATACCGGCCCTGGGCCTCGATCGCCAGGAGCCCGCCATCACTCAGGCGCGCGAGGTGCTGACTGGCGGTGGATGGGGCGATGTGGGCGAGGCGAGCGAGCTCTCCCGCGGTGCGTGCGCGCCGGTCCATGAGCGCTTGCAGCATCGTGGAGCGCGAGCTGTCGGCCAGCAGCCCAGCTACCTCGGCGATGTCGATTGCGCTCTGCACGTCGGAGTGCTTCATCGTAGCCGGGCATATTTCGGTGTGAGGCGAAACGATGCCAGGAAGACTGCAGCAATGGAGTTAGGTCAAGGCAACGCCGAGACGAAGCACCCATCTGCCGCCAAGGAGCACCAGGGCGTCTGGCCGAGCATCCTCTACTTCGGTACGCCGGTCGCGCTCGTCACCACGCTGAACGAAGACGGGACGCCGAACATCGGGCCGATGTCATCAGCTTGGGCGCTCGGTTACCTCGTCGTGATGGGCTGGGAGAGCACCGCGCACACCCTCGCCAATCTGGCACGTGAGCGGGAGTGCGTGATCAACCTGCCGGGGCCCGACCTCGCCGGGCAAGTCGAGACGCTGGCCCCTCTGACTGGCCGCAACCCGCCCGCACCGCACAAGGCCGATACGTTCCGCTACGAGCCGCGCAAGTTCGAGGCCGCCGGCCTGACTCCGATCGCCTCAGAGACGGTGCAGCCGCCGCGCATAGCCGAGTGCCCACTGCATCTGGAGGCGAAGGTCACGGCCATCCACGAACCCACCAGCCGTCCCGACGGCGAGTACTTCCGGATCGTCGAGACCCATGTCCAGCGGGTCCATGCGCTCTCAGGCATCGTCAAGCCCGGCACCGACCACATCGATCCTCAGCAATGGAGTCCGCTGCTGTACGTGTTTCGGCATTACTTCGGCACCGGCGAGGAGATCGGGCGCAGCTTTCGCGCCGAGGATTGATCGCCCCCCGAGGATTGATCGCCCCGTCCGGCAGGAGTGCGCTCTACTGGCATCCGCCCCGGAACAGAACAAGTGGCGCGCCCCTGAGTCGGCCCAGCAGGGGTGTTTTAGGCTCCGTCCTCCGCCAACCATGCCTTTGCCTCGCCCAGATCGCGAATACGGAAGCCCTTTGCCTTTCCCGGAAGTAGGAAGGAAAGAGCACGCAACGCGGGGCGTATCCAGTCCTCGTCGCTGACTACCGCGACGCGTTCGTAGGAGGTCGCATGGCGCACGCGGAAGCCCGCGTCAGCTCTCATCGCGTCGCCCTCGACCTCACGGGCTTCGGTGCCGATCAAGTAGAGCAGCCGCACATTGCGGCCCGCAGCGATCTCTTGGGCCAGCAATGGCTCGACGGTCTCCTCCCAATCGTCGTCCTCGACCTCCCCGACCGCCTCGAAGCCGATCGTTCCGGCTGGCATGTCCGTGATCCTCCGCAACATCGCCTGGTCCCTTCTCGTGGCTGCCACTGCGGGTGACAGCGGTGTCGAAGTCAACTCGCACCATAAACCTTCGAGTTACGAAGTCAAGCTCCGGTGAGAGCCGACGCAAGATCCAGTGCGCAGCGCCGACAAGAACTAAGGGCCTATCCCGGTTGGGGGGTTGCGAGGTGCGCCTTCTTGAACGCGATCAGGCCGCTGGCGAGTTGTAGGAGGGCGAGGTGGTTCTCCTCCTTCTTGGACCAGCGGATAAGGATCCCGCGGTTGCGGTTCATCCAGGAGTGGGTCGCCTCGACGACCCAGCGTCGTGCTCGCCAGCCGGGCGTGCGAACCTTTTCGGCGATCTCGTCGCCACGCGTGCGGATGTGCGGCGTGTAACCGTGCTTGACCGCGAGATCACGCACCGGCGGGGAGTCAAAGCCCTTGTCGAGGCACAGCCCCTGCGGGCACTCCGCGGTCGGCTCAGGGCGCTCGATCGGAATGCTTTGCAGGGTCGGCTCTAGCAGCTTCTGGTCGTGGCGGTTCGCACCGTCGTGCGCCAACCCAATCGGGACCCCCGCTCCCTCGCTGAGAACCTCACGCTTCGCCCCCCCTTGGCTCTATCAGTGGGATTTGGCCCCGTCTTTCCTCCGCCCAGCGGTGCCTTGGTCATCGCGCCGTCGGCTGCCAGCCATGCCCAATCGATCCCGACAACCTTGTCGTACTCCAACAGTCCCTGACGCCAGATCTCAGCAAACACACCGGCCTGCTCCCATTCCTGAAAACGCCGGTGCGCAGAACTCGAGGAGCACACCCCTGTAGCGTTCAAAGCGTTCCACTGCATCCCCGTCCTGAGCACCAACAAGATTGCGTCCATCGCGCCCCGATCGGGCACCCTCGAGCGATGCGTACCCAACGGGTGAAACGGCGGTGGCGGCAGCAACGGCTCGATCCGCTCCCACAACCAGTCCGGCATCCGCCAACCATCATCCTTACTGACCATGTAGCCCATCACAGACCTCCTGATCGAATGGCACAAGACCAGCCGATCAAAAGTTCAACGCAGCGCTACATAATCCTTCCGGGATAGCCCCTAAGCCTGGATCCACCGATCCCGGGGTCGCACCGGCGCCGGATGACGCATCGCCAGGACCAATTGCCCTCGCTCCGAGGGGTCACCCTACGGATGCTCGGTCAATTGCCCCTGGCTCGGTCCCCGGCACCGGATGCTCAGCCCGTTACCGGTGGATCCAGGCTAAGAGCACCGTAGAACGCAAAGTCCAGTTCGGCAGACGGGATCTGAGAACATGACAACATGCCCAGAACGTCGGTGACTTCTCATGGAAGCTGGGCCCAGCAGCGCCCCGGGCTGCGACGCATCGCCGCAATCCTCGCGCTCATCATGCCTGCCGCAATGGCCGTAGTGGCCGCCGTGGCGCTGGCGGGTGACGTCCCCGTTGCCGTGCTCGCGGTTGGGCTTGTCCTGCTGGCGAACGCCGCCATCTGGTTTGCCTTGACAGAGCGCGGCGCGTTGCGCGCCCTCGGCGCGGCGGTCGTGGTCCTCGCTGGGGGCGGCCTGATCGTGGTGCTCGCGACCCACTGGCAGGGGCTGCTGGTGCTAGTTGCACTGCTCCTGCTGCTCGCTCTGTTCGGATTCGTCGCACGCTATGCACTAGGGCGATCCGGGCAGGCAGCGCTCGGAAAGATTGCCGCCGCGGTCGTGCCAGTGGGTGCATCCCGGACGGGGGCGCTAATCATCAACCTGAAGTCGGGCGGTGGGAAGGCGGAGCGCTTCGATCTCGCTGGGGAGGCTAGGCGGCGAGGGATCGAGCCGATCGTCCTCAAACCGGGCGATGATCTGCTCGAGCTTGCCGAGAGCGCCATCGCGCGGGGCGCGGAGGTCATCGGAATGGCTGGAGGCGACGGGTCGCAGGCGCTCGTGGCGACGGTCGCCGCACGGCGCGACGTTGCCCACGTTTGCATCCCGGCGGGAACGCGAAACCACTTCGCGCTCGACCTCGGCCTGGATCGAGATGACGTCGTGGGTGCGCTGGAGGCGTTCACCGACGGGGTAGAGCGGCGCATCGACCTAGCGCGCGTGAACGACCGCGTGTTTGTCAACAACGCGTCGCTCGGCGTCTACGCGAAGGTCGTCCAGTCCGAGGCCTACCGCGATGCCAAGCTCGGGACGTGGACGGACATGCTGCCCGACCTGCTCGGCCCCGACGCCGAGCCGATCGACCTCGAGTTCACCGCCCCGGACGGGACCGACTGCGACGATGCCTCGCTGGTGCTGGTGTCGAACAACCCGTATGAGCTCACGCACCTCTCGGGTGCTGGCACACGCGAGCGGATCGACACGGGCCTGCTCGGCGTCGTGGCCGCCCGGGTGCGGGGCGCGGACATGTCAAAGCTCGTCGCGCTGGAGCTGGTCGGCCAGGCGGGACGCTACCCCGGCCTGCTGGCCTGGTCTGCGCGGGAGTTCGAGGTCCGCTCTGGCGGTCCCGTCGAGGTTGGCCTCGACGGCGAGGCGCTGATGCTGAACCCGCCGCTGCATTTCGCATCGCTCCCCGGGGCCCTGCGCGTGCGCCTGCCCCGCAGCACAGGCTTGTCGCCGGCGGCGCGCGCCGTGGCACTCACCTCGGAGAGCCTAGGCGCGCTTGTCCGGGTAGCGGCGGGCCGGTGAAGCCGGGTTCAGTGACGATGTGGCGTCGTGTTCAGCATCTCGACCGCCGGCTGATGAGGCGCTCGTTTGGAGCTCGCTCGCCCGCACTGGATCGCGCTGTCATCGCCATCACACGGGCGGCGAACTACTCGCGCCTGTGGCTTGCGATCGCCGGCGCACTCGCGGTATTCGACGGTGCGCGAGGACGGAGGGCGGCAGGGCGCGGCCTGATTGCCATCGCGATCGCGGCGGCGGTGGCAAACGGTCCGGCAAAGCTGCTCGCGCGCCGCCGTCGGCCCTCCTCGCGGTCGCATCCGGCGCTCATTCGTACACCACGGTCAACATCGTTTCCCTCAGGCCATAGCGCGGCGGCGTTTGCGTTCGCCACAGGCGCCTGCGCGGAGCTACCAGCGCTGGCGCCGGCCCTGGTGCCGTTGGCAGGGTCCGTCGCCTATTCGCGCGTGCATACCGGCGTTCACTACCCAAGCGACGTCGCGGCCGGTGTGGGGATCGGGATCGGATCAGGCCTGCTGGCCGCGCATTGGCCGTGGCATGTTCACGCGCCACAACGCCCCGCGGTGCACCAGCCCTAGCCACCCGCATAGCGCGAGAGGAGCCATGCAGCCAGCACCCACCCCGAACACCGCCAGCCAACGCCGCTGGCCCCTCACGCCTTAAGCGAAGGCGACGCGCGCCACCCGTCACCATTTAAGCTCGATCTCGAGCTCGCGCTCATCAGTCTCCACCTCGAGCTCGACCTTGAGCTGAAGCTGGTCGGGGACGCGAACGGTGAAATGCATTCCGCCGCGGTCGAACTCCAGGTCGTTGTTCCGAGCGAGCATGTCGGCGAGTAGCCGTAGGCGCTCCGCGACCTCCTCCCTGCTGACGGTTTCCTCCTGCTTGATCTCAAAGATGTCCATCTGATTCTCCCTTCGTCGCAGTGAATTCTCTGCATAGTCGCGGTCTAGTGCGCCAGGTAGCGAATCTCCCGGCTAGCTGCTAACTCGAGCGCCGGGCATCGGCGCCCACCTTGGCGCCTCGCGACGCTCAAACGGTGTCATATCAAGAGCGTACGGCCGATAGCGCTGACGGGCCTGCCCGGGCTGTTCGTGGCCTCGCCCACGTCTTTACCGCGGCCGGCGCTTGCCGAGCGGCCTTCGGTCAAAAGCCTCAAGCGGTACCGTTCGGCCGAGCCCAGAACAGCACAGGAGCGTTGACTGCAATGAAGGCGTACCGGCTTCGCAGTATCACCCTGCACGGCAACCGCTACGCCTATCGCCAGGCCGGAACCGGCCCGGTGGTGGTGCTGATTCACGGCATCACGTCGGACTCAACGACCTGGGCGCAGGTCATGCCCGGCCTGGCCAAGCACTTCAAGGTCATCGCACCCGACCTGCTTGGCCATGGCGGCTCCGCCAAGCCGACGGGCGACTATTCACTGGGCGCCCACGCGAGCCTCGTGCGTGACATCCTGCAGGAGCTCGGACATGACCGAGCCAATTTCGTCGGGCACTCGCTCGGGGGCGGCGTTGCTATGCAGATGGCCTACCAGTTCCCCGAGCGCTGCGAACGGCTGATCCTCGTGGACAGCGGCGGCCTGGGCCGCGAGGTCAGTCTGCTGCTCCGCGCGGCGACGCTTCCCGGTGCCGGGTACGTCCTGCCGATCCTCACCAACGGACGGCTACTCGATGCCGGGCGGATAGTGGGACGAGTGATGGGAGCCGTCGGCCTGCGGCCCGGCACGGATCTGCGCGAAAGCGCCCGCGGCCACGCCACGCTCGCCGACAGGGTCACCCGTGAAGCGTTCCTGCGCACGGTGCGCTCGGTCGTCGAGCCCGGTGGCCAGCGGGTCGACGCCACTGATCGCCTGTACCTCGCCGAACGCGCGCCGATGCTCTTCGTCTGGGGCCAGCACGACACCCTGATCCCCGTCTCCCACGCCCACAGCGCGCACGCCCAGGTCCCTTCCAGTCGTCTGGAGGTCTTTGAGGACGCGGGTCACTTCCCCCAGCTGGACGAGCCCAAGCGCTTCGTCGAGGTGCTCGGCAAGTTCATCGCCACCACTGAGCCCAAAGCGCTCGAGGCGGATCGCTCGACCCGCCGGCGCCTGGCGAGGCGCTCGTGAGAGCGAGAAACGCGAAAGGCGAAGCTCCGCTGAGCGCCGCTTGCCTCATGCCGGCTGCCGTGCCTGAAGCCTCAGGCGCCGGCACCTCACGGTGATGCGGAACCACAGACCGTCCGAGCGCCTCAGAATCCCCGAAGAACGGGTGTTTCTGGATGGGCGAAACTTGTCGGCGCGCAAACCAAGCGCTGATGGCAGCGCCGACCGTCGTGGTTGGATGATCTGCCTCTGCATGGCTGGTCGCCGGCTACGCGAAGGGCGGCACACCGAGCTGCTTGCAGATCACGAGCGCCGTAGTACGAGGAATCCGAGAATGACGCGGGACAGTCACTGGTCGGGCAGCGCCGGGCGCGATCCACACGTCGTGCTTGCCGCCGTGCCTCAGCATCGAGGCGCCGTGGCGACGGAGGTGTGCCTCCAGTTCGCGGCGGCGGATCATGGCTTCGTCGCCTTGGTCTTGGGCGGCCAGAGGCGGGTGTAGTGGGGCTCGGTGCGCCAACCGCTGCCCGAGTTCAGGTCTCGCACCTGCCGCTTGTCTACCGTCAGGAAGTTGTGCTCGCAGAGTTCCCGGAGGCCCTTGCCCGCAATGTCCTCCGAGATCCCATACCAGTCGGGCACCCGCACCGCCTTGAGCCGGAAGGTTCGGTTGGTGCGCGACAACGCGATGAGCAGCATCGCCTTCGCCGCCAGCGACAGGTACTGGTAAGGAGGTTGATCACCATAGTCATCGAGCCAGTAAGCAAAGGGAACGCGAAAGTATGGATCGCCGCGCCCGACTGGCGGCGCGTAATGCTCACGACTGCCGTCCTCCCGCAGCAATGTCGGCGCACTCTGGCGGCCGCGACGGCCGCGCTCGATCAAGTCGTTATCGGCAAGCCAGCGCCAAAGCTTTGTGATCGTGGCGGCATCGTTGGGACCTTGCGGAAGCCCTAGCAGACGCACCCATACGCCGGCGTCGCGTCCCACGTTGTAGGGCTCTCCAGTTGCGAGCGCTAGTACGAGCAGATAGATGTCGAGCGCCCGATGCGCCCCGCAATGCGTGAACTGCGCAAGCGGCCCTGCAAGCGGCCGACGCGGTGTGCCACCCTGAAGAAAGGTGCGTCGGACCGGCGCACCCTGTACCCTGCGCTGAGAGCGTCGCAAGAGGTCGTGTTCAAGCTGCTCGCGAGCGCTTATTGGAGCTGGCTTCTTGGCTACCATCACAGAGAACGATGACAGAGCGCTCGACCTGATCTCGGCCTCCAGACACCCCCGCGGTTGACCTGCAGGCCGAGACTTATCTCAGCACCGTCGTACATCCTCACACCTCCCTCTGAGAACAGTCTGAGCACCGTCGTACATCCTCACACCTCCCTCTGAGAACAGTCTGAGCACCGGAAGGCTAGTCGCCCTTAGGGCGCTCGACCTAGAACTACGCGCCATCGCGGGATAGCGTCCATACCTGCTGCGACTCGCCTGCGTGCTCTAACCTTCGTGCATGGTCCAAGCGATGACCTTTACAGCGCGATACGAGACGGTCGAGGATGGCTGGGTGCAGGCCACGATCGACGAGCTGCCCACCGTGATTACCGCCGCGCCCTCCTACGGGGAGGCGAAGGAAGGCTTGGCGGATGCCCTACATGAGTACCTCCTGGCACTCGGCGATCTGGAGAAGCAGCCGACGGCTCCCAGGCATGGCGACGCCGAGCCCCTCTGCGTCACAGTCAGCGCGTAGCTCTCAGGCGGCCGGCGTTTCGTCGTTTTGGGCTGCGCCCTGCTCTACAATCGAGTCGTGAGACGCAGGCACATATTCGTCGTGATACGCAGCACCGGCAGGATCGCAGCCATCAGGAACACGTGGGACGAGGCGGAGACTGTTGCCGCCGCGCGTGCCACGGCGACGGGCCAGCCGTACGAGGTCGTCAGCTACGACGAGTCGATCGCATGGCGTCCCGGCCTTGAGGCATAGCGGAGGCAGACGCGCAAGAGCCAAACGGCGGCGGCGCTTGCCCGACAGGGAAGTTGGCCGCTGGGTCGCGCCTACACACTGCTCGGCGACGCGCTCCCAGATGCGGCATCGCCACGGCCATGACAACAAGGTGGCACAGCCTGGAGAAGCCGGGCGTTCGCGGAGAAGCGTGTGCGATGGCTACGCGGTCGCTGTTTGCTGCTGAACTATCGTCGGCAGGCGGCTGCTTCTCGTTGTGGGTGTCGCTCAAAGTGGCCGGGGGTGATGGGCCTGTGCCCGTGGCGTTGGCTGCGCTTCTCTGAGAGATCGGTTTCTGCACGGCAGGTCGCCCGTCGCTGCCGTGCGGGGGCCTTTCAGGCCGCCTTGGCGGCTAGGTGGTGCTTGTGGAGCTTCATTAGGTTGTGAGTCGCAGTGATCATCTGCCATTCGGAGCGTGCGGCGGATCTGCCTCGCCGCTGAAACTGCGTGATGCGCCGGTTGTGCTTGGTTTGAGCGAACACCGGCTCGACCATCGCCTTGCGTTTTCGGTAGAGCCCCCCGCCGAGGTCACCAGCGAGAATGGTGCGCATAAAGGCATAGCGACCGCCGGTCCAACCGCGGCGAGGTTTTTCGTGCTTGCCGGCGTCGGGCGGGATCAGGACCTGGGTGCCCGTATTCACTACTTCGTCGATCTGCTGCTCATGCCAGTAACCGGTGTCAGCGAGCGCCACCGCCGGTTTGTCGCTCACACCGATCTGCTCTAGCTCTCGCAGGGTTGCCGTGATCATCGGCCCGAACTGGCCGAAGTCCGGGGAGCTGAGTGTGACCTCGGCCGCCAACACGATCTGCTGCTCGTTCACGACGGCCTGCACGTTGTAACCCTGGGTGTAGCTGCGCGGCGTCTTCACGTTACGCGAGTCCAGGTCGGTCGTGTTGATCTTCCCGGCGGGTATCTCCGGTGGCTCATATGGGCTCGGCGGGCGACTGAGCCTTCGGCCCTGGGTGTCCCGCCCGTGCGCGCGGTAGTGCTCATAGGCCTCGTTCGCCTCGCGCTCGACCCGCAGGTTCTCCTGCAGGCGACGCTCGCACTCAAGCAAACGCTCCGCCCGCGAGCGCGGAACTGGGTCCGCCGCCATCCGACGATGCTCCTCGAGCTGACGGCGCGCCTCACGCAACCATCCCTCACGCCCATCAGCCCGGGCGACGATCGCGTCCGGATCGAGCTTCAGCTCCACACCATGCGCCTCGGCCTTCCCGTCTTGCGTGTCTGCGCGCCCTTGCGCGAGCTTCTCTTTGGCCGCACGCAACGCAGCTCGCCTGCCCTCACGCGTGCGCAGATGCTCAGGCAGCTCATCGCCACGCGCATCGCCGTAGAGCGCATCCTCAGCAGCGTCAACCTTCCCCGCCTCCTTCAGGATCTCGCGGGCGAGCTGCTCATAGTCGAGGTTTGAGTGGTGCGAGGCGTTCGCGTGCACCTTCGTCCCGTCGATCGCGATCACCCCGACCTTCACCAGGCCGGACTCCCGGCAGAGCCCCAGCACCTCGCTGAATAACCCCGCCAGCGCCGCCTCATGACGCACACGAAACCGCGCGAACGTCGCGTGATCGGGCGTCTGCTGCGCGGCGATCACCCGGTAGGCGACATCCTCCACACAGCGACGCTCAATACCCCGCGAGGAACGCTCACCCCGCGCGTAGGCGTACATCAACAGCGCCACCATCATCGACGGCTCAAACGCCGCGCGACCCCACCCATCCTGGCGATAGGAGCCATAAAACGCGCCCAGGTCCATCTCCTCGATCGACGCCAACACAAACCACGCCAGATGCCCCTCCGGCAGCCAATCACGCGGGTCCGGGGGCATCAAGAACACCTGCTCACGATCACACTCCAAGAAGTTCATAGCCATGCCATGAATGGTCTTAAACTGCTCGGACGGAGCCGCGGTTTGCGCGACACCCACCGTTGAGAGCGAGCATAACGTCGAGACGTGGACTTGGCTGCTATCCATCGTCCATTGCGCGTGTCTGCGGAGCGTCGCTGGAGGGTCGCGTCTCATTCCCCGGGTGAATTCGTTTGGGGGTAGCTCCGCTTGAGTGGATGTTATGCGGCGATCACCTCCTGGGTGTTCGTCGTTGCTGGTGGAGCGGTCGTGGTGTCGCGTAGTTGGCGGCGTAGTCGCTCGATTTCGGCGACGGTCTTGGGGTTCATCTTCACGCCGCGCCAGCCGCGTGAGGAGAGCTCCAGCACGGCCCATATGAGGGAGAGGGCGGATGTCTCGCCGGGGAACCGGCCGATCACCTTCGTTCGCCGGCGGACCTCCACGAATGTTCTCTCCAGGAGATTTGTGGTCCTGATTCGCTTGCGGTGAGCGGACGGGAACCGCAGGTGGGTGACGAGCGCCGGCAGATCCGCTTCGATGACGGCCATCGCCGAGGGGTATGCCGTCTTGTAGTTGACGATGATGCCCTGCAGCTCGCGGGTTGCCTCGCCCGGGGAGCTGGCGCCCTCGAATGCTTTCCACCAGCGCGCCTTGACCTCCTGATGGTGGCGCTCGGGGAGCTTGCCCGTGACGTTCCTCAGCGCGTGGACGGTGCAGCGCTGCTCCAGCGCGTGGGGCCAGAGCTCCCGGACAGCCTTCCAGATCCCGGGTGCCCCGTCGGCGATCACGAGCGCCGGCGCCCCGAGGCCGCGGGCGATCATGTCCCGGGCGAACGCGAGCCAGCTGTCGTAGCTCTCACGGCTCCCCAGAGCCAATCCGAGGAGGACCTTGCGGCCCTCCAGCGTCACGCCCCAGCACACCAGGACGCCCTCCGCCGGCGTGTCGTCGGGATGCAGCTTCAGATAGATCGCATCCAAGAAGCAGTAGACGATGTCGTGCCCCTCCAAGCGCCGCCGGCACCACTGGCGGTATCGCTCGCGGGTGTCCTCACAGATCCGAGAAACCGTCGCCTTCGATGCGATCGGCTCCTCGAAGACTTCCTCCAGGGCGGCCTCCACATCACGGGTGGACAGTCCCCGCAAGAACGAGCTGATCACGAGCGCCTCCAGCGCGTGCGTTCGCGTGACGCCCTTGCCGAGCACCCTGCTCTCGAATCCCAGCTTGCTCGCGTTACGCACCCGCGGACGCTCCAACGCCACCGAGCCGCTCGTCGTCTTCACCGTCCTGGGTTCGTCGCCATTGCGGTGACTGACAGTCTCCTCAGCGCGCTCATAGCGCCGGCGGCCGAGGAACTCCGTCACCTCGTCCTCGAGCACCTGCTGCAAGATCAGCCGTGCTCCCAGCCGCCCAACCGTCTCAATCGGGTCTTGCTCCTCGCCGACACCGGCCAGGACCTCATCCAGTTCAGAGCGAAACCTCTCGCTCGGGGCTACCTTCTCCATGCGGGCGTACCTCCATCGCTTGGTCTTCTCAGGACAAAGCGGAGGCTACGCCCGCAACTTCAAATCCCCCGGCTCATGAGACGCGACCCGCTGGAGATGCCTGCTCGCTAGCGCATAGCAGGAGTGCGGACCTATCGACCACGCTCGCGCATGCTTGGCGCGCCCAGATCCGAACCCTTTGTCGATCTGGCCCGTCCTTCAAAGCTCGGGGCGATTATGATCTCCCGGTCTTACGAGCCGGCGCTTGAGTACACCCCGACCCAAGCGAAGAGACTCGTCGTGGCGCCCATGGTGCGCAGCATGTTCGGGTGCGTTTCAGGGTCAGCAATTGGCCCGCCCCACCAACTCGAGAGCCAGAGTCCGTGCCCCTTTTCGGCGTTCGTGGCTGCAGCCGCCGCGTTGACCTCCGCGAGCATCAACCAGTAGCGCTCGCCCGTTGCTTGCCCGTAGGCCATCATCCACTGCATAAAGATCGCGTCGTACTCAGGCCCGTAGTTGTATTCGTAGCCATATTCGTCAACGTGCTGCTCGGCGAGCGTGGCCGCCACTCGTCCCGCTTGAACGCAGTAGCCTTCTCCCTCCCCGTCCTGACACAGTAGGTACTGCGCGTAGATCAGGGGAGCCTGCACATAGTCGTTCACCGATTCCGGCTGGTTGGGCATCTCGAGGTAGAACTGGCGTTCATCGTGGTTGTCGTTGGCGTTTGCCCAGTCGACATACATCTTCACGTCCTCCAACTGCCAGCGTTCGTGGTCTTCGCCGTAGAGCAGAATACCCAAAAGACTGCCAGACGCGAGAGCGGGTCCTGAATGGTAGGGATGGCTCGTATTCCACCACATTCCCCCACCGTCCTTGTCCCAGCCACGGGTGGCGATGAAGTGAAACGCGCGCTGGGCGTCAAAGAGCCAACGGCGCTCGTGGGTGGCCTTGTAGGCGTCGAAGAACGCGAGCCCCTCCCAGCCGTTGTCGTCGAAGAACGCCTGAACATTTCCTGCACGGTCTCCCGGGTAGGGGGCGTAGCCGCCAAGCGCACCGTCCCAGTAGCGCTCGTTCGCACGCGCAAAACGGTCTACGAGCGCTTGGTGCGTCGATGAGGGCGATGCCATCTCGAGCGCGTCAGCGGTCTCGAATAGCGGCACCTCACCCCAAATAGTGACAAGTGGATAGGGTCCATGGGTGCAGCGGAGGTATTCGCAGTACCAGGCGCCATGGCGCCAGTGCGAAGCCTGACCAACCCCAGCTTCGGCAAGCTGCTGGTAGGCGAGCAAACGCGGGGGCGGAAGTTCGACAGACGGCCGGCGCCACGGGGTGAGCGGCTGGAAGCCCCCTAGCCCGGTGTCGCTCGCGAGTGCCATTGACACCACAGGCGCCGCCGCCGAAGACGCACGTCGGGCGCTCCCGTTCGCTCCCGCCGCCAGCGCCCCGCAGGCAAACGTTAGCCCGGCCACGGCAATCGTCACGGCAGCTGCCGTGAGTCTCCCGACTCCCCCTGTTGGGAGTGATGACGCCTTGGCCAAGTGACGCAGCCTACCAATGCGGCCAAACTACGGAGCACTGGGCTATAGCGGCGGGACCACGTTGTTGGCCTGCGGTCCATGGTACAGGCGGTCCTGGTCCTGCACGATGGGGCCAACTCAAATCAAACGACGGAGACGTGCTGAGCCTCGGGGTGTCCGACGATGACCGCCAAGCGAAAGTGCTCCCTTCCACCGAAAGCAGACGCCGCGACGGTCAAGCCCGACGCTGTCGGTCAGGATGAGCCGCGAGCGTGCAGAGCACGACGCGAGGCGCTTCTACTTCGCCCTGCGGAAGCAGGCGTCAGCCTCCCTCGACGCACTGGCACTCGTCCTCCGAGAAAGTCGGGGCCGCTATCCCCCGTCCGCGACCCCAGCCCTTTTACCGCAAGTTCGCCGCAACCGGGTGTATCGTTTGTCCTCAATTGTCCGCCTTTGTCCGAGCGGCGAACCCCAAACGAAGAAGTCGAAAATGCGTGCTTTTGCAGGCATTTCCGCTCCTGTCGGGGCTGATGCGTGCGATGGGCGATACTGGGCATAGCGCGAACCGGGCGGATGGCGCCGAGTTTGAGGGTTGGGCGCTGGATGTCAGGGCGTAGGGGGCTGTCGCCCTGAAGTTCCTGCCGCGTCGTAGGCGATGATTGGTCGGT
This sequence comes from uncultured Solirubrobacterales bacterium, assembly GCA_963724305.1. Classification (GTDB taxonomy): domain Bacteria; phylum Actinomycetota; class Thermoleophilia; order Solirubrobacterales; family Solirubrobacteraceae; genus Palsa-744. The sequence continues at coordinate 205,291 of CAVRUG010000001.1, forward strand.
GGCGAAGACCAAGCGCACACAGGTGGATCGCTGGCAGCCCGTCTTCTACGAGACAGCTCGCGGGGAGCGCCCGGCATGGGACTTCCTCGCTGGCGAGAAGACGCCGAGCGATGTGAGGGTTGAGCTGCTGACGACCGTGAGGGCCGTGCTTCAGGTCGGCCCGCCGAGGTTCCCCACCTCGACGCAGCGGTGGCGTCTCATGCACAAGCCGGCCAGCAAAAAGGAGGTCGATCTCAGCGGTATCTGCGAGGCGCGAGACAAGCACTCCAACAAGCTCTACCGGCTGTTCTGCGTGATCGACCGAGACGCGCCGGCACATGGGCTGGCGCTGCCCTCGCTGGTGTTGCTCGGCGGCGTGGTCAAGCCCGCTCGAACAGAGGCGCCGCAGTCGGAGTACCGGCGGATCGACCGCTATCGCAAGGACTACCAGGCGACTCACCGCGTCGCGCTCGGACGCGGTGGCGCCGAGTGGTGGCCGGATGTCGGCCCCGATATGTCATAGCTTCTATGCTACGATCTGCTCTCCCAAACTGAGGTGACCGAGCTATGCACAAGTCCAAGGAAAGCGCCGTCTTCGCCGAACTGCTCGCCGAGAGCTTCCCGACCACCGAGGCCCGTGCCGCTCACGAGCGCGAGGTCGCAAAGCTGGTCGCGTTCGCAGAGCTGCTGATCGCCCTGGACGAGGTTCGTGCGGGCAGCAAGATCTCCAAGGCGGAGCTGGCGCGTCGAGTCGGCGTCAAGCCTTCGGTGATCTCGCGGCTGCTGGACGGCAAGGGCCGCAACGTGCAGTTGGACACCGTCGCCGACGTCGCCGACGCGCTCGACGTCTACATCGAGATGCGCGTGCGTCCGCAGCCGAAGGGCAAGCGGGCGCGACACGCCCCGATCGAAGTCCTGGCCGCGTAGCTGCGTCCGGGCGGAAACCCCCAAGGAAAGAGCGTTTGCTCTCCTCGCACTGCGTAGTTGACGTAGTCCAGACAGACGAGGGAGCCGCACACGTTCGACAGCCATGTCAGCGGGAGGACGGAGTGTCGGGTGCGGTGACCACTACGGTGAGAGCCAGGGTATAGTCGCGAAGCATGGCCGAGGCTTCGGAGGCTTTGGATGACCAGACATGGCCGCTTATGGCGGCAACGCTGGCCAGCGCAGTCCGGCAGCGCGCGGGCAAGCGCAAGCAGCTCGCAGAAGCGGCGCTCGGCATCAAGGACCAACTGCAAAGCGGAGAGATCCTGCACGCCTGGATGTCGACGCACCTTGAGCGAGATCGCAAGAGCAAGCCTGAGCCCATCCTCTTGGTCCTAACTGACCGTCGCATCTTCTATCGAAGCCTCGCTACCTCGGCAGGAGGACTCGAGGAATGGCCAATCGATGATGTACTGCACATAGAGATCGAGCGTAAGACCCTCACCAAGGCCGGGGCCTTGATTTGTTCGACACCGGATGGCGAACGCACATTCCGGGGAGTAGATCCTCCGTACGAAACCGTGCGGGCCGTAGCGCTCCTCGAAGATGGACACCTTGATCCGGCTCCGGCAGCCAATAAGCAGCTACCCGTTCACTCGCTTCACCCAGCGATCGCACGGCTCGATGATGTGCGTCTGTTTCCCGACAGGATCTCGTGGCAGGACAAGAAAGATCGCCAGCAAGCGCCTCTCGGGCGCTACATCAACGCTCGGGCTATCACGGTCGGTGGTGTCCAGATGGAACGCGGCCGCGATATGGCATCCAAGGCATGGGGTACGGCGTTTTTCGGACCGGCTGGTCTCCTGCTCGCAGGCAATGCCAAGGCGAGAACGGTTGCCGATACGCGCGGAGCAGCGCTGTGGGTACGCGGTGGCGGCTGGCAGATCTACCGACAATATCCGCCCAAGGACCTTGATGAGATTGACGCATTCGTTGAGGCCATTCACATCGCGATATCCCTACTGCCCGATACCGGCGAGTCCCAGCCGACCGCGGCAACCGGAGACGATCCTCTTGACCAAATCGCGAAGCTAGGTCAGCTACGGCAGCAAGGCCTCTTGACTGAGACTGAGTTTGACCAGCAAAAGAAACGGATCCTAAACGCGTTATAGGCGGCGAAGACACCGCCCGCACCCGCAGAAACAGATAGTTGCCATTGGTCGCCAATTATGCCCGAGGTACAAGCCCACGACATAGCGCGTCCTCGCGCAACCAACAACGCGCTCCCCGGCGGCTATGCCGTCACGCCGAAGTGTTCGGCGTAGTGCCGGTCCAACTCTTCGTTCAGGAAGCCCCGAAGCTCCTCGAGATTGTTGAAGACCATCGGATCCCCGCCGTTGTGGTCGTCCAAGAATGCCGACTGCTGGTGGTTGAACCGAATCGTCCAGTCGAGCGCGTACGCCGACAGACCCTTGTTCGCGGTCTTGTGCTTGTATCGGCGGTGCGTCGTGTACTGGGTGCGATCTGCTGCCATCGCTTCATCTCCAGTCCCGTTGCGGCGCTAACTCCGCAACGCTCACTTTATGTGTGCCCCTGAGCATACACCCGCCGCAGCCACACCGCCACGCCTACGGCCACGATTCGGCTACCCAGCACTCCAGCGTTTCGCGGCTCCTACGGGGCCGCGTGGTTCAGGGGTCGGACCGCGCCGCATCCACCAGAATCGTGGCGAACACTCAGAAGCTATACGACAAGAACGCTATCCCCGGTAATCGCCGGCAAAACGGGGGTTGCGTGCCTGCCGAGGGGAGCGTAGACGTAGCCCGGTGGCACCTTCAAGCGTAAAAGCTCGCCGGTCTGCTCGTCGGCCGTCGTGTGAGCGACCTGTGAGCCGCGTTGAGGGCCGCGAGAAGCCCTTGACATCCGCCGGGGATCGTGCTCTCGTTGGTGGGCTGGGGTCCGTCCCGGAGCCCAGCGGTCTTCCGCCGGCACACAACTGCATGAAGAGATCGACTGATGATGTTCAACACCATCCCCAACACCAGACCTCTCCCGTTCCGGGTGAGCGGCACGATCGCTCCAGGCGGCCCGCGAAGCGAGCGCGTCGCGCGAACGCTTCCGCAGCGCCGGCCCGCGATAGCCGCGGCGAGTCCGACCGAGGTGTCAAGCCGATGCTCGCCCGGCCGCGGTTTGAGTCGCTTGAGGCGCAGCAGGCGGCGCAGGCAATCGAGCTGCTCTCTGCGCTGATCCTCGCCGCCGAGCGCCCGGTGCTTGGGCGCGCCGATGAGCCGGGGCGCAGCGGCGAGTTCTCCGGCGCCCGCCGCCAACACTCCGCTCGCCGCCAGCGGCACTCACGTCTTGCCAATGGCTGCACATCCGATTGGCAAGACCAGCGGCGCGAAAACGGCGGTTCTGTCGCGGTTCCGGGTGGTGAGGGCGCGCCCGACTGTATTGGTAAGTCTCGTTCTTCGGTGTCTTCGTGACCGCCACGGCGAGGCGGCGGCGCGTGCCTCATGGTCCGGCGGCGGCGGTGTCGTTGAGCAATCTTGACCGGCGGATCATCGAGCTGGTGAGCAGTCAGCGTGTCGTGACCTCGACCCAGCTTGAGCTTCTTCTTTCGGATGTGCCTGACCGTACCCTGCGTTACCGCACCGAGCATCTGCACCGTGTTGGTCTGCTCGGTCGCAGCCGCCCCTACCGTGAGCGTGGCTCCGCGCCGTATCACCTGTGGCCCTCGCGTCGTGCGGACACGCTCGCGCGTGGAGCACCCGCACCGCGCGGTGGCGAGCGTGCCGAGCCGAACCCGTTGTTCTTGGCGCACGCGGCGGGTGTGACCGAGCTGTACGCGCTGCTCGCCACCCAGACGCCGGGCGTTCGTCTTGCTCGCTTTGACCGTGAGCCGCGTGAGCCGTTTACGGCGGAGGGGCGCTCGCGGACGCTGGCGCCGGACGCGCTGGTCGAACTGCACGACGGGCAGGGCCTTGGGCTGCTCGCGTTCATGGAGCTTGATCTGGGGACGATGAGTCACGCGCGGTTGAAGGTCAAGGCGGGCGCCTACGCCGCCTACGCCGCGCAAGCCGCATGGACAGAGCGCTACGACTTCTGCCCCTGCCTGCTGTTCATCACGACAACCGATGCGCGGGCCGTCGCGTTCCTGAAGACGCTCGCCGCGCTGCTACAGAGGGCCGGTCGTGGCAGCTTCTATGACAACCGTGCCGCGAACGTCTCGTGGTTTGCGACGAGCGCGTGCGCGATGGCACGCGAATCACACCGGGCGCTCAATGAGCCGTGCTGGGACGATCTGACGCTATCGGGCGGCGGGCTGTGCCTGCTCGACTGCCTGCGTGCCGCCCGCGCCCCCTACGACACCGCACGAGCCGAACAAGACGCCGCACAGCGCGCGAGCGAGGCCGAGCGGGAGCGGCTGCGCTCTGATCCCGACGCCTGGCGTGCGCTGCTACAGGAGCACAGTCTGTACGCCCGCAGCGAGCACTTCGAGCAGTTCGGGACGACAGCTATTTGCGCGCTTGAGCTGCTGCTGGCGTCTACACGGCCGATGGAGCCGGTCGAACGATACGCGTTTGCGGCTGTTGCTCGCCAGCTCGACTCTGACCCACTGGAGGGCAGGCTCGCACCGGAGCCCGTGCCCGCGAGTGCCGAGGACCGCGAGGCGGTCGAGCGGCTGGCCAACGCCTACCGGGCGTGCCAGCGCGAGCGCATGGCACAATTGGCCTGCCGCTACGGCTGCGGGCCGAAGCTGCGCCGTCACCGGGAACGGTTGTCGTCGGGTGGGCTGATCGACGTGTTCGCCTCCGAGCACTTGGAGCACGACGCCGCTCGTGACCAGCAGGCGCGCACTGAGCAGGAGCGGCTTCGCATCAGCTACCTGGCCTGGCGTGAGCATGAGGCCAGACGGCGAAAGCACGACATCCCCCTGCACGCGCGGCTCGCCCAGGGGCGCGCCGCGGTGCTTGCGCTCATAGACGGCGAGCAGCTGCGCGTCTGCCCGTCCTGCGGTGAGATCGCCTACCCGGCCGAGCCCGTCTCCGACCCCCACCGCTACGCCGAGTGGCGACCACGCCAAGAGCCGCCGCGCTGCCATTTCTGCGGCGCACACGACCTCGACGGCTGGGAGCAGGACCGCCTGCCCGAACTGCTCCACGGCGGCGCCTACCGGCCCTCCGCTCTGGACTTGCGATCCGCCGACGGATCTGATCTCCTCGACCGTGAACAGCCGTTCGGCGACGAACAAGAGGAGCAATGGTCATGACGCGCGTCTGCCTATACACCCGCATCTCGACAGATGAAGATCACCAGCCGACCTCGCTCGGCACCCAGCGCGAGCGCCTGGAGCGCTACTGCCATGCGATGGAGGACTGGCATATCGCCGCCGCGTTCGAGGACCAAGCGACCGGCACGACCCTCGAGCGCCCCGGCTTGCAGGCCGCGCTCGATCTTGCCCGGCAGGGCCAGGTCGAGCTGCTGCTCGTCTACCGCGTCGATCGCCTCAGCCGCAAGGTGCGCCAGCTCGCCGCCTTCTGCGAAGAGCTCGACAAGCTCGGAGTCGTCTTGAAGTCCGCGACGGAGCCGTTCGATACCGGCTCGCCCGCGGGGCGGATGATGCTGCAAATGCTCGGCGTGTTCGCCGAGTTCGAGCACGCCACGATCGTGGACCGCGTCACCGCAGGGCTTGAGCGACGCGTGCGTGAGGGCCGCTGGATGGGCAGACGCATCCCCTACGGATACACGCGCGACCCCGACAGCAAAGCGCTCCTGCCGTGCCCGGTCAAGGCGCCGGTGCTCAGACACATCTTCGCCCTATACACGCAGGAAAGGCAGGGCACCACCTCGATCGCGCGCACCCTGGAGGCCGAGGGCGCCCCACCACCGCGACAGCATGGCTGGTCACCAAACGCTCTGCAGGTGATCCTCGCAAACCCCGCCTACCTCGGCCTGATCCGCTGGAACGGCAAACTGTATGACGGCCAACACGAGCCACTGATCGACAGGACCACGTTCGAGCAGGCCCAGCAAATCCTCGCCCGACGCTTCAAGGACGCCACGCTGCGGCGCGGCAACCCCACGCCCTTCCTGCTCTCCGGGCTCGTGCGCTGCCAGCACTGCGGACGCGCCTACGTCGGCACCTCCGCCCACGGCCGCAACGCCCGCTACACCTACTACGCCTGCTCCACCCGCTACAAGTACGGCCGCGCCCGCTGCGCAGGACAGCGGCTATCGAAGGACCGCCTTGAGCGAGCCGTGCTCGCACAGCTCGCCACCATCTACCGCGACGGGCAACTCATCAACGACGCGCTCGCCCAAGCCGCCGATCAGGCCAGCACGGACCGCCCCCAGCACGAGCAGCAACTCGCCGGTGTACGCGCCGACATCCAAAACCTCGAACGCAAGATCGACAGCTACCTGCAAGCGTTCGAGGACTCAAAGCTCAACCCCGACATCTGCCAGCAGCGCATCGAGCGCCACCACGCACGCCTACAAGCCCTGCGCGACCAAGAGGACCAGCTCGCCCAAACACTCGCCGCACACGCCGACACACAGCCCGACACGGCAAGCCTGGCCGCGCTCGCCGACCAACTCGACCAGCTCATCGCCACCGCCAACCCCGAGCAAGCCAAGGAGCTGCTGCGCCTCCTTATCAAGGACATCCGCGTCCACGACCAGCACACCATCATCCCCACCTACCGCGTACCGCCAGCGGTTCGCACAATGCACAGAACAGTGGGCGATACTGGGCTCGAACCAGTGACCTCCGCCTTGTCGAGGCGGCGCTCTCCCAGCTGAGCTAATCGCCCGGGATCGGCTGCAAGCGTATCAACGGGCCGCGGTCGATCGGGTCCACCCAGCTCGCTCGATCCAGAGGCGCCAGCAATCCTCGCTCGCACGGATCAGGGCACGATCACCACGCGTTCTCCCCCACCGACCACTGCCCCGTATCCACCGGACGCCGCTTCGCCCGCGCCTTCCACGCCACCGGAACCGGATTCGCCCGCTTCTTCGAGACTTTCGGAGCCACTGCTTTCAGCTTCGGCATATGGACTCTGCGTCCCATAGCTGCCTTCGCTGGAGCTCTGCCCAGTCGCCGAGGCGTAGGTGATGCCCTTGCCGGCTTCGATCGTGCGCACCGCCGAGACCACGGTGTCGGAGCCGACCGCGAAGCCGACGCCGGTGCTGCCCGGCTGGGAGCCCTCGACGCTCGCCGCGTCGCTGGCGATCTGCGAGTTGACGCCGATCACTTCGCCCTCTTCGTTGAGCAGCGGCCCACCTGAGTTGCCGGGGTTAAGTGCCGCATCGGTCTGGATCGCGCCCGTGATCTTGGCGCCGTCGGGGGCCGAGATTTCGCGGTTGAGAGCCGAGACGATGCCTTTGGTGAAGGTCTCTTCGAGGCCGTACGGCGTGCCGATCGCGTAGACGGTGTCGCCGACCTGCACCGAGCTCGCGCTGGCGAGCGCAAGCGGTTTCAGGCCGAGGCCCGATGGGTTGACCCGGATCAGCGCCAGGTCCTTGTTGGCTTCTTCGCCTACGAGCGTTGCACCACGGGTGGTCTTGGAGGATCCGCTCGCCTCGATCGTGATGCTCCTCGCGCCCTTGACCACGTGATCGTTGGTAAGGATCAGGCCCTTTTCGTTCAAGACGATACCGGTGCCCTCGTCCTCGCCTTCGGCGGTGACCACCTTGATCGAGACGACTCCCTTCGAATCGCGTTCGTAGATCTGGGTCGCCGTCAACGCCGTGGAGGAGACGTCGCGGCGGCTACCGGCGGAGGAGGGCGAGGAGATCCTGACCGACGCCGTGGTTGTGCGCGCCTTCGGTGTCGAGCTCGATGACGCCCCTCTTCCGAGGAGCAGCACCGCCGCGCTCGCGGCAACGACTCCGGTAAGACCTGCCAACAGCATGGGTAGAAATAGTCGCCTCATGGGTCACCTCCGGGTTCGTGGGGATGAGACGATGATCGGGGGACCTGCTGTGCGGCCCCTAACAATGCGCGAAAGCGCAGCTAACGGAGCCCGAAGGAATTCATAACGCCCTGCCAACAGCGCACTAAGGGCCTATCCCGGTTGGGTGGCGGCGTGGGTTGCGAGCTGTGCCTTCTTGAACGCGATCAGGCCGCTGGCGAGTTGTAGGAGGGCGAGGTGGTTCTCCTCCTTCTTGGACCAGCGGATAAGGATCCCGCGGTTGCGGTTCATCCAGGAGTGGGTCGCCTCGACGACCCAGCGTCGTGCTCGCCAGCCGGGCGTGCGAACCTTTTCGGCGATCTCGTCGCCACGCGTGCGGATGTGCGGCGTGTAACCGTGCTTGACCGCGAGATCACGCACCGGCGGGGAGTCAAAGCCCTTGTCGAGGCACAGCCCCTGCGGGCACTCCGCGGTCGGCTCAGGGCGCTCGATCGGAATGCTTTGCAGGGTCGGCTCTAGCAGCTTCTGGTCGTGGCGGTTCGCACCGTCGTGCGCCAACCCAATCGGGACCCCCGCTCCCTCGCTGAGAACCTCACGCTTCGCCCCCCCTTGGCTCTATCAGTGGGATTTGGCCCCGTCTTTCCTCCGCCCAGCGGTGCCTTGGTCATCGCGCCGTCGGCTGCCAGCCATGCCCAATCGATCCCGACAACCTTGTCGTACTCCAACAGTCCCTGACGCCAGATCTCAGCAAACACACCGGCCTGCTCCCATTCCTGAAAACGCCGGTGCGCAGAACTCAAGGAGCACACCCCTGTAGCGTTCAAAGCGTTCCACTGCATCCCCGTCCTGAGCACCAACAAGATTGCGTCCATCGCGCCCCGATCGGGCACCCTCAAGCGATGCGTACCCAACGGGTGAAACGGCGGTGGCGGCAGCAACGGCTCGATCCGCTCCCACAACCAGTCCGGCATCCGCCAACCATCATCCTTACTGACCATGTAGCCCATCACAGACCTCCTGATCGAATGGCACAAGACCAGCCGATCAAAAGTTCAACGCAGCGCTACATAATCCTTCCGGGATAGGCCCTAAGCGCACCGCCAGCGCCGGCAGGCCGACCATGCGTGGGCTCCCAACCGAGCCCCTGGCACTCGCTCGACGCTCGGCCCCACCCGATACGCTTGTAGGGCAATCTCGGCGACGTGGCGGAGTGGCTACGCAGCGGCCTGCAAAGCCGTCTACACCGGTTCGATTCCGGTCGTCGCCTTGAAAAAAAGCCCTGCTAACGCGGGGTTTTTTTTGCCCCAACGCGGTCGTTGCGCGCGCAACGTGTCCCCGTTGTGTCCCGAAAAAGCCTACGCTGGCGAGATACGCCTTCGCTGCGAGGCCGCCCTCGGACAGATAGACGCCGAAGTAGCGCCAGCGAAGGTGCGCGCCGACCGGCGCCCGTCTACATCTTCGGTTTCGGAAGATGTACCCGAGCCCCCCCTCGCGGATGTCCGCACGGAGACCCGCGCGGCGTGGCGGAAGCTCGGGAAGCTCAACGGGAACCTCGACGGGCTCATAGACCGCCTACGCGAGGACGAAGACGGAGCGGGGGCGTCAGCCCTTCCTGCAGGGCACCGTGGCGCCCGCCGGCTTGTAGCCGCATTCCCACGCCACCCACTCCGCCGTCATCGACGCGCGGGCACTTTCGTAGTTCGCGCCCCCGCGGAAACACGTGTACCCACCCGCGCCACGGGAGCACCGCCACGCGCCGAGAGACCACCATTCCTCGTAGGCGTACGGGCCACCGTGTTTGACGCCACCGCCGCCCATGAACTTCCGCAGCACCCGTCGAGCTGGCCCGCACGACACGCTCCCGCGGGCCGTGACGGCATAGAAGGCGTGCTGCGCCCGGACTTCCCCACAGCCCCCGTCCGCGGTCCGTGCGGCCCCGCCAGCGACCGCAGACGGCACCATGTAGGCCAGGGCGAGGAGGAGGGCAAGCGCGACGCCACGCATGGCCCCGAAGGGTAGCTGACGCACTACGCGGCTGGCTCTCTGTCAACAATTGTTGACACGCCGACGCCGCGCAAGTGTCACCCCGACCGCCAGCGCGACGAACAACACCGCCGCGACCAGCGAGCCCGTGATGAACCCGGCGAGCAGCGCGACACCGATGTTCCCGACCATCGAGCCGCCGTGCCGGCGCTTCCACACCCGGTGAGCCTGGAAGTAGCCCCACGCTGTCGGGTAGTCGCCGGGCTGGGGGCGTGCCATCACGCACCCCCTCCTGCGAGCGCGGCCATGTCGAGCCCAGCAGCACGCGCACGGGAGGCGAGCGCGGCGAACTCCTCCATTAGGTCGGCCATCTCGGCGCCGCCCGACGCACTCGCAGGCTCCGAGTGCTTGTCCCTGTAGCGCAGGCCCTGCACGCTCGCGGACAAATCATCGAGGCCGGGCTTATCGACGTAGATCGATGCCGTCGTGTTAACGCTCGCGTGTCCCATGAGCGCTTGTGCAGCGTGCAGCCCGGCGTGACGGGCGATGTGGTCGCCATAGGCGTGGCGCAACAGGTGCGGGTAGACGTTCGCGGAGATCCCGGCGCGCTTGGCGATCTCTTTGACGATGCGCCCGATCGTCGTGCGATTCGTCGGGTACGTTGGGTCGCGTTCGCTGCCATCCGGGTAGTAGCTGGCGATCACGTAGTGGTGCGGTGGCACCGTCGCGCGGATTTCAGCGACGACGGGCTCAAGCTCGGCCAAAACGGGGGTCCAGCGCTCCGTTTTGCCCTTCGTGATATCGGGCGAAAACCAGACGTATCCCTCGCGCTGGAAGTGGCGACCTTGGAACTGGTGAAGTTCGCCGTTGCGGGCGCCCGTGCAGAGCCCGAGAAGGATCACCCGGCGCTCGCGAACATCCTCGTCCTCGCACTGTGCGATCAGCGCCCCGACCTCCGCGCGGGTGAGTCGGTACACGCTCGGCTTGCGCTGCTTCGCCTTGCGAACCTGCCGCGCCGGATTGTCCTTGCGGTAGCCCTCGATGAGCTGCCAGTCATAAAACGACGTCAGGACACTGTGCGCGCGGGCGCGGGTGTTCGGGCTCTCCCATCGCGCGAGGGTGCGCTTTACGTCCTCGCGGTCTGTGCGTGTCGGGCCGCGCGCCGCGTCTTCGGCGTGCAACTCAAGGGTCTTGCGGTACGCGCGCTCCGTGTTCTCGCTGTTCAGCCGCCCGTACTGCTGCTGCTCACTCAAGTACGCGTCGATCGCATCGGGCCACCTCATCACGCACCCCCGCTATCGACTCGTATCGTGCGCTGCCCTCGTGCGAACCGACGGGCGCCCTTGCGCACTACCACTCCAGCCGACTTCCCGCCGTCCATCGTCCAACGGAGCTGTAGCCCTAGATCGGCGCCTTCGTGGATCTCCAGCCGCTCCTTGCCCGCAAGTCCTTTGGTGGCCGCGGTAACGGAGCGCAGCTCCGCCACGGAAAGCTGGACCTTGGCACCGTCGCTCGTCCTCGACGACCAAGCGGTCAAAGCGTACCTGTGTGTGCTGGGGTCCCGCTCCAACTCGCCAATATCAATCAGCGTCGCCACGTATCGATGGGCGGTGGATATGGGCATTCCGAGCCGCCGCGCGATTTCGGCGAGGCCGAGAAACATCTCGCCCGCGTTCCAGCACCCCAGGATGGAAAACGCAACATGAACAGCAGTGGAACGGTGTGGGTCTTTGTTGGGTGGGTAGCTCATCGGCTCCTCCTTGGTCGGGAGGCTCCGGGGATGCTGCCTGGGGAGGTTGAGCGACGCCCAACGGTCGTGTAGCGTGCTCATCGCTCCGGGAGGTCGCACTCTCGGGGCCAGGGGGCCGGGCGCTAACACGTCGCGGCCCCCGTATTCGTATGTGTGGGCACATCCTACCCGGCCGGACACCCGTGCGCAAGGGGGTCGTCAAATCCCCGGTTTCCACCGCTTGGACTTGCGGAGCCCCTGGTAGCCGATGCCCCGAGTGGCGGCTTTGCCGATCGCCGTCAAGGTGGTGGGGTCTCCGGGGTGCAGGGTGTTCACCTCGATGTGCTGGTGGAAGGTGGGCTCTTTCCCTCCCGCGGGCACAACCTCCTCTTGCCCATGCACGACCGCTAGGGCTGGGACGCCTACAGGCCCTGGGATGATGCCTCCCGCGCCGAAGGAGCCAGCGTATGGGAGCGGCAGCGGCCCGAGGCCGCCGAGAATGCCTCCCTGCGCCGCTGCCGCCGCGAACGCGGTGGACGCACCCACACCAATGTCGCCCGGTCCCCCAAAGGTCCGGAGAGCCTCCGTCAACGAGTGGACTTCTTCCTTGAGGAACTTGTTCTTTTCTTCTGTCTGCGCCGCTTTTCGTTCGGCGAGTTCAGCGGCGGATTCCCCGCCGCCTTCCCCGGCGCTCGCGCCCGCTTCGAGAGTCGCTTCCTTCAGCCGCACGGGGGTTTCGCCGAGTTCGACGAGCTGCTGCGCGATCTTCGCGACGGTCGCCTGCGCTTCACCGCGCTTGCCGCCCCTGCCGGACGCCCCGCCGATTTCCTGCACGAATCCTTCCGTGGAAGTGCGCGTGTTGGTGAGTTCTGTGCGCTCACCAACGAGAGCACCGATGTTACCCCCCGTGCCAATTTCACTAGGGCTCCCGCCGAGTTTGGCATTTTGTTCTTCCAACGCCTTGATCTGCCCGTGCTCCGCAGCAATTTCTTTATGGAGCTTCGCGGCCTGCGCGCGGCTCGCTGCCGTGGCGTGCTTGCCAGTTGGGAGTTTTTTGAGAGTGTCTTCCTGACGTTTAATCGCGTCACGGAGTTCTTTGATTTTCTTCAGGTTGTCTTTGATCCGTGCCTTCAGATCGGCAATCGCCTTGTTGCGCTCCTGGATGCCGGCGTGCGCAGCGGAGAGCACATGCTGGCTCAGGTTCCATCCTTCGGTGAGATAGTTCAGGACACCGTACTCGCGCTGACTGAGAAGGTTGATCTGTCCCGCGCGCATCTGCACGTTACCGGGGTCTTCATAGGGGAGCGTGATACCCGCTGCCTTTTCCAGGGCGTTGGGCTGCACCACGAACGCGCCAGCATGGGGGGCTTTGGAGAGCGCGAGTTCGTCTTTGGCTTCGTCGAGGCCGTACATTTCGATCCATGCCGCGAGACCGCCGCCGGGAGCCATGATCTTGGTGAGTTTCCCCCATGCTTCCTCGCCCGACCATGAGGTCTTCACCGGAGGGATAGGGCCGAACGGGTTGAAGCGCACACCCGGCGGGAGCTTCGCTGCCGTCTTGCGCTTCGCCTTGTGCACGTCAGAGCTACCGTGGGAGAACCCGAGGCCGGAGGCGAGGGGACCACTCAGCAGGCCCCCGTGGGCGAAGCTGAGCAGACCGCCGAGAGTGTAGGTGCCGATCCTTTCCTCGCTTTCCCAGCCGCGGGTCGGGTTACGCCAGTGCGCCTTGATATAGCGCGCCATCGCGATGATCTGTTCCACTCCCGTTGAGCCCGGACCGCCACCGTACGTTTCGTAGTTCTCTTGCAGTAGCTGCCCCAACCCAAAGGCGGTGCTGGTGGGATTCTTAGCGCTGACCCTGCCGCCTGACTCGTGCGCAACGATTTTTTCCCAATCACCGAGGTTCCAGCCTTCCTCCTTGGCGATAGCTTTCATCACCTGCACCCACGTACCGGAGAAGTGCCCCGTGATGCCACCCGCGCCGCCCTTGGCGCTCGTGGCGCGCGCCTTCCCTAGCTTTGCGTCCGCCGCATGGGCGACATCCCCGAGCGCGGCACGCACGATGTCCGCTATCGCCCCTCTCCCACCCACATGCGGGGCGACGATGCCCCCCGATGCCATGTAATTCGGGGTTGTCACACTGTCGAACAGCCCCGGCAGGCCCCCGATCGGCGCAAGGGCCGCGTTGACGATCGGCAACTGGTGGCGATTGAAGACCGCCACCTGCTCCCCCGGCGCCACGGCGATCGGCAATCCCCCGACATTCAGCGGCACCGTGTCGTGCCCAGCCTCCCCGGGGCGCCCGATCTGGATGAGACCCCCGTGGGCGTGCCCTTCGAGCGGTACGAGTTTGCCGTTGTGGGGAATCTTCGAGATTTCCGGGAACTGCTTTAAGAAGTTCGCGACGGCGACCCCTACGATCGGTATGGGCTTCGCGCCGAGCGCCTCCAGGTACGCGTTGGTCGCTTCGGTGATGAGCTTCGCCCCGGTCTGTGCGCTGAGGACCCCGCTCTGCATCAGGGTGTTTACACTGCCCACGAACCCGGAAAGTTCGGTCTCTGACTGGCTCAACGCGGGGCCGATACCGGCCTTCATCGCTGGGGACCACGCCGCGAAATGCGCCTTCACCGATCCGACCATGCGGTTCAGCGTCTCATCGGTGCCGCCCTCCAATTCGTGGAGTTTTAGGAGGGCTTCGTCTCGCGTCGAGCCCGTAGCCGTCGCGACGATCCGGCGAAGATCACCCATCTCCGTAGCGACGTTCCCCATCCAGTCCTTACCAGTGACGGTCGGGTCAACGTTGAATAGTCCCCATTCCGTACGGGTCTTCTCCAGAAACGCCGTAAGGTTATTTTTCGCCTGCGTGAAGCTGAAAGCGGCGGCGACCTGGGCGCTCGTAGTGAGAGCGTGCTCCTTGAAATACTCCCCGAGAGCAGCGAACCCCGGCGTGTCCTCCAGGGACTTCAGCACCTTGGCGACCGCGCCCTTTGGGAGGTTCCCTTGCGCTTCGAGTTCCCGCGCATACAGCAGCATCGTTTCGGCCGCTGAGTTGCGCGCCTCGCCGGAGAGCTGCCGTAGCTGCGAGATGAGATCCGTAGTGAACGCCCACGTGGTCTTGTGCGGCACACCCCCGAACGCCTTCTTCATCAATTCGCCAGCCGTGGCCGCTTCGTGTGCTTCATTGGTGAAGTTCTTGTTGAAAAGCTTGTTGTAACCCGCTCGCACTTCCGCGTGGTATTTGGGCGCTTCGCTCGCGCTGGGTTTATACGCCTGTTCCGCTTCCTCGTGTTCTTTTTCGTATTCGTGCAGCGCCTTGCGGGACTTTTCTGTCGCGTCGTGGTGCTTGGCGAGCGCGGCTGTCAGCGCGGCGCCTTCGTTGCCGGTCCCTGAGCGCGCGAGATTCGCCTGAAGCGGCGCGGCGAACCCTTCGGCGAACTTCTTGCCGTAATTAGGGGCGTGCGAGGTGAACAAGTTGATCGCCTCGACGAGCCCCCCGCCAAGCCCGGCGCCGACGGCCGCGCCGAACGGGCCGCCGAAAGCGAACCCGAGCCCCGCCCCAGCGCCCGCCGCGGTGAGCGCCGCGCTGCTTGTGCCGTGGATGCCGAGCGCGGTCGCGGCGATGTTCGCCACGAGAGCGCCCCCGCCGGCCTCCAGGCCGCCTTTTACCAGGGTGCTCTTGAGGTCGCCACTCAGCCCACCACCGCCTATCCCGACCTTCCCCAGCAGGCTCGTGTCGTTGGCCGCCCCGCTGAGGGCACCACCCGCGCCGACCGCGCCCTCGCTCGCGGCAAGCCGGAGATTGCCCTCCGCGTCCGCTGTCACCGCGAGAGCGTTCTTGTCCTCAGCGGCGCTCAGCACGTTCGTCTCGACCGCGACGGCCCTCAACAGCGGGCCGAGAACTTTCAGCTTCGCGGCGACCAGGGTGAGGCCAACGAGCCACTTCCCGACGGACCCGAGCTGCTCTATCTTGGTCAAAAGGAATGCGAACGCTTCCGTGATCCCGGTAACGGACTTCACGAGCGGAGGAGCCAAGGTCACGTAAACTTCCTTGAATGGGGCGACGAGCAGAGACAGCGCCTCCAGTAGCGCAATGACCTCTTCCTTGTGCAGGGTGAAGATGTTGCGGATTGCCGCCGCGCCCTTCGTGGAGTTCTCCCACGCGCGGACTTTGTCGAGCATCCGTGTGAGGACTTCGATGATGCCCTCCCCCGTGTGGGCATCCTTGTTGAATAGGTCCACCACGGTGCCGCCCAGCGCCTTGAGGAAGTTCCCCCACACATGAAAGTCGCCAATCATGTGAAACATCATTGCTTCCCACTTCGCGAACTCGGCGGGATTGTCCATCTTGGTGAAAAAGGCGTCGAGGTCGCGGATCAACGCGCCCGTGTAGGGGGCGACCGCTGCGATGGTTTTCGCGAAGAATTGGAAGCCCATGTCGAGGGCTTTCATCGCCGCTGGGATCTCCGTGCGGAACTCGTTCTCCAACTGGAGGAAGATGCCCATCCCTTCCGGTCCCTTCAGCCACTCAAATAGCGGCTTCAGGCCCGTATTGATGAGTGAGAAGTTCTGTTCCGCGGCGTGAGCAACAAGGGGTATATACGCGCGGCCGAGTTCGAGGACCTGCGTGAGGATCTTCGATGCTTGTACCCGCGCGTTTGATGTCGCCTTGTCCCAGTATTCGTTCAGCGCCATCGCGGCGTGAGCAACACCCGCCTCGGCTTTCACCCCCGCGGTGTTGCCGAGTTCCAGGAAGGTGGCGTTCAGTTCCGCCGTGGCTACCTTGGCCTGTTCGGAATTCTTCCCGTACACTCGCACAGCGCGGGTGACAGCTTCATACGCCTTGTAGAGCTGCCCGGTGTCCGCGATCGTGGACTTCATCACCGCCAGGTCGGAGCCCTGGCCGACACCGATCTTCCCGAGCGCCCCACCAGCGAGCAGCGCGCCACCGCCGAGAGCGGCGACCCCCGAGCCGACGATCCCACCCGCAGTCATCAGGAGATGCTCCGGGCCGAACCCCGCGAAGCTCCCGAGGCTCCCGAACCCCGCGAGGGCACCCCCAGCGGTCAGAAGGCCACCAAGCCGGCCTCCCCCTCCGCCGCCACCGGAGCGGCCCCACAGCAGCGGCATCAACCACGGCGGGACACCGCCCCCTCCGCCTGCGCTGCCTCCCCCGTGGGCCGCCGCCAGGGCTGCTGCCTCGGCGGTAAGCCCATAGCTGCCTGTCCCCGGCTGGCCCCCTGCCGCATACAGACGCGCAGGCCCCCCCGGTACTCGTGAAGCGACGGTGTACCCAAGGGCTTCGTAGGCCGCGCGGTACGCAGGCCCCGCTTTCGCGCGCTGCCCCGGGGCTATCTCCCGGCCAGCGAGGTCCGCGAGAGCAGCAGCGGTCGCCGCCCCCTCCGCCTGCGTAACCTTGGGGTCCGTCCCCGTGACGACCACCGGGACCGCCTTGTCGCTACCCGAACCCTTCGCGCGCACCCCCGTGGGGAAAATCACACCGCCCGGGGTGGCACCCTCCCCAGCCTTCCGGGCTGCCAGGACGGCAGCGACAGCCTCCGGTGCCGCCCCAGGGCGCCCAGGAGACGTGAGGGGCCGTTCGATAGCCTCCGCGAGCTTCGCTACCCCCGCCGAGAGCGCAGCGTCCCGTATCGCCCGCGAACGCTCGTCACCACCGACGAGCGGCACCACCCCTGGCGCGTCGCCAGGTGTCGAAGACGAACTGACCAGCGTCGTGCGGCCCCCCTGCGTGCCACCCTGCGCGACCGTGGTTGTCGCTGCACCCGAGAGACCCTGGTAGCCGACCGCCGCCGACATGCCCCCCAGCGGCGTGTACCGGCCGGCCTCCAACACCACCACCAGCGGGTCTACGCGGGACCCCGCGTGACCTTTCCCGCGGACACCTTCGATACCCGCCCCCGCGATAGCAGCAAGCTCCGCCGCAGTGAGCCCCTGGCCCCCACCACGCTGCTCGCGGGTAGCGAACGCTGCGCCAGTCCGGGAGCCACCACCCCCACGCAGCCCGGCCAACGCCAAAGCATCCACGCCGAGCGCCCGGCCAGCCGCGACCTCCCCCGCATCCGCGGCAGCACGAGCCGCCGCGGCCTGCTCGAGGTACGCGCGGGTCACCTTGTCGATCGCCGCGACCTCAACCTCCGAGGCCGCAACAGTGACCTCCGCCGTATGGCCGATCGCCCGGTCCGTGTCCTTCAGCGACGCACGGACGCTCGCGAGCGCCGTATCCCACGAGGACGCCATGGTCGCCGCGCCGGCACTAAGACCCGCCAAGGCCCCGCTGCCGCCGAACCCATCATCGCGTATGTGGAGGGCGAGCTTATCCAGCATCGCCTGAAGCTCAGCGACCGCCTTGGCCGTTTTCGCCTTCGCGTCAGCGAGACCACGATCCAGCGGCGCGAGATCCGTACCTACCTGAAGCTCCGCATCCCCGATCAGCTCGCTCACTTCTCACCTCCCTTCGTACAAGTTGGAACGCGGCCGGCGTCGGGGTACCGAGCCGGCCGCGTGCGGGGGAGGGCGGCCTCCCACGCTACGCGCCGTCCGGGGGAAAGGAGAAAGACCCGGACAGCGCATACTTGTGAAACGTGAAACATGGTTTAGCGGTACGCGGGGTCCCGGAGACGCAGGTCCGCGCCGGTACCCGACGCTTCCGCAAGCTCACGCTGGAGGCCCGGATTTTCCCGCCACACGCGCTCCATCGCGGCGCTTCGCGAAAGGTTCGGGTCGCTCTTGCGCAACGCTACGACCTCGCCCTCGAACTTCCGCACGGCAGCGACTTCCGCGTCGGGGTGGGCGAGCGCGTCAGCCTTGTCGTGCAACGCGACGAGGCGCGGGTCCTGGCAATCCCGCAAAAGCAGAAGGACTGTCTCAAGTTTACCCTGCTCAAGCTCAGGGATTTCATTCTCTACAGCCATCTGTTCACTTTCCTTTCGGTGGTTGAAACATGGATTAACAAGGTGTGGCCTACTCGAAGCCCTGGCTAGCGGGCAGACTGTCCACCAGCGCACGCGCCTTGGGGGCCGGCGGCTCAGTAATGATCATGCCTCGCGGCAGCCGGGCACCATCCACCGCAAGTACGAACGCGGCCAGCACCGCAGACTTCACCGGGATAGTGGCATGGCCGCCGCCGGCTTGTGCCTCGCGCCCCATCTCCAAAACGCAGTCGTCGTACCTCTTTAGGCAGGCCATCGCCTCCGCGAACTTGGCGTCTACTTCGCCCGCCAACTTTGGCGCTTGCCCCCACAGCTCCCGGGCGCGCGCCAAGTGGTCGGCTTTGCGCGCCTGCTCCGCTTCGAGCTGGGCCTGCAACTCGCGGCGCTCCAGATCGCTGCCAGCGCGATCGATGCGCGCCAGCTCCACCTCGGTGCATCGATCGCGCTCTCGATATCAGTGAGCTCAGCCGCAACCTTCGGGTCAGAGAACGACTCCGGGGAGAGCCGCTGCGCCTCCTCACGCAGTTGCTCCAAGCGCGCCGAGGCGGCAGCCCGCAGCGTGTCGAGGTCAAGGTCGGTTGTTGTCGTGGTGCTCACTTGGTTCTCCTTTGGTTGTAATTTTGACCTATACGTCGGTCGGCCCGATGCGCTGGAAAAGCGCCTCGCCCAGCTCGCTCATCACCTCGTCCAAGGCGACGAGTTGAGCCAGAATCCCGCGAACCGATTCTTCGTCCTCAAGATCCGCGGAGTGGCTCGCAAGCCACTGGAGCTGCGACGCGACCGCGAACATCCGCGCCCGCCTCCACGTGTCAAGTTCCCTGGCATCCGCAGGCGCGGGCGCTGACCACAGCGTGGTCAAGCGCACCCAAAAATCATCGACGGTCCGCCCCTGCTCTTGGCCGTGCGCGACCACCGCCGCCCACACGCTCACGTGCGTGCCCTTCGCGCTCACGCCGCACGCTCCAATCCGACCGGACGCGCCACCCACAAGTCAATCTCCGTCCGCGCATGGCCTTTCAGCGCCCACGCCTTACCAACGCCCGAGAGACACACCACCTGCGCATCATTCTTGAATGCGCCGACTTTCTGGAGGGCGTCAAGGACGCTCTTTGTGTAGTTATCGACGTCGCCGGGCGGGAGCTGTGATGCGGATGCTTTGCGGAGCGCACCGCCCGCGGTGCGGTGGGATGGTGGTCGCTCGACGTGAAACCAGATCGAACAAGCCAGCGGCGCCGCGCCGAAGGTCGGCGCCCCCGCCTCACGCCAAGCCCACCCCACGCGCTGCCGATACTCCTCCGTTGCCGGCGGCGTGTACCAGCGCCCCCGCCCCTGGCGAGCACGCTCAGCCGGCTGCGGGCAACCCGGCACAACGATCTGGGCGCGCTCCACCTTCACCGAGGTGTCACCTCCTCCTCGACTGGTGCCGCCAACTCGACCACCTCAGCATCCACCAACTGCTCACCCTCCTCACCCGCAACGGGCGCCGGAACGGAACCCCTCGACACCAGCCCCCCCAAAACCTCCCGCCGATACGCCTCCGCCATCCCCGCCGGCAAATGCAACTCCACACCCGGCCCCAACTCAAACAAATAGCGCAGCATCGGCCCCGGCACCGGAAAACCCGCCTCCACAAACACAAACCGCACCAGCGCCGCGATCTGCTGCGCCCGCGCCTCCGACATCCGCGCCTCACGCTCCTGCAACTGCAACACAAGCTCATCCAGTTCCCGACTCTTGTCAATCAGGACCCCAACCGCAATACTCAAGTCACGCGGGTTACGCGCAGTCTCAATCGCAACCTCCAACCGCCCAATTGCCTTCTCCACGACTTTCCGCGCCGCATGAGCAGTCCGCACCAACTGCTCCACATTCACACCACCCGGCACCTCCGACGGCACAACCTCACCACCAACCACCTCACCCTCCACAACCCCCTCCGACACGCCACCATCCCCCGCAAGCCGCCGTCTCCACGAACGCACCGTCGCCACCGCAACACCCACCTCCGCAGCCGCCGCCGCATCCCCAACCTCCCCAGCACGCTCCACCACAGCACGCCGCCGAGCAGCCGACACCGGCCGCGCCCGACGCCTCACACCACCACCCGCCTCCGCTTCCTGCGCTTCCCGCCGCGCCCGACGCACCGGAGAACCAGCCACTCACACCACCCCCCACGCTGCAACGCCCTTTGCGAAAACACCACGCGCGATATTCGAGAGGCGCACGGCCCCCGACCGCAGAATGCCAGTAATCCTCAGCAAGTCAGTGAACATCCTCGCTCCTCATCCGTCGTTGATTACGCTCGCCTGGGGACACAAACCGGGACACGGCGCCCCGATCCACAGCAGTGGTGGGATCTGCACACGGCTTAGTCATCCGCTCTCACCCCTCCCTGCCCCTCCCACTCCTCCACAGCGGCCAGGGTGTACCTGAAGTACCTGCCGACACGCACCGTCGGCAGGCGCCCCGTGCGACTGAGCCGGTAGACCTGCGCCCGCGGCACCTGCCAGCGCTCCGCCAGCTCGTCAGCCGTCAGCAGGCAGCCTCGCGCGTGTGCGTGCGCGCGGTTTTCGCCAGCACCAGCCACAGAGGACACGGCAGCGGGTGGCGTGGGGCTCATGCTCCCACCTCGCAGTCAGCGGTGAGGGCGTTCAGTGGTCTGTGGTGGCCACACTTGTGACACTCCTGCTTGTCGTCGAGGTGTGGGTGGTCGCATTGGCATCGGATGGCTGGTGTGGGGAGGGATGGGGTTGTGAGGTCGAGGGTGTAGGGGAGGTGTCTGTTTGCACTGGCGTCACACTCCCGACGTGCGTTTTCACTGTCGTGTGTGTCGTGTGTGTCGTGTGTATGTTTGTCCGCATCTACACTCCCGACACTGGCGACAGTGGCGACACTCCCCACACGCGTCGGGTGTGGTGTCGGCTGTGGGGGCCAGCGCCATTCGACGGGGGCCTTGAACTCGCGGGCGCGGCGGCGTTCGAGGCCGAGTCGTTGCGCTGCGCGTTGGACGGTCCGGTCGATGATCTGCTCCCCGCCAGCGGCTTCGTAGACGGGCTTCGCCGCGTGCCAGTCACCATCGCTGGGTATGAGGGCGCGGATGATCTCCTCAGCGTCCCCGACGGCGGTCTTCTGTTCGGGTGGCTTGCTGCTGGCGGCGATCAGTTCCTCGACCGTGGTCTCTCCGATGGTGAAGTCCCGCGCGACAGGCACATTGAAGGGGAGCCCGTTGGCCTCGAAGTGATAGGACTCGATCCCGAACTCGACGGCAGGAGGGACCGTGGAGAGGTTCCCTTTCCCCCTGACGAGTACGCGGCGGTCGGCTTCATCGGGGTGCTCAGCGAGCAGTAGGCTAGAGCGAGAGACGGCATTGAAGGCCGTAGTGCCCGGCACGAGCTGGCGGAAGGTATCCGCACGCTTATTGGGGTGAAGGGAGCCGAGCACCGCGATGTCGTGCTCGCGCGCGAGCGACCGGAGCGGCCGAAGGGCCTCGCGGACTGGCTTGGCTCGCCAGTCGTCTACCCCTGCGCCGAGGTTGTCGAGCAGTGCGTCGAGGAAGAGCACGCGGACATACTCCAGTTCCGTGGCGAGCTTCAGACGCTCGTGGTCCTCGCCGAGGTCAATCGTCCAGCCGTCCTCGCGCTCCAGGTGGCGCACATGGTCGAAGTCCGCGCCTGCAGCAAACAGCCTCGGCGTCCATACTGCGTCGAAACTGTCCTCATCGGCGATAATACCGACGACGATGGGGTTCCCGTGGAGGTCGCCCGAGAGTTCCCCGCGGGTGAGGCGACTGAGCACCCACGCGATTAGAACGCCCTTTCCTACGCCCTCGTTGCCGATCAGGAGGTTCAGGCAGCCGAGTAGGATCCGCAGCTCCCATGCCCACCTGGGGGGCCGGGAGCGCGCGAGGTCGGGTGTGCGGACATGCAGGCCGCTGGGGTGCGCGCTCATGCCGCGAGCCTGGACGGAGGATCGACCTTGTTCTTGATCTCCTCGATTGACAGCTCGGGCGCCGAGGCGTTCTGTGCGGCCGAGGACAACCAGCACAAGACCTCCCGCCGCCCGGCTTCGTAGGCGAGCCACAGACGATATGCGTCGAGGTCGCCCGTGGCTCCGCACTCAAGGCACGGGAAGAATTGGCCGGTACGCTCGAATGCGGCGCCGGGCACCTGCCCCTGGCCGGCGCACTTCGGGCAGACGCCGATCATGATGGGGCCTGCCATCTGCGCTGGGGTCGTCATGCGGCTACCGCCTCGCGGTCGGCGTCAAGCCACTCGACCTCAGTCCACTCGCGGGGCGCCCATGCGCGCGAGCGTGGTGAGTATGTGCGCGTCCCACCGATGTCGCGGTGGAGCAGCTGCGCGTTGGGCATCGAGATAACTCCGCCGCCGCCGAGGGTCGCAATCCCCACGTAGGCGTTGCCGGCGCGCGTGCGTACTATCGCGCGGCCGCTCGATCCTCCTACTTCATGCTCTCCTTCGGCCGGCTCACCCGGCCCGTCAGAGTCGCCGGAACTGCCGCCGCCGGCAGCGCGGGATGTCGTACGACGACGCGCTGCAGGACGACCCGCTCCGCGCGGGCGACCCGGTCTCCGGGGGGGACGTACGGCCCCGCGTGGCAATGCGCGCCCACACTCTGCGCGCATCATGGCGCGACGCTGACGATCGCGCTCCAGCAGGTGGTGTCGCCGCGCTTCGTGCTTGGCCTCGGCTGGGGGGTCGTACTCGGCCGCGGGGTCGGGAGTGGGCTGCGTCTGCGCTTCCCAGCGGGCGAGCGCTACGGCCACGCTGGCTTTTCTCTGCACGTCCGACATCTTCGCGCGTGCGGCTCTCGCGGCGTCAACCTTCTCGGCCTGCTCGCGCGTGAGGGGATCGCCGGGGGTGAGCGTCAGCTCACGGGCTGAGTGGCCCTCCATCGTGTGTTCCTTTCATTCCGAGTTGGTAAATCATGCGGGGAAAAGCCTAGCGCCCCCCCACGACGGATCGGGTAGGCGCCGGGCTTACCCCGGCGCCCCCCACACCACCGGACGTGCGGGTCCGCATCCGGCGGTTCGCTCAGCATCCCGGAAACGGCGGTAGGGGCCGGCGAATCCCTTCAGGCCGTGGCTGGTCCAGTAGGCGTTTGGTAGGGCACGCGCGAGCGGCGCCGACCCGGCGATGCGCCAGTATCCCTTGCGTGTGCAAGCCCACTGATGGGCCTGACCCTCGGGGATACCGAGCGCGACCAGGTTGCGTCGCTTGGTGTGGATACGTTTCCACTCCTTCCAGCGGACCTGCCGTAGCCTACGTCTGAGCCACTGATCGAGCTCCTCAAACGGCGAGGGTGTATCGGCCAACGCGAAGTAAGCCGTCCACCCGACCGTGAAGCGGTTGATCTCTGTGATCCGCCGCTTCATCGAGATGCCCCAACGCCGCGAGGTCAGCCGGCGCAGGCGGTCTTTGGCTCGCTCGCGAGCCTTCCTATCCATCCGCACCTTGACCTCACCGTCGCGGCGAAAGAAGCCGAACCCCAGCAGGGGCCGCTTCGTCGCCCAGTCAACCACCGACTTCTCACGGTTGACCTTGAGCTTCAGGCGTTGCTCGACATACTGCGTGACGCTCTCCATGACGCGCTGCCCCGCGCGCTCGCTCGCGACATAAATCCTGCCATCGTCTGCGTAGCGCACAAAACGATGCCCGCGCCGATCAAGCTCCCAGTCGAGGCCGTCAAGCATGACGTTACTGAGCAACGGCGAGAGCGGAGAACCCTGCGGGGTTCCTTCCTCGCTCGTATGCACCAGCCCGCCATCCATGACACCAGTTTCCAGGTAGCACCGAATCAACTTGAGCACCTGCTTGTCGTGGACCCGTCTTGCGACCCGTGCCATCAAAGCGTCGTGCTGAACCCGATCGAAAAATGAGTCGAGGTCAAAATCAACGCACCACGCCGCGTCATCAGCGATGAACTGGCGTGCCCGCTCGACAGCATCATGCGCCGAGCGCCCCGGTCTGAAGCCGAAGCTATGGGGGTGGAAATGCGGGTCAAAGACAGGCGTGAGCACCTGCAACAGGGCCTGGCAGATCAACCGATCCACCGCAGCCGGCACCCCTAACGCACGCAGACCACCCGAAGGCTTGGGGATCATCACCCTCCTGACGGGCTGCGGCCGGTAGGTACCCGCGTCAAGCTGCGAGCGGACCTGCGGCCAATGGTCTTTCAACCACGCCCGCAACTCCTTGGTGCTCATCCCGTCGATGCCCGCGGCACCGGCGTTCCGCTCGACACGTCTGAGCGCCTCAGCGAGATTCTCGCGGGCCAAGAACCGCTCCCACAAGCTCGCCTCAGCGGGGTGAGCGCTGGTGTCATCCGGCGCCGAGGAGCCACTGCGCTCTGGCCGGGCATCCTCGGGCTTCACCCTCAGACCCTCCCCGCCAGGCCCCCGGAGGGGTTGGCTGCGATCAAAGCGACTCCCACGAGCACGAATGTCCTATCGCTCGGCTTCGCGTTCGGCCCTTTCCGGCGATACTGATCCCCGCCGGTCGTATGGCCTCTGCTGACTTCTCCACGGCGAGCAGCGCCCTCTCGGGCACCGCCGTCCCGCACCACCCCGCGAACCACACGGACGGGGCATCTGGGACACCCATAGAGATCTCCCCAGGTAAGACCAGCAACCTTCATCGCGCACCCACCGCGTCTACGTGACGGCCCCTTGATGGACATCGGGCTTCGCCACGTTTTGCTGGCTCGCCCGGACCGCCCCGCCTTATACGCGCAGCACAACGAAGCCCGAACAGCCTCGCTGCACCATGTGTTCCTAGGGTCGCGACTTCGCCTCCGGCTTCCTTCCCACCCCGCCTCACGACGACGCAGTTGCCTTCGACTTGTGGTTGGTGCCATCAACCTCCACAGGGGACTCGCACCCCCGAGCTGCTGGTCATGCTGGGCGCACAAAGAAAAGCGGGGCGCCCGAAGACGCCCCGCTCGCATGAATCACCATCCCCGAAAAGGAAGGATTTCGTCGCTTACTCAAGGCGACGCTCGGAAGTCTAGCGGCCGATCCGGCGTCGGTTCGCAGCATTCTGGCGTGCCACCGTTGCAACGCGCGTGGCACGCCCCATGTGCCCTTCTATCCTTCCCGCTCGCTAGCGTATGCGCTATTATGCGCCGTACATCAAAGCGCCCCCGCGCTGTTCCACCAGCCGGGGGCCGGACACAGGAGGGTGATCCTATGCCGACTGAGACAGTACCCCGCCCCGCCGCTGAGCGCGGCCCGGTAGCAGCAGCCCGCAAGCGCGCGGGCCTCACCCAGCAGGCCCTCGCCGAGCGCGCGGGCCTTGCAACGAGCACAGTCGCCCGGATCGAGCTGGGGCAGCACCAGCCATCGGTGAAGGTAGCGCTGGCGATCAGCCGCGAGGTTGGCGAGCCCGTCGAGGCACTGTTCGGGGGTGAGCGCTGATGGCCGCCCGGACAACTCCCAAGCGCGTGAGCGGCCACCTGCAACTCCGCGCGCTGCGCGAGGGCAACGTCTGGTTCGTCAAGACACGGGTGCCCGGTAGGGAGCCCGAGCAGACCACGCACCGGCTCGCCCCGGCGCACCTCAAGGGCGGCAAGCCGACTGCCGGTGCGTTGACTGAGAAGATGGCAAAGGACGCCCTGGCGGATCTGCTCGCCGACGAGCGACGCAAGGTCGGCGAGTGTACCTATGACCATCAGCCCGGTGGGGCGACGTTCCGGGACGCGGCGGCGGGGTTCCTGCGGCACATAGAAACGGTGAAGGGCCGCGAGGCTTCGACCATCCGTGACTACCGGCAGTCGATCGACGCCCGCCTTAACCCCCGGTGGGGGGACCGGCCGGTTGAGTCGATCACGAGCAGGGATGTGGCGGCGCTACGGGACGAACTGCTCGCATCCAAGCGGGAAGGCCACGGAGCGCCGCTCTCCGCCCGGACCGTGGTACGCCACCTGACCGTCGCACACGGCGTCTTCCGGTTCGCCATGCGGGAGCACGGTCTCGCGCGCAACCCCGCAAGCGCTGAGCAAGTCGACCGCCCAACCGTCCGCTACAGCGGGGAGTTTGAGACGTTCGACGCGGAGGAGTTGGCGGCGCTCGTGCGCGCAGCGGATGACGAGCTGGCGGGCACGCTGTACCTCGCCGCGGCGATGACGGGCCTGCGTCAGGGCGAGCTGTTGGCGCTGCGCTGGCGCGATGTGGACTTCGCGGGCCAGCGCGTCCATGTCCGTCAGGCGTGGTCCACGGTGGCGCGCAAGCGGAAGGCGCCGAAGTCCGGCAAGGTCCGCTCCGTGCCGCTGGTCGAGGAGCTGATAGGCCCGCTCGACCGGCTCAGCCAGCGCGAGCACTACACCGCCCCGGACGATCTCGTGTTCACCGTGACCGGCGAGCCGCTGGACGGCTGGACGCTCAGGCGGCGCTACTACGCGGCACTCAAGAAGGCCGGTCTACGTCGCGTGCGCTTCCACGATCTACGGCACTGCTTCGGTTCGACCGCGGTCCGCGCGTTCCCGCTCTCCGACGTTCAGGCGATGCTCGGGCACGCTCACGTCACGACGACCATGCGCTACGTTCACCATCGCCCCGGCGCCGACGACGCGGCGCGTCTCTCCGGCGCGTTCGCGGGCGAGGACGTGTCCCCGCTCGTGCAGGCCCGCGAGAAGGTGCCGCAGTGAGCCTCGGTTCCGTGTCCCGAGTTGTGTCCCGAACTGGCCGATTCGAGGGCAACTCAGCGCAACTCAGCGACACGGAAGGCCCTGTAAACTCGGGGGCATTACATTAACCGTAAGGACTGCAAAGCCGTCTACACCGGTTCGATTCCGGTCGTCGCCTTGAAAAGTCCCTACAAACCGGCATCTTCGTGCGTCGCTTGTCGTCCAGGCCAAGAGTGTGAGCGGCCTCCGCCCATACGCTTGCTTTCCTCGGAAAATCGCCAGCCCGTGATATGCGCCGTGTGACCATCGACGATGCCGCTGCTCACGAGGGCGGTGTTACGCTCCGCTTGCACGTTTCGACGTCAACAGCGAGACGAACGGAGGAAGCTGCGCATGGGCACGATCACCACCACCGACGGCACGGAGATCTTCTACAAGGATTGGGGTTCGGGCCAGCCAATCGTTTTCAGCCATGGCTGGCCCCTTTCGGCCGACGATTGGGACACCCAGATGCTGTTCTTCCTGCAGCACGGCTACCGCGTTATCGCCCATGACCGGCGCGGGCACGGACGCTCCACGCAGACCAGCGGCGGTCACGACATGGACCACTACGCCGATGACCTGGCTGCAGTGACCGCCCATCTCGATCTCGGGGACGCCGTCCACGTCGGGCATTCCACCGGTGGTGGGGAGGTCGCGCGCTACATCGGTTGACACGGTGAGAGCCGTGTGGCGAAGGCGGTACTGATCAGTTCGGTGCCGCCGCTGATGGTGCAGACCGACGCCAACCCGGGCGGGCTGCCGAAGAGCGTGTTCGACGACCTCCAGGCCCAGCTTGCCGCCAACCGGTCTGAGTTCTACCGGGCCCTGCCGTCGGGACCCTTCTACGGCTTCAACCGGCCCGGCGTGGAATCCTCGGAGGCGATCATCGAGAACTGGTGGCGCCAGGGAATGATGGGCGGAGCGAAGGCACACTACGACGGCATCGTCGCCTTCTCCCAGACCGATTTCACCGCGGACCTCAAGAAGATCACGGTGCCGGTCTTGGTGATGCATGGCGACGACGACCAGATCGTTCCCTACGCCGACTCCGGGCCACTGTCTGCGGCGCTCGCGCAGAACGGGATGCTGAAGACATATAAAGGCTTCCCGCATGGTATGCCAACCACGCAAGCCGAAACGATCAACGCTGACCTGCTGGCCTTCGTTCAGTCCTGACCGAGACTCGGCAGCTATGGGCCATGAAGCGGATCGAGAAAACAAGACACCGACGGCTTGACGCCTAGTACATGTGCATTCGCCTTATCCGGTTAATTGCACCCGCCACAGTTGCTCTGGTGTGCGTCGTTCTCGGGACTACATCTAGCGCGTCTGCGGACGTTCACTTCTTCCCGTCGCCAGAACAGCCCCGGGAACTGGCGACTGGCCCGGGCGGGCTATGGTTCTTCACGACGCCGGAACCCCCGACTGATGCCAACCTGGATTACATGGGTCCCACAGGCGCCATCGCTACCTACGAAGTCCCGGGGTACCTAGCGGAAAACATCTCCGGACTACCGGAAAGCAGCCCAAATGTGGGCCCTGAAGGAGCCGTCTGGTTCGTGGCGCACGACCCTGTCTTCCAGTCGTCGTCCATAAAACGATACAACGGCGGCGGCTGGGCCGAAGCCAACATCGCACGCAACTACAACGATGTCGCACTTAGCGCGAGCGGGGAAGTCTGGACCCTCTTTAGCGAGGCTACGCGCAACGGTGCGACGCTTAACGTGGGCAGACTGGTCATCAAGAAGGAAATGAATGGCGATTTGGAATCCGAACTCATCGAATACCCGTCGCCACATGTAACCGAATCTCCGGAGGTTGGAGAAATGGCCGTCGCCAGCGACGGCAGCGTCTGGTTCAGAAGCAACCTGTCCGAGATCGGGCATTTTGCTTCCGGGACCTACTCCTATTTTTCGGTCCCCGATCCGACGCCGGATCCCGAAATTGACCAGCCGATCGCTTTGGCCGCAGGCCCAAGCGGCGAAGTCTGGTTTACCCTTGTGGCAAGCACCACCCCGGGCGGTGCCATCGGCTCGATTACACCCACCGGCGTGTTTCACTTCTTCCAACTCCCAGCGGGAGTGACGCCGACCGATTCTACGGTCGGTTCCGACGGGGATATCTGGCTCACCTATTACGACTCCCACTATGAAGGCGTCGGCGTCGCAAAGATGACACCCACAGGGACCTTCACGTACTACCCCCCCACGCTCCTAGGAGGGCAATACGAGACATCGGGAGGACTCGCGGCGGAACCAAATGGCCCTGTGTCCGTCGGCGTTGTATATGGTCCCGGCCCCGAAGCGTTGACTTCCGGGATCTTGCGCATCACGCCCGACACGCCCGGCTTGCCGAGCCCGGAAGTGAGCACTTCAGGTCCCGGGCCGGGCCCATCACCGGTGCCCGGCCCCTCACCGACGGTCATTGCGGTCAAGCCCCTCGTCATTCCTGCGCAGGTACGACGGACAGTTTCAAGCCTCAAGTCCTCCGCGCAGGCCATCGAGCCATATATGACCGCGACCGATGTCGCCGATCTGGCGTTCAGACTTGCGCTCGCTGCCGCAGCGCCCGAGCTCGCGCCCGAGATCCTGCTCCCAGGAGACACGATGGAGGCCGCGATGGAGATAGTCGACGGCGGCATTGGGAGTTCGATCTCGACGATCGCCAGCGACCCCCCTGACCCGCACTACAGGGCGATCGCGGGTGTGCGTCCCAACAGAGCCCCCGTCCTACAGGCTAGACGGGGAGTCTCGAGGAGAGCGGCTCACGCCTGGAACGTCATGGTTGCGAATGGCCTGAGCAGCTCTGCGTATATCGACGCACTGGTCGCGACTAACGAGCGACTCGACGGCGCGGCGCGGGCCGGGAATTGCCTCTGGGCGCGGCGGCAGAAACGAACCGCGCGTCTTGACGCCTTGACGGCTGCGCGCGACCTCGCACAGGAACAAAGGCTCGTCGGCGTTGTGGAGCACGACATAAAGGTTCGAGCTCTGCCGAACGTAGTAGCCACAGCCGCGCAACTCCAACAGGCGAAAGTGCTGCTCGCCACGGCCGGCCTCCCGAGCGATGTTGTAGCAACGCTACGTCACTCAGGAGCAACGAGTGCCGACATCTCGCAGCTGACCGCAGCCGTCCTCAGGTGGCGCCCGGGTGTACTTAGGGCTTGTAGATAAATAACGTTTCATTTACGGCGTGCTGATGGATGCTGGTCTTCACCCGCGGGGCACGATCGTGTAGTTCCACTCGGGGTGGAAGTCTTCACCGTGAATGTTGACGGTCTGCAGCTCGGCGTCTGTGACGCGGATCTTGTCGGGGTAGGTGCCTTGATCGAGACGGGCGTAGACCTCAAGCCCGCTGCTGGTCGTGGTCGCGCCTATCAGGTTGATGATCGTCTCCAAGGAGGTCAGCGGCTTGCCGCGCCAGTTCATGGTGATGAAGCTGAACAGGCGGTGCTCGATCCGGTTCCACTTGCTAGTGCCGGGCGGGAAATGGCAGACAGCGATCTCAAGGCCGATCTCGTCTGCGAGCTTTCCCAGCTCGACCTTCCACAGCTTCGTCCGGTTGCCGTTGGAGCCGCCGCAGTCGGCGGTGATCTGCAGCTGCGTGGCGTGCGGGTAGCGCTCGGCTCCGAGGTGCTCCCACCAGCTGCGGATCGAGTTCGCGGCGAACTGGGCGGTGTCGTGGTCGATGCCGACGTTGACGTAGCCCTCGTCCAGGCGCAGGTCATAGACGCCGTAAGGGATCGCCTTGCCCAGCTGCTTGTCCTTGAAGTCGTGCACGCGCACCAGCTCGGGCTTGCCCTTCAGATGCCACTCACGCCCTGCGTTCTTGAAGTCTCCGACCAGCTCCTTCTTCTTCGTGTCTACGCTGATCACCGGCCAGCCCGCGGCCACGGCCGCCTTCGCGGCCTGGTTGATGTGGCGGAACTGCAGATCGCGGTCGGGGTGCTGGCGGCCCTCCCTCGTCTTGACGTTCGCTTGCAGGCTGTACCCGAGGGAGCGCAGGAGCGTCGCCACAGAAGTGAAGTGAACCTCGTGCCCCATCTCACGCAGCCCCTCGGCCAGGTTGCGCACGCTCTTGGAGGTCCAACGCAAAAGTGACTCCGGATCACCACGCGAACTCTCCTCCACGAGCCGCTCGAGATCACCAGCCAGCGTCAGGTCAACCTCAGTCAGTGCCTTGCGGCCACCGCCCCGCCGTCTGACACGCCCACGCTCCAGATGCTCGCCGAACTCCAGTTCCGCAATCCCCTTGCGAATCGTCGGTACGCTCACCCCGGTCTGCCGCGAGACCGTTGCGACACCACCCCGTCCCGCCGCTCGCGCCTCGGCCGCCACAAACAGGCGGCGCTGACGCTCATTCAGCTCACCCGCCAGCGCCCTAAACCGCTCGCCAATCGCATCCTCATAGACCACGCCTCACTGTTCCACACACGTGACACGCATCCTGCAACGTTATTTATCTACAAGCCCTTAGCGTTGCTGGAACACTAGCCAGCGGAGTCCACGCCACTGCCCCAGTGGTGAACCGGATGCGACAATTTGCTCGCGCTCTCGCGACACCGCTCTCTTGCCATCGTGCAGCTGCCAACACTCGCTGAGTGCAGCAGGACCGGTGCGGACCGGGCTACTACTTCTCTTGGGCGGGGTTGTCCGACGCCTTGACTATAGACAGTTAACTCTATGAGGAAGCGCGCGATGCAGGAGGCGACATTCCTGATCTTGACCGCGCTGGCTGGAGGCACCCAGCACGGCTACAGGATCATCACCGACGTCGAGCTCGCCTACCGCAGCCTGAGGCACCGAGTCGAGAGCTAGCACCACCCGCTCGCGCTCTCTCGTCCAAAAGCACAAGTGGTCACCTCTCCGGCGGTTCGTCAACCTGGTCAAGCAATGGGAGCAGTTGCTCGAGCAAACGGTCGCTTGAATGCCGCATAACCTCCGTCCGAAACTGGTCTGTGCCTGCCAGCTCACGCTGCCGCTTCAGCCACTGCAGATCGAGCCCAGACCACTGTCCCAAGGTCTCGGCTCGGGCGACCAGCGCGTCGAGCGAGAACCGAATTGCATCGCTGACACGGCCCGTGCGCGTGAGGAGAATTCCGAGCTCACTCTGGCTGCTGGCCGCGCTGTAGAGGTCGTTGAACTCGAGCTTGATCTCCAGCGCTCTCTTGTAGTTCGCCTCGGCCTCCTCAAAACGCCGCTGCTCCTGGGCGAGCCTGCCGAGCTGGTGGTAGGTGCTAGCCGCGCTGTGGAGGTCGTTGAACTCGAGCTTGATCTCCAGCGCTTTCCCGTAGTACGCCTCGGCCTCCTCAAAACGCCGCTGTTCCTGGGCGACCGTGCCGAGCTGGTGGTAGGCTCGGGCTGCGACGTGGCGGTCGTCGAATTCATACTCGATCTCCAGCGCCTTCTTGTAGTACGCCTCGGCCTCCTCAAAACGCCGCTGTTCCTGGGCGACCCTGCCGAGCTGGTGGTAGCTGATGGCCGCGCCGTGGCGGTTGTTGCATTCGAGCTCGATCGCCAGCGACTGCTTGTAGTACGCCTCGGCCTCCTCAAAACGCCGCTGTTCCTGGGCGACCATGCCAAGCTGATGGTAGGTGTTGGCCGCGCCGTGGCGGTCGTTGAACTCAAGCTCGATCGCCAGCGACTGCTTGTAGTACGCCTCGGCCTCCTCAAAACGCCGCTGTTCCTGGGCGACAATGCCGAGCTGATGGTAGGTGCTAGCCGCGCTGTGGCGGTCGTTGAACTCAAGCTTGATCTCCAGCGCTTTCTTGCAGTACGCCTCGGCCTCCTCAAAACGCCGCTGTTCCTGGGCGACCATGCCGAGCTGATGGTAGGTGTTGGCCGTGACGTGGCGGTCGTTGAACTCAAGCTTGATCTCCAGCGCTTTCTTGTAGTACGCCTCGGCCTCCTCAAAACGCCGCTGTTCCTGGACAACCATGCCGAGCTGATGGTAGGTGACGGCCGCGCCGCGGCGGTCGTCGAGCTGCTCGCGGAGGGCGAGCTCGGCCTGATGGTGTGTGCGCGCATCATCGAGATGGTGCTGTTCGAGCGCTGTGATACCGGCGAGGTTGTGCATGTGGGCAAGCTCTGCCCGTCGATCGCTTGCGCCGGGCTGGCCGATGGCCTGGATCACTTGCTCGAGGAGCTGGCGGCGAGTGTGCTGTTGGCGGGCTTGGTCAAGGAACTCCTCAAGCGGCTGGATGAGGGGCGTGACGGGATGGCCGTTAGCCAAGGCGTAGTCAACGGCAGTAGTGAGGTTGGCGTACTCGGCGTACGTGAAGGCTCTGCCTGCAGCGCGCTCGTCTGGCTCACGGCTCGTGAGGAGAGCATGGAGCGAAGGCCCCAGCTGCTGGTAGAGGTCGTGGTGGGCGCGCGCGACCGCAGCTGCAAGCTTGGGCTGGTCGGCGAGACGGGTGCGTAGGAAGAAGGGGAGCAGGGGCTGCAGGCGAACGTGGTTATGAGATTGAGTATCGGGGGTGGCGAGGCCGACTTTGATTGCCTCGCTGAGCGCACTAGGCAGATCCAGCGAACCCAGTGTTCGCACTGGCTCGTGGGTCTCAAGGAGCTGCCGGTAGAGATCGAGGCCGACCATCGGGACTACGCTTGTGAACGGCGCGAGTAGAATCAGCGAGTTCTGGGTGGCGGGGTCAAGACGCCCGTGGCTGAGCTCCACGGCGTGCTGGATGATGCTGCCCGGATCTGCGTCCTCGCCTCCACACTTGATCTCAGTCAGCACGTCCGAGGGTGCGCTCGTGGCCACCACGGGCAGGACGACCGTGAGGGCCAGCGGGTACCCGCCGAGAATCCCTACCAGCTCATCGAGCGCGTCGCGCTCGGTGTCGCTGTCGGGGAGCCGTCCGCCGTGGCGGGTGATGATGCGCTCCAGTAATATCGAGGTGGCCTGTGGGTCAAGGCCGCCGAGCTCATAGGCGTTGGACGCGAAGGCATCCGCGGCGAGCCACTCCTCCGGCCCGCGAGAGCCCAGCAGAACGAGACTCTTGCCGCCGCTCAGGCGAGACAGGAATCGTCGCAGGCGCAACTGCTCCTCCTCGGGCAGCGAGTGCGGAATCGAGGCTGGGGTAGCTGTGATCGACTCCGCGTTATCGAGCACCAGCAGGTGCCGGTCGGCGCGCAACAACGTCGCGACCCGCTCCAGCTTCGCATCGTCGAGGAGAGCCCGTGCGAGCGCCTGCTCGTGCCCGTCGAGCAGCTTGCTGATGATCTCCTCCAGGATCTGATCGACCGTCCACGCACGTTCCTCGTAGCTGAAGCTGAGAACACGATCCACCAGGCCAGTCGCCTGCCACCACCACCCGAGATGCCCCAGCAGCGTGGACTTGCCCGCCCCGGCCATCCCCATAACGAGCAGCTCGTTATGGGCGCCTTCGCCGAGCAGCATCCGCTCGATCGCCTGCACATCCAGGTCCCGCCCGACGAACCCATACTCGGGTTTAGGCTCCTCAACGAGCTGTGCCCGATGGGAGTAGAACTGCTGCGCCTGCTCGGGGGTCGCCGCCCGCGGCTGCAGCTCAACAGGGCGCTGTGAGAACACGACTGGCAGCACCCAGTCTTCGAGATCGAGATCGTGGTCGAAGTACGCGCGCCGGGCGCGCACGTCAAACAGTTCACGTCGTCCGGCGTGGATCGCGGAGAGAATCTCCTCGCCCTCAGCGAGCCGCCTATAGACGACGGGCATCATCAACTCCGCGGCCGTCACCGTCACCGAGTACGCCATACCCACCGACACCGGCACGCCGGCCTCCACCAAGCGCTGCGCGAGACTCGCCTCGCTCCCCCGCGACTGCATCGCCGACTGGCAAGCATTCAACACCGCGACCGGCACACGATGCTCGACCAGAAGGTCGGCAACCCTCGCGGTTGATACAGGGTCCGGGACGTCGTCCTCGGGCGTCTCGAAGAAAAGATATGAGTCCTCGTCGTCGCTCCCAAGCTGTGCGTCTTCGGCGAGCAGATAGTCCTCCCCCACGTGCTGGCGCAACTCGTCTGGTCTCGCCACCGCCCCGTGAACATCGAAATGCACGATCCCGTACCAGCCAGACCCTTGCTGCGATTTCACAGCCTGCAAATGACTCTCCAGCGCCCGCCACGAACCCGGGCGCACCAGGTCAACCAAAACGGGAACGCGAGCCTGCCGCAGCGCTGCCAGCAGCGGACGCGAGATTGTGCGATACCCGACATCGCGTGCCCCGCGCGGGCGCGCGGTGACGACCAAGACATTTAGCGTTGGACCCTGAGCCTCGACATCAAAGCCGCGATCGACGTTCTCGACCCTGCGCACCACCGGGACACGCACTCCTAACGGAGCGCCAGCCCCATCATCCCGCAACGCCTCCCAGTGCAAACGATGGAAATCTACCCCGCCAACGACCTCCAGCTGCCAGCCATCAAAGCCCGCGTCCCGCGCACGCCGAAACTCATACAAGCAATCCTGGTTGACCCTGAACACTTGCTCGAACAGCCCTCTGCCGTAATCCGCCAGCAGTGCGACCGCCCCACGCTCCCGGTCACTATCCAAGAACGGATAGCGCAGATGCTCCTCGAAATACCACGCCAACAGCCGCTCCCCACCCGGGTTCCCTGCCAGCGGGTCAGCCACCCTGACTAGATGCTCTCCGCCGCCCTGGAACCGCACCACGCCCTCAAACACTCCATCGGCCCCCGACGCACGCTCCGTCAACGTGATGACGCTCACCGCCCACCCCCCAGCGACCGCACCACCAGAAGTCTCTCCCCGTCAGCACTCAACGTCTCAACGACCTCTAGATCCCCGGCCCCAGGCCCCGCAGGCCCCCGCGACACGCCGAGCAACCGCTTCACCATGTCATACAGCACGCTACTTCCAAGATTCACAGCCAACGGGATCGCAACCAGCTCCGCAACACCAGGAAGAAACACAACCCCCGGCACCGGGATCACAACAGCCCTACCGCCAACCCGCTGCGCCTCACCATCCCCAGACCACGCAGCCGCAAACGACGCCGCCTTGGTCTCCGCACTCGGATCCAACGCGATCAACACTCGACGTGCCGCCCCATGCGATTTCAAATCAGGCTCCACAACACGGTGCAGACTAGCCGAACCAGCAAACACTCTCGCCCGTCGCTGCAGGGCAACCAGTAGGTCGCGGCACGGGTGCCTAGCTACTCGGGCGCCCCGTCGAGCAGCTGATCGGCACGCGCCATGAGCTCACCGGGGCGGACATGCAGCCCATGGCAAAGCCTCAGGACCGTCGTATATGTCGGATTGCCCTGACCTCGCACCAGATCGCCGACCTGCTTGACGGTCAAGCCGCCATCCGTCGCGACGGTTTCGTGGGTCATGTGTGCATTCTCGGCGATGAAAAGCTCGATCGCCTGCCCAAGCGCCGCATGGGCTGGGCTGCGTGGTTTGGATTTTCTCGGCGGTGGCATCGGCAAATGGCTACGCGTGGAGAGGACGAATCGTTGGGTCATATTTGGGGTATAGTTCCGCTGACACTTGTCTTCCACCAAGTATCTCATCCTCCTCGGCAGAGCAATGCGAGAGGTGCGCGAGCAGCACGGCCTCAGCGCCCACGATTTGGCGGCCGCCTCGGGGGTGGACCCGGCACGCGTCGCGGCCCTGGAAGAGGGGCGGCTGGACCCGGACTTCGAACTGCTGCTCACGCTCGCGAAGAGTATGGGCATCCGCCCCACCGCGTTCTTCGTGCGGGCCGAAGAGCTCGGCAACCCAGACGCCACAGGGAAAACCGAGAACGAATAGAGCTCGAGTCCGACATCCGCTCGAACACCCGCCCAGCAGTGTGCGGCCACTCGACCCAGCCCGTCAAGCCCGCGCTGCCGCCGCGACCCATCGCGCGTGCAAGATCATCGCGGCCTGTACGGCCAGCGCGGCCGCTGTGGCGAACAGGAATGCCACAGCAACACCCGACGCGTCGAGCGAGATCGTGAGCGTGAAGCAGAACAGCGCGAACCCGACAAAGCCCGAGAGCATTCCGCGCAGGAGTCGCACCGCTTCGCCGGCTCCGCGCTGGGTGTGCGTGAAGGTGGCCAGCACCGTGGTGATCACAGGGAACGGCGCGAGCAGCCCGCTGAGCTGCGGCCCCAGCCATCCCGATGCTGTCGTGAGGGCGAGCACCAGCGCCAGCGCGCAGCCGGCGCGGAGCGGCAGGTCCCAGGCCGGCGCAAACGCGATCGCCACCCGGTCACCGGCAGGGGCGGGTAGCAACAGCAGGCCGACGGCGAACCCGGCACACGCGAGGAAGAGTGCGACGGCGACCGGCACCGCAACGCCGTCGAGCACGAGCGTGCCGAGGGCAAACGCCAGCCACCCGCAGAGCATGCAGACCCACCACCGGGCGCGGTGGGCAAGACGGCCGTAGACCACGACGAACGCCGTCAACGACAGCAGGCCGAGCAGCGTTCCGGCGGCCGCATGCTGAGCGAACACGCGGCCGTGCGCGAGTGCGTAGGCCAGCAGGATCGGACCGGCCACCACCGGCAGCCCGCCGACGACTCCCCCGACCCACGGGCCGAAACGCCGCGCGGCAACCGACGCTCCCACGACGAACGACGGCGCCAGCAACGCCTTGACGACGAGAACGCTCACCCGGGCATGATGACCGATGGCTGTGAGGCAAGCGGCTCCTCGCGTGGGAGAGACGGCGACCGAGCACGCCGCGCGCCGCACCATCCACGAGCCCACGCCTACCATCGGTCGATGGGATTCCTCGGTGATCCATGAGCTCAACTCGCGCGAAGGAACAGAGATGAGCGACAGATTGCCTGCGTGTAGAGAAGCGGAGCGCCGATGAAGGCGCCAATCCCAGCGCGCAGAGCGGAGCGCCGATGAAGGCGCCGATCGCAGCGTGCAGAGGAGCTGAGCGCCGATGAAGGTGCCGATCGCCCGGGCGCGTGGGCTGCTCGCCGAGGCGGGGAGCGCCGCCGGCCTGCACAAGCTCGCCGACGAGGAGCTGATGACGCTCGTGCAGACGGGCAACGCGGACGCCTTCGAAGTCATCTACGACCGCCACTGCGACGCCGCCTTCTCGCTCGCCTACCGCATCTGCGGCAGGCGTGCCACCGCCGAGGACGTGCTGCAGGAGGCGTTCATCGCGCTATGGCGCACCGGCGCGCGCTACGACCGCGCCCGCGGGAGCGTGCGCAACTGGATCCTGCGGATCGTGCACAACCGCGCGATCGATGCGCTGCGCCGCGGGGGCGTGCGCGAGCGCCACCAATTCCACGACGAGGGCGCCGTGGAGCGGGTGGCGGGTCGAGAGGACACCGAGGAGCAGATCATCGACGGGGAGCGGGCGACGGAGGTGAGGGGCGCCCTGGAGGTGCTCCCCAAAGAGCAGCGCCAGGTGCTGGAGCTGGCGTACTTCGGCGGCTTCACCCACACCGAGATCGCCTCGATGCTAGAGATGCCGATCGGTACCGTGAAGGGCCGGATGCGCCTGGGACTCGCCAAGCTGCGTCTCACACTTGCGGCCGAGGAGGCGATGCCGCTATGAGCGACGGGCACGACTCGCCGGGCCCCGCCGAGCACCGCTGCGGCGACGCCGCCGTCTACCTGCTGGGCCTGCTGGATGAGCGGCACAGCGCAGAGTTCCTCCAGCACGCCCGCTCGTGCGCGCTGTGCGGCGACGACCTCGCCGCGCTGGCGCCCGCGGCCGACTATCTCGCCACCGCCGTCCCGCAGGTACCGGCGCCGGCAAGGACCAAGCGCGATGTGATGGCGATCGTGCGCCGCGAGGCGGATGCGCAGGCAGCGGAGGCAGCGGAGGCAGATGCTGCAGGGGCAAGGGCGGCAGCGTCCACCGGGACGCGCTCCCGGTCGGCCCGCAGGCGACTATTCGCCCTGCGCCCCGCTCTGGCGCTCGCCGGCACCGGCGCGCTGGCGGCGGGCGTCCTGATCGGTGGGCTGGCGACGCCGTTCGGCGGCGGATCGGCCAAGGTGAGCGACTCGGCCGCGCGCGTGGTGAGCGCAAACGTGACGCTCGCCGGCGCCAGCGCGGCGCTGCATCAGAGCGCCGGGCACACGTGGCTCACCGTCGCACATTTCCCCGAGCCCACCTCCGGGCACGTGTACGAGGTGTGGGTGAAAGGCCCGGGGAGCAACGCCCTGCCGCGGGCGACCGACAGCCTGTTCGCCCCCACCAAGGCTGGCACCGCCACGGTGGCGGTACCCGACAGCGACAAGGCAAGCGTGGTGATGGTCACGCAGGAGCCCGCCGGCGGTACCCGGCAGCCGACCACCACCCCAGTGATCGTCGCGCACGTGAGCTGACACACCGAACCGGCGTTGCGGGCGGCGACCCGATTTCATGTTCCTCCCAGGCACACCAATCCTGGGTAGAGGCCGAAAAAAACAACACAACACCTCGACCCCGGGGGCCTACTCCTAATCCACGGCCCGAACGCGCGGCCCCTTGGCGGAGTACATCGCGCGATCGGCCTCCATCAAAGCCGCTTCCCCGCCCTGGGTGTCGGCGTCGAGCGCGGCGACCCCGACCGAGGCGTCAACCGAGATGCGCTCGACGCCCTCCACGGCCACGCCACACCCAGCGATCGCCTCGCTGAGGATCGAGGCGACTTTGCGCGCGTCCTCGACCGTGGTGCCGGGGAGCAACACGGCGAACTCATCGCCGCCGAGCCGCGCGACGACGTCGGTGCCGCGCAGGCGGTGCTGCAACTCGGTGGCGATCACCGCGAGCAGTTCATCGCCGACCTTGTGGCCGTAGGTGTCGTTGACCTGCTTGAAGGAGTCGAGGTCGATCACCAGCAGCGCCCCGATCTCGCCGTAGCGCCGGCAGCGCGCGACCTGCATCGCGAGCTGGCGCTCGAGCAGGCGGCGGTTGAAGAGACCGGTCAAGGAGTCGTGTTCGGCGAGGTGGCGCAGGCGCTCCTCGATCAGCTTGCGCTCGGTGATGTCCTGGATCTGCGCGATGAAGTGCTGCGGGCGGCCATCGCGGTCGGCCATCAGCGAAACCGACAGCATCGTCGAGATCACGTGGCCGCGGGCGTGGAAGTAACGGCGCTCGATCTCGTAGTGGCGGATCTCCCCCGCGAGCAGGCGGCGGACGTGCTCGAGATCGCTGGAGATGTCGTCGGGGTAGGTGATGTCGTCGAGGCTTTTGGCGAGCAGCTCGTCGTTGGAGTAGCCGGTGATCGCCAGCAACGACTGGTTGATGCGCACGAGGCGGCCCTCGGGGGTGAGCAACGCCATCCCGATCGGCGCCTGCTCGAACACCAGCTCGAAGCGCTCCTGCGCCTGGCGCAGCGCCGAAAGCGCGACCTCACCACTGGCGGGGCCGGAAAACACGTCCCCACCACTGGCGGGGCCGTCCAGCGAGGTGGGCTGCGAGGAGGGCATAACCAAACCATCGGCATTTCGCCGGTGTCGCTTGACGGGTGGGACCCGCCTCGGACGCCTTGCCGTGCTTGACGGGCGGAACTCGGCAGGACCCTTACACGGCGGGCGTGCAAACGCCCGGCGAAGCGGCGCCGGCGAAGACCTGGACGCGGTTGTTGGCCGTATCCGCCACCAGCACCGCGCCGCGGCAGCTCACGGCGAGTCCGCTGGGGCTGGACAGCTGGCCGAGGCCGCCACCGGGGGCGCCCCACATGGCGAGCAGATGCCCGCGAGCGGAGAACTTCTGCACGCGGTCCAGGCGCCGATCGGAGACCAACACCTGCCCGGCGGAATCGACCGCGATCCCCGACGGTTCTTCGAAGCGGCCGGGCCCACGCCCGGGAGCACCCCACGAGCCCAGCAGCACCCCGGAGGGGCTGAGCTCGAACACCCGCTCGAGCCCGGTGTCGGCTACATAAACAGCCCCATTCGGCGCAACTGCGACCGCAACCGGCCGCTCGAACGCAACCGATCCCAGCCGCCCCAGCGGCTGGTAGGAGGAGCTGAAGCGCATTACGCGCCCGGCCCCGGTGTCGGCGACATACACCACCCCCCCAGAGGGCGAGAGCGCCACCCCGAGTGGTTCGAGCAGCGCGTCGAGGACTCCGGCACTGCTCCCCCCCTCCCCCTCTTCCCCTTGACCGTCCCCACCGGATGGCGCCGGCGAGGGGTCGCCGAGCGCGCCGAGGTACCCGCCGCTGGAGCTGAGGTGGCGGACAATGCCGTTGCGGGGGTCAGTCACCCACAGCGACCCGTCGGGCGCGACCACGGCCGTGGTCGGACCGAACCAGTGGCTGCCGACGATCGCCCCCCCACCCCGCTGCCACTCGCCGCGGTAGCGCAGGGAGGCGCCGAACTGGTAGATCGGGCTGCGCGAGCCGTAGGTCTCGACCACGAACGCGCCGGCCCCGTCGGCGGCCACCCCCAGCGGCGCGATCAGCTGCCCGGGCGCAATGCCGGGCGTGCCGAACGCGAGCAGCCCCTGCCCGGTGGGCGTGAACGCGACGACCCGTTCGTGGCCGGTGTCGGCGACGTACACGTGCCCCGCCGGGGAGACGGCGGCGGCGCGGATGTAGCTGAGCGCAAAGGTGCCTTCGCCGCTCCACTCTTCGAGGTAGCGCAGCGCGCGCGAGAGCACGACGATGCGGTTGTTGTTGTCGTCCACCGCATACACCCGCCCGCCGTGCACGGTGACCCCGAACGGGTTGACGAACTGGCCGGGTTCTTTGCCGAAGGTCCCCTCCGCGTACAGCGGGCGCCCCGACAGCGAGAGCGCCTGGATGCGGTGGTTGCCCTCGTCGGCGACGTACACGACGCTCCCCGCGACCGCCAGCCCGCGCGGGAAGGAGAACTGCCCCGGCCCGCTGCCCGGCCGCCCCCACAGCACCGGGTGGGAGCCGTCGAGGTCGAAACGGACGATCCGGTTGGCGGTGGAGTCGGAGACGTAGACATGCCCCCCGCCCACGGCGATCCCCCCGCCGGGCGGCTTGTCGGGGCCATAGCCGGGGCCGAAGTCGAACTCGCCGAGCTTGCTGCCGGGTCGCCCCCATTCACCGAGCAGGCGCCCGGACGCACTGAAGCGCTCGATCCGATCGTGGGTGGAGTCGAGCACGTACACATCGCCCTTGCCATCGACCGCCAGCCCATCGACGGAGCCGAGCTGCCCCGGCCCGGAGCCGTAGGAGCCCCACTGCCCGAGAAAGCGGCCGCTGGGCGAGAACCGCTGCACGACATGGGAGAACTGGTCGGCGACGTAGAGATCGCCGTCGGGCGCGAACGCCAGCGCCTCGGGACAGCGCAGCACCCCCGCCCCACGCCGGCCGATCGAGGCCACGCGCGTATAAGGACAGACGGCGCCAACGGCCCCGGGACAGCCAGGCACCCGCACGCTGCGCGGCGCCGCGCCGAGTGGCTGGGCAGTGCCTCCGCACCCCGCGAGCGCGAGGATCCCGGCCAGCAGCAGCGCGAGCGCGATTGCTTGAAGAGGCTCGGTGCGGTGTGGCACAGTCCTTATCGTCGTGGATCGCGCGGACCCACGCGCCACGGCCACTGGAGGAATGCTCCAATGCACGTGCCCACCACCCTGAGATCCCGGCTGCCGATCGCGGTGGCGGTGGTGGTCGTGCTCGCGACGGTCGTGGTGGCGGTGGCCACCAACTCCTCCACCCCCACCAACCGCGCCGGCGACGCCGCGAATGCGGCGGCGG
The DNA here is from genome assembly GCA_963724305.1 of uncultured Solirubrobacterales bacterium. Classification (GTDB taxonomy): domain Bacteria; phylum Actinomycetota; class Thermoleophilia; order Solirubrobacterales; family Solirubrobacteraceae; genus Palsa-744. Next base: position 248,071 of record CAVRUG010000001.1, read on the forward strand.
ACCCGCGAGGCGGCGCGAGCGACCCACCGGCGAGGCCGAGCGGCGCCAGCGCGACCGATTCCACCACAAGCCAGAGCGCCGCGACAGAACCAAGGCTGCTGGCGACCCCCCCACCGCGCGGCCGGCCGGTGAGTGTGCGCATCGGGAGCCGCCCCACGGGCCCTGCCGTGCCCACTGACTTCATGGGCCTCTCCTTCGAGGTGCGCAGCCTGCCGACGATCGCCACCTACGCGGGCAAAGGCGACTTCGCGGCGCTGCTGCGCTCGCTCGGCCCGGGCGTGATGCGCTTCGGCGGGATCAGCGCCGACGAACAGGCCGCATGGGTGCCGGCGGGCGCGCGCAAGCCGGCGTGGGCCAACACCGCGATCGACGAACAGGACCTCGTTGGGCTGGCGGCACTCGCGAGGGAAACCGGCTGGAAGGTGCTGCTGACCGTCAACCTCGGCCACTACGAACCGAAGGCCGCCGCGCAGGAGGCCGCCGCGGCGAAGGCGCAGCTGGGCTCCTACCTCGCCGGGATCGAGATCGGCAACGAGCCCGACCTCTTCCCCCTCAAGCACTTACGCCCCCCGGGCACCGGGGTGAAGGCGTACCTCCCCCAAGCCGAGGCCTACCGGGCGGCGATCGAGGCCGCCGCCCCCGGCACGCCGATCGCGGGGCCAGACCCCTCGACCGGCACGCAGGGCCTCACCTGGGTGCGCGACGAGGCCACCACCATCCATCCGCAGCTGCTCACCGACCACTACTACCCGCTCAGCAGCTGCGGCGAGCACCCCACGATCTCCGAACTGCTGAGCCCCAACGTGCGCCGCAAAGAGAGCGAGATGCTCAGCAAGATGCTCGCGCTCGCCCGCACCTACGCAACACCGCTGCGGATGGACGAGACCAACGACATCTCCTGCGAAGGCCAGCCCGGCGTCAGCAATGCGTTCGCCTCAGCGCTGTGGGCGCTCGACTACACCACCCGCGCGATGACCGCAGGCGTGGTGGGCGTGAACTTCCACGACCTGATCGACCAGCCCCTCACCTACAGCCCCCTCGCAGCCCACGGCGAAGGGGCGCTGAACGCGGGTGAGCTGCAGCCGGATCCGGAGTGGTACGCGCTGCTGGCCGCACGCATTTTTATGGGGGCCCACCCACCCAGCCGGCCCCTCGCCGCGACCACCGTCGGCGCCACCCCGGGCGAGCTGAGCGCCAGCGCAGTGAACGCCCCTGACGGCAAGGTGAGCCTCGTGCTGGTGGACTACGACCCGCCGGGCTCCCAGCCGCTCGCGGTCCACCTGAGCGTTCCCCGCGCGTTGGCGAGAGGCAGCATCCTGCGCCTGACGGCCCCCTCGCCGGCCGCCACCACAGGCACCCGCCTCGGCGGCCAGGCGGTGAGCGCCAACGGGACATGGACCACCCCGCGCGCGCTGCCCGCGGTCCACGGCCACGCGGGCTCGCTGTCGCTCCAACTCGCCCCCAGCAGCGCCGCCGTGGTCACGCTCGCGCCGCGCAGGCACCTCGGCCGCGCGGCGCTCGGGCACTGAGCCTCACCGCGACGGCGCATCCATGCCCGCCGCGGCCGCGATGCCGCTCTACTTCTTCTTCTTCTTCGCCGGCCCGTATTTGCTGTGAGCCTGCCGCTCACATTTCGCGCGGCTCTTCTTCGGCTGTTTGTGGCATTGCTTCAGCGCGGCGGCGAGTTTCTGTGCCCTGGTCTTCGGCTTCGTCCTGGTCTTCGTTTTGGACCCGGGCGTTGCGGATTCTTCAACGTTGGTCGGGAATGCCGTCGCGGGTATCGCGATCTGTGGTGGAGCGACCGGGGCCGCGAGCAGGCTCGGGAACTCTGGGGTGGTGAACGTTACGGGTTCGCCCTGGGTCGTGCCGTCGGCGTTGGTGGCCGTTATGCGGTAGTAGTACGTCGTACCGGGTTGCAGTTCGCCTAAGGTGACGCGTGCTTCTTCGGTCTGTGCGCCGCCGATCGTGCCGAGACCAGTCGCCGAGCCATAATTGCCGGGCGCTGTTCCGATTTCAAACCCGTAGTTCGTCCGTAGGCCGTTCGTCGTGACCGTGCCCGACAGCGTCGCCGCGTTCTGGGTGACACCGCTCGCGGGGCCGGTGCTGACCAATGGGGGTGACGCCAACCCGGTTGTGAATGTGCGGTCGCCTCCCATGCCTTGTACTCCTGAACGGTTCGTCGCGACGAGACGGTAGTGGTAGGTTTCTTCCGGCCGCAGGCCGCCGGTCGGGATCGGCCCTGCTGCCTCGGTGGTTTCGCCGGAGCCCGCGCTGACCGGGGGGGTGGCTTCGCCTTCGGCGTAGGGGTCTGTAGCACCTTTGGCGAGCGCGGCCTGGTAGCCCGCTTCGCTTATGTACTGGAAGGAGTAGCTGGCTTCGTAGCCTTTGGGGTCGATTTCGCCCGAGAGCGTCACAGAGGTGCCGGTGATGCTCTGCGCTTCGCCAGTTGTGGCGGCCGGCGCGGCGTAGGGCGTGACTTCCTCGATTTTACCGCGGACCGGCTTGCCGTTGTTCACGTTCTTTTCGTGCTCAGTCACTTCGTTTATAGCGACGACACGATAGAAGTAGGTATGCCCGGGTTGCAAGCCGACGATTTCCAGGCTGAACGGTTCGGGGCCGGTGCCGCCTATTTCCGCGGGGGGGTTAGGCACGACAGTTCCCTTGAGTTCTTCCAATGAGGTTAGATCGGGCGCGTATTCGAACGTGTATTTCGTGGTGTCGAAGACCGAGTTGACCGTGGCTTCGAGCTTCGCGCTGAGCGACGTCAAGGCGGAGAATTGCTCGTTTTCCACAAGCGGCAGTTTTGTGTACGCTTCCACATTGCCATAGGTCGGCGTGCCTTTGCCTTCTTCGTTTTCCGCGACGACCCGATAATAAACAGTTTCTTTGGTGCTGAGTCCTTCAACTACAGGGGAGATGACTTCTTGGGCGCCGAATCCGGCTGGTATCGTGCCCCCACCCGCAACTTCGCCGTTGCCTTCTTCAACCGTTTCTTTGTTGTACGAATATTGAAAAGAATACGTAGTTTCACGGTTCTCTGGGTTGATCACCGCCGCGAACTTCCCTTCTTGTTTTTCCACGCTCGAGGCGCTCTCGCTGACGATTTCGGGTTTTTCCGGGCCGGTTTTGAGCGTCAGTTGGAGACCGGTCGTGGCCCCGTACTTGTCCGCTACCAGACAGAGCGAGTATTCTTCGAACGGGTGCAGCTTGACCGTGGCCGACACGGATGTCGCTGTGTTGCCTGTAACGTTGGCCGTGCCGTTGTCAAACGGGGTGTTCACGCTGCCGGGCCCGGTGCAGCTCGAGCCGGCACCGGCGTTGTAGGAGAAGTAGTAGCCGACACCGCCCGCGACGTTGCCCGGGTTCAAGCTGCCGTTGAGCGTCCACAACGTGCTCGTGATTTTTTCCTCGCCGCTGGTGATCGGCGCCGATGGCGATGTCTGCGGCGAGGACGCGCGTTCGAACAGGAAGATCCTGTCGCTGTTCGGTTCGGCGACGTACACATCGCCACTGGCGGAGTCCTCGGCGATACCGGCACCCTCGCTCAGCGGCCCAGCGCCGAAGGTTTCGATCGATCCTGTGACCGGGGCCGCCAGCGTGAGGCTCGACCCGGAATCGATATAGACATCGCTGCCCGGCAGCTCGACAGCGAGCCCGGTGGGGTTGCCCCTGAATTCGTGGAAACCGGGCAATTCTTCGATCAACTTTCCGTTGTGACTCAGCTCCGCAACCCCGTCTCTAGCGACAAGATAAAAGTCGCCTTCGGGGTTGACCGCAATCGCCCGGGCAAGATATGCAAGGCCCTGTTGAAGTTCCAGCGGGGGCAGGGGCGTGTTAGGGGTGGCGTCGCTGAACCCCTTCAGCGTCCCACCAACTGCACCGGTTAGGCTCAGCACCCAGACGTCGCCGCTTGAGTCGACCGCAACACCCGCCGTCGTTTCCGTCCCCGTTGAGAGTTGCCCGAGATAGGCGCCGCTCGCGGTGAACTTGTTGACGACGTGATGGCCCGTGTCTTCGACATACACGTCTTCTTTGGAGGGATCTGACGCGCTCCCGGAGTTATCGATCGCGATCGCACCTGGGGATGACAGCGCACCCGTTGGCGCCGCGCTCGCGTTGAACTGGCCCTTGTATTCACCGGTCGCGCTGAAGTACTCGACGCGGTTGTTGCCCTCGTCGACGACATAGACGTCTCCAGCGTATGCGCCTGTGGTGCTCTGATTGACGGCCACCCAGGCCGGGCCGGAGAGCGGTTGAGGGTCTGCCGGTGTCGAACTAGCTCCGCCGAATGTACCGACGATGCTCCACTGTTCTGATGCGAGTGCGGGAGCGGCTGTGAAGGCCAGTGCACCGAGCACGGCAATCGTCGCTGATGTCAGCTTGCGAGCGCTCATCATGAGTTCCTCCCGTGGCCGATGTTGGACTTTCGTGTTTGCCTCGCTCTACGGGTCCTGCTCGCCTTCCTGGCCTTGGAGGCCTTCTTCGCCTTCTTCGCTTTGGGGCACCCCGTGACCGCGATCCTCGAGCTCTGTTTGAGAACTGTGCCGTCCTGCGCGATGAACGTCGTCGGCATCACCGGGCTGCTCTTGCACAGCACCCCGTCCGTTGTCAACGCGGAGGTTGGGCCCTCTGGCAGATACAGCTCGAAGCTGCTCACCGGCACATCCGGAACCGTCTTCAGGGTGGTGCTCGTCACACCCGCTTTGGAGATGAACGTCGAACCGACCAGATCCACACGGACGCCTTCAGCCTGCAGGACCATAATCAGCGACGGAAACGCTTCTCCACCGTGGGAGACGAAATACACCGGACCAGACAACGAGGACTTCAGGATCGGCGTCGAGGCCTTCACGATCCCGACGACCGACGCTGCCGGGCAGTCCGCGGGGTTCGCTTCGAACACCGTCGCCTTGCACGCTTTCTGCAACGTCGGTAGCCGCGCCGGGAGCTGCTTGGGGAGTTCCACCTTGACCTGCGCGATGTTCGCCTCCCCATAGTTCTGCGGGTAGGTCAACCGCGCGTCGAGGCTCGCCCCGTCCACCCGCGAGGTTTTGCCCGAGGTGGAGACCGTGAACTTCGGCTGGAATTTCAGGGCGCCGCAATTGGTGACCTGAAACGGCGAGGACGCCGCGGCGCTCGCGGCCTGGGTGCTGGTCAGCGTGGCGGCGATCGCGAGCTTGTCGCAGTCGGTCGGGTTGAACGTGAACCCTGGCTGGTCGATCGTGACATACACCTGGCGCAGCTGCAACGGGATCCCATCCAGCATCGTCGGCAGCGGATCCGCAGTGATCGTCAACGCCGAGTTTTCCGGGCTCACGCTGATCGCGGCACGCACAACGACCGTGCCTTTCCCCGTCGTCCCCGCAAGCGTGTACGGGCCGGCTTTCGCCGGGACAACGACCGAGAGGCCGTACGGGGCGCCCTTGTACGGGCCGGTGATGAACACCTGGCCACCATTGACGACGAACGGGTCGGCGCCCGGCCCCGTCTCCACACTCACGTGCCCGATCAAGCTCCCCGCGCCGCACGTCCCTTCCCGGGCCTGCGGTTCCCCGCACAACGACTCCTTCGAAAGGACCCCCAAAAGCCCGGGAGGCAGCTTCATCTGCAGCCCGTTGAGGAACTCATCCTCATCCGAGCGCCCGAACGCGAGCGTGAACGTGCTCGCTTCCCCCGCCTGGTTGTTCACGGTACCGGCCGTGAACGTCGGGTTGAACTGCGCCCCGAAGCAGTTTTCGTCCACGTCGAAGGAGCTCGTCGGCGTCGCATCGGGTGTGAACGGCGTACTCCACGGCGTCAGATCCGCCGTCGTGCTCACCGTCCCGCACGACCGTGGGTTCGCCAGCGCAGCTCGCTCCCCACCGGCCAGCGTCAGCTGCAGTTCGCTGAACGGGAGCTGCGGCGTTTCGTTGAACGTGAACGTCAACTGCCCCGTCTGCTGGTTGATCGACCCCATCCCTTCCAACTTCACAACGATGCCGTCTTCGCCTTCCCCGACGAACTGCAGGAACAGCCGGATCATCTTCCCGTCCGAGGCATCCTGCGGCGTACACACCCCACCGGTGCCCGTGCATTCCGGGGCACCGAGATACACCTCGCCAGTCAGCTGTTCTTCGAGATCCGGGCTCTTCACGCGAACCGTCCCGACCTGCGAATCGCGCGGACACGCACCCAGGGTCGCGGGCCGCGCCTGGCCTCGTTCATCGGCAGGGCCAAAGAACTGTTCGGTGGTGCAATCACCCAACCCATCAGACGCCGACGGCGAGATCACAGTCCCCAACGGCAACGTCACGACAGTCCGCTTCAGATGCGACGTCGCGAGCCCTTCCGCTTCGCTGTTCTGCGGCACACTCAAATGGAACGCATACCCTGCCGGCGCGCCCGCTTCCAGCGTATCGGGCAGCATCGACACCCCCGGCTTGAACGAGAGCTGACCACAACCCGTGGGGGTACCCATCCCGATTTCGGCCGTACCCAGCCCCTTGAATTCCCCCTGCGCCTTCCAGGAATCCGTTTCTATCACATCCGTCAACGATTCCGAGCACTGCGTCGGATTCGTCAACAACGCCTGACGCCGCTGATCCACGGTTTCCAGAACACGGTTCGATATTTGCACTTCTTCTATACCAGGCCCGCCAAACGTGAGCTCCGGCGACGACGTTGTGCGTTCGCCTTCGGGCCGTAGAAATTGGTTGCCTTCCACCGTCGTGGCGGCGGTGTCAGGGCCGGCGCCGCTGTGTTCAGCGGGGTCGCCCCAGATCGTGATCGAGGTCATGGTGACGCTCCCCGCGCCGGTAATCCCGGTAGCGCTCACACGCGCGTTGTATTCCCCATCCGAGAGCAAGCTCGCATCGATCCGCACCGGAAAGAACAGCGCCTCGAACGCAAACGCCAATGGCTCGCCCGGCGCCGGCGCGATGTTAAACACAGGCGTCGTGAGGATGACACGCAGCTTGTTACCCGGAGCAGGACCGAGCATGACGGTTGCCGTCCCGACCATCGTGTCGCGGGGACAATCGCTCGTATCGACCGCATCCGCCATCGAACAGCGGGCAACGCCCACCGTCGTGCCGAGCAAACCCCGAGGCAAGCTCAAGTCGAGATCCTTGGAAGGGCTGACGTTTTCGACGAACGGGGCCACGGTGCCCGGGATGCCTTCCTGGCTGATCGTGTTGAAGAAGAACTCGGCAGTGAAATTCGGGTGGCCACCCGCCTGCGTGCTCGACACGGCCGTCAACACGCCTCCGTTGGCCAGCCCATATCCGGCTGGAGTGCTGCTGATAATGATCGAACTCCCACCCGCCCCGCCGACGGACGCGCTCGCGGCGCCGCCGCCAGAGACCGAGGCCTCATTCGTGACGCAGCTCGCGGCCCCAACAGGTACTGAACACGTAGCCGGCGGAGTCCCTTCCACATGCACCTTGATAGTAACCACAAGGGTATCCCCCGGCGAGACCGGTTCCCCGGTCGTGCAGGACGGCGTCCGCGAGGAAAGCGTGCACGACAGACCGGCCGGAGGACCGTTATCTTCACCGAAGTGCGCGGTGTTGCCTGCTGCGGGTTCGCTGATAGGGTCCTGATAGGCATTATCGCCGTAGACTTCAACCGCGGTCATCCCGCTGGGCACCGTATCGGAGATCACAACCGGCGAGACCACGGGGCTCCCAGCCGAACACTGCCGGAACGGCGAGAACGCCGGTCTCGGTTCCGCCGCGATCTGTTCAGCGGTGCAACCGGTTGAACGCGCCACCAACGTTCACCGCGGTAACGACGATCGCATCATCCCCGGTCTGGTCACCAGGCTTGAAGTTGGTCGGGTTGGCGACAGAGAGGACCTTCCACTCCGGACCAGTCGTTTCCGCAAAGGCAGACGAAGCAAACGCAAGCGCGGCGACCACGACACCGACAGTCACGATCAAGCGAGACATAACGGTCCTCATTACCTTGCCCTCCCATTGTGGCTGGCTCTATCAACGCTTTTCTTTTTGCTCTTCACCTTTACGCATTTCCCGCGGCTGAGCTTCCTGCCCTTGACGCATTTCACCGTCTTAGTGATGGTCTTCGCCGACAGCGGTATCGTTTCGGGAGTCGGATTATCCAAACCGGAAAACGTCGCGCTCCCGGGCGGCGTCAGCGGCGCGGGCACATTCGGTGGACCCTGACAAACAGCGCCTTCGCACGGCACCGCCGTCGGCGGAAGCGGTTCGCCTTCGTGCGGGACCCGCGCGTCATAAACGTCATAACCGCCATCGGTATCAGCAGGCACGAGACCCTGGGTGGTCGCGAAGAAGACATCATCACCGTTTTCGCTCGAGCCCAAGAGATAGGAGTCGCGGCTGCTCTGACCCGTCGAGATGAGATAGACGACGCCGTTCTCCCACTCATAGACATCACGGCCCTGCGGTTCCAGATAGGTTTCCGTGACCAGCACTTCCGGCGAGTTGGTATTAACGTCCTGCGGCACGAGGGGATCCGGCGAGTCAAAGAAGATACGATCACCACCGCTTGAAATACCACGCTGATCCAGAAATGAAGGCGACGATTCGTATGCACTATTCTGACCCCCGCGTTCTTCGTCGCTGAACAGGATCGACAATTCCGCGTTTCCGCGTGGCGTGAGACCCGCAGGGTCGCAGGAGACACAGCCGAGCGTGTTCGCCGGGACATCGTAACGATAGATCTGTTCATAGCCGCCGCTGTTAAACGAGCCCGAAAGCCGCGCGGACGTCTGGAACACCAATACGGAACCGTCCGCGGAGATCCGGGTCTCCGACACGCTCCCTGCCGCGGGCAGTTCCACGACCTGGGTGACAGTGCCGCCAGCGGCACCGGCGTTCCAGAGACTCAACCGCGCAGGCTGCCCCCCGGCTTCCGGGCTCAAGAAGGCCATACCCGACCCGTCGGCGTCGGTCGCCAGGATTTCACCCCGGACCCCCGGCAGAAACGTCACAGAGCCCGTCGCCACATCAAAATCATAAGTCTTCGGTTCAGCACCCGGCGAATCTTCAGCCGCAACCCGGGTAAGCGCTTCAGTACTTTGAAAAAACGCCTGCGAGCCATCCGGCGACGCAAACACAAAAGAGCCACTCTTCGCGCCGCCGACAACCACATCGAACTGGCGGGAAGGGTTCGGCATCCGCAGTACACCACCCGGAGCCGCCACCGGGACCCCGGCAGGTTCCCCGAGCAGCGCGTCCCTTGAGACAAGCACAGTCCGCTCGCCGCTCTCACGCAGATACAGCTCGGGAGGTTCCGTCGCACAGTCGTTGCGACCGCCGTTTTCGGTGCAGGACGCCGGGTCGGGGCTCACGAAGAACAAGCGCGACCCATCCTCGGAGACCTGGTTACCGGTGATATTGCGGCCGTGACCGGACGCCGCCGGCACCGCACCAAACGGGCTGAGCGCGCGATCGGGCAGAACGCCGGCCTCATGCAGCACCCCGCCGGTATATTCATAAAGACCCCACGCTTCACCAGCATACACAGCACGCGAAGTGTCTTCGGGAAGCAGCGTGCCGGGAAACGTGAAGTACACAGTGCTGAAATCAGGGGTACCACCCACAGGAGCACCCGCTTCACCGATCCCCCCGCAACCTTCGACCGGACTCGCAAGTTCCGAGCTGGGCCGCTCCACCCACGTCGCCGCCACCAGCGGATCAGAGCCAGCCAAGAAGATCGAACCCTCACAGCCTTCGCTCGCCCGCGAACCGAATCCGGACCGCGGAGAAGCAAGCAAGGCGTGAGAAAGGTCCTGCGACGGATCCACATAGATCAAACCATGACTAGAGAAAATAGTTACGTTTGCGGGTTCGCGGGGCGTCAAAGCACGGGTGCTCCAGCCAGATGCTCCAGAGTTCTTCTTCGCGACAAACAACTCGCTATCCCCCCACGGGCTTTCCCCCATAGGCCCCGTGCCTTCAAACAACACGGCATCACCGTCCGGCGAGACATAACCGTAATGATTCCTGACACCCACCAGCGCAGACTCGGTATCCGCACCCGCCTCATTCCCGTTCTTATTCGCTGGAGAGACCTGTTCATAGACACGGCCGTCCGGGAGACCCGGCGCCGAGGAGAAGCTCGGCGGGCCTTCGATCGCGGCGAACGCCCCCGCGCCCGCGGGAACCACCGCACCCATCGCGGCGATCGCGACAGTGAAGATGAGCACCGAGAGCAGCGCGCGTATGGTGAAACGTACCGGCGTTCTGATCATAACCGTGATGCCTCCCTGAACGAGCCCCGACCCACGGAGCATATGTGTGATAGATCCGCCGGAAAAGCGGGACAAAGCTTTCCTACGCACAGCCTCCCTAGTGCGACGCGCCCGTACATCACGCGGCCCGCCTCTCACCCGAAACGCCAATACTCAACCGTTGCGCAACCGTCTGGCCCTTCGCGGTCAGCGCCCACGCGTTGGGCTCACCCTTCACGCGCCCCCGCCCAGCGTTCGCCAGCAGGCCGAGGCGCTCCAGGCGCGCCAAAAGCTTCGAGACCTGGCCAGGATCGGAGATCCCAGCGCGCTCCCCCGCTTGGCGGTTGCTCGACCCCGGATGCTCCGCGATCCCTTCGAGTACCCGCGCGGTGCGATATGTCAAACGCATCGACACACCACCCAAAGGGTCAACCACACCCGCCTCGCCGCCACGCCGCGCACGCGCAGACCGCGTGGACGGCACCCGCGTCGGGCGCAGCTGCTCGCGCCGCGCCGCCGAGGCGCCCTGGTAGGGCAGCACGATCATCCCCATCAACTCCCCCACCAGGCTCGTCAGCGGCCGACGCTCACCCCGCAGCAACCGCGCGTACACAATCGAGAAGGCCGCCCCCACCAGACCCTCCGCAATCAGCGGCGTACACTTTTCGCCCCGCACGCTCAGCAAGCGCCCCTCGTCCACAACACCCGCCAGCCGCGCGAGGACCGCTTCGCGGCGCCTTAACACCAGCGGGCCACCGCGCAACGCCTGCACGACCAGCACCCGCGCGAGCACCGGCTCACGATCGAGGAACGCGAGAATCGCGAGCAGACCACCACGCACGCGATCACGCCACGCCAAGCCCTCAAGGCCCGCCGCGGCAAGCTCCGCCATCAGCAGGCCGAGGATGTCCTCAACCACCGTCGACAGACACTCTTCGCGATCGCCGAACAGCTCATAGAACGTCCGCCGCGAGACTCGCGCCCGCGAGGTGATATCCGCCACCGAGGTATCCGGGTACCCCAGCTCGTCAACCGCCCGCACCGCGGCCGCCAAAAGCCGCGTGCGCTGGATCTCCACGAAACGCTCATGCTGACCGCCCTGCGACCCCTCCCAGCCACGACCCCTCGCCAGGCGAGCCGGCTGGGCGGACGGGCTCGAAGCCTTGGCCCCACGCAGAGCCGCCGCGCGCCCGGGCATCACGCCACCCCACCAATCAGGCGCGCGAGCGAGATGTCCCGCGCGTGGGCCGCGTAAAGCAGCCGAATCCCTCCCCGCGCGGAGAGGGCGGGCAGGCCCGTTAAGACCGGACGATCAGCGCATCTTGCCCGGGGCCGCCTAGGGCAAGAGAGAGAGAGAGAGAGAGAGATGCGACAGCGCCAAGCTGGCGCATCTAGCATCACTTAATCCGTGGGGTGCGAAGACCCCTATCACGTTTCTCCCTCTAGAAACCACGCTCAACCAACTCCCTCATAACGCTTCACGACCCAGGCCCTCTCCCAAACTCAGATCCCTGCTCACGCGTTGAGTCAACCACAGGTCGGTTGACCCAAACCCGGTCTTATGTCTTGGATCGACCACCCGGGGGGTGGCCAACAACGACGAGAACGTACCACGCCTCACTCTTGCTGTCAAGTCCCAGGCGCTTCCCGCCGCCCCACCACCCCGACGAACACCATGCGGAACCCCAGAACCCAAGCGGAACGTGTGCCCCCCACCGACCCGGCGGCCAGCGCCGGGGCCGAACACCCGCGCTGCTGGGCATCCATGCCCCAGCAATCGCGCCTCCCTACCGCTTCTTGCGCTTCGGGTGCTTGGCCTTCCTCTTCACGGCCTTCTTGTGGGTCGCCTTCTTGGTGAGTGGCCCGGGGCGTTGCAGCCCCAGGCTCTCGCAGAACCGTACGTGAACGTCTCCGTTCATACGGCTCCCACCATTCGGTCGTTGGCATGTGTGACGACGCGCCAGTGAGCAAAGAGCTTCGGCTCGCGTATTGCTACGCGCTCCAGGAACTCCCATGCTCGCATGAAACGCCGTCGAAGTCGCTTGTACTTTCGCATCGCCCAGCGCACCAGGTACTTGTCGATGCTCCTGAGCGAGCTGGCCAACCTGGACGGGGTAAACCGCCCGTAGTAGTTGACCCATCCGTGCACGGTCTTGTTGATCTCCCGCGCAATCTCTGTGAGGGGTGTTCCGCTCCATAGATGAATCCTCCATCGCCTGATCGTTCGACGTATCTTCTTAGCGGCGTCGTCACTGATCGCCGGGGTGAAGTTGGTGAACAATTCACCACGCCCGCGAGACAGCCGGGGACGAAACGTGTACCCAAGGAAGTCAAACCGCTCGTGCTCGTGAGAGCCCGTGCGTTTGTTGTCCTTGCAATACACGATGCGCGTCTTGCCCAGATTCAACACCAGGCCCAACGACGCCATCCGCTGCGTGATCGCATCGAGTACGACCCGCGCTTGGTGCTCACTACGGCAGTGCGTGACGATATCGTCCGCGTAACGCTCAAACGGGACATCCGGGAACTCCCGCGACATCCACGCATCAAACGCATAGTGCAAAAAGACATTCGCCAGCACTGGGGAAATGACTGCTCCCACGCAATGGGTAACTTTCATTGGGGTCTCCGGCTGGGGTGGGTATGGAGTGGCGGATGGTCACGCCGTCGTCTTCGCCGCCGATGAGGACTTCGCGGACGACGAGTCGCAGGACGCGTTGTTGTTCGGCGATGGTGAGTTGGTCCAGGCCGTCGCCGAGGCGAGCGAGGAAGCCTTCGAGTGTTTCGGCGAGCTTGAGGTAGGTCTCGGCGTTGTGGAGTTCTGTGTCGAGGTTCTCCAGTTGGGCGCGCAGTGTGCTTTGGCGCTTGCGCAGTGGCGGGGTGCGGGTGCGCAGCTCCTCCAGCGAGACGAGTTGCTCTTGGTATGCCTCGATCAGGCGCGTGATGGCGGCCTCGGCGCGTGTGAGGTCCCGTTCGATTGTTTCACGGCGTCTGGTCGCGGGATGCTCGTTGCGCAGTGTGCTCAGTTGACGGTCGATCTCGGCTTGCACGAGCTGGGGGTTCTCGAGCAGTTCGACGGACTTGTTTCCAGACGAGCGCGTCGAGTTCGTCAGCGCGGACGGGATGACTGTTGCACCGCTTGCCCCCGACGTGACGCCAGCCGTCCTGGCCGACGCAGCGGTAGTAGGAGATTCGCTTGTTGCTCGTGCGGGTGGAGGTGCGGTAGCAGGCGTAGCCGCACTCGCGGCAGACGAGGATGCCCTGCAGCAGCGTGAGCTGCTTGGTGTTGCGTCGCGAGAAGCGCTTGTTTTCTTGGAGGCGTGCTTGGGCGAGCGCGAACGTCTCTTCGCTGACGATCGCGGGGACCGCGACCAGTATCCACTCCTCAGCGGGCTGGTCCTGGCGTGTGATCCTGCGACCGTGACGCTCTCCACGCGCCCTGGTGGTGCGCGTAGGTTTGCCGTGTCGGTCGCTCATCTTCGTCTTGCCGTAAGCGGCCTTTCCTTGGTAGGCGGGGTTGCACAGCATCCCCCATATCGTCGAGCGGTCCCATACCTGCTTTCCGGTTTTGGTCAGGGTGTCACTCTCAGACAGCCAGCGAGCGATATCAGCGACGGATTCACCTGCTTGGGTGTAACGGTGAAAGATCTCGCGTACGACGTCCGCGTCGGTCTCGCAGATCTCCCAGTACCCCTCATTGTGCTCCGTCTTTCGGATATAGCGGTAGCCGTAGGGCGCGCCCGACATGATTGCTTGGGAGCCACCGCGGGCGCGGTGCAGCTTGCCGCGGCGGGTGCGCTCTTGGATCTGCGCTCTCTCATACTCTGCGATCATTCCCTGGAACTGACGCAAAAGCTCGTCCTCGGGCGTGTCACCCCGCTCTGGCTCGCGAGCGAAAATGACCTCAACGCCGGCGCGCTGAAGCTCCTCCAGCAGCAGTACCTGGTGGGCGTAGCGGCGCGCCAGGCGATCCGGGGAGTGACAGAGCAACACCTCGAACGCTCCCTCGCCCGCCCGGTCGCGCAACCGCTCAAGCGCGGGACGGGTAAGCGTCGCGCCGGAGAAACCCTCGTCGCTGAAAACGAGCTCCTCGGGGAGGACCAGCCCACGAGCCGTGACCAGCTCACGCAGCCCGACGAGCTGACTCTCGATCGTGCTGTCGTCTCGCTGGGCCGCCGAGGACACCCTGGCGTAGATCGCCGTCACCTGCTGTGTTTTGCTGATCGACTCGGTCATGTTCCTCCTGCCCTGTGGTTGGATCGCTGCTGCCCGTCAGCGCTCGACGCTCGGACACCAACAACTCGTACGCCGCCGCCAGCCTGCTCGCGGCGAGCCGGTCATCCACGAACTCGACCTCGACGCGCCGTGCCGCCATCCCGCTCGCTTCCCGCCAGCCCCCGCACCAACGCGTCGGCGACCGTCGCGCTCAGACTGATGGTGCCCCCAGCAGCAACAGCACGCACCCGCTCGACCAGAGAGACCGGCAACCGGACCGTGAACACGACGGTGCGCTCCGGAACCCTGACTCCATCCGGCGAGCGCTGCGCAGCCCGTACGTACCGTCGTGCCTGGCGTTCGGAGAGACCATGCTCGCTCTGAAGCGCACGCCCCACAGCCGCCGGCGAGCGCTCGCCGAGCAACACCACCGCCCGGTTCAGACGGAGCGCGTACTCGTCGGCGTGAGCTCGACGACTGGCCATCAGCCTCTTGAATACTACGCATCACGGCCGATTCCTTCCCCGCCGCCGCGAAACACGGCACTCAAACTCGAAGTTAGCGATTGCGTGGGAGCAGTCATCGCTGAACCCTGTGGGGTCCCTCGATCTCGCGCTACCACGGTACCGTCCTCCTGTTGGGTCGGCGCTTTTAGCCACCGCTCCACATAGAGAAGTATCCACCGCTCATCGGTGTGGGCAGCTACCGCCTTCAGCACAAGCTCGTGGTCAAGCAAGTCGAAAAACGACTGGTAATCCAAGTCGATTACCCAATCGTATTTCCAACACCGTTCTCGGCACACCCCGACCGCGTCGAACGCCGAGCGTCCCGGGCGATAACCGTATGAATCCGCGTGGAAGACTGACTCCACATTCGGCTCCAAATATCGGTAAACGACCGTTTGCGCAACCCTGTCCGCGACAGTGGGCACACCAAGAGTCCTGACCCCTAGCGCGTGCTTCTTCGGTATCTGCACCGCCCGCACCGCCGGCGGCATATACGAACCCGAGGACAACCGATTCCAGACCTTGTAGAGATTCCCCTTGAGGTCCCTCTCAAAATCCTTTATCGATACCCCGTCAACACCAGCAGCGCCCTGGTTCGCCTTCACAGACTCCCAAGCCTCCACAACAACCTTCTTAGAGATAACAAACGACTTCACCTGCGACTTCGACTCAACCATTGGTTCCTCCCACACACTCGTGGTTGCCCAAGAGCCTCGTCTGAATGGCCCGCCCGCTTCGCTTCAGCCCCATTACGGGACCTTCAACGCTACTACCGGACGGTCCGCCCCTGTGCCCCGCAACAGGAGTTCGCGCCTCGCGGTTTCGGCCACTTGGCGCCCTCCCTGAAACAACCAGCCGCAGGCCAGAAGCCACTAGCTGCTCGTCCCGCAGAACGACAGGTTCCCATGTTCCATGCAAGAGCCTGACCCACGCTCGCGCCGCATACATGCCGGACACCATCTGGCCAATAAACAGGCACCCGCCAGACTCATCCCGAGCCAAAGGCTGTGGCCCGGTTTTGATATCATCCACTGCCTTTCGACAACTCACCTGCGGTTCACTCTCGTTCGCCTTCACTGAGTCACACCTGACGCGCTCAAAGGCACGCCTTTTCCCGTAACGCTCAGCACGAGCGGCTCTTGACCGCCGCACCTTACGGTGGTTTGTGATCTCCGCCTGCACGGCGACCACGGAGGGCCTACCTCCATCTCCAGCATAGCACCGCATCGAAGAACCCACCATCACTTCTTCTTCTTTTTCTTTTTCTTGTGGGCCTTCTTGCGCTCATGGCGCACCGCCTTCGGACACCCGGTGACCGCGATCTTCGTGCTCTGCTGGATCACGAGGCCGTTCTGGCCGACCAGTTCGGTGGGCATCAAAAGCGTGCCCTTGCAGAGGTTCCCGTTCGCGGTCAACGCCGGGAATTCCCGCTGCGGCAACGTCAGTTCGAAGCTCAAGAACGGCACATCAGGCACCGTCGCGAACGTCGCGGTCGTGATCCCCGCTTTGCTGATCTGCGTTTCCCCATGCACCTGCACCGTCACACCGTTCTGGCCGACCAGGACCATGATCAGTTCCGGGTACTTCGCGCCACCATGGGAGACGAAGTACGCCGTGCCCGTCAGGCCACCGGGGAGGACCGGGGTTGAGACCTTGACCGTCCCAACCTGCGAGGCGACGGGGCAGTTCTTGGGGTTTTCCGCGAACGTCTTTTCCAAACACGCCTTCTGCAGTGTTTTCAACGGGGTCGGGAGCTGTTTAGGGCTTGTAGATAAATAACGTTTCATTTACGGCGTGCTGATGGATGCTGGTCTTCACCCGCGGGGCACGATCGTGTAGTTCCACTCGGGGTGGAAGTCTTCACCGTGAATGTTGACGGTCTGCAGCTCGGCGTCTGTGACGCGGATCTTGTCGGGGTAGGTGCCTTGATCGAGACGGGCGTAGACCTCAAGCCCGCTGCTGGTCGTGGTCGCGCCTATCAGGTTGATGATCGTCTCCAAGGAGGTCAGCGGCTTGCCGCGCCAGTTCATGGTGATGAAGCTGAACAGGCGGTGCTCGATCCGGTTCCACTTGCTAGTGCCGGGCGGGAAATGGCAGACAGCGATCTCAAGGCCGATCTCGTCTGCGAGCTTTCCCAGCTCGACCTTCCACAGCTTCGTCCGGTTGCCGTTGGAGCCGCCGCAGTCGGCGGTGATCTGCAGCTGCGTGGCGTGCGGGTAGCGCTCGGCTCCGAGGTGCTCCCACCAGCTGCGGATCGAGTTCGCGGCGAACTGGGCGGTGTCGTGGTCGATGCCGACGTTGACGTAGCCCTCGTCCAGGCGCAGGTCATAGACGCCGTAAGGGATCGCCTTGCCCAGCTGCTTGTCCTTGAAGTCGTGCACGCGCACCAGCTCGGGCTTGCCCTTCAGATGCCACTCACGCCCTGCGTTCTTGAAGTCTCCGACCAGCTCCTTCTTCTTCGTGTCTACGCTGATCACCGGCCAGCCCGCGGCCACGGCCGCCTTCGCGGCCTGGTTGATGTGGCGGAACTGCAGATCGCGGTCGGGGTGCTGGCGGCCCTCCCTCGTCTTGACGTTCGCTTGCAGGCTGTACCCGAGGGAGCGCAGGAGCGTCGCCACAGAAGTGAAGTGAACCTCGTGCCCCATCTCACGCAGCCCCTCGGCCAGGTTGCGCACGCTCTTGGAGGTCCAACGCAAAAGTGACTCCGGATCACCACGCGAACTCTCCTCCACGAGCCGCTCGAGATCACCAGCCAGCGTCAGGTCAACCTCAGTCAGTGCCTTGCGGCCACCGCCCCGCCGTCTGACACGCCCACGCTCCAGATGCTCGCCGAACTCCAGTTCCGCAATCCCCTTGCGAATCGTCGGTACGCTCACCCCGGTCTGCCGCGAGACCGTTGCGACACCACCCCGTCCCGCCGCTCGCGCCTCGGCCGCCACAAACAGGCGGCGCTGACGCTCATTCAGCTCACCCGCCAGCGCCCTAAACCGCTCGCCAATCGCATCCTCATAGACCACGCCTCACTGTTCCACACACGTGACACGCATCCTGCAACGTTATTTATCTACAAGCCCTTAGGTAGCGACACCTTGACACGCTGCACGTTCGCGGTGCTACTCAGACCGCCTTCGTCCGGCAAGGTCATCTTCACGTCCAGGCTCGCGCCCTGCGTCCTCGACGTCTTCGCCGACGTAGATACCTTGAACCCTGGTTTGAATGTGAGGCTGCGACAGGACCCCACCTGGAATGGGCTCGACAACGCCGCGTTGGTTCCTTCGGTGCTGGTTGCTGTGCCTGAGAAGGATTGTGGGTTGCAGTTGGTGGGGTTGAACATGAATTCCTTGCGGCCTATTACCGCATTGATCGTCCGCATATCCACCGGCACACCATCCAAGACCACCGGCAAAGGATCCGTCGTAATCGTCAACTGCGAGGTCTGCGGGTCCACTTCGATCTTCCCCCGCACCACCGTCGTCCCCAAGTTGAACGGGCCCGCGATCACCGGGACCGAGATCACCAACCCATACGGAGCACCCTCGTGCGGGCCCGAGATATAGATTGGGGCTTCCGGCTTGCCTTCCTCCGGCACATACAACGGATCCGGGCCAGCACCAGCACCAACGATCGTATGCCCAATCTGCGACCCCGATGGGCATTCGCCTTTCGCGGCTTGGGGTTCTTCGCAGAGCTGCACGTGACTGATCATCCCGAGCAGGCCCTTCGGCGTCTTGAACTGCAGTTTGGAGATCCGCTGCTGATCATCCGCACGCGACAGCAACAGCGAGAACGCCGTATACCCACCCGCCTGATCAGTCGTCGCACCCGCGATCATGCTCGGCGTGAACGGCAGTGGCGACTGGCACGGCGCACCGTTGGTGCCTGTGGAGATCTGGAAGCTGCTCGGCGAGAACACATCTTCCACCGCCGGAGAGCTCCACGGCGTGAAGTCCGAAGCACTCGTGAACAGCCCACACCCCGGCGGGGTCACGAGCGCAGCCTGCGATCCACCGCTGAATGCGAGTTTGAAGCTCGTGAACGGGACCTCCGGGGTTTCCTTGAACACCGTCGTCAACTGCCCCGTACTGGTGTTCAGATGCACGTCGCCGACCAGCTTCACTTCGATGCCCTGCCCGGCGAGCGCGATCAGCAGTTTCACCTCCGGTGGCTGAGATTCAACGACGTACACTTTCCCTTCCAGCGGTTCGGCAAGTAGCGGAGTCAACACCGTTGCAGTTCCGACCTGCGACGCCGAAGGGCACCGCGGCGGACCTTCCTGACCCACACCATCTTCATCGAGCGGACACGCCGCCAGGCCGGACGCCCGCCCGGGATTCAACACCAGCCCTTCCGGGAGCACCACCGTTGCGTCCTTCTGGTTGGACGTCGCGATCCCGTTCAGGGTCTCCAAGCCTTCTTGGGGGACTTTGATTTCGGTCGTCAACCCAGCCGGGGTATCCGCCGCGCTCGTATCCGGCGCGACACTCAACGACGGGTCGAATCCCAGATCGCTGCAGCCCGTGAAACCAACCGGCGTACCGGTGCTGTCGTGCGTCAGCACAGATGCATGCGAATGCAGGTTCGCGTACTGCCACGTATCGAGCGCTTCAATCGAGAATTCCTGCGGGCCTTCACAGGACGTCGGCAGCGTCAACAACGGCACCGACCCACCACTCGACGGCACTTCGCGCTGTTCGTTGTGGCTTTCTTCGCTTGGGACACCCCAGATCGTCGTCGTGTTGAACGTCACCGCTTTCTGCGGCACGAGCGTGTGCACGGTGATCCCATAGTCCGAGTCAAGCGGCGTCGGCCCACCGGACCGCACCCCCGCGTTCAAGAACACGTCCGTGCCCTGATCGTCAAACGCGAACTCTGCTGCGATACCCGGTGGCGGCACAAGGTTGTACACCTTGAACGAAACGTTGAGCCCCTGCGCAATCGATTCATCCATACCGACCTGCGTTAACGCCGGACACGTCGGTTCCTCCTCGTGCGGTTCCCCGAAGCCGGTTTCGCCGTCGAACTGCCGGCGCGAGCAGCGCGGCGTTGCGGTCGGGTCCCCGACGATCCCCGGCGGCAGATTGACGACCAGCTGCTGCGTTTCCCCACCCGCAGGAACTTCTACGAAGCCACCGTTGCCTCTGCCGTTCACCGAGAACACGACGGTCATCTCATACGGGTGCGAGCCAGCCTGCGTATCCGCCGTCCCGTCCGCATTCGTCAACCACGCGTCGAAACCGGAGAACCCGAACGGCGCTTCTTCGCCGCTGAACCTCACCTGCGTCGACTCCACCGCCGAACTCAACGCTCCGCCCCCAGTGACATCAACATGATTGGCCGCATCGCCGCCCACGCCCGCGTTGACGCTCACTTCGATGCGCACGATCGCAGATGTACCCGCAGGCAACACTTCCGCGGTACATGTCACGACCTGCACACCCGAGCATTCGCCATCCCCTCTGGGAAGGCCAAGGGATTCGGAGGCAAGCCCGGTTTGGAGATACACCGCGGAGCTGGTCGCGCTCACACCGGGCGGCAGCTGATCCACGATCCTCGGATCTTCACCCGTGCTCGACCCGGTGTTGTAGACATGCAGTTCGATCCGCCCCGTGCCACCAGGCGGCAGGTACGCCGGCGAGACTCGCGTGAACGCCTCCCAACCCGGCGCCGCCCACGCAGCTACCGGCCACGCCAACACCCCAACCACACACACCCCAAGCAACAACGTCAGCTTCTGTATACGCATAGCTACCGCCCCCCCACTCGCAACGACGACTTACCAGCACCAGACCCCACCTTGTAGCGCCGCCGTGCGCGCGCCACGCACACCGACCGCGCTCGCCCACGCCGCCGCTCACACGCCCGCAACGCACCCGCCAACCCCTCTGCACGCCTGCCCTTCGACTTCGACTTGGCTTTCGACTTCGGCTTGCTCTTCGACGGCGCCACCGTGCTTGGCGCCGGGAAATTCCCGACCCCAGCGAACGTCACGCTCGCTGGGGTCGCGAAGATCGGTGCCGCCGGCGGCACCCCCTGACAACCTGAGCCCGTACACACCAGCGTAGCGACCGGGCGCACACCGCCGACCCTCGCGTCATACACAGCGAACCCTTCATACCCAGCGGTCCCCGTGAGGTCCGCGCGGGAGATCAAAAACGCATCGTCGCCACTCGCACTCGCCCCCAGCAACCACGACGAAGACGAGCTGATACCACCCGAGAGCAGATACACACACCCCTCACTTTCGCGGCAGCCGCCCGCACCATCACGCTCCCACTCATACACATCGAGCTTCCCATTCGTATCCTGCGACACGAGCGGCTCCCAGCTATCGAAGAACACCCTGCTCCCATCATCGGAGATCACCTGCGGCTGCTCCGTCGCCATCCAACTCACCGGCAGAAACGCAGCCGCACCTGGGCCAGTCGGGTCCAACGGAAGGCTCACCGATGGTGCTTCCCCGCTACGACTGCACGAGACGCAGAACAGGCTCCCGCCGGCTTCAGCCTCATACACAAACACCTCCTCCAGCCCCTCGTTCGGATAACCGTGCGGGTAGCCCACCGCCGGCAGGCTCTGTTTCGACATGAACACCACAGCCTCCCCATCCGGCGTCACCTCTGACGTCCGCAGCCCAACCTGCCCCGCCCAATCCCCAATCCCATTCTCCACACCAACTGAGCTGGGGGCGTAAGGCGATATCGGGGCGGTATTCCCGCCGTCTTCGTTCGAAAGGTCGGTCACGACCAGTGTCGAGGTGCCCGCGTACCACAGGTATAAGCTGTCGCCACTATCGACGTAGTAGAGATATTCACCATTTTCGCTCGCGCCGACCACACCCACCACTTCGACACCAGGAGTCAAATCGGTCGTCCGGGCACTTTCCACTTCATACTCATACAAGTCACCATTGGTGTAGAACACCTTCGACCCGTCTACATTCGCCGCCCAGAAACGCCCCCCGGCCGCAATCTTGACTGTCTTCGCGTCGCTCGAAGTCGGGTTCTCCCGCATATACAGACCATTCGTCGTCATATCCGTCCAGAAGATCCGGGATCCATCCGCAGAAACCACATGACCGACATCCATTTCCTTCGAGTAAGGTACACCTTTGCCAGCCGGAGAGCCGAACGTCACATTTGGATCGGAGGAGCCATCCGGAAGCACATTCACCAAACTCAAGCGCCCACCAACCGACGCGTAGAGATTGCCTTCACGGCGACGTTCCGGTTCCACTATTTCACTGGCGTTTTCGGTCAACGCATCGTTCACCTGAAACAACCGCTCGCCAAAATCGGCGGACGCGCCAGCATAAGCTACTTTCAACCCCATTTCTATTCCTACCTTTTCGGCGGGCCGGTGGATCATCGCATCATCGGTGAAGAAGGGTTCATAGGATTCGCCGGTAAAAGTGTGCTGGAAGATATCTGTATAGCCGTCGCCGGGCGCTTCGGGCGATAGCGGCGGCAGTCCGTCTTCAATCCCCGTCTCGCTCGAGGCGGTAAGGACCGCGCTGGTAAGATCGCTCGAAAACGCGACGTAGCCCGCGCTGATTTTTCCGTGGGGCTGGATGTTCACTTGTCGCCATCCACCCCCAGGGAGACGCGTCGCCATATACTCGTTACCGGAGCTCTGCCCACCCTTGCCGCTGCCGCCACTCGACGGATCGCCTGCATACACTGCGGCTTCGCCGTCCGCAGCCACCTCAAACGGGAATTTCGTGAAGGTGCCTTCCGCCAACGCGAATTTCCCGCCGTACACACCAGGGGTATACACCTGCGCAGTTCCGTTCTGCGCACTGCCAAACGAGCTCACCATTTCATATACCCGACCATCCGGCAGCCCAAGCGGACTGATCGGTAGCGTGCGAAGCATCGTGTCGCTGCCGTGTTCGGTGCCTGCTTCGCTGACCGCGACAACCCTGAAGTGGTATTCGCTGTTCGCGGCCAGGTCTTCCAAATGCGCCGTGGCGGGCAGAGCGCTTTCCCCTTCTCCTAGCGTCACTTCTGGCGTGCGCGACCCATACGCTTCGCTCGGCCCGTATTCCCAGTAGTAGCTTGTGGCCACGCCGTTGGGGTTGATCTGCGCGTTCAGCGTCGCATTCGAGGAGCCGACGCCCGAGAACGACTCCCCTTCGATCACCGGCGCTCCTACCGCCAACGCCGCAGCGCTCCCGAACAACAGCAGCCCCACCGTCAAGCACAACGAAACCAAGCCAGCCAGCGTCAACCTACGAGTGATCATCGAACCATCTCCTCCTCAAGAGCAGAGGGGAGAACCCCTCGATCGGTAAACAACGACAACGACACGCCGAGGGGCGCACCGGCACAAGCTTCACCATCAGCGGGGGCATGCATCCGGATGCTCCCCGCGACCGTCTCCCCCTTCGCGGTAAGCGACCACGCGTTTGGCTCACCCTTCACACGCCCCGACCCCGTATTCGCCAGCAACCCCAGACGCTCCAGGCGCGCCAACAGCTTCGAGACCTGCCCCGGGTCGGAGATCCCCGCACGCTCCCCCACCTCACGGTTGCTGGGATTCGAGCCCCGCCCACCCAGCTCCGCGATCCCTTCCAGCACTCGCGCGGTGCGATACGTCAACCGCATCGCCACACCACCCAACGGGTCACCCACACGCTCCACGGATTCACGCCGCGCACGTGCAGAGCGCGTGGAGGGAGCCGGCGCCGGGCGCACCTGCTCACGCCGCGCCGCCCCCGCACCCTGGTAGGGCAGCACGATCATTCCCATCAACTCGCCCACCAGACTCGTCAACGGACGGCGCTCACCCCGCAACAGCCGCGCATAGACAATCGAGAACGCCGCCCCCACCAGGCCCTCTGCAGTCAGCGGCGTGCACCGTTCCGACCGCACGTTCAGCAGTCGCCCCTCGTCCACCACACCCGCCAACCGCGAGAGGACCGCTTCGCGGCGCTCCAGCACCCGCGGGCCGCCACGCAACGCCTGCACCACCAGCACCCGCGCCAACACCGGCTCACGATCCAAGAACCCCAGAATCGCCAGCAGCCCTCCGCGGACCCGCTCACGCCACGCCAAGCCCTGCAGACCCGCCGCGGAAAGCTCCGCGCCCAGCAGGCCGAGGATGTCCTCGACGACCGTCGCCAGACACTCTTCGCGGTCCGCGAACAGCTCATAGAACGTGCGTCGCGAGACCCGCGCCCGCGAGGTGATATCCGCCACCGAGGTGTCCGGGTACCCCAGCTCATCGACCGCCCTGACCGCCGCCGCAAGCAGCCGCGCACGCTGGATCTCCACGAAGCGCTCGTGCTGGCCGCCCTGCGACCGGTCCCGCCCCCGGCCTCGCGCGGGCCGGGCGGGCGGATTCGCGACCTTGACACCGCGCCGCGCCGCCGCACGCGCGGACATCACGCCACGCTCCAGCCCTGCGTGGCGTAAAGAGCGACGCGTGTGGCGCTCTCACGGGACAGGCGAACCCCACCCCATGCGGGGCGGGATCGCAGGCCCGTCAGGGCCGGGCGATCGGTGCGATTGCGCCCACCACTCCCCTTTCCCCCGACGGGGGAACCCGAACGGCCCGTCAGGGCCGAACGGAGGGAACCGCTAGAAGGCGAAGAGAGAGAGAGAGAGAGAGAGATGCGACAGCGCCAAGCTGGCGCATCTAGCATCACCCGCTGCGCGAGGTGCAACGACCCCCATCACGTTTCTCCCTCTAGAAACCACGCTCAAACAACTCCCTCATAACGCTTCACGACCCAGGCCCTCTCCCAAACTCAGATCCCTGCTCGCGCGTCGAGTCAACCACAGGTCGGTTGACCCAAACCCGGTCTTATGTCTTGGAATGACCACCCCGGGGGGTGGCCAACAACGACGAGAACGTACCACGCCCCACTCTTGCTGTCAAGTCCCCAAACGCAGCCAACTCGCAAATCCCCGATTGCAACCGACGACAGGTCGTCAATCGCGCGTGGACGAGTGTGGTAACGCAGGGCCCGCAACTGCGTGGAGACGTGGAAGTACAACTGTCTCCGCGCGAGCTTGGCTTGCCCGGTCGGGGCGCAACATTGCTGCCACCATCGTCAGGAAGTCGGGGATCTTCTGCAGCTCCGTGATCTGATTTGCGAGGTAAGCCCGCACATCGGCAGGGGCAGATCGTACCTCCTCGAGAATCTCCACCCGGCCATCCAGCAGCGTGACAATGTCTTCAAAATCGCGGCTCGCCACAGGATCGTCTCGACCGCGAACCGCAAACGCTTCGAGCTTAGTGGCCAGAAGATAGGGCGGTGTCGTCGCACGTATTGCGGCGCCGGATGGCAGCCTGCGCTCCACCGCGTGCGGTACCGAGGCGGCTTGCCAACGGCTGCTCAATGCAAGGATCGCGGGATTGATGGGCATCGCATCGAGCAACAGGCCGCTGTGGGCGTACCGCCAACGACAAATCACCGGGCTCGAGGCGTCCTCGGAGAAACCCCGAGCACGCATCCGCTCGGCGAACCGTTCGTAGGCCAGCCTGCTGGTGACCTCGACTACCACGTCCACGTCCTTGGTCGGGCGCGGAGCGGGAGCCCCAGGGTCGGTGATCCACAGCGAGATGCAGGCTCCGCCCAGGAAGACGACCTCCTCGCACAGCACCCCAAGGGCATCCGCGGCCTGCTCCAACAACCCGACGCTCACGCCGCGCGCGCTGCCGGCGAAGTATGAATACGCGCCCGCAACAGCTCCACCGCCAGGCCGCGTGTGCGCGTGTCGCCCAGGCGCAACGCATCGATGAGTGCGAGCAGCTCGTACATCTTTGAGTCGGCACGCGCGAGCGGGATCACGGCAGGATGCAGTGGAGCAACTTCCAGCCCGCGCAGCTCGCCATGCGGGTCGGGCCAGACCGGCGGCAACTCGTCAGAAGGGGCGAGATGCTTGGAGAGCGGAGGTGCGGCCCACGACGTCGCAAGCCCACGCGTTTCTCCCCTCGCCTCGGCAGGTGCGAGATAGCGCAGCGCGTGGTCGAAGAGCTCGTCGCACGCCCCCAGGCTCACCCGCCTGCGGCGAGCGTCGAAAGCCGGCGTCGCAGCGAGTCGATCGAGCGAGCGCTGCACGCTGGCAGACGGCAGACCAAGCTCCTGCGCCAATGAGCGCACCGTCCAGTTGCCCGCCTCATGCCGCAACAACCCAAGCAGAACCAATATGTCCACTTCCCTGAACACTTCGACAGCTACCGTATCATGTCTCGATACGCGGTACAAGCGGACATCGCCGATTCTGTGCCTAGTCGCCAGCAGAGAAGCCCGCGCCCAGGCGGATCAACCCGCAAGACGCCGAGCAGGACGACCCCAACAGACACCTCTGGAGGCGCGCCTCCAGAGCGCGTGACGATGGTCCCCATCCGATTGTCCTGATAGCCGCGTCGGCAACAACATTTGCATTCCTTCCAATGCGATGCAAATTGCGCCGGAACCTGATACGGTGCCCCCCGTTCGTGCCGAATCCTCCTTCCCACGGGAGGGATGAGCGGGGGAACCAGTGCGGTCCGTGAGGGCCGCGGGGGCGAATCGCCACGTGTTTTGTGGCGTAGCGCATTGTGCGCGAGCCCGACAGCTAACCCCGTAGGCGCCACCGCAACGTCGAAAGGATGTGCTGCGCCCTATGCCGGGATCCGCCCGTCGTGACCTCGCCACCCTCGAGCCCTGGGAGGCCTCGCTCGCTCGCTCGCGTGCGCGCCGCCGCCGCGACGCCGCCCGCACCACCAGGCGTGGTGGTAACTCGAAGTTTGCCCTTGTGTCGCCGGTATCCCTTGCCGCACTGATCGATGCCCGCCGCGAAGCGGCGCGTGACCTCGCCGAACGCGAGCCGTGGGACCTCTCCCTCGGGCGCTCCCGTGCCCGCCGCCGCGCCTCGCAGCTGCGCTTCGTGCCCGCTTCCTCGCGCGCCAAGCGGCTCTCCCTGGGCGCTCTCGTGGCGCTCACCGCCGGGCCGGCCGCGGCGCTGCTCGACTCCAGTGGCGGCGTCGCCGTCGCAGGGGCGGCTCCCGCCGAGCTCGACCCGATCACGACCACCAGCCACCACATCCTGCTGAGCGCCGGCAGCGAAGGCCGCCAGGTGCGCCTGCTGCAGCGCGCGCTCGGGATGTCGGTCGATGGCGTCTACGGGCCCGAAACCGAAGCCGCGGTGCGCCGCTTCCAGGCCACGCGCGGACTCACCGTGGACGGCATCGTCGGTGCTCGCACCTCCCACGCGCTCACCGTGCACGCGCCGCCGGTGCTCTCCGGCGCCGCCGTGCTGCGCAACCTCGCCGGGGAAACCAGTGAACCGGCCCCCGGGGAAGTGCGCGAAGAGGTCTCCTCACCCGGCGCCAGCGGCACGCTCGCGGTCGCCGGCACGCTCGAAGGCGCGGGCTCCGCGGTGGGCTCCGCCTCCGGTAGCGCGGAAGCCACGAGCGGTGGAGAAACCACCGGCTCCGGTAACGGCGGCACCGTCGCGGTCGAAAGCGCCGGGGCGACGGTCACCGCTGTCGCCCCCGAAGCACCCACCGAAGGTACGGTGGCGAGCGCCGAAACGAGCTCGAGCGAAACCGGCGGCACCGCGATCCCTGCCGGCGCAGGTCCCACCACCGGCGACTACACGGCGCCAGCGATCCTCGAAAGCTCGGGCGGCACCGGCTCTCCCGGGGAAACCGGCGCGGAAGGTGCCGGCGAAGAAGCGACAGATGGCGCCGGCACTGGTGCCACAGGCGGAGCGGGCAGCGGCGTTGGCGGCGCCGGCAAGGAACACGCCGCGGCCGAAGCCTCCACGCACGCTACAACCGCCGCGGTTGAGCGCTTGCAGGCCTCGCTGCACGTCGGCGTGGACGGCGAATTCGGCCCCGCAACCGAGCGCGCGATCCGCAGCTTCCAGGCTGCCCACGGGCTCACGGTCAACGGCGTCGCCGGGCCGGCCACCTGGCAGGCGCTCGGTGCGCACAGCCAGCCCGAGCTGACCCCTCCCCCCTCCGCGCTGCCGGCCCCGAAAGCGAAGTCCACGGCCCACGGCGCCGCAGCGCTCGCGGGTGACACCACCGGTGGACAGGAGCAGACGGGCACGCAGGTCGGGGGTGCCGGCGCCCCCGCGGGCGGTGCGGACGCCCCCGTCCACCTCTCCCATGGCGCCGCTACGCGGCGTCTGCAGGAAGCGTTGCACGTCTCGGCGGACGGCGAATTCGGTCCTGCGACGGAGACGGCGGTGCGCCACTTCCAGGCCTCCCATGGGCTCGAAGTCAACGGCGTCGTCGGTCCCGCCACGTGGAGCGCGCTCGGCGTCTCCGGCGCGCCGATCCTGCACTCCGACCCCGCCTACTTCCCGCACACGACCACCGCTGGGGGCGGAGGCAGTACCTCCACCGCAGGTGGCGCCAGCGCCCCGGGCGCCAGCTCCTCCAGCGCCGAAGCGATCGTCGCACGCGTGATCGCCGCCGCCGACGAAATCGCCACCCGCCCCTACGTCTACGGTGGCGGCCACGGCTCCTTCATCTCCGATGGCTACGACTGCTCGGGCTCGGTCTCCTACGCCCTGCACGGCGGCGGCCTGCTCTCCGCGCCGGAGGACTCGACCGGCCTGGAGTCCTACGGCGAAGCCGGACCCGGCCGCTACATCACGATCTACGCCAATGCCGAACACGCCTGGATGACGATCGACGGCCGTCGCTTCGACACGGTCGCCCTGGCCGAAGACGGCTCCCGCTGGGGCGGCCCCTCAGACGACGGCGGCGGCTTCGTGGAGCGCCATCCGGACGGGTTGTAGGCCGAGGCTCGCAGGACAAACCGACCAATCGTCGGGTCGCAGCGCGACGTTTGTATGTGTAATTTTTAGCCCCCAACCCTTCATTTTGTGAAGCAACCAGGTGTCTTGGTAGTGGATCAGTTTCAAACTGACCCACTAACCGGTGGCTTGGGCGCTTCATTTTGGGCCGCACACCTCTGCGGCTACTCCAAAGCGAGAGGCATCGTGCACATCTGCTGAAAGCCACTTGGCAGGCCCGGGCGAGCGTACCGTCCCAAGCGCGGCCTAACTTGCGGACAGTCGTCTTATCAGGCGATTCGAAACACGTCCCGAGCAAAGGAGGCTGTCATGCTGGCGCGAGCTCGCACTTTCACGATCGAGGGGCTGCAGACGCGCGCGGTAACGGTGGAGGTGGACATCCGTGCCGGGCTGCCCTCGTTCACGATTGTCGGTCTCGCCGGCGCCGCCGTACGCGAGGCGCGCGACCGCGTGCGCGCGGCGATCCTCAACTCCGGGTATGAGTTCCCCGAACGGCGGATCACCGCCAACCTTGCGCCCGGTGACGTCCCCAAGGTCGGCCCCGGCCTCGATCTCGCACTCGCCTGCGCGGTGCTGGCGGCCTCCGAGCAGCTACCCCCAAAGCGGCTGGCGAGCCACGCGCTGTTCGGCGAGCTGTCGCTTGACGGCGAGGTGCGCCCCTGCCACGGCACCCTGGCGATCGCGCAGGCCGTCCGGGAGGAAGGCCTGCAGGCGCTCGTGTTGGCTGGCGCGCGGGCGTGCGAGGCGGCATTGGTGGAGGGCTTGGAGGTGGCGGTCGCCGAGCGCCTCGCCAGCGCCGTGCGCGTGTTGAGCGACGGGCCGGGCGATCCGCTGCCGGCGCCCCGCCCGCAAGATGAAGAGGGCCAGCGATCCGACAAAGCGGCGGGCTGGAGCGAAGGGCCCGGGCATTTAGACCTCTGCGACGTACGCGGCCAACCACAGGCGGTCGAGGCCCTGATATTGGCCGCCGCCGGCGAGCACAACCTGCTGCTGAGCGGGCCACCGGGCACCGGCAAGACGATGCTGGCGCAGCGACTGCCGACGATCCTGCCGCCGCTCACCCGCGCGGAAGCGATCGAGGTGACTCGCATCCAGAGCATCACCGGCCGCTTGGAGGATGGGGAGCTGATCAGCCGCCGCCCCTTCCGCGCCCCCCACCACTCGATCACCACCGCCGGCCTGGTCGGCGGCGCCCGGCGCGGGTGGGTCGGCGAGGTGGTGCTGGCTCACCGCGGAGTGCTTTTTCTCGACGAGCTGTCTGAGTTCGCGCGTCCCACGCTCGAGGCGCTGCGTCAGCCGCTGGAGGACGGACGCGTGGCGATCGTGCGGGCCCGCCACTCGGCGGTGTACCCCGCACGCTTCGCACTGATCGCCGCCACCAACCCCTGCCCCTGCGGCTACTTCGGGGAAGGGGACAAGTGCAAGTGCGGCGAAGCCGACATCGCCCGCCACAAGCGGCGCCTCAGCGGGCCGCTGCTGGATCGCATCGACCTGCTCGCCTACCTGCAGCGGCCGCCGGCGCGGCGCCCGGCGCGAACGGATGGGATACGCGGGGACCGAGGGTCCGCGGGGCCGGGCGGCCATACCCGGGCCAACGCGCCGGCGGTCTCCTCCGCCGATGCCCGCCAGCGGGTGGTGGCCGCCCGCGAACGTCAGACCTCGCGCCTGCACGAGGAGGGGGTGAGCGCCAACGGGCACATGGACGCCCCGATGCTGCGCCGTCACGTGGCGCTCAGCGAGGGCGCCGAACGGCTGCTGCGCAGCGCACAGGAGCGAGGCACGATGAGCGCCCGCGGCATCGCCCGTGTGCTGCGCGTGGCCCGCACCGCCGCCGACCTCGACGGCAGCACCCGTACCCGCGAGCAGGACGTCGCGCTGGTGCTCTCGCTGCGCGCGCAGGAGGCCGGCAAGGGAAGGCGGGCGGCGTGATGGGCCTCGAGCACGTTGAGCTTGCCGGCGCTGTTGGGAGTGTGAACGATGGCGATGCCCTCCCCGAAGTCCGCTTCAGGGCGCTCGCCGATACATGCCCCGAATGCCTGCGCCGCGCCTGGCTGCTGCAGATGTTGAGCGCGCGGCTGGCCTATCGCGCGCGCGACCCTGAGCGTCTATTGCTAGCGCTGGCACTCGGGGACGAGGATCTGATCGGAGCGCTCGGCGGCCGGCGCAAGACCGAATTGCTGGAGCGCCACTCGCAATTCCAGCGCGACCAGTTGCCACCGGCAGAGGGAGTGCGGCGGATCTGCCGTCACGACCCCCGCTACCCGATCGCGCCGCGGAACGCAGATGAGGCGCCGCGGATGCTGCACGTCGCGGGCGAGCTCGAGCACATGCAGGCGCTGCTCGCGCAGCCGACCGTGGCGATCGTGGGGACGCGCCGGGCGAGCGACTACGGGATGGAGGTCGCCTACGGCCTTGCGCGCGGTTTGGCGGCGAGCGGCATCACGGTGGTGAGCGGCCTCGCGGAGGGCATCGCGGCCGCGGCCCACCAGGGCGCGCTGCAGGCCGGCGCCCGCACGGTAACGGTGATGGCGGGTGG
The DNA here is from genome assembly GCA_963724305.1 of uncultured Solirubrobacterales bacterium. Taxonomy (GTDB): domain Bacteria; phylum Actinomycetota; class Thermoleophilia; order Solirubrobacterales; family Solirubrobacteraceae; genus Palsa-744. Next base: position 279,280 of record CAVRUG010000001.1, read on the forward strand.
CGTGGATGTCGCCAACCCCGCCAGCTGGCGCGACCTTCACCGGCGCATCGCGGCCGAGGGTTGCGCGCTGGCGGAGTTGCCGTGCGGCACCGTCGCGCGCGGTTGGTGCTACATCGCCCGCGCACGAATCGTGGCGGCGCTCGCACGCATCGTGATCGTGGTGGAGGCACACGGGCACCCCGCCGAATTGCTGCACGCGCGGCTGGCAACCGCCGCCGGAACAGCCGTCGCAGCGGTCCCCGGACGCGTAAGCGCCCCCGCCGCGCACGGCCCCCACGAACTCCTGCGCGACGGTGCGCTGCTGGTGCGCGGCCCACAGGACGTGTTGGACGCGCTGTACGGGGTGGGCGTACGCCAGGTGAACGTGTCACGCCCGGTTAAGGGGGACCGCCTGCGGGCCGTACTCAAGCAGGTGGGCTCGGGCAACGACACCGTGGCCAAGCTCACCTCTCCCGACACGCTTGACGGAGCCCCCACCCACGAGGTGCTCGTGGCGCTCGCCGAGCTCGAACTGGGCGGCGCGGTGGCGCGTGGGGACGGTGGACGGTACGTGGTGTGCGTGTGAGGTATATGCATCGGCGATTGCAGCCACACCCGCGGAGTGCTCGTGCGGTATGTTGGCGCTGATCAGATGGAGCCCTGACGTGAAGGCCCGGCAACGGTCTTCCTAACCGCCCACTTTTCGGACAAGGGCTGATGGCTCCTTTCGCGCGCTCGAACACAAACCACCGCGAGAGGAACATCCAGCATTGCGCCCTTCCCGAATGCCCAGTCCTGATCGTCCTGATAGACGTGAGCTAGCGGCGATCTTCATCGGCGGGGCTGCCGGTGGCCTGCTGCGGGTGTGGCTGGGCAAGACGTTCACGAGCACCGCCACGCAGTGGCCGTGGGCGACGTTCGCGATCAACATCAGCGGTTCGTTCCTGCTCGGCTACCTCGCCACCCGCCTACAGGAGCGCCTGCCACTCTCGACCTACCGGCGCCCGCTGCTCGCCACCGGCTTCTGTGGCGCGTACACCACCTTCTCGACGATGCAGGTGGAGATCCTCGCGATGGTCGAACACCACCGCTACGGGCTCGCCGTGGGCTACGCCGCCGCGAGCGTCGCGGCCGGCTACCTGGCGGTGTGGGTGGCGACCGCGAGCGTGCGGCGCGTGCGGGTGATCGCGTGAAATCCGCCGGCGCTTCAGCGCGAACGGCTCTCCCAAGGCGGGGGCCGACGCCACCGAGGGATCTCCTATGAGCGCGTGGGTGTGGATCGGCGTGGCGCTGCTCGGCGGCGGTGGGGCGATCGCGCGCTTCATGCTCGACGGCACGGTCGGCTCGCGCCTCGCGAGGGGCGGCTTTCCGCTCGGCACCCTCGCGGTCAACGTGAGCGGCGCGCTGCTGCTCGGCCTGCTCAGCGGAGCGGCGCTCACCGGCAACGCGCTGGTGCTGGCGGGCACCGCGACGCTCGGCTCTTACACAACCTTCTCCACTTGGATGCTCGAGTCCCAGCGCCTCGCGGAGGACGCGGAGGGCTCCGGCGCGCTGCTCAACATCGCCCTCAGCCTCGCCGCCGGCGTCGGCGCCGCCGCGTTCGGGCACGCGATCGGGGCGCGCCTGTGAACGAGGACTGCCTCACCCTCACCACCTACTTCGGCGAGCGCGACCGCACGCCCGACGGGCTGCTCGCGGATGAGCTGCTGGAAATCTACGGTGGGCACCGTCTCGCCGCGAGCGTGCTGCTGCGCGGAACAGAGGGCTTCGGGCGGCTGCATCACCTACGCACCGACCGGCTGCTGAGCCTCTCCGAAGACCTTCCCGTCGTCTCGATCGCGGTCGATCGACGCGAGCGGATCGAAGCGATGCTGGAGTCAGTGCTGCAGATCAAGCGCCGTGGGTTGGTGACGCTCGAGCGCACCCGTCTGCTCACCGGCGAGATCGGGCCGGTGAGGCTGCCAGAGCAGCTGCGGGAGGCCACCAAGCTCACGATCTACGTCGGCCGCCGCGAGCGCGTCGACGGTACGCCCGCGTTCGCCGCGGTGTGCACGCTGCTGCACCACCACGGGGTCGCCGGCGCAACCGTGCTGCTCGGCGTGGACGGCACCCGCGGCGGCAGGCGCTTCCGCGCGGGCTTCTTCAGCCGCAACGCCGACGTGCCCACCGTAATCGTCGCCGTCGGCGCCGGCGAGCGGATCGCCGCGGCGATGCCCGAGCTCGGGCGCCAGCTGAGCGAGCCGCTGCTGACGCTGGAGCGGGTGCGCATGTGCAAGCGCGACGGGCAGCTGCTCGCCACCCCCCACGAGCTGCCCGCCAGTGACGAGCGGGGGCTGGAGCTGTGGCAGAAGCTGACCGTGTACTCCTCCCACGGCGCCACCCACGAGGGTCGCCCGCTGCACCTCCAGCTGATCCGTCGCCTGCGCGAATCCGACGCTGCCGGCGCCACCAGCCTGCGCGGCATCTGGGGCTTCCACGGCGACCACGCCCCGCACGGCGACCGCTTCCTGCGGATCCGCCGCCACGTTCCGGTGGTGACCAGCATCATCGACACCCCCGAGCGGATCGCGCGCGCCTTCCGGATCGTCGACGAGCTCACCGCCGAGCACGGCCTCGTAACCAGCGAGATGGTTCCCGCCCTGAGCGCGATGAGCGCCGCCGAGACCCGCGGTGGGCTGCGGTTGGCTCGGTTTGAGTTCTGAGGACATGGCCGACCCGCCACACCAGCCATTGGGTGCCATCAGTACGTATCCCGATAGGCCATGTGGACACGGTGGCGCGACTCATCGGCGCCTCTACCCGAGATGGGTTCTCAGGCCGCGGTGTGAACAACGACATCGGCGATGTCGGGAACCTGCCGGCGTAACTCCTCCTCGAGCTCGCTGCCCAGCTGGTGAGCATCGATCAGGGAGGTCTCGGCGCCGACGCCGAGCGTGATGAAGATGACGCGACCGGCCTCGGTGCGAAGCAGCTTCGTCGCGCGCGGCTCCTTGCCCGTCCACTCACGGACTATGCGCTCGATCTCCTGTATCGCGTCGAGGTCAGTGCTCGCGGTGGCTGGCCTGGCGCTCAGCGGGCGCTCCAGTGGCTCCAGGTGTGTCTGGACCTCGTTGACGCCAGGGCGAGCGCGGATCGCCTGCTCGATGCGCTCGGCGACCGCGAGCGCTTCCTGCAGCGCGAGATCGGCGGGGAACTTCAGATGCAGTGAGACGCTGGCCGACCCGCCGTTCTCGAAGATCGTGATGTCGTGCGCTTCCTTGACCAGCGGCTCGGCCAGTGCGATTGCCAGGACCCGGTCGCGGAGGTCCAGGCCGCTGCGGCGAGGCTCGACGTGGACGACCACATCGCTGCCGGGCAGCGCGGTCTCGATCGCGGCCTCGACCAGGTTCGCGGCCTGGTGGCCCTCGACCACCGCCGCTCCGGGCGCCACGGCGACGATCACATCCGCGAAATAGCGTCCGGCGGACTCGCGCAGCCGCAGCCGCACCAGCTCAATGCCGGGTTCAAGGCGCGCCAGCGCGCGCTCGGCTGCCTCTCTGGCCTCAGCCGGGGTGCGGTCCATCAGCACGTTCGCGTTCTCCGCGATCAGCCGTACCGCAGTGGGGAGGATGATCGCGGCGATGACGAGTGCCGCGCTCGCGTCGCCTCGGACGAACCCGGCACGTACAAGCAGCAACCCGATCAGGACAGCCACCGAGCCAGCCATGTCCCCGGCGAAGTGAAACCCGTTCGCGCGCAGGGCGGGGCTCCCGTAGTGCCGGGCAGCGCGCAACGAGACGACGGTGCGCGTGAGGTCCACCACCAGCGCGATCGCGATGACCGCGAACACATACCAATGGGTGTCAGGCGTGCCGCTGGGGCTGATGAGGCGCCTGATCGCCTCGACTGCCACAACCAGCCCGCCTGCCAGCAGGATGCCGGCCTCGCCGAGCGCCCCGAGGTTCTCGGCACGACCGTGCCCGTAGGGGTGCTCGGGGTCCGCGGGCTGGCGGCCCAGCCGCACGGCGAAGAACGTCAGGATCGCGGCGAGGACGTCCCCGCTTGACTCGATCCCGGCCGAGATCAACGACAGGCTGCCCGCGATCACCCCCACGCCGAGCTTCAGGATCACCAGCAAGCCAGCGGCGGCGATCGACGCGAGCGTCGTCCGTCGCTGCACGGCCACCTGCTCGCTGCGGGCGGGCTGCACCATCGGCAGAGACTAAGGGCCTATCCCGGTTGGGTGGCGGCGTGGGTTGCGAGCTGTGCCTTCTTGAACGCGATCAGGCCGCTGGCGAGTTGTAGGAGGGCGAGGTGGTTCTCCTCCTTCTTGGACCAGCGGATAAGGATCCCGCGGTTGCGGTTCATCCAGGAGTGGGTCGCCTCGACGACCCAGCGTCGTGCTCGCCAGCCGGGCGTGCGAACCTTTTCGGCGATCTCGTCGCCACGCGTGCGGATGTGCGGCGTGTAACCGTGCTTGACCGCGAGATCACGCACCGGCGGGGAGTCAAAGCCCTTGTCGAGGCACAGCCCCTGCGGGCACTCCGCGGTCGGCTCAGGGCGCTCGATCGGAATGCTTTGCAGGGTCGGCTCTAGCAGCTTCTGGTCGTGGCGGTTCGCACCGTCGTGCGCCAACCCAATCGGGACCCCCGCTCCCTCGCTGAGAACCTCACGCTTCGCCCCCCCTTGGCTCTATCAGTGGGATTTGGCCCCGTCTTTCCTCCGCCCAGCGGTGCCTTGGTCATCGCGCCGTCGGCTGCCAGCCATGCCCAATCGATCCCGACAACCTTGTCGTACTCCAACAGTCCCTGACGCCAGATCTCAGCAAACACACCGGCCTGCTCCCATTCCTGAAAACGCCGGTGCGCAGAACTCGAGGAGCACACCCCTGTAGCGTTCAAAGCGTTCCACTGCATCCCCGTCCTGAGCACCAACAAGATTGCGTCCATCGCGCCCCGATCGGGCACCCTCGAGCGATGCGTACCCAACGGGTGAAACGGCGGTGGCGGCAGCAACGGCTCGATCCGCTCCCACAACCAGTCCGGCATCCGCCAACCATCATCCTTACTGACCATGTAGCCCATCACAGACCTCCTGATCGAATGGCACAAGACCAGCCGATCAAAAGTTCAACGCAGCGCTACATAATCCTTCCGGGATAGGCCCTAAGGGCCTATCCCGGTTGGGTGGCGGCGTGGGTTGCGAGCTGTGCCTTCTTGAACGCGATCAGGCCGCTGGCGAGTTGTAGGAGGGCGAGGTGGTTCTCCTCCTTCTTGGACCAGCGGATAAGGATCCCGCGGTTGCGGTTCATCCAGGAGTGGGTCGCCTCGACGACCCAGCGTCGTGCTCGCCAGCCGGGCGTGCGAACCTTTTCAGCGATCTCGTCGCCACGCGTGCGGATGTGCGGCGTGTAACCGTGCTTGACCGCGAGATCACGCACCGGCGGGGAGTCAAAGCCCTTGTCGAGGCACAGCCCCTGCGGGCACTCCGCGGTCGGCTCAGGGCGCTCGATCGGAATGCTTTGCAGGGTCGGCTCTAGCAGCTTCTGGTCGTGGCGGTTCGCACCGTCGTGCGCCAACCCAATCGGGACCCCCGCTCCCTCGCTGAGAACCTCACGCTTCGCCCCCCCTTGGCTCTATCAGTGGGATTTGGCCCCGTCTTTCCTCCGCCCAGCGGTGCCTTGGTCATCGCGCCGTCGGCTGCCAGCCATGCCCAATCGATCCCGACAACCTTGTCGTACTCCAACAGTCCCTGACGCCAGATCTCAGCAAACACACCGGCCTGCTCCCATTCCTGAAAACGCCGGTGCGCAGAACTCGAGGAGCACACCCCTGTAGCGTTCAAAGCGTTCCACTGCATCCCCGTCCTGAGCACCAACAAGATTGCGTCCATCGCGCCCCGATCGGGCACCCTCGAGCGATGCGTACCCAACGGGTGAAACGGCGGTGGCGGCAGCAACGGCTCGATCCGCTCCCACAACCAGTCCGGCATCCGCCAACCATCATCCTTACTGACCATGTAGCCCATCACAGACCTCCTGATCGAATGGCACAAGACCAGCCGATCAAAAGTTCAACGCAGCGCTACATAATCCTTCCGGGATAGGCCCTAAGCGTCGGGGGTATTCACCAGCGAAGAGGCCGTGGGCGAGCTGCTACTCGACCCTCGCGGCGAGCAGCGCGCGCGGTGAAGGTGCTCCGAGCAGAAAGGCCAGGCTGGCGCAAGAAAGATCGGAAAGCTCGCCGGGAAGGAATCCCGTAGTGCCGGAGTCAATGGAGGCAGCGCGCGATGCGGCTATGCGCTGGCCGCTGCCCTGCAGCCGTCTTCCCCCGATCTCGAACGACAGGAGTAGTCACCGGTGCCTAGATCGTCAATCCTTGCCCTTGTAGCTGTAGCACTTGTTATTGCTGGCTGTGGCAGCTCCAAAAGCACCAGCACTTCGTCCACCTCGACATCCGTGGCGAGCACCAGCACCGCCGCGAGCGCGACATCGACACCAACCGCATACCTGGCGAACTTCGCCACCCCGAGCACGCTCGGTTCCACGGTCCCGTCCAACGGCGACATCAACCCCTATGGCATTGCGCTCGTACCGAGCAGCGTCGGCAAGCTGCGCGCGGGCGAGTTGCTGGTCAGCAACTTCAACGCCAAGGAAAGCGCAAAGGAGAACGGCCAGGGCACTGGCACGACGATCGTCCAGGTTTCGACCGCCGGGAAGGTCTCGCCGTTTGCGACGATCGATGCCAAGACACTTCCCGGCCCATGCCCGGGCGGCGTCGGGCTGACGACGGCGCTGAACATCCTGCCGGGCGGCTACGTCGTCGTGGGCAGCCTGCCGACAACCAACGGCCAGTCGGCAACCGCCAAGTATGGCTGCCTGATTGTGCTCGACAGCGAAGGCAACGTGGTCAAGACGATCGCCAGCAAGAACATCCAGGGTCCCTGGGATTCGACCGCGAAGAGCGAAGGCTCAAAGACCACGCTGTTCGTCAGCAACGCGCTGAATGGAGGATCGGTGGCCGGCAAGAAAACTGTCGACAACTCGACCGTGCTGCGGATCGAACTGGAATCCGGCGAACATCAGACGCCGAAGGTGCTGAGCGAAACGGTGATCGCCAAGGGCATCCCCTGGATCGATTCAGCGGAAGCCCTCGTGCTCGGCCCGACCGGGCTCGCACTCGCCTCCAACGGAACGCTGTACGTGGCCTCGACCGAGAACAACAAGATCCTCGCGATCTCCGAAGCGATGACGCGCACCGCGCCCGCTGCGAACGGCGGCACCGTGCTCGCCGAAGGCGGCCACCTCAAGGAACCGCTCGGCATGGTGCTCGCACCCAACGGCAACATCATCACGAGCAACGGTGGCGACGGCAACATGGTTGAAACCACGCCCGCCGGCCAGCAGGTGGCCGTGCAGACGGCCGACAGGAAGACCGGCGCGGGGTCGCTGTTCGGTCTGGTAGTAGCCCCAGAAGACAAGGGCATCTACTTCGTCGATGACGGCGAAAACACGCTGAACCTGTTGCACTGAGGCCACGGTTCACCGAAAAAAAGCTTTGGGCGCTGCCGGCCTTCCGTGGGCGGCGCCCAAAGCGATCGGATACGGGCACCACGGAAGGAACGCGCCTGCGCGGAGTCTTTACCAGTACAGCAGGACCCACACGCGCCGGCACGGCGCCCGACTTGCCATAGGAGTGAAGAACGTATGCGCCATCTACTGAGGCTGTCTCTGCCGGCGATCGCCGCGTCGCTCCTGATCGCCGCCTGCGGCAGCAGCTCATCCAGCAACACGACGAACTCGACCGCCAGCACGCAGGCCGCATCGCCGACAGGCAGCAGCTCGTCAGGTGCAGTCGTCGTGAAGAGCGCCTCCAGCTCGCTCGGGACGATCCTGGTGGACAGCCAGGGGATGACGCTATATCACCTCAGCGGCGAGCAGAACGGCAAGTTCATCTGCACGAGCTCCACCTGTCTCGGTGTCTGGCACCCGCTGCTCGCGTCCAGCGGCACTCCCAGCGGCGAAGTCAGCTCGCTTGGCACGGTGAAGCGTCCCGAAGGGACCGTGCAGGTCACCTACAAGGGCACGCCGCTCTACACGTTCACGGGAGACCAGCAGCCTGGCGAAGCCAAGGGTCAGGGCATCAAAGACGTTGGCACCTGGAGCGTCATCACGACCAGCTCCAGCGGCCCCACGCCGAGCACGAGCGGCTCACCGGAACCGGAAAAGTCCAGCGGCAGCAGCTCGAGCGGCGGCGGCTACGCCTACTGATCCCTCCGGCGGGCGGAGGCGGGGTTCCGGCCGGATGCGCGACGCAGCGCGCGGGTTGTGACACGCCTGGCGCATCGGCCTGACCGTCCTCGCGCGGGCCGCCGAGGCGCCGCTGCCGGCTGACCTCCAACAGGCAGGCCGCGGTGAGATCGCACCGTCTCCCAACGGCAGCTAGACCTGGCGCACGCCAACCGGGGGGCTAGACCCAACAGCAGCTAGACCTGGCGCACGCCACGCCCGCGGCGTTTGAGCGCGCCGCGAGCGGTGGCGAGGCCTCAAGCATCTGACCGTCACCGATGGGCCAGAGTTCTGACCCCGTCTCCGATGGGCCAGGGACTTCCGATCGTGCGCACGCCGACCAGGACTGACACCAGGACTGACGGGGCGCTGCCCGACAGCGGGTTACTTGACCGCGCCTCCGGAGGCGTTGATCGCATCCCACGTGCCGCCGAATGTTTTGGCGCCAACGTAGGAGGTCTCCCCCGGGCTATCGCCGCTGTAGGTGTAGAGCGGGTGACCGGCATAGGTGACCTGATTGCCGCTGGTCGTGGACAGAAGCGAAGCCTTGACGCCCGAGCCGGCAGTCGGGCGACCGCTTGCCTTCAGCGAAGGCCAAACGGCTGAGCACCCACTGATCGCCGCGCAGCTGTTCTTCTTGCCGTGATCCCTCGTGAACTCGTACAGCGTGCGGCCCGAGCTGCTAACGAGGATGCTGCCGAGATTCGTGTGGCGTAGCTGCACCGTGGCGGCGCGGCTTGAGAGGGCGGCTGGACGGTTGCTCTGTGCGCTGGCAACCGTCGCGGCGCTCGCCGCGCTCGCCAAGACGACGGCCGAGAAAACGTGGATTCGCTTCATGGTTCCTCCGAATGTCGGGTGCTCGGGCTGGTGACTGTCATCTACTTATAGACACCGTCGCACCCGCGAACCTTCCCAGATGCTGGCGGCAGCCATCGCGCAGCGGTTGTCAGCACCCAGCGCCGTTCTCGATGCGCAGCTGGACGGTGGGCCACATAGGCGCCGGGCAAGAGCCGTCGGGAAGGATCCCGCCGTGACGGAGTCTTGGGTTATTAGAGCGTGCTCGGCCTCATGCGCGAGGACGCGGGACCGGGGACCGACTGGGTATTCGATTGGAGAGGTGGGCTGAGATTGTGAAGCTGCGTAAGCGTTACCTACCCGTAGCGGCCATGCTCGGGGTTGCCGTCGCGATCGTGCCCGCGCTCGCCGCCGGCACGTCCGCGCCGCTCGAAGCCAAACTCGAAGTCAACGAGAACTGCTACCTCCACGAATGGCCCTGCTGGAACGTCGAGGGAAGCAACCCCGAAGACATCCGCCAAATCCAGCCGGTCACAATCGCCCAGGGGGGAACGATCTCCTTCGAAGACAACAATCCCAAAGCGCCCACCGATGTGATCTGGGAGGGAACGGCGCCCTCCTGCACGCCGGGGGTGCAGGAGGCCTCACCGACCACCGGCTGGAGCGGCACATGCACGTTTCCGCAGGCCGGCGAATACGCGTTCGAAAGCGAAGGCCTATTCAACGATGGGACGTTCAACTACACCAAATACAAGGTGATCGTCGAACAACCGGGCGGCAGCACCACCTCCACCACGACGACCACGACACCGACGAGTACGACGACGACGCCCACCACCACGACGACCACTCCCACGACGACCACAACCACTCCGACCACTACGACGCCAACGGCCACCACCGCCACCCAGCCCTACGGCGCCGGGGTCTCCACGCCCTCCACCACCACGACACCCGGCTCGACCGAAACGCCTCCCCAGCCGGGCGGGGGCCCCCTCGCGAGGCTCGCACTGGCAAGTGCTCAGCACGGTGACGCCGTGCATGGCGTGGTCCAGATCCCCACCGCTGACGGTGGCGCGCGACTGGAAGTCGAACTGCTCGCCCGGGGCGCCTCGCTGGCCAGGGTCAAGCGACCAGGCAGCTCCCGTGTCGGGCGGCTCGTGCGCTCCTCGGCGCCCGCCGGCACGGTGTCTTTCACGGTCTCGCTCGACGCGCAGGCTAAGCGCGCGCTGCGCCGTCATCACAAGCTGGCGCTCACCGTGAAGATCGTGCTCACACCCAAACACGGCGCGGCAATGACCCTCACGCGAAGCGTGGTCGTACGATGAGGCCGCGTACGCTTCTAAGACCGCGCACGCTTGTGCTTTTCGCCCTCGCTGCGCTGATCGGGGCGGCGGTGGCCGTGTTGCCCGCGCTCGCCGCCGCACCGTCCGAAGCGAAGCTCGAGGTCAACGAGAACTGCGTCGAGCCCGCTTGGCCGTGCTGGACAGCCCCGGGGTCCAAACCGGAACCCGCGAGCAAAGTCACGATCGCCGCCGGCGGCGAAGTCATGTTCACCGACAACGCGAGCACCGCGGCGAACATCGTCTGGACGGGCACCGCGCCGACCTGCTCGTCGGGCGTGCCGGTGAGCCCTGCCTCGCCGAAGACCGACTGGGAAGGCAAGTGCAAGTTCGAACAGCCAGGGACGTACAGGTTCGAAAGCTCGACGCTGTGGCCCGAATACACCAAATACGAAATCGTCGTGGAAGGCGCCGCCACCGGCCCGACCCCCACCACGACGACCACAACCACGACACCGACGACCACGACAACGACCGCCCCAATGACGCCGAGCGAACCCGGCTCCGGCTCGCCCTTGGAAGGAGGATCGAGGGCGCTCAGGATCGCCGGCAGCCAGCGCGGATCGACAGTGCACGGATCGATCAAGGTGTCTCAGGCCGGCTCCGGCGGGCGGCTGGAAGTCGCTCTTCTAGCCGCGGGCGCCTCGTTGGCCAAGGCAGGGCACCCTGCGCGGGTGCGAATCGGGCGGCTGGTGCGCTCGTCGCTGAAGGCGGGCAGCGTGTCCTTCTCCGTACCCCTGAGCACCAAGGGCAAGGCTGCGCTACATCGCCGCCGGCGCCTGGCGTTGACGGTGAAGATCACGCTCACGCCGCTGCGAGGCACGGCGGTGACGGTCACCCGAGGTGTCGTCGTGCGCAGCTGAGCCAAGAGATCGCGCTGAATGTCCGCGACTACTGTTCGAGCAGCTGTTCCGGAGGCCCGTCGGTAGACGGGGCGGCCCATACGAGCACGGGACCGCGCACGTCGAGCCTGACTTTCGAGCCGGGCGCCGGCGGCGCCTCGCCCGCGGTGCGCACGGTCAGCTGCCGCTCGCCGTGCTCCTCGTCGATCTGCACGTGGAGCACGGCGTCGTGGCCGTGGTAGCCACAGCGCACGATCTTTCCCGTCAGACCCTCCTCGCCGTCGGTTGCGGCCATGTCGATCTGCTCGGGGCGGATCAGGACCCTCACCGAGGAGCCACTCGGCAGCGGCTGGCCACGCCACTGGGTCGCGAGCTTGCCGAGCGGCGTGTCGACGAGCCTGCCGTCGAGGACGCCGGCGATCACATTGGCTTCCCCGATGAAGCTTGCCAACTCGTCATCGACCGGCCAGGCGTAGAGCTCCTGCGGCGTGGCGCACTGGACGATCCTGCCGTTGCGCAGGACGGCGACGAGGTCGGCGAGCGAGAGCGCCTCGTCCTGATCGTGGGTGACCAGCAGCGTTGTGGTCGACGATTCGCGCAGGATCCTCCCGACCTCCTCCCTGACCCCGGCGCGCTGATGAGCGTCAAGCGAGGCGAACGGCTCGTCCATCAGCACGATCTCCGGTTTGATGGCGAGCGCCCGGGCCAGCGCGACCCGCTGTTGCTGGCCACCGGAGAGCTGGTGGGGATAGCGACGCGCCAGCTCGCCCAACCCGACCATGTCCAGCAGATCGGCCACTCCTTGCCGGCGCGCCGCGCGGGAGAGGCCGAAAGCGACGTTGGCCTCGACGCTGAGATGGGGAAAGAGGCCGCCCTCCTGGGGCACGTAGCCGATCCTGCGATGCTCGGGGTGAACGTGTGTGCCCTGCGCATCGATGACCTGCTCGCCGATCCTGATGGTGCCGCGGTCGGGCGTCTCGAAGCCAGCCAGCAGACGCAGCAGCGTGGTCTTGCCACTGCCGGACGGTCCGAGAATGGCTGTCAGGGAGCCGGCCGGCACCTCGAGATCCAAATCGGCGAGAACGGAGTGGCTGCCGAAGCGCTTGTGCAGCTCGTTGATCCGTAGGCTGTTCATGTGGCGATGGGAGCCCTGGAGGGGAGCCTGTCGAAGAAACGACCGAGCACATAGCTGGGCAACGCAGCGATCGCGATGATCGCCAGCGCAAACGGGGCGGCTTGGCCGTAGGCGAGGTTCTGCTGGTAGGCCCAGAACTGGGTCGCGAGCGTCTGCACGCCGGTCGGGATCAGGATCAGCGTGGCGGTCAGCTCGGTCACCGCCGAGAGGAACACGAGGCAGAACGCCGCGGCCAACCCGGGGCCGATCAGCGGCAGCGTCACTCGCCACAGCACCGCGGGCCGTCGCTGGCCGAGCGAGCGCGCGATCTCTTCCAGACCGGGCGGTGCCTGCGCGACCGACGCGCGCACGCCGACCAGGGCGAGCGGGAAGAACAGGATCGCGTAGGCGAGTATCAGAAGCGGGGCGCTCTGATACAGGAACCCGTTGGCGTAGCGCTCGGTGAAGTAGGAGAACGCGAGCGCGATGACCAAGCCGGGCATCGCCAGGACGAGGTAGGTGCTGCGTTCCAGCAGCTGATATGTCCGCCTCCGGTGGCGGAGGGCGAGCAGCGCTACCGGCAGCGCCATGACCGTGGCCAACGCAGCAGCGAGTCCGCTGTAGAGGGCCGTGTGCCAAGCCGCATCCAGCAGCGAGACGCCGGTGAGATAGGCGTGTCCTGCCTCGATCATCCAGTAGATGCTGGCGCCGACCGGGACGCCAAGCGCCAGGGCAACGAGCACGACGAAGCCGGCGAGGACCGGGATCTTCGCTCGTCCCAGACGCCGCCGGCGAGCAACTCGCTGGGCCAGGGGACCGGAGCGGCTGACTCGTCCCCGGCCCCGTGCCAGCCCCTCGCCGAGGAGGATCAGGAGGCTGAGCGCCACGAGCACGAGCGAGAGTGCCGAGGCCGTCGGTACGTTGAACGAGACGTTGAACTCGGTGAAGATCTCGGTCGTGAAAGTCTGGTAGCCGAGGATCTCAAACGCGCCGTACTCGGCGAGCAGCACGAGCGCGACGAGCAGGCAGCCGCCGAGGATCGCACCCCGGGCCTGGCCCAGCGTGATCCGCCAGAATGTGGTCGAGACGTCCCGCGCCGAGGCTGCGCGCCACCTCCTCCTGGCCGGGGTCGGCGTTGCGGAAGCTGGCCGCGACCGGCAGATACACCAGCGGGTACACCGCCAGGGTCATCACGAGCACGGCGCCGCGGAACCCCTGCACCCACGTGCTCAGCGATGCCCAGCCGAAGCTCACCACGAAATCGGGGATCGCAAGCGGCACCACCACGAGCACAGCCCACACCCGCCGCGCGGGAAGGTCGGTGCGCTCGATGAACCAAGCCGCGGCGGTTCCGATGATGGCGCACAACGCCGTGACAACCACGGTCAACCGGACGGTGTTCCATAGCAGGCTGGCCGTCAGCGAGCGGAAGATCAGATTCAGGATCGTCGAGACTCCCGCGCCTTGCGCCTCGATCAGCAGGAAGCAGAGCGGCAATACGAGCACGACCGCGACAGCCAAGCTGAGCGCCAGCAGCACCCAAGGGCGAGGAGGGCGACGGGCCGGTACCAGCGCGCCGGCCGCCTTCGCCGGCGGCGCTTCGGTGGCGACCGCCGTGCTCATCGCAAGCGGTTCGCTTCAGCTTTTCGCCTCACAGCAGCGTCGCCCCTCACAGTAGCGTCGCGCCTCGCAGCAGCGTCGCGCCTCACAGCAGCCCGGCCTTGCGCAGCAGCGCGATCGCAGTGGACCCATCGCCGAGCTCGGGAATCGTGATCGGGTTGGGCTGCAGCTGATCGAAGGGGGTCTCCGGGGCGGCGGTACTCACGCCGGAGGCGATCGGGTACTCGAAGCTGATCGAGTGGGCGATGATCTCCTGGCCCTGACGGCTGACGAGGAAGGCGAGGAACTTCTGCGCCGCCGCCTTGTGCGTGGAGGACTTGAGGATGCCCGGCGCTTGAGATGTCGAGGACGTAGCCGGGGTCGCGCGGGGCGAAGTAGGCGATCTCGGAGTGCACATTTTCGAGCGCCGAGCTCGGCCCGCATCCGGTACCAGTAGTACTGGTTGACCACGCCGAAGGCGACGGCGCCGCGATTGACCTCATCGGCGATCGTCTCGTTGTCGGGGTAGACGTGGCTGCCGGCGTTGTTCCTTGATCGCTTCCAGCCACTTCAACGCGGCCGCTTCGCCGTAGGTGTGGGCGACAGAGGTGACGATCGGCTGGAAGTCGGTCTCTCCTGCCGCGAAGCCAAGCTTGCCCGCGTACCTCGGATCGGCCAGTTCCATGACCGTGTGCGGAAGCTGGCTTGCGGCGATCAGGCTGGGGTTGTAGATCAGCACGCTGACACGGGCCGACACGCCGACCCAGTCGACCCCGCGAGCGAGTTGTACTTGCTCGGGGTGTGCGCAAGCGTCGCCGGGTCGACCGGCGCGAGCAGTCCCTTGCCCTGCAGATATTCAAGGGCGGGCGAGTTCTCGGTGTAGATCACATCCGCGGGTGAGTGCGAGCCCTCGGTGACGATCTCATCCACCAGCGTGTCCTCGTCGTCGCTGCGCACGTTCACCGTGATCCCGGTCGCCTTTTCAAAGCCGGCGACCAGCGAGTCGGTGGTCTGCTCGTGCTGGCCGTTGTAGAGGGTGATCGACTGCCCCGATCCGGAGCCGCCGCAGCCGGCCAGCAGACCGGATACGAGCACGAGCACTACCGCTAGCCAGGCGACGGAGCCTTCGCGCCGCTTAGAGGTGGATGCGATCACGATGCGACTCCCGGGCAGATCGCGTTTACCTTGTCGACGGCGACATCGACAGCGCTCTTGGACGATCGACTGCCGTTGCTGGCGACGAACGACTCATACGCGGACGCCAGCTGGTCGATCGCTTCACGCAACCCCTTGTCAGACGTTTGGACCTGGCGCAGCGGAAGAACCTGAGCTTGGGCATAGCCCACTGGATCGGCCTGCGGTTCGGGACCGTTGCCGAGCACCGCCTGCACGTGCCGGCAGGTCTGCTCCAGCTCAGACGTGGAGGGGGCTGTGGAGGAGGACCCGCAGGCGCCGAGCAGCACCACGAGCGCCGTCGCCATCGCGACAGCGACCGACCGTCGGCATTGCGCTGTGGTGCACACGTTTGGCCTCCTGGAAGAGAAATCCGACTGCATAGCTCGGGTATGACGGCGCGGACCATACCATAACTTAGGTGACCCTAACTACGATGGGTTCGACTACCCAACACGCCATGCGACAGCGACGACTAGAGTGCGAACTATGCGCTGGGGCGCGACGCCGGGCGTGGTGCGGCCCCGCAGTCACCTCCTCCTGCGCGTAGCTTCTCGCTCCCGGGCTTTGCGCTCAGCGCAGACGGGCGGCTCGTCCTCGCCGACGCCTGATGATCGTTGCGCCACCTCGAGGTCAACGGCAGAGCGGGCGCGGTCTTCCTGGACGTCCAGCAGAGCCCTTCGTACGCAGGGTGCTGCCTGACTATCCCGATGTGCCCGCCGCGCCGCCGGCAGGCTGGCCAACCATCGGGGTTCCGGCATTCCCCATTTTTAGTGGGCTCCATCCCAGGCGCGTTTCTCTGGGGGAAGACGTCGAAGCGGCCCCAGCCAAGGCGCTTGCGGAGCTTGCTGGCAGCCTTCCGGTAGGCGGGCAGATGAAGATATGACGCGTGGCGGTCCGAAGCGACGTGGCTGACCCCACCACTTACGTCGGGGGAACCCTCGCGACGCAACTTCTCAAGCCGGGCGCGACTGGCGCCGTCCCTGTGGCTTGTCCGGATCGCACAGGCAATCAGGTCCGCCATCTCGTCGAACAACGCATAGATGCCACCGTCGGCCTCGGCAAAGCCGATCCCGTAGAGGTCGTGGCGCTGCGGGCTGAACAGGTGCATGTAGAGCTGAGGACGCCCGCCCTTCCAGTCGAACAGCTCGCTGTCGATGTAGGGGATCGCGAAGTGAAACCCAGTTGCGAGCACGATCAGATCTACCGACTCGCGACTGCCGTCGGCGAACACAACCTCGTTGCCGTCGAGCCGCTCCACATCGGGCTTGACGGCGATGTCACCATGAGTGAGATGGTGGAGGATCTGGTCGTTGACGATCGGGTGACTCTCGAACAGCTTGTGGTCGGGCTCCGGCAATCCATAGCGCTTCTGGCGACCGATCTGGAGGCGGATCAGCAGCGGCATCATCCACTGGGCGACGCGCATCGGCGGCTGGGGTCCTGTCTCGGCAAGGACGTCGACTGGTATCCCGAACATGTGCTTGGGGATGAAGTGATAGCCGCGCCTCATGCTGATCCATGCGGCGCGGGCCGCCTGCGCGGCGTCGCAGGCAATGTCAACCCCGGAGTTTCCCGCTCCGACCACCAGCACCCGCCTGCCGGAAAATCTGTCGATGGAGCGGTACTCGCTGGAGTGGATCAGCTCGCCTGAGAACTCTCCCTCCAGCACGGGGCGGTTCGGCGACCAGGTAGTGCCGTTGGCGCAGATCAGGTTGTCGTAGTGGCGTGTCTCGCCGCCGTTCAGGGTCACCCTCCAGCCGTCGTGCGGATCTGGCTGCGCCCGCTCGACCTCAGTCGAGGTGGTGATCCGCTCACGCAGGCCGTAGGCAGTCGCGAAGTCTCTAAGGTAAGCGAGGACGTGAGAGTGATGCGGATAGTCGGGCATCTCCTCAGGCATTGGGTAGCCGTGGAACCCGGACAGTCCCCTCGAGGAGATGAAGTGCGCCGAGTCGTACATCGGCGAGCCCGGGTTGGACTGGTCCCAAATGCCGCCCACGTCGTGGTGGCGCTCGAAGCAGTCGAAGTCCAGCCCGTGTCGCATCAGGGCCCGCGTCATTGCCAGGCCCGCGGGCCCGGCCCCCACGACACATGTGCGGCTAGCCGCACCGCCATTTTGCGCCATCTCATCCTCCGATCCACGCCGCGGATCGGCCGGTCCGCATCATTGTCACGCTCATGCCGATGATCCAGATGAACAGCGTGCCAGGAATCGCGATTATCACTCCTGCCTCGAGTGAGAAGAAACCGCTTCTGATCACGAGTGAGGCGAGCAGCATGAGGTTAGCCAACCCGGCCGTGACGGCGAGACACGCCGTCCAGCCGGGCAGGCGACCGTCGCGGAAGACCTGTGTCGCATACGCACAGAGCGCCAGCGCGGTGGGAACTCCGGACATCGCGAGCAGGCCGAACGAGAGGTCTGGAATCCTCCACATTTGATCGACGATTACTCCGGCGACCCCGAGCGCGGTGCTCAAGATGCCGGCGAGGCCGGCAAGCTTGATCACGCCGTACGTGGCGCTTCCGGTCTGCTCGCCTGTCGTGATCACCATACGCCCTACCTCCGTTTCGTTTGGACGATCATGGTTCCAGGGGAAAGTCGTGCTGTCGATTACCTGAGAGGTAATCGCGCAGCGGGCACCCGGCAGTTAGAGTCGGCTACTGCGAGATGGCAACCATAAGCTCCCAACCACGAGTCGGGCCACTGCTGCGAGAGTGGCGCAAGCGCCAGCGGCGCAGCCAACTGGAGCTGGCGCTCGACGCTGGAATCTCCGCCCGCCATCTGAGCTTCGTCGAGACCGGTCGCTCCAAGCCGAGTCCCGAGATGGTGTTGCTGCTCGCGGAGCGGCTCGACGTCCCACTCCGGGAGCGCAACCAGTTGCTACTCGCCGCCGGCCATGCCCCGACGATCCCCGAGCGCTCACTTGCAGACCCTGAGCTGGCGCCGGTGCGCGAGGCGCTCGATCTGATCCTCACCGGTCACGACCCCTACCCGGCGGTCGTCATCGACCGCGACTGGAACCTGGTTGCCGCCAACTCCGCTATGACCCGGATGGCCACCTGGGTCAACCCGGCACTACTGGAGCCTCCAGTCAACGTGATGCGCGTCGGCCTGCACCCGCGGGGGCTGGCGCGCTGGACCGTTAACCCAGGCGAAGTGCGAGCGTATTTCCTCGGGCGGTTGGCGCGTCAGGTCGCGATCACCGGGGACGCGAATCTCGCCGCGTTATTGGATGAGGTGACGGGCTACCCCACACCCGAACATGAGCACGATCCTGCCAGCGACACGGCCGCGAGTCACATCATTACGCCCCTCATGCGAATGCGCTCCCCCGACGGGGATGTGCTGTCGTTCTTCGCCACCGTCGCCACCTTCGGCACCGCCGTCGAGGTGACGACGTCCGAGCTTTCGATCGAGTTGACGTTCCCCGCCGACGCGGCAACCGCCGAGGCAATGCAAAATCTTGCGTAAGAGGCACATCCAATGAACGCATCGCGAACTGAGCTGGGCCAGGTAAGCCGGCTGCCAGGCTCCCATCTGCTGGGGCGGGCGTCTATCTATGCGCGATGGATGTGCTCTATGACCTGGAGCACGGCATCTACTCCACGGGCCATGGCGGTGCGATCGAGCTCGTGATCAACATTCTCACCGCCGTGTTGAGCATCGGGCTCCTGGCGTCAGCCTGGGACTTCAGGCACGAACTGATCGCGGCCTCAGCTGACCGCTAGCTGGGTGTTCGGCGTTACCTGGGAGCAAAGTGAAGCAATCAAAGAAGTTAAAAAGACCAGCCAAAGAAACACCATTCAAAGTCGGTCTCATGGCCACGGGATTCCCGTGACAATCAACAGCGAAATCGAAGTGGAATTGGTCTCCAAAGAAAAATGGGGAGCCTTCCAATGGCGGGTCCGTGTGCCAAGACGCAGAGGGCTCGGGGTCGCGTCGCCTGCGACGCGACCCCTGCTATACCGTTGAGGCAGGCTTGGCTCGGCAAAGTGCCTGCCGTACAGTTCTACGCATGGCGGAGCAGGTGCCGGCGGTGTGCGATGTGCTGGACGCGATCGAGTGCCGCAACTGGGCGCGTTTGCAGCGGCTTCTACACCCGGAGATCCATTGGACCACTGCCGTTGAGGAGCAGTTGCACGGTCCGAGCGAGGTCATTGGGCGACTCTCGGGTGACCCGCCGCCAGCGCCGCCGTCCTATCACGAGGTTCGCGATGGGTTGATGTACCGCTGGATCGACTGCCCCGGCTGATCTGAGTCTCGCCCCCGCGTGCAAGCACAAACGCTGAGGACGGGACCGAGGCTGGGCGAGCCAAGATCATCGGAGTCGTCGCCTGTGGGTCGTATCGACCTTCAACAGCTCCACCTTGCAGCCGAGCCCCTTGATCTTCGGCCAGTCGCCGTCTGCGCAGAGGACTGTTTCGATCTCAGGCTGGAGGTCTGCCGTAGCGAGAATCAGCGCATCGGGCATCGATAGCGACTTGCGCTTGCCCCGTAGCGTCGCAGCGCGCGCCGCAACGGCTCGATCAACTGGCAGGAGATCCTTGACCAAGGCATCGAAGAAGCCGTCTACATTCTCCTGTGGGTGGTGCCCAAGCGAAACGCCGGTCATGACCTCCGCGTAGCTGACGACCGAGGCCACCAGAGGATGGCTACCCACGATCTCCTTGAACCTGCTGACGGTAGTCTCGTGAAGGGCATCGTCCGCGTCCAAGAAGCCGACGATGACCGTCGAGTCGAGCAGGATCAGTCCCACTCTTGGCGCAGCCCGCGCACGGTTCGTCCAAGCTCGCCACCCGTGCTCAGGCAGCCCGCGTACTCATCTACGAGGTCATCCATGCGCGCGATCAAGACACGCCCACGTCCCTGGGCCTTGACCTGCACGACATCCCCCTCGCGCAACCCAGCCTCGCTGAAGGCACCGATCGGGATCGTGATCTGATGCTTGCCGGAGACCCGCGAACGGCCCGCGCTGCGCCTGCTCTCGCCCTTGAGTTTCTTTACATCTACAGCCATAGGTCAAGGATAGTGCGCGGTGCGGTGGATTGGCACAACCTCACCGACGCGGCATGTTTGCACTTCTGTTTGCACCCTGCTACTTCCAGCCGTTGCCGCGCTCCCTCTTCGCAAAAACCCCGCCTGAGCAGGGCTTTTGAGATGCCGGAGGAGGGACTCGAACCCCCGACACGCGGATTATGATTCGTGTGCCTCCACCCCAAATTGGCTCCAGTACGGCGGTTTTGCCCCATGAAGTCTAGGGTTTTCCGTCTTAGCTGCGCCTCGTAGGGAAATCACGGGGAAAGCAGGGCGCGCTCGTCGGTTTCGGTTGACCCCAAATTCGTTGGCCGGTTCGAGCTAGTGGGGGGCTATCACCGATGATGATCACGTTCAAGCCCCGAGGGCATCTCCAGGTCAAGCTGGACGCCAATGGCCGCACTCGGGCGTATTGGGCGTTCTGGCGCGACCAGAACGACCAGAAGCGCGGGCGACGCCTCGGCCCAGCGCACGTCCGCGACTCCGGGCGGCGCACGCCACGCGGCGCGATCATCTGGCGCGCGGGCCACGGCGAGAAGCCGAGCCCGGACTACCTCACGCCCCAGGAGGCGGAGGAGCGCCTCGAGGACATCCTCGCGCAGCTGCGCGCCGGCGTCGAGGACGAGCGGTCCGAGCAGAACTCTGGGACGCTCCGCCAGGGCTGCGAGGGATAGCTCGCCGAACGGATGAACGAGAAGGGGCTCAAGCGCTCTACAGTCGCCGGGTACGAAGACATGTTCGAGCACACAGATCAACAGCTCTGACCGAGTCCCCTGACAGCGGTGATCTGATTGGACAGACTGCGGGCCGCTAGACCTGTGGTTGGAGCATGGGGAGTAGTGTGAGGTTGACTAGGCGCCGGACGGAGTTTGGGTCGTCGAGCGTGATGGTCCCGTCGCGGGTGAGTAGCAGTGAGATCGCGAGGCGTGCGGTCACTTCGGCGACGCCGTCTATGTCTGGTGTCGCGGCGCGGCCCGCGTTGACTTCGGCTTGGAGTCGCTGGGCGATGAGTGATCGGTAGAGCTCGAGCACGGGTCCGCCGTTGAGGGTGAGCGGTGGTAGCAGGACATCGGGTTCGCTGCGCAGGAGCCGATCGAATAGTGGGTGGCCGCTCACGTAGCGCCCAGCGAACTCGAATCCCGCGACGAGTCGGTCCTCCAGCGTTTCCGCGCCTTCCCATAGGAGGTCGAGCTCTTGCATTCCGCGGTGGACCTCGCGTGCGATGACGATCTCGACGAGGCGTTGCTTGCTCGCGAACCGGCGGAAAACGGTCATCCGTGAGACGCCGGCGCTGCGGGCAACGTCTTCCATCGAGGTGCGGCGGATGCCGTGCTCGGCGAACTCGTCGAGCGCCGCCGCGGCGACGCGGTCAAAGAGCGCGTCCTCTCCCACGACGGGAGCCATCTCGAGGAATTCGGCTATTGGCACCATTGGATACCATGTTACTCTATTTCGCACAGAGTAACTAGAGAGGGATGTGTCTCATGGCCCAAACGCTTACCGACTTGCCTCGACTGCGACGCCCCGCAGTCGTCAACGCCGCCCAGTACTGGCTGGCCCCAGAGCAGTTCGCGCGCCACTGCCAGCGGCTCGGCGACCGTTTCCTCGTGCCGATGCCGGCGACCGGGCCGTGGCTATGCCTGACCGATCCCGAGGACATCAAGCGCATCTTCACAGCCGACACCGACGTGCTTCGCCTCGGAGCGGCGCTGGCAAAGGCATCCGCGCACCATCTCTTCCTCGGCCCGACGGGACTCACGAACATCGACGGCGCCGAGCACATGCGCAGGCGACGAACGCAGCTCCCCCCGTTCCACGGCGACGCGTTGAGCGGCTACCACGAGACGATGCAGCACAAGACCGAAGAGGCCCTCGCACGCTGGCCCTACGGGCACCCCACTCCCTCCCAGCCGCACATGGAAGCGATCAGCCTCGAGGTGATCATGGCCACCGTGTTCGGGGTCACCGACCCCGCGCGCGTTGGACGGTTGCGCTCGGCGACGCTCGCGCTGCTCGCCGAGGGCCACTCGCTGCGGTTCTTCCTGCAGACGATCATCGCGACCAGCCGCGAGAACGGATGGGACAGACCATTCCCCCGAGTCCGCCGCGCGATCAACGCGGTCAACGCGATCGTGCTCGAAGAGGTCGCCCACCGCCGCAACAGCGATCAACTCGACGGCCAAGACGTCCTCGGAATGTTCCTGCGCACACCCGATAGCCAAGACCGCCTAATGACCGACGACGAGATCTGCGACGCGATGCGCACCCTGCTGCTCGGTGGCCACGACACGACCGCTTCCACCCTGACGTGGATACTCGAGCGCGTCAGCCGCTACCCCGACGCGCTCGCGCGCCTGCAAACCGCCGCGCTCGACGGAGACGACGAATACCTCGACGCGGTCATCAAGGAGGCGATGCGATTGCGCCCAGCCTTCCCGCTCACAGCACGACTCGCAACCCAGCCGTTCGACCTACCCGGCCTGACCATCCCCAGCGGCACCATGGTCGTCCCCTACATAACGCTCGTACACCGCCGCCCCGAGCTCTACCCAGACCCGCTCACCTTCCGCCCCGAGCGTTTCCTGGACACACGCGCCGGCACCTACACCTGGATCCCCTTCGGCGGCGGACCCAGACGATGCATCGGCGCCGCCTTCTCCCTCACCGAGGCCCGAATCGTACTCAGAACAATCCTCCGCCACGCCCGCATCGAACCCACCCACCAGCGCCCAGAGCGAGTCGCGCACCGCAACGTATTCATCGTACCCGCACACGGCGGACGCATCACACTCCAACCCCGCACACCCCACCCCAACCACCAGCCAAACGCTCTCCCACGCGACCACGCCGGAGTCGCCTGACCCTCAACCGCGAGCCGCTTCAGCACTTTGCACCCGCACCAAGAACGAGATATCTGCCGTGCTGGTGCGCAACCTCAAGGGTCGTCCACCCGTCAGCGACCTGTTCGGCAAGAAGGGAAAGGCATGGCTTGCCGGCCTGGAGCTGCCCGTCGATGAGCGCCACACCGTGCAGGGCTGCCTGCGCCAGCTCGCGGCGCGTATACATCCCACCAGCCGGCGCCTGCCCCAGATGCGCAGCGTGCGGGGCCGACCTCCAACGCTGCCTGATGCGTAGCCGCTGCCCTGGGCAGCGATGAAGTAGTCGAAGGCCGCGTGCTTGGGCTCTGACCCAAACTGCACGACCGGGGCAGCCTTCAGAATCCTCGTTCGTGATCTAACATTTCTCCCGTGCAGGCCCCGGATCTCGTCGCGGTACGCGCAGCCATTCAGCAGAGGGTCAACGGTATGGAGGACCTCAACGCCGTCTTCGCGAGCGTCGGCTGCGAGATGACGGATGCCGTGGCGTTCTCGCGCACCACGACCCAGGACATGCTGGTCGAACTGCGCGCAAGATTGACCCCGAAGGAAATTGCGTCGAAGCGCTCCCTCTTCGCTTTGCTCAGCGACCACGCCGAGTTCGCGTGGATCGACGCATGCCTCAACGGCCTGTTCCTCGCCGGCCCAGCTAGCGAAACCATGCCCGAGGGAGCGCTACAAACCGCAACGCAAGCGGTACTTGCTCGATATGCCGAGGGACATCGGCCCCCCGACATTCTGCGAAGCCTTCATCTCGACCCCGAGCCGATCGAACACACCGCCCTGAAAGAAGGTCTCAGGTTTGCCGCAGACATATGCCACGACCTGAAGAAGAACGATACCCCCGACGGCATCATGGCATTCAAGGGCGTCTGGATAGACGGCCTGACGGTCGCCATCCAGGCCCGGCGAGAACACCAATCCGCGCTGGCGTAGCGGTTGTCGCTCACGCTGGTTGTGAGTCGGACTAATGGTTGGAGTGGGGTCTGCGTGCTGACGCCGTTTGCGCCGCGCTCGGCACGAAGCGCTTGCGGCGTTGACGCCGCGCACGTTCTTGTTGCAATCAGGGGACGGACAGGAAGAAATCCTGCCGAACGGTGTGGCCGGTCGGGATGGTCAGGGACTGCGTTTCCGTCGGGTGAGCTCCGTTGACGGTTGCGTTTAGGAACGTGCCGCGGATTGTGTATGAGCCCGCCGGGAGCGGGATCTTCACGAGGTTGCCCGTGGTTGAGGTCTGCGTTGCGACGAGCGCTCCGGTCGCGTTGGTGACTTCCACCACTCCGGCGTCGGGGGGTGGTTCCGGGCGCTTGCAGTGAGGCGCTGAGAACCGTGCGAGGGGACCGCCGGCGAGATAGAAGCCGCTCACGAGTTCGGTCGGCCCCGGCGTGACCGTTGGCTCGGCGATCGCGGGGCCATATGCGGCCGATCCAAAGCAAAACGGGTTGAGCCAGACCGTCACGGTCGAGGAATGCCGGCCTGCGGGGGGAGACTGGCGATCGACCGTTTGGACTTCGGGCTGTTTGACCGCCGCGCCCTTCAGGTGCAGTTTGCAGTCGGCTTTCGCTGCCTTCAGGCGGGCCGCGTCGAGGGTGAGCCCGCGGAGTTGCGGGGGATGGCAAACCTTGATTGAAATAGCAGGGCGGCCGGTCGCGTTCAACGAGGCCACGCAGAGCACGATCACGACGATCAGCGACACAACGCCCGCGAGCCGCACCTGACCTTTGCCACGTTGCGCCACGCGGCCAATGCTACCGAGCAGTTGGCGGGGGCCGCAAGCACCAGTATTAGCGCTGGCCGCGGCCTGAGTACATAGGCCCAACCGTTTCGGGACCAATCCAGACCTTTCGGCTCCTGGCGCGGGCTGCTCTTCTCCCGCCTGCGCTGTATCTCCTGTATCCATCAGAGATTCGCGCATGCCGGAGGAGGGACTCGAACCCCCGACACGCGGATTATGATTCCGCTGCTCTAACCAGCTGAGCTACTCCGGCGGGAGGGCGCAGTGTAGCCGAGCCGACCGCGGCGACTCCCCCATCGCGACCTCCCCAAAACGCCAACCGCAGGATCGCGCCCACCGGCCCCAGCCCTGGAATCGCCCCCACCGGCCGCTCCCTCACTGCGGGAGCTTGAGCGAGTCGAGGATCTCGCTGTAGTCGGAGACCGCTTCGGCTTCGAATTCGGCGAGCGGCTCTTCCAGCTGCTTGGTGCGGCGCAGCAGCGAGGCCTCGGTTGCGCTCTCATAGGGACGGAGCAGCCGCAACGAGACTTCTTCGGCTTCGATGTCGTAGGCGTAGTAACCCTTGTCGAACGCAACAGTGCTCGCCGGCAGCGTGGAGTAGCCGCTGTCCGCCCACGCCTTGACGTCGGCGCAGATGTTGGGCGCCGCCAGCGCGACGAACCCTTCGAGCTTGGTGGCGTAGGTGTGCACCATGTCGGTGAGCTTGCGGTTGCTCCAGTGCAGGGCACGGACGGTGTGGGCGAAGGCCACCATCGATTCCTTGTCTGGCTGGTAGGCCGCCACCTCGAGCGCTCCCACCACCTCATTGCTGAGCTGTTCGGCCTGGTGGTCTTGCGGCGCCTCGGCTGCCACCAGCGGGCATTCTCCCGCGACGGTGCTGCCGAGGCTCGTGATCGCCGTCTTCGCGGCGGGGAGATTGGCGCGGGCGAAGTTGACGAGCGCGTAGTTGGCTTTGACATAGGCCTGCGTGGCGAGGGAGTTCGGCGCGGGGGCGTGCTTGGCGGCAACTTTGCGCGAATGAGCGGACGCAGTGGTGGACGCCACGGCGAGCGCGGCGAGGGCCAGCACGAGGGTAGCAAGTCGAGTAGTCATTACATACAGAGTACGGGGCAGAGCGGCCCGTACCCCCCACCAGGCAAACCTCAGCGGGCATCGTCCGCTGATCGGAACACCGGAGGGCGCCATCGGCAAGATGCGTTAGCCTGTGGGCATGCACGCGCGGCGCGGTCGCGGACAGGATCAGGACGGGCGCCGGCGATTTCGTGTGCTCCCGATCGGCCTACCGATCGTGCTCCTCGTAGTTGTGGCTGTGGCGGTGGGTGTAGCGACGACGAAAGGCCACAGCGTCGGTGGCCTGCTCGCCTCGGCGGGCGCCACACAACCGACGTCGCTGCCCGCGACACGCTTGGTGGGCATCCCCTCGACGGCGATCGCCGACGGCGCGGCGCCGCTGCGCGTGACGCTCTCCGCCCCACCAGCGCGGGACTCGCCGCACCCGACGCTGCTGCCCGCAGTGCCGGGCAGCTGGAGCACGGAAGGCAACGCGGAGGTGTTCACGCCCGCCGCCACGCTGGAGCCGTGTGAGACCTACTCGTTGACGGTGTGGAAGCACACGTTCGCCAAGGAACACTCTGGCTTGGAGGAGCGTCACGTGCTCACCTTGCACGTGACGTGCCCGTCGATCACAGCGCTGCAGGAGGCGCTGGCGCGCCAGGACTACATCGGCGCCGTGCTGCGCCCCCGCTACGCCGCGCACGTCCCGATGGGCAAGGAGACCCTCAACCAGGCAGCCCAACACGCCTTCCGCCCCTACCACGGGGTGCTGGCGCCGGCGCCCGCCGGTGCCCCGCCCGTGGAAATGGGCAAGCTGGACGCGGTCACCAAAGGAGCGCTTGAGGTGTTCCAGGCCGACCACAATCTCGAAGCGACAGGCGAACCCAACGCACGAACGTGGCAGCTGCTACTTGATGTGGAGGCGCTCGACCACCGCAACCCCCACCCCTACACGTGGGTGTCGGTGACGGAGTCGCTGCCGGAGACGATGGAGGTCCACGAAGGCAACCACGTGGCGATCTCCAGCGCCGCCAACACGGGGGTGGCGGGCGCGGAAACCGAACAGGGGATCTTCCCGATCTACGCCCGTTATGTCACCACGACGATGACCGGCACCGACCCCGACGGGGTGCATTACGTGGCGCCGGACGTGCCGTGGGTCAACTACTTCAACGGCGGCGACGCGGTGCACGGCTACCCGCGCGCGTCCTACGGCTTCCCCCAGTCCAACGGATGCGTGGAGCTGCCGATCGAAACGGCAGCCGCTGTCTACCCGAAGCTGCAGATCGGCGACATCGTTTGGGTGACGTAGGGTCCCCCGCAACTGCCCCCTCCCTACTCCTCCTCCACTCCTTCAGCCCGATTCGGGCGAGCGGCGCTGAGCTCACGCCGACTCGGCGAGCGGCGCCTCGCTCACGCCGACTCGGCGGGAGACACCTCGCTCACGCCGGCTCGGCCGGAGGCGCATCGGGCGCCCCCTGCGCGGGCAGCGCATCGGCGGCGGCCTCCGCAGCGGCGCGATTCTCCTCCTTGACGGCCAGCCAGATCTCCTCGCGGTAGATCGGCAGCCCCTGAGGCGCGGCGATCCCGAGGCGGACGGTTTGCCCGCTGACCTCCATGACGGTGACGAGCACATCCTCGCCGATCACGACGCGCTCTCCCGCGCGGCGCGTAAGTATCAGCATGGGGCGTGATTATGCAGCATCCACCGGGGGCATCCCGGCGGTGCAATTGCAGCGTCGGTCCGCTCGCCTGGCTACCCAGCCCGACTCTCTGCCATCCCGCCGAACAGCGGCACCCGCAGCTCCGCGCCGGGCGCGGTGTTGAGCACCTGATGGCCGACGCCCTCCCACACCACCAGCGGGGCGCGGAGATTCACGAGCGTGTCGAGCGGGTCGGGCGCGGTGCGCACCGTGACGTACACCCGCGCGGCGGAGAGGTCGGGCGCCCCGATCCGCTCGCGGTCCTCATCGGAGAGCACCAGCGCGAAGCCGGGGAAGAACTCGCGAGGAGCGACTACGGGCAGTGCCAGACCGGGGTCCTCCAGCGAGTGCAGCCAGCGAAAGCTCGAGCCGGGGTTGCGGTCGATCAGCGCGTAGCGCAGCCCGCCGAGGCCAATCAACCCAAGCGGGAACTCGATCGCGTGGGCGTCGGGGATCTCCAATGCGCCGAAGCGCGAGCTGTCAATGGTGAGGGACATGGCTAATGGAGGAATTCCAGTAGGGACTCCTGCACGATCGAGGCGCCGGCTTTCAAAGCCGCTTCGAAGGCGGCGTGCTCGCTGGAGTATTCGGTGGTGACCTTGGCGATGTTGGCGTCCTGGACATTGGAGAGCTGCACCGTGTCGGTGCTCTGCAGCGAGGAGATGCGGCTGATCGCGATGTTGATCTGATCGGTGACCGAGCCGGCTTCGGCCTGCAGGCCAGAGAGCGCGTTGAGGTTGGTTTCGAGGCTTTTCAGGTCGGTGGTGCGTAGCGCTTCGACAGAGGCGGGCGTGCCCGCACGAAGGTTGGCGACGACGGTGCGCAGCGTGTCGAGCAGCTTGCCGTCCGCCGCGCCGGTGCCGGAGCCGAGCGCGGAGGCGAGGTTGACGGCGACGTCCACGGTGCTGCCGGGTCCGAGCGCGCGCGCCACCGGGGAGGCGTTGCCGTGGTATTCGTCTTCGGCCCCGTGCGTGTAAGGGGCGGTGGAGGTGAGGGTCCCGGAGAAGATGTACTGGCCGTCGAACTGGGTATTGGCATCCTGCTTGACGCCTTCGGTGAGCTGTTCGACCTCGTCGGCGATGTCTTCCAGGTCACTGGGGCTCTCGGTGCCGTTGCCCGCCTGCAGGACGAGCTCGCGCACACGCTGCACCTGGGAGTCGATCGAGGCGAGCGCGGAGGATGAGGCATTCATCCACGAGAGCCCGTCCTGGGCGCTCCGTTCGTAGGAGCTGAGCCCGTCGATGGCGCTCTGCAGGTTGACGATCTGGCTGGCG
This sequence comes from uncultured Solirubrobacterales bacterium, assembly GCA_963724305.1. GTDB lineage: Bacteria > Actinomycetota > Thermoleophilia > Solirubrobacterales > Solirubrobacteraceae > Palsa-744. Next base: position 308,067 of record CAVRUG010000001.1, read on the forward strand.
CCATAGGGGTTGTCGGAGGGTTGCAGAATCGACTTGCCCGATGTGAGTTCGGCCTGCGTGCGCGCGAGGGCGACCTGAGCGGATTCGATGCCACCGAGCACTGAGCTGGCGACCATGTCGGAGGTTATGCGGGCGCTCACGGGGTGCTCACAGTCCGGACTCGTTGATCAGGGTGTTGAGCATTTCGTTCATCACGTTGAGCGCCTGCGCGGAAGCTTGGTAGCCGCGCTGGAAGGTGATCAGGTTGGTCATTTCTTCATCGAGCGACACTCCGGAGATGGCCTGGCGCTGGTTGGAGACCGCGGTGAGAACGGCCTGGGAGTTGGTTTGGTTGGTGGCGGCGCTCTGCACGCCCGCCCCGATCTGCTCGATCAGTGCGGTGTAGCGCTGTTCTGCCGCACCGCCGCGCAAGCCGGCGATCTCAAGCGCGACGTTGTTGCCGCCGGATGCCCCTTCGGAGGAGGTCTGGACTTCGCCGGGGGCCACCGCCACTTCGATCGTGGCGGCGGTGGTGCCCGTGAAGAAGGGGGTGGTGGTGTGCAGTTCGTTGACCGAGCCCGCCAGCGTCTTGGCGACTTCGTTGAGGGCGGCCCCGTAGGAGGCGAGCGGGCCGGTGGGGCTCGACAGTTCCAAGAGCGCCCCCAGCTTCCCGCCGGCGGCGGAGGTGAGCGCCTGGGGCCAGTTGGCCGTTGTGCCTTCGACGAGCGGCAGCGCGGCGTTGCCGAAAGTGACGGTGTCGGTGCCGTCGGGTTGGGTGGTGACGGTGACGGAGGCCAACGCGGAGAGCTTGTCGAGCAGCAGATCGCGGTGGTCTTCCAGGTTGTTGGGCTGCTGGTGGGCCGCCAAGGAGAGCTTGATCTGGTGGTTGAGTTCGGCGATCTGCGTGGCGTCGCTGGCGACTTCGCCAGTGGGCCCGGTGATCGCGGCGTACTGCGCGGAGGCCTGGCCTTCGAGCGATTGCAGCTGGGCGGCCAGCTGGTGCAGCGAGCCGGTGAGCTGCGTGGCGGCACCAACGACCCCTATCTTGGCGCCTTCTTCACCGGGCGCTTCGGCGAGCTCGCTCCATGAGCTCCAGAACTTCGAGAGCTGCGAGGCCAGGCCGGTGGAGGAGGGTTCGTTGAAGGCGCTCTGCGCCTGCGAGAGCTCTTCGGCCTGCGCGCCCGCGGCGCCGGCGGCAGTGCTGTGTTCGCGATAGGAGGCGTCGAGGTAGGTGTTGCGAATGCGGGTGATCGTGGCGACCGTGACGCCGGTGCCAACCTGGCCGCCCTCGCCGGTGACGGCGGAGAGCGCCGCGATGTGCAGCGGTTCTTTGGTTTGCAGAACAGCCGTTTGGCGCGAATACCCTTCGGTGTTGACGTTGGTGATGTTGCTGCCGGTGACATCGATCGCGTCCTGCTGGGCGATCAGTCCGGAGAGGGCGGTTTGCAGTCCTTGGAGGGTGGGGATCGACATGGGAAAGCCGCCCGTCTATGCGGAGAGGTCGAGCACGCGCAGCGCATGGACGGGCGCCCGCCCGCCCCCACTCGCGCTAGTAGTGGTGCCGCGGGCGTCATAGCCATGCACGCCGGCGTCCAGCGCCAGCGACTGCATGAGATGGTCGAGGAACGAAAGCTCGATCTGCATCAGCGCACGGTTGCAGGCGTGTTCGCGGCGAAGCTCCTCCAACAGGCCACGCAGCTGTGCGGAGCGCTCGGCCGCAAGCTGCGCGCGGGCGGGATCGAGCAGCACCGAGAGCCGCGTGAGCGTCACCGCCTGCGCGGGGATCCCGAGCAGCGCGCCAGCGCGCTCGAGCAACTGCGAGCGGATGGCCTCGATCTGCTGGCGGCGCGCGAGCTCGCCGTGTAGCAGGCCGGCAAACCGCACCACGGTGTGCACATCGCGCGCGCGAATCGCAGCCCCCTGCTCCAGCACGATCTCCAGCAGCCGCTGCACGGAGGCGATTTGGGCGTCGAGATGGGCCAGCACTTCGGAGCCGAGCGGGTCGGCTTCCACGATCGGGGGGATTGGATCCCGCCCACCCGCATCCGCGCGCGTGAACTCGGCAACAGCCGCCTGGGCGCTGGCCGAAACGGGGATTCGCGCCGCAGGCGCGTGTCCCCCGGCTTCGGTCGTCGTGCCCCGCGACCTGCCGCGCAGCGCGGGCAGGGTGGCACTCATGCCGCGGCCCCTCCCGAATGCGAGGCGGCGCCGTTGGCCACCGGGGCCGAGGCACTCCCGCTCGCCGCAACTGCTGCCGTGGGAGCGGACACACCGCCACCCGTGGCAGCGCTTGCCCCCGCAGCAGCCGAGGACGCGGAGGGATCGAGGGAATTCATCAGCTGCCCCGCAATGCCGAGGCCGCCCTCGCGCATCACCCCTTCGGTGAGCGTTTGGGGTAGCAACGAAGAGAGCATTCCGCCAGCCGCTTCGCTGCCGCCTGCGGAGGAGCCTTCTTCGCCCGAGCCTTCGCCGGATTCACTTTCACCTGAGAGGCCGCTGCTCTGCACGAGCGAGGAGGAGAGCTGCTGCATGAGCATCTCTTCGAAACCCTGGGCGGTAGCGTAGTCCTGTTTGACAGCGGCCGAGCCGTTGCGAACCGAGGCAGGCGCCCGTGCTTCGTCGACCACGGGCATCGCCGTGGAGGTGACCGCCGCGGTGAGCGGGGCGAGGGAGCTCATTGGGTCACAAGCTGGTTGGCAATTGAGAGCATCTGGTTTTCCGTCTGGATCGCGCTGCTCTCTAGCTGATAGCTGCGCTGGGCACCGATCATCTGCACCATGTCGTTGCCGACGTCCACATTCGAGCCCTCCAGCGCCCCCTGCTGGATGGTGGCCTTCGCGCTCGGTCGGGGAGTGCCACTGGAGGAGTTGCTGGTGAAGAGGTTTCCCCCCGCCGCGAGCAGGTGATCGGGCGAGGCGACGGTGACGAGCGAGATCTTGCCGACCGTTTTGGTGCCCACCCGCACGGTGCCATCGGGGCCGATCGCCACTTCGCTGGGCGAGGTCCCTTTGGGCAGCGTGATCGGCGGGTCGAGCAGGTTGCCTTCTGCGGTGGTCAGCCGGCCGCGCGCGTCAATCTGAAGGGAGCCGTCGCGGGTCAGTGCGACGGTGCCGTCGGCGCGCTTGACGGTGAAATACCCGGGGCCCTCGATCGCGAGGTTGAGCGGGTTGCCGGTGCTCTGGATCGACCCTTGGGCCTGGTTGCGCCCGATCGGCTGCGCGGCGGCGCCGGCACCCTGGGTGGTGACCGTGCCGGCCATGTCCACCTGGTTGACGAGCAGTTCCCGGAAGCCCACCCGTTCGGCCTTGTAGCCGGTGGTGGAGGCGTTGGCGAGGTCGTTGCCGATCGAGTCGAGCTGCTGCTGCTGGGCTTCCATCCCCGATGCGGCGGCGTACAGTCCTTCGAGCATCGCACGTTCCTCTCTAGCTGGTGGACCCGTCGAGGGAGCCGACCTGGGTGGAGGCGGCCTGGAGGGTTTGATCGATCGCCTGGATGGCCTGCTGGCCGGACTGGAAGGTACGCAGCGAGCCGATCATTTCAACCATCGTGCGCGCGGGGTTGACGCCCGATTCCTCGAGTACCCCCGAGCGCACGGTGCCGGAGGCGTGCCCAGAGGGCGTACCGGTGTAAAGGTTTTCCCCCTGCTTGGCCGCGCCCGGGACGTTGAAGATGCCGAGCGATCCCGCCGGCACGGTGCCTTCGGCGCCGACCGCAATCGGGGCGCCGCTCTGGCTGAGGACGGGGTCCCCGGCGCTGTCCACCAGTTGCCCGGAGGCGGAGGCGGTGAACTGGCCGTCGCGCGTGTAGCGCACCCCCTGGGGGGTCTTGACAGCGAAGAAGCCGCTGCCGAGGATCCCGAAGTCGAGCGGCTGGCCGGTGCTCTGCATCCCCGCGGGGGCCATGTTCACGACGCTCTTGCCAAGTTGCACACCGGTGTTCATCGAGCCGATCTGCTGCCCGGTGGAGGTGTTGGAGAGCAGCAGCTCCCCAAAGCTGTGCTGGGGGGACTGTTCGGGCTTGTAGCCCGGCGTGGAGGCGTTGGCGAGGTCGTTGGAGAGCTGCGCCTGGCGGGTCTGATCGGCAACCATCCCGGACGCGGCGATATAGAGGCCAAGGTCCATCTCAGGACGGGTGATCGCCCGGGTCCGAGATTTCTTGAATCAGACCGCGGAGAAAAGCGAGGCGTCGCCGGCCAGCCGCTCGCGCAGGCGGCGGCGCAGCTCGGTGTGGATCTGCGAGACGCGGCTCTCGGAGACGCCGAGCCGCTTGCCGATGTCGCGCAGGGTGCGCCCCTCCACATACAGCAGCACCGCAACCTGGCGCTCGCGCGCGGGCAGCTGGGCGAAGGCGGCGCGAAAGCGCTCCTTCGCTTCCACGCGCTCGGCGTTGAGCTCGGGGTCGGAGCCTTCGTCCTCGCTCTTCGAGCGTGTCGATCCGCTCGATCGTGGAGGAGTCCTCGGAGCGGATCGTCTTGTTGAGCGAGCCCACCTCCGCGAGCGCCAGCTCGTCGAGGCGGCGGCCCAGCTCGGTGGGGCTCATGCCGGCGGCGGCGGCCAGCTCCTCGCGGCTGGGGTTGCGCTCGTGCTCGGAGGCGAAGCTCTGGCGGGCGCCGTTGATCGCACGCTCGGCTCGGCGCAGCGAGCGGGGCGCCCAGTCGTGGCGGCGCAGCTCGTCGAGCACGGCGCCGTGGATGCGCGTCCAGGCGAACTGCTCCAGGGTGGCACCCTTGGCGGGGTCGTAGCGCTCGATCGAGTGAATCAGCGCCTCCAGCCCGCAGGAGAGGAAATCCTCGACGTCGCACTGCGCGGGAACCTCGCGCACCTTGCGATAGACGATGTAGCGCACCATCGGCGTAAAGGTGAAGATCAGCCGATCGCGCACCCGCAGATCCCCGGTACGCTTGTACTGCTGCCACAGCGACAACACCTCGGCGGCCGAGATCCTGGCAGCGCGTTGGTTGCCACGGGGATGCTGGTCGAAACGGGGATTCTCGCCGGAGGCGAGTGTCTCCCGGCTTCGGCCGGAGACGAACGTCTCCTGGCTTAGGTCCATAGCATTCATCTAGTGCTCCGACTCTCGAGGGAAAGTGGTGCGTCTCGCAGAGTGGCCCCCCGATCTCCAGTTCGGGATTCCGAGGGAGTCCAATTCCACAAAGACCCCGCACTGATCGGCACGTCAGTGGGCGAGCTTGAGCGATAGTCGGATCTCGCAAGCAATCGGCCGCTCGCGAGTATTCAATTTCCGGGTTGCCGGCTCACGGATGAGATCGAGCGGTCGATGACCGTGATTGCGTAGAACACCGCAGCGCGGGCGAGCATCAGCCGACCAGCTGAAGGGCTCGCCCTAAAGTTTTTCGATTACCAGCCGATCAGGATGCATATATACAAGAGCAAAGCGGCCCAGGGACGGGTCCGTGACCAATGCTTTCAGGAGGAATACAGCATGAGCTCGCCGATAACGCCACCCCAGGGACCCTTTGCCGCCCAGCCGGTGCGTACCACCGACGCGGCGAGATCCTCCGTCGCCCCCGAGAGCATCGGGGCGCCGTTTGCGCTCGAGCCCACTGTCTCGCTCAATGCCTTCCCCTCCAGCCCACCCCAGGAGGTGCTCGATCAGATGGGTAGCGCCGCACACACCTATGAGCAGTTGAGTTCGCAGGGCCGCGAACTGCGCTTCGCGCGCGACGAGCAGAGCGGACGCACGCGGATCGAGGTGCGCGATCGCGCCGGCAACGTGCTGAAGACCCTATCCCCTGCGCAAGCGCTGGCGCTCGCGGCCGGAACACCGCTGGAATAGGGGAAGTGGGGCGTCATGACCACCGTAAGCACATCCACCGCGGGCGCGCCGATCAGCTTCAGCGGCCTCGGATCGGGGCTGAACACCAGCGAAATCATCTCCGCCCTGATGGGCATCGAACGCGAGCCGATCACCCATCTGACGGATGAGGAGAGCACCCTGGAAGGGCAGAAGTCGCAGCTGCAGTCGATCCAGGGCAACCTCGCACAGCTCACCCTCGACGCTCAGGAACTTGGCTCCCCGTTGCTGTTCTCGAGCTCCCAAGCGGTGAGCTCGAGCGAACCCACGCGGATCGCCGCGAGCGCGACCGCCGGGGCGGCGGTGGGCGGCTATGAGGTGGAAGTCACCCAGCTGGCCAACTCGGGACAGCGCACGTTCACGTTCAAAAGCCCGGCGGCGGCGGAAACGGTGACGATCGACGGCAAGGAAATCGAAATCGCGGCGGGCACCACCGCCGAAGAGCTGGCCAAGCAGATCAACTCCGACTCCACCGCAACGGTGTATGCGGCGGCGCTGGGGAGCGAAACGGTGGTGCTCTCCACGCGCGAAACGGGAGCCACGGGTGAAGGCTTCATCGCCGTCGCCGATCCCGGGGGAATGCTCGCCGAACAGGCGGGTTTGGCAAAAGAAGGCAAGAACGCGGAATACATGGTGGATGGGGTCGCGGGGAGCTCCGCCTCGAACAAGCTCACAACTGCGATCCCGGGCGTGACGCTAGAACTCAAGGCGCTGACCACCACGACGGGCCCCGTGACGGTGGAGGTGCAGCCTCCGGGGATCGACCCGACCAAGATCGTCGAACAGGCGCAAGCGTTCGTGACCCTCTACAACTCGACGATCGCGGTGATCCAGAAGCAGCTCACCACGAAGCCCCCCACCTCACCCCAAAGCGCCGAAGAACTGCAGACGGGAACGCTATTCGGAGACTTCGACCTCGAGAGCCTGCTGGGCGGTATGCGTCAGGCGATCTACCAACCGGGGGCGGGTCTGGCGACGGCGATGTCGAGCCTCGCCGACATCGGCATCAACACGGGGAAACCAAGCGGCGGTGCCACCCCCGCGCAGTCGGCGATCGAAGGACAGCTAACGCTCAACACCGCGGAACTGGAAAACGCGATCCAGGCAAACCCCACGGGCGTCGAAGAAATGCTCGTCAGCTGGTCGAAAGGCTTCCAGGAAGTGCTCAACGTGGAGGCCGCCCCGGGAGGGACGTTGGACACGCGCATCGAAGGCGACACCACGCAGGTGACCGAATTGGGCAGCAGGATCACCACGATGAACGAACTGCTGGCAATACGCCAAAAAACCCTGCAAGCCGAATTCCTCGCGATGGAAACGGTCGTCTCCAAGAATCAGTCTCAGTCGGCGTGGCTGACCGCCCAGCTCGCCTCGATGCTTGGCACCTCCTCCAGCAGCTCCAAATCCTCAGGCTGATCCCGCCCCCCTGCTCGTCCTCTAGCGCCACGGCTCCCCGGACAGCGTGGGTCGGGCCTGACATCCCGCCGCTCAACTTTGCGCGGGCGCGACCGATCACCGGGACAGCCCAGGCCACCGCCAAGCGAAGGAGCGAGCGAAGAGCGCATGACCCCGATGACGGCAGCACCGCAGGCATACCGCGAGAACGCCGTGCTCTGCGCGACTCCGGCGCAGCGCGTGGTGATGCTCTACGACAGCGCCCGCCGCTTCCTGCGCCAAGCTGCGGAGGCGATGCGCGCGGGCGAAGTGGAGCGCGCCCACAACAAGCTGCGCCAAGCGGAACAGATCGTCGCCCACCTCGACGTGGTGCTGGACTACGAGCAGGGCGCCGGGCTCTCCGAGCAGCTGCATGCGCTCTACAACTTCTGCCTGACCCATCTCAACCGCGCGCGCATGAGCCTGGAGGCCGGCAAGGTCGAGGAGGTCTCGGAGATCCTCGGAGATCTGCGCGAGTCGTGGGTGGAGATCGCACACCGATGAGCGGGATGGACCCTTATACAGCCATCCTCGAGCTGGCCGAGCACGAGCTGCAGCTCGCCAGGGACGGCCGGATCGAGGATCTGCGCTCGCTGGCACCCCAGTGGGATGCCCTCACGGCCGGCCTCCCCGAGCAGCCTCCGATCTCCGCCCGCGGCCCGCTGGAACGCGCGGCGGCGCTGCACGAGCGCACGAGCGCCACGCTGCAGTGCCTGCGCGAGGGGCTGCTGTGCGACCTGCGCACCACCGCGCGCGCCAGCCGCGCCGCTCACGGCTACGCCGGCCAGGCTCCCCGGCGTGTCCATCGCATGGACCACAGTGCGTAGAGAGGGGTGGCACAGTCGGCCGTCAGGCCCGCAAAACCAGGCCCGGTCGTCTTGGCTCACTTCTTCGGCCTAGCTCGCTAAAGGTCCCAGCCCCGACGCCGATGACCGGAGCGACCGGGTACCGCCCGGGGGCGGCTCCCACGGATGAGAGTCGGGTTTGGCCCACGGAGGGCAACAGCTCCAAGCAGTCACTCTCCACACCGCCACCCGATGTCCCTCATCGACACCACCCAGCTCGCATTGGAAAGCGCCGCGCGCGGCGCATGGGCACGCCAGACGCTGCTCACCAACAACATCGCCAACGCCAACACTCCCGGCTACCACCGCGAGGACCTCAACTTCCAGGGCGCCCTGCGCGAGGCGCTCGCCGACGGCGAATCCCCCGCGGGTGTGCAGCTCAAGCCCGAAGTCAGCTCCCAGGTGGTGGGCCCCGAAGGCAACGGGGTTGACATCGACCAGGAATCGGCGCTGCTGGCCGAGAACGGGCTCGAATATCAGGCGCTCGTGCAGGTGATGGGCACCCGCAACGAAATCATGCGCTCCGCGATGGGGGTCAACTGATGCAGTCCTGGACCAAGTCGGGGCGGGCGTCTGCCGATGTCCCCTTCGATCCGACCCGGGCAGGCGTTCGCTGATGGGACTCTTCGACGCGATCGAAATCGCCGGCAGCGGGCTCAGCGCCGAACGCGTGCGGATGGATGTCACCTCCGAGAACCTCGCCAACGCGCAGACGACCAAAGCTGCCAACGGGCAGCCCTACCAGCGCCAGGAGGTGGCGCTCCAGCAGACTGGCACTCCTTCCTCCAACTTCGAAGCAACGCTCTCCGAAGCGCTCGACTCCGGCGCAGCCGGCGCGAGCGATGGCGGGCTCACGCATCCGCCCGCGGGCGGCGTGCAGGTCGCGGGGATCGTGGCCGACAAAACGCCCGACCAGCAGGTGTACGACCCCGGCAACCCCGAAGCCAACGCACAGGGCTACGTGAAGATGCCGAACGTCAACACCGTCACCGAAATGGTGGACCTGATCTCCGAGTCGCGCTCCTACCAGTCGGACGTCACCGCGATGCAGACCGCCAAGTCGATGTTTACCGCGACCCTCGGGATCCTCAAGTGACGATTCCTCCGATCGGTGCGATCGGCAACGTGCTCTCGCAGGGCGTCACCGGCCTCGCCGCGGGCGAAGCGACGGGCGCCGGCGCCGCCACCAGCCTCAGCCCGAGCGCGCCGACCGCGAGCGCTGAACCGGCGACCGGCGCGAGCTCAGGCGTTGGCGGAGTCGGCGGGGTCTCCGGGACGGAAAGCTCCACCGCTCCGAGCGGCGTCGAAGGCACCGGGGGCGGCGAAGCCAGCGGCTTCGGCGAAGCGCTCACGCAGGCGATCTCCTCGCTCGACAAGACCCAGCAGGGCGCCGACGGCGCCGCGAAGGCGCTCGCCACCGGCACCGCCGCCAACCCCGAGAGCGCTGTGGTGACCGTCGAGAACGCGCAGCTGGCGATGCAGCTCGCCTCGCAGATCCGCACCAAGGCAGTCGAAGCCGCCCAGCAGATCTTTCAGACACAGGTGTAGAGCGGGAAGGGGGCAGGCCCCCCTCCCGACCTCCCCCCATCCACTGCGAACCCCACACTCACAACACCCGGCAGCAACCCTCACCAAATAGGACCCGCACTCCAACCCGGCCTTCCCACCACCGCACTCACACAACCCCACCCAACCAATGCCCGTAAAACAGCTCGCCACCCGACTCACCCCGCGCGGATGGATCATCCTCGGCGCCGGCGCGATTGCCGCGATTCTCTTCATCTACCTGTTCGTTCACATGGTGTCCAAGCCCTCCTATTCGACCCTCGCCACCGGTCTCGAACCGGCGCAGACGGGGAAGATGACCGCGGCACTCGACCAGCAGGGGATCGGCTACGAACTGCAGAACAACGGCACCGCGCTGGCGGTGCAGTCCAACGAGACCGCCCAGGCGCGGGTCGCGCTCGCGGGCGCCGGGCTGCTCGGCGACGCCCAGCCCGGCTTCAAGCTGTTTGAAAAATCGAGCCTCGGCGAAAGCCAGTTCCAGCAGCAGGTCACCTACCAGCGCGCGCTGCAGGGCCAGCTCGAACAGACGATCGACAACATCCAAGGGGTATCCGGCGCGCAGGTCGAGCTCGTCATGCCCTCCACCCAGAACCAGCTGTTCGGCGAAAGCCAGAACGCGTCCTCGGCCGCCGTGCTGCTGAGCGGCACCAGCTCATTGAGCTCCACCTCCGTGCGCGGCATCGCCCAGCTCGTCGCCTCCTCGGTGCCCGGGCTGCGTCTGCAGAAGGTGACGATCACCGACGGCAGCGGACAGTTGCTGTGGCCCTCCCAGAATGGCGAAGCCGGGGGCGGTGCCAGCGGCAAGCAGGCCGCCGAGGAACGCTACGACGACGGGATGGAGGCCAACCTCGACGAGATGCTCGCCCAGACGCTCGGCTCTGGCAAGGCGGTGGTGCAGGTGTACGCCAACCTCAACACCAACCAGACAACCCAGGAATCGCTCACCTATGGCAAGACCGGCGTGCCGCTGCAGCAGAGCAAGAACCTCGAAACGCTCACCGGCTCCGGCGGGGGCGCGGGGGCGACCGGCACCGCCAACATCCCCGCCTACGCCCAGACCGGCGCCTCCGGCAAGTCCAACTACAAGCACGAAGTGACCGGCTCCTCGCTCGGCGTGGACAAGACCGTCACCCACTCCACCGTAGCCCCCGGCGAAGTCGAAAGCGAGCACGTCTCGGTGCTGCTCGACCACTCCGTTCCCGCCAGCTCGGTCGGCGCGATCAAGGAAGCCGTCACCAACGCCGCCGGCGTCCAGCCCAAGCGCGGAGACACGATCTCGATCGGCCAGATGGCCTTCGCGAAGTCCACAACGCCCGCCGCGGCAAGCGCCTCCGGGGGGATGCTGGGCTACGCCAAGTACGCCCTCATCGGGATCGCCTCGGCGCTCTTCCTGTTCTTCACCACCCGTGCTCTGCGCCGCCGCGAGCAGGAAGGCGTGGACAACGATCCTCCGTGGCTGCGCGAGCTCGAGCTGCCGGTCAGGCTGTCCGAGCTCGAACGCGAAGTCCCGCCACGGCCCGAAACGCCCACGCTGGTGGCCGCCGCGGCCAGCGCCAATGGGGCAGGGGATCCGATCCGCCGCCAGGTGGAGCAGCTCGCCGAATCCAACCCCGATCGCGTAGCCCAGCAGCTGCGCAGCTGGATGCAGGAGGACCGATGACCGGGAGCGCGATCGAGCCGGTCAGCCAACGCACAGGCAGCGGCCGGCGAATGCTGGGTGCCGTGGTGCCACAAGCCCATGGCCGCATTGACCTCGCCGCGATCGCGAGTCGGGCCTGATGGCCATCCAACTCCCCCCTGCATCCGACGCCCCGAGCGCCGAGCTGGCAGGCGGAGCACTGGTTCCCGCGGTACGCATCGGCGGCCGCCGCAAGGCCGCCGTGCTGATGGCCGCGCTGGGGGCCGAGCGCGCCGCCGAGGTCATCCAGCACCTCCGCCAGGAGGAGATCGAGAGCCTCTCCCTCGAAATGACCAAGCTCGGCGCGATCGAGGAGCAGATCACCGAGTCGATTCTCAGCGAGCTCGCCGCCGCCGCCGGCACCGACAGCCTCGGCGACGTCGTCGGGGGTACCGAGTTCGCCCGTGAAGTACTCGAGCGCGCGCTCGGCCCCGAGCGCGCCGAGGAACTGCTGGCGCGGCTCGCGAGCGCCAACGACGCCCGCTCCTTCGAGTTCCTGAGCCGCACCCCGCCCGAGCAGATCGTCGGCTTCCTGCGCACCGAGGCGCCGCAGACGATCGCGCTGGTCGTCGCCAACCTCCACACCGCGCTCGCCGCCCAGGTGCTCGCCCGCCTGCCCGACGCCATCCAGCCCGACATCGCGCTGCGCATCGCGCGCATGGGCGAGACCAGCCCCTCGGTGATCCAGCAGGTGGAAGAGGTGATCCGCCAGAAGCTCACCGCCGTCGTCGAGCAGGAGTACTCCTCCGCCGGAGGGGCGAAGGCGCTTGCCGACATCCTCAACCACGCCGACCGCTCCACCGAGCGCGCCGTGCTCGACCACCTCGGCGCCACCGACTCGGAGCTAGCCGAGGAGGTCCGGCGGATGCTGTTCGTGTTCGAGGACATCGTCACGCTCGAAGATCGCGCGATCCAGCAGGTGCTGCGCGAGGCCAACCAGAAGGACCTCGTGCTCGCGCTGCGCGGGGTACCTGATGCGGTCAAGGAGAAGCTGCTCGCCAACATGTCCGAGCGCGGCGCGGCGATGCTGCTGGAGGAGATGGAGGTCCAGCCGCCCCAGCGCCGCCGCGACGTGGAGGCCGCCCAGGGCCGCATCGTCGCGGTTGTGCGCCGCCTCGAGGAGGCCGGCACGATCGTGCTCTCCAGCGGCGATGGCGATAGCGAAGAGGAAGCGGTGGTGTGAGCTACCTCCTCGAGCAGCTCGAAGCCCTCGGCGCCCCCGCCCCGCGGGACTCCCGCACGGATCCTCGCCGACGCCGCCGCCGAGGCCGAGCGCATACGCGAGCTCGCCCGAGCCGAAGGCCACGCCGAGGGTCTCGCGCAAGGCCGCGAGGACGGTCTGTCTGAGGCCCGCTCCGCCGCGGGTGCCCTACAGCAGGCGCTGCGCGAGGCACTTGCGCTACGCGAGCAGCTCGCCTCGGAGACCGAGAGCGACGCCGTCGCGCTCGCGCTCGCGCTGGCCGCCAAGATCCTCGCCGGCACGCTCGCCGTCGAGCCCGAGCGCGTCCTCGACTCCGTTCGCGGCGCGCTGCGGCGCGTCACCGACCGCCGTCGCGTGACGGTGTTGGTCGATCCCGCCGACCTCGAGACCGTCAGCGCCGCGATCGCCGAAGTGGAAACTCAGGTCGGGGGCATCGACCACTGCGACATTCAGGCCGACCGCCGCGTGGGGCGCGGTGGTGCGATCGTGCGCACGCTCGAGAGCGAGGTTGACGCCTCGGTCGATACCCAGCTGGAGCGCGCCCGCGAGGTCATCCAAGCGGAGCTTGGCGGCGCGGAGCGCTCGCCATGAGCTCACGCCACCCGTCAGCTACGGCGGACCACCCACTCCTGCGACGTCCCGAACCCTTGCCGTGAGCGACACGCTCCTCAGCCGTGCCGGCGCCGCGCTCGCCGGCGCCGACCTCGCCCGCTGCCACGGGCGCGTGAGCAACCTGATCGGGCTGATCATCGAGGCCACCGGCTTGCAGGCGGAGGTCGGCGAGGTATGTCTGGTGGGGGCCGACCGAAATCGCGAGGCAGTGCCCGCCGAGGTGGTCGGCTTCCGCGAGGGCCGCACGCTACTGATGCCACTGGGCGAGCTCCAGGGGATCGGGCCCGGCACCAAGGTGCTCCCCACCGGCGCCCCTTTCCGCGTGCCCGTCGGTCCGCAACTACTGGGCCGCGTCATCGACGGGCTCGGCGCCCCTCTCGACGGCCTTGGTGCGGTCGCCCCCGATGACGGCCGGGAAGGGGTTGCAGGCTTTCGCTCGACGATTGCCGCCCCTCCCCCGGCTCTGCACCGGCCCCGCATCCACGAGCGCGTCGCACTCGGCGTGCGCGCCCTCGACAGCCTCGTCCCCTGCGGGCGCGGGCAGCGTCTTGGAATCTTCGCCGGCTCCGGCGTCGGCAAGTCCTCGCTGCTCGGGATGATCGCCCGCTCCACCTCCGCCACCGTCAACGTGATCGCGCTGGTCGGCGAGCGCGGCCGCGAGGTGCGGGAGTTCGTCGAGCGCGATCTCGGCGAGGCGCTCGCGCACTCCGTCGTGGTTGTCGCCACCTCCGACGAGCCCGCGCTTGTGCGCATCAAGGCCGCCTTCACCGCCACCACGATCGCCGAGCAGTTCCGCGACCACGGCCATCACGTGATGCTGATGATGGACTCCGTCACCCGCTTCGCCACGGCCCAGCGCGAGATCGGCCTGGCGATCGGCGAGCCCCCCGCCACCCGCGGCTACACCCCCTCGGTATTCGCACTGCTCCCGCGCCTGCTGGAGCGCGCCGGCACCAGTCCCCAGGGCTCCATAACCGGCCTCTACACGGTGCTGGTCGACGGCGACGACATGAACGAGCCGATCGCCGACGCCGTCCGCTCGATCCTCGACGGGCACATCGTGCTCACCCGCTCGCTCGCTCACGCCGGGCACTACCCCGCGATCGACCTCCTGCAGAGCGTCTCGCGCCTCACCGGCGAGATCGTCGCGCCCGAGATCGCCGCGGCCGGGCAGCGCCTGCGAGGGACGCTGGCGGCGTTGCGGGAGAAGGAAGACCTGATCTCGATCGGCGCCTACCACGCCGGCAGCGATCCGCTGCTCGATGCCGCTTTGGAACACCGTCCGCGAATCGACGCGTTCCTGCGCCAAGCGGTCACCGAGCCCAGCAGCCCCTCCGACTCCGATCGCGGGCTGCTCGATATCTCCGATTCGCTCGAGCGCTCTCTCGCTCTGCGCTCCGGTGAGATTCTCGATGCCGAGGAGGTGCTACCCGGGACTGGCGACGGCGGCGATGGGGTGCATGGCGGGCAGACACCCAGCTCGAGCAGCGCGCAAGCCTTCGATCACGACGGTGCAACGCCTCCCTCTTCGTTCGAGGCATCCGCCATCCCAGCGCTTGGGCTCTAACTGTTTGAGCGTCCAGCCCGCTACCGACGCCGGCGTCGCACCTACCGGCGACCCGGTGTTCGCGGTGCTGTGGTTCTGCGCAGTCGCTACGCCGCCGCCACGGGGCGGTACTCCCTCGTCTCGGGGTTCTGCTCCAGCAGGCCCACCGCCCGCAGCGTCTTCACATAGCGATGGGTCGTCGAGGGCGACATCCCCAGCTGTCCCGCCAGGTCGATGATCGCCCGCCACGGCCGATCCGGCCCGTAGGACGCCAGAATCGCCAGCCCGCGCAATAGCGATTGGGAGAGCTGTGGATCCTCGAGCGCATCTTCCAGCGCCGCCCGCGTGGCCTTCTGCAACGGCGAGGGTTTCCCTTTGCCGTTCTTCTCCCGCGGCTGATAGGCGTGGTCGAGCGCAGCCAGCAACAGGTTCGAAACGGTGCCGTTGCGGTTGCGACCCGCGGAGCGCATCACCTGCTCCACTTGCAGCGGAGAGAGTGTGATCGCTACCTCGTCCGATTTCTTCTTGTTCATGTCGTTCATCCCCAGGAGCTGTTGTTTGATTGAATGATCCCACCAAAATGATTCACGCTGTGCGTTGCTTCCATGCCGGCATCGTTTGGGTAGACACGTATTCCTACGAATAATTTTGTCGTTCAGATCACATTTTAATGAATAAATCCAACTGTCAGTCGGACCAAATTGTCGGATACACCGGGAAAGGCAGTTGCGACACCGCCCGCAGGCAGCCTCGCCGGCACCCACACCCGATCCAGCTGGATCTCCCACGGGCCGCTTGCCACCGTCGCCGGAACCGGCGCTCGCACAGAGCCCTCGCCGCTGTGGTGCATACACAAGAGCTTACCCTAATTTCGCTCTTCGGGACGGCCCCCTCTCTGCCCGGGCGGCCGGCGCCGGCTTCCACGCTCCACTAAGCCACCCAAGTCGCCTCGCGCTCCAAGGGACCCGTCCCCACGGGTGCCCGGTCGCTTGCTCCCCTCCTAGAGGGCGGGCATCGCTCTAGATGCTCAGCCCGCTACGGGTGGATCGAGGCTCAAGAACCGCACCGCGCGTCCGATTACGCGGCTGTGAGCACCGCTCCCTCGTTCCGCTTTCGACTCGAGCGTGTCCGCGCGCTGCGCCAGCGCACAGAGCTCCTCGCGCGCGAGGAGCTAGCCCGTGCAATCACCCAGCGCACCGGTAGCCAGAATCGGCTGCGGCGCGTCGAGGAGCACCTCGAGCAGGCCTTCGCCCAACAGCGTCTCGCGGCCGGGGAGAACGGGAGTACAGCAACCACCGTAAGCGCCGCCGAGCTGCTTGCACGCCAGGCCTTCGTCGAGCACGTCGAGGCGCAGCACGTGATGGGAATGCGCGAGCTCGAGCGTCACGAGGTCGACGTGGCCCACTGCGACCACCAACTCGGTTACGCCGCGCGCGAGCACGAGATCTTGGAGCGCCTCAAGGATCGACAGCGCGCCGAGCACGAGCGCGAGGCCGGGCGCCGCGAAAACGCGCAGCTCGACGAGATCGCCCTCGAGCGCTTCCGCCGGAGCGTCGCATGAGCACTGCAATGCTCAGCGGACTGCAACCGATCGCCGCGTCCGCCGCGGGCGGCGGGGAACCGATCGCCGCCACCGCCGCGGGCGAACGCGTCCAACAGCTGCAGGCCCTCCTCCAACAGGTCGAACAGGGCCCTTCGGTGGCGGCCTCCAAGACCTTCGCTTCGGCCCTCGACGCCGCCAAAGCCGGCGACGCGAGCTCCGCGATGGCCGGCGACGCGAGCTCCGCGACAGCCGGCGCCGCGAGCTCCGCGATGGCCGGCGCCTACACCTCGGCGACACCCACGATGGCGGTCTACGACTCTGCCGCAGGTGCAAGTGCCAGTGCCGCCGCCGAGGGCGGGTCCACGTATGCCCCGATGATCGAACAGGCCGCCGCCCGCTACGGGATCGACCCCTCCGTTCTCTACGGGCTAATCGAGCAAGAGTCGGGGTTCGACCCCTCCGCTACTAGCAGCGCCGGCGCACAAGGGCTAACGCAGCTGATGCCCTCCACCGCCGCCTCGCTAGGCGTCGCCGAACCACTCGACCCCGCGCAGTCGATCGAAGGCGGCGCCCGTTACCTCTCCGGGCTGCTCCGCCAGTTCGGTGGCAACACCGCCAACGCGCTCGCCGCCTACAACGCCGGGCCCGGCGCCGTCGAGCAGTACGGCGGCGTCCCCCCCTACCCCGAAACTCAGCAGTACGTGGCCAAAGTGCTCGGCTACGCCGCCTCCTACAGCCAGAGTGGGCAGGACACGGGCGCCCTCCCTGACACAACCTCAACCGTGACTGGTCCGACGGCCGCCGCCGCAGCCGTGGCCGCCCCCACCGCCACTCCCTCTGAGGCGATCGTATGAGCCCGACCGCTCCTCAGCCGATCCCGACTGCTCCAGGTGGGCGAGAACCGATCTCCACCGGCGCTCCACCCGGCGCCCCCCCTGACGGGCCGCCTTTCCAGAGCGCGCTCGAAACTGAATGTGCCCGGACCGCCATCGCGGAAGGCCAACAGCAAAATCCCTCGCCCGCCGAAGGACAGCAGACGAGCGCTACGGAAACGTTCGATCGCCTCCCCCACGGCTCTGCGCCACCCAACCGCCGCCATTCGGCGCACGGCGCTGCGGCAACCACCTCCGGCGGCAAGGTAACCGCGGACTCGGCACCGTCTGCTCCCACGCCCGCTGGCTCCACGCCAACGCTCGCGGCAGCGCTCCCAGGAGGCACCCTCCCCGCTGAGACCACCGAGAGCGCTATCACCGGCGGGGACACCAACCAGGGCCCTGCCGAAAGCCCGGCGAACAGCCGACCCGACCCCGCGACGGTGACCGGCGGTGCCCTCGCAAGCGGCGGGGAAGCAACAACCAACGCCGGCGCCGCGGTCGCGCACAACGATGCTCTGCCCTCCTCGCCCACCAGCCCGGTGGATGGCAAGCTCGCGATACCGCAAGGCGGCACCTCCGCGGCCGGCCCCGCCGCGCCCAACAGTGAAACCCTATCCGCCAGCGCTCCCTCCGCGCCCAACAGCGACACCACGCCCGCCAGCGCTCCCTCCGCGCCCAACAACGACACCACGCCCGCCGGCGCTCCCTCCGCGCCCAGGGGCACTGCCCCGGGCGGTGGTGTCGCGAGTGCCCTCCTTGGGATACCCGAGAGCGCCTCCGCATCTGGCTCCGGCGCACAGGCGCATTCGACGTCCAAGGCTTCGCCCGCAAGCAACCCCCTCATCCCCCACGGCTCCTCCACACTCTCGGCAGGCACCAACGCCGGCGATCTCAAGACCCCCGGAGCCTCCGCACCCCCAGCGGGCCCGAACGCCGATGGGCTCGGCAGCGGGGTGGGCGGGCTCGAAACCACCGCCTCCCCGCTCGCCGTCGCCGCGCTGGATGGCAGCCCCGCTGCCTCGCCGGCCGAACCTGGATCGGGCGCTTACGGAGTCGGCCTGCAGGAGGCGATCGAGAGCCTCCACGGCACGATCCAGCTCGCCGCCCGCCAAGGCCTCACCCAGGCGCGCATCTCGCTGCAGCCCGAGGAGCTCGGCGAGATCCGCATCAACCTGACTCAAACCGCCCAGGGCCTGCTCGCGCGCGTCAGCGCCGAGTCGCCCGCCGCCGCCCAGGCGCTCGCCGCCGCCCATGCTCAATTGCGCCAATCGCTGAGCTCGCTCGGCGTCAACCTCACGCGTCTGGACATCGGCCATCACGACCCCGTCCAGAGCGCTGGCGCGGACGCCAAGGGCAACGGCCAGGGCAACGCCGCCCGGGGTGGGGGCTTCTCCGGTGGCCGCCCCGGCCGGCCCACGGCGATCGCGACCCCCGCCGATTCCGAAGTCCAAGCCGATTCGCCGGTGGCCGGCGAGCCCGCGACGCTCACGACCGCGCCGTCGCACGGAGCCCTCATCGACGTACTCGCCTGAGCACCACCCGCTACCCAAAACCACCACCAACTCCAACCGGAAAACGCACACATCGCACCACCGAGCACGAGAGCGAGGCAACCAATGACCACCGTCACACCATCCACCACGGCGCCTGCCGCGAAAACCGGCTCCACTGCGGGCTCCTCCGAAACCGAACCCGTCAACCCCAAAAGCGAACTCGGCAAGAACGCCTTCCTGCAGCTAATGGTCGCCCAGCTGCAAGCGCAGAACCCCCTCGAACCGAGCAACGGCACCGAATACATCAGCGAGCTCGCTCAGTTCTCACAGCTCGAGCAGACCACCAACCTCGCGCAGAGCAGCTCCCAGTCGGTCGCTGCCCAGCGGGTCTCCCAGGCAGTGGCGCTGATCGGGCACACCGTGTCCTACCCCGACCCCTCCACCGGCGCCAGCAAGAGCGGTGCCGTGCAGAGCGTCGAGATCACCCCCGAAGGCGCCACCCTCACGGTCGAAGGCACCCCAGGGATCGAACTCACCGGCGTTTCGGAGGTCTCGTGAGCGTCGAGCTCAACCCCGCGCTGATCCCTCCGGGCGTCGTCCGGAGCCCGCAGCCCACTCCCGCCGCTGGCAAGCCAACCAGGGAGGTCGAACCCTCCGGGCCCTCGTTCGCGAACGTGCTGGAGAAGACCAGCGGACAGGAACCGCTGCACTTCTCCAAGCACGCCCTGGAGCGCGTCCAGCGCCGCGGCATCGCGCTCAACCCGAGCACCCTCGGCCGGCTGCACGAAGGCGTGGGACGGGCCGCCGGCAAGGGCTCGCGCGACTCGCTCGTGCTGGTCGATGACACCGCCTTCGTGGTGTCGGTTCCCAACCGCACCGTGATCACCGCGGTCGGCTCCGAACACATGCGCGAGCACATCTTCACCAACATCGACAGCGCCGTGATCGCCTGAGGCGCCACCGATAGCCACCAATTCACCTCTATTACCGACCACCAGACAGGAGCTCACCAAGCCAACAACCCGCCGGGCACGACTTCACCGAGTCGGCCCAATCAACTTCATCGAGACCAAGCAACTCCGAGAACTCTGTAAACGCAATCACGGCTGGACCTCTTCGAGGAGGCCGCGAAAGGAAGTGACGCAAACCATGATGAGTGGAATGTACGCCGCGATCAGCGGCCTCGACGCAAATGAGACGATGCTCAACGTCACCGCCAACAACCTGGCGAACGTCAACACGATCGGCTACAAGTCCCAGCGCGTGACCTTCGCCGACTCGCTCTCACAGATCGTGCGGGGCGCGTCCGGGCCGACCACCAGCAACGGTGGCACCAACCCGATGCAGATAGGGCTCGGCGTGGTTGTCTCCTCGACCGACAACGAAATGACCGAGGGCTCCTTCCAGACCACCAACAACCCTCTGGACGTAGCCATCCAGGGGGAAGGGTTCCTGCGCGTCGGTAGCGGCACGCCGCCAGCCGAACCCCCCTACACGGCCAAACTACCGGCCGCCTTCCAGTACACCCGCGAGGGCGACCTCACAACCAACACCAAGGGCTTCCTCACCACGCAGGCGGGGAACTATGTGATCGGCCACGAAGCCGTGGCAACCGGGACCGGAGCCGAAACCACCTACGCGCCGGGCGCCAAAGACACCTACATCGTGATTCCTCCTGGTTCCGCCAACGTTTCGATCGGCGAGGACGGGGCGGTCACCTACACCGACGAGAACCCCAAATCCCCGACCTACGAACAGCAGGTCACCGCGGGCTACCTCTCGCTGGCGCAGTTCCCCAACCAGGATGGTCTGCAGCGCCTCGGTGGATCGCTGTGGGGCCAGACCACCAACTCGGGCGCGCCGATCGTGGGCACCCCCAACACCGGCGGCTTCGGCCAAACAGTGGGTGGGGAGCTGGAGATGTCGAACGTCAACCTCGCCACCCAGATGACCGGCATGATCACCGCCGAGCGCGGCTACCAGGCCAACTCGAAGGTAATCACCACCGCCGACGAAATGCTCCAGACGGTGGTGACGATGGTCCAGTAACCACATTCAGGGACGTACACCGAGGCGCCCGGTGGGGCGTGAACGCGACAGCGCGCCGCGCCCCACCAAGGCGAACCCGACACGAGGGCCCCAACAGAGAGAAGGCACGATGATCACCCTCCACAGGCTCGGACACACCGACGAGCCCTTTCAACTGAATCCCGATCTGATCGTCACCGTGGAGTCGACCCCCGACACGGTGGTGACACTTGCCACGACCGCCAAGGTCGTCGTGGCCGAGAGCCCCGACGAGGTGGCCGCCGCCGTGCGCGCCTGGCGCGTCGGCGTGCTCTCAGAGGCGATGCGCAACCGTCGCCCCGAGCACGACCCCTCTCCCGTCCACACTCTGGGCAAGCGTCCAGAGCGAGTTGAAGGATCGCGCCTCCCGGCCGATGAACGAGGGCGATGAAGGCCGCAACAGCTATCGGAATCGGCGTCGCGTTCGGCGCCCTGCTGCTCAGCGCGATGATGGACGGGACCAGTCCCGCCTCGTTCATCAACATCTCCGCGTTGATGATCATCCTCGGCGGCACCTTCGGGGTGACGCTGGCGAGCGTGGGGATGCAGTCGATGAAGCGCATCCCCTCGCTTTACAAGCTCACCTTCTCTGCCGAACCACCCGACCTGCGCGGACGCATGGACCTGCTGGTGTCGCTCGCCGATCAGGCTCGCCGCGATGGCCTGCTGGCGCTCGACGCGCAGCTCTCCGAGGTGGATGACCCCTTCACCCGCAACGCTCTGCAACTCGTGGTGGACGGCACCGACCCGGAGATGGTGCACGCGATCATGGAGGCCGAGGTCGACGGGATGGCAGCCCGGCACGCGGCCGGCGCGGCGCCCTTCGAGAAGGCCGGCGGCTTCGCCCCCACGATGGGGATCATCGGCACGGTGCTGGGGCTGGTGCACGTGCTGCAGAACCTCGCCGCCCCCTCCACCCTGGGGCCCTCGATCTCGGCCGCCTTCCTCGCGACGCTGATGGGTGTCGGCTCGGCCAACGTGATCTTCCTGCCGATCGCCAACCGCCTGAAGGCGATCTCCGCCGAAGAGGTGGAGCTGCGGATGATGACGCTCGAGGGAATCCTTTCGCTGCAGGCCGGCGACAACCCGCGCCTGGTCGCGGACAAGCTGATGTCCTATCTGCCTCCCGCCGAGCGCGAGAGCGAGGATGGCGAGGGCGCCTCACCGCAGGCAGCGAGTTTGCAAGCTGAGGCGGCCTGACAATGGCACGCGGGCACGGCCGCAAACGCCGCGGGCACAGCGCCGAGCACGAAAACGACGAGCGCTGGCTGCTCACCTACGCCGACATGATCACGCTGCTGATGGCGCTGTTCATGGTGCTGTTCTCGATCTCATCGGTCAACATCTCCAAGTACCGCACCTTGCAGATGGCGCTCAAGGCCGCCTTCTCGGGGGACATCCTGCCGGGCGGCAAGTCGATCGAGCAGCCCGGCGCGAGCGCCAACTCCAGCCGCGCCCCCACCACGATCGACACGCCCGCGATCGTGCGGCTCACCCCCAACGTCACGAGCGAACTCGAACACATCTCCGGCGGGCAGTCGGGCAGCCAGAGCGCCCAGGCCAGCGCACAGAGCGCGGCCGCCAGCGTGCAGGTGTCCGCCGCCCAGCAGGAGCAGGCCAGCTTCCAAGCGCTGCAGCGGGAGCTCAACGCATATGCCGCCAAGCACGGCTTCGCGAAGTCCGTTCACGTCGGGATCGAACAGCGCGGACTGGCGATCCGGGTGCTCACCGACAGCCTCCTCTTCACCTCAGGAAGCGCCACCCTCGAGAGCCACGGCGATCCCCTGCTCACCGAGATCGCGGCGTTGCTGAACGTCAACCACGTCCACCCGATCGCCGTCGAAGGCAACACCGACAACGTGCCGATCACCGGCGGCGCGTTCCCGAGCAACTGGGAGCTCTCCACCGCACGCGCGAGCAGCGTCGTGCGCTTCTTGATCGCCAAGGGCGTCAACTCCCAGCGGCTCAGCGCGGTCGGCTACGCCGAACAGCACCCGATCGCCACCAACTCCACGCCGGCGGGGCGGGCGCTGAACCGACGCGTGGAGATCGTCCTGCAACGCCTCTACTAAACGCCTCTGAAGAACCGAGCCCGGCGCTACTGAAATGCCGGTCTCCTCCCGATACATCCAGCACCACACCAAGACCACCACCACCCGCACCGGATAGCGCAGGCCCGACTGGGGCTCCAACCACAGCCCCTCCCCTCCCCCTCCTCTTCCGACCCCCGACCCTCCCCTACGACTATGTCCAAGAAGAAGCTCCTCATCCCGCTCGTGCTGCTGCTGGTACTCGGCGTCGGCTACACCATGACCAAGCCCAAGAAGACCGTCAAGCAGAAGATCCCGGGCACGATCTACCTGATGCCCCAACCCTTCCTGCTGAATCTCGCCGAAGGGCACTACGCCAAGATCGCAGTCGCGCTGGAGCTCGCGCCGGGGCAGAGCGATGGGGCATCCGCCGCGGGCTCGTCGAGCTCGAGCGAAGGTGCGGGGACGCTGCCCGAGGAACCGGTTGTACGTGAAATCGTGACCAACACGGTCACCGGGCAGAACGGGAACATGCTCACCTCCGGTCAGGGCCGCAGCTCGATCAAGCACCACATCCTCGTGAGCATCAACCACCAGACCGACGTCAAGGTCGAAGCCGTGCTGTTCCCCGAATTGACAGTCCAGTAGGAGTAAGCCGATGAGCGAAGCAGTCACCTACGAGCAGCTCGACCACGAGGCCCAGCCCCCCGGTTCGGTGCGCGCGCCGGCCGAGATGGGCGGGAACGGGATCCCCTCGAGCGCCGAGCCGCAGAACGGCGCCGACCTGCGCCGCCTTAGCGATGTCCTGATGGAGCTCAGCGTGGAGATCGGCCGCACCCGCATGACCGTCGGCGAGATGCTGCAGCTTCGCGCCGGCTCGATCGTCACGCTCGAGCGTCTGGCCGGCGAGCCGGTGGATCTGCTCGTCAACGGCACCCCGATCGCCCGCGGTGAGGTGGTGATCGTCGACGAGCAGTTCGGCCTGCGCGTCAACGAGATCGTCGAGGGCGAGACCGCCGGAGATCCCGACGAGCCCGCGGGCGAGGTGGCGGGCGGGGACCCGATCGACTCCGATCCCGCCATACAGGAGTGACCGGGAGGCCACGATGAGCGAGGCCGGGCAGCACCACCAGCTCGAAGAGACACCACCCGACGACGTTCGCGAGTCCGCCGGCGCCAGTGCGGATCTCGACCCCGCGGCCTCCACCACGGCCGACGAGGTCGGCGATGTGGGATCCGACACCGCCGGCGAGAGCTCCAGGACGGACGCGGTCGGCGATGTAGGCCCCGACACCGCCGGCGAAAGCTCCAAGACCGACGCAGGCGGCGATGTGGGCCCCGACACCGCCGGCGAAAGCTCCAAGGCCGACGCGGGCGGCGATGTAGGCCCCGACACCGCCGGCGAAAGCTCCAAGGCCGACGCGGGCGGCGATGTGGGCCTCGATGCCGCGGTGGCCCCCCCGGCCGCCGGCATCGGCGAGCCAGCCGGACACCTGATCCGGACGGTGGACTTCTCCCAGCCCACCAAGTTCACCGCCGAGCTGCGTCGCAGGATCCTGCGTGCGCTGGGCTCCTTCTGCGAAGCGTTCGCGCTGCGGCTCTCCACCGAGCTGCGCGCCCCCGTGGAGCTCGGCGTGGCCGACTCCAGCCAGCTTACGTGGGCGGCCGCCAAGGCGCCGCTGCCGGCCAACACGATCGCCGTGGCGCTCGGCGTGCAGCCGATCAACGCGCAGATGCTGCTCTGCATCGAGCCGCCTCTGGTGCTGCAGGCGCTTGAGTGCCTGCTCGGCGGACACCCCGCCCAAGCCGCCCCCGAGCGGCGCTTCAGCGAAGTCGATTGGGCGCTCACACGGCGTCTGCTGCAATCGATGATCGCCCAGCTCGGTCCCGCGTGGCGCGATCTCGGCGGGCTCGAGCTGAATCTCGGCGAGATCGACCTGGAGGGCGACGCGGGCGTGATCGCGCCGATCGGGGAACCCACTTTCGCGGTGGCGCTCGAGAGCCGGATCGACGACCTCCCCTCCGGTATGTCGCTGCTGATCCCGTGGTCGGCGATCGGGCCCGTCGCGGAGGAGATCCTCGGCTCCGGGCCTCGGCTGCAGGACGCCGACTCCCGCGAGGCACACGCGGTGCGCCGCGGGCTCGCCGCCGCTCATGTCTGCCTGCGCGCCGAGGTCGGCGCCCGCGAGATGCCCGTCGAGCGGATGCTCGCGCTCACCCCCGGCACGCTGCTCGGGCTGCACGATCGCGCCGTGGAGGGGGTGCGGCTGTTCGCCGAGGGCGTCCCCATCGGCCGCGGCCGGCCCGGGCTGCGCGGCGCACAGCGCGCGGTCAAGCTGACTGAGGCGATCGCAGCAGGCGCCAGCGCGAGCGGACAGGCAGGCGGGCTCTCACTCAACCCGGTGCAGCCGCTGCTCCCGCAGGCGCCCACTGCAACGGGGCACTCCGATCGCGACGTCATCGACCCGCCCGACGCGGAGCAAGAGGTGCCCACGCGCGAGAACCTCGCGCGGATGATGGACGTGTCGGTGCGCGTGTGGGCCGAGCTGGGGCGCACGACGCTGCCGTTGGGCCAGGCGCTCGAGCTTCCACCAGGCGCCGTCGTCGAGCTCGACCAGGGCGCGGAGTCCCCGATCGAGCTGTTCGTCAACGGCACCCGCTTCGCCCACGGCACCCTGCTCGACGCCGATGGCGAGTGGGCCGTGCAGATCGACGCGCTGGTCTGAGTCCTCACCTCCCATCTGGGACGACAGTGGGGGCAACGGCGGGCAACATTCAAGGCATCCGGGACGGCGCCGATAACCAGGGCGACTCTTCCTCGGAGTCGTCCCTCGATGATCAGGTTCACTACGCCTTCGCGCGCGACCTCATGGGTCGCCCTTCCCGCGCTGGGCATGGCCACGATCGGCCTTGCCCTGCTTGCTGGCGCCTGCCCGGCGCAGGCCTTCACGCCCACTTCGAAAAGTGGCGGGGAATCGACCTCGCTCGACCTCCCGACCGCCAGCGGTAGCTCGCACACGAGCTCCGGGGGCGCAAGCATCGTGCGGACGATCGTCGGCCTGTTGATCGTGATCGCCGTGATCTGGGGGCTCACCTGGATCCTCAAGCAGGTCAAGTCCGGTCGCGAGACTCGCAGCGCCGGCTCCGGGCTGACCAGCCTCGCGACGCTGGCGCTCGGATCGGGCCGCACCCTGCACCTCGTGCGCGCCGGGCGTGACTACCTGCTGGTGGGATCCGCCGAGCACGGCGTCGCTCCGATTCACCGTTACACAGAGGAGCAGGCGCGCGCCGCCGGCTTGCTCGACCTGCCCGAACCAGCCGCCGAACAAGACGACGGGGGGACGGAGCGCGGCCGCATACGTCCGATGCAGATCCCAGGCCAGGCGGGCCCCGCGCTCCCCAGCGTCGTCTCCGACGCGCTCGAGCGGATGCGCGAATGGACGGTGCGCAAGTGAACCCCAAGCCCACATCGCTGTCTTGCGGAACCCTGGAACGGTGAAGGGGTGTGCAAGTGAACGTCAGCTCCTCCAACGCGGTGCAGATCCTGCTGCTGGTCGGCGGGCTCTCGCTGATCCCCGCGGTGCTGTTCACCGTCACCGGCTTCAGCCGCATCCTGATCGTGCTCGGCTTCATCCGCACCGCGGTGGGCACCAACAACGCGCCCCCCAACCAGGTGCTGGTGGGGATCGCGCTGTTCCTCACGATCTTCGTGATGGCGCCGACGATCAGCGCGATCAGTCGCGACGCGATCGAACCGCTCTCCGCTCATCACATCTCCACCACCACCGCGATCAAGCGCGCGGAGCAGCCGCTGCGCGAATTCATGTTTCACCAGACCAGCGTGCAAGACATCTCGCTGTTCGTCTACCTCGCCCACGCCAAGCCCCCCCACACCCGCGCCGAAGTGCCCACCGAGGTGTTGATCCCCGCGTTCATCGTCTCCGAGCTCAAGAGCGCCTTCGAGATCGGCTTTTTGATCTTCCTGCCGTTCCTGATCATCGACCTGATCGTCTCCTCCACGCTGATGAGCATGGGGATGATCATGCTCCCCCCGACCTTCATCTCCCTGCCCTTCAAGATCCTCCTGTTCGTCCTCGTCAACGGCTGGGACCTCGTGATCAAGGCGCTCGTTCAGAGCTTTCACTGATCGGCTCGCGCTCACCCACCCCGCCTCCCCATGGACCAGGACACCGTCATCAACCTCGCCTCCCAGGCGATGAGCCTCGCCTTCAAGGTGGCCGGCCCCCTGCTGCTCGGCGCGATGGTCGTCGGCCTGCTCGTCTCGATCTTCCAAGCCGTCACCCAGATCCAGGAGCAGAGCCTCACGCTGATCCCCAAGATCGCCGATGATCGCCGTGATCGTGGTCGTGCTCGGCCCGTGGATGCTCGACCAGATGGTCGCCTACACGACCAACCTCTACTCCTCGATCCCGACGCTCGTGGACTGATGGGCGCGCTGACTCAGGGATACCCTATGCCGGGCCGGAAGGCCGCAAGCCGATCCAATCTGCTGGCCAACCACCGGGCGGCCCGGCATGATCCAGGTCCTCAGCCAGCTCGCCGGCAACGAGCTCGCCGGCTTCATCCTCGTACTCGCGCGGGTCGGACCCCTGTTCCTGCTCGCGCCGCCGTTCTCCTCGCCGATGGTCCCCCCGCGCGTGCGCGGCGATCATCGCCGTCGGCATCTCGATCGGCCTCGCCCCGCTCGCCCTGCACGGGCAGCACATCCCCACCGACCCCCTCACGCTCGCCGCCCTGATCGTCGAGGGGATGCTGGTCGGGCTCGGCTTCGCCTTCTCCTTCGCCGTGCTGTTCGCCGCCGTCGAATCGGCCGGCTCGCTCGCCGACCTCGGCGCCGGCTTCTCCTACGGCAACCTCATCAACCCCGTCTCCGGCGAGGAGAGCGGGCCGCTCACCCACGTCTACTCGCTCCTGGGGATCGCCGTCTTCCTGGCGATCGGCGGCGAAGCATGGCTGCTGCGCGGCCTGGCCCGCACCTTCCAGCTCGTCCCGCTCACCTCCGCCCCCCGTATCACCACGCTCGTGGGCGGCGCTGAGCAGGTCTTCTCGACCGTGTTCACCTCCGCCGTGGAGATCGCCGCGCCCGTACTGATCGCACTGCTGATCACCGATGCGGCCTTCGGGGTGGTCTCCCGCGTCGTGCCCCAGCTGAACGTGTTCGCCGTCGGCTTCCCCGCCAAGGTCGCCGTCGCGCTGCTGCTCGTCGGCGCCTCGATGCCGTTCGTCGCGGGCTGGATCGCCAACCAGATGTCCACCTCCGTCGGCGCCGCGCTCGGCGCCCTGCACGTGCCCGGATAGGCCATGGCGCACGAGGACCGCACCGAGAAGGCCACCCCCAAGCATCGCAAGCGCGCGCGCAGAAGGGGCAGATGGCGCGTTCGGCCGACGTCGGCGGCTCGCTCGTGATCGCCGGCGGGCTGTTCGCGATCGCCTTGCTCGGTCCCGTCCGTCGTGGGCTCCGCGCAGGCCGCCTTCCGCGAGATCCTCGCCGAGATCGCGACACCCGCCAAGGCGACCACCGCCGCCGGGCTGCACTCGCTGATGGAGGTCGGGCTCACCACGCTCGCTACTCACGGTGGGGCCGATCGCCGCCATGTGCTTCGGCGCCGGCCTGTTCGCCGGGGCAGCCCAGGTCGGCTTTCGCCCGGCACCCAAAGCGCTCGCGCTCGACTTCAAGCGGATCAACCCAGTCTCTGGGGCTCGCAACCTGTTCGGGCCCAACCTCCTCTTCGAGGTGCTCAAGGCGGTCGTCAAGGTCGCCGTCGTCGCCGGCGTCGCCGCGCTCGCGATCGTTCCCGGCATGACCGCGTTGGCCTCCGAAGTCGGTCTTCCGCCCGGCGCTCTCGGGTGGTATGGGCCATCGCGGGATGGCAATCGCCCAACACGCCACCTTCGCCTACCTCGTGATCGCCGCGATCGACTACGCCTGGCAGCGCCAGCGCACCGAGCGCAAGCTGCGCATGACCAAGCAGGAGGTCAAGGACGAGCAGCGCCAATACGGGCTCCCCGCCGAGGTCAAAGCCGCGTTGCGCCGCCGCCAGGCGCAGGCGGCCCGCAAGCGGATGATGGCCGCCATCCCTGAGGCCGACGTGGTGATCGCCAACCCCACCCACTTCGCGGTCGCGCTGCGCTACGACGGCTCCCGCACAGCCCCCGAGGTCGTGGCCAAGGGCAAGGATTTGATCGCGCTGCAAATCCGCCGCATCGCCGAGGAACACGACATACCGATCGTCTCCGAGCCACCATTGGCGCGCGCGCTGCACGCCTCGTGCGAGATCGGCCAGGCGATCCCCGAGGAGCTGTACGCGGCCGTCGCGCGCGTGCTCGCCTTCGTCTATCGACTCGCCCGCCAGCGTAGGTACGCGCTATGAACCTCGACTCCGTGCGCCGCCTGCTGCGCCACACCGACCTGCTCGCCGCGATCGCGGTGGTGATGGTCATAACGATGCTCGTCGTCCCGTTGCCCTCCGCGCTGCTGGACCTGCTGATCACGCTCAACATTTCCGCCGCGCTCACGATCGTGGTCGCCACGATGTACCTCGGCAAGGCGCTCGACTTCGCCTCCTTCCCGTCGCTGCTGCTGCTCACCACGATGTTCCGCCTGGCGATCAACGTGTCGGTCACTCGTCTGATCCTCACCACCGGAGACGCCGGCAGCGTGGTGAAGGCATTCGGGGAGTTCGTCGTCGGCGGCAACGTCGTTGTCGGCCTCGTGATCTTCCTGATCCTGATCGTGATCCAGTTCGTGGTCGTCACCAACGGCGCCGGACGCGTCGCCGAGGTCGGCGCGCGCTTCACCCTCGACGCGATGCCCGGCAAGCAGATGGCGATCGACGCCGACCTCAACGCTGGGCTGATCACCGACGAACAGGCCCGCAACCGCCGCTCGGAGATCGCCCAGGAAGCCGACTTCTACGGCGCGATGGACGGCGCCTCGAAGTTCGTCAAAGGCGACGCGATGGCGGCGGTGATCATCACCGCGATCAACCTCATCGGCGGCATCGTCGTGGGCGTGGCGCAGCACGGCCTCTCCTTCACCGAAGCCACCCACCAGTTCTCGCTGCTGACGGTCGGCGACGGCCTCGCCGCACAGATCCCAGCGCTGTTGATCTCCGTTGCCACCGGCATCATCGTCACCCGCGCCACCTCCGACAAAGACCTCGGTAGCGACATCGCCTCGCAGATCCTGCGCCAGCGCAAAGCGCCGCTCGTCGCAGCGACCGCGATCGGGATGTTCGCGCTCGTCCCCGGCCTGCCGAAGCTGCCGTTCCTGGCGATCGCCGGGATCTTCGCCGCGATCGGCTGGTCCGTGCGCCACGGACTCCCGGGCGATGAGGCAGAGGGTGGTGCACTGGCGCTCGCCACCGCCACGCCGACCGGGCCGGCCGGTCAGCTCGGGGACGGGCAGGGTTCCGAGGAGGCGATGGAGCGGCTCTCCGTCGACGCATTGGAGCTCGCCGTCGGCTTCGGCCTCGTCCCGCTCGTGGATGGCAGCTCCGGCGGCAACCTGCTGCGGCGGGTCTCGATGATCCGCCGCCAGATCGCCGGCGAGCTGGGGATCGTGATCCCCGCGGTGCGGATCCACGACGAGGTCGGGATGGAGTCCCACGAGTACGTCTTCAAGGTGCGCGGCTCGGAGGTCGCCCGCGCGCGGATCATGCCGGGGCACCTGCTGGCGATGGACCCCGGCGACGCCGCCGGCGGCCTGCAGGGGATCCCCACCACCGAGCCCACCTACGGCCTGCCCGCCGTGTGGGTGCACTCCTCCGACCGCGCCGAGGCCGAAGCGCTCGGCTACACCGTGGTGGACGCCGAGTCGATGATCGTCACCCACCTGACCGAGACGATCCGCACGCACGCCTCCGAACTGCTCACCCGCCAGGACGTCAAGACGCTGCTCGACCGGCTCAAGGAGACCAACGCCGCTGTGGTCGAGGAGATCGTGCCCGAGGCGCTCTCGCTCGGGGAGATCCAGCGCGTGCTGCGCTCCCTGCTCGCCGAAGGCGTGCCCGTGCGCGATCTCGGCACGATCATGGAGGCAATCGGCGACAAGGCGCGAATAACACGTGACACCGGCCTGCTCACCGAGTACGCCCGCCAGGCCCTGGGTCGGGCGATCACCGCCCCCCACCTGGACGAGCGGCTCTGCCTGCAGGCGATCACCCTTGACCCTGCGATCGAGCAGGAGGTCGCCACCTCCATCACCCAAACCACAGACGGCGAGTACCTGGCGATCGACCCGCCCCGTGCGCAGGCAATCGTCGGCGCGCTGCGCGCCCAGGTCGACCACGCCACCGCGCGCGGCACCCGCAATCCCGTGCTGCTCTGCTCCGCGCGCGTGCGCCGCCACCTGCGCCGCCTGATCGCCCAGGCCCAGCCTCATCTACCCGTCTGTTCTTACAACGAGATCGCACCCGGCGTCAACGTCGAGACGATTGGAGTAATCCACGCATGAGCACCTCCACCTACGACACCGCCCCCCATCGCGCCGCTTCCCGCCGGGCCGCTCCCCGCCAGGCTGCCGCTGCACAGGATGACTCCTGGCTGGACTCCTGGGAGGCCGGCCGCGACTCCACCCACCCTGACCCGCAGGGCAGCGTCCCCGGGTACTTCGCGCCGCGGATCTACCGCGGACGCTCGGTCGACGAGCTGATCCCCACGATCGTCGCCGAGCTCGGCGAGGACGCGGTCGTGATCCGCCACCAACGCGGGCTCGCCGGCGGCTTCGCGGGCTTCTTTCAGAAGGCGTTCGTCGAAATCGAGGCGCGCCGCGGGGACCCCGGTGGTTCGCTGCTCGACCGCTACGACGAGGACGACGCAGCCCCAGCGATGCCTGGCGAGGACCCTACCCTGCTGCCGGACGACACCGCTCTCGCGAAAGTCCCGCCGGGTGACACCGCTCCCGCGAGCATGCTGCCGAACAACACCGCTCTTGCGAAAGTCCCGCCGGGTGACACCGCTCCCGCGAGCATGCTGCCGAACAACACCGCTCTCGCGAAAGTCCCGCCGGACGACACCGGTCCCGCGGCCATGCTGCCGAACAACACCGCTCCCGCGACCATACTGCCAAACCACGCCGCTCCCGCGCCGCCCCGGGACGCATACCGCGAGCTGCCAGGCGAATTCGACTACGCCCGCCCACCGGTTGCGCCCAAACCCGTCAACTGGGACGGCGCAACGGAGGTGTGGGCCACCAACCCCTTCGCCGCCGCCCTGGCCGAGGCCGAGGCCGCAGTGCGTGCAGCTGAGCCTGCCGTCCCGCCCGACCTCGACGCCGCGCTCGCCGAAGCGCTGGCCGAAGCCGAAGATGCAGAAGCGCCCGAAGAGATCGTCACCGCCTCCTCTCCGGATCTTTATGAGGAGCCTCCGGAGCTGCCTGCCGAGGCGGCGCTGTTCGCGGAGCCCACCACTGTCTCTCCCACACCACCCCACCAGGGGGGGCCGGATACGCCAATCGGACCCCAAGACAGCGGACCCCGAGACAGGACACCCTCCACGGATGGGGACGCGCGCGATGAGATCGAGCGCACACTGCGCGCGGTTGGGATCGGCGAGGAGCTCGTGCATGAACTGATCGAGGCGGCCAACACCCACGTGCTGCCGCTGATGCCCCGCTCCACGGGCCTCGCCCTGGCGGTGCGCATTGCACTGACGCAGATGATCCCTGCCTCGCGACCACTTCCCGCCGGGGGGGCGACGATCGCCGTGGTCGGTGCGGGCGGAAGCGGGAAGAGCGCCTGCTGCGCCGCGCTGGCCGAGGCCTACCGCGAGCACAGCACGCTGCCCGCCACCTGCGTTGAGGTTTCTCCGGAGACCACGCTCGACGAGCCGGCGCTGCGTGAGGCGCGCACGCAGGGCCTGTTGCTGCTCGACACTCCCACCGTCTCCGGGGCAGACCCCAGCTCGATCAACGCACTGGCTGAGCTACTGGAGCAGCTGCGGCCCGATCGTGTGGTGATCGCGCTCCCCGCCACGCTCGGCGCCACACCCGCGGCCCAGCTGCTGGAGGCGCTGGGCCCACTGCAAGCAGACGCGCTGGCGATCACCCACGCCGACGAGACCGATCAGCTCGGAGTGGCGGTGCAGACGGCGTGCGCGTTCGAGCTAGCCCCGGTCCACCTGCTGGCGCGCGCCGAGCACGGCGCGTGGGCGCTCACCTGGATCGATCCGTTCCTACTGGCCGACCGGCTGCTCCCGCCACAATGAAACTCCGGCGCTCAGCGAATGCGTCGCAGGATCGCGGCGAGATCGAGCTCCCCGAACGCTCCGATCCCGTCACGATCGTGCGCCCGAGCGGCGAGCGCGTGCAGGCACGGGTCGCCGAGCGCGACAGCAGTGGGCTGCTGGTGGCGCTGATGTTCCGCGCCGAACGACCCTTCAGCCCCGGATCGCTCGACCAGCTTGTGCTCGAGTTCACCAACCACCGCGGGCGCATCCGGCTGCAGGGCACAGTCACGCTCGAGGACCGTGAGCTGCTGCGCTTCCGCGAGCTGCACTCGGTGGAGCTGATCCAGCAGCGCGAGTACGTGCGCATCCAATCCACCCGCCCGGTGCTGGTCGTCACCGGGGGCCAGGGGGGCACCGTGCAGACCTACTCGGTGGACATCAGCGGCGGCGGGATGCTGCTTGCGGGACCGAGCACGCTGAAGGTCGGCGAGCAGGTGGAGTTCAGGGTGACGACCGCCAAGGGCAGCCCGCCGATCGCGGGCGTGGGCACCGTTGTGCGCGCCGACCTCCAGGGCCGGCGTGCAATCTGCTTCGACGAGATCGGCGAGGGCGAGCACCGGCGTTTGGTGCGCTTCATCTTCGACTGCCAGCGCGCCGAACGGCGCCGCGGCTTGGAGAGCGGTGGTGGTCGTGGCCGGTAGCGACCTCCACATGCGGCCAAGCCGTGGCGCGCGAGATCACCAGTGCGGTGGTGGTCGTGGCCGGTAAGAGCGACAAGACTGCGAAGGCAGGGAAGGCCAAGAAGGGCGCGAGCGCAGAGAGCGCCGGCGGCGCAGGGCGCGGCTCGGGGCTGATCCTGGCCGAGCACCCCCGCGCGGCTCGCAGCGTCGCACGGGCGAAGGCGTGGGGCGGTCTCGCTGGCTTCCTGATCGGTGGCTACCTCTCCCTGCCTACGCAAACGCTCGCGGGCGCCGGCCTCCGGGCGCTGGCCGCAGGGATGGTGTGTTATGTAGCGGCGTGGGCCGCTGCCGTGTTCCTGTGGCGACGCATGCTGGTTGCCGAGCTGCACCAGGCCAAGCACGATCTGCTCGCCGAGGAGCTCGCCAAGTTCGAGCGCACCCGCGCACCCGCGGCCGGTGGGCGCGTCGGCGGGCGTACCTCCTAGCCGTGGCGATCTCAGGGGCAAGCGATGGATCCCATCCAACCGATCGGACCTCGCCCTCCCTGGATCGCCGAGCTGGCCGCTGAGCAGACGCAAAGCCTCGCGCGTGAGCGCCGCAAGACGCCGCGCGACCCCGGGAGCAGGACGGGACCCCGCCGCGAGCCGCCGCGCAAGCCTGAAGACCCCGACGAAGACACGCCTGACGGCCGGCACATCGACGTGCGCGCCTGAAGTATTTAACGACGAGGTGGGCAGCCCGAAGACTGCCCACCTCGACCACCGTTCCCTCGATGAATCGGCGGTATGTAGCTTCTTGCCGGCCTTCCCAGACCGTCGGAAGCGTTATGACCACCCCCGGGCGGGCTCTCACCCGCCCCGGGACGGCTTCGCTGCAGTGGTGGCGCGCGAGGCGCCACCACTGAGGAAGTTTGAGTCAGGGCTTCAAGAACCCCGGCTTATCGACCTTCGACCAGCTGCACCACTGCCTGGGGCAGCGAGTTGGCCTGGGCGAGGATCGCCACGTCGGCCTGCTGCAGCACCTGGGCCTTGGTGAAGTTGCTCATTTCGGCCGCCATGTTGGCGTCCACCAGCGAGCTCTGGGCGGCGGAGAGGTTCTCCCCGTAGATCGCCTGGTTGCTCTGGGTGTACTGGAGGCGGTCCTGCACCGAACCGAATTCGCCGGCGATCGTCGCGACTTTGTTGATCGCTTCTTCGATCGTTTCGATCTTGGCGAGTTCGAGGCCTTCAGTGGCTTTGGTGAGTTCGGCCGTTTTCACTTCGATCGTTTCTTCTTCATCGGGGCCGACCTGGAACTTGATGCCTTCTTCGCCTGCCAGCAGTTCGACGCCGTTGAACTTGGTTGTTTCGCCGACTCGTTCGATCTCTTTTTCGAGCTGTTCGGCCTCGCCTTCAATCGCTTCCTTGTCGGATTCCGAGTTGGTGCCGTTGGCCAGCTGCACCGAGAGCTCGCGCATACGCTGGAGCATCTGCTCCACGTCGTTGAGCGCGCCCTGCGCGGTCTGGACCAGCGCGACCGCTTCCTGGGTGTTCTGCTGGGCCTGCATGACGCCGTTGACCTGGCCCTGCAGGCGCTGGTTGGCGGCGTAGCCGGCGACGTCGTCGGCGGCGGAGTTGATCCGCAGACCCGAGGACAGCCGTTCCATCGACGTTGTCAGCTCGCCCTGGCTGGTGCCGAGGTTGCGCTGAACGATCAGCGAGTCAATGTTGGTGTTGATGCTTAGGGACATGCGTTCATCTCCTTGATGACGATTGTTTGGTCAGTCCCGGGCCGACTCCCTGTCGGTCCTGTGTCTCACGCCGGTTTATCGTCATCGGCGCGCGATACTTGAGGGTGCGCCGAGTAGCTGGACGGCGTGCAAGCGCGTGCTCATATGAGGCCAGGCTTACCCGAACGACCACGTCCGTCCCGGCGCGGCGTCCACTCACCCTGCGTGACCGCATCCTCGGTGAAGGTGTCGTCCACCGGCGGCACGCGCGGACCGGGCACACCGCGCACCGAAATCGGCCCGGCCAGCTTGGGCTCGTGGGCGTCGGACTCACGGCCGTCAGCCTCATGCACGAGCGTCTCGCCGGCCAGCGCCTCGTCAGCCAACGCATCGTAGGCAAGCGCCTCGTCACTCAGCCCCTCGGTGGACTCGCCCTGGGAGGCACCGGCCCACACACCGAGCGCGTAGCGGAACTGCCCGCTCTCGTCGGTGACCCAGAAGGCTTCTCCGTCCTCCGCCACCTCGTGCAGGATCGAGCGGTCGTAGTGCTCGGCGATCTGCGCCAGCGCCTCCATGTCCTCGACGTCGATCACCGGCACCCCTGGCAGTTGCCAGACGCGCGCAACGGGCACGATCATCCGACCGTAGCGGGCGCGGATCGAGTCCGACTCGTCGCGCGGTTGCGAACGACCGAGCGCCAGCCGCAGGCAGGCGAGTGCCGCCAGTACGGCGCAGACGACGATCACGAGCGCGTCGCGCGCGAGCGTACGTGCACTCGCCACCGAGAGCTGTCCCAACCCGAGCGAGAGCGATGCCGGCTGGGAGCGCGTGCCGGCCGCCGAGCCCGGCGCCGAGGACGAGAACATGCTCAGCGCGGTGTTTGCGCCGGAGGGCGACGTCGTGGCGGGCGAGCCGCCGCCGGCGACGGCCGGCTGCGCCTCGATCGGGGTTAGCGAGAACTGGATTTTAGGTGCGAATGTGGTGTGCACCGGCACGGAGTCCACCCTCCCGCTCGCGCTCACCCGCGGCAGCAGCGTGAGCGTGTAGGTGCCGTCCGCTTTCGTCGCGGTTTCGACGCTGTGCATGAGCGCAAGCAGCGAGGTCAAATCGAGCGTCCCTGTGACGAGCGCGCGGCTGCCATGAAAGCGCGTGGGGGGCGCGAGCTGCAGCGTTGTGTGCCAGCCATCGGAGGAGACCACCGCCGCCTCGAGCGAGGCGCTTCCGCTGAGCCAGCGCCGGCCGGCGGCGTGCAGGCGATAGGCGAAGCTGAAGTCGACCGCGTTCAGGACGTGCGCGAAGAGCGGGTCGCCGGTCACCGCCTGTCCACCCGGGTAGGTCGGCCCCGAAGGCGCTTCGGCGGAGTAGGAGAGCCTGCCGCTCTGCTTGTAGGGGACCGTGTAGGGGTGGAGCTTCGTCGGCGAGCGGGTGAACGCGAGCAGCGCGAGCAGGAGGAACGGGATCGCCAGCAGGGCGCCGATCGCGAGGACGGCGAACGTGGGCGTCGCGAACGTGGGCGTCGCGGCGCCCTCGCCTGCGCGCCTCTCACGCCTGTGCCTGCGCCCTTGGGTCCGCGCGAACGCTCCACCGGTGAGGAGGAGCATCCCGACGAACAGGAGGATCCCCATCACGAGCGGCGAGCGGATCGATTGAAGGCGCAGGCCCACGCCCGGGATATGTATCCACAGGGCGCCGATCAGCTGGCTGGCAACCGGGTGTTCGGGGTCGACGAAGTTGTTGTTGTCCCCCTTGAACAGATACCTGTCGCCTTCGCGCCCGATGATCCGGTGCAGCACGATCGTGTGCAGCTGGTGGTTGTCGTAGGCGACGACTTCACCTATACGATAGTTGCTCTGGGTGCGCACGATCGCCAGGTCGCCGGTGTGAAAGCGGGGCTCCATGCTGGTCCCGTGGGTGACCACGTAGGTGGTCGAGCCGCCGAGCTGGACCGGGGCGAAGTAGAACCACATAGTCCCCAGGATGATGAGTCCCAGGGCCGAGAAGAGGATTTTTCTAATGCGTCGAGGTCGCATTCTTGTTGTGCGGTTGTGGACGTGGGCGTGGAGGGCCGGCAGTGCCGGCCCTCCACATTTGCCACTCGGTCGTTACACTTACGATGTGACGATGGTTTCCTGTACGACGTCTTCTTCGATTTCTGTCTTCGTGAGCGGGGCTGCAAATGTGCACGTGAACAGAGCCGGTGAGCCCGGAGTGGTCAGTGCGCAGTGCACCCAAGCTTTTTCTCCGGCAACCTTCACTACGTTGATTTCGCCTTCTTTGGCGTCGGCCTCTCCCGCAGATGCGGGTTCCGCTGTGAATGTGGCCTGAGTAGCAGTCCCGCCCGTGAGCGTGAATTTCAGGTTCGTGGTGTTGTAGCCGGACACAACTGCGGTGTTGGAACCGGCGCCCGATTCTTCCGCCTGCGTGTTGCTTGCCGTGAACGCGTACGCGCCCACAGCCAGGACGCCTGCGAGCACGAATGCGCACAGGCCCGCTATCTTTCGCTTCCGGCTAGCGAAGCTTCGCTTGCCAATACGCATAGACACGTCTAGCCCCCTTGGATTGAACAGTGATGTGGACACTTGCGTGTCCTTTGCCGGCGCTATCGACGAACTATTGGAAGCGCTTTAGGCCAGGTTTTGGCTGCAAGCATTCATGCGAGCGGCCCCGAGGCCCCGTCTGCCGGCCCCCGAGTGCATCGTAGGCCTGCCCCGAGGGCTCTCGTCGGCCGATCCCGAGACCCCGTAGGCCGGCCTACGGGACCCTCCCCAGCCGCCCGGGGCGCACGACTCAACCCCTGACAAGCGCGGCCGATCACCGGACGGATGTCGGTCGAATCCGTCCTCGCGCGCGTGGCCACACTCGAACAGGCGATCGCCAACCCCGCCGCCCTGCTCGCCACCAACGCGGCTGGCACCGGCGGCACGGCGGCGCCAGCCGCGCCCGAACCGACGCAGGCCGGCGGCAGCTCGTTCGCCCAGGCGCTGCAGAGCGCAAACGAAAGCCAGGCGGGAGCGGCGACGCCCACCGGCACGGCGCCCAGCGTCATCACCCCGACCAGCTCGGTCACCCCGGCCAGCTCGGCGAGTCTGGAAGCAGCAACGCCGCTGCTTGGAGCCTCGAGCACCGGGGCGCTCACGAGCACGCCGGGGATCGCTGGCACCACAACCACTCCGGGGCAGCAGATCGTGCGGATCGCCGAAAGCCAGCTCGGCCAGACCGAGCAGCCGCCCGGCAGCAACGAATCGCCGGCGATCGCGATGTACCGCACCGCTACCGCAGGGGCGGTCCCCGGCGCCCCCTGGTGCGCCTACTTCGCCTCCTGGGCCGCCCGCCAGGCGGGGGAGCCGCTGGGCACCAACGGCGAAGGCATCGGCTCCGTGGGACAGGTGTGGTCGTGGGCCCAGAGCACCGGCCGCGCGATCCCCAACGGCCCCGGCGTGACCCCCCAGCCCGGCGACCTGATCGTGTTCGGCGACGAACACGTCGGGATCGTCAGGGACGTTATGCCCAATGGCGACATCCAGACGATCGAGGGAAACTACGAAAACAAGGTCGCGGCCAACGTGCGCACACCCACGGAAGCCACTGGTTATGTGAACATGGGCTGACGCGAACCGCGAGATTCGGAGGCCCTTGGCCTGTCTACGCCGCGACTGCGATGCCCGCCGGCACGTAGTGCTCGATCGTCAGGTCGTCGCGGTCGAGCGCGAAACGCACACCCTCCTCCGCAAGCCGATGGGCTTCCGAGTAGGTGTCGGCCACGGCGGTCCAGCGTGGCACGTCGGGAGAGCTAGCGACCCACGTATCCACGTCTTGGCGATAGAGCACACGCACAATCATGACCTCCTCAGAGTAGCGCGCAGGCCTCTCGTTCGGAGAGCCCCACCTGGTTGCAAAGAATGTCCCTGACGGTCGCGGGACGAATCGTCTGCCCATCGTGGAAGGCGAACACAATCGTCGGACGGTTCGCGGCTTCGAGCTTGCGGTGGGATCCCTTCTGGCGCACGATCCGATATCCCAGGGGCTCAGCCCGCAGCACGCGTAGGAGTTGCTTCGCATTTAAGGACGGAAATCTGGCCATGCCGAGCACCATACGTATGGCTTGGGACGGGACACCCTCGGCGCGGCCTCTGCACCCTCGCTCTGATACACCCAGGTGATGGGCGATACCGTCTCGTCCCAACGGAGTGCCCCCCGCCCGCGCCTGCGCAGGCGTGTGGTGGTGTCCGTCCTGCTGCTCATACTCGCGGCGATCCTCGCGTTCGCGCTCTCGCGCCTGGGGTTGCACCGCATCGGCAGCGCGCTGACTTCGGCAGAGCCAGGGTGGATCGTGCTCGCACTCGCGCTGATGGGACTCTCGCTGCTGCTGCGCGCCGGCTCCTGGCATGAGGTGCTGCGCGCGGCGCTGCCCGAAACCGAGGTTGCGTGGCCGCCGGTGATCCGCGCGACGATGATCGGCGTGATGGGCTCGGCGGTGTTCCCCGGGCGCATCGGGGAGCCCGCCAAGATGCTGGTGCTGACACGCCGCCTGCCCGGTTCCTCGCGCCGCCAGCTGCCGATCGTCGCCGGCACCGTTTTCTCGCAGACGCTGATCAACCTGGTGGCGTTGGCGATCCTCGCGACCGTCACCTTCACCAGCCTCAACCTCCTGCGCCAGCACGTCTCCGGCCTCGTGGTCGCGCTCGCGGTGCCGCTGGCGATCTGCCTGCTGGTGCTGATGGGGCCACGGATCCTGGCGCTCGCTCAGCGCTCGCCCTCGTTGCGGATCGCGCTTGCCGCAGCCACTCTCGCCCGTCTGCTGCGCCTCGGCAGGCAGGGCCTCGCCGTGTTCGCCAATCCCCGCCACGGGATCCCCGCCGTGCTGCTGCAGTTGCTCGCGTGGACGCTGCAGTGGTTGGCCTGCTACGCGGTGCTGTGCGCGCTCGGCCTGCAATCGGATGACGGCCTGATCGCCGCCGCCGCGGTACTGCTCGCCGTCAACGTCTCCGCCGTGCTGCCCGCCACCCCGTCGAATGTTGGCGTCTTCCAGGCCGCCTGCCTGGTGGTGCTCGCCGCCTACGGCGTCGGTGCCGGCCCAGCCCTCGCCTACGGGATCATCCTCCAGGCCGTCGAGGTCCTCACCGCGCTCGCCCTCGGCATCCCCGCCCTGCTGGGGGAGGGCATGACCTGGCGCGACATCCGCGGCGCCGCGACGCTGGAGGGCGAGGTCAGTTGACCAGCGCCCGCAGCGACTGGCGCAGCGAGTGGGTTGTCTGCAGCACCGCTGTCGGCTCGTAGCCGCAGTGCGCCATGCAGTTTTCGCAACGTGGATCCTTGCCGCGCCCGTACTTGCTCCAGTCGGTCGTCTCGAGCAGCTCTTTGTAGGTCTTCGTGTAGCCGTCTGACATCAGGTAGCAGGGTCGCTGCCAGCCGAACAGCGAGTAGCTGGGGATCCCCCAGGCGGTGCAATCGAATTCGGCCTTGCCCTCGAGGAAATCGAGAAACAGCGGGCTGTGATTCAGACGCCACCGCTTACGTCGCCCTTCGCCGAATGCCTCCTTGAACAGCTTTCGTGTCTCGGTGACCCCGAGGAAGTGCTCCTGGTCGGGCGCTTTCTCGTAGGCGTACGCGGGCGAGATCATCATCTCGTCAACTTCGAGGTCGTCATTGAGGAAGTCGAGCACCTCTCGCACTGTCTTCGGCGAGTCCTGGGTGAAGAACGTCGTGTTGGTGGTTACGCGGAAGCCCGCTGCCTTTGCGGCCTTGATTGCGGCGACTGCCTTGTCAAAGACCCCCTCGCGCTCAACCGATGCGTCGTGGCGCTCGCGCAGCCCATCGATATGCACGGCCCAGGAGAAGTAGGGGCTGGGCTTGAAGTTCTCGAGCTTCTTCTCGAGCAGCAGCGCGTTCGTGCACAGGTAGACGAACCTCTTGCGCTTGATCAGCTCGGCGGCGATCACGTGGATCTCCGGGTGGATCAGCGGCTCACCACCAGCGATCGAAACCATCGGTGCGCCGCACTCCTCCACCGCCCCGATCGCCTGCGCGACGGGCATCCGCCGGCGCAACTCGTGCTCGGGGTGCTGGATCTTGCCGCAGCCGGAACAGGCGAGGTTGCACTGAAACAGCGGCTCCAGCTCGACGATCAGCGGGAACTTCTCGCGTTTGGCCAGGCGCTGGCGCATCAGGTACCACCCCATGCGCGTGCTCTGTCTCATGCGCGCCGCCATCACGCCTACCTTAGCCCCTCCGGGGTCCATTCATGCAGCGCACCCGCCGCCCGGCGCAGCACCGCCATCGCGCGTGCCACCCCCGCCACGGTCAACAGCGGGTTGGTCAGCTCCCGGGCGGGCGTGTCGGTGATCACGCGCACGACCGCGAACGGGCGCTCGCCGGCCCCGGGGGCCAGCCACGCCGACTCCATGTCCACTGCGATCGCTCCCGCCTCGCGCAGCTGTACGCGCGTGTCGCCCATCGCCAGGCGGGCAACCGAGGCGACCGTCCCGCGACGCACACGCAGGCCGCCGCGCTCGAGCACACTCGCAAGCGCCTGCGCGCCGGCGCAGACGACCGGCCCGGTCCCGTCGGGCCCCTGCACGACCTCGGCAACCACCACGTCCCCCACGTCGCTGTGCTCGTCGAGCGCGCCGCCAAAGCCCATCACCAGCAGCGCCGCCCCTGGGCAGTCGCGCAGCACCGGAGCCATCGCCTCTGCGCGGCGCGGGCCCATGCCGGTACGGTGCACCCGCGTGCGGGGCAGGCGGGAACGGGCCGGCTGGGAGCGTATACCCGCGGAGATCGCCCACGCCTCCAGGCGCAGCGGCGCGGCAATCAGCAGATCGCTCACCAGACGGCCTCCAGCACGCGACGCGCTGCCACGTGACCGCTCACCGGACAGCCTCCAGCACACAGCGCGCAGCGGCATGACCGCTCAGCACCGCGCTCTCCAGCGTGGCCGGCCAGCCGGTGTCGGTCCATGCACCCGCCAGCACCAATCCGGGGACCGCGGTGTGTGACCCGGGGCGCAGCGCGCCCGCGCCCGGCTCGGCGCGCAGCGTCGCGGCGTGCTCGCGCGTGGCGAGGAAGCGCTCGACCCGCGCCGTGCGAGCGCGTGGGAAGAGCTCCGCAAGGGCAGGCAGGTAGCGCTCGCGCAACTCCTCGACGCTCATGCCCATCTCCTCGTCGGCTCCGGACAGCGAGACGGCCAGATACTGCATCCCCCCGTCCACGCCACCGGCGGAGCTGCGGTCGAACACGTACTGCACCGGCGACTCCACCCCGCCAACGAACGGAAGCTCGCACACACTGCGGTCGTATACCACGTGCAGGTTGACGATCGGGGTGTCGCGCAGCTTCAGGGCGCGAGCGGCAACCGCTGCGTCGAGCGGTCCTAGCAGTGCCGCGGCGCGGGTGCGCGGCAACGCCACGATCACCGCGTCGGCTCCCACGCTGGGCTGAGCGCCCTCCACCTCGAACTTCCCCTCGCCGGCCACCACCCGCTCCGCGCGCCATCCCAGCCTCACATCGACGCCCGCCGCGCGCAGCGCGCGCTGCGCCGGCTCTCCCACGATCTCGCTCTGCGGACGGCGGTGAAAGCCGATGTCCCCCGCGTCCGCCCGTTCGAGCAGACCACGCTTGAAGACGAACGCAGCCAGCGCCAGCGACGCCTGGTCGGCGGGCAGGTTGAGCGCGGGCAGCGCGATCAGGTCCCACAGCGCGGCGGTCGCACGCGGACTCTGACCATGAGCGGCAAGCCACGCCCCGAGAGTCTGCCTGTCTAGCCCCGGTGCGCGCGGATCGAGGCGACCCAGCGCCACCGCCGCGCGCACCGCCCCGAGGCGATCACGCGGCGAAAGGAAGCGGTAGCGCAGCAGCGCGCCCGCCAGGTGCAGCGGCGCCGGCAGGCCGGAGCGGCGCAACACGCTCACCTCCCCGCCGGGGCGCACCAGCGGGATCTCCAGGCGCGATTGCAACTCCACCCCACGCTCGCTGCCGAGGCGCGCAAGCAGCGCGCGGTAGGCGTGAAAGCAGCGCAGGAACACGTGCTGTCCGTTGTCGATCCGCAGGCCGTCGCGCTCGAAGGAGTACACCGCTCCGCCCAGCCGCGGGCGTACCTCCAGCAGCGTGACCCGCGCGCCGGCGTCGGCGCAGTCGAGCGCCGCGGTGATCCCCGCCAGCCCGCCGCCGATCACCGCCACCTGGGGGCCGGGGGGCTCGGGAACGCTCAAGAAGCGTCTTCCTCCTGAATCCGTTCGGCGGGATGGCGCTCCGGTATCCCCTTGCCGAGCAGCGCGCGGGCCGCAACCCACGCCTTCTCGCGTTTGGCCAACCGCGCACGGCGCGCGAGCGCGCGGTCGGGGCGCTCCTCGATGTGACCGAGCAGGCGCCAATAGATGCCCGCCATCGCCAGCACGCACGCGGCGCTGCGCCGGTCGAGCAGCGCCACCAGCTCCATGCCACGGTGAAACCAGTCGCGCGAGCGCAGGCAGTAGAAGCGCATCAGCGCGTACAGCTGGCCGACGTCGCCGCCTTCAAAGCCCGCCACCATCGCCGGCTCAGCCATGCTCGCATCGCGCGTGAGCGCCTGCAACGCGGGCGCGTCGAGCGGCCCGTCGTCGTGCAGGTGGTAGCGCACCAAATCGCGCGCCGCCAAGTACACGCGCCCCCGTTCGGCATCCTCGCGCAGGTCGCGCGCGATGTTGGCAAGCTGCAGCGCCACGCCCAGGTCGTCGGCCATCTCGCTCGCCGGCCGCTCGCCGGGCCGCCGGCGGCGCGTGCCGAAGATCGCCAGGCACAGCCGTCCGATCGAACCGGCCACGCGCCGGCAGTAGAGCTCCAGCTCCTTGAAATCCGCGTAGGAGGTGCCGCGCACGTCCATCCGCACCCCTTCGATCAGGTCTTCGAGGGCGTCGGCCGGCAGGTCGAAGCGCGCGCTGGCGTCCGCGAGCGCCGCCATCACCGGGTCGGGGTCGTGGGGGTCCAGATTCTCTAGCGCCCGCGCGGCCGCCTCCAGCCGGATCAGCTTCTCCTCCGGCGCCAGCGTTCCATCGGCGATGTCGTCCACGCGCCGCGCGAACGCGTACACCGCACACATCGCCCTGCGCTTGGGGGCGGGGAGCAGACGGATGCCGTAGTAGAAATTGCCGGCCGCCGCGCGCGTCAGCGACTCGCACTGACGGTAGGCCTGCTGGGTGTGGGTCGCGCCGGCGCTCACGGGCGTCGCCGCGCTGAAGCCGGGAGACACTCCCCGGCGACCGATTCGGGGGACGCTCACTGCGCTCGCATCCTCGCATCGGCCAGCATCCCCGTTTGGGCCAGCGTCCTTGCCAGGGCCACGGCACGTCGCGCGCGGGAGGCCCGCGGCGGGCCGCCGAGCACGTCATAGCCGGCGCGCTCGACCGCCCCCAGCGCCGCGTCGGCGCCGCTCACGAACGCCGCCACCGCCAACCGCTCGCGCCCATGCAGCGTGCCGATCAGCGGCGCCCCCTCCC
The DNA here is from genome assembly GCA_963724305.1 of uncultured Solirubrobacterales bacterium. GTDB lineage: Bacteria > Actinomycetota > Thermoleophilia > Solirubrobacterales > Solirubrobacteraceae > Palsa-744. The sequence goes on from CAVRUG010000001.1 coordinate 352,796, forward strand.
CCAGCAGCTGGCGCGTGCGCGCCACCTCGAAAGCGATCAGTCCCTTCACGCGCCAGTCAGCGGCGGGTTGGGCAAGATCGCGCTCGGTGCAGCCGAACCGCGCAAGATCCTCAGCGGGCAGGTAGATCCGTCCGGCGCGCAGATCCTCGGCGACGTCCTGCCAGTGCTCGACCAGCTGCAGCGCCGTGCAGATCCGATCCGATAGCGCCACCCGCGCGGGGGTGGCACGGCCGAATACGCCCAGCACCAGCTCTCCGACGGGGTCGGCCGAGAGGTGGCAGTAGACCAGCAACTGCTCCCATGTCTCATAGCGCGCCACGCGCTGGTCGACGCGGTTGGCCTCGATCAACCTCAAGAAGGGCTCACGTGGCAGCGCACATGCGAGCACGGTGCCCTGTAGGCGCACCAGCAGCGGGTGACGCGCCTCACCGGCATACACGCGCTCCAGCTCCCCCTCCAGCCAGTCGAGCGCCGCCAGCTTGTCTGCAGGCCCGCCCGCCCCGGTCACCCCGTCGACCGCGGCGTCTCCCAGTTCGTCCACCAGCCGCGCAAAGCCGTACAGCGCGAGCAGGTGCTCCCTGACGCGGCGCGGTAGCACGCGACTGGCGACGGGGAAGTTCTCGCCGCCCGCGCGCGCCATCACCGCCGCGGGCGTGGGCAGATCGGGCGGTTGGGGAAAGGGGAAGGAGGGCGAGGGCACGGCGAGCAGCTCCCATCCGGTGCGGCCCACAGCCGCCGCTCTCACGCCGGGACCTCAGCCCCCGCGCAGCGGCCAAGCGCCATGATCGGGAAGGTGAGGCGGTAGAGGTGGTAGTTGATGTAGTAGTCCGACGGAAACCCGGTGCCGGTGTACTGCGGCTCCTCCCACGTCCCGTCGGGGCGCTGTGTGGAGATCAGCCACGACACCCCGCGCTCCATCGCCTCCGAGCGCTCCAGCTGCTCGCCGGCCGCGTACAGCGCCAGCAGCGCCCACGCTGTTTGCGAGGCGGTCGAGTCGCCACAGCCGATCCAGACCGGGTCGTCGTAGGAGCGCGGATCCTCGCCCCAGCCACCGTCCTCGTTCTGATGGGCGTACAGCCACGCCACCGCGCGGCGGATCGGCTGCTCCGCCGGGCCGACGCCCATCGCCGCGAGCGCCGGCAGCGCCGCGCCGGTGCCATAGATGTGGTTGATCCCCCAGCGCCCAAACCACGACCCGTCCTCCTCTTGCTGCCCCAGCAGCCAGCTCAGCCCCGCACGGGCCTGTTCGCTGTCGGTGCGGCCGAGCGCCGCGAGCATCTCCAGCGCGTGCGCGGTCACGTCGGCGCTCGGCTCGTCGATCACCTCGCCGAAGTCGAGAAACGGAAGCGCCCTCACCAGCGTCCGCGTGTTGTCGGCGTCGAACGCCCCCCAGCCGCCGCCGTCGCTCTGCATCCCCTCCACCCACTCGACGGCGCGGTCGATCGCGTCCTGGGCGCACTCGCGCACCCCCTGCGCGCCCTCCGCGGGGGGCACTTCGCCGCTGCGGCGGCGGTGGCGGTGGGCGCGGCGGATCTGCTCGGGCTCCAGCTCGATCGTGCGCAGTAGCGCCAGCACCACCTCTGCGGTGTCGTCAACGTCGGGATAGTTGTCGTTCTCGAACTCAAACGCCCACCCCCCCGGCTGCAGCTCCGGTCGGGCCGCCTCCCAATCGCCGCGGACCCGCACCTCCTCCGCCAGCAGCCACCGTGCCGCGCGCGCGAGCGCCGGGTGATCGCGCGGCGCTCCGGCATCGCCGAGCGCGACCATCGCCAGTGCCGTGTCCCACACCGGCGACTGGCAGGCTTCCAGGCGCCGGCTCGCGACCGCGGGGGTGTTGGGTGGGCGCGATGGCCGAGGGCGAGACGCCTCGGGGTGGGACAGCTCGGCGCCGACGCCTTCGCCGCGGTCCTCGACCATGAAGCGCTCCAACCCCTCCAGGCCGCGGCGCATCACCGGGTGATCCAGCGGGTAGCCACCCAGGTGGAGCGCCATCAGCGAGTACACCCACGGCGGCTGGATGCCACCCCACGAGCCGTCGGCCTCCTGGCGGCGCACGATCCACGCCTCGGCGCGCGCGATCGCCTGACGACGCAACGGTGGCAGCGGGTAGCGCTCGTACACCCGCAGCACGCTGTCCAGATGCCCCAGCCATGCGCTAGCCCGGGCTTTGGCGGCGGTGGTGGAGGGGGAGGAGAGGAAGGAGAAGCGACCGCGCGCGGATGCGGCGGGCCGGGGAGGACGGGTGCCGGCGCGGGGCTCGGGCCCCGACCCGTTCGGGGTCCACGGTTGCGCGCCGTGCAGGTCGCGCAGGTCGAACGGAAGCGCCTTTTTCGGGCGCCGCGCCATCACCAGCGACAGCGCCACGATCGTCTGGCGCGCCCAGCAGCCGAAGTCATAGATGTTCAACGGCGCCCACTGCGGCAGCATCACGATCTCCGGCGGCAGCGCGGGGATCCGCTCCCATGGCCACAGCCCGAACAGCGCCAGCCACACGTGCGTGAACACCCGCGCCGCCTCCACCCCGCCCTGCTCGCGCACCCACTCCGCCGCCCTGCGCATGTGCTCCGCCTCGGCCGGGTCGCCGGCCAGGCGCAGCGCCCAGTAGGCCTCGACAGTGCTCGAGAGATCCCCCGGTCCACCGTGGAAGTTGGTCCACGTCCCATCCGCGCGCTGCTGCGAGCGGATCCACGCCGCCGAGCGCTCGGTCTCCCCCGCGGTGCGGATCCCGAGGAACTCGCGCAGCAGCATGTCCTCGGCATCCATCGTCACATTGGTCTGCAGCTCGCCCCGCCACCAGCCCGCCTCATCCTGGAGGGCGAGCAGGTGCTCGCAGGCGCGCTCCAGCGCGATTCGTGCCTCGCTGCGGGTCGTGGCGGTCGAGGTCGACATGGTCCAGCGAGCTAATCCTTTCGTATCCAACGACTGCGCGGGCGGTGATATCACGTTATGGGCTCGACCGGCGCACTCGGCGCGTCATCGGGCGCCGTTGTCCACCTCGCTCGCGACCCGTCAACCGGCTTTGGGCGGCGAGACGGCGGGTGGTGGGCTTTCAGCCGACAACACCTCCGGGTGACCTTCGGCGATCACGTGTTCGCGCAACGCGGCCTCCGAGACGAGACGGGGAGTCGCCGAGCGAAACCTGTAGAGGATCATCCCGTTCACATTGCCGCGCTGCACCAAGTGAAACCCGGCGGCCGGCGGTTCCCCAGCCCCGGGGCGCAGCGGCGCGTAGCCGGTCTCGTCGATTTCACTCACCCTCACCATCGCTCCCCGCCGCAGATCGCCCAACGGCGGCAGGTAGTACTCGAGCGGCGCCGCACCCAGCTCCACCGTGGTGATCGCGCGCCCGCCGGTTGCTGGGTGTTCACGCCCGATCGCCCTCGCCAGCCCGCGCCAGTCGCCGCGCTGCAGGCGGGGGCTGAGATCCACGTCGATCGTGAGCGCCGCGAACGTCACCGCGATCAAGCCCACCAGCGCAAGCCCCGTGCGGCCGGTACGCCGCGCCGCCGCAATCGTGGCGACTCCCGCCGTGAGGGGGACCATCGCCGCCACCACGTTGCGCGGCGCCAGGTAGTCGGCGCCGGCGAAGGCCATCGCTACGGGGATCAGCACCCCGCACGCCGCTACGCCGAGCGCCAGCAGCGCGCCTTCGCTCTCGCGCGGGGTGAGCATCCGCCACAGGCCGTAGCCGACCGCGGCGAGGATCTCCAGCGCGACCAGCAGCTCCAGGCCGTGGCCCAGCGGCGCCCCGGAATAACCCGACAGGTAGTACTGGGGAACCGTTTCCAGGCGGCTGGCGAGCGCCCATTCCCCGATCCACTGGGTGCCGTGTCCGCCCTGCGCGAGCGCCAGCGGCAGGAGCGCCGCGCCGACCAGCACGATCGCCCCAACCGCCGGGAGCGCCACCCTCCAGCACTCGCGGCGGCGCAGCAGCCACAGGCACATCGGCGCCAGCAGGAACACCGCGAAGTAGTGCGTCGCCAGCGCCCCCGCACCGCTCGCCGCGAACGCCGCCAGCCTGCCTGGCGTGGGCTCGGCGTCGGCGCGCCGCCAGCACCACATCGCGAGCGCCGCCATGAACACGAACAGGCCGTATGCGCGTGCCTCTTGGGAGTACCACACGAACAGCGGGCTGGTCGCCACCAGCGCCGCAGTAGCGATCGCGGCCCTGCGGCCGGACAGCTGCTGCCCGATCCCCCACGCTACTGGCACCGTCGCGATCCCCGCCAGTGCCGAGGGCAGGCGCAGCGCGATCATCCCCGTGCCGAAGATCCGCGACCACGCCCAGACCAAGACGTACCACAGCGGCGGGGTGTTTTCGCGATGCTCGACCGAGCGCAGCGTCGCCACTAGCGACGGGTGCAGCGTGTGCACCGGCACGTATGCCTCGTCGTACCAGAAGCTCTGCAGGTCGAGCGTGCTCAGGCGCAGTGCCGCGGCCAGCACGACCAGCGCGGCCAGCGGCCACCACCGCTTAACCATTCGTCAGTGGTTCGTCCGGCGCGCCCGGTGGAGTTGGTAGGCCGCATAGCTTTTCGCTCACCGCCGTGCCGAAGCAGGCATAGCGGTTGGCGTGCTTGTCCTGGAAGTAGGGCGGCAGGTAGAAGCCGCCCCGCGCCGCGCGCACTCCGTGCACAGTGGGGCCGGTCACGATCAGGCACGCCTGCGGCTGCGTCCCCGGTGGCCCGGATCCGGTGTTGCCACACAGCACGTCGCGCGTGGTGTGATGCGTCAGGTCTTGTTCGACGGAGATGTTGATGAGGTCGTTGCCGGTGATCGTCCGCCAGGTGCGCAGGTCGGCGGTGATGCGTTCGTTGACGTGCACCTGGCGCACCACGTCGTTGAGGACCGCCACCGCCAGCACCAGGAAGGCCAGCACCAGCAGGGTGCTCTCCACGCGGCGCAGATCCCCACGGCCGCGGCGCTCGCAGTCGCGCGGGCGCAGGCGCTCCGGCAGGCGCTCCCAGCGTCCGCGCGACTCGGCGGTGCTCGCTGCCCCGCTCACCGCGCGCTTTCCCCGCGGCCGCCCGGCTCGATGTGCACGCTCTCCACGCGGCCGCCCGGCTCGATGTGCACGCTCTCCACGCAGCCGCCCAGCTCGATGTGCACGCTCGCCCAGCTCATGTCGACACAGGCGAGAACAGCGGTGCGGTTTGGTGGAAGATGAACAGGCCTTGCACGGCGAAGATCGCGAGCAGCAGCCGCCGGTCGCGCGCGACCATCGCCAGCGGCAGCGCCCACAGCGTGTACCACGCCAGCAGCCACGTGCTGGTGACGGTGATCGCCAGCAGCGTCCACCCCGAAGCCGACACCCAGTCGTAACCCCGCCAAGTGCGCCACATCAGGTGCAGGACGATTACCACCAGCGCCACCTTCAGCAGCGTGTGATCGGCCGGGAACACCCCCGGCTTGCCCAGTAGGTGCGCGATCTCGTTGGGGAAGCTGTCGGTCGAGACCAGCGCCGCATCGCGGTTGAGCGCCGAGATCACATCGAGGCCGTGCAGCCCGAACACCGGGTAGGAGACCACCACGATCGCCACCAGCGCCCCAACCGCCCCAACCAGCATCCGCCAGTCACGCCGTGCGAGCAGCATGAACGGCAACATCGCCGCTCCCGTCGCCTTCACCATGCCAGCGGCGACCACCGAGGCGCCCGCCCAGGCCTGCCGATTGCCCAGAAGTCGGCCTCGAGACGACGAGCCGACGGCGCTGGGGTCGATGGGGTCTTTTTCTTCGCCCACCACCAGCGCCACCGCCGCCATCATGAAGAAGGTCATGATCACATCGTTGTGGGCGCCGCCCAGCCCGTACAGGACCCACAGCGGGTTGGCGCCGACCGCCACCAGCGCGACCGCTGGGTCGTAGCCCCGCGCCCGCGCGCAGCGCCACGTCAGCGCCAGCGTGCCTGCGCAGGCCGCGAGCGCCTCGACCTTCGCCCCCCACACCGCCCCCTTCACGCCGAGCACGCCCAGCGGGTAGGAGAGCAGCGTGTACAGCGGGCCGTACGCAGTCGCCACTTTCAGCCAGTCCTCCCCCACGTACTTGAAGATCGGGTCGCCTTCGATCCTGATCGGGCCGTGCAGGTAGGGGTCCAACCCGTGCAGCACCCCCATGCGCGCGTAGGCGATGTAGCTGAACACATCGGTCGAGAAGAGGATCGGGCCCGCGCACACGACCAGCGACAGCGTCCCCACAAGCACGATCGACCAGCGGGCTGCGCGGGGGTCGGCGGAGATGCGCCGCGCCAGCACCAGCAGCGTGGCGTAGGCGCCGGTGAAGCACAGCAACGCGATCAGGAACACGCGGAAGCCCAGGCGCTCGCCGATCCCCCACTGCAGCCACCCCGTGATCCCCGGCGAGCCGGGGATCAGCGGGGAGTGGCCGACCGCACCGTCGAGCACCACCTCGAGCGTGGCCGCCAGCAGCACCAGCACGCATATCCCCGCCAGCGCCAGCGTGGCGCCGCTGGGACGCGCGTCCGTCCGCGCGCCAACCACCCCTCCCGCGGGGGCCGGCTGCGCCAGTACCCCGGTCGAGGTCAATCTCCCGGCGAGCCCTCGAAGCGCAGGATCGCGAGCGCCCCCGTCACCTCGAACACTCGTTGCACCGCCTGCGTGCCGGGGCGCAGGACGAGCTCGTAGCCCTGCTCCTTGGCGTGGGCATCCGCCTGCAGCAGCAACCGCAACCCCGTGGAGTCGATGAACTGCAGGCGGCTCAGGTCGATCACCAGGCGCTCGGAAATGTCCGGCTCGATAGCCGCGAGGCTGGCCTCCATATCGGGCGCCCCCGCCAGGTCGAGCTCCCCCTCCAGGGCGAGGCTGACGGTGCCGTTGTCCACCATGCTCGAGATCTTCAAGCGCCCGGGGCCGGGGATCGCTGCGCTCATAGAACGTCTTTCAAAATAGGCGGTGCGTCCGGGGCGTTCCCGGACCAAGCTGGGCGACGCGGGCTGGCGCAGCCCATGCTGGTGGCACGGGCAAGACGGACCGTGGCGATCCAGCGCAGCGTCCGGGGACGTATCCGGGCGTGCCGGTCTTTTTGAAAGCCGCTCATAGCGCCGTCCACACGCTCTTGGTCTCCAGATACGCGCTCAACCCGTCGTGGCCGTGCTCGCGGCCGAGGCCCGAGGCCTTGAAGCCGCCGAACGGCGCCGAGGGATCGACCGCGCCCCAGGTGTTGACGTACACCGAGCCCGCCCGCAGCAGCGCCGCCAGGCGGTGGGCGGAGGAGAGTCGCTGAGTCCACACGCCCGCGGCCAGCCCGTAGTCGCCGGCGTTGGCGCGCGAGGCGACCTCCTCGAGCGTGTCGTAGGGGGAGGCGACCAGCACCGGGCCGAAGATCTCCTCGCGCGCGATCCGCAGCTCGTCGGCGCCCGCCCCGGTGGCGCTGAACAGCGTGGGCGCGACGAAGTAGCCGCCGCTGTCGGCGAGCGCCGCCTCGCCGCCGGCCAGCACCTCGGCGCCTTCGGCGCGGCCGGCGTCGATGTAGCCGAGCACGCGCTCGTGCTGCTCGGCGGACACCAGCGGGCCGAGCTGCGTCCCCGGGTCGAGACCCGGCCCCAGCTGCGCCTTGGCGGCCTGCTCGGCCAGCCCGCTCATCACTTCCTCGTAGTGCTCCTTCGGCACGAACAGGCGCGAGCCGGCATTGCAGGCCTGGCCGGAGTTGAAGTAGATCGCCTGGTAGGAGCCCTTGATCGCGGCCTCGATGTCGGCGTCGGGAAGGATGATGTTGGGCGACTTGCCGCCCAGCTCCAGCGTCACCCGCTTGAGCGCCTTGCCGGCCTTCGCGCCGATCTCGCGCCCCACCGCGGTGGAGCCGGTGAACGCGAGCTTGTCGACGCCCGGATGGTCGACCAGCGCCGCGCCGGTGGAGCCGTCGCCGGTGAGCACGTTCAGCACGCCCGGCGGGAAGCCAACCTCCAGCGCCAATTCGCCGAGGCGCAGCGCGCTAAGCGGCGTCTGCTCGGCCGGCTTCAGCACAACCGTGCAGCCCGCTGCGAGCGCCGGCCCGAGCTTCCAAGCGGCCATCAACAGCGGGAAGTTCCACGGCACGATCTGCCCGCACACTCCTACCGGCTCGCGGCGGGTGTAGCAGAGCATGTTGGGCGCGGTTACCGGCAGCACCGCGCCCTCGATCTTCGTCGGCCAGCCGGCGAAGTAGCGCAGGTGGGCGACCGTCCCGGCGACGTCCACGTACTGGGCGAGCCCCACCGGCTTACCGTTGTCGGCCGACTCGATCTGCGCGAGCTCCTGCGCGCGCTCCTCGACCGCGCCCGCCAGCGCCAGCATCAGCCGCTCGCGCGCGGACGCCGGCATCGTCGCCCACGGGCCCTCGGCGAACGCCGCGCGCGCCGCTGCCACCGCTCGCTCCACGTCCTCGGCGCCGGCCTGCGGTACGCGGGCCAGCTCCCGGCCCGTGGAGGGGTCGAGCGTGGCAAAAGTGCGCCCATCGGCGGCGGGTGGACGCTCGCCGCCGATCAGCAGCCGGTGCTCGCCTGCGATGAAGGCGCGCGCCTCGGCGCCCAGAGCCTCGGGTAGCTCAATCGGAGATTGGGAGGAGGGGGAGGGGGCAGTGGTTGGGGAGACAGCGCTTGATGTTGTGTCGGTTGCGGCGGTCATCCGGGGCTCCTTGGGGATTGTGTCGCGAAGATCGGCGGATAGCAGGGTGGGCGGTGACCGCCGTGGCTCAAGGTCTAAGGACGATCTTCAAAGCTTCGCGGCGGTCATACAAAGCGTACGCCTCCGGCGCCTCGTCGAGGCTCATGTGGTGGGTGACCAGTGGCGTGGGGTCGAGCACCCCGGCCGACATCAGCGCGAGCACACGGTCGATGTGGCCGATCACATTGGCGTGGCCGGCGCACATGCGCAGCGACTTGATCCACAACAGGCCCATGTGCAGCTCGGCGCGCTCCGCGTACACACCGGTCGCCTGCACGGTGCCGCACTTGCGCGTGAGGCGCAACGCGAGGTCCAGCGCGGAGGGGTGCCCGACCGCGTCGATGCACACGTCCACCCCGCGCCCGGCGGTCGCCGCGCGCGCCGCCGCGCGAGGGTCGCCCTCCTGCAGGTGCACCGCCTGCGCGCCGAAGGACTCCGCCATCGCCAGGCGCTCGGGCACCGAGTCCACGGCGATCACGTGCGCCGCTCCGGCGGCCCGCGCGGCCTGCACCGCGCACAACCCCACCGGCCCCAGGCCGAGCACCGCCGCCACGTCGCCGGGGCGCATACCGCTGTCCACCACCGCGTGAAAGCCGGTGCCCATCACGTCGCCGGCGAACAGCGCCACGTCGTCGCTCATCCCCTCCGGCACCTTGCGCAGCACCAAGTCGGCGCTCGGCACCAGCGCCCACTCGGCCTGCGTGCCCTGCAGCGAGCCGAGCGCCGCCCCGTGGCCGAAAGTTCGCGAGTGCTCGCACTTGTGAAAGGCGCCGGCGCGGCAGAACCAGCAGTGCCCGCAGGCGCTCTGAAAGCAGCCCAGCACGCGGTCGCCCACGGCAACCTCGCGCACCGTCTCCCCCACCGCGAGCACCGTGCCGACGTACTCGTGGCCGATCGTGAAGCCCGGTTCGATCTGCACGCGCCCGTGATAGATGTGCAGGTCCGACCCGCACACCCCGGACGCCTCGATCCGCACAATCGCGTCCTCCGGTCCCGTCAGCTCAGGCTCGGGGACCTCCTCGACCGCCACCTTGCCGGGTGCCTGGAACGTGACCGCGCGCATCGGGACGCACCCTAGAGGATTCGGCCCCCACCCGCTTGTGGCACTGTGGACAAGGTCGGATACAGACGCTATGCTGGCCTTGGCTAGTGCGATGAGTGCCTCACTCAGCGCCTTGGAGCCTGGGCAACCAGGCTCCTTTTTATTGTGTCCCTGACGGCCGCCGGGGTCGTCTTGACTGCGACCGCCAGGGCGCCCTACTTGCTGAGCCGATCGATGATCAGCATTGCAACCAGCAGGGCGATGGCTAGAGCGATTACTGCCTCATACATATTCTCTCCTTTCTCCGGGGCATACGACCCCGGAATCGCCCAGAGGGGAGAGCGAATCAGCAGCTCAATCCAACCACAGACAAAAGTCTAAGGACCGCTTGGGACGCTTTACGAGATCGCCCTCCAGCGGTGGAAGGGCACACCCACCGGCCGCGTGGTTTACCCTGGAGCACTCGATGGCAGCCAGAACAATCGTTACCTCTCACCCCGACGTGGAGTGCGACGTGTGTGGGAGACGCCTATTGCGAGGGGAGCAGCCCGACGTCTTTCTCGGCGGGGGGCAGCGGCGGATGGTGTGCGAGCTGTGCACCACGCGCGCCACCCACGAGGGCTGGCGCCGCGAGACCGATGCGCATCCGGGCAGACCGCGTACCGATCGCTCCCAGCGCGGGCTCTCGCTGCTGCGCCGGCTGCGCCAGCTGCGTGAGCCCGCACAGCCGGCGGGTGCGGGCAGCATCGACGCAGACGTCCCGCTCGAAAACGGCGGCATGGGGACAGACATCGACGTGGAGTGGGCCGCGGTGAACGAGGAGTGGGGCTCGCCCGGGGAGGTGGTTGGCGCAATTGAGTATGCAGTCGAGCCAGCCGCCGCCGACCAGGACCCCGCTGTCGCCTACCAGACCAGCGCGAACGTGGAGCGAGCGCTCGCGGTGTTCAACCTCGGCGAGCATCCGCGGCGGCTGGCGGGAGTCGCCCGTGCGCTCGGCGCCCCCACCGTGCGGGCGACGCAACTACAGAGCGCGCACGTGACGATCGTGGTCGCGTGGGAGCTGTGTTGGTACCGCTACGAGATCGACCCGGATGACGAGACGCGGGGCGCATGGCTGGCGGCGGAGGGCATGGAGCTAGAGGAACTCGCCGAAGAGGACCGCATCTCCAATGCCGTGGTTGACGAGCGTGGCGCGCTCTCGCTGCTGGTGAGCTGAGCGCTGCCTTGATGAGCTTTTCCCGACGCAGGTCGATAGTCGAGTAGAATCGAGCATACGATGATCTACAGCGTGGTCCCGAGACCCCTCGCCGACGAGCTTTACCCGAAGCTGGTGGAGCACTACAAGGACAACGAGAAAGTCACCGTGATCGTCGACCGTCGTGAGGCCGATAGGCGCGGTCGTGGCGGCTCGGGCAGCACGAACGGAGACCCGGCCCGCCAGCAGCGCATCGTGCGCGATCGCCGTCGCGCACGGGTGCCCGGCGACCTGCCGCAGCTGGCACAGCCCTGAGTCGTCGCGTCGCCGGCCCCTCTCCTTCCCGTCGTGGTCGCGCCGCTCGTCCTCCCCGCGCACCCGGCTCACCACCCAGCCCCACCTGTCCGGACGGCCCGCGCCGTCGCGCCGGCGCACACCGTCCCCGCCGCGGGGTAGGCTCGCCACGATGAAGGTGATCGTTCACGTCAACGGCGGCGCCCGCGGCAACCCCGGCCCGGCGGCGGCCGCGTCCGTTGTCAGCGAGGCCGGCGGCGAGGTGCTCGACGAGCACGCGCGCCTGCTGGGCGAGGTAACCAACAACGTGGCAGAGTACCGTGCGCTGTTGCTGGGCCTGGAGCGTGCCCGCGCGCTGGGAGCCACCGAGATCGAGGTCGTCAACGACTCGGAGCTGATCGCCAAGCAGGTGAAAGGCCTCTACAAGGTGAAGCACCCCGCGATGCGCCCGCTGCACCTCGAGGCGATGGCCGCGCTGCGACAGTTCGAGCGCTGGTCGATCCGCTCGGTGCCCCGCGCCCAGAACGCCGACGCCGACGCCCTGGTCAACGCCGCGCTGGACGGGGCAAAGGTGGGGTAGCTCAACCCAGCGGCTGCGTGGAGTCGGCGATCGTGAGCATCTGCTGGTTGGTGAGTTCCTCCAGCAGCGTGTTGATAACCCAGTAGAGGGCGTGGTGTTCGCGCCAGGCGATCATATGGATGTGTTGGCCGTCGGCGAAGATCATGTAGGCGCGCCGGCCCACGTAGCGCGTTTCCTGGGGGTGCTCGACGATCGGGGGGTCCAGCCAGTCGGTGCCCTCGACGTCGTAGTAGCCGCCGATCGTGTTCTGCTGAAAGACGGCGGTGTACGCGTGGTGGAGGTGCCCCTGGGGATCGCGCAGCGCATAGGGGCGCACCTCTTCCTGCGTGGCGGGGCCCGTTTGCAGACGGGGGTAGAGCATTGGGAAGGGCACCTGCACCGCGGCGCTCATCGCCTGCTGCTGGTCACTGGCGGGCGTCGGGTAGAGGTCCTCGCTCGCGGGGTTGGGGGCGGCGTTGGGGTTGGAGCCATGGCGGTGGCGGTGACCGTGTCTATGGCTGTGGCCGCCCGAGGAGGTGCTGGCGCCGACGCCCGAGTGGACGTTTGGCGACTGCAGGTGCTGATGGCCGTGCAGGAAGTCCTCGAGCGTCGCGTGCTCCAGGGTGGGTGAGGAGGTGACGTAGTCGCCCCCGTTCAGCACGTAGTCGATGTTTTCGGTTTGGAATTTGACTTGGCGCAACGGCTTGCCCTGGGAGAAGCCGATCAGCTTCGCCAGCTCCAGCAGGATCGAGGCGGAGGGCGAGAAGTTGGTGCTGATCGCGCGCCCCACCGTCTTGGCGACCTTGTCGAACTTCCCCGAGTTCGGGGGAGACCTGCTCGCGCAGGTCGCGTAGGAAGTCCTGCTGGCGGGCGACCCGCACGAAATCGGAGTCGGTGTGGCGGTAACGCACGTAGTCGAGCGCGTTTTCGTAGCACAGCTTCTGGTAGCCGGGCTGCAGGTCGATGTTGGTGTAGTCGGTTTCGGGGGTGCCGATGTTTTCGTTGAAGTAGCGGTGGTCAACGTTGACGTACACGCACCCCAGCGAGTCCACCACGCGGATGAAGCCGGCGAAGGTGACGTCGATGATCCCGTTGAGCTGCAGGCCGGGCAGCACTTCTTTGATCGTCTCCGCGGCGAGGTTGGCGCCCTCGTCGTGCCCGGGCAGGGCGCTGCCGAGCGTGTAGGCGGCGTTGATCTTCTGGGGGTAGAGCGCTTCGCCGCCGGGCATCTTGATCGTCACGAGCAGGTCGCGCGGGATCGAGAGCACCGAGGTCTGTTCCTGTTCGGGGTCGAAGCGCACCAGCAGGATCGTGTCGCTGTGGGGGCCCGCTTCGCGTTCGTCGATGTTGGTGGAGCCGTAGCGTTTGTCGGAGCCGAGGATCAGGAAGGTCTTCGGCCCGCCGGTGTAGATCGAGGAGATCAGGCCCTTGGGCGTGTGGATCTGGTTGAGCTTGGGGAAGACCTCGTTGGCGATGCGGTTGGCGGTACTCACCGTCACCGCGGCGGCTGCTCCCCCGCACAGCAGCACGATCAGCACGCCCGCGATCGCGAAGCGCTTCCACATGCCGATCCCCGGACGCGGCGGGCGCTCGTCATCCATCGCCGCAGGGTACCGGCGCAATCGGCGTGTCACGCCGGGCCTGGGGATACCCTCAGCGAGTGCTCAGCCCCCGCAACCGCGAGCTGCTCGGCCTGATCCCCGCCGCCCTGCTGGTGACGGCGGGGTTCACGGCGATCTTCATCCAGGAGCAGGGCACCAGCGCGGGCGCGGCGGCGGACGTGACGCTCAACCACGCCTCCAGCGTGTCGCTCACCTACGGGGCGATCTTCCTCGGGCTGTGCCTGGCGGGGCACCTCGTGATCCGCTTCGCGCTGCCCAACGCCGACCCCTACCTGTTCCCCCTGGGGGCGGTGCTGGCGAGTGTGGGGATCGTCATGGTGTACCGCATCAACCCCACGCTGGCGCGCCAGCAGGCACAGTGGATGGTGCTGGGGCTGGTGCTGTTCGCGGCGACGATCCTGATGCTGCGCCGCACAGGGGTGGGGGTGTTGGAGCGCTACCGCTACACGATCGTGGCGGTGGGGATCGGTATAACGGTGCTGCCGCGGGTGCCGGGGATCGGCGAGGAAGTCAACGGCGCCTATCTCAATGTGCACGTGGGCGGCATCTCATTCCAGCCCGCGGAGCTGGCGAAGATCGCGCTGGTGATCTTCCTCGCCAGCTACCTGCGCGACAACCGCCAGATCCTCGTCACCGCCGGCAGGCGCGTGCTGGGGGTGACGCTGCCACCGATGAAGCAGTTCGGGCCGATGCTGGTGGTGTGGGGCGCAGCGATGGCGACCCTGCTGTTGACGCGCGAGCTCGGCACCTCGCTGATGTTCTTCGGCGCCTTCCTCGCGTTGCTGTACGTGGCCACGGGCCGCCTCTCGTTTCCGCTGATCGGCTTCGTGCTGTTCGCCGTCGGCGCGTGGCTGCTGGCGACCCACGTCAGCCACGTGCACGCGCGCGTGGTCAACTGGGAACACCCCTTCGAGACGGCCCTCTACGAACAGAAGCCCGGCGGCAGCTACCAGCTGGCGCAGGCGCTGTTCGCGCAGGCCGACGGCGGACTGCTGGGCACGGGCTTCGACCGCTCGCTCGTCGGCCTCTTGCCGGTCCCCGAAAGCGACATGATCTACGCGGTGATCGTCAACGAGCTCGGCCTCGTCGGCGCCACCGCACTGCTGCTCACCTACCTGCTGTTCGTCGTCAGGGGCCTGAAGATCGCAATGCTGGCGCGCGACTCCTTCTCCAAGCTGCTGGCAACCGGTCTTTCCTTCATCGTGGCGTTGCAGGTGTTCGTGATCGTCGGCGGCGTCACCCGCGTGATCCCACTCACCGGCGTCACTCTCCCGTTCGTCGCCTACGGCGGCTCGTCGGTCGTGATGAACTTCGTGCTGCTGGCGCTGCTGCTGGTGATCTCCGACAAGGCGCGCCGGCCAGGGTAGTTCCCTACTGCCTGTCGCTGCCGGCGCCGACTGCTCGCAGCCCTCGCGATGCCGTGATCTGCGGAGCCGGATCCGCCGGTTGGCCGCCAGTGGCGGCGTCGTCGCCGTCGCCCAAGCCCGCGGTCACGCGCAGGTCATCGACCCGTTCGACCTGCTTGTCGAGCTGGCGCGTGCGTGTGGTCATCAGCTCGGCGTACGCCCGCTGCGAGCTCTCGAGCGTGCGCTCGACCTTGCTCATCTGATCCTTGAACATGCCCCACTGCTTGTTGAAGTCTCCGAGCGCCCCGAGGATCTCGTTGGTTTGCCGCGCCAGCTTGAAGTTCTCGCTGGCCTGGCGGATCACCGCGAGAATCGCGAACAGCGTGAGCGGCGAGCAGAGCACCACCTTGCGCCGCAGCGCCTCGTCGAGCAGTTGTGGGTCGTTTTCGTGGATGAACCCGTACACCTGCTCGTTGGGGATGAAGACCAGCATGTAGTCGAGCGTGCCACCCTGGGGGTCGATGTATTCGCGCGTCCCGACCTCCTTGATGCGCATGCGCACGTCCCGCCTGAACGCCTTCGCCGCCTCCCCGCGCTCCCGCTCAGTGGCTCCCTCCAAATAGCGTTGATACTCGACCATCGGCGTCTTGACGTCCATGTTCAGCCGCTGGTCTTGCACGAAGAACGTGAAGTCCGGCCGCGAGGCGCCGCCGGGGATCTGCTTTTGCTTGCTGTACTGGACGCCCTCGATGAACCCGGCCATCCGCAGCACGTCCTCGGCCATCCGCTCGCCCCACTGGCCACGCGTCTGCGAGCCCGAGAGCACCTCGTTGAGGCGACCGGTCTGAGTGCGCAGCAGTTCTGTCTGCTGCTTGCTCTCACGTGTGACCGCCTCCAGCTTGACGATGCTCTCACCCCGCTTGGCGTCGACGTCGCGCACCCACTGGTGCAGCGTGAGCAGCTCCTTGCGCACCTCCGCGAGGCCCTTGTCGATCTCGCCCTGACGCGCCTTCAACTGCTCCTCGCCGCGGCCGGTCTCCTTCTCCAGCTCTGCCTTGTTGTGGGCGACCAGTTGCTCGACGCCGGCCTTCTGGATCTCGCCCTGCACTCGCGCGAGATTGGAGTGCAGCGCCGCAACGATCCGCTCGGTCTCCCCCGCGTCAAGCTGGGCGGGGGCCTCCTGTCCCTGGCGCTGAAGCAGCACGATGACCAAGGCGATCAGGACGACCAAAAGCAGGGCGAGCACGTAGAGCATCGCTGACGATTATGCGCGGCGCTCCGGCGGGAAAAATGAGTCGCTGCTACGCGTGCGCGGCGGCCCGCTCGCCGGTGGCCTGCTCGACGACTTTCTGCGCGAGATGGGCGGGGATCTCCTCGTAGCGCAAGAACTCCAGCGTGTAGTCGCCCTGGCCACCGGTTATGGAGCGCAGGTCGGGGGCGTAGCTGAGCATCTCCGCCATCGGCACCTCGGCCTTGATCTCAGTGGTGGCGCCCACCGGCTCCATCCCCTGGGGGCGCCCGCGGCGGGAGTTGAGGTCACCGATCACATCGCCCACGCTTGACTCCGGGACGGACACCGTGACCAGCATGATCGGCTCCAGCAGCACCGGGTCGGCCTGCTCGAGCGCCTGTCTCATCGCCGCCGCTCCCGCCAGCTTGAAGGCGATCTCCGAGGAGTCCACAGCGTGGTAGGAGCCGTCGAGCAAAGTCACCCGCACGCCCTTCACCGGGTAGCCCGCCAGCACGCCTTCGTCCATCGCCTCGCGCACGCCTTTCTCGACGGCGGGGATGAACGAGGAGGGGATCACTCCGCCCTTGATGCGGTCGACGAACTCGAAGTCGGGCTGGTGGGGATCGTGGGTGGGATCGGATCCTTCGAGCGGCTCGATCTCGATCTGGCAGTCGCCGAACTGGCCGCGTCCGCCCGACTGCTTCTTGTGGCGCCCATGCGCCTTGGCGGAGCCGCGGATCGTCTCCTGGTAGGGCACGCGCGGGGGCTTCAGCGCGACCTCCACGCCGAAGCGTTGACGCAGCCGGTTGACGACCACCTCGACGTGCACCTGCGAGAGGCCCGCGACGATCTGCTCGCCCGTCTGCGGGTCGCGGTGCAGGTCGATCGTGGGATCCTCCTCCTGCAGGCGGCGCAGCGAGGAGAAGACCTTATCCTCGTCCCCCCTGCTCTCGGCTTCGATCGCGAACGCCATCACCGGCGCCGGCAGCTTCAAAGCCGGCAGCTCGATCGGCTCATCCCGAGCAGCCAACCAGTCGCCCGAGCGGGTCTCCTTGAGCTTGGCCACCGCGCCGATGTCGCCCGCGCCGAACTCATCGACATGCGCCACCTCCTTACCCGCGAACGTCAGCAGCTGGCCGATCCGCTCTCGCGCGTGCGCGCGCGTGTTGAGCACCTGCGTGTCGTGGTGCATCGTGCCCTGGTAGACGCGCAGCAGGTTGATCCGCCCCGCGAACGGGTCGGCGCGGGTCTTGAAGACGTAGGCGAACAGCTCCTTCTCCTCCGCCGGCTCGAGCGTCAGCCCACCCACCTGCAACCCCCCGTGCTTCACCGGCGAGGGCAAATCCTCGACGATCGCGTCCAGCAGGCGCGTGGTGCCGAGGTTGGCGCTCGCCACGCCGCACACCACAGGGAAGATACGCCCGTGGTTGGTGCCCTCCTTCAGCGCCCCGACGATCTCCTCGTGGGCGATCTCCTCGCCCTCCAAATAGCGCTCCATCAACGCGTCGGACACCTCCGCCACCTCGTCCATCAGCTTCTCGCGGTACTCCTGCGCGCGGGCGGCGTGCTGGTCGGGGATCGGAATCTCCGTCCACCCCCGGCGCGCAGGCTGGCCGATCTCCGATCGGTCCTGGCGGAAGGCGCGCATGTCCACGAGGTCGATCACGCCCTCCAGCTCGTGCTCGGCGCCCATCGGGATCTCGGTCGCGACCACGTGGGGGCCGAACGCCGCCTTCAGCTGCTCGAGCGTGCGGAAGAAGTCGGCGCGCTCGCGGTCGAGCATGTTGACGAACAGCATCCGCGCGATGTCCAGCTCGGCGGCGCGCGCCCACAGGCGCGCGGTGGAGACCTCGACGCCCATCACGGCGTTGACGACGAACACGGCCGACTCGCACACGCGCAGGGCCCCCAGCGCGTCGGCCACGAAGCTCGGCTCGCCGGGGGTGTCGAGCAGGTTGATCTTGCGCTCCCCCCACTCAAAGGAGCTGAGAGCAGCCGAGATCGACATCTGCCGCGCCTGCTCGTCGGGGTCGGCGTCGGAGACCGTGTTGCCGTCGGTTACGCTCCCCAGCCGCGTCGTCACCCCCGCCTCGAACAGCAGCGCCTCGTGCAGCGAGGTCTTCCCCGCCCCGCGGTGGCCGACGAGGGCGACGTTGCGAATCCGATCCGCCGCTGTGTGCATGGACCTCTCCTTTCCGGGGGTCCGTTCAACATACCGCGCGGGGCGCCCGTGCGCTAGGGGCGTTTCCTCCGGATCAGTCGAAGGAGTCGCTCTGCATACGAGAGCGCAGGCGCAGCACGGCCTTGGTGTGCAGCTGGGAGATGCGCGACTCGGTCACGCCCAGCACCTCGCCGATCTCGCGCAGCGTCAGGTTCTCGTAGTAGTACAGGGCGATCACCAGCTTCTCGCGCTCGGGCAACCGCGCGATCGCGTCGGCGATGCGGTCCTTCATGTCGCCCACGTCCAGCGCCCGCGCCGGGTCGGGCGCGCCCGGGTCCTCCAGCGTGTCCATCAGCGACACCTGGTCGCCGCTGGAGTCCGAGACGCTCCACAGCTCGTCGAGCGCCGCGATCGAGGAGTGCGAGATCGCCAGCAGCGACTGTTGCAGTTCCTCCTCGCCGATGCCCAGCTCCGCCGCCAGCTCGGCGTCGGTGGGGGCGCGCTGCAGGCGGTGCTCGAGCTTGGAGTTGGCGCGCTCGATCTCCCGTGCGCGCGCACGCACGCTGCGCGGCACCCAGTCCATCGAGCGTAGCTCGTCGATGATCGCGCCCTTGATGCGCGTGATCGCGTACGTTTCGAACTTGATCTCGCGCGAGGGGTCGAAGCGCTCGATCGCCGAGATCAAGCCGACCAGGCCGTAGGAGATCAGGTCGGCCTCCTCCACGTGCGGGGGCAGCCCGGCGGCGGTGCGGCCGGCGACGTACTTGACCAGCGGCGAGTAGGCGACCACGAGGCGCTCGCGCGCCCGCCGATCCCCGTCGGACTTATAGCGCCGCCACAGGTCGCGCAGCTCGACCGTCTTTACGTTGGTCTCCAGGGCTTTACTCCGACTGGTCAGGCTCGAGGGTGGCTGCGTGCATAGGCGCTCTTCAGCCTGGCGGACTCTACCCGAGTGTATACCTGCGTCGTCGAGACGCTGGCATGGCCGAGTAGCTCTTGGATGCTACGCAGGTCGGCGCCGCCGTCCAGCAGGTGCGTGGCGAAGCTGTGTCGCAGGGTGTGCGGCGAGGCCCCGCCGGCGATGCCCACCCGCCCGGTCCACTTGCCCAGGCGCCTGCGCACGTCGCTGGTGCTCAGGCGCCTGCCCGACTTGCTCAGGAACAGCGGGCCTCCCGACCCCCGCGCGGTGTGCGCCCGCCACTCCCGCTCCCGCGGGACGCGGTAGTCGCGCAGCGCCACCATCGCCAGCTCCCCGACCGGCACGTAGCGCGTCTTGCGGCCCTTGCCTTCGACGCGCAACTGCTCCCCATCCCAGTCGACGTCGTCAAGCCCCAGCGACACGACCTCCTCCGCTCTCAGCCCGCAGGCGTAGGCCAGCTCGAACATCGCCCTGTCACGCAGCTCGAGCGCCGGGGGGACGGCCGCCCGGTGGTGACCGGCGTGGGTGGGGCCAGCATGGATGGAGCCAGCTTGGGTAGGACCAGCGCGGGTGGGGCCGGCTTGGGCGGGGCCTGGAATGCTCTCCAGCAGTCGCGCCACCTCGCTCGCCTTCAGCACGCGCGGCAACCGCGAAGGCTGGCGGGGAGTCGCGATCAGGTCGGCCGGGTTGCCCGCGATCAGGCCGTGCTCGCGCTGACTGGAGAACAGGCCCCTGATGGCCGCCAGCTTGCGGGCGGTGCTCGCCGGCGCCGCGCCTGCCTCCGAGAGCCCCGCCACGTAGCGGCGCACGTCGCGCACGTCCACGTCCGCCGGAATCCTGCCCCGGGCGTGGGCCCAGCGCGCAAACTGGTCGAGGTCAACCGCGTAGGCTCGGCATGTGCGCTTCGCGGCGTCGCGACGGCGTAGGTCGTCCTGCAGCAGCCGCAGTGCGGCACCCCACTCCGCTGACAGGTCCCCATTCCCCTCGCCGGCGCTTCCCTCCTCGGCCATATACCAGCTATTTCGCCGCGCAGCCGCCTATGACCTGCTCGCCCCCACCTTCTCCTTGGAACCTGCGTCCACCTTCTCCTCCGCACCAACCGATGCGCCGACCACCGGCGTCAGCAGCCGCGCGAGCTCGTGCCAGTCGCGCGCGCAGATCACATCCTCTTCCTCGCACACCTCCTCATTCCACGGGTGCACGAGCGTTGCGGCGCGGATGCCGTGCTGGAGCGCTCCCGCGATGCTGAGCGGGCTGTCGTCGATCAGCAGCTGGATCCCCTCCCGCACGCACATCTCCACGCGCTCGGTGGGACACTGCAGATCGTCGAACGGCAGCCCGATCGCGTCCAGCCAGGCGGCCGTCGAGCGACGGCAGCAGGTGGCTGGGTAGCTCAACAACTGCACGAAATGACCCTGGGCGTGCC
Source organism: uncultured Solirubrobacterales bacterium (assembly GCA_963724305.1). Taxonomy (GTDB): domain Bacteria; phylum Actinomycetota; class Thermoleophilia; order Solirubrobacterales; family Solirubrobacteraceae; genus Palsa-744. Next base: position 373,248 of record CAVRUG010000001.1, read on the forward strand.
ACCCGCGGACGGTATCCACCGCGCCCTCGTAGGGGACGCCCGCGAGGATGCGCTGGTCGGAGTGGCTCTCGCGCACGCACACCTCCAACTGCTCGGGACGCAGGCGTGTGAGGCCCCACGTCAGCTGCTCCTCATACGGCAGCTTCACGCCGAAGCGCCGCATCGAGACGTCGGAGATGACGTCCCAGTGGTGGTGCAAAGTCGAGTCGATGTCCACCGCGATCCTCATTGTCGTACCCCGCTTCCATTGCCCGCCGACTACCTACCCCCTACAACACAACGCACAAACGATCCGATCTGTCTCCCAATAGGCGATCATTGTGCAGATGACCCCGGTGGCCTCCCCCTCCCCGCCGGATCTGCACCACGTCTACGGACCCCAGGGCCGCTCCCCGTGGCTGGACGTCGACTGGCGCACTCACCAGCACTGGACAATTATAGACGATACCCCGATCAACGTGATCGAGCTGGGAGAAGGACCGGCGCTGGTGTTCGTCCACGGACTCTCAGGCTCGTGGCCCAACTGGCTGGAGCAGCTACCGGTGTTCGCCGATGGCCGAAACGGGGATTCGGGCCAAAGGCCCGTGTCCCCCGGCTTCGGTCACCGCGTGATCGCGCTCGACCTGCCCGGCTTCGGGCGCACGCCGATGCCACCGAGTGGCGAAGTGTCGATCGCCGGTTATGCCGACCTGCTCGACGCGCTGCTCGAGCAGCTGGGTGTCGAGAGCGCCGCCGTGGTGGGCAACTCGATGGGTGGGTTCATCGCCGCCGAACTTGCGATCCGGCATCCCGGGCGAGTCGAGCGCCTGGTGCTGGTGTCACCCGCCGGCATCTCCACCCACCAGGACCCGCGCCTTGAGCGCTACCTGCCATGGCTGCGTCGCATGGAGCGCCTGGCGGCCGTGTATGGCGGCTGGGTGGCATCTCACGCCGACGCCGTCACCCGCCGGCCGGTGTTGCGCAACGCCTTCTTCGGGATGATCGTCCCCCACCCGCGACGGCTGCCCGCCGCGCTGGTCGCCGAGCAGCTGCGCGGCGCGGGCAAGCCCGGCTTGATCGCCGCCGCGCAGGCGATCACCGACTACGACCTGCGCCCCCACCTGGAGCGGATCGCCTGCCCGACGATGGTGGTGTGGGGCGATCGCGACCGTGTGATCACCCGCCGCGACCTCGAGGTGTTCGCCGAGCTGATACCGGGGGCCCGCAAAGTGATGTACGAGGACACGGGTCACATGTCGCAGCTGGAGCGGCCCGCCGAGTTCAACGCGCTGCTGGCGGAGTTCCTGAGCCAGTAGATGACGTCCGGCTGGCGCATGCTGGCCTGGAAGAGCTGATCAGGTCGGCGCATGCGCCGACCGAAGCCGGGTGACACGCGCCTCCGGCGCTGGCCGATTCGGGGATGCGAGCGCAGCGAGTGTCTCCCTAATCGGTCCCCGTTTCGGCCAGCGATGCCGCACATGTGCGGCATCGGGGACGGCCACATGTGGCCGTCCCAGGCAGGGCCGCATGCGGCCCTGCCCCGGGCCGCGCATGCGCGGCCCGGCTCGCTTCTCTCGGCATGCACTGCCCGGCCCCCGCTCACCCTTCACCGCGCGACCGCGCCCTCGGCGGCACTGCCGACCAGCTTGGCGTACTTGGCGATCGCCACCTCTTCGCGGCCGCTGTGCGTCGGCGGGGAGTAAGCGAGCAGGCGCTCGGCGATCTGCTCGTCGCCGAGCGCCACGTCGATGCGCCGCGCATCCACGTCGATCGTCAGCTCGTCGCCGTCGCGCAGCGCCCCGATCGGGCCGCCCCGCACCGCCTCGGGGGCGATGTGCGCGGCCATGAAGCCGTGCGTGGCGCCGGAGAAACGCCCGTCGGTGATCAGCACCACTGTCTCGCCGAGTCCCTCTCCCACGATGGCCGCGGTCACCGCCAGCATCTCGCGCATCCCCGGGCCGCCGGCGGGACCCTCGCCGCGGATCACCACCACGTCGCCCTCGACGATCGCCTTCGCCAGCACGGCGGCCATCGCGGCCTCCTCGCCGTCGAACACGCGCGCGGGGCCGGTGTGGCGACGGCGCTCGTGGCCGGCCAGCTTCACCACGCAGCCGTCCGGCGCCACATTGCCGCGCAGGATCGCAAACCCGCCCGTCGGCTTCAGCGGGTCCGACAGCGGGCGCACGACCTGCTGGCCGGGCGTCTCCCGCGCGGCGGCGGCCTCTTCGCCAATCGTGCGATCGGTCACCGTGATCGCCTCCTCGTTCAGCACGCCCGCCTGCGCCATGCGCTTCAGCACCAGCGGTATGCCACCCGCCTCGTACAGGTCGGTCGCCACGTAGCGCCCCCCCGGCTGCAGATCGCACAGCAGCGGGGTGCGCTCGGAGATCGCGTCGAACTCGTCGATCCGCAGCGGCACCCCCACTTCGCTGGCGACCGCCAGCAGGTGCAGCACGCCGTTGGTCGAGCCCCCGCTAGTGGCGACCGCCGCGATCGCGTTCTCCAAGGCCGGGCGCGTGATCACTTCGCTGGGGCGCAGCCCGCGGCGCAGCACGTCCATCGCCAGTTGGCCGCACTGCAACGCGACCTCCAGCTTGCGCCCGTCCTCGGCCGGCACCATCGCCGAGCCCGCGGGCGAGATGCCCAGCACCTCGAACGCCATCGCCATCGTGTTGGCGGTGAACTGCCCCCCGCACGCCCCTGCCCCGGGCGAGGCGACCTCCTCCAGTTCGTGCAGTTCCTCCTCGGTGATCTTGCCGGCGGCGTACTGACCCACCGCCTCGAACACCTGCTGGATCGTCACGTCCTCGCCGTGGAAGTGCCCGGGGCGAATCGAGCCGCCGTAGAGCATCAACCCGGGGATGTCCAGCCGCGCCAGCGCCATCACCGTGCCCGGGATCGTCTTGTCGCAGCCGGAGATGCACACCAGCGCGTCGAAGTAGTGGGCGCTGGCGACCAGCTCGATCGAGTCGGCGATCAGCTCGCGCGACACCAGCGAGGCGCGCATCCCCGCCGTGCCCATCGTGATCCCGTCGGAGATCGCGATCGTGTTGAGCTCCATCGGTGTGCCGCCCGCGGCGCGGATGCCCTCCTTCACCTTGGCGGCCAGCACGCGGTTGTTGAAGTTGCATGGCATCGTCTCGATCCAGGAGTGCGCCACCCCCACGATCGGCTTCGCGAGATCCTCCGCGGAGTAGCCGATCCCGTGCAGGTAGGCGCGCGCGGCGGCCCGCTCGGGGCCCTCCGTCAGCGCACGGCTGCGGTGTCTGATGTCAAACGTGCTCACGCGAGACGAACACTACCCGTGCCGGGCGGAAGGCGGTGTGGCAAAGGCCGCTCCGAGGCGGCCACCCTCCCCGAACTGGGGTCCCGAACGTCCGACGACGCCGGCCCCACGCGGCCGAGCAGTCGCCGCTGCCCGCTCCCGCTCCCAGCTCGCAAGGCGGGCGAGGTCGTCGCGCACCTGTTGCGGGTCCACCTGGCGGCCGGGGAGGTGCATGTTGGCGTCTGCGATCAACCGCCGCTCGTCGGCCGTCAGCGCCATCCACTTCGCCAGCACGTCGTCGGCATCGGGCAGCCGCGCGCTCCCGTAGGGGCGAGTCTCGTCGGGGAACGTCACGCAGTACTCGTTCAGCAGCGCGCCCGTCTGTGGGATGTACGCCACGATCGGCTTGTGTGGGTACAGCAGGTAGGCGTACGGCGCCCCGTCGCACGTGCGCTCGATACCTCGCGCGACCTCCGCCTCCGGCCGGCAGCCAGGGTCGGGAGCCGAGTCATCCAGTTTGCCGGCGCCGGCGCGCCCGGAGCCAAGGCGAACGACGCCGACGGGGCCACGGGTTGGCGCCCACACGCGCAAGAAGCCCAGATCCCGGTACATCGCCCACTCTTCCTCGTTGACGCACGAGCGCAGCAGCTCGCGCGCACGCTGCTCGGCACGCAGCTCGCGGCCGGGGTCGTAGACGTGCTGCTGGATGGCGCGGTCTGCCAGGCGGCGAGCGGCGAGCTCGTGGACGAGCTGCGGCAGCGACACGCGCAGGCGCGGCAGCGCCAGCTCCCACAGCAGCACCGCTGCCATGATCGCGGCGACGCTCAGCGGGAGCAGCATCCCGACCCTCGCCCTACCGGCCCGCCCCGCCGGCGGCCCGCGGGAAGAAAATCACCCGCTCCGCATCCCGCGGCACATCGGCGAAGCTCCTCACCATCTCCGCCTCGCGACGGCCGTCGGTGCGCTCCGTGGGCACCGCCGCCCACATCCCCGCGTCGAGCTCTCGGCGGAACGCCTCGATCAGCTCCCGCTCCTGCTCGGGCACCTCCACGTCGCCCTCGGCGAGCACGATCTCGCCATGGCCGGGCTTCAGACGCAAAATCCTCATCGACGACCTGGCTTCAGACGGTGGAGCTTCATCGTCCGTCGATTATGGCACTCCGGCAGGCCTCCAACCCAGAAATATCGACCGGTCCCGCGCCCGCGCCGATGCCGCGCAGACCCTGCCTCACCGCCTCGCCCGCCAGCCGGCGGGCTGTGCGGGCAGCCTCGAGCGGGGTCTGACCAAGCGCGAGCGCCGCCGCCAGCACCGCGGAGTGGGTGCAGCCCGAGCCGTGCGCGGCGCCGTCGGGGTGGCGAGTCCCGGGGATCTCCACCGCGGCGCCGGCGGCCGCGTCGTCGCCGTCCACGAACAGATCGACGGCACGCGTGCGATGACCGCCGGTGAGCACCACGATCCGCGGGCCCAGCGCCAGCACCGCGCGAGCTAGCGCCTCGGCCTCTGCCGACCCGCTATCTGTGTCGGCTTGCCCACCCACGGCAACTTCATGCCGAGCGAGATGATCTTCGTCGGCGTGACCTCCATCCTCTCGCCCGGCATGATCGTCCCGGTTGCCACCGGGCGGCGCGGCGAGCACACGCGCCTCGGGCAGGTTGGGTGTGAGTACCGTCGCGCGCGGCAGGATCTCCTCGACGAGCGCTCGTTGGGCGTCAGGCTGCAGCAGCCGTGCACCCGACTCCGCCACCATTACCGGATCGACCACCACCGGGGTACCCGGGGGTAGCTCGTCGAGTGCCTGCGCCACCGCCAGCGTCACCTCGACCGTTCCCAACATCCCCACCTTTACAGCGTCCACGCCAATGTCGCCCACCACGGCCCGCACCTGGGCGAGCACCATCTTCGCCGGCACCATCTCCACCGCCTGCACCCCGACCGTACTCTGCGCGGTGATCGCGGTGATCGCGGTCATCCCGTGCACTCCGCAGCGGGCGAACGCCTTCAGATCCGCTTGGATGCCAGCGCCGCCGCCGGAGTCCGAGCCGGCGATCGAGAGCGCCCGAGGGGGCGCCGGCGTGCGCATCATCGCCCAGTCCCGTTCAAAGTTCCAGCGCCGGCATTCCCGAGGCGCACTCGGACTCTCGCGGGTCGCTCATGCTTGTCACAGCCTCGACCGTATCAGATGCCTCAGGTCGTCCAGTGGCGGCCGCGGCCGACCGCGTGCCCGGTGGATTTGTCGCAAAAAATCATTTACATGCATTTCACTCGATTCGCACCGATCTCGGTTGCCGCGCATCGGCGGCGGGATCGCGCCGCAGGATGGAGAAACTCATCAAAGGTTCCTGTTTTGTGGAATCCGTGTCACTTCGATGGGTCGGGGCTGCGAGGGAGATGAGACATTGGACGCGGGACTCACCTGCACATTCGTTCGGTTGGTGGGAGCGGGGGTGCTGCCTTTGCGTAGGTAGGCAGTTGCGAGCCCGAAGACCGAGACGCCAACGGCGGTCAATCCCAGGAGCTTCTTCTTTCTGGACACGTTTACTCACTCCTTCATCTGTCATACTGCCGGTGCACGTCGGGGCGGGGTGACAGTCGTTGTCGTTGAGGCGGGGTGACAGTCGTTGTCGTTGCAACCCCACGCGAGTTGAGTGCTTTCGATCGCTAGCCCTGCTGACAAAGCGGATGGGGTCATATCGCCAATATCCTGGTGCTGGCGACTTGGGTCAAGCGGTCCCCCCACACCTCGGGCCTGTGGCGACAAAAGGCACCGGAGCAAGCCGGATCGTCAGTCTGCGCCGTGGCTGAGTTTGGCGGGATTGTCTCTCACCGTTCGATCGGTGGCCTTGCGCGATCGGCGTGGTCGGCATCCGATTCCTCCGGTGCTCGATCTCGACGCCGCGATGCGGTCGGGGTGAGGTGGATACGCCCGGCGGGAATCGAACCCGCGTCTACGGCTTAAAAGGCCGTTGCTCTTGAACCGACGCCAGAAGTGGGCGCAATTGGTTTGAGAGGTCACCCAAGTGGTGACTATCGCTCCGAGGCCGCACGGAGAGGCACGAGTTCTCCGGCGGCTTCGAGGCTATCACCCAAACCCAATCCGGTACACTCCCATTGTCGTCCGTTGACCATTGAGCTACGGGCGCAGAACGGCACGATCATACCATTCGCCGGCCCGTGCTCCTCCACGACTCGCCCGATCGGACACACTTCGCCGCTGGGGCAAAGCGTGAGGAGATAAGCAACGATAGTCAGAAACAACAACGGTCCGAGTGGCTTGCGCACAGGCACCCCACCGGGCGTGTCGGGTCGCGTATGCCGCGTCTTCGACACACATTCAGCGTCGCTCCAGCAGCCCCACAGGCGGCGCACCGCGAAAGAGAGCGCATCGCTTGAGAAGCGACTCGGAAGTGTGGGAGCGTACAGGCATGAAGATCGCCTGTGACGAATCGTTCGGAGCGGGTTGCCGCCAAGGCCCCTTCGCGCAAAGGCTCGACCAGGACGTGTCACAACCGCGAAGGCTCGACCGGGACATGTCACAGCCGAGGTCGTCCTGGTGAGGACGCAGACGCTCAGCCCACACCACGCTGCGCACCTCTCGCGGGGAGCCTCGGTTGTCGAGGGGTTCGAGCGGCAGGTGGACGCCCACCCCGAGCACGAGGCGGTCCGCCGTTCGAGTCCTGGCAGCGGTGGGAGCGTCAGCTTCGAGGAGCTGGACGCGTGGTCGAATGCGATCGCGTGTGAGCTAATCCGTCGAACACGGCTCGGAGCCCGAGCCGGTGCCGCTCGCGGTGTGTGCGCCCGATCTGATGCTGGCCGCAGCCCTCGGCACGCTCAAGGCCGGGAAGTTCTACGCGGCGGTCAACCCGCTGCATCCAGCTCCACGCGTGCAGCGTGTGCTCGACGAGCTCGACGCGCCGCTGCTGCTGTGCGATCGCCGGGGCGAGGTCGCGGCCCGGGGCGGCGATCCGGTGCTGGGGATCGAGGAGATCGTGGGGGCACGCTCTTGCGACGGGCGCCCGGGACTGCGGTTCGACGGCGGTCGCCTGGCGTACGTCCTGTACACGTCGGGCTCCACCGGGCGACCCCGGGGAGTGGCGCAATCCCGGCGCGACATGCTCCACAACGTGGCGCGCCACCGGGCCTTGGCAGTTGGACGCAACGACCGCGTAACGTTGCTGAGCGCCGACGGCTTTGTCGCATCCGTGTCGAACGTGTACGTGGCGCTCCTGGGTGGGGCAGCTCTGGCGCCGTACTCGTTTAGGGACGCGGGCGTCGATCGGATGCTCGATTGGCTGCGGGCAAGCGAGGTCACGGTGCTGTACGCGTTCCCGTCGTTTCTGCGTCAGCTCGCCGCCGTGGAGAGCGCCCGGGTCCACAGTGGCCTGCGCCTGGCGTACCTCGGCGGGGAGACCGTGCTGGGCGCCGACCTCGCGGCGGCGCGGCGGCTGTTCCCGGCGGCGACGCTGAGCGTGGGCCTCAACTCCAGCGAGACCGGCCTCACCTGCCTGCATCTGATCCCCGTGGGCTCAACGCTGCCCGACCCGGTCCCGGCCGGGCGCCCGGTGATCGATGTCGAGGTCGCAGTCGTCGACGAGCGCGGAGCCCCGCTCCCTCCCGGAGAGGCCGGGGAGATCGAGATTCGGAGCGAGTACGTCAACCCGCGCCACTGGCGTGAGGACCCCGTCCACCATCACAACCACCCGGCACGAAGGTTTCGCCTCGCGGATCACGGAGCTTTGCACGATGACCACAGCCTTCCAGTGCCTCCCCGCCGCTTCGCAGACCGTGGCACCAACGACGACGACACCCAGGTGCCCGCCTTCCGCACCGGCGACCGCGGGCGCATCGACGCGGACGGGATCGTCCACCACCTCGGTCGCCTCGATGGAATGCTCAAGATCCGCGGCTTCCGCGTGGAGACGGCCGAGGTGGAGGCGGCGATCTCGGCCCTCCCCGGTGCGGCCGAGGCAGCGGTGTTCGCCATCGGCGAGGATCCATCGGCGCTCCAGCTAGCCGCGTGCGTCGTCGGGCAGAGCGCGGGTGTCAACCCCGTGGCCGTGCCGAGGGCTGTCGCGCATGAGCTCGCCGCAGGCGTCGTCGGACAGAGGGCGAGTGTCGACCCCGTGGCCGTGCGGAGGGCTGTTGCGCGCGAGTTGCCGCCGGCGATGATCCCGACGCGAATCCTGATCGTCGATGCGCTCCCACGCACACCCAATGGGAAGCTCGATCGCAAGCGCCTGGCGCAACTCGCAGATATGCAGGAATCCTCACCCACGGCCACCCACGCCGCGGCAAACGGATCGGGTGAGGACGCTCGGGCTCCCGGTGGGGATGCGTATCGGGCATCGGTGGAGCGCCGGATCGCTGCGATCTGGAGCTCCGAGCTCGGCGTCGCCACGGTCAGCCCGAACGAGAGCTTCTTCGCGCTTGGCGGTACCTCGATCATGACGGTCTCGGTGATCGCGCGGGTGCGAGGCGAGTTCGGCGTGCGGGTGCCACTCGCCGTCCTTTTCCAGACCCCCACCGTGACCGCGCTCGCCGCTAGCGTGATCGAGATGCAGGGCGACAGCACACTCAACCGCGGCCACACCGACCGGCGCTTGCGCGTGCGCCAAGCGCAGGAGACCGACTTCCCCGAGATATGCGCGCTGGTCAACCACTACATCCAGCACACGACCTTCAACTTTCGCACCGAGCCGCAGACACCCGAGGAGTGGATCGCAGAGTGGTCGGCCTCCCGCGCGGGCTATCCCTGGCTGGTGGCGTACGTCGATGACGTCCTTGCCGGTGTCGCCTATGCCGGTCAGTGGAAGCGTCGAGCCGCCTACGACTGGTGTGCCGAGGTGACGGTGTACGTCGCCCACGACCGCCAGCGCATGGGTATCGGGCACGCGCTCTACCGGGGCCTGCTCGAGCTGCTTGACCGCCAGGGCTACCGCACCGCAATCGCCGTCATCGCCCTGCCAAACGCCCCGAGTGTCGCGCTCCACGAGGCATGCGGCTTTCGGCATACGGGCTCGCTGAGCGCAGTCGGCTACAAGCACGGGGAATGGCTCGACGTGGGCTTCTGGCAGCGCGGACCGGAACACGACGAGATCCCAACGCCGATCGCCCGGGTCCCGCGAGAGTGACGCGTGGTCTCGGCCGGCATCGAGCTCGTGCGGGAGCTGCTGGCGCTGCAGGCGCCCTTGCGCGCGATGGAGCTCGCCGACCGGCGCCGCCAGTACGACCACGCCGAGCGGGTGCTCGGCGCAGACATTCCCGCGGGTGAGGCGATCGACGCCGACGGCTGCGCGGCGGAGTGGGTACCGAAGCGACCCGATCCGGGGCAGCTGGTGGTCGTCTACTTCCACGGGGGTGGCTACTGCCTCGGCTCGCCGCGCTCGCACCGGCACCTCGCGGCATCGATCGCAAGCGCCGCAGATGCCGCCGTGCTGTCGGTCAACTACCGCCGCGCACCCGAGTACGCGTTCCCGGCGGCGGTCGATGACGCGATCGCGGCCACCCGCTGGCTGCTGGGGCGCACGGATGCGCCGGTTGTGCTCGCCGGAGACTCCGCTGGAGGCGGGCTGGTGGCAGCGACCATGATCGCCCTACGCGACGCCGACCTCCCACTGCCGGTCGCCGGCGTCTGCCTCTCGCCATGGGTGGACCTCACCTGCACCGCCGAGGCTCACACGACGCTCGCCGCGCGCGATCCGCTGCTAAGCCCGACGGAGCTGAAGCGGATGGCCAGCTCCTACCTGCGCGACGCCGATCCCCGTCACCCCCTCGCCTCGCCGGCATTCGCTGAGCTCGCCGGCCTGCCGCCGCTGCTGATCCAGGTCGGCACGGAGGAGATCCTGCTGGACGACGCACGCAGGCTGGCAGGTCTCGCGCATGCGGAAGGCGTCGAGGTGACCCTGCAGGAGTGGCCCGGCATGATCCACGCTTGGCAGTGGTACTTCCCAGTGCTGGAGGAGGGCCGGCGCGCGATCGCCGAGATCGCGGCGTTCATTCGGCGCCACGCGGAACGCAAACGCCCGCCACCCGGTAAGCCCCACCCGGTGACAGGCTCTCGGGCGACACGTGTCGTGCCAGCTTCGCTCATACAGGAAGCGCACCTCCTGATCGCTCCTTCGACGACCGGGCGAGGCTACCTGAGCTGGGTGTACCAGCTCAACGGCCAGATCGACGCCCAGGCACTCACGCGGGCGATCGACGAAGTAGTGGACCGCCACGAGATCCTCCGAGGCCGATTCGAGCGCCGCAACGGGCGGGTGCATTTGGCACTCGTCCCGTTCACACCGGGGACGCTCGACCTGATCGATCTCACTGCTTACACAAAGCAGGCGGCCCTCGAGGCAGCGATCGAGGAAGCCGAAGCGCTCTACCACTCGCTGTCGCCCACCGACGACCCCCGCTTCCGCGCAACGCTGTGCACGATCGACCCCAAGACGTCGGTGCTCGCGATGTTCGTCGCGGAGGCGCTCGTGGACAGCGACTCCGGGGTACTGCTCGCAGCTGACATATCTCGTGCTTACGCCCGGCGCGTGGGAACCCTGGTGCCCGCCAAGCTGCCGGAGTCGAGCGAGGCCTCATATCTGGACTACGTCGCATCGCACCCGGCAGACCCCGGCGCCGTCACACGAGCTCGCGAGCACTGGGCGCAGCAGGCACGAAGCGCACCCTCAGCGTTCTTCGGCTGGCCGACGAAGGCTCGCGACGGAGACGCGGGCCCTGACAGCCTCGCCTTTCACCTGACGCCGCCCGAGTGGGCAAGCGTGGCCTCTCACGCGCAGGCGCTGGGGACTACGCCGTACGTCTTCGTGCTGACCTGCCTGCAGGTGGCGCTCGCGCAGGTGGCGAGCGCGACGCACCTGCTCACACACTCGATCGTGTCCGTGCGCCCCGACACGGCGCGGGGCGTGATCGGCAATTTCCACACCGTCGCGCGGATCGAGACGCGACTTGACCCTGACGCCGACTTCGAAAGCGCGGCCGGCCGCACCGCTGCGGCCGTCGCCGAGGCGATCGAGCACAGCGTGGTCCCAGCTGTGCTGGCAGCCCCGGGCGCGCCCGTGACCCTGCCATCGGGAGAGCTTCTCCCGGGGATCAGGTTCTACATGTTCTCCAACCACGTAGGCCCAGTGTTCGCCGGGGTCCGGCGCAGGCGCTTGCGGCTACACGGAGTCGCACCCGCGCCGCTCACGGTGAGCTGCATCTATGGCCCGGGGGGCAGGCAGGACTTCGTGCTCTCCTCGGCTACCGTCCCACAGGCCCGGCTGGAGCCGCTCGCGAGGAGTCTCCATGCGATCGCCCACGCGGCAGGTGAACAGCCCCACATACCCGTCATGCGACTATCGCTTGCATCGTCGACGGCCGCATTCTCATATTGAACATCACCACCGCAGGAAGGTGAATCACGCCACCGATCGCCGTCACTGCGAGACGGGAGCGATGCGGTAGATCTTCCCCGTCGCCCAGTCGCCGACGAGCAGGGAGTGGCCCGGGCCGAGCGCAAGCGCGAGCGGGTTGCGGATACCCGCCAGAAACGGCGAGACCGTGCCCCGATAGCCAGAGCCGGCCTTCGTGAGGGCAACTCGCTGGACCTTTCCCACGTTCCACTCAGCCACAATCGCCGATGTGCCGACGCCGGTGCCGAGCTGGCCGGTCGTGATCGCCACGCCCCCGACGGCTGCGTGCTGGTCGAGCACCGCGAGCGGCTTGGGAACTCCGGAGCAGGCGGATCCACCCTGTCCGTAGCAGGTCGGAAATCCCCACTCCTGGCCTTCCCGGACGATCCCGAGCGTGTCCCCGGGCGTCAGGGCGCCGAGGTTGTCTTGCTGGTTCATGGTGACGAACAAGTGGTCGGTGCCCGGGAAGTAGGTGAGGCCAAACGGCGCCCGGATGCGACTGGCGTAGATGCGCAGGTCGCTGCCGTTTGGCCGGAACGAGACGATCGAGCCGTCCCACTTTGACGTCGGGACACAGTGATCACACGTCGCGCTGACTCCCATCAGAAAGCGGCCATCCGGAGCCATCACGAGGAGGTTGTTCTCGCCTTCGGCCAACGGGCCGTCGAGGATCTTCCTGTGCGCCGTGAAGCGGCTGCCATTGAATCCCCAATAGGCGTCAACGCGTCCGACCGACGCGACGTAGAGCTTGCCCCCATACCAGTGCAGGCCAAGCGGATTGTCGAGCCCCGCAATGACCTTCTGCGCAGGAGCACCGGCTTTGGCGATCACATACACGCCATCCTGTGTGTGAGTTTCCAACCCGGCGGCCGTCAACCACAGCCGTCCGGCAAGATCGAAGGCGAATGCGGCGAGGGTCGGCGGACCCTGCGCGTACACCGTGGCTCTCAGGCCCGGCGGTCCGTACAAGCCGGCGCCCAGGGCAGCGAGCTGTGACGCCGTGTGGCTTTTGCCGGCAACGCTCTTGCCGGTGGAGCTCTCTCCGGCCGAGATCTCCCCGGTGGAGCTTTTCCCTGGGGAACTCTTCCCAGCCGAGCCGCAACCAGGGAGTGCCGGCAAGAGCAGCGCCAGCGCGAGTGCGAGCACGCCGAGCCGGAGACCGAGACGGGCTTCGAAGACGTGTGGCGACATGGGAGTACTCTAGTTGGAGACACGGTGCGACATCTGGCCTTCGAGCACATTCGGGTCGCCACCAACACCGGGAGGGGCCGCTCGTCTGCTGGCGCCGTCATCGCCACCGCGCTCGCGGCGTGTTTCCAATTTCGCGGCCGTGGCAACTCTGCCAAGCTCGTGTGAAATGCCTCGCGAGGTGAACAGGCCATATCGTGTCGAGGGTACGCTGCTGGAGTCCTGTTCTTGCATGGCCCCATGCCCGTGCTGGATCGGCGCCGATCCCGACGGTGGCGCCTGCCAGGCGTTCAACGCCTACCACATCGAGCGGGGCAGCATCGACGGCGTGGACGTGGCCGGCTGTGACTTCATACGTGTGCTCGATATCCCGGGCAACGTCCTCGTACCCAACAGCTGGCGGCAGGTGTTCGTCATCGACGTGGAGGCTTCGGAGGAGCAGGTCGCCGCGATACTCGCGGCGTACACCGGTGCGCTCGGGGGACCGTTGGCCGATCTCGCACGCCTGGTTGCGCAGACCCTCGGCGTCGAGCGAGCTCGTATCGGCTACGCCCTCGAGCAGGGAGCCGGCACCCTGCGTGCGGAGCGCCTGGTGAGCGTTGACGTCACTCCCTTCGTGGGAGCCGATGGCACCGTCACCACCCTCCGGGATTCGCTCCTGGCATCCACGCCGAGGGCCCCGGCCTACATAGCCCGAGCTGAGCATCACGACGTATCTCTTGGCAAGTATGGGTTCGAGTGGGCGTTCAAAGGACGCAGTGCGATTCACTCGGAGTACTGGGTCGCGAATGATGTCTAGCGCGTACGCGAGACTCAGGGGAAGGATGGTCGGGGATCTCCCGTTGTTGGCGCTCGGAGCCAGCATCACGGCGTGGGTGGCGCTGTTCGCCGCAACCGGAAGCGAAGCCGGCGCGCGACTGTACGGGTCGTCGATGATGCCAGGATCCACGATCGACTCGACTTTGGAGTTTCTGGGCGCCTGGGAGGCGATGGTGATCGCAATGATGCTCCCGTCCAGCCTCGGCTTTCTCATGCTTTTCCGGACGGCCACCGGCGGGGCCCGCTTCCGGGCGACCCGAAGGGCGGCTGTATGCCTTGGCTACGCCCTGGTGTGGGCGGGAGTCGGCTGCTTTGCGATTTTCATCAGCGAGGCGCTTCACCGCGTCGGGGGCCTCGGAGTCTGGATGGAGAGTCACTTCGAGCTTCCTCGCCGGGAGCGTGCTGGTGCTCGCCGGCTGCTTTCAGTTCACAACCCTGAAGCGAGGATGCCTCACCGTATGCAGCCACCCGGGGAGTTTCTTCTTGCGCCACTACCGCCGAGGCGTGGGCAACGCCCTCACGCTCGGCGTACGGTATGGCCTCGTCTGCCTCGGCTGCTGCTGGGCGTTGATGACTCTCCTGGTAATCGTGGGCGGTGGCAGCCTCTACATAATGGTGACGCTGACGGCGATCATGTTCGTGGAGCGCGCGCTGGGCTGGGGGAATCGGTTCGTGGCGACCGTGGGGCTAACTTGCATCGTGCTGGGTGTGTTGATCGCCGTCTCACCCACGGCGGTGCCTGCATTCGCACAAAATGCGGAACGGTGGGCCGCCATGGAATCCCAGCAGACATCGAACCATCGCGGGCTCCCCTGCGCCCATTCACGGGGACACTGGTTGACTTGCCAAAGGGTGTGTGGTGAATAGGCTCGTTTGCCCAGAAGTTGGCTAAGGGGATAGGCCCTAAGGCCTCTTAGCTGTAACCATCCCGTCACACTCCTGACACAAAGAGGGCTTTTAGGACACACTCACCGGCCTAGCCTAATCTTTCATGTGCCCCGAACAAGCCGGTCCTCCACCCGAGCAGCCCTCCGCGGGCGCCACTAGCGCAGATCCGGCAGGTGCCACCAGCGCAGATCCAGCGAATGTCACCAGCTCAGATCCAGCGGGCGCCGCCGGCGCAGATCCTCGCAGCGGCAACGCTCCCCGCCCAGACGCGCCGCCCAAGGACCCCCGCCACGCCCTCGGCCGCCTCGGCGAGCAGTTGGCCGCCACTCACTTGGAGCGTCTCGGCTTCGCGATCCTCGCCCGCAACGCACGCACCCGGTACGGCGAGATCGACGTGATCGCGTTCGATGGACAAACCCTTGTCTTTAATAGCCGTCGCTAGTGCATACAATAAAGGGTGGCTCGGACGACGACCCCGGCGTCAGCGAGAGTCTCCGCGAGCCTCGCGGATGCGCCGAAGCACCAACCTCTTCGAAGACCGCGTACCCCCTCCTGGTTGCCCGCTTCCGCGGCCGCGGGGCCCTCCCAAGCTTCGTTCAGTGTGCCGGAGGCTTCACGGAGGATCACGACCCTTCCGGAGGTCCCGTGCCCCCATCTTCTCCCGCCCCCGGGGGCTGTAGCGGGCAGCCCCCGCCAGGGAGTAACCGCGATCGCGTGCAGCCGAAGGCGGAACCACCATCAGGCCGCCCGCGCGTAGGCGAGCTTGGCTCGCCGGTCACATCACGCCCGGCCGCCCGGCCTGAGTAGCTTCTTGAGTGCCGCCACCCCAATCCCCCTCCCAGCGGGAGGCGCTTCCCTCCCCTAGCAGTCCCTCTGGACTGCGACTGCCACACCAGCCGACCCTACCGGCGCCCGAGCTGCCCCCCAACCCACGCACCCCTCGTTGCGACTTTTTTCAGCGCACCATCCCGCCGAGCGCTCTCTCGATGTCAATCATCCCGCTTCTCGGTGTCCTTCCTAGTTCGCACAGGACCGCTCATATCGTGCAGCCGTCGTTGGGCCACATCGAGACCTGACGCGGCGAGCGTCAAGCACACTGAGGCCCTCCCCATCCCATCCGTCGATCGAGCAGTCGGCCGGCCCCCGGCCCGGTCCCCGCTGCACACCCTCGAGGCCCGTCAGGGCCGTACCCCTCGTCGGCAGCCTGCTACCTGTCGGCAGCGGCCCCGCCGGCCTGGGTGGGTGCTCAGGGCCATCATCAAGGTGCTGGCCGACCGGCGAGGAGCCGATGCGCACCAAAGGACGTCCACGCAGCCGTCGAGGCGATGCTGGGCGAGTCGGTGGCTCGGTCTTTGGTCAAGGGTGCGCTGGCATCGAACGCTTCGGCAAGTCGCGGCGGTTCGTGCGGGTTGCCCGAGGACGATACGTGCTCGGCGTAGACCCACGTAGCGTGCCAATCGGCATAGAACCCGCAGCGGCCTCGCCTGCGTCAACTCAAGGCGCCAGAAGCTGATGTCAGCCTGAAGCCACTACATGTCATCGAGCTCCGAGACATCATCAGCCATGTCTCCACTGTCACGAACTGCCCGCGTTTCGCCGTGCGCCGCCAGTATCGCGTCGATCCGCTCGCGCACTGCCTGCTGCCGCGTCCAAACGGACTTCAGTGCTTTTAGCAGCGTGGGATTGCTGTCAACCTCTTTTTCGACGAGCGACAGCGTCGCGTCCGGCCATTCCCTAATCAAGTCCTCCAACGGCGAAACACCGATCATCACGATGTTCTCACCGTCGTCCGGTGCTACGTCACGGCAAAGCTGCAGCACCAAGCGCAACATCGCCGAGTAGTCGCCCGCTTCCCGCCACGTCTCCTTCGCGTCTACCGACCAGTCGTGCTGAGAATCCTTGGTTGCTTGGAGCGCGAGCCACGCCTCGCTAACTCGTGCAACCTCCTTGTCACTCGGCGATGGCATATTGTTCACCCTGCATTCGGATAGTACACCAGTCGCTCTTCCTTCTCCGCCAGTTCATAAACTCTTGTCGGAACTTCGAGCTTGAACTTTTCTTCGCATTTGCCTGCCTGGAATTTCTTTAGAATCTTCACAAGATTTTTTTTCTGTTGGTTCCACGCCTTTACATGTCCTTCCACAGTCGCCTTTGATGACGCCGGACCCTCTTTTTCCAGATCTTCTTTCTTTTCGAGTAGGAAGCTGTATTTCCGTTTCGCTTCGCTCCACCATTTATTGCAATTCGACTTCGACGCCCCACTAGCAGCCGCCGACGCGATGGCGCATTCACCTGTCGGATCGCTTTCGTTAACCGGGTTGTCCTTCGCATATCCGTAAGGCTCAATCGTTGTAGTGACTTTCGGATCGACGCTCATGAATTGTCCAGTGGCGGGGTCATACTCGCGGGCTCGAAGGTAGATTAGTCCGGAGTCGCCGTTGGTGTACTGGCCGTCATAGCCCAGTGGAGAGGTGGCGGTTCCTTCACAGGTGGGTGTCCCGTAGGCTCCGTAGGTGCATTTGCCTCCGACGGCGCCGGTGCTCCCTGTGATGAGCCGTATGGAATCCTGTTGATCATGGTGAAGATAAAGGGGTTCGTTTTTGCTGTTGATCTGCTCGACAGGAAGACCCCCTGGGCCGTAGATGTAGCTATTGACGCCGTCGTTAAGCATCAGCGGCAGTTCTTCGGCGAGGTCCCACGCCACGTAAGTAGTGGTGCCGGAGATCGTTTCGGATGTGCGTAGCCCGTCGCCATCGTAGCCATAGGTATCTTCGATCGCTGCCACTTCTGTGCCTTTTGGTCGTGTAACGGATATCAGATCCCCTGCTTGGTCGTAGCCGTATGTTGTTGCGGGTCCGCTGGCGGGTTCGGTCTTGGTGCGATCGCCAACTTCGTTGAAGGTATATGTCGCGGCGGTGGCTTTTTTTAGTACGCTTTTTTCGAGCTCGTCAGCGGCGTTGTAGCTGTAGGTGTGTTCGGTACCGATAGTCGTCGGATTGTTGGCGGCATCGTATTCGTAGGAGATGCCGACCCCTTTTGTTAGTCGGTCGTTTTTGTCGTAGGTGTAGGTAGGTTTTTCTTCTCCCGGTAGCCCTTTACTAGTTGCTTTTTCGACCAAGCCGTCTTTGTTGCGCGTATAGGCGAGAGACGCGAGCGTTTCGCTGCCTTTCTTCATCTTCACTTCGGTCATCGCGTCGGTGTCATCGTATTTGTAGGTGTCTTCGTCGCTCGTGCTGCTCGGGAACGTTGTGATCGTGAGGTCTGAGTCGGCGTCGTAGGTGTATTTGATGATGTTTTTCGACCAATCCGTCGTGCTCTTGAGCCGTCCCGCTTTATCATATTCGCGTTCGATGGTTTTGCCATTGGGGTAGGTAATTTTGGTCTGCTCGTTGGCAAGATCGTATTCGTAGCCGGCTGTGTTGCCGTGTCCATCTTTGGTCGCGGTCAGGCGGTCAAGCTGGTCGTATTCATAGGTGGTCGTCCCGGTGCCGTCAACCATCTTGGTGCAATCGCCGTCACCGTTGTATTCGTATTTGACGGTTGGCGTTTTGCCGTCCGAGTAGCTGACTTCGGTGAGTCGGTTAGCAGGGTCGTATTTGTAGGTCGTAGTTTGTTTCGCGGCGTTGGTGATGCTCACGAGATTGCCGGCTTTGTCGTATTCCTTGAGGGTCTTCCGGCCGAGCGGATCAATCACTTCGGTGACCTGCTCAAGGATGTTACGGACGTATTCCGTCGCGTGCTTGTTGCCGTCGATCTGCTTCTTGACTTGGCCAGCGCCGTCGTATTCGGTTTCGGTGATCGTTTTGTTGGGTTCTTCGACCTTGGTCCGCTCGTTGTCGGCATCATAGGTGTACGTCGTCTTGTGGCCTTCTGGGTCGGTCACCGTTTCGACGTTGCCGTCGCCGTCATAGGTGTATTTCGTTTCGTGACCGAGCGGGTCGGTGACCTTGATAGACCGTCCCTGTGCGTCGCGTTCGGTCGTCGTCGTGAATTCGGATTCTTTCGCGCCAGACACATGGCCTCGTGGGCTGACCACCGAGGTTTCCTGGGAGTCTTCGTTATAACCCCAGGTGCGCTTGTCGCCTTCCGGATCAATTTCTGCGATCTTGTCGCCAGCGGTATCATATTCATATTTCCACGTGCGTTTCAGCGGATCGGTCATACTTTCTATCTGCCCGTGAGACGTGTATTTGTAGCTCGTAGACTGAACGGTCGAACCAGGGGCCGGACGTTCGATGACTTCAGGATCGCCGTCGCTATTGCGTTTATACGTGGTCGTCTCACCGCTGGGTAGCGTTTCTGTTTCGATGTCGTGCGTCGTGTCGTACGTCCATTTTTTTTCATCTTTATTCGGGTTGATCATGCTGGTACGGTTGCCGTGCGTGTCGTAGCCATACTGCGTGGTATGCCCGTTTCCGTCGGTAACGCTCAGTAGCTCGTTGGCAGCATTGAACCTGCGTGTTTCGGTTGTTGCACTCGACGTGCCGTAACCCTTCGTGACCGAAGTACCCATGCCATTACTCGTAAAGTATTGAACGGTCACGCCACCTGTAGCATGATTGGTCATCGTCGTATGAAACGCCGTATATTCGAAGCTTGTTGTGCGTTTCATTGGGTCGATCTCGGAGACAACCTGGTTAGAGCTGTTGTATTCAATGGTTGTTTTACCGCTCCGTCCGTCGACGAGTTCCGTGATCCTATGCGAGCTGTCGTATTTGAACTGCCAGCGCAGCGCGGATTCACCGGGCTGGGTAACGCTCCTGAGATTGCCGCTTTCATATGTATATTTGACGACGTGTTTCATTGGGTCTTCGGCGCTTTCCACGAGACCTTCGGAGTTATATGCCAGTTTGATTTTGCGGCCGGCCGGGTCGGTAATCGTTTCGAGATTCCCGCTCCCGTTGTAAGCAAGCGTCGTCGCGTTGCCGTTGCGGTCAGTCACGCTTTCCAGGCGCCCTGTGGAGCCATTGAACTTATAGACCGTCTGATTTTCGAGCGTAAGAGTGTATCCCGCCGACGACAATCCGCTGAGAACGTCTTGAGTCCACGCTGGCGCTGTGAATGCTTCGCCGGCACCTTCGGTGAAGGTGATAGTGCTCCCGTCGGCCTGCACAAGCGTTGCACGTTTGCTCGCTTTTTCGACCACGAGATGATCGCTAAACGAGCTTGACCAGCCGTAGCCGAATATCCCTTTGGTTCCGGCGACCGCTGCTTGTGAGTTGTATGTGCGGCTCAGGATTAACCCGACTCCCCGACCACCGATCGAGAAATCGGTCTGCGTCTGCGAGTAGTTACCGGACTGGCAACTCACCGATTCTTCTTCTCCGCATTGAGCCGGTTCCTGCGGATTTTCTTCGCCGCCAAACAGCGTTTCGGATTCGGGATATACAGCGTACGGGAATTCGAAATAGCCCACGGGTTCTTCGATCACACCGTCGTTTTCGAATATCACGCCGATGTCCGTGTGTATGAAGCGGCCACCCGTTCTTCTCAGCGTGCCGGTATTCCTGAAGAACGAGCCGGAGCCGCGCGACCCGCCGGAAAACATCCCTGTGCTGCATTCTTCACAGCCCAGTTCATCATGCGAGATGAAGGTTCCGCTGTTTTCGATCGTCCCTCCTTTGAGTTCGATTTCGCCGGATGCCCACGTCAGCGTGCCTTCGTTCACGAGTTCGCGTTCCAGATGCAGCGTCGAGCTTTCCAGGGTGCTCGTCGCCCCGGATTCCAACACCGTCACGCCCGCTCCCTTCATGCTCCCTTCGCTCCATACCAGCGAATGAGAAACCTCGACGCTACCGCTGCCGGTCAGGATGCCGCCGGGGTGCAGCACTCCGAGGCTCTTCAGGACAGAGGTGGTGGGCCCGTTGAGGGTCAGGGTGCTGGCTTTGATCTCTGCCTCAGCGTTCGGGCCCTGAAGGTCGCCGGCTTTGACTTCGCCGCCGCTGAAGATGAGTTCCCCGGAGACGCTGATCGCCGAGCCGAGCGTGAAGGTGCCGCCAGCGAATTCAATTGAGGTCGAGCTGCCGGTTGCAGACCACGACCCCGAGGCGGTGTGCCCGCTGATCCCGCCACCTGTGAGTCTGATTTTGCCGGTTTCCGCCGTGACGCTGCCCTGGTTGTTGAAGGGAACTTCGATCTCGGCTTCAGAGCCCGCGATCTCGATCACCGACCCGGTGTTTTCAAAAGTGCCCGAGCCGGTACCCGGATCGATGCCCTCCCCCCGGCAGAGCCCGCCGCACGAAGACGACGTGCCGTTGTCGTTGGCGTAGAAGGTCGAGCTGTTTGAGAGCTGCGCGCCTTCAGCGAGGATCAGCGCACCCGACCCCCACGTCAGCGTGCCGTGATTCACGAGCGAGCGCGCCTTTACTTCAGCCGGCGTTATGACTTCGATCTTCCCCGACGCACCAGCTTCAAGGACCGTCGAGCCCGACCCCGACATCACCCCACCTTCTCCCGTCCATTCCAACAAGCCGGTCACTTTCAGCATCCCCGCCCCATTCAGCGTGGCATCCGTCAATGACAGGTCGTTGATCGTACTCGCCGACGCGCCCGCGACGCTCAACGTGCCGGCCTGGAGGCTCACCTTCCCGGTGCTGTCCCGCAACCCTTCGGCGGTGACACTCGCCCCCGTGAGGTCGATCGCGCCCGACCAGCTGCTTTCGGTGAATGTGAACGAACCGCCCGACAGCGCGACCGAGGCTTCTTCGTCGCCCACCCATTTCCCAGCCGACGTGGACGATCCACCAGCGGTGAACGCGAGCTGCCCTTTCTGGCCTTCCACCGTCCCGCTGCTTTCAAACAGCACAGACACTTGCGAGGTGCCCGTACCCGAGGACTTCTCAACCATGCCCGAGTTCACCACCTTGCCCGAGCCACCGGGAGCCAGCACGATCGCATTCGTGGATTCCGAGTTGACCTTGAACGTGCCCTTGTTTTCCAGCTTCGCTTCTTCGGAGAGCGAGATATGCCCCGAGACGAGCGTCAACGTACCTTCGTTGATAAATGAGCGCTTGGCCAGGTTCGCGTTGTCCACGCTGGGCACGCTGATCGACCCGGTCGCTCCGGACGCCAGCACCGTCGATCCCGACCCGGACATCGTGCTTTCGGTGCCGGGCGCCGACCAAGAAAGCGTTTCTGTGACCTTCAGCGTCCCAAGGCCTGTCAGCGTCCCGCCCGTCATCGCCAGCACACCGACCGTCGCGGTATCGCCTTCGGCCATGCTCAACGTCCCCGACTCAACCGTCAATTCGCCGCCCGTGACTTTGAAGTCATCGCCCGTTACGCTCGCGTTTTCGATCTCTATCACGCCTTCAAGCACGCTGCCGTTTCCCAGCACAGAGGCATTCGAGCTGCCGTCGAACACTATCGGTCCGCTTTTGCCGTTGATCGTCCCTAGGTTTTCAGTATTGACGTCAAGACCAACTCCACGAGCGCCTTCAACTTTCTTCACCACACCGGTATTTACGAAGCTGCTTGAGCCCGAACTCCTTTCCAACCCGGTCCGGTTGCATCCTTCTTCACACGCTTTTTCGTTGTCGTTCATATCGAACGTCCCGCTGTTGGAGAACACCGCGCCATGTTCGAATTCGATCGAGCCCGCGGTCAACGTGAGCGTGCCTTCGTTGACCAATCGCCGTTCGCTCAACGTCACCGAGATGGCACGAACCATCCCAGACGCCGCCGTCTTCAACACCGTTGACCCCGACCCTTCCATCTTCCCTTCAGTCCACGATAACGACGACGACACACCCAGCCTCGCCGCGCCCTTCAACGTGCCCCCACTCTCCGTCAGGGCATGAACAGTCGATTCTTCAAGCGCGTTAGCCAGTTCCAGCGAGCCGCCCCTCAGCACAAGCGTCCCTTCGTCCGCGAGCACCCCCGCCGCATTCGTCCCACCCGAGACTTCGACCGTCACACCAGCACCAATGCAGGCGACTTCCGCCGACGTGGGCACTTTGCCCGTAGACCAGTTGGACGCCGTCTGCCACGATCCCGAGCTACCGCCGGTCCATTTGTTCGTGCAGAGCGGTTCAGCCGAGGCGCCAGCCGCCCCCAAAGACAACCCCGCCACGAGTAGCAAGGCCAACAGGCCGACGCTCCTTGTCGCCCGGGTCCACGCCACTCGCGTTCCGGTGTGAACCATCGCCCGTGTCCTGCCCAACCGCATCCCGCCCATGAGGCCCTCCTCATCTCCCGCTGAAGGAACCGATGGCTGGTGTTCTATCAGATGCACCGGAAAGATGTTTTGAGATTCGAGCGAATCGTTTGGCTATGTTTCTTTAGATTCGCGCGTCGCTGCCGCTGCCCCCTCCTTGCGAGGCCGCGCCAACCCTGACCGCCCCTTCTATCGCCCATCCCCCGGGTGATTGACGTCGACGATTGCGGGGGGTTGCTCGCTGCCGGGGGTGACGAGGACAGCCTGCCCGGTGGCCAGGCGCTTGATACGGTCGGGGTGGCGCGATCCCGCGAAGCATCAGTTTTGTGAGCGCCTTGAGGGTCGGGCGGTCGATCGATCCTGGTGGCATCCCCGCTCGTTGCCAAGCAACCGCGGCTGCCGCGACGGCCACGCCCACCGGCTCGGTGGCTCGGGACCCCTGGTAGCGGTCGAGGAGCTGCCGCACGGCCGCGAAGAACTCCGGCAGTTGCAAGAGGTCGCGGTCGGCGGCCAGTCTTGGGTAGCTCTCCCGTGCTGCCTGTAGCTCGGCGTCGTCGAGTCGAGGCTCAAGGTGCAGATCGTCGAAGGGCTCTCGCAGCAGAGCATGCAGTTCGCGGTCGAAGTCTTTGATCGCGTCGAGGCGGTCGCTGTGGATCGTGGCAGAGATGATCGCCTGCGGATAGCGATCGTCCTCCACAAGACGACGCAGGTTGTCGCGCGTCAGGCCGTGGTCGAGGTGGAGGTGTGCATCATCAATCCAGATCACGAGATCCCGGCCCTTCACGGTCGATAGTGGCCGCTCCAACGCAAGGAGGGTGCTCAACGGTTCGGCGGCTGGCTCAGAGCGCTCAACGCCCGGATCGGGGCCTTGAGCGCAACCAGGCGTCGTCCGTCCTGCTCGCGTACGGCCTCCCAGAGCGTCCGCGACTTGCCCGCCTTCGGGTCGCCGCGGAGCACGACTAGGCGCCGGCTGCGAGCGAGGGTCCGCTCGTCAAAAGCGGCGCGCAGCGGGCCGTCCACCGTACGCGCAACGTACTCGGGCGCCCCCTGGTGGCGTGCGCTCTCCTCGGCGATCTGCGAGCGAAAAACGCCGATCTTGAAT
This sequence comes from uncultured Solirubrobacterales bacterium, assembly GCA_963724305.1. GTDB lineage: Bacteria > Actinomycetota > Thermoleophilia > Solirubrobacterales > Solirubrobacteraceae > Palsa-744. The sequence continues at coordinate 397,038 of CAVRUG010000001.1, forward strand.
GGGTCCACGTCGGCGAGTGGCAACGGTTCGCCGCCGACGACGATGGCTCGTACACGGTCATCCTGTTCGCGCTGGCGCTCTTTCAGGGCTTCGAGCGGTTCGATTGCCTTGGGAATGGCAATCGCCGCAGCGGCAAGCACCCCCAAGACAATCACGATGATCCCGGTGACTTGAAGCTTTGCCAGGATCACGAGGGCCAGGCCCGCGACCACGCCGAGCACCGCGAGCACTGCGAGCATCTGATCTCGTCAACGCACCCGGGAAAGCATCGGCGGATCGTTGCACGGACCACCCATCCATAGATCGCTCCTCTCCCAAATGCCGACGTGCTGCCCTCATGGGAGCAGCCGATCACCGATCGCGCAACTGCAACTTTCCGCCGATAACGGGCAAGAAAGTTGCGCTGAGCGCAACCAATGGCTACACTGTGGTTGACCCCGACTGGAGGAAGCGACGATGCCCACCACTATCGAACGGGACGCCGTAGGTCCGCGTGTACGCGAGCTGCGGGAGGCCCGCAACATGACCCAGGACGACCTTGCGGGCGTCCTTGGGCTCACAAAGTCCGCGATCAGCCGCATCGAGAGCGGCGAGCGTGGCCTGGCCGCCCCAGAGCTTGCCGCGCTGGCCGGACACTTCGGTGTGTCCGCTGACTTCCTGCTCTTCGGCGAGCAGGAGGAGGCGCTCATGCTCAGAGCCGAGGGCGACGCCGCGGACGCGCTCGAGTTCGCGCGCGGGGTCGCGAAGAGGACATCGAGTTCGTGCAGGCGCTGCTCGGGTGAGCGCCGGGCGGCGCGATGCCCCGCATCCCGGGGAGCGGGCTGCCGATAAGGCCAGGCAGGCCCTCGGCCTGGGCCTGGACGCGCCGATCTCAGTGCTGGATGCGGTCGAGGACCTCGCCGGCATCCCGGTCTGCGTGCAGGAGTTCGCCGGGGATGTCGCGGGCCTCTACTACCGTCGCGGGGAGCGGGCCTACCTGTTCGTCAACGGCGCGCACCCGGTGGTCCGCCAGAGCTTCACGCTCGCGCACGAGTTCGGCCACCACCGCATGAGGCATAGTCCTCGCGTGGAGTCGGTGGCGGGGATGGCTTCCAAGGATCCGCAGGAGGTCGAGGCGAACTACTTCGCCGGTGCGTTCCTCGCGCCCCGCCAAGCGGTCCGCAACTGGTCAGAGCACCACCCGGAGCTGTCGAGCCTTGAGCTTGCCGTGCGCGTCGGCGCGTTCTTCGGTATCAGCGCTGAGGCGAGCCGTATCCGTCTTGAGCTCGCGGGGGTGATCGGCCCGGCCGAAGGCCGGCAAATCAAACGGCAGATCGCAGCCGGCGAGCACCGCGAGGTGTTCGCCGCGCTGGGGTTGACCCCGGCGGCAGACGCGCTCTCGCGGCTGGCGCGCGACGTGCAGGCCGGCGAGCGGACGTTGCCGCGGCTGCCACTTGTGCTCGTGCGCGGCGCCCGCGAAGCCAACGCGCAGGGACTCCTCGATGATGAGGACCTCACGGCGCTCCTCGGGGAAACCGAGGGCACCCCGCCGGGCGAGGATGAGCCTGAGCCCTGATGGACTTGGCCGCCCGGCAGGCCGCCGTACTGGCGGACACGAGCCCGTTCTGTCGCTTCGCCGAGAGCGGCGTCTGCGAGCTGCTCGTGGACTATCTCGCCGGCCGGCTGCATCTGACGTCCTGGGTGATCGGCGAGCTTGAGCACCGTGCCCGGCAGCCTGCGCACGCGCAGCTTCGCGCGCTTGACGATCGTGTTCCGCCTTGGGTTGCCAACCCACCGGTGCAGCTCGGCCCCGAAGAGCTCAAACGTGCAAGCGTCCTGGCGGAAGGTTGGCGCAGCCTGCAGGAGCGCCGCTCCGGCGTCACGCCCGACGAGCGCGCGAACCTCGGGGAGACAACGACGATCATTGCCGCCAAACGCAATGGGTGGGCGGCGATCCTTGACGAGGGCAAAGCCCGCACCTATGCCGAACGGAGTGGCCTGACGGTGCTCAGCACGCAGGATCTCGTCGTCGAGATGGCCGCTGCTGGCGTGCTCGCCGAGCGCCGGGCGCTGCGCGTCTATGAGCGGGTCTACAGCGGCGCCACCGAGGCCGCGTTCACGCAGGCGCTCAAGGCCACGCGGGCGGCGATGCGTGCGTGATTCTTCGCGCGAGCAGCTTGAGCGTGTGGTGAGGGGCACGCTCAAGCTGCGGATAACGTCGCGCGTTTGATTCTGGGCCTTAAGGCGGGGTTGGACGACCGGAAAAATGCCACCTTCCCACAAAGGCATTTTAACCGGAAGCTAGAAGCAACCCCATTTTTCGTGAGTGACTAGTTCTACTTCAGCTTCGCCATTGCAATGGTTGCTGATGATGCCAGTCCAGCATGTTCTAGTGTGCCGTTTTGTTTCTTAATTTCTGTGATGTCTTCTTTGTCCCTCCAGGCAAGCGCCAACGCGGCCTGTTCTGTTTTTTCTGGAATGCACTGGGCCGCAGTGGTACCTTCTGCTTTTGCTTCTAGGCTACCAAAAATCCCGCAGCTTTTGAATTTAAACGTTGCGACTACTTTGCCCGTGGCGGGAGTAAAAAGCCACGCAAGTTTTCCTGCTTTTGCGGCAGGCAAGACAATCGTGACGAGTTCATTGTTCAAAGAAAAGCTTTCAATCGCTACAGAACTACATTTAGATCCGCCGATGGTAGCAGTGCATTCTTCGAATTCAAAAAGCTCTTTCGCAGAGGTCCCAGGAGCCCCCCCGACGATCACAGGTTTTTCAGCGGCGTTTAGTTTTAGCTTTTTGCACCTGGTTTCTGATTTGATCCCGAGTGAGCCCGTGCCCGTAAAGACGAATTCTGTCTTTGCTTTGGCCGTGATTTCCCTTTTTTCATCAGCTTCTAGTTTTTTTCCTTCTACCTTGAAGATATGTTCGGGTGACGCCGAGGCGATTGATGTCGTTACGGCGCTCAGTACGAACACGACCATGAGGACTAGCCCGGCCTTTATGCTTCGCATTTTTCATGCTCCATTTCTTTGGACAGCGCTATAGAGTTTTATATGGGGGCACCCAACTCGCCTATCGGCGACAGGCAAGCTCACCCTGGGCCAATCGGCGGAACTACTTGGTGTTACGAAACAACTCTACGTATTCCCACCCAACGTGAGCGTCCGAGGGCCAGACAAGCCGAGGATGTCTTTGAGAATCGCATCAATCCCAGGGGCATAAAGCGTATGAGCTTGGCCCCGACGTGATGACAATGTGTTTCTGACTCTGAGCGTAAGGGCTCACGCCTCGGTTGATGCAGGGTGTATGACGTAGTTCCATTCGCCGTGGAAGGTGTCTCGTTTGATGTTTACTGCTGCGAGTTCTTGGTCTGAGACTTCGACGCCCTTGGGGTATGGGCGGTCGTCCAGTTGGGCGTAGACCTTCAGCCCGGTGCTGGTGGTGGTGCCGGCGATCAGGTTGATGATGACCTCGTGGCTGATGAGTGGCTTGCCGCGCCAGTTGAGACTTATGAAGCTGAACAGCCGGTGCTCGATCTTGTTCCACTTGGAAGTCCCAGGGGGGAAGTGGCATACGGCGATCCGAAGGCCGGTCACATCGGCGAGCTTTTGCAACTCTACCTTCCATAGCCGTGTGCGGTAACTGTTGGATCCGCCGCTGTCGGCAGTGATCGTGGCCTGACCCCCTGAGTTCGGTCCGGCCCTTGTGAGAGTTTCTTGCGCCCGCGATGATGGGCTAGAAAGGAACTCTGATGAAGCGACGCAGGCACACGCCGGAGCAGGTCATCCGCAAGTTGCGGGAGGCCGAGCGGATGCTTGGCGAGGGCGAGGGCATCCCGGAGGTCGCCAAGGCGCTCGGGGTCTCCGAGCAGACGTTCCATCGCTGGCGTAACCAGTACGGCGGGATGAAGGCGCAGGACGTCAAGCGGTTGAAGGAGTTGGAGCGCGAGAACCAGCGGTTGAAGGCGATCGTGGCTGACCAGGCGCTTGAGAACCGCGCGCTTCGGGAGATCTCCTCGGGAAATTGGTAGGCCCAGTCCGTCGGCGTCGGGCGGTCGCGATGCTGCGCGACCGTCTCGGCGTCAGCGAGCGCTGGGCATGCCGGGTGGTCGGGCAGCGTCGCTCCACGGAGCGCTACGAGCCCAAGCGCGCCGAGGAGGACCAGGCGCTGCGCGCCGAGCTGCGCAAGTTCTCCAAGGAGCGGCCGCGGTGGGGATACCGCCGCGCGCACCACCATCTACGTGAGGAAGGCTGGGATGTGAATCGCAAGCGGGTGCAGAGGTTATGGCGCGAGGAGGGGCTGCGGGTTCCTGTGCGCAAGCGCAAGCGCCGACGGCTGGGCTCCTCGACCGTTCCAGCCGAGCGGCTGCGTGCTGAGCGTCCCAACCATGTATGGGCGTTTGACTTCCAGTTCGACCAGACCGCCGACGGCAGGGCGCTGAAGCTGCTGAATATCGTTGATGAGTTCACCCGCGAGTCGCTGGCGATGCTGGTGGCGCGCAGCATCGACGCTGAGACGGTCGTCGGCTCACTGCAGCGGCTGTGCGGTGAGCGCGGCGCCCCAGAGCTGCTGCGGTGCGACAACGGGCCGGAGATGACCGCGCACGCGCTGCGGGACTGGTGCACGCTCTCGGGGGCCGGAACTGCGTTCATCGAACCCGGCTCGCCGTGGCAGAACCCGTTCGTGGAGAGCTTCCACTCCCGTGTGCGCGACGAGCTCTTGGACGTCGAGGAGTTCTTCTCCTTAGCCGAGGCGCGCGTGGTGATCGGCGACTGGCAAGAGGACTACAATCGCCGCCGCCCGCACTCCGCGCTCGGGATGCGCACCCCGGCCGCGTTCGCCGGCGCGTACACCGCCACCGAGAGCATCAACCGCGTAGCGGCATAACCCCGGGCCGGGCACCCCTCTCCCCCCGCGGCCCGTGGACATGGCGCGGTGTGGACAGCAAGCTGCCCACACCGCTTGGACAACGCTTCGCGTTGCCCACATGCCCACCGGCCCAGCCGCTACATCACATACACTCCACGAGTCAACCCGTGTCCACGAGAACGGGGTCCAAACCACCGACTCTCACACGTGGTGGACCGAAAAACGGGGGCCGGCCAATCGTCAGCTCCCGGGCATCTGGATAGCGCTGCTTTCCGAGGTTCTCCCACCAACCCTGGATGGAGGCAGCGGCAAACTGGGCGGTGTCGCGGTCCACGCCCACGTTGACCCACCCCTCGTCAAGGGTGAGATCGAGCACCCCGTAGGGAATCGCGTGCCCCAACTCCTTGTCCTTGAAGTCGTGGGTGCGGACTTGCACCGGGTGGCCCTTGGGCTCAAGCTCCCGTCCGACAGCCTTGAAATCCCCGACCAGCTCGCGCTTCTTGGTATCCACGCTGATAGCGGGTTCACCACGCTCGATGGTTTTCTGAACGACTGCATTGATGTGCGCGAACTGCGCGTCACGATCCGGGTGGTCTGCTCCCTCACGAGCCTTCTGGTTGGCCTGCAGGCTGTACCCCAAACGTTTCAGTAGACGCAGCACCGTGCGGTCGCTCACCCCAAAGCCACGCTCAGCAAGCGCACCGGCGAGCTTCACCGCGCTCTTGGACGTCCACCGCAACGGCGAGCAGGGATCACCCCGAGTCTCGGGAGCCACCAGCCGCTCAAGCTCCCCTTCGATCCCGGGATAGGTCTCCTCGATCGGCTTGTTGCCCGCCCCCCGACGGCGCACCCGACCCTCATCCAGCACCTCGCTGGACTCGAGCTCACGAACACCCCGACGAATCGTCTCCTGGTCAAGACCCGTCGCCCGCGCGACCGCCGCGATACCCCATAGCCATGCGATCGAGCCTCCGCAGCCGCCCACAACCGCCGTCGGCGCTCGTCCAACACACCCTTCTCCCTCAACAGCCGGAAGCGCTCCCCAATCGCCTGCTCATCAATCACACCAACAGGTTCTACACAACCCCCACGAACCCTTTATTTATTGAGGCGTGAATCCTAAGCATCGTTGCAAACCTCCATTCATTTTTTCGCTGAAACTATGGACTGACAGCAGGGTAGTGGCTGACAACAACATCCTCCCACTCGTCTTCGCCGGGATCACTCACGATCGCGCACGGGGCCAGCGGCGCGAAAGCGCGAGCGCGGCGAGGGTCGCAACGGCAGCGGCGAGGCCGGGGTGCATCGCCCGTCATCGGCGTCCCTTTCCCCGGCGCGAAGCCCGCTTCGCGCCGAGCGTGAGCATCACGCGCGCCCCTCCCGCGAGCTGCTCCCCTGCCGGGGCGCTCTGGGCGCTGACGTGCAGCGTGCCGTGGTGGTGGGCGGGTTGGTGGTGGACGGCGCCGAGGCGGCAGTGCGCTTGGGCGAGGGCGCGGCGGGCGACGGTGAGGGTGTCGCCCTTGAGGGTGGGGACGCGGCAGGCGGGGTGTTTGGTTGGCGCGGGTGCTGCTGTTGGTTGTTCGTCTGTGTGCTCCTGTTCGGAGGCGGGTCGGGCGCTGAGTTCTCTTGTTTTCTGTTCTTCGGCTTCTTTTTCTTTGGTGCGTCGTTCTGCTTCCTGTTCGGCGATCTTTTTGAGGTCTTCGTTGGCGGCGCCGAGGTAGGGGGCTTCGACGGGGCCGGTTGGGGCTGTGCCTTCTGGGAAGGGCGAGGGTTCGCATCCGTTGGGGCAGGGCGAGGGGATTTTGAGTCCGTCGCTGACCCAGAGCGCTTCGCCGGCCGTGTTGATCGCGCGAGTACCAAACCAGTAGGTGCCTGGCTGTAGGCCGGTCAGTGTGAGTGTGACTTCGTGGAGTTCGTAGCCAGCGGGTAGGTGCCCATCTTGGCGCTCGCTGGGTATCGAGTCGCATGGCACTGGCTCTTCAGGTCCGCATTCCAGTTTGATTTCGTAGCTGGTTTCGAGGCCCTCGGGGTTGATATGGGCGCTTACCGTCACTTCGCCGCCCACCGCGGTGCCCAGGCTTTCGATCTTGGGTGCTTCGCCTTCGCCCGCCAGCGCGGGGGTCGCCGAGAGTGCGGCGATGCTTATCGTCGCACAGGCAATAAGCGCGAGGCGACGGGCGCGCGCCGTGGCGCTCATCATCGTGTGCCTCCCCGGCGCGGGGCCTGCTTCGCGTCGAGCGTAAGCGCTACGCGCGCCCCACCCGCGAGCTGCTCCCCCGCCGCGGCGCTCTGGGCGCCGACACGCAGCGTGCCGTGATGCTGGCGGCCGACGCGGTGGACGGTGCCGAGGCGGCAGTGCGCTTTGGCGAGCGCGCGGCGGGCGGCGGTGAGGGTGTCGCCTTTGAGGGCGGGGACGATGCAGGCAGGGTGTTCGGCTTCTTCTCGTTCTCGTTCTTGGCGTGCGCGGGCGGTTGCTTCGCGCGCGCGTTGGGCTTCTGCTTCGGCTTGCTGGAGCTGTTCTTCTGCGTGTTTGAGTTCGGCGGCGCGATTCGCGGTCGCTTCCTTGGCCTGTTGTTCTTCGTGTTCTTTTGCGTGTTGTTCTGCGACGGTGCGTTCGGCGGCTTCGTTGCCGCTCTGGTTGGCCCAGGGGAGTTCTGGGGGCGCGTAGGGTTCGTTGACAGCGCACCCGAAGGGGCACGCGCCCGGTGGGATGTCGGGGGGAGTCGAGGGGAGCGCGGCTTCGCTGCGCTTTGATGCTTCGCCCTCCGCGTTGTGCGCAGTGACAGTGAACCAGTAGGTGGAGCCGTACTGTGGTTCGCGCAACGCCAGAATCACGGTGAGGTTTTCCGCAATGGCCGGGAGCTTGCCTTCGCTGCGCTGGCAGAGTGTGTGGTCAGGGCATTCGACTTGGATTTCGTAGGTGGTTTCGAGGCCCCCTGGGTCGATTTTTGCCTCCAGAAGCACTTCGCTGGTGGTGGGTGCCCATGCGGTGCTGATGATCGTGGGGAGTGCAGCGGCGGCAGGAGCCGGCGCAGCCAGCAGCACCCCGGCCAGGAGGACGCCTACTGTGAACGCAACAGCAAGGACACGCGGCTGTCCACGCGCTCGCGGCGGGAAGCACATAGTCGCTGCGTTCATCGCGCTCGACCCCGGTGCGAAGCCCGCTTCGCACCGAGCCACAGCGCGACGCGCGCGTTGTGGGCAAGGCGCTTGCCCGCCGGGGCGCCCTGAGCGCTGACGTACAGCGCGCCGTCGTGGTGGGCAGGCCGGTGGACGGCGCCGAGGCGGCAATGGGCCTTGGCGAGGGCGAGGCGGGCGGCTGTGAGGGTGTCGCCCTTGAGGGCGGGGACGTGGCAGGCAGCTGGTTCGGCTTCTTCGCGGGCGGCGGCTTCCTGTGCCTCACGTTCCTCGGCCTGTTTGAGTTCGGCCTCTTCGGCGGCGTAGCGGGCGGCTTCCTTGGTCTTCTTTTCCTGTTGTTCGCGGGCCTGTCTTTCTTCGTATTCCTTGACTGACTTGGGCCGCCTGCTCGCGGGTAAATTCCGTGAATCCACGCTGGGATTTCGGCTTTGTAGGGTTCGTCGTTGGAGCATCTCCTCGGGCAGGCGCCGGGTGCGGTCGGAGGGACATCGAGTTCGCTGCCCTGAACGCTTCGCCAGCGGAGTTGCGCGCGAGAACTTCAAACCGGTAGGTGCCTGGCTGTACGCCGGTCAGGTTGAGGGTTACGGTGCGGGCTTCATTGACAGCGGGAAGACGCCCGACCGATGGCGAGTAACCAGCCGGCCCGCATGTTGAGCACACCAGCTTGATTTCGTAGCCGGTTTCGAGGCCCTCCGGATTGATCTGGGCACTCACCGTCACTTCGCCGCCGATGCCCGACCCGATGCTTACGATTTCGGGAGGCCTATCTTCGGCGGCGGCCGCCGCGACGGGTGCGAGCGCGAAGGCGACGAGGATCACGGCCGCGAGGAGGCTGAGAGGGCGCTGGGCCCGCCGCAGGGTATGCAGGTTTTGCACGGCCATGATCCTGAGGTTCGGAATCATAGTCGGTACGTGGCCGGCGGCTCGTCCCGGCCTTGTGGGGGTGTCGGAGTAGAGGGATATGGGGCGTGCTGCTGCGCAACGAATCTCCCACCCAAGCGAGCGCGAGCTGCAAGCGACCTATGCGGTTGCTCTCGCGTTCGCCGAGGTGATCGCTAAGCGCTATCCCGGTACGATCTGGCTACCAGTCGAGGGGGGTTGGGGGGATGATCTGCGCGGTGTGCCGGCCGGGCAGGTTCTGCGGCTCGTCGCCGGCCCAAAGGATCAGAACGCGGGTGGCGGGGTCGGGTGCTCCACCCCGCCCGCCGCGTCGGGTTGAGCGTCGCACGAACACTGCGCCGATACCGGCCCGAAGGATGCGCCGGCGCTCTGGCAGAGTGAGCGTCTGGTAGGTGAGAGCGTCGGGCACGATGAAGCCAAGGGAGCTTGCGCGGGCGGCGGCGATGCGCTCGCGGGCGGCGATCACGCGGTCGACGCGCACACGGATGCCCTCTTCGAAGGAGCCGGCACCCAGCGCGCCTAGCATGTTCTTGACTCGCTCGTTGTCGCGGAATGCTTCTAGGTCGGCTTCGGCGTCTCGCACGGCGATCTGTGCCTCTGCGAGGTCGCTGTTGTCTGTGGTGCCTTCGATGCTGATGTCGGCGTAGTGCTCGAGGAAGGCGTGCTCTAGGTACTCCTCGAGTGTCTCGCGCTTGATCGCGCAGGATGCTTGGCAGTCGCCGGCGCCAAAGTGCCGGCGGCATCGGTAGGTGAGCAGGCGCTCGGCTCGGCCGCCGCCGAATGTCGAGCCGGGGCTCATGGGGTAGCGGCAGCCTGCGCAGCGCACGAGCCCGGCAAGCAGTGTCCCGTCTCCCTTGCCGCGGCTGGGTGCGTGTCCCTTGATGGCGTTGGCGGCCTCCCAGAGTTGCGTGCTGACGAGTGCTGGGTGTGCGCCGGCCTGGACGTGTTGGCCGTGGGAGGCCTCGCCGAGATATGCCCGGTTGCGGATTAGGTGGGAGACCGTGGAGTGCGTCCAGCGCGGCGCTTTGTTGGGTGGGTGTTGCTTGTTCAGGAACGCTGCGAGCCGTGGCCAGGATTCGCCGGCGGCGCGCAGCTCGAATACGCGGGTGACGAGCGACGCGGTGTCTGGGTCGGGGATGATCGCCTCTCCCTTGCCGGGCTTGGTGTAGCCGAACGGTGCGCGGAAGTGGATCCCTCGCCCGATTGCCCGTCGTCGTGCCTCATCCCATTTTTCCTCGAACTGACGTCGCTGCATCCGCGCGAGCGCGAGCATGAATGTCATCACGACCTCGCCGATTGGGGTCGTGGGGTCGATGCCGAGGTCGGCGACTGCGACCTTGCCGCCGGCTTCGTAGATCTCTTCGACGAGACGTAGGGCATCAGCTACGCCCGCGCGGGAGAGTCGGTCAAGTGAGGCGACGGCGAGGCCTCCGGTCTGGCCGGTGCGGATACGCTCCATCATGGCGTCGAGGCCGGGGCGAGTGAGCTTGCCGCCGGACTGGTCGAGGTCTTCGTGCCATGCGGCGATCTGGACTGTGTGTCCTGCAAGGCGCCCGATAGCGTCGCGTTGGACCTTCGGGCTGATGAACGAGTCGCCTTCGCGCCCGCGTGTCTGCGATACGCGAATGTAGCCGTCTAGGCTCAGGGTTGGTGCTTTGGTGCTCGTCATCGTTTGGCCTCCCGGAAGTCGCGGCCATCGTCGTATGCGCTAATGATGACCAGTATTCGCCGAGGTCAAGACCCGCCGCGCTCGCAGACGCTGGCAACTGAGCGCCGAGGAGCAGCCGCTGGCGTGGCTGCGCACCAGCCAGCGCACGCGTCTGCGGCGTCTTGCCGCGGCGTGGCTGCACCGCGAGTCCCGCAACCGCCCGACCGCCCACACGATCCGCTTCGATGGCATCGGCGTGATCGTCGACGAAGCCAACCGGCTCGTCTGTCTCGACCACATCGAAGGCGCGTGGTGAGCAGGAACTGGCGTCGTCGCAACCAGATCCGTCCCTCGGCGGGTCGTGCCCCTCTCTTGCTTCGGCGCCCCCTATAGCGCCAACTGCTGATAAGCCAACGACTGAAATGACAGTCGGTGCAGCGGCGAGACCCCGAGACGCATGATCGCCTCGCGGTGGGCGGGCGTGGAGTAGCCGACGTGCTCGGCGAAGCTCCAGCCGGGGTGGAGCGTGTCGGCGTGGCGCATGTAGCGGTCGCGCGACACCTTGGCGACGATCGAGGCGGCGGCGATCGCCGCGCTGGTTGCGTCCCCGTTGACGATCGCACGCTGCGGGCGCCCGAAGTCGGGCACCGAGAAGCCATCCACAAGGCAGGCGACCTCCCCCTGCACCCCGTCGGTGACGCCCCGCAGCGAGTCGCGCAGCGCGGCGAGGTTGGTGTTGTGCAGACCCCGAGAGTCGATCCCGCGCACGCAGCGCGAGATGACCGTGACTCGTGCCGCGCTGCGTAATACGAGCGGGTAGAGCTCCTCGCGCGCCTCCGCGGTGTGCTGCTTGGAGTCGTTCAGCGCCGCCAGCGCACGGAGCTCAGCGGTGGAGAGGGTATCGTAGTCGAACAGCACGCCGGCGGCCACCAGCGGGCCCGCCAGGCAGCCGCGGCCGGCCTCGTCCGCACCCGCCACCAGCCGCACGCCGAGACGGCGGTCGAAGGCGAACAGCCGCCGCCCGCTCGACGCTCGGCGCGCCCTGCGACGGGTCCGCGAGGTCCCAGAACCGCTCGAGCGTCCCGACGCGGTCGGCGGGTCGGCACTAGAGCGTCCCGAGGCAGTCGTGGGACCAGCACTAGGGCGCCCCGACGCGATCGTGGGACCAGCGCTAGAGCGTGCCGATGCGGTCGGGGGGCCAGTAGGTGAAGAACGCTCCCCCGATGATCCATGAGGTGGGGACTGGTCCCCAGAACCTGCTGTCGTCAGATTCGCCACGGTTGTCCCCCATCATGAACCAACGACCGGCGGGAATCTTGATCGGGGTGAGGAAGTTGCACTCCCGCACCCCCCCACACGGTTTGATGTAAGAGTCGGACTCGCGTTTCCCATTGACGATCGCATGGCCTTCCTTGACGTAGATCGTGTCTCCCGGGCCCGCGACGATCCGCTTGATGAAGTTTTCGTTGGCCTCTTCGGGGTTGGTCTGGTCGCAGGGCGCGCCGCCCGGGCTGACTTCGTAGTGCGTGGGGCCACAGCGCTGTTCCTTGGCGCCCTTCGGCGGGTGGAACACCACGATCTCCCCGACGTGCGGCCCGTTGATGGTCATCGCGAGACGGTTGACCAGCACACGCTGGCCGACCGCGAGCGTCGGTTCCATCGAGCCGCTCGGGATCTTGTAGGGCTTGACGAGGAACCGCTGGATGCCGAGCGCCAGCAGCACTGCGATCACGATGATCGCCGCGAGCTCGAACAGCGAGCTGGCGGTCGATTTAGCCCGCTTGGACTCTTTCCCCGAGCCCAGTGGCGACGCCGGGCCGCCGGGCATACCCGGGCGAGCCAAGCTCGCGTCTTTCTTCGTGGAACGTACGCTCATGCGAGCCCCTCGGGGACGGCTCTCACGCCGCAGGGTCGCCGGCGGACTCGCCGGCATCGGGGGCATCGGTCTGATCCGCCGCCGCCGACGGCGCGTCGGAGCGCTCCGCCTCCGAGCTGTCGGGCGGCCCGTCAGACTCCCCCCGGCGGACGCATCCGCCGTCCTCTCCTCCACCGCCTCTTCCTGAGCAGTGGCCGAGCTTGTGTCAACCGTGGCGTTCTATCGTCAGGCGCGTAAACCGTTGTATACGACAGATCGAGCCGAGCCTGGTCGAGTTGCGCCTTGGCTGCGCGGACGGTCGGATGGCGATCGATTTCGATATTCGGATTGCCGTCCAGCGCGACCACGGTGTTCGCGATCTGTTGTTGGTCTGACGCAACTCGCTGACGGGCGACCTTGAGATTTGTCTCGGTTTGGTCATAGACCTCGCGCGGTGTCCAACCGTCAGTAACCAGCGCTTTTTGTCGACCGTACTCGCGCTCGTCGAAGTCCGCGGTAGCGTTCGCCGATTGAAGCTCGGCCACCTCCTGGCGATAGGTCGCTTTGAGCTCGTTGATCTGAAGGCGGGCGCTGCTGAGCCGCGCCTCGGCCTGGTCGACGGCAATCCGATAGGGTTCTGGATCCACCTGGAATAGGGGCTGGCCCTGCCGGACGCGCTGATTGTCCTTGACCGCGATTTCGACCACCTGGCCGGCAACCCGGGCGTTGACGGACTCCGCGGACCGCACGAAGGCCCGTCGGTCGAAACATACGGCTCGTCGGCGAAGTGTATTCGCCGGCGCCGACCACGGCCAGCATGATGGGGAATGCTACCATCAGGGGCCGGCGGAGCCGCTCTCGGAGCGACCTCTGGAACCCCCGGCAGACGACTCGGGCACGGGCCGGTCAACCGTATCATCCAACTGCGCGTCCATCGTATGCTTTGCCACGACAGCAGCAACGACACCGACGTCCGCAACTGGCGGCGGCTCCCCGGATGGCAGGAGCCGATGCTCCGACAGCGCGACGTCGCTGTGCTCCGGAACTCACGAGAACGCACTCGGCCAATGCATGGCAGTGCGCTTCCCCACTCCATACCACACCACAACGACTTTCACCTTCGTCCGCTGCGCTGTTCGGAGTGTCCAAAGCGAAGACCGGTTTGGCATGATCTTCCCTCTCTTCCTGATCCCGGCTCCCGATCTGCATCGCGACGTCGATGATTCCCGACTTGCTGCCAGGCGGAAGGACGCGCCTGGACGCCGCCGCCACAAAGCAGGATATGCGCCAAGGTCAGGGGTGCCATTGGACCAAGGTGTCGGTGGTACTCAGGTTGACGAGGAAATCGGCGCGGTCGTTTGTAAAACTCTGCGTCGGTCCCCAGCCGGTCTGCGCAGCCGTCGTATAATGAGAGGTGCCGCGGTGCCCGGCGATGATGATGGATCGAAGCGCGCGCACACGCTCCATAGATGGCTGCCCTCGCCACCTGCGATACCAACGTGTCCCCAATACCTTCGTCCGATGGATACGCCTCCGATAGCTTGGTTACCTTGATGGCGTCGGGCAGTGCCCGGTCCGTTCGGCCACCGGAGGATGGAAATGTACGACAGCGAGCCCAGCCAGCAGATCCGGCTCGAACGCCGTTCTCCGGCCTATTGGTGCGTTACCTTTGATATCCCGCCCCTGAACATCTTTGGCCCGCGGAATATGGCGCCGCTGACCGCGATCGTCTCGGCGCTCGAAACAGACAGGGACGTCAAGGTTGTCGTCTTCGAGAGCGTGATAGACGGCTTCTTCCTGACTCATTATGATTTTCTTGCCGATCCCGAGGACACGTTGAGCCTGCCGCCCGGGCCCACCGGCCTACAGCAGTTGCCCGACGCGTTGGTGCGGCTAAGCCGGGCGCCCGTGGTCTCGATCGCCAAAATCCGTGGACGCGCAACAGGGGTTGGCAGCGAGTTGGCACTCGCCAGCGATATGCGGTTCGGCAGCCGGGAGAAGGCTATCCTGTCGCAATGGGAAGTGGGTTGCGGCCTGGTGCCGGGTGGCGGCCCGATGGCGCGGTTGCCGCGAATCATGGGACGCGGTCGTGCGCTGGAAGTGCTGCTTGGAGCGGACGACATCCGCGGCGACGTCGCCGAGCTCTACGGCTATATCAATCGCGCCTTGCCGGACAGCGAACTTGACGGCTTCGTCGATGCGTTGGCTATGCGGATCGCGTCCTTCGACAAGAACGCGATCGCGGAGACCAAGCGTCTCGCCAATCTGGCCGACCTCCCGCCCGATTCCGAAATTCAACCGGAGTGGGACGCTTTCATGGCCTCGCTTGCAAGGCCCGCCACACAGGCCCGCATCAAGAAGCTCATGGAATGGGGCTTTCATAAGCCAGGGGATGTCGAGACGCGTTTGGGTGATCATGTCGGACAGCTCGGTCGCTGATCCCTGCCGCCAGGGCATCGCCGCTCTTGCTGTGGACCGGTGGCTCGTGTCGGGGGTATCTTTGCTCAAAGCGGGCCGGTCGTCCCATGACGGTGGGATCTATGTGCTGGCTGAACCCGCTGATCCTGCCCCGCTGAGTGGCGTTGCTTTGACGTGGAGTCCGTCATCAAAATGAGGCTGACGATTACCCGGAGCGCTGAAGGGAGATTGGCGTTGCGTGCGACGATGCATCGGTTGCGTCAGTCTCGGCCACGGGAATCGTAAATTGAAAGATGGCGCCGCGCGGCACATTTGCGCTGGCCCACAGCCGTCCGCCATGCGCTTCGATGATCGAACGGCAGATCGACAGCCCCAGGCCCAGACCATCAGGCTTCGTCGTATGAAAGGGATCGAAAAGGTGGTTAAGAGCTAGCTCCGTTAGCCCGGCCCGGAATCTCGCACGACAACGAGCACGTTGCCGAAAGCCTCTTTGCCGGTGGTGATCAGCAAGTCGCGTGGACCCTCACTGGTGCCATTCATCAACTCAACCGCATTGACGATCAGGTTCAAGACGACCTGCTGCAGTTGGACCCGATCACCCAGCACAATCGGAAGGCCGTCCACCAGGTCGAGCCGCACCGATATGCGGCTTTTTGTCGCCTCGCTTCGGGTCAGCTCAATAACTTCCCGGACCGCTCCGTTCAGTTCTACGAGATCCTTCTGTGCCGGCGCCTTCCTGGCGAGGGCGCGGATCCGCTCTACGATATCACGGGCTCGATTGCCGTCCCTTATGATGCGGTTGAGCGCCTGCGTCGCCTCCTTTATGTCGGGTGTCGGGAGCGCCCAGCCACCCAAGAGCCGTATGGGCATTGGTGAGAGCCCCGGAAACGGGCTGGCTCACCTCATGAGCAATCGACGCGGTGATCTGCCCCATGGTGGCGACACGGCCCGCGTGCGCCAATGCTGCCTGAACCTCCCGATAGCGCCGCTCGTTCTCGCGGGCCTCTGCCTCAGCCCGCCTGCGTTCGGTTAGATCGAGGACAAAAGCAAACCCTTCGAGCCGCCGTTCGTCGAAAGCGGCAAGACCCATCAGCACCGGCACGCGCGTGCCGTCCTTCCGCAGGTATTCCTTCTCGAATGGCATGACGGCGCCGGTCGCATTCACCTCCGCTGCAGTGTGTGCATCGCGATCACGTCCCTCTGGCGCGGACAGAAAATTCTTGCTGAGAAGGCCAGCCGCGAGATCCTCTCGGCCGTATCCGATCATGCGGAGAAAGGCGTCGTTGGCCTCGACGATGGTGGCATCGCCGACTTCGATGTTTTGGCCGGTGACCTTCCATATGTAGGTTCCGATGATATTGGCGTCGACAAGCCGACGGATCTTGGCCTCCCGTTCGGCGACATCGCGATACAAACTGGCGTTTTCCACCGCGATCGCCGCCTGCGATGCAAGGAGCTTCAGCACGGCCATTCGCGCCGGCGTGAACACGCGTGGCGCAAGATTGTTTTCGAGATAGAGAACGCCGATGAGCTTGCTCTGGTTGACCAACGGCAGACAGAGGACGGATCGAGCTTGGCGTTGGCGCAGATAGTCGTCGTCGGCAAACGGGCTCCGGGCGGAGGCGTCATCGAGAAGCACGGGCTCACGCGTGCGCACGACGAAATGTATGATCGACGTCGGAATCGCGGCGAGGGTCAGAGGTTCGTCCTGCTGATCCACGACCACCGTATCCCCTTCGGTGGTCGCTTGGGCCGCCACCCGCTGCTCGTCGCCGCGCGGAAGGATCAGCGAGCAGCGCTCGGCGCCGGCGTGCTCGACGGCCAGGCGCATGAAGAGTGGTGATCAGCTTCTCAAAGACGATTTCACTCGACAGCGCCTGCGATACCTTGATGATCGTCGCAAGGTCCAGATGATCGACCGGTGCCACGGTCGTGCTCGTCGGACTGAGCGCCGGGCTTTCCGCACTCAGGTGCGGATGAAGCCGATCGAGTTGCCGCACCTTGCCATCGGCTCCCCAACGAAGATAGCCGTACCGCGCATCCCGCAAATACACTCGCGCAATTCTCTCGAAGCCGCGCGCCGCGTAGAAGCGTGCGGCCAGTTCGTTGGCAAGTAGCTTCATTATGGACGAACCCACTTGCCTGCGCCGAACCAATGGATTGCTCGTAAAGTCGCTCCGCGTCGAGCGCGCGCTTTTCGATGCGAGCTATTTCCGCGCCCACCAGCGAGGCGCGGGTCGCAAAATTCTCAGGGCAGCTGGCCGCCCATTCCTTGAGTTGACGGTGATGTGCCGTTATCGCGTCGAAAAGCTCCGGCCGCCTGTCGGACGGTGCCGTATCGTAATACGCAGCCAAGGAAAGTGCGCCATAGAATTGATATTCGGCCGCTTCCAGAACCGCGTCGGATGTCCATAGCAGATTCCGGGCCGCCGTCGCTGCACCGATAGCTGCAGCATATTCGCCTGCGAAGAAGCGTGCTTGAAGCTTGCGAATCCAATACCTGCACTCCGCCGCCGCCAAGGCTCTGTTGCCTGCGAAATGGTGCTCGATCTCGGCTTCGTCGAAGTTCTCATCGTTGAGAGAACCGAATGCCGGTGTCATGCCGCGGAGGGTTCTGATGAGAGCAAGTTGCGTCGCAAGGCGGTCGCCGATGAGGCCAAACCGCGCTTTCAGTGCAAAGTCGAGGCTATCCTCGGCATGGCGTTGCACGTCTATGAGCGGATCCCCCGCCGCGAGAAAGTTTCCAGTC
The DNA here is from genome assembly GCA_963724305.1 of uncultured Solirubrobacterales bacterium. GTDB lineage: Bacteria > Actinomycetota > Thermoleophilia > Solirubrobacterales > Solirubrobacteraceae > Palsa-744. The sequence goes on from CAVRUG010000001.1 coordinate 414,591, forward strand.
AGGCTGTCGCCACTGTACGTGGCGAAAGTGAGGACACCTGTCTTATTCGCAACCTCGAAAGTGCGATGCAGCAGATCACGGCAGGCTCTAAAGGGTTGCGTCCACGGCATGACGCGGTCCGCAAAGGGCAGATAGGTAGCGGCCAGAAAGCGCGTCAACCCGCGGCGTTCGACCAGGTCGCAGCCAACCCGGCCCAATCGATACCCATCCGCGTAGTTGCCAAATTGCACACCGGCTATCATGCCAAGTATCACATAAGCGACACACGAACCATCGCCGTTACCGTGCTCGAGACTGAGGCTAGCAGCTCGACAGGCGACCAGGGAAACGCAAGTTCGCATCGGTCCAAAGTGCTGCCGGTACGACCTTCGTGAGAACGTCCAGCGTCGCAAGAGATGCCGGATCGTGCATCAAGAGGCAGATCGATGAGTTTCTCGATAGTGCCGCTTTGCAGCAGTGACCAGACCCGATCGTATTCTTGGTGCGCCTCCTCTTTCGTCGGATGAGGCGACCATTCGATACCCAACTTTTCAAGATAGTCGAGACAAACGACAACAGCACGGTCCGCCCGGTCGAGAGTCATATACAGGTCTATACGCAAGCACACGACAGCGGATTGCTCGACCGTATGAATGGCGCGGGGTGACAGCGTCGCCAAGCGCTCCTCCGCTTCGGCAAGTCTGCCGGTTAGGAATTCGCATTCGGCGCGGTTCAGCTCCAGCTGAAAGAAAAAGTCGTGTCGGCGCTCCCAACGATCTTCTGCCAGGAGAGCCGCGGCAGCTTCCAGATACTTCAGTGACGAGGCGTAGGCCGTGGATGCCTTGGCGCGCTTGCCTGCTATCAGATTAAGCTCGGCGATTTTTTCACGTTCATCCTCCGACACGGCCAAGACGGCACCGCGGTTCAACTGGCCGACGATTTCGAATATTGCTTCTTCGCGTTTGTCGGTTGAAATGTAGTCGGTCAGCAGCCTCCCTATTCTTAGGTGCGCTGCCGCCCGCGCGTCTTCGGGAACCAGAGAATACGCAGCCTCCTGGATCCGATCATGTGCAAATCTGTAGGAACTTTCGAGGCGCATGACCAGCTCAAGTCGCAGAGCATCCCAAAGGTCCGCGTGCATTTCGTCTTCGGATGTTCCCTGGCAGATCGCAAATGCGCCGAAGTCAGCGCTGTTTCCGATGCAGGAGAGTTGTTGAATCGCCGCCAGGGTTTTGGCCGGCAGCCGGCACAACTTGCTCGACCATCAGGTCCACGACGTTATCCGTATAGCTCTTGGCGCGAATATGACCAAGGTCCCAGCGCCATCGCCCTTCGTCGTGATCGAAGGCAAGCAGAGCTTCCTCCGCCAGACTAGAAATGAACTGAATGGCAAAAAAGGGATTGCCAGCCGTTTTGTCGAAGATCAGTTGTGCCAGCGGGGAGGCTTGCCCGAACGGGCAGCGCAAGGCTTCCGCCACGAACAATGTGATGTCGTCACAATTCAATGGCGCCAACGTGACTTCGTGCGTGGTCACGCCAGCTTGACGAATCTCGTCCAGCTTGCGCACCAGTGGATGGCTTGGTCCCACCTCGTTACTTCGGTAGGCGCCAATGAGCATCAAGTGATGCACATCGGGTTGGGTCAGAAGATCCTCAAGCAACTCGAGCGTCGCCGCATCGAGCCATTGCAAATCGTCGAGAAACAGGGCTAGCGGATGTTCGGGCGTTGCGAATACGCTAATGAATTGCCGAAAGACCCGGCGGAATAGTGCTTTCGCGTCCTGCGACGGAAGATCGGGAACGGCCTGCTGTTCTCCTATGATGAACTTCAGATCGGGGACCAAATGCATGATGAGCATTGCATTTGGGCTCAACGTCTCAACAAGGCTCTCTCGCCACCTGTTCAGTTCGGACTCGCTCCTGCCGAGCAGGAGACGGATAAGGCCCTGGAACGCCTGTGCCAGAGTGGCATATGGAATGTCGCGCTGATGCCGGTCGAATTTGCCCGATGCAAACAGCCCACGAGGCAGAACCAGCACCTTATGCAGCTCGCTGACGACGGAGGATTTGCCGATTCCAGAATATCCGGAGACGAGCACAAACTCCGGCCTGCCGCTTGCGACGACGCGGTCGAAGGACTTGAGCAAGGTATCAATCTCACGCTCGCGTCCATACAATCTTTCTGGCAGCAACAGCCGATCCGGCCTGTCGTTCTCGCCCACCGAAAATGCCTCGATGGAACCGCGCGATTCCCAATCGGCAAGGCTGCGCCGAAAGTCGCTCTCGACACCTGACGCCGTCTGGTACCGCTCTTCGGGGGTTTTCGCGAGCAGTTTCATGATGATGTGCGAGATTTGAGCGGGAATGTCGTTTATTCGTTCGCTCGGTGCGGCAGGCTTTTTGGCGATATGGCAGTGCACCCATTCCATGGGATCGGATGCGCTGAACGGAAGGATCCCCGTCAACGCCTGGTAAAGCGTGACGCCCAGCGAGTAGAGGTCGCTACGAGAATTGATCGAGCGATTCATGCGTCCGGTCTGCTCCGGCGCCATGTAGGCGAGCGTGCCGGCAATGAACTCGGGCGGCTCAGGCGACTGACGTTCGCGGGGAAGGCGAGACGCGATCCCAAACCCTGTCAACCAGGCGTTGCCCTTCGTGGCATCCACGACGACGTTGGATGGTTTGATATCCTTGTGTACGAGGTCGCCCGCGTGCAGTCCGCGAAGTGCGGCTGACAGCGCAATGGCGATACGAAGAAACTGGCCGACCTCCATCGGCGAACCGATCAGGCCATAAAGCGGCTCGCCGTCGGATGCTTCGAGGATCAGCATCGTGCGGCCCGGCTCGCGCACCAGTTCCAAAGGTCTTAGCGCCCACGCACCGTCGAGGTGATCCCTTAGTCCAAATTCATGCTCCAGACGATCAACGCTGCCGGGCGTCCGCGGATCCGCGTTGGCAAGCACGGCCAGCCGCGCGGACTGCCGACCATCAGCATCGCGGTGCCAATTTCTGCAGAAAACGCGGTCGCCGTCCTCCCACAGGACTTCCAGGCGGCCATGTTCCCCGGCAACGGGGATACTTGACGATGCGCTCATTGCCGGGCAATGCTGGATCATCGACTGCGCGAACACAACAGCGTTCGGCGCCAGCGGGTGTCCGCGTGTTGACCAGTCAGCTTAGAATGTGGGCGGCAAATGCCCGAGGTTACAGCGTGGGACCCCGGCGACCGGCGGGAGTGCCGCCTGCGCCCGTCTGACAGAGCTTGCCGTGCCGCGGTTCGGGGACGTTCATGCCGTCTCGTTGCCCAGTGCCGAGCGGACGCATCGAAGTAGTTCCTCGTCATCAAGCGGCTTGACCAGATAGCATTTGACGCCGTTGGCCAAGGCGCGCGCGCGAACCTCATCGTTCGGATAGGCAGTAATCAGAATGGTTGGGATGTCGTAGCCCAAATCGACCAGATGCCTGTGCAGCTCCACACCGGTCATGTGCGGCATATTGATATCCGCGATCATGCAGGACGTATGCTCAATACCAGGGAAAGCCAGGAAGTCGCCGGCCGACGAAAATGCCTGGGCGCGGAACCCAAGCGACTTCATCCGCGCTTCCATCGCCTCGCGTATCAATTCGTCATCATCAACGATCGAAATCGCTGGCATCGGTTTGTCGGGCACTTGGAAGCGCTTCCGCTACCGGCCTCTAGCGCCCGAGATCGAGGCTTGCGGCCATCTTCACCAGATCTGCCAGAGACCTGGCCCTCATCTTGCGCATCACTTGTCCGCGGTGGGCCTTCACGGTGATTTCGCTAATCCCGAGTTTGCCCCCGACTTGCTTGTTCATCAGGCCGGAGACCACCAACATCATGACCTCCTGTTCGCGGCGGCTTAGCGAAGCATGGCGGTCGCGGAGCGACTGCTTCTCCGCCTCGTGTTCAAGCCAAGTCTCGCTGCGCTCGATCGCGGCTCTGATGGCGGCCACCAGGACGTCATGGCTGAATGGTTTGGTCAAGAAATCCAAGGCTCCTGCCTTCATCGCCTGAACCGTTATCGGGACATCGCCGCGGCCCGAAATGAAAATGATCGGCATGTCGAGCCGGCCGGCAGCGATACGCCCTTGCAGTTCAAGCCCGTTGAGATCCGGCAGACCGACATCAAGGACGAGGCAACTCGGCGCAAGGATGGGTGGATGAGCAAGAAACTCCTGAGCAGACGCGAATGTCTCCGGCAGCCAGCCGGCCTGCCGTATCAGAGCTTCCAGCAACTCGCGTACCGAGACGTCGTCGTCCACGACGAACACGACCGGTGTGACGGGCGACATCAGCGGGGGCCTCACGGCATGGTGGGCGATGCTCGCAAGTATCATCTATATCCGCCGAAATGTTGGGGCGCAAGGACCTGATGTCGCGACGATGAGCTACCGTCCGGACGCGCGTCCATTATACTTAGGTGTCACTGCCCCACACCCCCCTTCCGTAACCGCGCGCTCACGGGAAGCTGCGTGCGCGCCGCGCAAAATGGCCCACCGAGACGCAATGGGGTGGCTCTTCACGCCGCTTGTGGGTATTGTCGTCTCGCCGCGCAGCATCCGCCAGTGCTTGCGGGGTATAGCCCACGAAGCGCTTGAACACCGTAGTAAAATGCGGCTGGGTCTTGAACCCGACGCACAGAGCGACCTCCACGATCGGCATACTTGTTTGCGATAGCATCGTCCTGGCCCGCAGGATGCGCCGGTGAGTTACATACGCATGGGGTTTCATACCGGTGGCGGCGCGGAACTGTGCCGCGAAATGCATACGACTTAATCCCGCTGCTCCCGCAAGGTCTGCGAGCGTAAGCTGTCCGCCGAGATTATGTTCCACGTATTCGTGAACTCGTCGCAGGCGCCAGCTTTGGTCTCCACCAG
>CAVRUG010000002.1:0-1202208 GCA_963724305.1 uncultured Solirubrobacterales bacterium
GCATCAGTGGCTGTTGAGCAGCGCGGCGGTGGCGAAGGCGAGGCGATTGCGAGCACGCGGACGTTCGTTCTTCTTGGGGATACGAGGGTCTGCTGGGCCGTCGCGGGGTGCCCGGCGGATCTGGGCGGACGCCGCTGGACGGCGTTCTGAAAAATTTGGTGGCCGTTTCGCCGCGCTCACGGTCATAAACACAGAGGGGTTCAATCCGATCCCCGCAACCGCGAGTCATGGAAGGAGGTCCCAGCGATGATCGAGCTGACTGTCACGCTCACTGATGAGCAACTCGCCGAAATTGCCGAGCGTGCCGCAGCTCTCATCCCGACGGGCGCTCCGGCCGTCTCGCCGTGGCTCAACGTTGCGGAGGCCGCCGAACGTCTGCGCTGCCGCAAGGACCGGATATACGACCTGATCGCCCTCGGCAAGCTCCACCCTCGCCGCGACGGCCGCCGTGTCCTGCTCCACCGCGACGATCTCGATGCCTACGTCGAAGGACGCGCGGTATGACTTTCCCGCAAGCGCGCTTTGCGTTATCCTTGCGACTTATAGTGTATAGACTCATAGTAGTCAAGCGGCGACACTTGCGATCTTGTCGGCGATCTCTCCTCTCCACGCCGCGTTCGGCGATGCGCTCCGCGAGCTGCGCAGCGAGCGCGCCATGTCGCAGGAAGCGGTGGCTCTTGAGGCCGGTCTCAATCGTGGCTACTACAGCGGCATCGAGCGTGGTGTCCGCAACGTTGCTCTCGCCAACATCGTCAAGATCGCCGGTGCGCTCGATGTGCCCGCGTCGGAGATCCTTGTGCGAGCCGAGGCGATTCTCGCCGCTGCTCGGCGACCTGGGCGTGGGTCCGGCAGTGCTCGAGGGCGACGTGCGTGATTGCCTTGATGCAATCGGCCTCGTAGGGCTGCGAGGAGGCGGGTGATGGCGGCGAAGATGGAGAAGACTCGGACACCGGGGATCTACAAGCGTGGGAGTCGGTACGTGTTCGCCTATCGCGTGGACGGCAAGCAGCGGTGGGAGTCATGCCGCACCCTCGACGAGGCACGCCGGTCCAAGGCGGCGCGGGCGACCGACATCGGGCGCGGTGAGTTCGAGGAGCGCTCCCGGATCACACTGCACGAGTACGCGCGCGAGTGGATCGAGCGCTACCAGGGCACGGGTCGCCGGGGTTTTCGCGAGGAGACGCGCTCGGAGTACCGGGGGTTGCTCGACAAGTACGCGCTGAGTCACTTCTCCTCGCAGATCAAGTTGACCGAGATCACGCCCAGGCATATCGCGTCCTTCGTGGGCTGGCTGTGCGATCAGACCAAGTCGGCGGCGACGAAGGAGGAACCGGACAGGCGGGTGCCGTTGTCGGATAAGACGGTGCGCAATGCGCTCGGCCCACTCAAGGCGTGCCTGGCGACCGCTCGTCGTGAGGGCCTGATCCGCCACAACCCGGCGACTGACGTGGCACTGCCCCACAGGGCGCGGATGGATGACGACGAGGATCGGCCGCAGCCGTTTCCTCGCATCGACGGCGATGACGGCGCGGTGGTCGAGACGATGGAGCTGGTTGTCGAGCGTGTCCACGAGTCGCATCGGCTCATGTTTGAGCTGCTCGCCGCGACCGGGCTGCGACGCTCAGAGCTGCTGGTGCTCGAAGGCCGCCACCTCGCGCTCGACGGCGAGCGACCACACGTGAAGGTCCGTCAGCGCGTGCGCCGCCGCCGCGGCGAGGGCCTCGTGATCGGCCCGCTCAAGTCCCGCTACTCCAAGCGCGACGTGCCCATCCCACGCGTGCTGTCCGATCGCCTGTCGGCCCACGGTGCCGCACAGGGCGAGCTCGTGTTTCGCTCGGCCGCCGGCTCCGTACTCGATCCCGACAACCTCGCCACGCGCGTGCTCGCGCCCGCGTGTAAGGGAGCGGGCGTCGAGTGGGCGGGCTTCCATACGTTCCGTCATACCGTCGCATCGCGGCTGTTCGCAGAGGGGCGCAACGTTGTGCAAGTGCAGCGCTGGCTCGGCCACCACTCGGCCAGCTTCACGCTCGACACCTACGTCCACCTGCTCGACAACGATCTCGGCGAGCCGCTCCAAGCAGCGGCTCCGCTTGCGAGTGAGGCGTCGTGAGCCTGACATCAACCACATCGGCGTCTTGAGCCTTTCCGAAAGCCGAGACGATCTGATCCGGCGCTTGGAGTGCGCCCTGACGGTCCACCACGGACGGCGCGGCGGGGAGCCCGAGACTCGAATCGAGCTGGACCATCTGCTGCCGTCTCCGACCGGCGCGAACAACGCACCGGCGCGCTGGCGCCTTGCGACGACGACAGCGCGCCTCTACCCGCCTCCGGTGCAAAGTGAGCCCATGAAGGCTTGGCACATGGCCGAGGGACAGAAGGGTCGCCGGCTGCTCGCCGGCGATCTTCGCGAAGACAATCGCGTGGCCGCGATCCTGGCATGGCACTTCGAGCCTGGACCGCGCAGCGGCTCGCAGCGGCCCCATCTGATCACGGCGGCGGCAGTGCGCAGGGACGTTGAGGACAACCCCGCACTGCGCGCTGAGTACCTCGTCGCCCTTTGGCTGCTCGTTTGCGTTGTGGCTGCGATCGACCGCAGAACCATCCGGGCCGGGCGGGTCGGTCTCGTTCTCGATGGCGGTATCGCGTTGAGCGCGGGCGAGCTGGCCAACTTCGACTTCAAGCGTGGTCGCAAGCGCGAGGGCTATCGCGGCGACTACTACACGCTGCCCACGTGAGCGCGCCAGATCGCCTCGGCCTTGTTCGCCCACCGCGGCGGCAGCGCCGCGCGAAGCTCAGCAACGAACTCATCGGCGGGTGTCGCGGTCGGTGGAGGAAGCTCGGCGAAGAACGCATCGATCTCGGCGGTCGTCTGCTTCAGCGCGTCCGGGTGGTTCTGCTCCGTCCATTCCAGGATGCTGCCGGCGACCTCCTCCAGCGACGCGCGCTGCGCGACTCTGGCGATCTGGAGCACCTGGGCGACCTCCAAGTGCTTGTCCCGGCGGCCCCACCGCTGCGGCTCGACGCCGAGCGCCCGAACCGCGCGGCTCATGCCACCTGTGTCCAGGCCGATGAATTCGGCGGCCTGTGAGAGTGTTGGGAGCGAGCGAACTCGATCGGCGCGTGGGTGGGCGGCTATGGCGGACATGGAGACAGGCTAACACACGAGACGCTGATAACGAATGAGGTGCAGTATATGCAGTAGTCGCAGAGAAAGGCCGAAGCGCGGACAATCCGCGGTGCAGCTCGCCTAGAATGCTTGCCTGTGAGCGGGCTTGCATCGAATCCGTTCGGGGAGAAGCCGGTGCCGTGGTGGCGCTCGCTGCTGCGATCCGGGAAGGGGGGCGCTCCCAAGCGCTATGCGGCACCCGCTGGCGCACTGGGGTCGCTCTCGGGACTCATGCTCCAGAGCGGCGATGGGCTCGATAAGCCGACGCGAGTCGCGATCGTCGCTGCCCTGACGCTGATCCCACCATTCCTCGTCGAGCGCTGGTGGAAAGGGCGAGAGCGCCGGCAAGAAGAGCGACTGCTGGTGCTCCCCGACTGAGCGCGAGCGACCACGATCTCGGATGGCCGGAACTGGCACGGCGGAAAGTGCAAACAAAGTGCAAACATGCGCCACGCCATTCCACGACATGACAAATCGGGCGCAAGCCTAATCCCCAGCGCTAGAGCCAAACCGGCGGACCAGGCGACACCCCACAACACCCCCGAAATGGGCTCATAACCCGAAGGTCGCGGGTTCGAATCCCGCCCCCGCTATAGAACGCAAACCCGCTTAACTGGGTAGGTTGCGTGTTTCTTGGGCTTTGCGGGAGAGGGTCGGGTGCCAACTCGCCTAGAATGCTCGCCTTGTGGGCGGACTTGCAGCGAATCCGTTCGGGGAGAAGCCCGTGTCGTGGTGGCGCAGATTGCACCTGTCAAGCAAGGGGCGTGCTCCCAAGCGCTATGCGGCAGCTGCTGGGGCAATGGGGTCGATCTCGGGTCTTGTCCTCCATAGCGGTGACGGGCTCGATAGGCCGATGCGCCTCGCAATCTTTGCTGTGCTGAGCGTGATTCCACCGTTCCTTGTCGAGCGTTGGTGGCGCGAGCGGGAGCGTCGCCAGGAAGAACGGCTGCTGGTTCTTCCCGAGTGAGCCAGACCGGCTCAGCGTCGAGTTGAGGGCATCGTTTCCACGAGCCGGGCGCGTCGATGAGATATGTGGTATTCAGCGCCTTCGATGTTGCCCGAGCGTGCTACGACCGCCGACTACAACGCGATCATCGACGCGCTCGCCGATTACTGGGGCGCGCGCGATATGCGTGCCCGGCATCATCCGATGTTTGTTCACGAGTTTGGGGAGACGTCCCTTGTGATGCGTGACGGGAGCGGAGGCGTGGCGGCGTATCTCTTCGGATTTGTCGCACCAACTCAAGTCGGTTACGTGCATCTCGTTGGCGTGCGTGCCGATTCGCGGCGGGCTGGCCTCGGGCGAAGGCTGTACGGCGAGTTTGAGACGCTCGCCCGCCACCGTGGCGCGACGGCCCTCAAGGCGATCTCCATCCCTACCAACGACGGTTCGATTGCCTTTCATCGCGCGCTCGGCATGTCCGTCACGGAAGTCGCCGACTACTCCGGCCAGGGGCAACCTCGTATCGTGTTTTGGCGAGACTTCGTGGGTTCGAATCCTGCCCCCCGCTAGGCTAGCTCCGCCGCTGCGACGGGTTCGGTCTCCGGGTCTTCAGGTGGGCGATGTTCGACGAATGCGTCGAGCGGCTCGGTCTGCCATGGCGGCTGGGGTCCTGGTCGGGTGTTCAGCCAGCGTGTGGCGTCGGCTCGTCCGAGGTCTATGAGCGCATCGATGAAGTCCCTGTCGAACAGCAGGTAGCTGAGCAGATCGCCGTGTGCTGGGCTGTCACCGCCTAGGAGACGGTTCAGAAGCGGAAAGTCCGGCGAGCGGAGGCCTTTCAGGCCGCCATAGCGGGCGCGGAAGACCTCCGAGGCGATCTCGCCGATGATCCCCCGATGGCTGGGCGCGATGAAGATGTAGGGCACGCGGCGGTAGGGCGGCTTGCCGCGCGCCTGGCGGTAACGGGTGCCGGCGGTTACGTCCTCGCCCTCGGCGAAGAACGCGTTGATGTTCCCGAGCATCCGCATGTCCTCGCCTAGCGGGTCCACCAGCGTCCCCTGCAGCGCGTGCAGCGCACCGTCCGCGAAGTCGGGGGGCTCGTCGTCGTGACCCCCTGGCTGCGATACCTCCTCGGTGATCGCTTCGGTCCCGATCACCACGAGCCGCTCGGCGCCGAGATCCAGGGCGGGCTTGATCGGGGTGTTCAGCCGCGTCCCGCCGTCCACGTACCAGCCGCGAGCTGCCGTCGGCGTCTGCACCCGTACCGGCGGGAACAGGACCGGGATCGCCGCCGATGCGCGGATGTGTTCCTCGGCGAGCTTGGTGGGAACGTACTCGACGACGTGCGATTTGTGCAATGCAAGCTCGTTGCCGGCCTCGACGAACACGACCGTCCTGCCGGTACGCGCAGCGGTCGCGACCACTGCAACAGCTTGGACGACCCCTGCGGTCACGTTGCGGTGAAGGTCATCCCAGCTCATCCAGCGCTCGAGGCTGCGCGCCAGCGGGGTGGGATCGAGCAAGCTCGGCACGCGGGCCCCGGGGACCGACAGCAGTCCCCCGAGATAGCGCAGCGCTGTCAGCGGCAACTGGTGGCGCAAGATCGGACGGATCACGCCCTCCTTCGTGACCTGCCGCCAGCGCGCCAGCAACCCGGCCGCCTGTTGATCGGCGCTCAGGTGCTGGCTTGCGCCCATATACGCGGCGTTGATGGCGCCGACACTGGTGCCGAGAAACAGCGTCGGTCGCTCCCCGCGCGCCTCGAGCGCCGTGCCGAGGACTGAGATCACCCCAGCCTCATAAGCCCCACGAGCACCGCCGCCCGAAAGCACACACCCGATCCGCCGATTACGCATCGCGGACGATGCGCAGGATCACCGTACGTGAGGCGTGGCGTGTTGCATCGAGTAGAGCCTCCAGCTCATTCTCGCGCAGCTCCTCGGCGGCCTCCACCTCGACGATGAGCGGCTCCATCCCGGTGCCGGCGTGGGCGATCACGCGGCGAACCTGGCCAGCCTCCCGCTCCAGCGCTTCCGGTGATGGCAGCGACAGCACCACCTGGCCCGCGACGGACGCCTCGAGGTTTCCCTCGGCGTCAGTTGGGCCGGCCTCGACCACGACCTTGCCGCTTTCCATGCTCGGGAGCGCGTGCGCTTCGAGCTGCCTGTTGACGGCGCCGCCGCGTGGGACCTGGACGATGAGACTCGGCTGGAGGACCATGCGCCGACCTTAGCGCCAAGTGCGGTGGAAGGAGCAATCACGCGTACCGGTTGCAAAGCCGCTTCATCGCAGGCCCCGCTCGGGTGCGCGTAGTTGCTTCTGGAGTGGTTCGGTTTACCCGAGCAGCCCAGGGTCGGGCGGATTCGGGTCGGCAGCGTGCACGGTGGTGCTGATGTGATGGATGACCACATCGCTTGGGCGGGCCAGCAGCGGTTGAACCTGGTCGCGATAGCGATGGTAATGACTCGTGTCGTAGTGCTCGCGCAGGGCCGTCTCGGTGCTCCACGAGCCCAGCAGCACGAACTCACCGGGCTCCTCGACGGCTAGCAAACGGAAGTCGGTGCATTGAGGCTCGGCGCGGCTCGCGTCGGCGAGTTCGCGTAGCAGCGCACGTAGCTCGGGCTCAAGCGCGGCCCGTCCGTGGATCTCTGCCACGAGTAGGACGCTCATGATGTCGGTACCACGGCGGCGTTGGACTCAAACGCAACGAGCGCGATCGCTCCGGTCTCCTCAGTCGGCGATGCGCACATCCCCGCGAACGTCAGTGCCTCAGCTGGTAGCTCGTGCGGCGGCTCGTGGTAATGGTCAAGTCCCCGGTCGCCCTCGGCGGCACGCAACCGCGTCATCCGTAACGCGATCTTCCCGTGGGCACCTGCAATCGCCACGTGCACGGCACGATCCTACTCGCTAGACATTTGCGGGTACGGCCTCGGTCACCACCCGCAGAGACGCGGAGGGCCGACGGGAAACACCATGCGATGCTACGTTCCGTCGAATGAGCTCAACGAACGACAACGATGAGATCACTGCCCTCCTCGCTGGTATCCCGCAGAGCGCAAACGCGCTGGGTCAACCGACGGCCCCGGTCACGCTTGCGTACTTTGCCGACCTGCAATGCCCTTACTGCCGGGCTTTCTCGCTCGAGGTGCTGCCGTCGATCATCGAGCGGTGGGTAGGAGTCGGCAAGTTGCGTATCCAGTCCCACGCTCTGCAAACGGCGACGCGCGCGCCGGAGGTGTTCATGGCCCAGCAGGTCGCGGCGCTGGCGGCCGGCAGGCAGGAGCGAGCCTGGCACTTCATCGAGACCTTCTATGCGGAGCAGGGAGAGGAGAACTCAGGCTACGTCACCGACGCCTACCTCCAGAGCATCGCTGGCCAGGTCACGGGCCTGGACCTCACGCGCTGGGACGGCGACCGACGCGACCAGGAGCTTGCCAGCGAGATCGCAAGCGATGGGCGGACGGCGGAGAATGCCGGACTCACCGGAACCCCATCGTTTCTGATCGGCTCGAGCGGGGGCGCGATGAGCAGGTTCTCGCCCAGCGATCCGACATCGTTCGACGCGGCCATCGAGGGACTTCTGAAGGGGGCGGCGTGAGCGTCACCGACTCGAGATGACGACCTGCCCAAGCCCGATGACCTCCATCTCTGTCTGGGGTGCGCAGACAGCGATCTCGGCGGACTCTCGGCGCAACGTGCGGCGTAGCGAGACGAACGCGGCAGAGCCGAGGATCGCGGGGACCCACAGCGCGATCGCTCGATAGGCGAGCACCGCGGAAGCCGCGGCGGTGATCGGCACTTTGTACAGCACGAACGCTCCCACCAAGCCGGCATCGACGCCACCGATCCCTCCGGGCACCGGAATCAGACCGCCCAGCTCGCCGATCAGGTAGGCCATCCCTAGGATCGCCGGCGCTGGCGAGGCGCCGAAGGCGTGAAACGTCGCCCACAGGATCATCACGTCGAAGATGAGATAGGCGAGGATCCCGCCGATCAGCCAGGCGTTGCCTTCGCGCAGCAGCGCGACCGCCTCGTTGACGCCGTCGGCGACGGCCACCAGGGTCTTCAGCACCAGCGTGGAGCGGCGCGAGGACCCCTCGCTTGCTTCGTTGCGATCCAGTCGCCGGTGCAAGCCCGCGGAGGAGCGTCCCGCGAGCAGCGCCCCAACGATCGCGGCGGCGGCGATCGCGGCGGGCAGGAGGGTCAGCGCCAGGTTCGTCTCCCCCGGTAGTACCCGCACAGCGAGACCGACGCCGATGAGGACCACGCCGGCCACGTTCGCGACACTGGTCAGCATGAAGAAGGCGGCGGTGCGGCGCGCGATCTCGGCCGTCGGCATCCCGCCCCGTTTGAGCGCCCAGGCCCCCAGCGCCAGGCCGCCGGCGCCGCCGGTCGGTAGGAGCGCGTTCGCGCCCAGCTCAGACATCCCGATCTGGTAGCTGACGCGCCAGCTCATGCGCCTGCAGAACACCATCCGAAAGATCGCCACATACCCCAGGCCCGACAGCACCTTCAGCCCCGCGCCAAGCACAAGCCACAACGGGTTGGCGTGTGAGAGCCGCGCGCGCAACCCGTCGAGCCCCGGAAGCAGCGTCACGACCGCGACCACGGCCAGGACGACCCCGGTCAAGAACAGCAGTTGCTTGCGCACCTTGCGACGACTCAGCTCCTCGGGAACCTGCAGGTCGTCGGGGAGGACGCTCGCCGTCATGCGCGAACCCCGCAGTCCGTCCGGGCGCAGGTGTCCAGACCTGTACATCTCACACGACCGTGCGATGTGGGCAAGCGTCGCACCGGCGATTTTCGGGACGTCAATTCCAACGCCGACCCAGGCTACAGGCATGAGCAAAGGTGGCGTGATCGCTAGCTCCTGTATGAGGACAGCTACCCAACGCCGACTCCTGCCTGCGGTCTGAGCTCAGCGCCGCCGAAGCCGCGGCAGCGCCAGCGGCTCGTCTTGCGCCGACTTGGCGAGCTCAGCCGGGTCGATCGCGAGGAACGCGAAGATCATGCAGGCGAACAGGCAGGCGATTCCTAGACCATGTGCCCAGGCGGCTTCGGCGGCGGTCAGGAACCCGAGCCCGCCGAGCAGGCCGGCGATCGAGATGCGCGCGTGTAGGGCGCGTGCGGAGGGGCTGATTGCGGTCGGTCCCAAATGTCGGGGTGGGCTCTCGTCCTCACCGGAGGGGTCGAGGTGCCCGCGCAGCAACAGGCCGAACAGCAGCGCGAGCGAGGGGAAGAGGATCACGGCGCCCATCGCGATCGCTGCGAGCAGCGCGATCAGCGTTTCGCTCGGCGCGGCCGCCTGCCCGATGGTCAGGTGCGCAAGCAGGACCGGCTGCTGTGCGAGCGCCCAGCCGGCGATCACGCCCGTGACCGCCAGCGCCGCGGAGATGCGTGCGAGCGCGAAGCGGCTTGCACTCACCAGCGCCAGCGTGGCGACGCCCGCGAGCACCGAGATCACGAGCCCGACGAGGCCGGGGCCGCTTACGAGGCGTTCGAAGACCCGGTGGGCCTGCGCGCTCAGCACGGGCAGCGTGGCGATCGCCACCGCGCCGGCGATCACGCCGGCGATCAGCGCGCGGGTCCGGAACCGCTGTGCCAGCTCGTGGTCGTCGTGGCGGTCGGCGTCCGCGGCGAGGTAGACGGCCGCCATATAGGCGCAGAAGAGGACCGCGAGCACGCCGATCGCGATCGAGATCGGGTTCAGCCAGCTGGAAAGCAGATGCCCGCTCGCATTGCCGACAGGCACTCGTTCGGAGGCGATCGCACCCACCATCGCTCCCAGCGCGAAGGGCGTGAGAACACTGGAGAGCGAGAAGATCGTGTCGATCAGGCCGAGCTCTGAGGGCTCCGAGGTGCCCGCGCGCAGCGCGTAGGCCACACCACGGAAGACGACGCCGAGCCCCGCGAGGAACAGCGGCACCGCCAGTGTCGATGCGATCGCACCGAACGCGATCGGGTAGCCGGTCCAGGTCACCGTCAGCACGAAGATCAGCCACACGTGGTTGGCCTCCCACACCGGTCCCATCGAATGATGGGCGTGCTCGCGAATCCGCTCATTACGCTGCCGCGCCTGCTCTGAGCGTCCCGGCAGAAGAGTCGTAGTCAGCTGCCAGAACCCGGCGCCGAAGTCGGCGCCGCCAAGCACGGCGTACAGCGCGAGGCCGGCCAACACACAGATCATCGGGAGGTCGTAGAAGTGCATCTTGGATCGCGCTCCCCCTAGGCGCCCGTCGGCTGAGCGTCAATCGCGCTTTTGCCAGTGGGCACGGTCTCTTCGCTGCCGCCGCCCCCGGCGTTCAGGGGTGCCCGCGCGAGGCGGCGCAGCACCCAAACGACACCGCAGGCGACGAGCAAGTAGGTGGCCGCGAGCACGCCGTAGCCGACTGGCACTCCGCGCGCGCGGGTGACCGCTTCGGCGGTGGTCATCACCCTGTACACCACCCAGGGCTGGCGGCCGATCTCAGTCACCATCCAGCCGGCGATCAACGCGACCACCGACGCCGGCCCGGCGCTTGCCACCAGCAGGTAAAACCACGGCTGCGTGGGCATGATCCGCCGGCGCCAGCTGAAGATCAGGAACAGTATGCCCAGCGCCGCAAGCCCGGTGCCGATCGCGACCATCAACTGGAAGGACACCCGCTCGATGTTCACCGGTGGGCGCTGTGAGATCGGCACCGCATCGAGTCCCCGGACCTTCGCGCTCGGGTTGTGAAAAGCGAGTATCGAGAGCAGGTCCGGGATGCCGATGCCGAACTTGACTTGGCCGTTGACATACCAGCCGAGCAGGTGCTCCGACGCCCCGCGGGTGGTTCTCGCAAGGCCCTCCATCGCTGCGAGCTTGGTGGGCTGCTCCGTTGCCACATCGCGCGCGGACCAGTCGCCGATCAGGATCTGGATCGGCGAGACAACCGCCGCGATCGTGAGCGGGATGGCGCAGGCGGTGCGCTCGTAGCGGCCCCAGCTTCCGCGTAGACGGCTGATCGCATACGGGGTGGCCAGCAGGAATCCCGCCACGATGTACGCGGCGAGGTACATGTGGATCAACTCGTTCCACAGAAAGCTGTTGCCGAACAAGGCCGCGAGCGGGTGCACGTCGACCACGTGGCCGTGTGCGAGCTTGAAGCCGGATGGATGCTGCATCCAGGCGTTCACCGAGATGACCATCAGCGACCCGGTGACGCCGGCGATCACGATCGGGATGCCGCTGAGCAGGTGCGCCCGGGGGGAGAGGCGCTGCCAGCCGTAGACGTAGATCCCGATGAAGATCGCCTCCAGGAAGAAGGAGAAGCCCTCGATCGCGAAGCCGAGGCCGAACACGCCGCCGAAAGTGGACATGAAGCCCGGCCAGAGCATTCCCATCTCGAAGCTGAGGATCGTGCCGGTGATCACCCCGACCGCGAACAGCGCCGCCATGATCCGGGTCCAGCGCTGTGCGATCGTGCGGTAGACCTCGTCGCCGCGGCGTAGATACAGCCACTCGACGAAGACGATCATGCTTGGCAGCGCGATCCCGAAGCAGACCAGCGGGATGTGCACCGTGAACGACAGCGCCTGCATCTGGGCGGCCTGGTCGAGGTAGGTCTGCTGTGTGCTGGCGAGCAGCCACATCTCATGTCAACCTACCCCCACTGCGAAGCCGCCAGTAGAGCTCAGATCACCGCCCCAGCGATAACTTCAGGTTATGAGTCGAGGGGCCGAGGTCGATTGATCGAGGAGGCGAGGTAATCGATCAGCGACCGCACCTCGGGCCCCAGCGCCTCCCGCGCGCTCCAGAGCATCACGAAGCGCCGCCGAAAGCGCAGCCCTTGCACCCGACGCGCGACCATGTGTTCGTCGTGCGGCGGGATCGCAAGCCCTGAGATCAGCACTGGCGCGCCGCCGGTGATCGCTGCGGCGATCGCCGCGCCCGTCGATCCGACCTCGGTCAGCGGCGCCGCCAGGCGCAGATCGTGCTCGCGCAGCACCGCGTCCACGACGCGACGCGTGTTGGCGGCGGGGTCGCGCATCACCATCGGCGTGCAGACGAACTCCTGCAACGGGATCGTCGGCCTCGTCGCCCATGGATGGGCAGGAGTGACCGCGACCACGACCTCGTCCTCACACAGGTCTCGCTGCTGCAGCCGAGCGTCGGGCGCGCTGTCGGGCGCAGCCGCCGCAACGCCGAAGTCCGCGCGTCCCTCGCTCACCAGATCGTGCACCACCGTCGAGTTGGCGGCCAGCAGCTCGAGCGCCAGCGGTCGTCCGCGACGCGCCTGATACTCGGAGAGCAGTCTCGGCAGTAAGCACTCGGCGACCGTGTGCCCTGCCGCGAGGCGGATCGGCGCGTCCTCGTGGCGCAGGCCCTGCAGGATCTCCTCGACGCGCTCGGCCTGGGTCAGCAGCGGCCGCGCCTCGGCGTAGAGCCGCTCGCCCGCGGGCGTCGGGCGCACGCCGCGAGCGGAGCGCACCAGCAGCGTGGTGCCAGCCAGCAGCTCCAGCTCCCGCATCCGCTTCGACAGGGCCGGCTGGGTCACCCGCATCAGCCGCGCGGCGCGCCCGAGGCTGCCCAGCTCCACAGCCACGCAGAACGCTCGCAACTCCGCCAGATCGACTCTGCGCAGCAGGTGTGACATGAGCTGATCTTATGACCTCCCGCGACGGTTCCTCGACCACCTGGCGTCCTGCTATCCGGTCGGCTAGGCCCCGAACCGGTCCGGTTGACGGCTCTGGTCCTCGGGCTCTGCTGGGCACGAGGATGCGCTCCCGCAGCCGCGTGCTGGCATCTATCCCTCGGGACTACCTAGAGTGCTTGGTCTCGCGCCTGGTCTCATCAAGGTCGCGTAGCCGTCTTATCGGCAGCGCAAACCACAACACGGCGAACGGAAGTGCCCCGATGATCGCTGTCAGCACGCCCGCAGTGAGCCCGAACAGCTTGGTGGTGACGAGCAGCAGACAGCCGCACATCGCCAGCGCCAAGAAGGCGAGGCCGGCGATGACAACGCGGTTTGAGCTGAACACGACGTACTGCTTGTCGTCGTGGCGAAACAGGAAGCGGTGCTCCGCGGACGGCGCGATCGTGCACACTGCCGCAAGCGCTGCGAAGATCAGCGTGATGAAGTACACGGTGCGCTCGAAGCTCCCTACATGCGCGAAACCGGTGTCGAATGGGACAATCAGAAGAAACGCGAAAAGAACCTGCACGCCGGTGACGACGACGCGCAGCTCGCCGGTCATCTCCTCGAAGTTGCGATCGAGGCGCTCCAGCTGCGTCTCGTGGCGATCCTCGTCATCCATGTTCTGCGAGTCCGGCATACCAATCAACGGTAGCTGCATCTGGACCGGCGAATACGTGTCGGTTTCGCGAATCACCGAACAACGGATTGATGCTTGGCAGTTTGGGTAGGAGAGTCACAGCGTCTAGACCAGAGCGAAACCCGAGCAGGCACAGCCATGGGAATCGGCTATCTCTGTTCTGCGCGCGACCATGAAAAGACCAGCAGCTGATCGTGATCGGAGGTGAGTGAAAGATGCCGCCACGCGGTGTGAAGAAAGGCAGCAAGCGCGAGCGCCAATACCAGCACATCAAGGACAGCGAGCGCGAACAGGGTGCCTCACTCAAACGTGCCGAGGAGATCGCGGCGCGCACCGTCAACAAGGAGCGCGCCCGAAGCGGTGAAGCGAAAACCAGCTCGCGCACATCCACAGCGGACATCTCCTCGGGCCGGCGTGGCGGCCTTCGCTCCGGCAAACCAGGGCCGCGCGGACGCACTCGCGAACAGCTCTATCGGGAGGCCCGCAGCCTCGGCGTCAAAGGTCGCTCCCACATGAACAAGGCACAGCTCCTGCAAGCAGTAGAGAACCAGAAGCGCTGACCAGCTCCCCGGCCGAGAATGAGGCCGGAGTACGCCGAACGGCTATTGGACCCAGCTGCGAGCTACGAGTACGTCGAACAGCTATGGACCCAGCTGTGAGCTACGCGATCGCCGGCTCGGCGGTGAAGCGCTGGGCGAGCGCGCGGCACAGGGCGAAGACCAGCCGTGTAGCGTCGGCGACCGTGCCGTAGTCGAGATTGGCGGGCACGTCGCTCGGCAGGTGGTAATTGGCGGGCGCCCGCCAGTCGGTCATCGAGACGAACGTCGCCGTTGGGTAGCCAGCACGGCTGGGGATGACGCTGTCTGTCGACGCCCGCGCCCGGTAGCCGCGGCGCAGAGCCACGCCGATCTGCGTGGCGCACTGCGCGCAGAGGTCGCGCAGCCAGGGCCCGGCGTACTCCTCCATCCGCACCGGCCCCTCGGCCTCGAGCAGCACGAGATGCGGCGAGCCGACGGTGTCGAGATTCACAAACCAGGTGCGCTCCGGCGCGAGCTCATGACGGTGGCTGGCGATGAACGCGCGGATGCCATCCTGCAGCGTCTCCTCGGCGCCGCAGGAGACGAGCAGCACGCGGAGCCCGGGGATGGGCTCGGCGGCGAGCAGCTCGGCGAGTGCGACCTGGGTGGCGACGCCGGAGAGGTTGTCGTTGGCGCCCGCCACCGTGGGACTGCGCCACATGTCGGCGAGCAACGCGGTGCCGAGCGCACCGATCGCGAGGCCGGCACGCGCGGCGCCGCGTCGGCTGGTGAGCGCGCCGAGGCAGGTAGCCAGCGGCCCGGCGAGCCCCAGCCACCACTGCGGCGGGGGCGTCTTGAAGCGTTCGATGAGCTGGGGGGCGCGTTCGTAGATACGCCGCTGCAACGTCTGGTCGAACAGCAGCCCCGTTTTCGGCGCGTCGTGGTGGGCGAGCACCACGACGGTGGCCTCGGCGTCGGGGTCGCCGGCGCGCGCGATCAGGTTGACGGTGCTCCGCTTGCGCCGCACCAGGCGACGCAGGACACGTGGTCCGTTGTGAGCCTCGTCAACGATGCCCGCGAACGTCGCGGCGGCGAGTAGCGCGCCGGCGGCGCGCCGCTCGCGCAACACGAGCGCGGCGGCAAGTGTCCCGGCGACACCGAGGCCGGCGAGCGTCGGCTGGAAGATCCCCCACGACGGCTCATCCTCGAGCTCGACGCTGACGCCCTCGACTGTGCGCAGGCGCTGCGCCAGCCACTGCGCGGCCTCGCGCTCGCCCGGCGAGCAGGGCGTGCGCTCCAGTGGGGCGAGCGACTCGACGACGTCGCGCAGCGTGGCGTCGATCGGCGCTCGGGCGTCGGCTGCATCGGTGCTCATCGACGCAGAGCATCGCAGCTCGCTGGAGTAGACGCGCGACGCAGTGCCCCGCGCCTCAGATCGGCATCGGCGAAGCCTCAGCTCTCGATCGGCGACATGTCGGCGTAACGAGCGCCGGCTGTCACGCCGATCGGGGCGGCCTCGTCGATCCGCGCGAGATCCTCCGCGCTCAGATGAATCTCGGCGGCGGCAGCATTCTCCTCGAGGTACGACCGCCGCTTGGTGCCGGGGATCGGCACGATGTCCTCGCCGCGGCTGAGCACCCACGCGAGCGCCAGCTGGCCGGCCGTGATCCCGCGCTCGCGCGCGATCTCCTCCACGCGTTGCACCAGCGCCAGGTTGCGCTCGAGGTTCTCGCCCTGAAACCGGGGGTGGTGGCGGCGGAAGTCGTCCTCGGGCAGATCCTCGGGGGCCTGGAAGCGCCCGGAGAGAAAGCCGCGGCCGAGCGGGCTGTAGGCGACGAAGCCGATGCCCAACTCGCGCACCGTGGGAAGGATCGCCTCCTCCGGCTCGCGCGACCACAGCGAATACTCTGTCTGCAGCGCGGAGATCGGATGCACCGCGTGGGCACGGCGGATCGTCTGCGGGCCTGCCTCCGAGAGGCCCAGGTAGCGGACCTTGCCCTCCTGCACGAGTTCCGCCATCGCGCCGACGGTCTCCTCGATCGGCACGGTTTTATCGACGCGGTGCTGGTAGTACAGGTCGATGTGCTCCACGCCCAGGCGCGACAGCGATGCCTCGCAGGCGCTGCGCACATACTCCGGTTTGCCGTTGACCCCCACCCTGGTGCCGTCCTCGCGGCGCTCGTTGCCGAACTTCGTCGCCAGCACCACACGCTCGCGGTGGTCGGCGATCGCGCGGCCGACGAGCCGCTCGTTGGTGAACGGCCCGTACATGTCGGCCGTGTCCAGGAACGTGACGCCGAGCTCCAGCGCTCGCTGGATCGTGGCGATCGACTCCTGCTCGTCGGTGGGCCCGTAGAACTCGGACATTCCCATGCAGCCCAGCCCCTCGGCCGAAACCCGCAGTCCCTGATTGCCAAGCGCGCGTGTCTCCATGTGATCGCTCCTCTCTCGATGGCGGTGGATGGCAGTGCAGTCCACGATATGACGCTCGACGATCTACGGTGCGCGCGGATCCCGATATATGCTCCCCACGGAGCGGTATCGGATCCGGCAACGCAAGTCAAAGGAGCCCACCAGTGCCCCAGGCAACGAGCTACAGAGACGAAGGGATGTTCGGCTCGGTCGACACCGTGGGCTCGGCCGGTGTCTTCGGCCAGGTGATGGGCCTCGTCGCGGTCACGGTCGGCTTCTTCGCGCTCGGATCCTATTTGGGGCGCGAATTCACGGAGGGCCCCGCGATCATCTGCTTCATCGGCGGCTTCATCTGCATCGTCGGGCTCAACTTCGCGCGTCGCTCGGAGAGCCTGTCGATCACGCTGCTGTTCGCCGCGGGCGTGCTGCTCGGCCTCGGGATGGGCGGCGTGCTGAATCGCTACGCCGAAGCGGAGCCCGAAGCGGTGTGGCAGGCGGCGGCCGCCACCGGGCTGTTCGTCGGTGCGCTGGGCACTACCGGCTATGCGATCCGCAAGGACCTCTCCGGGGGCTATCGACTGCTGTTCTTCCTGCGGCTGTTCGGTGGCGGACGCAACTGACGCACCTCCCCGCTGGAGGGAGCGCTCATCTTTCTGCCTCGCGCTACGCGCGACCGAGCCGCTCGGGCTCGCCGGCGCGAGCGCGGTCGCCGCCGTCCACGCGACCCTCGCCGCGGCCAAGCTGCGTCTCCCCCAGCCATCCGCGCAGCGCCGCGTGCATCGCCTCCACGCCGACGATCGGGGCTTGTGGCTCGCTCCACTCGGCCGGCACCACCGCGAACGGTTTGGTCTGCGGGCCGCCAAGACCTCCGTGGGAGCCCATGAACTCCTCGAACGGGGCCACCTCGTCCGTGCCTGGGTCGTACATGCAGTTGACGAGGATGTCGGGGCAGTGGGGGAACGCGTCGTGGCGGCGCAGATGGTCGGCCGCCGTGGCGCCGAAGTGGGCGAGCGGGTCCTCGCCCTCGACGGCGTCGTCGCTCAGGCGCCGCCGCCCAGCGCTGCCGATCGCCAGGGCGCCGTGCTCCTGGGAGCGCACCATCACAAACCCAATCCCGGGATGGGCCGTCAGGGTGTCGAGCAGCCGTGGATGCGCCTCGGCGATCTGCTCGAGCGTGAGCCGCTCTGGGGTGAGCGGCAGGTAGACGAGAGCTAGGCCGCCCGACACCATCACCACTGCCCCCTCCCCCTCCTTCTCCTTTTTTTCCTCCGTCGCTCGGCGAACGCCGCGCTCGGCGAGCGCCTCCCGATTCGGTCCTAGTGCGACGGTGCCCTCCACCGATCTGGTGCTGGTGGCGCGCGCGAGCATCCGTCCCCCCACGCTCGGCTCTTGGCTTGCGTCGGCCAGCACAGCGCCCATGTCGCCCCACGCCTCGTCAACCGCGGCCGGTGCGTACACCTCGCCCTGCTCGAGCGCGCCGCGCACCATCTCCTCGAGTGTCTCGCCGTAGCGCTGGCGGAATGGCCTGCCCTGCGTCTGGCCGTGATCGGAGAGCACCACGAGGTGGTAGGGGCGCGGTGATTGCGCTGTCGCGCGCTCCAGGCGGGCGAGCTGGTGGTCGTGGCGTCTCAGCACCGCCAGCGCGTCGGGTGCGCGAATGCCCGAGTGGTGAGCCACCTCGTCGTAGCCCACAAAGGTGGCGTAGCTGACGGGTACGCCCTCGACGATGTCGGCCATCAGCAGCGCTGTCACCAGATCGCGCATCACCACGGCGATCGTCGCCCGGATCAGCGGGTAGGTGCCTTTCCGATCGACGTGCTCTTCGCCGCCGCGGCGCTGGCGGCGGGCCGCGCGACGCTCGTAGGCGATGTCGGCGAGCGACAGCGCGATCGTGCGCATGAACCCGTACGGGTCGGAGAAGTAGGCGAACATGTCTCCCGCCTTCGAGCGGCTGCGGTCGCGGATCACGCTCATCGTCGCCGTGCAGCGCGGCGCGTCGCCGGAGAACATGTTCCCCCGGCTCGTTCCCCCCGTCGCCAGCAGCCCCTCGCCGGTCGATCGGCGGCGCTCGATCTCGGCCGCGTCGACGGGATGGTTGGACACCATCGTGCGTCCCGACTCCTTCTCGTACCAGCGGAAGGCGGGCATGTCCCAGTTGCTGCCCAGCAGCAGCCCCGCCTGACTGGCGCCCGTCTGCGAGGAGAGATCGCACTCCCAGCCCAGCATTCGGTGGCTGCCGTCACCCAGCCAGCGCGCGATTGTGGGCGTGTGCCCCTCCCGGATCGCGTCGCGCAACACGCCCTCCCCCAGCCCGTCGATCTCGAACAGGATCACCCCCGGAACGTCGGTGTCGGCGTGGCGACGCGTGCGCCGCACCCTGCGCCGCACCACGCTCAGATGGCGGGCGTCTCCGTCGACGTCCAGCAGCGGCGCCACCACCATCGAGACGAGCGCCAGCCCGAACGCGATCGCCAGGTCGGCCCAAAACGACGGCGCCCTGCCGTCCACCAGGTAGAACGCGAGCGCCACGGCGCCGGCGCTGAGCGCAAGCGAGCCAAGCCCGAACGTGACGATCGTGAGTGGTAGCGCGATGCGGATGACGAGCGGCCACAGGAGGGCGTTGATGAGCGCCATTGCCGCGGCCACCAGCACGGCGGCGCCCAGCGAGAGCGATTCGTGGCTTGGCAGCAGCGCCGTCAATGCCACCAGCGCCAGCGCCTGCACCCCGAGCATGATCAGGGCCCTGATCCCAAACCCCAACAACCCCCGCAGGCGGCTCAGACGTTGTTGGGTTGCGCGCTCGTCGATCGCTGAAGGCATCTCGTTGCTACCGTCTCGTCATGGTCGATGGCGCGGTCGCTGCCCGTCGCTCAGGCAGGGCCGCAGACCGTATCGTTTTCCTCGGCCACGCGACCGTTCTGATCGAAGTGGATGGCGTGCGTCTGCTCACCGACCCGCTGCTGCGCGGCCGCGTCGTCCACCTGCGCCGTCGGGTCCCCCCCGTGCCGAAGGAGCTGTTCGCCGATGTGGATGTGGTGTTGATCTCACATCTCCACCACGATCACCTCGACCTCGCCTCGCTGCGGCTCCTCGGCGAGACCACCCGCGTGGTCGTGCCGGCCGGCGCCGGCGCGTGGCTACGGCGCAGGGGATTCGAGGCGGTGACGGAGCTGGGGGTCGGCGGGGTCGCGCGGGTTGGGACGGTGACAGAGCCGGGGGTCGGCGACGTTGCGCGGGTTGGGACGGTGACAGAGCCGGGGGTCGGCGACGTTGCGCGGGTTGAGACGGTGACGGAGCCGGCTGCCGGCGACATTGCCAAGGCCGGGACGCTCACGGTAACCGCGGTGCAGGCTCGTCATGATGGGCACCGTCCCGGTGGCCCACTCGCCGAGACGCTCGGCTATCTCGTGAGCGGCGGGCACACCGTCTACTTCGCCGGAGACACCGAGCTGTTCGCGGAGATGTCCCACCTACCGCGGCCGCTGGATGTCGCCCTGCTGCCGGTCGCCGGGTGGGGCCCGACGCTGGGCGCAGGCCATATGGGTCCGCTCGACGCGGCACGTGCGGCCGGCTTGACCCAGCCGCGTATTGCCGTTCCCGTTCACTGGGGAACGCTCTCGCCGATCGGCCTCGGCGGCCGCCACCGCGCGCGGCTCGACGACCCGCCGCGCCTGTTTGCCGAGCACGTGGCAGCTATCGCCCCGCGCGTCGAGGTGCGAATCCTCGCTCCCGGCCAGGAGATGGATCTCTAGGATGTGCGCCTCATGGCGGAGGGGCTCTCGGCAAGCGAGGTGGGCAAGGAGATCGGCGAGCACAAGCACGCCGCGGCCGAGGATCCGCCGAAGGACGGCCGCGACCGGCTGCTGTCGATCACCGAGGCGATCCTGCTGTCGCTGGTGGCGGTGCTCGCCGCGTATTCGGGCTACGCCGCGGCCAAGTGGGGCACCTACTCGTCGGTGTCGCTGGCGAAAGCATCTGCCGCGCGCACCAAGGCCAACCGCGCCGACCTCGAAGCACTGCAGATCCGCACGCTTGACTCGGTGTCGTTCAACGCCTGGTTCAGCGCCTTCACGGCCGGCAACGTCACTGCGGAACGCCTCGCGGAGAAGCGCCTGCGTCCGGGCTACCGTCCTGCCTTCTATGCGTGGCTGGCGACCGATCCGGCGCACAACCCGAAGGCGCCGCCGGGCCCCTCCTACATGCCGCAATACGTGATTTCCCAGGAACACGCCGCCAACGCCGACGACGCGATTGCGGATGCCAGCTTTGCAAAGGGCACTGAAGCGGGGGCGATCGGCGACAAGTACGTGCGCGACACGGTATTCCTCGCCACAGTGCTGTTCCTGGTCGGGATCAGCGGTCACTTCCCGCTGCGCCAGGCGCGCTACGGGCTGATCGCGATCGGTGCGCTGATTCTCGTGTTCGCGGTCATCCAGCTGCTCGGCCTGCGGTCCCCGCCTTGAGTTGTCTCACCGCTCGCCGCTGAACTGTTCCCCCGGCTGATCGACCCGTAAGATCAAGCGCATGCCCACTCACCAGGCGCTTGTCACCGTGCGCGGACGGATCCACCCGATGCGCATCCTGATCGGCGCGCTGGTCATCGTCGTGATGGGGGCGGCGGCGACGCTCGCCGGCTGGGACGTCACCGGCTGGCTCAAACACATCTGGCAGATCGTCACCAGCATCCCGATCGGCTACGTGATCGCCGCGATCGCGCTCATCTCGCTGCAGACCACCGCTACCGCGTACGCCTGGTATTCGATCCTCCGCTACGGCTACCCCGATTCCGAAGTCCGCTGGATCCAGGTGCTGGCCTGCTACGCGGCGGCCGTCGCGCTCAACTCCGTCCTGCCGGCCAACCTCGGCACGCTGGTGATGCTGCTGATGTTCACCACAATCATCGCCGCCGCCACGTTCGCGGGCGTGTTGGCAGGGATGGCTGTGCAGAAGATCTTCTTCACCCTGATCGGAGCCTTCTGCTACGTGTATCTCTTCCTCACGGTCGATGGGTCGTTCTCGCTGCAGCTGGGATTCCTGAGCGAACACCCGTGGGCCACCGCGATCCTGCTCGTCGGTCTCGCCGTGCTTTTGTTCCTCGTGGGCAGAGTGTTGCGCCGGCGCGTGGAGCAGTGGTGGAAGCAGGCCAAGGTCGGTGGGCAGATCCTCGCCCACCGCCGAGCTTTCCTCGGACGCGTCGTGCTTCCGGAGGCGATCAGCTGGGTGGCGATGCTGGGAGTGATCGCAGTATTCCTGACTGCCTACGACATCCCCGTCAGCTTCCACATCCTCATGCGGGTGGTGGCCGGCAACTCGATCGCCAACGTCAGCTCGGTTACCCCGGGCGGGGCGGGGGTGGTGCAGGGCTTCAACGTGCTCTCGCTGAAGGGCGTCACCAGCACCTCCAACGCCACCGCCTACTCCGTATCCCAGCAGCTCGTCACCACTGCCTGGGGCATTCTCTTCGCGATCGCGCTGCTCGTCCGGGCCTTCGGCTGGTCCGATGGCAAGACGCTCGTCGCGCAGTCCTACAGCGAGGCGCGCGAGAAAAAGGCTGAGCGCTCGGCGGCGCGCAAAGCCAAGACCAGGAGCAAGGCGGGGGCGGCCGGAGGTTCCATGTGATCCGGATTGTGGAGCACAGAGCGCCAATACCCATCACAGGAGTGCCAACATGACGGCCGCCCCGGCGCCCGGCGGACAATCGCGAAACCTGATCTTGGCGGCGATGATCTTCGCTGTCGCGATGACCTTCATCGACCAGACGATCGTGTCGATCGCGGCGCCGGAAATCCAGAAGGAGCTCGGCCTCAGCAGCACCGGCGTGCAGTGGGCGATCAACGCCTACCTGCTGTCGCTGGCCGCGCTCTTCGCCTTCGGCGGCCGGCTGGCCGACACGGTGGGCCACCGCCGGATGGTGACGCTCGGGGTGATCCTGTTGGCGGGCTCCTCGGCGCTGTGTGGGCTCACGCCCAAAGGGAGCTTGGCGGAGGCGTGGATCATCACCTTCCGGGTGCTCCAGGGGGCGGGCGGGGCGATCATGTTCCCGGCTGCGCTGGCGATCGTGGTGCAGTCCGCAACTACGCCGCCAGCCTTGGGCTGGCGATCCTCGGCACGATCCTGGTCGCGCAGATGCGCTCCCGGGTCACCACCTCGCTGATCGCGAAGGGTCTCTCCAGCGCGCGGGCGCACGCCGAGGCGTCCACCCTCTCGCAGTCGCGCGGCGGCGGTGGGAGCATCGCGTCGATCCCGCACTTCATACGCCTCGACTTCGCCTACGCCACCCGCTCGGTGCTGTACGTGATGGCGGCGATCATGGCGGTGGCGGCGATCGCCGCGTTTGTGGGTCTGCGGGCGGGGCTGCAGGAGGAAACGGGCGCTGCCCCGGAGACGGAGATGGACCCCGCGGAGACGGCGCCCGCCTAGTAATACAGCTTGCCGTCGGCCTGCACCGTCAGCGCATACGTCTTGCGGTTGATCTGACCCGAGAGGGTGCCGGTGCCGTGCGCGTGTGCGTAGCGACCCGAGCCGCCGGTCACCTTGAGCGAGCCACCGAAGCTCGAGTACACGCTGGTCGAGTGCAGCGCGCCCCCACCGGTGCCGCTGATCGAGCCGCCGCCGTTGGCGTAGATCGTGAACTTCGCGGTGACCGTGGCCCCGATGTCGAAGCTCACCTTCACCTTCCCCGGGATCGTCCCCGACACCGGCCCTTCCTCCTCCAGTTCGGCGCCGGAGCTGCGCACCTCGTGCAGATGCCCTCCGTCCTTTACGTTCAGCACGTGCGCCGCGCGGGCTGTGGGGAGCGTCGGCGCGGTGCTGAGGGTCGCGGGCGACTGCGCGCCGCCCAAGTCCAGCGAGGAGCTCCCCGCCGCGGAATCGGCGGCGCCCGCGAAGCCTACGACGCCCACCGCTAGCAGCGCGGCACCGAGCGCTTGCCTTGTGCCCCGTCGATTCAGCGGGCCGCTGCGGTCAGGTTGGTGCTTCATGGGTTGCATTCCTCCATCGCCTTCGCGCGGTGGCCAACGGCGGTCTTGCTTACACATCTTCCCGAAGGCTCCCGACTGAGTGAACTACCTTACCAGCGGTATAGATCCTTCAACACGGTACCTCACCCAGCGATTCTGTAGCGTAAAGTCTACATCCTTGGCCCAACCAAGCCGACGCGGGGACTCGAACCCCGGACCCCAACATTGGGCATGGGGGGAGCGGGCTCCCCCCATGGGCCCCCCACATGCATGTCTGCTCGGCCCGGCCAAGCCGACGCGGGGACTCGAACCCCGGACCCCTTCATTACGAGTCGCCCACACGCCCATCATTTTGGCTTCGTTGAGCCACATTGAGGGCCTTAAGGTGTCCCCAGGTGACCTCAGAGTGGGGGAGTTCGGGACACGTTTCGGGACACGGACGCCGGGACATGCTCGGGACACAACGCCTTCATTCGGATGATGCGAGGCGGTGTTTTGCAGGGGTTTTATCGCCAGGAAGGCCAGCCGCTTCATTCTGCGAACAGGTGCATGCGGCGTCGATTATGGCCTGTCCATGCCCTTCGTGATACCCGGGGGTCCTATCGGGATCGTCAACCGGCCGCGATGAGGTCCGCTCGGCGCGCATCGATGAGCGGGTCGCTTCCCAAGCCAGCGATGTCGTCCGCGAAGCCCATGACGAGATGGGTGCCGAGTGCGTCAGCAAGCCTGCGCAGCGTCTGCACGGTCGTGGCGTGCTGGCCGCTCTCGATACGAGAGATCGCGGAGTGGCTGGTTCCCATGCGTTGGGCCAGCTCTGCCTGGCTGAGCTCGAGTTGGCCCCGTCGGCGAATGACGATCCGCGCCAGCGCCTCATAGGGAGCCAGCCTTTCGAGCTCGGCGCGGTACTCCGGGTTGCGAGCACGGCGACGCATCGACTCCCTATGGGAAGTCCCGACCGGAGAGATTGCCTGTGCCTGTCGCTCCATCATGATCACCTGCTCAGTGAGATGCGCTTCGCAAGTAGTTTACCAAAATCGATAAGCAGGTGGGACGCCTCATGGCGCATCGCCACCCGCCGGACGAGGAGGCCGCCGGGGCTGGGAATCCATGCGCGCCCTGAAGTCCTCCCACCGCGTACGCGCGACCTCGATGTCCGCCTGTGGGATCTTCCCACTGTTCTTGCGCAGCATGTGCAGCAGGACGAACAGGTTCCTGGATCGTCGGTAGAGCACGCGGTAGAGCACCGGACCGTAGTGGCAGCGCAACTCCCGCAGCTCCCCGTCGACTTGGGAGGTCGCCGGAAACGCCAGCGGCGGCTCGCTCGGATGCAGGCCGTTGAGGCGATCGATTGCAAGGTCCACCGCCACCTGGTGCTTGGGCGGCAGCCCATCGATGAACTCCTCGACCGGCTGGCGCCCTCGTTTGTCACGGTAGTAGGTGGCCTGGGTGCGCGGCATCGGTTAGGAGGTTCGCCTACCGAGCGGACAGGGCGCCGAGCACGACCCCGTCAACGAGCCTTCGTCTGCCGTCAGCGCGGGCGAGCACGACGACGAAGCCATCGTCGATGGCTCCAGTCGTTCACCCCATCCGTCGATCGAGCAGTCGGCCGGCCCCCGGCCCGGCTTCCGCTGCACACCCTGTCACACCCCTTGTGGGTTGACAGGGTGTGCCAAGCTACGCGCGGCGGGGGCCGGGGGACTGCGATCCGCCGCGGTCGGGGCCCCCAACCAGGCGCCAGCCTGGTTGGGGAGCGGCGGACGATCGACCGTGACTCCTGCAGTTCTCTGGGGAGCCCGCTACGCCTCGTCGCGGGCCATGGAGGGCCCGCGCCCGGGCGGCTGTTCCTGGCAGTGCGGCGCGTGGATGATCCCCAAATACCAGCATACGGGCCACCGCTGGCTGCGTGGCGGCATGCCCCCTCGTGGGCATCACATGTATCTTCGCCGGCCGTGTCTCGGGATCTGCAGCTGGTTATCTTCGACTGCGATGGCGTCCTCGTCAACAGCGAGGTCATCTCCAACGACGTGCTCGCCCGCTCGCTCACGGAACAGGGGCTGCCGACCACGCTGGCGCGGGCGCGAGCCGACTACCAGGGGCTGCTGCTGGCCGAGATCGACTCCCGGGCACGCGCCAAGCTCGGCCGGCCGCTGGCGGATGGCTGGCTTGAGCGATACGAGCGCGATTGCGCTGCCGCCTTCCGCCGGAAGTTGTGTGCGGTGCCGGGCGCCAGCGAGTCGGTGCAACGCATCAGGGCGGCCGGGGTGCCGGTGTGCGTCGCTTCGCAGGGAAAGCTCAAGAAGACGCGGCTGTCGCTGAGGTTGACTGGACTCGACGCTCTCTTCTCCGACGAGGTTCTGTTCTCCGCTCATTCGGTCGCGCGCGGCAAGCCGCACCCGGACCTCTTCCTGCACGCCGCCGCCACGATGGGGGTCGAGCCTGCGTGTTGCGCGGTCGTCGAGGACACGCCATCCGGGGTCACAGCCGCAGTCTCGGCCGGGATGCGCGCGCTCGGGTATGCGGCCGACAGTGATGAGGCGGCGCTGCGCCGGGCGGGCGCCGAGACGCTGTTTGCGCTCCACGAGCTGCCGGCACTGTTGGGGGTCGGCTGACCCGCCGGTGTCTAGGAGGGATCGGCGAAACTCGGGAGCGCTGTCATAGCGCCAAGCCTACCGACGGCGTCGGGAGCGGTACCCCAAGATCGGCCATCGCGTAGCCCACGACCCTCCGGGCCTATGATGCAGACCCCGAAGAACCGGAAAGCGGGGCGTGGCCGTGTGCCCGCGGTCGGAGAGATGGAATCCGTAGGCTGCGCGCATGGATAGGGCTGCTCTACTGCTGGTGGGGTCACGTTCGCGCGCCCACAGGTGGCTGTTGCGTGTCGCCAGTGGAGGCGTTGCCGTGATAGTCGGGGGTGCCAGCGTGCTTGCGGCCACTCACGGGCAGCATCACGCCGACACGCTCTGGAAGGCCGCGCTCGTCGCAGTTCTTGTCGTCGTGGCCCTGACGTTGGTGGCTGCGGGTGCGGCATACGCAACGCAGCCCGTGTCCGACACGCACGATGCGTCCCTCAAGGCATCGGCTACCTCCTTGCTCGACGGTCTCACTTCCCGGTTCTGCAACTACGGGAGCGGCTACAACCCCGAGCAGGCTTTCCGGCGTCATTACAGGAGGCTCCACAAGAAACTCAAGAAGTGGGATGCCGTGCGGATAGAGGCTGCGGAACGGCAGCGCATACTGGGCGAGTATGTGGACAACTTGCTGGTGGAGCACGGTCTCGTGGGCGACAACTATGCGACACCACGTATCAAGATGCACATAATGGAAGTGGGCGCCCAGCACGTATACAAGGCGCAGGGCCTCACAGCCGAGCGCGCGCTCGTGCTGACGGGCGGCTGGCAAACAGACCGCGAGCGCGCCTACGTCGCGCTCACCCGCGCACTCGAGGTCAGGTACCTCGCGAAGCCCTGCGCGTCGCCGCCCGCGATCTTGTGTGTCGTCTGCACCCTTTCGCGAGCGTACTCGTGTCTTTCGGCGCCGTCGCTGCTTTGAGTGAAAGAGGTAACTGAGTGTGTGTCAGCTGATTTCACCTCACTCGTCTTAACATTTGCATCCTTTGGGTGCGTATAGTCTGCTTCGACTTGTCGTTGCGTTGGGGGCTTTTTGAGGTTGGACGCTTCGAAAGGGTTGGGTTCGTGGTGTGCGTGGGTGTCTCGAGGTGGGTCGTCGGGGTTGCTTGCGGTGCGTGGCGAGGGTTGCGTGGGTTTGGGTTGGTTGTGGGACGGCCGCGTTGTGATCGTGGGTGCGCTGGTGGCTCTTGGATTCGAGATACGCCAGCAGCGCACACGGGGATATGTATTTGACGCAGAGCGATCAACTAGACTCGCCTGGTGCTTCGTCGTTGGGGATTTTGGAGATACACACTGATGTTGGGGGGCCGGGTGACCTTGGCGTTCTTGGGTCTCCTGGGAATCGTCATCGGGGGGTCCGTTGCTGCCTACTTCCGGTTCGCCCATCATCGTCCGCTGGTCGTTGTTGTCGGGTCGCTCGTGTCGGTTCTCGTCCTTATGGAGGCTGCTTATCGTCGGTGGGACGTCTCAGACCGAGCCCTGTCGGAGCTGAAGGAGCAGTGCGCCCGCGCGCCGGTCGGAGAAATCCATGAACGTCCTATCCACGAGTGGCTCCGCGAGTTGGCCAGGGAGGTGGGAGGCAATCAGCTCTGTGATTACTTCGACCTCCCGGACAGCGAGGAACACAATAAGGCAGCCATAGCCGCACATTTCGTGAACGTCATCACCAGGCTCGATGAATGGGACCAGGCCGCAGCCCGTGCGCAGGCAGCACCGGCCGCAGCGCTTGAGCGAATCAAGCAGGCCGTCAATGATGCGGACATCCCGGCGGGCTACAACTCTCGCGTGCTCGCCGATGTCTTTGCACGATTCCTCGTTGGCGGGGCCGAACAGCAGGGTGGCGGGGGCGGATATCGCGTGCTCCTCAGCGCTAGCAAGATCAACGACGTTTGGAAGGTCGATACGCCCAATGGCCTGCGGAATACACACGTCAATGTGTCAGAGTTCCCCGATGCGCCGTGGGAGGAGATTGCAAAGCGCGTATCCGAAGACACCGAGACGCTTCAAGCGGTCGTGGATCGCATCCGAGAGTCCGGCGTTCTTGCGGAGATAGCCGAGTCGCAGGGGGCGCTTCAAGACCTTCAGCAGCCGCTACTTGATCTGCTCGCCCTCCATCAAGCCGTCTCGCCGATCTTGTCCGCGCCCGACTGCCCCTTCTGCCGGGCACAGCTCCAAACACCCGCCGACCCGGGAAAAACTATTCCCGTTGACCTCCCTCCGGCTCCTGCTGGCAGACAAGCCGCCTGGCCTCCTCGCTGATCCTGTGCGCGCTAGCGAGCGCCACCCCACTCGTTCCCCAGGGAAGGCCCCGGGTAGCGACAAAAGTCCACGATGTGATGAGCCGTGGCTCCCTGAGAAACTACCCAGCCGGCGCAGTGACCTCCGTGGCTGGCGAGTCGGCTTGGAACGCTTCAGCCACCAGCCGCGCGTCCTCCTCGCGCGGCACGTAGTGCAGATAGCGCATGGTCGTCTGGATGTCGGCGTGCCCCATCCACTCCTGTACGCGGCGGATATCGGCCTTGGCGATCATCCGCGTACCGAACACATGGCGCAGGTCGTGGAAGCGCAGTTGACGTAGATCCGCTCGCTTGAGTGCTGCCTTGTAGCGGCGGCGCAGCGCCGAGCCGTCGAGGAACTCCCCGGTCTCGCCGGGGAACACGAGGTCGTCGTCGGCAGTGAACAGCTCGCGGTTGGCCAGCCGCGCGAGCGCCTGGGCAACGTCCGGGGCGAGCGGGACCGAGCGCACCTTTCCTGACTTCGGCGTCGTCAGCGCTCCGCCGGCGTAGTTCGCGCGCACGCGAAGCAGCGAGCCCGCGAAGTCCACGTCGCGCCAGTGCAGCGCGATCAGCTCCCCCATTCGCAGGCCGGTGAACGCTGCGGCGAGGAAGATTGCCCGGTCCTGCTCGCTCGCCGCAGCACGCGCGAGTGCCCACACCTCCTCCGGGCTGAAGACCTCGATGTCGCCGCTGCGTGTCAATGGCGGCTTCTCCACGTCCGCCACCGGGTTGATTGGCAGGCCGTACATCTTCTTGGCCCGCTGGAAGATGCCGTGCAACAGCACGAGGGCCTTCGTGCGCGTGCTCGGCTTGCGATCGACCGTGGCGATCCACGCCTCCACGTGCGCGCTTGTTACGTCCTCGACGCGCAACTTCCCGAGGGCTGGAGCGATCCACGCTTTGACAACCCACCGGTAGCCCTGCACCGTGGAGGGCTTGCGGCCCCGGTCGTGCTCGATGTAGCGCAGGTACTCCTCCGCCGCCTGCGCCACCGTCGTGCCCGTGCGCACCATCCCCGGCAGCTTCCCCCGCCGAGCCTGATCGAGCAACTCGCGCAGCCACTCCTCCGCCTGGCGCTTGGTGTAGTAGCCCGCCGGCGGGCGCCCACGCTCCGACCACGCCGGGCCGATCCGCTTCTGCACCTGGCGGCCGTCGGGCAGGCGGTACTTCGCGTACCACGCCGGGCCACGCTTGCGCTCAACTCGGAACACGTGCCCGCTGGGTGGCTGGCTGGGCAGTGTGGGGGATGCGGCCATGCCACATTCTACCACTGTCCCGGGACATATTCGGGACATGCTTTGAACTTGGCGCGATCGGGCTCATAGAAAAAGCCCCGATTTACGGGGCTTTTGCAAGCCGACGCGGGGACTCGAACCCCGGACCCCTTCATTACGAGTGAAGTGCTCTACCAGCTGAGCTACGTCGGCGCGAGCATGGATGCTATCGCCAGCCCGGCTTTCCTCACAGCCCCGCCAGCGCCGCCAGTAGGGACTCGCCGTGCTTTTCGCAGAAGGCTGGGCCGATGCCGCGGATCTCGATCAGCTCATCGGTGCTGGCGGGGCGGCGGCGCAGGATCTCCTCCAGCACCGTGTTCGCGGCGACCGTAAACGCCGGCTTTCCCTCCGCTTGACCGAGGCGCCATTCCCTGAGCTTCTCGTACTTCGCCTCGTCCACCGGGTCGGGCGGTGGGGGCGCTGTCGGGAGGGAGTCGGCAGCGCCGTTGAGCGCAGCGAGGGGGGAGCCGTTGCGCGCCGAGCCTGCGTACCCGTTGGGTGCGGGCCTCGCCGACCCATTTGCGACGGGCCCCGTCGCCCGCGCGCGCTTGGTGCCGTGCGCGCCTGCCGCCAGCGCTCGCTCCAGCTCAGGGTCGGGGTCGCACACGCTGCAGCAGCGGCCCTCCCGCGCGCCTTCCTGGGAGTCTCCGAAGTGCTCGAGGATCTGTCGGCGGCGACATTCGGTGGCGTTGGCGATGAACCGCTCGATCGCGCGGTAGGACTCCCAGCCCCGATCCTTCGCCGCTTTGATTGCCGCCCACGCCGCTTGACCGTCCAGTTGGCCGGTGAGGCGTACGTGCAGCACCCCTCGTGCACCCGGTTGCAACTCCACCGCGTGCGCCCGCTCGGCGATCGACAGCAGCACCCGCTCGCTGTCGTCCAGCTCGCCGGGGGCGATCTCCACTGTGGGCTCGCGCCTGTGCGGATCGACGTTCGCGCGGTGGCTCAGGCGGTTGAGGTAGGCGCGCACGTCCTCCACGCTGCTTTGGCGCTCGGTGTTGAAGCGGATCAACCTGCCGAGGTCCATCCGCGAGGCTAGTAGCAGCGCCCGCGCGGGCTTTCCGTCGCGTCCGCCGCGGCCTGCCTCTTGGTAGTAGGCCTCGAGGCTGGTGGGGATCGCCCAGTGCGCGACGGTGCGCACATCCGACTTATCCACCCCCATCCCAAACGCGTTGGTCGCGACCACCACCTCCGCCTTGCCGGCCATGAACGCCTCCTGTGCGCGACGGCGCTGCACCGGCGAGAGGCCGGCATGGTAGGCGACTGTGGCGATTCCTCTCCCCGCGATCAGCTCCGCCACCTCCTCGGTGTCCTTGCGCGTCCCGCAGTACACGATCGCCGGCCGAGCGTCGGCACTCTCCAGGACGTGCAGCAGCGCCGCGCGCTTGCGTGCGACGGCGCCTTTGCCTTCGACCCTCACCACGTCGAACGCGAGATTGGGCCGGTCGAAGCCCGAGCTCACCGACACCCACGCCCGCAGCCCCAGCTTCGCCGCGATCTCCGCTGCCACCCGCGGGGTGGCGGTGGCCGTCGCCGCCATCACCGGGGGGCGGCCCAATGCGGCGATCGCGCCGTGCAGGCGCAGGTAGTCGGGACGGAAGTCGTGGCCCCACTCAGCCACGCAGTGCGCCTCGTCCACCACGAACAAGCCGACCTTGCGCGTGCCCAGCGCCTCTCTGAAGGCACGCGAGGCGAAGCGCTCGGGAGCCGCCAGCACCAGTTGCGCCCAACCCGACTCGACGTCGAGCAGTGCCCGTGCGTTGTGGCCCTCCTCCATCCCCGACGCCAGCATCACCGCCTTCACGCCGGTCTCCTCCAGCCGCTTCCACTGGTCGTTCATCAGCGCGATCAGCGGGCTCACGACCACCACCAGCCCTTGCCCCGCCAGTGCGGGCAGCTGATAGCAGAGCGACTTCCCCGCTCCAGTCGGCATCACCACCAGCGTGTCTCTTCCTTCGAGCGCCGCCGCCACCGCCTCGCGCTGGCCCGCACGGAACGTCTTCAGGCCGAAGCGCTCCAGCAGCTCCTCCGGAGCCGGCGGGGGCGCCGCATCCCGCGACTGCGCCTCCACCAGCTCCTTGAGCCGACTCGCCTCGCCGCTCAACATCTTGCGCTGCTCGGCATCGAGCGTCCCCCACAGCTCCCGTGCCTGGCTCAACACGCCGCGCGCGCGGGCACACGCCAGCGCGTCGCCCCGGTGCTGCTCCAGGGCTTGCTGGGCCGCCTCGATCGCCTGCAATATCTCCTTCATGCCCCGACCGTAGCGCTCGCTCCGGCCGGTACGCTGGCTCGGAGGGGAACCCCGGCGCGCGAACCCCGAGGAGAGGACCGGGCGGGCCGCGCGCCGGGAGCGTAGGAGCTTGGCTGGGAAGCCGCGCCGGGGGTCAGCGGCGTCGGCCAGCCTTCTTCCCCTTCGCGCGAGGCTTGTGCTTCTTGTGGTGCTTTGGCTTGTGGTTCTTGTGCATGGGCTTTGTCTTGGGGCACCCGGTGATCGCGACTTTCGTGGTCTGCTTGATCTCGGCGCCGTTCTGTCCGGTGATCGTGGTTGGCATCGAGAGGCTGCTGGAGCCGCACAGGCCGCCTTTCGGCGTGAGTGTCGCAAGCGCGGAGTTGGGCTCCTCGGGTAGGTTGGCTTCGAAGCTCGAGATCGGCGCGTCGGGCACTGTCCCGAAGGTGCTGGAGGTGATTTTGGTCTTCGCGTTGATGTGCGTTTCGCCCGCTAGGTCGATCGTGACGCCGTCGCCCTGGAGCACAAACACGAGTTCTGGGTATGCCTTGCCGCCGTGGGAGACGAAGTATGCGGGGCCTTCGAGCGGAACGGGCAGCACCGGCGTGCGCGCGATCCCGGTGCCCACGTCGGATGACGGCGGGCAGTTGGCAGGGTTGGCGTCGAACGTCGCTTCAGGGCACGCTTTCTGTAGCGTGCTCAACCGCGCCGGGAGCTTCTCCGGTAGTTCCAGGTGCACCAAGCGGATCCCGGCTTCCCCGGCCCGCTGGGCGACTTTGACGCTCAGCGACGCCCCATCGCCGATCTCGCTCGCGTTCCCCCGCGTAGACGCCGAGAACGACGGCTTGAACGGCAGCGCCGCACAGTCAGCAGCCTGGAAGCGGCTGGACGGCGAGGCGGTTGCCCCTTCGGTGCTCGTGATCGACGAGGTCACGTGGAGTTCTTCGCAGTTGGTTGGGTTGAATACGAAGCCCTCGCGGTTGACATCGACGTCGATCGTCCTGATGTCGAGCGGGACGCCCTCGATGATGGTGGGGAGTGGCACGCTCGAGATCGTCAGGGCGCCGGTCTTGGGATTCACGGCGATCGAGGCACGGACGACCTCCTTGCCGAAGCCGCCGTTCCCTTCGAGCGTGAATGGGCCCGCAGTGGTGGGCTCGACGATCGAGAGGCCGAACGGCTGGTGGTCGTACGGGCCCGTCAGGTAGACATGGCCACCTTTGAGCCAGTACGGGTCTTCGCCGGGGCCCACGGCAACCGTCGTTTCGCCGATGTCGCTCGTTTCTCCGCAGGTGCCCTCGCTCGCCTGCGGTTCCTGGCAAAGTGGAACCTTGGAGAGCATGCCGAGCAGGCCGGGGGGTGTCATCACCGTGACACCACCGAGATTTTGTTCCCCTCCGTTACGAGCTATCACAACCGTCTCATCGCTGAAACCACCCGCGTTGACGCTGGTCGTACCAGCCGTGAAGGCGGGCGCGAAACCGCGGGAGCCGCAGCCAGAGTCGATCGTGAAGCCGCTGCTCGGTTCGGGAGACAGGCTCATGGGTTCGAGAAGCGGGTTGGCTTCGCTCCCATAGGGCGTCAGCACAGAGCTCGTGGTGTACGTGCCGCACGACGATGGTGTGACGAGCGGAGCTCGCGGCCCGCCGAAGAAGCTCATCTTCAGTTCGCTGAACGGGAGCTGAGGGAGATAGAAGCCCGTGGTCGGATCCTTGCCAAATCTTGCGCTCATCTGACCGGTTGTCCGATCGAGAGCGACTTCGCCTGGAAGCTTCACCAGCACGCCGCTACCTTCCGCGACGACATACAACGCGAGCAGCGAGCCGAATGGGTTCGAGCCGCTGCCCGGCAGATTGCCCTGCTGTGCCAGGTACACGGCGCCCTGCAGCGGCGCTTCGAGCAGTGGTGTGACGATTTCGACCGTGCCGAGCTTTGACGCGTCGGGGCAGTTCGCCGGCTGTTTCGATTCGAGATCGATACCCGCTTCTTCACTACGTTCTTCTCGTTCTTCTTTCGCCTTTTCCCTACCTCGCAGCAGCGGGCACGCCGCGAGGCCATTGGCGGCTGACGGCGACACCGCCATGCCCGCCGGCAACTCGACGACGGCTTCCTTGAGGTCGGCCTCGGCCAGCGCTTCTACGTTTTCTTCCTGTGGGATCTTCAGGTTGACTTCGAGCCCCGTTGGGGATTCTGGGGTCGCGGCTTCAGGCTTGACCGGCTTGACCGACAGCTTGGGGGCGAAGTACAGTCCCGGGGCGTCGCAACCGGTGATCACGGGGGAGGTCGCTTCCTTGTCCTGAAAGTTCTCTGGTTCCTGCCACGAGTCGGCGCGCACTGTTGCTGCCAGCAGCGTGCCCGTGCAGGCTGAGGGGAGCGTCAACAGTGGGCGTTCGAGCCTGGCGACCGGGCAGCTCGAGCGGCCTTCTTCTTCCGCGCACTTGCCGCGTTCGCTGTCATGGCTTTTGACTGTTGGGTCACCCCACAATGTCACGGCCACATCGTCAAGAAGACCGCGTCCGAGAATACCAGTTGTCTTGGCCGACAAGCCGTAATCGCCGCCTGTGCGCGCGTTGCCGTAGACATGGACGACAACAGCCGCCGTGGTAATCACAAAACCGAGCTCGGCCGGCTCGTCCGGCGGCGGCACCATGTTGTAGACCGGATATACCCCCGTAGTGCCGCCCGATGCGAGCCCAAGGGTTACCTGTGCAACGCCAACGACGGCTGTAGTCGGGCATTTGAAGGCGATGTCGAGTTCCGCCTCCGTGCACTTGGCCTCCGTCGCATTTGGATTCACGATCACACCATCGGGCAGTCCCACTTCCAATTCCTTTACAGAGCCTGAAGGGACGAGGTGATGTTCTTCGTCTTCGTGACTGGCAAAATCGACTTCAGTCGTCATCGAATAGGGGTGTGAGGCGGCCTGCGTGTCCGGGGTTCCACTTTCATTTATGATCCGGCTTTCGAACTTCGTGATTGCAAACGGTTCACCCGCCCACGCTGAGCTAACCGCGAGGCCTATCGCTATTGCCACCATTGTTGCGCTCACGGAGAAAGCCCTCATCGCAGATATCCTCGACATCACCTGCTCCTCCCGCCGCCGCTCTTTGCTTTCGTGCCGTAGCGCCGATGCGCCAGCGCCTCGCAGCGCGTCCGCCTTCGCTTTGGCCCTTTCCTGCACGCCGTCAG
Organism: uncultured Solirubrobacterales bacterium; assembly: GCA_963724305.1. Taxonomy (GTDB): domain Bacteria; phylum Actinomycetota; class Thermoleophilia; order Solirubrobacterales; family Solirubrobacteraceae; genus Palsa-744. The sequence goes on from CAVRUG010000002.1 coordinate 34,886, forward strand.
CGCCGCCGCGAGCTTGTGCGCGCGTGTGGACTTCTCCACTGTCTTGACCGGCGGTTTGACTCCCTCGGTCGGTGGCGCCAAGTTCCCTGATCCCGAAAATATCGTGCTGTACGGGGCGCCGAAGATGGCTTCCGATGGGGGTACCATCCCGCGGCATATTTCGCTTGCGCACAGTTGTGGCGATGGTTGTGGGTTCTGCGTGGCGAATCCTCCGTTTTCCCGCGCATCGTAGACATCTACATTCTCGTCTTGGTCCTGGCCGACGAGGGACTGCCGAGTGAAAAAGAAGACGTTGCCGCCATTTTCACTGGCGTCGAGGAAGTCGGATCCGTTTGTGCTCTGGCCAGTTGAGATCAGATACAGACAGCCGCCGCTCTCGACGCCCTCTTCGACTTCGCAACTACCGGTGCCTTCCTGCTCCCACTCGTATACGTTCATCTGCGAGTCCGCCTTTGGCAACAAGGCTTCTTCGGTCTGGAAGAAGACACGCGTGCCTTCGGCCGACAGATTGCGCGTGGTCGTAAAGACATATCCTCCTGGAGATGAGGCGCTCCCATTCACCGCAAGGTGTGCCGCCCTAGTCGCCGGCACACCTTCACGGTCGAATTCCGTTGGTATGCCTGTAGGATTACAGGACACGCACCCCAGTTCACCGCTCAGCGCGTTGTAAAGGTAGATCTCGTCGAAACCCGCGTTATTGTAGCTGGTCAGCTTGGAGAACGAGCTGATGAGCAACCTCGTCCCGTCGGCGGATACGCGAGAGCCTTTGTATCCTCCTCCCTCGGAACCCCCTTCACCTTCGTGGTGATACCCCAGCCAATCGGTCTTATCTTCTTTGCTAAGCGTGGCGACGAACACTGTCGGAGCGCCTTCGTGCCACTCGTAAAGATTGTCTTTGCCTTCTTCGGCCCTTTCCTTATTGCGATTTTCGCTGGCGGCTAGCACTCCTTCCGCAACGAAGTAGGCGTACGACCCACTCACCGAAATTCCTGCGACACCCAATACTCCCGCGGCCCCTTCTGTGATGGACGTGCGTTTCGCTGTGGCAACGTCATACATGTACAAGTTTTTTTCTGGGTCTTCGCCTTCGGTGTAGAACACCTTCGAACCGTCAGGCGTTGCGGTCTTCCACTGCGCGTCGTCTGAGGTGAGTGCGACCGTCCTGGGAGGGGTCGCGTTCGGTTCGCGCATGTAGATCTTCCCAGCGCCATTTAGTTCCGAAAAGAAGATGCGCGAGCCGTTTTCGGAGATCACATTTTCGACATAGGTTTCAGCAGGTTCACCGACCACGCGTTCGTTAGAGCCGGCTACCGTACCTCCCGCTGGGGCTTCGCCACTGACATAGCCGACGAAGTTGACTTGACCGGTTTCCCGGTCCCACTCGTACAGATAGGGTTCTTCTGCTTCATCGGCTATACCGGGGACGAGTTCGTGTGGAGTGGTGCTCGTGAAGAGGATGCGCGAGCCGTCCGGCGTCGCGCCGGTGTATTTTATTCGGCCTGGTCGAGCCGCGAGGAGCTTGTAGGTGCCGGTGGCATTGTTACGCACATACGCATTGCCATGCCCCACTTCGGCACCAGGCGCCAGAAGAAATTTTTCTTCTTCCTCCGGGCTAACAAAGATAAGGGCCTCTTCGCCACTTGCCGTAAGACCCCGTACCCCGCTTTCGGCGGCTGGTTCGGTCAGAGCGTTGAGACCCTGTGTTGACCAGCCAGCCTCTCCACGCATACTCAGGTACGACGGGAATTCATAGCTGCCCGTGGCTACCGGAAACGGCACGACTGATGTGTAGCTCACGCTTTCACCGTTTGGCGAGCTCTCCATATCGCCTGGTATCCCAGTTGCGTCGGTCGTGTTCTTATTCGCCGGCGAAACCTGCTCGTAGGCCCGACAGTCTGGAAGCTGTGGCCCATAAGGCTCTGCTTTGCGGACATTTTCTGTTTCTATGGCGCAAGCGTCCGCGCGCGTTGCAGCGCTCAGCACGCCAATCGAGGCGATCATCGCAAGTACGGTGAGCGACAAAGCGGACCTTCTGTAGAGCCTCATCAAGTCATCCTCCCCGGTTCCTGACTTTGTCAATAAGCCGCGCGATCACACCGCTCTTCGGTGTGGTCGCACGGCTTTGCTACGTCGTGCTGCTAACTAGATAGAGATTTAGCGTAAGAGATCCCACGCAACGAACCTGCTGCGCGGAGCGATGCCTCTTAAGAGATATACGCTGATGCTGGTCGTGAATGACGCCGAATTTCCTCCGAGAGTCAAATGGGTGCTGTTATCGGCTAGAGAGAAATCGAATAAGTGTAAATATTTCAAAATATCGGCATTGGGCACTAAGGCGATTGCGAAGCCTTCCACTTTGAAGGTGCCTTTCACAATACAGACTTTTTCGCCTTTGTTATTAATTTTAATAGACGTAAATTCTGTTCCTGTCCGGGGTTTGAGTTCGTTTCTAAGTTCGCTTCCTTCTTCGATCAACTGACTTTTAAATTTAACAAGTATGTTCGGGACTTCGCAACTTGTAAATTTTTCTTTGCTATTGCCTACTTCGCATTCTTCAAACGTCGTTTCTCCTTTCGCCGCACCCGCGGCTTCAATTTCACCGAGGGTTTTGCTTTTGGCGCAGGTGATAATGACTTCGGCTTTAGCGATTTCGCTCTTCAGCGTAGCTATACCACCGGTTGCCTTGAGTTCGCCGGTGGTTACTTCTTTTGTTGACCATTCTTTTGAACCGCCGGGTTCTGTGCATTCAGCGTTACCCCACTGGCCTGAGCCGGCGACACTGACTGTTTCACACGCTCCTATGCGGCCTATCGCCGAGGCGGAAGCTGACGCAATCGCGCTAACCCCCACTACGGCAAGCAGGCTCATCAACATAAACGTCGCGATACGTAACATCTTGTAGTACACTCCTTTTGTCGTATGAGGCCCTGGGACGCCTTTGATTTTGGAGTCGGGGCGTTCTGGGGCCGATATGGCTCTGCTCCCGTCGTCTGGCACGCAGAGGTTTAGTTTCGCCTTTCGTAATCGACGCCCACGCCGATGCGTGACGCCGACCCACATGAGGCGCCGGGAACCCAAGCCGAGAAGACCCGGATGGGTCTGCCAGAAGCTCGTTGGGTGCTGGGTCTTAGCCCTCCTTAGTCCCTGGTTGTTCGCGACGACCTCGTCGCTGTGAAAGCTGTCGTATGGATCGGGACGGCCGTGAGCGGCACGGACATCTCCGGCTCTGCCTCGGGCATCATTTGTAATCGATCTCGTTCCCCTCTCGGCTTGCTCTGCCTGGCGCCCAAGAACGACGTCGGCTGCACCGCCGACCGTCGGAGGGGTTCGAGCTTGTTATCAATGATAGTTGAGAGTCTGGTACTTTGTCAATGACCCACACGGCTAAAGTTTCCGACCTCGCGGGAACCTGTGGATGTGGCGGGAGGATCCGAGCGCCCGACAGGCCTAGCCGCGCGTGCGCCACACCACGCGCGTGCCGGCGGCCGGCACCAGCGTGATCGCGCGCCGGCGGATGCGTTCGCCCTGCTCGAAGCCGCCCCGCCGGGCGGAAGCCGGCAGGCGCCGCCGTCGCGTCTCGGGCGGAAGCGAGGGCTGCAGCTCGCCGAGGATCGTACGCAGCATCAACTTCATCTCCAACAGCGCAAACGAAGCCCCGATGCAGCGCCTGATGCCGCCGCCAAACGGGATCCACGCGAATGTCTCCGGCTGGCGGTCGAGGAAGCGCTCGGGGCGGAACTCCCGCGGCTGCTCGTAGGTGCGGGAGTCGCGGTTGGTCAGCCAGATCGACGGCGCCACGCGCGTCCCCGCGGGCAGCTCGTGCCCGCCCACGCGCAGCGGCTCCTCCAGGACCCTCACCACCAGCGGCACCACGGGGCGCACGCGCATCGTCTCGTGGATGACCGCCTGCATGTACGCGTCGCTTTCGCCCGCGTCGATCTCAGCAGTGAGGCACGCCAGCTTGTCGGGGTGCCTCACCAGCCGCTCGATCGCCCACGCCACCGAGGTTGCAGTCGTCTCGTGGCCCGCCAGCAGCAGCGTCACCAGCTCGTCGCGCAATTCCGCGTCTTGCATCGCCACACCCTGCTCATCCCGTGCCTGCATCAGCAGGGAGAGGATGTCGGTGCGCTCGCCGAGGTCCCGCTGCGCGCGGCGGCGCGCGAGCTCCGCGTAGATCACCTTGTCGAGGCGCTCCAGCGCCCGTCCGAACCCACCCTTCGGACGCTCCAGCGTCGGGCGGCTGAGGGCCACGCGCAGCAGCATCGGCAGCGTCAGCGGACCAAACAGCGCCCCCACCGCCTCGCGCAGCGCCTCCATCCGCTCTGCCTCCACCCCGAACACCGCGCGCAGGATCACCTCCAGCGTGATCGCCCTCGTGTGCTCCTGCAGCGCCATCGGCGCTCCCAGCGGCCATCGCGCGATGTCGCGCTGTGTCGCCTGTACGATCGTCTCCTCGTACTCCTTCATCCGCTCCCCGTGGAACGGTGGCAGCAACAGCCGCCGCTGGCGGATGTGCTCGGGGCCGGTGAGCGTCAGCACCGAGCTAGGCCCCATCACCGACGCGATCGGCGAGCTTCCCGCTGCCGAGGGCGCCACCTCCGGCGGGGCCGTGAGTACCTGCTTGACGAGCTCCGCCCCGCTCACCACCACGATCCGTCGCCCGCTGGGAAAGAAGCGCATCGTGAACATCTCCCCGTAGCGCTCGTCGCAACGATCGAGCATCCACGGCAGCGACACCGCCCATGCCACCGTCTGCGCCAGCGCCGGCCACCGTGGTCCGGGCGGCAGCGACGTGCTCCTTGGCTGCTCGATTGCCGGCAGGGTGCTCGCGGCGCTTGCCATGTCGAAGAGACTATCGCGGCGCCGGCCGGCCCTCGGCGAGCCGCCGGCGCAGGCGCACGGGACGCGTGGGCTCGTGCGCCTGCTCCAGCGCCTGTGCCAGACGCGTGTGCGCGCGCTCCACCGCCTGCGCGTCCAGCCGCTGCGGCTGGCGCTCCACGTAGCCCACCAGCATCCGCGCCGGCACGACCCGCACGCCCTTGCGCCGGCTCAGCGGCCGGTCCACCCAGGCGCGGCTGAACACCACGAGCGGTTCGACGTGCTCGGCGACGATCCCCTCCACGGCCTTGCGCTGTGCCTGCGCCTGGCCGAGCACCGAGCCGTGCAGCCGTCCCACCCTGATCGGACCCGGATGGCTCTTGGTCTCGACCGTGAACACCCCGCCCGGGCCGATCAGGATGTGGTTGACGTTGCCCCTCCCGAAGCTTGCGTCGTGCACCACGTGCCAGCCCCGCTCGGGCAGGCGCTCCAGCAGCCCCCCCACGTGCTCTTCGCCCCGTGCTCCCCGGTCGTGGCGATCCACCAGCGGCAGCACCCAACGCGAGATTGCGAAGATCGCCAGCAGCAGCCCCACCTCCGCCCCCAGGAAGCGCGGGTCCTGCCAGCCGAAGCGCCGTCCCATCACGGTCGTAGCCGCCGCCAGTGCCCCCAGCGTCAGCAGCGTCCGGATCCTTAGTCGCTGCACCAGCGAGCGGGTGTACTGCCCGGGCGCGCGGGCCGTCGGATCGCGTTCGAGGCGCACACTTCGACATCGGTCCACCCTCGCCATGCCTTTAGAAGGGCTTTCCCGAGCCCCGTCGAGGTTGAGCCCATGAATGCCCGCGAGCACCCGCCGGACGTGACGCTGCTGCTGCGCGCCCACTCAGAGCAGCGCTGGCTGAGTCGCGAAGTGATCCCCGTGGTGCGCCAGATCGAGACCGGGGTGCGCCTGCCCGACGAGCAGCTTCCCGCGGCGGTCGCCTACCTCGAGGTGGTCTGGGTCGAAGCGGTCGGCCTCGCGCACGAGACCGATGTGGCGCTGCGCCGGCTCGACGCGCTCGACTCCGTACGCCAGCCCGCGCTCGACTCCGTACGCCAACCGCTGCGCGCTCGCGCCCGCCGCTACCACGCCTGCGTGCGAGCGCTGCGCACAACCGTCGCACAGCACGTGATGCCGATGATCGTGGCGCCGCAGGACGCCCCTGCCGAAGACGCCCCTGCCGAAGCGGACCCGCGAAACCTCGTCAGCTGAGCGCCGCAGCCTGCCGGTAAAAGCGTATCGCCAGCGGGATCGCCACCGCGGTCACGCCGACGCAGAACGCCAGCGCGACCCAGGCGGTCGAGCCGACCGGCTGGCCCAGCATCCAATCGCGCTCCGCGTTGACGACCTTCGTGATCGGTTGGTTGTTGGCGAACGTCTGCATCCATCCTGGCATCGTCGAGATCGGCACGAACGCGCTGGAGGCGAACGTGAACGGGAACAGCCAGATGAGGCCTGCGGCCTGTACCGCCTCGGGATTGCGCACCCCCAGGCCAATCGCTGCCCCTACCCACGAGAAGGAGAAGCTGAAGATCAGCAGCAACCCTGCGGCCGCCAACCAGTTCAGGGGCGTGCCCGCCGGACGGAAGCCCACCAGGATGCCCGTCGCCACCATCACCACCACGATCATCGAGTTGCGCACCAGATCCGCCAGCGTCTTGCCCAGCACAACCGCCGTCCGCGACATCGGTAGTGAGCGGAAGCGGTCCATGAAGCCCTTCTGGAGATCTTCGGCGAGCCCCACCCCGGTGGGGGTCGTCGCGCCGAAGGCAACCGTCTGCACGAAGACGCCCGCCATCAGGAAGTTCACGTAGGAGACTCCACCGCCGACGTGGATCGCTCCTGAGAACACGTAGCGGAACAGCAGTGTGAACATCACGGGCTGGAGCAGCGCAAACGCCAGCAGCTCAGGCGAGCGGAACGTGTGGCGCAGGGTGCGCACGGCGATCACCCAGGTGTCCTGCGTCAGCCAGTACAGCCGTCCCCCGCTCATCCCTCACGCCCCCTCCACTGCCTCGTCCATGACAATACCCCCATCGCTGGCCAGGCACCGCCGGCGACCCCGGCCGCCTTTCATTATCGCGCCCTCACGCCTCCACCCCACGGCCGGTCAGCGCCAGGAAGACGTCGTCTAGCGTGGGACGGCGCATCCCGAGGTCATCGATCTGCACTTCGGCGGCGTCCAGTTCGCGCACGACGTCGGCCAGGCTGCTCGCTCCCTCAGGTGCGGGGATGCTCAGGCGGCGCGTGTCCGCTTCGACGTGCACCGTGTTCTCGCCGGGGGCACGCCTGCCCAGCACCTCCCGCGCGTGCTCGAGGCTACCGTGGCGCGCGACGGTCAGCTCGATACGCTCCCCCCCGACCTGCTGCTTGAGCTCGTCGGAGGTCCCTTCCGCGATCACCTTGCCGGTGTCGATCACCACCACGCGATCGGCCAGCCGGTCGACCTCCTCGAGGTACTGGGTGGTGAGTAGCAGCGTGGTGCCCGCGGCGACCAGTTCCTCGATCAGCTCCCACATCGCCAGCCGGCTGCGGGGATCGAGACCGGTTGTCGGCTCGTCGAGGAACAGCACCGGCGGCGAGATGATCAGGCTGGCGGCGAGATCGAGGCGCCGGCGCATCCCCCCGGAGTAGGTCTTCACCGTGCGTGTACCGGCATCGGTGAGATCGAAGCGCTCCAGCAGCTCGTGTGCGCGCGAACGAGCTCGCGCACGGGGGAGATGGTAGAGGCGCCCGAACATCTCCAGGTTCTCCAGGCCCGTCAGGTACTCATCGACTGCTGCGTACTGCCCGGCAAGGCCGATGCGGCCCCGCAGCTTGTTGGCACGCCGCACCACGTCGAGGCCCGCCACCTGCGCGCGCCCGCCGTCCGGCTTCAACAAAGTCGTGAGGATCCGCACCGCTGTGGTCTTGCCGGCGCCGTTGGGACCCAGCAGGCCCAGCACCGTGCCGGCCTCCACACGTAGATCGAGCCCGTCCAGCGCGATGGTCTCCCCAAAGCGCTTGCGCAGCCCTTCGGCGAGGATTGCGGCACGGGGCACGGCAAAGGTGCTCACGGTCCGCACGCTACACCTCGCCGCCTCCAAGTGTCTACCTAATGCCAGGCCCTGTTTCCCGAGAACGTGTTGCAAAAAGGCGACATGTCCCGAAGGCGCATCCGCCGCGTGTCGATCTTCTCGAGCCGTTCTAGCCCGGGGCCGCCAGGAGTGCCTGCAGCCGGTAGGCGAGCGCCTCCAGCGCGAGCTCCTCGGAGACGTTGAGCTGCAGCCGCAGGCGCGTGTCGCGCACGAGCTCCACGGCCTCGCACAGCCGTACCGGGGAGCGTCCGGCGGCGTCGCGCTCCAGCTCGGGGCGGCGGTCGAGCGCATACACCAGCTCGCCCGCCCCCTCCGCCACGCACCACAGGTCCCGCAGCCACAGCTGGGCGAGGCGCAAGGCGAGGTCGAGCGCCCCGCTGCGCGCTCGGCGCTCGGCGCGGCGCTGGGCGTCTACGGCTTCGCGCTCGTGGCGTTTGCGCTCCTTGGCGGGCAGCAGCTCCAGCTCGCCCGCCACGCGCGCCATGAGCTCCTCGCCGGCGCTGGTCCCGGCGTCGCGAGCGGCCTGCAGCAGCTCCAGCCACGGGCGCCCGGCGGTGTCGCCGCTCACCGCGCTGCGCACGAATCCCTCCACGCGCTCGCGCAGATGGGCGCCCCACTCCCCCGCCAGCCGGCTGGCGAGGCGCGCGTCGCCGAGCCCGAGGCGCGCGCAGGCCGCGAGCGTCGCGTCGGCGGTGGTGTTGTCGGCGGTGGCGTCGTTGTCGGCGATGGTGTTGTCGACGGTGATGTTGTCGGCGGTGGCATCGTCGTCGGTGGTGAGTTCGCCGGAGCCCCGCAGTCGTTGCTCGCCCGGTGCCTCGTCGAGGACCCACGCCCTGCGGGTTCTCAGCCGCTCCTCGATGCGCGCGGGGGGCAGCGGGTCGAAGCGCACCTGCTGGCAGCGCGAGGCGATCGTGGGGAGCAGCTCGCGGGGAGTGGGGGCCAGCAGGATGAAGTGCGCGAACGGAGCGGGCTCCTCGAGCGTCTTCAACAGGCGATTGGCGGCCTGGTCGTTGAGGGTCTGCGCGTCCTCCAACACGAACACCCGCCGGTGCGACTCAAACGGCGTGCGGGCCGCCGCGGCGACGACCGCCTGGTCGATGTCCCCCACCAGCATTTCCCCCGCCCCGGTGGGCGTGACCCACGTCAGATCCGGGTGGGCGCCGCGCGCTGCCCGACCGCGCACCTCCTCGGGGGTCGGCGACCCCGCGGCGAGCAGCGCTGCGGCGAACGCCCGTGCGACCGTGCGCTTGCCGACGCCCGGAGGGCCGTGGAAGAGGTAGGCGTGAGTCGGACCCCGCCCGCCCCCCTGTCGCTCCCCGGGAGCCTCTTCTCCTTCGAGGAAGCTCAGCGCGGGTAGCAGCACCGCATGGGCGTGCGGATGGGCGTCGAGGCCGGGGAGGCTCACGCGGTCAATCGTGACATAGCCGAGAACGGGCGCCGGGCGGAGGGTCGCGGGGGTGCGAAAGGCGCGAGGGGCGCGAGGGGCGCGAGGGGCGCAATGTCACCCAAACGGTCTCCACCACTTTACAAAATGAAGGGTTTGCGTCGCCCACTCGCGAAGCTCGTCATTCTGGAGCCGTGTCGAAAACGCGCTGCATCCCCGTTGCATCCCATGTCCTGCGCGGGAGCCGATACCGTCCGGCGATGCCCGCGGGCACGCTGATCACGATCGAGGGACTGGACGGCGCCGGCAAGACCACGCTCGCGGAGGCTCTCGCGCGGGAGATCGCCGCGCGCGGAACCGGCGGGGCGGGCGGGATGCATGGGGAGCGTGGGGTGGACGGACGAAGCCTGCGCGGGGCCGGCGGACCAGGCAAACGCGGGGCGGATGCACCAGGCAAACGCGGGGCGGACGGACCAGGTGAGCGCCAGGTCGTGCTGCTGCGCGAGCCGGGCGGCGTGCAGCTGTCCGAGAGGATCCGGGAGCTCGTGAAGGATCCCGCCCTCACGGTGGGAGCGCGCGCGGAGGCATTGCTGTACGCGGCGGCGCGCGCGCAACTGGTGCAGGAGCGCCTGCTTCCGCTGCTCGAAGAGGGCGCGCTGGTGCTGCTGGATCGCTTCGTCGACTCCTCCCTGGCCTACCAGGGCGCCGGCAGGGAGCTGGGGGTCGAGCAGATCCGCGCGATCAACCTGTTCGCCACCGGAGGCCTGCAGCCCGATCGCACGCTGCTGCTGCGCGTCTCCCTGCGATCGGGACGCGCGCGGCAGGGTACGCGGGCGGGCGATCCGGACAGGTTGGAGTTGGAGGGGGAGGAGTTCTTCGCGCGGATCGAGGCCGCCTACAGCGACCTGGCGCGCGCCGAACCGCGGCGGATAGCGGTGCTCGATGCTGAGCTCTCGCCGGATCGGGTTCTGAGCAATGCGCTGACGGCGATCGAGGATCTGCTCTGAGGCGAGTGCCGCACGTCTAGCATTGGGCTCGTGCCATTCGGAGTCTTTCTCGCTCACGGCTTGCTGCTGACGGCGACGCTCACCACGAAAACCGCCCCCGTCGTAAAGGCGGCATCCACGACGAAGCTCTCCACCGGCGCGATCGTGGCCGCGGTACTGGCGGCGCTGCTGATCGTCGTGTGCCTGGCGTGGGCGGCCGCGCGCTGGTGGGCGTACGCCCCGCGCTGGGCTGTCTCCCTGCGCCACTCGCTCGCGGAGGCCGGCTGGCGCCTGTCAGGTGCCTGGGAGGAATTCTCGGACTGGGCCAGGCTGGGACGCTGAGCCTCCTAGAATTCAAGGGACTGCCCGCCTTTTTCCGTCCGGCCTGAGCGGGATGCTGTTCGGCCCCGAGAAGAAGGAGCAGAGGCCGATATGAGCACCATGTCCCACCCCACCATCGAGGAGACGACGCCCGGGCAGGCGCTGTCGATCGAGCGTCTTTTCACGTCCCCCGAGACGCACCCCTTCGAGGCGGTGGAGTGGGAGCTGCGCGACGCGCGCATCGGTCACGGCGACCGCGTGGCGTTTGAGCAGCGCGACGTGGAGTTCCCCAAGAGCTGGTCGCAGAACGCCACCAACATCGTCGCCCAGAAGTACTTCCGGGGGCAGCTCGACAGCCCCGCGCGCGAGCACTCGGTCAAGCAGATGATCGGCCGCGTGTCGAGCACGATCGCGGCGTGGGGGCGCGAGCGCGGCTACTTCGCGACCGACGCCGATGGCGATGCCTTCGAGGCCGAGCTCACGCACATCCTGCTGCACCAGCTGGCGGCGTTCAACTCGCCGGTGTGGTTCAACGTAGGCTTTGAGGAGAACCCGCAGTGCAGCGCCTGCTTCATTCTCTCGTGAAGGACACGATGGAGTCGATTCTCGAGTGGAACACCAAGGAGGGCATGATCTTCCGCGGTGGCTCGGGCTCGGGTATCAACCTGTCGAACATCCGTGGCTCAATGGAGTCGCTGGCGAAGGGCGGCACGGCCTCGGGGCCGGTGTCGTTCATGCGCGGCGCCGACTCGTGGGCGGGCACGATCAAGTCTGGCGGCAAGACCCGCCGCGCCGCAAAGATGGTGGTGCTCGACGTCGACCACCCGACATCCGCGAGTTCATCTGGTGCAAGGCCAAGGAGGAGGACAAGGCGCAGGCGCTGAGAGATGCCGGCTTCGACATGTCGATCGACGGCGAGGGCTTCACCTCGATCCAGTACCAGAACGCCAACAACTCGGTGCGTATCACCGACGAGTTCATGCAAGCGGTCGCCGAGAATCGCGAGTGGCGCCTGACCTCTCGCGTGACGGGTGAGCCAGTGGAGTCGGTTCCTGCGCGCGAGCTGATGCGCGAGATCGCGCAGGCCGCCTGGCGCTGCGCCGACCCCGGGGTGCAGTACGACACGACGATCAACCGCTGGCACACCTCCCCCAACTCGGGGCGCATCAACGCCTCCAACCCGTGCAGCGAGTACATGCACGTAGACGACTCCGCGTGCAATCTGGCGTCGATCAACCTGATGCGTTTCCGCCGCCCCGACGGCACGCTGGACGTGGAGTCCTTCGAGCACACGGTGGACATCGTGCTGCTGGCGCAGGAGATCGTCGTGGGACCCTCCAGCTACCCGACTGAGGAGATCGGCGTGAACGCACGTGCCTTCCGCCAGCTCGGCCTCGGCTACGCCAACCTCGGTGCGTACCTGATGGCGGACGGGATGCCCTACGACTCCGAGCGGGGCAGGGTCACGGCAGCGGCGATCACGGCGCTGATGACAGGCCGCGCCTACCGTCGCTCGGCCGAGGTCGCGGGCGCGCTCGGCCCCTACGAGCGCTACGCGGAGAACCGCGAGGAGCACAACGCGGTGATGCGCATGCACCGTGACGCCGCCCGGGCGATCCCCGAGCAGGTCTGCACCGACCTAGAGCTGCTCACGGCCGCGCGGCGCTCGTGGGATGAGGCGGTGCAGCTGGGCGAGCGCCTCGGCTACCGCAACGCGCAGGCCACCGTGCTGGCGCCGACAGGCACGATCTCGTTCCTGATGGACTGCGACACGACCGGGGTGGAGCCCGACTTCTCGCTGGTCAAGTTCAAGGAGCTGGTGGGCGGTGGGCAGATGACGATCGTCAACCGCACCGTCCCGCTGGCGCTGCAGACGCTCGGTTACTCCGAGCCGCAGGTCGAGCAGATCGAGGCGCACCTCGCCGAGCACGGCACGATCGTCGGCGCCCCGGGCCTGAAGGAGGAGCATCTGCCGGTGTTCGACGTGGCCGTCGGCGAGCGCGCGATCTCGCACATGGGCCACCTGAAGATGATGGGCGCGGTGCAGCCGTTCATCTCCGGGGCGATCTCGAAGACGGTCAACCTGCCGCAGAGCGCGACCGTGGAGGACATCCAGGACGCCTACACCGAAGCGTGGAAGCTCGGGATCAAGGCGCTGGCGATCTACCGCGACGGCTCGAAGACCGCGCAGGCGCTGCGCACCGACGCGCAGCAGGGCGAGCCCGCCACCAGGTCGACGTGGACGCGGTCGTCGAGAAGGCCGTTGCGAAGGCGCTCGCCGAGGTGGGCCCGCGGCGCAAGCGGATGCCGCGCGAGCGCCAGTCGATCACGCACAAGTTCTCGATCGGCGGCCACGAGGGGTACATCACCGCTGGCATGTACGAAGACGGCTCGATTGGTGAGATCTTCCTGACCGACATCGGCAAGGAGGGCTCGACGCTGCGGGGCATGATGAACTCGTTCGCCACGGCGATCTCGATCGCGCTGCAGTACGGGGTGCCGCTGGAGACACTGGTGCAGAAGTTTTGCTACATGCGCTTCGACCCGGAGGGGATTACCTCCAACCCGGAGATCCCGTTTGCGAAGTCGATGCCCGACTACATCATGCGCTGGCTGGCCTCGCGCTTCCTTGACGCCGACGTCCAGGAGGAGCTCGGCATCCTCACCCCCGAGGTGCGCGCCCGCAAGGCCGCGCAGGAGGCCGCCCAGTCGGTGATTGCCTCCGACACCGCGGGTCCCAGCGCGGGTGATCAGCTCGGCGGCGCCCCCAAGGCCTCAGGCGGCAACGGGGGGGCGAGCGCGCCCACGAGCGCGTTTACTGACACGCCACCGGTGGTGCCGGCGAGGCTGCAGGGCCTCGACCTCGGCCCGGCGTGCAGCCAATGCGGGGGCATGATGCAGCGCACTGGCTCCTGCTACACGTGCAGCAGCTGCGGAGCCAATACTGGCTGCGGTTGAGAACCGCGACGAACCTGAGCAAAAACTGATTGCATTTGCGGCATGGGGAGTAGAGCTGTTGCGCCTGCGGCGCTCGCCGCGCTGGTAGTGCTTGCCGTGCTCACGGGCTGCGGTGGTTCTACCAAGACGACGACCACCCTGGTTACCGCCCCGGGCCAGGCGGACAGTCCCGCGTCGGTGGCGCAGACTTCGACGGCCGCCGCCGACATGGTGGCGACGGTGGGACAGACGCCGATCACAAAGGCATGCTTCGAACACTGGACGTCGGTGACCGCCGCGTTGAGCCACTCGAAGGCCCACAGCAAGGCGCAGCGCGCGACGCTCAAGAATCAGGTGCTCGGCTTCCTGATCACCTCGCAGTGGGTGTTCGCCGAAGCGGCGCATCTCGGGATCAGCGTGAGCGAAGCGGAAGTGCGCCAGCGGTTGCACCAGATCACGGCCAAGCAGTTCCCCAAGGCCTCCCAGCTCAAGCACTACCTCGCCTCGATCGGCGAGACCGAAGCCGACCTGCTGATGCGCATCAAGGTCGAACTGCTCGAGTCGAAGATCGCCCAGCACGTCACGGGCGGCAAAACGGCCTCCACCGAACCACACCTGTTGCTGAACGACTTCCAGAAAAGCTTCGAAACGCGCTGGCGCGCGCGAACCAGCTGCCAGCCCGGGTATGTAATGGAAGACTGCAAGGAGTACAAAGGAGCCCGGCACGCGCCGGCCGCGAGCAGCAGCTCCCCGTCGGCTACCACCACGTCTTCTTCCTCCTCCTCCTCCTCGCAGGCGGCATCGACTACCAAGAGCTCTAACGCGAGCGGCGAGCTGCCCGCGATTCCCGGGAAGATGGCAGTCAGCAGCCCGGCGTTCGAACGCAACGGCACGATCCCCATGCAGTACACCTGCGACGGAGCCAACATCTCCCCGCCGGTGCAGTGGCAGCACCTGCCCGCCCACACGAAGGAGCTCGTCCTGTTCATCATCGACGACAGCTCCAATGGGTCCACGGGGGGAATCCGCTGGGTGGTGGCCGGCATCGACCCGAGCCTCTCCGGGATCTCCGCCGGCCAGCTGCCCTCAGGGGCGGTTGTGGGCCTCAACGGCTCCGGCAAGGCGACCTACGGCGGCATCTGCCCCCCGAAGGGCAAGCCAGCCGCGATCGAATTCGTGCTGTGGGCGCTGAGTAAAACAATCCCCCTCAGCAACGGCTTCACCCCGACGGTCGCCGAGCACGACTACAGCAGCAGCGAGCTGGCCTCCGCGACGACATACGCGACTTACGAGCGCCCCTGAGAAACGGCGGCTTGTTCTGCCACCGCGGCCCCATCCTCGCTGCGGCCCAGCACGCTGATGAAGACCGCGGCGAAGGCGATGCCGAAGACGAGGAACTCCATGAAGCACATGCCGGCGCCGGCGAGGTGCTGGTCGCTGATCGGCGAAAGGCCGAACGCGCGGGGGGCGTGGATGTAAAGCGAATACTCCGGCTTCGTCAGCCATGTCAGCGGCAGGCACACCGCGGCACTCGCCAGGCGCGAGAAGCCGAGCAGCGCGAGGCGCTGGCCACCCGGACGTAGGCGCGCGCGGGGCAGGGGATCGACGATCAGCCACCACAGCGCGAGGCCGGTGTAGAAGAGCGTGGCGTGCTCGAAGGCGTGCACGGTGGAGTGTTCGGTGGCGTAGTCGAACACGCTGGGGATCGCCCACACCCACGTGGTGATCGCCCAAGCTGGGATCGCCACCCACGGCGAGGTCAGCCGCGCGAGCACCCGCCCAAAGCGCCCCCCGCCGGGGGCGACCGCGAGCAGCGCGCGACGCGAAAGGCCGAGCGGCAGCAGCGGGCGGCGCAATCCCGAGCACAAGCAGCGCGGGGGCGATGTCGGAGAGCAGCACGTGCTGAGCCATGTGCGCGGAAAGCAGATAGCCGTCGCCGATCGGGTCCAGCGGCGAGAACAGCGCGACCGCCACCACGATCAGCCCGGCTCCGTAAGGCACCCAGTGGCCGGCGCCCACCGCGGCAGAGCGGGCGGCTGCACGTCGGTAGGCGCGCGCGTACAGCACAGCCGCGAGCACCAGTGCGACAGCCACAACGGGCTCGAAGGTCCAGGAGCCCCAGCCGGGTACGGATGTCATGGGCGGCATCCTACCGATCCCCACCCCGGTGGTGACGTCTCAGTTGGTTTCGTAGGAGGCCGGCGGGGCCGCGTCGCCGCGGATCGCAGCCAGCTCGCCGAGCAGCTGCGCGCCGCTGGTGCCGCCGAGCACGCGCAGCCGCGGCAGCCTGTCAGGGTCGCCTCCCGGCTGGGCCCAGCCGGGGACGACGGTGGTGGAGCCGCGATAGCCCGCGCTCTGCACGGCGTCGATCACGGCTGCGTTGTAGTGGCCGGAGGGGTAGCAGAACCAGTTCACGGGCACGTGGTAGAGGCGCTGCACTTCGCTGCGGGCAACCGCCACCTGGTAGTGCAGCTCGGAGGGGTCGAGGGTCGTGAGGTCGGCGTGGCTGAAGCCCTGGGTGTCGAGCTCCCAGCCGGCGGCGAGCAAGCCGCGCACCTGGTTGGGAGAGAGCCCGCCTTGGGAGGGAGGCAGGCCGGTGAGCTGCAGGTTCTCGACCCCCTCCCAACCGAGCCGGCGCAGAACCGGCAGGGCGTTGGTGTACTGCGACTGGTAGCCGTTGTCGAAGGTGAGCACGATCGGCTTGCCTTGGGGCAGCGGCGCGCCTTCCTTCCAGTTGGCCCACAGCTGATCGAGCGTGACCGCGTGAAAACCCGCGTGGGCGAGCGCCCGCATCTGTTCGGCGAACTCTTCGGTGGGGACGTACAAACCTGGGTAGGGCGCCCCCGGGGGTGGGGGATTGATGACGTGATACATGAGGATCGGAACAGCCTCGGTACCGCCGGCGGGGCACCGATCGGGCTGCCCGGGGGACGTCTCGTAGCGCCCGACCCCGCGCCGTGGCTCGCTGCGGCGGCGTATTTGAATGCTGATTTGCCCTCGACGCTGGAGGCGCTGCGCAGGGGAGGGCGCCGAGGAGCCGCATGCGGCCAGCACCACCATGGCGACGAGTGTCGCCAGGCCCGACAGTGGGAGGGCGCATGCCATCCTCTCTCAGTTGAGGCGGCTCTTGAGTGCGCTGGCGGCGGAGAACTTGGCGGCCTTGCTCGCGGCGATGCTGATCGTGGCGCCGGTGGCGGGGTTGCGCCCCTGCCGGGCGGCACGATGGCTGACGCTGAACTTCCCGAAGCCGGCGAGAGCGACTTCGCCGCCGGCGGCCAGCTCATCGGCAACCGTCTCGATCGTCGCGTCCAACGCCTGGCGGGCCTGGCTAGGGGCCAGTCCGGTGCGCTCCGCGACCTTATCGGCCAGATCGTTCTTGGTCATGTTTGGCACTCCTCACGTATATGGGGTGTGATTGCTCAAAACGGGCAGACTAGCGTCTCGCCAGGACAGATATTCGCGAATTCGGGCAGATTCAGGCTGAATCTACCGATAACGGGCTGAGCGGGCTGAGTACCGGCGCCGGAGCGACCCCCGGATCGGTGGATTCAGGCTCAGGCTGAGACGCGTACGGGCGGCGTCGTTTCGCGAGGCTCCCGTGCCACCTCCAGGGGCTCCGGGAGGCGCTCCGGGAGGCGCCCCGCGGCATATGCGGTCCACAGCGCCGCCAACCAGCA
Source organism: uncultured Solirubrobacterales bacterium (assembly GCA_963724305.1). Lineage (GTDB taxonomy): Bacteria > Actinomycetota > Thermoleophilia > Solirubrobacterales > Solirubrobacteraceae > Palsa-744. Next base: position 52,126 of record CAVRUG010000002.1, read on the forward strand.
GCAGCAGGCGAGGACGACGTGGACCCACACCAACTCGGTGGGCAGGTGGGTCTCGTACTGGTCGAGGCCAACTGCTCCCTGGAGGGCCAGCAGGGCGCAGAGCACGGTGGTGCAGCGGCGCACCAGCGGGTCGGCGCCACGGCGGCGTGCCAGCCACCACACGAGCACGGCGAGCAGGCTGAAGACGAACGCGATCTCGGCGTGGCGGTGGATCACGAAGTCCATCGTGCCGCGCCCGTCGAAGTCCAGGCGGTTGATGCTTTCCCCGGGGTTGCCCCCGGCGTGGGGGCCGGCCGCGGTGGCGGCGGTGCCGGCGAAGATCGTCAGCGCGCCCAGCGCCACCAACGCGCGAGCCAACCACACGAGCGTGCGATTGCCGTCGCGGGGGCGCTCGCCGGGCTCGTGCTTGGCGCGCCACGCGAGCGCGGCAGCGGCCACCAGGATCAGCATCGAAAGCGCGAAGTGGCCCATCACCCAGCCGTAGTCGAGTTTGCCGCGCACAGTGAGCCCACCGAGCACTGCTTGGCAGACCACGCCGAGTGGCAGCAGCGCACCCAGCCACACAAGGTCGCGGCGGTAGGGACGGCGGCGCAGTGCGCCTACCCACGCGAGCCCGGCGGCGATGCACACGGGCACAGTGATGAGGCGGTTGGAGAACTCGATCAGCGCATGTGTCTGCAGCGGGGGGTAGAGGTTGCCGTAGCACTTCGGCCAGGTGGGGCAGCCGAGGCCGGAGCCGGTCAGTCGCACGGCCGCGCCGGTGAGCACGATCAGCGTGAGCGCACCCAGCGCGAGGTAGGCCAGCACCAGGTACTGGCTGGGGGTGAGGGTGTAGCCGTTGGTGCGCTCGCGCAGGCGATCCAAGCTGGAGGCCATTGCCTGAAAGTTTGCCAGCTCAGGGCTGGTAGACGAACGGCAGCTCGTCGGCGAGCTCTCGCAGCTTCGGGGCGGCGGCGTCGCGGGCGGAGACGAGCGGCTCGATCTCCGTGGGCCACTCGATCGCCACGTCGGGGTCATCCCAGGCGATGCCGCGCTCGACCGCGGGGTCGTAGTAGGCGGTCTGCTTGTAGAGGACGTCGGCGACCTCGCTGAGCACGCAGAAGCCGTGGGCGAAGCCGACCGGGACGTAGAGCGCGCGCATCTGCTGGTCGTCCAGCTCCACCGCCTCCCACTGAGCGTACGTCGGCGAGCCGCGACGCAGGTCGACGATCACGTCGACGATTCGCCCGCGCGAGCAGCGCACCAGCTTGGCGACGCCCGACCCGATGTGGAAGTGCATCCCCCTTACCACGCCGCGCGTCGAGCGGGAGTGGTTGTCCTGGATGAAGCGCTCCTCAGGCGGTATTCCAGCGGAGGCGTGCCACTCCAGGCGGTAGGTCTCGCAGAAGAAGCCGCGCTCGTCGGGGAAGACTCGCGGCTCGAGGATCATGGCTCCGGGGAGGCGGGTGGGGATGACGTTCACGCGCGGAACGCTACTTCAGAGCGCGTGCTAGTGATGGTGGTGGTGTCTGCGGGGCAGCCGGTGGTAGACGACGATGCTGGTTTGGGTGGTGTTGCGAAGCTTGTCCACCGCGATGAACGTGAGGATGTTGCGCCCCGGCCGGATGTGCGCGGCTCCGTGCCAGTGCAGCGCCCCGGCGAGCGTGCGGGGAAACGCCTGATTGGTGTAGTTGCGAATCAGCTTGCCGTTGATCTCGAGCGTGATGCGCCCGACCCCGTTGGGGTCGCGGGCGGAGACGCTGATCGGGAGCGTGCCGGAGTAGGTGGCGTGATTGGCGGGCGCGGACACGTCGATCGAAGGTCCGCTGAAGCTCCCGCACTGTTCGCCCAGCTGATCGCCCTTGTGGGCGTAGGCCTGCATCGCCGCGAACGAGGGCTTGCGCGAGCCGTTGGCGCGCAGCAGGCCGGAGACGTCGGCCCCTTGGTCCTGCAGGGGAAACCAGATCGCGACCTGGACGTAGGGGTCCTGCGCGAGGCAGTGGTAGGCCTGGGCGAGATAGGTGGCCTGCTGCTGCTCGGTGACGCCCTGAGCCTTCTGCCCGGCCCACACCCCTTCTTCGCAGGTGGCATCGGTGGTGCGCCAGGAGAGCTCGGTCATCCAGATCGGCTTGTCGTCGCCGTTGGCGAGCATCACGTTGTGCACTTCGCGGTAGGCGAGGAACGAGTCGGGGATCATGTGTCCGTCGTTTTCGCGCAGGAAGCTGTAGGGGGAGACGATGTTGCAGGCGGTGTCGGTGTGGACGGCGACGGCGTCGAAGTAGCCCTTGGCGCCGTCCTTGTAGAGCGCTTCGAGGAAGGGGTAGTCGTTGCCGGTCAGCCCGCCGACGAGCACGGTCGCGTTGGGTTCGGCGGCCTTGATCACGGGGTAGGAAGCCCGCAGCAGCGCCGCGTAGGCGGCGGGGTCGGGGGCGCCCGTCCACCAGGTCGGCGAGTCCTCCTCATTCCACAGCTCGTACGCGGCCACCCGGCCGCCGAAGCGCTGGGCGAGGCCGCCGACGAACGCGGCGTAGTCCTCGGGGTTGGCGGGGGGCGTGTGTTCGTCGGAGGAGCCGGTCTCCCACTTGGGGGTGCCGACGACGTCGATGATCACTTTCGTGCCTTGGGGCAGTTCGTGGAAGAGCCGTTCGTAGTTAGCGATCCAGTTGGCTGAGTAGTCGCCGGGGGCAGGCTCCAGATCGGTCCAGGTGGCGAACACGCGCACCCAGTGGACGCCGAGCGCCTTGAGATCGCCGACGTGGGGGCTGAAGCTGTCGGCCAGCACCACCCCGGGTTCGGCGGCGGGCGCGGGGCCAGCGGTGGCGCCGAGCGCAAGTGCTACGAGGGCGGTCATCAACGCCACGGCAAGCGGCCGACGCCCACCACGCGGTCGATACGGCGACACCACGGCAAGCAGGCGACGCCCACCACATGATCGATGCAGCAACGCCGCGGCAGGCGGCCGGGGCATACGGCGTTTGAGCAGGGGCATTTTCATCGCCCTCTGCATCGTACGTTCGCCGGGCTGCGCTTTACGGCGGTTGCCCGACTTCGACGGATGGCGGAGTTAGCGTTTTGCCGGGGCGAGCTTCAGCGTGACGTCGTAGGTCTTCGTGCTCGACGGCTTGCCCGCAGCGCCGCGAGTGGTGACCGTGGCCACGAGTTGCAGCGTCCTATGGCGTTCGAGTTCGGCGAGGGCGCTCTTGGAGAGCTTCAGCGCCACGGTCTTGCTGGCGTGGGAGGCAATCGTGTATGAGGCTTCGGCGTACACAACGGGCTTGGCCTTGCCGGTCAACCCCTTGCCTTTGCCGGGCGCGCCACCCGACACACCGCCCGATGTGCCGCCACCCGACACACCGCCCGATGTGCCGCCCGACCCAGTGTTCGATTTCGCGGCGGTGGCGGGACCGAGCGTGATCGCACCCGTCACCGCATAGGAGTTGGCATCGGTGAGCTCCAGCGAGAGCTGCCCGGCGGTGGTGACGGTGAACGACTTCCCCACCAGAACGGCGGGTTGACCGGTCGCGGCGCGCGCCCGTTCTTTGGCTTCCTTTTCAGCCTTCTGTTTGGCTTCCTTCTGCTTGGCTTCTTTTTCGATCTTTTCCCTTGCTTCTTTTTCGGCCTTTTCCCGGCCCTGTGTCGCGGCCTTTTCCGCGGCTTCTTTTTCGGTCTTTTCTTTGGCTTCGCGTTCGGTCTTCGCCTGCGCTTCTTTGGCCGCGCGTTCCGTGGCTTCCTGGGCGACCTTCAGCTTCACTTCTCCTTCGGCTTTTTCCTTGCCTTCCAGTTCGCCCTTGACGCGCCCTTCCTGTTCGCCTTTTTCCCGGCCTTCCTTTTCGCCTTTTTCGCGCCCTTCGCGTTCAAATTTTTCTTTTTCGGCTTTTTCTTTCTTTTCTTTTTCTTCTTTTTCTATCTGCGCCCACGAGCGGGTCTTGGTGGCGACAAACGAGCCCTGCTCTTCGTATGGCGACCCGGGGTTGTAGATGCCCGGCCCAGACATCGCGTTGCCGCCGTCGGTGACGGTGCCTTCAGGGACGACGAAGTAGAATTCCCCGCCCGGACTCTGGTTGCGGATGATGTACTCGAGTTTGTTTTCGGTGACGTGGGGCTTTTCTTTCGTGATCAGGTTTTCCACGAATTCGCCTGTATCTCCGTAGAAACTGGTCGTACCCGAGAATACGCCGGTTGTCAGATCCATCGCCGAGATCAGAGCGGTGCCCTGGAGTTGACTGGTGCCAATCACGGGAAAGGTGCATTCGCATTTGAGTTCGATCGACCATTCGCCGCGCAGTTCGTTCGTCGTGGAAGCCGAGGCGCCGGACGCCATTACAAGTGAGGCGAGCAGCGCGCACGTAAGCAGCACGCCCGAGGCGATCGAGCGTGGCCGCCGGAGGACTGCGAGGAAAATGGTGGCCCAAGGTGTCCGCACTTGACGGTCGCGACGATACCGTCATCGAGACGGAAACACAACCCTCTTTCTTCACTTGTGAAGGCCCGGATCGGGGCTCAACCAAGCCCAGCCAGCTCCCGCGCGCGGTGCAGGACGGCGTCGATCATCGGCACGGTGAGCTTGCCGGTGAACGTGTTCTGCTGGCTGGGGTGAAAGCAGCCGAGCAGCCCGAACGGCTCCCCGGGGTGCTCGGCGCCATGGCCAAAACGGGGACGAGGCCGTGGCAGTCGCTGGCCCGCAGCGCCTGCCCGCAACCGCAGTGCGGCATCCCACGCGAACGCTCCCAGGCACACCGCCACGCGGATGCCGGGCAGCAGTTCGAGCTCGGCCGCGCTCCACGGCTGACAGGCGTCACGCTCGGCGGTGTCGGGGCGGTTGGCCGGCGGCGCACAGCGCACCGCGGCGGTGACCCACGCGTCGAGCACCCGCAGACCATCCTCGCGGTGGGTCGACGTGGGCTGGTTGGCAAAGCCGGCCCGCCACAGCGCGGCGAACAGGAAGTCGCCCGAGCGGTCCCCGGTGAAGATCCGCCCCGTGCGGTTGCCCCCGTGCGCCGCGGGGGCGAGCCCGAGGACCAGCACCCGCGCGGCGGGATCGCCAAAGCCTGCCACGGGGTGCGCGGCGTAGCGCTCGTGCGCAAACGCTGGCCGCCGCTCGCGCGCCACCTGCTCGCGCCAGGCGACCAGCCGCGGGCAGCGCCGGCAGGCTTCGATCTCCCGCGCCAGCGACTCGAGTTGGTCAGCCACGGCAGGCTTCGATCTCCTGCGACTCGAGTTGGTCAGCCACGCCTACGATTTGATCGCCGGCGAGGTGCCCAGCACCGCCCCGGAGGCGCTGAGCGCCTGTACCTGCACGTACGCCTCGGGGCCGGGGGTGACGATCGATGTCTCGAAGCCGCTGCGCGTGCCGCTGGCCACCTGGGCGAGCTGCTTGGCCGAGGGACCGGCGAGCACCCGCCAGGAGGCGATATCGGTCGCCCCGTTCCAGCTTGCGTACACCGTCACCGGCCCGGTTTTACCCGCGCTCGCGGCGATCGCCGGCGCGCCGCCGGGGGTGCCGGTCCAGGGGAAGCGGTAGGTGCGGTAGGACTCGTCGCCGGGGGGCATGTGCGCGTCGTACAGCAGCTGCCCGGAGGGGCTGAATTCCGAGAACCACGGTTCGGCTCCCCAGCCAATGAACAGGTTGCCGCTCGATAGCAGCTGCACGTTGCCCTGGCTGCCCGCCTTCAGCGCGGTGCCGGGGTGCTCGAACTCCGACACCAGCGTCTCGGTGCCCGTCTTCTGGTTGAGCGCCACGAGGATCCCACGCGACTGCGGGTGCACGGTCGGCACCCCACCGTTGTCGAACACGGAGATCAAACCGTCGGGCAGCAGCGTGGCGTCGTGCTGGAAGGCGGTCAGCGTGCCCGAGCCCATCTTGATCGTGCTGTGCTTGCCGCCCGCCTCCGCCTGCACCTGGCCGGTCTGTTCGTTGACCTCGTACAGCGCCCACGTGTTGCGCGCGGAGATCAGCATCTCCCCGCCGGGCTCCGGGTCCAGGGAGTTGGCGTGGAAGAAGTCAAACGGCCATTCGTCGCTGGCGCCGTAAGGCGTCGAGTAGGAGCTTTGCAGCGACACGTGGTCGACGCTGTCCCACTGGCGCCGCACGAGACCCGGTGCGCACGTCGATTTCCTGGAAGAGGCTGTCGTTGACCGCCCCGTCCTGGGGCCCGTGAATCGCGGTGAGGTTGCAGCGGATCGGGTTGAACACGGTGATCAGCGCGGTGTTGTTGGCCCCGAGGCGGAAGTCGTGCAGGTCGGCTGTCAGGCCGTTGCCGGCGTGGACGTGCAGGATCTGCTTGTAGGAGCTGTTGGCCACCACCTCTTCGCCCTCGCCGAAGCCCTGTGGGGGGATGTACCCCTGCCACCAGGTCAGCACCGGCTGGCCTTCGAAGCTCTGCACCTGCAGGTTGGTCGAGTATGTGCCCTTGGGGAGCGGGTCGAACCACACCAGCTGGCCGTCGCTTTCGGTGATCATCGGGCCGTCCCCGCCCGGTCCGGAGTAGGGGGCGCTGAAGATGTCCCCCGCGACGCTCGTGGCGCCGGTGTCGACCTGGATCGAGGGCGCGTTGAGGCTGGGCGCCGAGTGGTAGTGCTGCACCTCGACGGACTTTCCTTCGGGCTCTTTGCCCGGCGGCTTGCTCGGGATCGGGTCGGGCACGGAGACCGTGAAGTGGAAGGCGAACGGCTCCCAGTGCCCGTGCGAGAGCAGCTGACCGCGGACGGTGACGGTCTCCCCGGGCTGGAAAGGCGCGGCGGGCAGGAAGCTGTCGCCGTCGCCCTGGGAGTAGGGGGCCAAGCGGCCGGGATGCACGCCGGTGGCCGAGCCACTGACGGTGATCTGCTGGAGCTGCTTGCTGGGCATTCCCAGCAGGCTGATCTGGGTGTGTGGCGTAGCGTCCAGGGAGTCCGGCAGAGGCGAGACCCGCAACGATGTGCCGGGCAGCAGGTCGGTGCGGTTCAGCGTGCTCGGCGCGCACTGCGGCGCGGCCGGCCCGCGGAAGGCGGCCTCCTCGGCCTCGATCCGCTTGCCCCCGACCGTGAGCGCCCCGGCGCTCGTCGCGAGCACCACGGCGCCTCCGAGCACCAGTCCGCGGCGCAGCCAGCGGTGGTGGTGGTGTTCATTCCCCTCGCGCCGGTGGTTGGCTCTCCACACCCGCACAGGTGTCCACGGTCCCTCCGTGTGGCCGGGACGGCGGTCGCTCCTCTTCACGATGTCGCCCGCAATCGTTTCCGCTGCATCTGTCCTCCGGGTAGGCGCCGCCGGCTGAGGGACGCATCCTAGTCTCAGACAGCGCTGCAGGCTATGAGTTTCGGTCCCACGGGCGCGAAGCCTGCAACCTTGCGCCGCGGCAAGCCGGCAACGGTTATGTTAGGGCCATGCTAAGCGCCGAGTCCAAGAGGACGGTAAGAGCGGGGGTCGAGCAGGGGCGAAGGCGTTGAGGGTCCTTGCAGCCCTGCTTGCCACGGCACTGCTCGCCGTGGCGCTCAGCTCTTGCGGAGGCAGTGCCACCTCCGCCTCGATCGCGCTCGGGGATGAGGCCGCTGTCGCCGCGGCGGCCGCCAACCCCGTGACCGTCTCGCCACTGCCGGGGACCCCCGACGCGTCGCCCACCACGCAGATCAGCTTCCTCGGCGCGGCGGGTACGACGGTCGCGAACGTGAGCGTCGTCGGCTCGCGCAGCGGGACGCACCCGGGGCGCCTGCAGGCCTACTCGACCGGCACCGGCGAGAGCTTCGTCCCCAACAAGCCGTTCGTGGCGGGCGAGCGCGTCACCGTGCACGCGCTCGCCGGCGCCGGTGGGGGGACTCCTACTCAAGCGGTCACCACCACCTTCACGATCGCCTACCAGGCGAGCGTCAGCCAGGTGCAGTTCCCGCGCAACCCGGGCGACCCGCACGCCGTGCAGCACTACCTCTCCGCCCCGGAATTGACCCCCTCAACCGTCACGATCACGACGCCGGCGCGGTCAGGCGCGGCCAGCGGTGATCTCTTCCTCGCCCCCTACCAGGGTCTCGGGGCCCCCGGGCCGATGATCACCGAACAGAACGGCGCTTTGGTGTGGTTTCATCCGTTGCCCGCCGAGGACTCCGCCACCAACTTCCAGGTGCAGACCTACGAAGGCAAACCGGCGCTCACCTGGTGGCAGGGCCGCATCATCAAGGTGGGCTTCGGCGAGGGCGAAGACGTGATCTACAACAGCTCCTACCAGCAGATCGCCACGGTCCGCGCTGGCAACGGCTACCGCGCCGACCTGCACGAGATCCTGCTCACCCCGCAGGGCACGGCGTGGATCGATGCCTTCGATCCGATCCACATGAACCTCTCCTCGGTGCACGGCTCCGGGCACGGGATCCTGCTGGACTCGATCATCGAGGAGGTGGACATCAAGACCGGCCTGGTGATGTGGGAGTGGCACGCGCTCGGGCACATTCCCCTGCAGGACTCGCTCAACCACGTCTCCTCCGGGGAATACCCGTGGGACTACGTTCACATCAACTCGATCTCGCCCGAACTCTCGAGCGTCGGCGGCCAGCCGGGGAACGTGATGCTCTCTTCGCGCAACACCTGGACGCTGTACGACGTGAACATGCACACCGGCGGCTACGACTGGCTGCTCGGCGATGGTCGGCACTCGAGCTTCAAGCTTGACGCCGGTGTGCGCTTCTACTGGCAGCACGACGCCCAGTTCCAGCCGGGCGGGCTGATCTCGCTGTTCAACAACGCCTCCGACCCGCCCAAGGAACGGGAATCGAGCGGGCTGCTGCTGCGCCCCAACTTCGCTTCTCACACGGTTGCGTTGGTCAAGCGCTTCACCAACCCGAGCAAAACGCTGCTGGCCTCCAGTCAGGGCGACACGCTCAGCCTGCCCGGCGGCGACTGGCTGCTCGGATATGGGGGGCTGCCGAACTTCACCGAGTTCAGCTCCTCCGGTCACGTGCTGCTCGACGGCACGCTTGGAAAGAATGTGCAGGACTTTCGCACCTACCTCTTCCCGTGGAGCGGCCAGCCGACCACGGCGCCGGCGATCGCCGTGCAGGCGGGGGCCGCCGGCGTGAACGTGTACGCGAGTTGGAACGGCGCCACCGACGTCGCCTCCTGGCAGGTTGTTCAGGAGCCCGCCGGCGGGGGTGGGCCCCCATCATCTCCGGAAGCTCTCACGCCACTCGCCACCGCTCCCCGCCACGGCTTTCAGACGACGATCCCGGTGAGCGCCTCCGCCGGCACCTACCTCGCCGCGCGGGCGCTCTCAGCGACGGGGCAGGTGCTGGGGACCTCCGCCGCGCAGCCCGTCCCCTGATTCGGGCGCTTCGCCGACCGCGGGGCTCCCTTCGCGGGGAGCGCTCCCCGATTCGCCAAACGGGCTCAGCGGCCCATGTTCGCCTTCCTCGCGGCGCAGCCTCGCGGCGGCCGCGCCGCGCGCGGCTTTCTTGGCTGTGAGGAAGTAGTTCTTGAGGCCCAGCCCGTGCGCGTCGGCGAGTTGGCGGGGCAGCGGGCCGCGCAGCTCCTTGCGCAGCGCGCGTTCGTACTGACCGAGCAGCTGCCCTTCCAGGCGGCTGGTGCCCGCGCCGTTCTCGAGCTCCAGGCGCCCGGAGCGGGTGCGGTAGTCGTAGAGCTCGCGCTCCTGCCCCTCCTGCATCGGCTCGATCCCGTCCGCGCTCCAGTTTGAGTAAGTCGCGAACTTCGCGTTGGCCGTGCGCATCGCCACCACGTGCAGCGGGGCGTCGGCCGCGTACAATTCGGTCGAGAACTCGGTCACGATCTCGTCGGTCGCGTGCAGCACATACTGGCGTCCGCGCGCGCGGGGGTTGGCGAGGATCGCCGCCAGGTCGGCCCGATCGGTGATGTGCGCGTAGCGCGGTTCCGTGCGCCACGCATCGGAGCCGCTGGCGATCCGCAATAGCAGCGGCGCCACGTCCACGCTCGAGGTCAGCTGCATCCGCGGCCGGCGGATCGCCGATGTGAGCGCGCCGCGCGGGTCCTTGACGATCAGCGGCACCCTGATCGCCTCCTCGTATGCTCCCCCGCCCTTGCCGCGCAGACCGTGCGAGGCGCCGTACTCGCCGTGGTCGGAGGTGAACAGCACGACGGTGTTGGCTGCCACGCGCGGGTTGCTCGCGAGCGTCCGCAGCACCTGGCCGATGTGTTCGTCCACGTTGCGCTGCAGCTTCACGTACAGGTCCATGAACTGCTCCCATTTCCTGAGCGCCCGCGGGCCCGTAAACGGCACCGGACCGAACGATCGCGCCGCGGTCTGCTGCAGCGAGAGCTGCAGCAGCGGCTTGTGGTGGGCTTCGAGCATCGCCGGCGTCTCGTAGTTGGGGGGCAGCCCCCGCACCAGCGCCGGCGCGGTGCGCTCGGAGGGGACCTGTTCGCTCCACTTGTGCCACCACGCGATGTCGTGCGGGTTGACGAACGACACCGTCGTGCACCACGGCTGCGCGGAGTCGCCGTTTTCGGAGAACCACTGTTCGAACTGGTTGGCGATCAGCGGGTCCACGCGCCAGCCCTGGCCGGGGCCGCCGTCGGGCGAGGGGTAGGTGCCGCCGGCGAAGCCGTAGGGCTCGAGCGCTCCCGCGTTCTGCAGCACCGTCCACTTGTTGTCTTTGTGCGTGAGGTGCCACTTGCCATACCACCAGGTCTCATAGCCCTGTTCGCGCAGCATCGTCCCCCACGTCGGGAAGCCCGGGTCGAGCGTCGAGCCGCCCGTGATCATGCAGCCGGTCTGGTGGGTGTAGAGGCCGGTCAGCAGCGTCGAGCGCGCCGGCGTGCAGTCGTTGGAGGCGGTGTAGTGGTGCTCGAAGGAGACCCCTTCGCGGCGTAGGCGGGAGATGTTCGGCAGCATCCGCGCGAGCGCCGGCGAGGCGGTGAACCACTGCGGCGTGCGCAGCTGGTCGACCATGATCACGAGGATGTTGGGCTGCGCGGGGCGCACCGGCGCACGCCGGTTCGGTGGCGGCGATCCGAGCGCCTGCTCGGGGACGCTGGTCGTCGGCTGCTGGGACGGTCGCCGGGTGCGCCTGGGCGCCGTCGGTGTCGTCGTCACCGCCGGCTCCGCGACCTCTTTGGCGACCGCGGCCATCGCGGAGCCGCCGAGTAGCGCCCCGCCGGCCACCACTCCCCCCTTGATGAAGGTCCGCCTGTCGATCCGTCGCTCGGGCATGGGCCCTAAGGTATGTCACCACACCCTAAGGACGGGCAAAGGTCAAGTTAAGGGCGCGTTGGGATCGTGGAGGCGTGGGGTTGAGGCCTGGGGCTGTGATCAACTTTTCAGGCCCCAACCCTTCATTTTGTGAAGCAAGCGGGTGGGGTGAATACTTTGTTTTGGGACCCCAACCCTTCATTTTGTAAAGTGGTTATAGGGCTTTTTTAAGACACCTATACCCCGGGCCCGCGGACGGGGCCCTCAAACGCGGGCGGATGAGCAGGCGTACGGGCCTCACGGGCGGATGAGCGGGCGTACGGGCCTCCTCAGAAGACAGGTGTCTCGGTGTAGTCCCCGAACACCTGCTGCAGCGACTCGACGATCTCCCCCTCGGAGGCGCAGGCGCGGGCGCAGTCGAGTAGTGGCTCCATCAGGTTGCGATCGGGCTGCGCCGCTGCCTCGCGCAGGGCGGCGAGGGTACGCTCCACCCGGGCGCCCTCGCGCGCGGCGCGCGCGGACTGCAGGCGGTCGAGCTGCTTGCGTTCGAGCGCCTGGTCGATGCGCAGGATCGGCAGCGGCTGCTCGTCCTCGAGCACGTGGCTGTTGACGCCCACCACCACCCGCTCGCCGGCGTCGATCTGCTGCTGCAGCTCGAAGGCCGAGTCGGCGATCTCGCGCTGGGGGAAGTTGCGCTTGACGGCCTCGACCATGCCGCCGAGCTGCTCGATCTTCTCGAAGTACTCGTAGCAGCGGGCCTCCATGCGGTCGGTCATCGCCTCGACGAAGTAGCTGCCGCCGAGCGGGTCGGCGGTGCTCGCCGCGCCGGTCTCGTGCGCGATCACCTGCTGCGTGCGCAGCGCCACGCGCACCGCCTCCTCGGTCGGCAGCGCGAGCGCCTCGTCGTAGCTGTTGGTGTGCAGCGACTGCGCGCCGCCCAGCACGGCCGCGAGCGCCTCGACGGTGGTGCGGATGATGTTGTTGAGCGGCTGCTGCGCGGTCAGGCTGACGCCGGCGGTCTGTGCGTGGAAGCGCATCAGCCACGAGCGGGGGTTCTTCGCGCCGAAGGACTCGCGCATCTCGCGCGCCCAGATGCGCCGCGCCGCGCGGTACTTGGCGATCTCCTCGAAGAGGTCGATCTGGGCGTTGAAGAAAAACGAGAGGCGCGGCGCGAACTCATCGACGTCGAGGCCGCGCTCCACCGCCTGGCGCACGTAGGTGAGGCCGTCGGCGAGCGTGAAGGCGAGCTCCTGCTGCGCGGTCGCCCCGGCCTCGCGGATGTGGTACCCGGAAATCGAGATCGGGTGCCAGCGCGGCATCCGGCGCGTGCACCACTCGATCATGTCGCCGCAAAGGCGCATCGCCGGGTCGATCGGGAAGCACCACTCCTTCTGGGCGATGTACTCCTTGAGGATGTCCGCCTGGATCGTGCCGGAGAGGTTCTCGGCACCGCGCCTGCCCCGTCCGGCCGGGTCGGCGCTCGGCCGCTGCCACGTAGAAGGCGAGCATGATCGCCGCGGGGGCGTTGATCGTCATCGACACCGACACCTCGCCGAGGTCGATGCCCGCGAACAGCGTCTTCATGTCCTCGACGGTGTCCACCGCCACCCCCTCGCGGCCGACCTCGCCGAACGAGCGCGGGCTGTCGGAGTCGTGGCCCATCAGGGAGGGCATGTCGAACGCCGTGGAGAGCCCCGTCTGGCCGTGCTCGAGCAGGTAGTGGAAGCGCTCGTTGGTCTCCTCGCTGGTGCCAAACCCCGCGAACTGGCGCATCGTCCACAGCCGCCCGCGGTACATCGACTCGTACACCCCGCGTGTGAACGGGTATTCACCCGGGCGTCCGATCGGATCCGCATCTCGCAGCGGGGGCGCCCCCGCTGGATCCGCGCGTCCGGCGAGGTCCTCCGCGGTGTAGAGCTCCTCGACCGCTTCTCCCGATAGCGTGCGCCCGTCCGCCGTGTCCGCCTGCGATGGGGGGGAGGTGGCGCTTTTCACGATGACTGCAAGATACCTGCCCCTGGGTGTGCCCATCGCGACGGCGATCGCGGTGGTGGCGCTTGCGCTCGGTGGCTGCGGCTCCTCGGGTGGCGGCAGCGGCGCCGCGGGCGCCGCGGAAACAGCCCCCGGCAGCAACGGTGTCGGCGCGGCGCGAGCCCCATCCCTCCCCCCTCCCCTTGCCCGCCCAACCAAAGCCACGCTGATCCTCGACTTCACGCCCAACGCGGTGCACGCCGGGATCTACCGCGCGCTCGCGGCGGGGTATTACCGGCGCGAGAACATCGAGCTGCAGGTGGTCCGCCCAGCGCCACCGTCGAACCGCTCAGCCTCGTCGAGCGGCGGCCGCGCGCAGTTCGGGCTGGCCGACGGCAGCGACGTCGCCGCCGCGATCGACCACGGCGGCCGGCGAGGAGGCAGTGATGGCGCTCGTGCAGCGCCCCGTCGGCGGGCTGATCGCGCTTGCCTCCGAGCACCTGCGCTCGCCCGCGCAGCTGCAGGGCCGCACGGTCGGGATCACCGGGGTGCCCTCCGACTGCGCGGTGCTCGACACCGAGGTGCGCCACGCCGGCGGCGACCCGGCGAAGGTGCACGTCGTGACGGTCGGCTTCAACGGCGCGCAGGCGCTGCTCGCCGGTCGGGTCGCGGCGTTCACCGGCTTCGTTCCCGACGACGGCGTGGGCCTGGAAGTGGAAGGGCATCCGATCACGCCCTTCTGGCTGGACCGCAACGGCGGGCCCGCGTATCCCGGGCTGGTGGCGTTCACCAATCGCGCGCTCGCCGCGCTCCGACCCGGCGCTGGTGCGCGACTTCCTCGCCGCCACCGTGCGCGGCTACGAGGATACGCTGCGCGATCCCGCGCGCTCGCTGAGCGAGCTGCTGCGCGCTAACCCCTCGCTGCCGCGCGCGCTCACCGCCGCCTCGCTGCGCGCCTACCTGCCGCTGTTCGACGCCGGCGGCGTGCCGCTCGGGACGATCCAGCCGGCGCACATCGCCGAACTGTCGGGCTGGATGCTCGCCAACCACCTGAGCTCGGCGCCGCTCCCGTTTCGCGCGCTACGGCAGCAACGCCTTCCTGCCCGCCTCCTGACTCTGCCCGCGCGGCGGCGCCTCCCGAGGGCCTCCTAAGGTTGGGTATTTATTGACATCTGGTATTTTTACAAGTCCTTGATAGGGGCGTACATCGATGTATAATGTGAAGTGCGATGCGTGGCAGGGGAATGCAGCGCCGCGGGGTATCGCAGGGAGAGGGGCGGGGCAGAGCGGTTTGACGGCAGGGTTACGCGGGCGGGCGGGTTCGATGCGGCTGCTCGTGACCGGCGTCAGCGGGCTGATCGGCTCCAACGTCGCCGCGGCGGCGGCGCAGCAGAGCTGGAGCGTGGTTGGCACCTGGCGCGACGCGCCCGTCAGCCTGCTCGGGGCGCGCACCGCCCAGCTCGATGTCGGCGACCGCCACGCCTGCGTCGCGCTCGCCGAAGAGTTCGAACCGGACGTCATCGTGCACGCCGCCGCGGAGGGCTCCCCTGGACGCCTGGGGCGCGAGCCCGCAACTGGCCGAGGCCGACCTGCTCGGCGCCGAGAACACGCTCGCCGCCGCGCGCGCCGTGCGCGCCCGCTACGTGCTGGTCTCCTGCGACCTCGTCTTCAGCGGGCTGCGGCCCTCGGGGGAGTGCTGGGAGGAGGAGGACCCCGCCGAGCCAACCACGCGCGCTAGGGCGCTCGCTGTTGGCCTGCGAGCAGCCTCGCGCAGGGATACAGCGGCAGCTGGCTGATCACCCGCCCCGCCGACGTGTACGGGCGTCAACCTCTCGCCGATCTCCCGGACCGCGAGCCGCAGTCGAGATCGGCGAACCTCGGATTACTCCGCACCGCCCCTACGCGGTGCAGGCTGAGGAGCGCGCGCAGCACGTGTGGGAGCGCTCCGGGCAGCCGCTGCGCTGGGTGACTGGCTGCGCGCCGGGCGGCTCCTGCGGCGCCCGCAGGCGTGCGCCGCACGCCCACCTACGCGTGGGACTACGCCCAGCGCGTGTGCGAGCTGATCGCCCAGGAGTGCGAGGGCGTCTACAACACGGCGGGCCCCACAATCCTCGGCCGCCTGGCGCACCTGCGCCTGCTGGCGCGCGCGTTCGGGTGCGACATGCGAACTGGTCCGCGAGGGCTCCCGGCGCCTTCCTGCGCGCCTGCGGCGAGCCGTGGTGGCGCTGCCCGCCAACACCGCGCTGTGCGACCGCAAGGCGACTTTCGTCTCGGCGCCCCGCGGCGGTGGACCCGTTCACGGCCACCGCCTGATGCGCCGCCAACTGGAGCGGTTGCTCGGCCGGACGGATCCCGATCCCCCGCAGCAACCTCCGCTGCCGACTGCCCCGCCGCTCTGGTGGGAGGTCTACGCTGAGAAGGTGTAGGCACGCTGGCGGACACCACGCTGCACGCCGAGTTCGCGCGCGTGGTGGGCGCCGAGCACGTGTTGTCGCCCGCCGAGCCGGCGGAGGCGCCGCAACGAGGCGCGATCGGAGGCGAGCTCGGGGCCAGTACAACCACGACGCCACCCGCAGCCGCGGCCTGAGCGGAAGCGCCGATTTGGTCGTGCGTCCCGGCAGCACCGCCGAGGTGGCGGCGGTGATGGCGCTCTGTTACGAGCGCGACGTGCCGCTGATCCCGCGCGGTGGCGGCACCGGGCTCGCGGGTGGCGCGGTGCCGCTCGCCGGCGGCGTGGTGTGCTCGCTGGAGCGGATGCGCGCGGTGCGCGAGCTGGAGCCCGCGCTGTGGCGCATGCCAGCCCGAGGCCGGCGTGCCGACGCGCCACGTGCAGCGGCTCGCGCGCGAGAACGGGCTCTGCTTCCCGCCCGACCCCGGGGCCTCCGAGCAGTCGCAGATCGGCGGCAACGTCGCGACCAACGCCGGGGGGCCGCACGCCTTCAAGTACGGGGTCACCGGCAATTGGGTGACGGGCCTGGAGGCGGTGGTGCCCCCCGGGGAGATGATCGCGATCGGCGGCTCCTTACCGCAAGGACGTCGCCGGGTACGACCTCAAGAGCCTGTTGATCGGCTCGGAGGGCACGCTCGGGGTCATCACCGCCGTGCGCCTGCGGCTGATCCCGGCGCCCGAAGCCGCGCTGCCGCTGATGGCTTTCCACGCCACCCGCGCAGCAGGGCTGCGCGGCGATCCTCGACGTGCTCGGCGCCGGGGTGGTGCCCGCCGCGCTGGACTTCCTCGACGGCGAGGCGCTGCGGATGGCGGCCGGCGCGTGGGCGGGGGGCAGCGGGATGCCGCTGCCGATCGACGCCGAGTTCACGCTGCTTGCCGAGGTGGACGGCACGCGTCGAAGAGGCGCGCGCCGCGCACGCCGAGCTGGCGGCGGCGCTCGGCGCTCCAGCGCGCTCGACGCTGCGCCGCCCCGACCGCGCAGCGCTGTGGCAATGGCGCGACCGCGTCCCCGGCGCGGTCACCGCGATGCGCGGGGGAAAGGTCAGCGAGGACGTCGTCGTGCCCGTCGAGCGGCTCGCGAGGCGCTCGAGCGCTTCACGGAGCTCGCCGCCCGCCACGGGCTGCGTTCCTGCGCGTGGGGCCACGGGGCCGACGGCAACATGCACGCCAACCTGCTCGCTCGACCCGCACAACGAAGCGGATCGCGCCGCCGCCGCGGCAGCCACCGAGGAGCTGTTCGCGCTCGCCATCGAGCTGGGCGGCTCGATCTGCGGGGAGCACGGCGTCGGCTGGCTCAAGAGCGGCCAGCTGGCCCGCCAGTGGCCCGAGGGGGCGCTGCGTTTGCACGAGGAGATCAAGCGCGTGTTCGACCCGAAGGGTCTTCTGAACCCGGGCAAGAAGCTCGCGCGCTAGGCCGATCTCCTTTCGGCAAGCGGTCTTTCCGCCGTAGCGCTAGTCTGCGCGCCTTGCCCGTATTGGAATCCAACCAAGATGGGCCCGGCTCGCCGGCCTTCGGCCGGCTGCGCCACCCTCTCATTCGAAAGGAAGCACCCATGAACAAGACGCAGCTCGTCGACGCGCTGTCCGCCGACAGCGGTCTCTCCAAAGCCGACTCCTCGCGCGCGCTCGAGTCGTTCGTGACCACCGTCGGCAAGACGCTGAAAAAAGGCGACGAGGTCGTGATCACCGGCTTCGGCAAGTTCTCCGTGGTGAAACGGGCCGCGCGCCAGGGCGTCAACCCGCGCACCGGGGAGAAAGTCAAAATCAAGGCCTCCAAGGCCCCCAAGTTCACTCCGGGAGCCGGTCTCAAGCACATCGTCCACCCCAAAAAATAGAGCCGCTCGCCCGCCGCAGCGGTCGGGCGAGCAGCCCTGCGGGTCGTGGGCGCATGCCGCATAGACGCGGAGGGAGATCGGGGACGAGGGATCGACCGCGCCGCGCGCGACGGAGCCGCGCGTGGTAGCGTCGCCCATGCCGCGCGTGGACGAGCTGGAGCTCCCCACCCTCGACTACACCGACCCCGCACTGCGCGGGGAGCGCTTCCACGCGGCGATGCGCGAGCTGCGCGCGCGGACGGCTGGCTGGCCGCGGGCCCGTACGGGTACGCCGTGCTCGACCGCGAGGCCGTCGAGTTCTTCCTGCGCACCCGCTCGGCGGTCTTCCCCGGAATGACGATCGCGCAGATCTTCGACGTGCGCGAGGGGCCGCTGTACGAGGAGATGCGCCGCAACATCCTCCACATCAACGGCCCCGACCACACTCGCCTGCGCTGCCTCGTCAACCCGTCCCTCTCGCCCCGCGCGGTCGAGCGCTACCGGCCCGTGATGCGCGGGCTGCTGGAGGATCTTAAGGGGATGGGGGAGGGGGGCACTGGCGCGGTTGCCGAAGCCAGCGCGCTCGGCCCACCAGGGTTATCTGGAGAACAGCGCACTACTGCCTGCGAGTTCGTGCGCGACATCGCCAAGCCCTACCCCTCGCAGGCGATCGCGCTACGTGATGGGGGCGCCGCTGGAGGATGCCCCGCGGCTGCACCACTGGTCCAACTGGATCCAGCGCCAGTTCGACGCGATCTCGATGATCGAGCAGAAAGCAGGGATCGAACAGGCGGTCGTCCGAGTTCTACGAGTACGCGTGGGCGCTGGTGCGCGCGCGGCGCGAGCAGCCCGGGCGAGGACCTGATCTCGCTGCTGATCGACGCCGAAGAGCAAGGCGAGCGGCTCTCCGACGTCGAGTGCGTGAACCTCGTGCTGAACATTCTGATCGGCGGCGTCGACACCACCCAAAGCCAGCTCGCGCACGCGGTCAGGCTGCTCGCCGAACACCCCGACCAGTGGCAGCTGCTGAGGGAACGGCCCGAGCTGGCCGCCCAAGCGGTAGAGGAGGCACTGCGCTTCGAGCCGATCACCCCCTTCACCGCCCGTATCCTCGTCGAGGAGGTCACCTTCCGCGACGTCACCTTCCCGGCCGGCACGATCGTGATGGTGTGCGCCTTCACCGGCAACCGCGATCTCCCCGGCGACGGCGACGCCGCCGGGATCGGACCCCGACGAGTTCAACATCGCCGCCGAGCGCGACCGCGCACGCGTGCTCACCTTCGGCGCCGGCGTGCACTTCTGCGTCGGCGCCAACCTCGCCCGCGTCGAGCTGCAGGAGGCGCTCGCCTTCCTCGCCCCGCGGATGCCCGACCTCCAGCTGGCGGGCGAGCCGGTGTTCGAGGGCATCACCGGCATCTACGGCCTCGCCGAGCTGCCGCTGCGCTTCGCGGCGTAGCGGTCGTCGATCGATCGATCGGTCGGTCCACCTGCGCGCCATCCGGTGGCGACGTGGAACAATTCGCAGGGGGGGCACAGCCAGGGCCCGACCGACATACCAGAAGAGATGACGCTAGGGACGTTGAGAAGAGCAGTCACCGCGGGGCTTGCAGTGGGTCTCGCCACCGGCCTTGCACTGGCTGTGATCGCGGTGAGTGCTTGGGCGGGGGAGTACCACGTGTACTCGTGCCGGACGCCCACCGGGCAGGTTGCTCCGACGGTTGGGTGGAGCGCTCGGGAACACCCCACCTACGACCCCACGTCAAATACGTGCGAATCAGGGGGTGGCCTAATCGCGGCAGTCAACGCTGGCGAGGCGCACATTGGAGGCTCGGAATCTGATAAAGCCACATGGCAATTCATCGCGCCCGAAGGAGAGACGGTCGCAGGCGTGACAATGTGGCGTGCGGGTAGCACGCTTGGTGGATCCAACGGAGATGCCTCGTATCTCTTCTTGCTGACTGGAGTTGCCGTTCTTGGTGACAACGCAATCATTTTCGATAAATGTGCCGCAGAAGAAGGCCCAGACGAAAGCTGTCCTGGCCAGGGTAATTTCGCTGATCCTCTCGCAGAAGAGAATCGGGTTGTTGCTCCGAGCGATGCGCTGAACAGCCCATACTTGTCGCTGAGTGCCTACTGTGGTGCTTTTGTCCACGAAGAGCTATGCCCCACCAACGAAGGCGGCAAAATCACCTACGACGCCGAGGTGGAGCTCTTCGCCGCAGACATAACCCTCTCCCAGCCAACGGGCCCCACCGTCTCCGCAGTGAGTGGCGGCCTCGCCGAAGACCCGACCGTCAGCGGCACCGGCGACGTGGCCTTCCACGCGACCGACCCCGGCTCGGGTGTGTACGAAGCGATCCTCGAGGTTGACGGCGAGGTGAGCGAGCACGAGGTGATCAACGAAGACGGGCGGGCGCTGTCACAACCTTGGCGGCACCGACGACGGGTTGCCTGCCTTCCTCTACCCACAGCCCTGCCCGGCCGAAGCGAACGCCGACATCCCGTTCGACACGACCGCCCTCGCCGACGGCGAGCACCACCTCGTGGTGAGCGTCACCGATGCCGCCGGCAACGCCGCGACCGTGCTCGACCGCGAGATCGACGTCGCGAACCCGGTGCTCTCCAGCCCCCCTGTCCCCTCCGTCTGCCCCGCGAGCGCCGCGGCGAGCGGCCGGGGCGCCGGCCAGAGTCCCGTTCTGACCGCGGGTTGGAAGGGTCATCACAAGGGCGCCCGCCTGCGCGCCCGCTACGGCCCCGCGCATGTCATCGAAGGGACGCTGACCGACCCCGCGAGCGGGAGCGGAAACCCGCCCGGTAGGACCGCGACGAGCGGAGCGGGGGCGAACGGGAAGCCGATCCCGGATGCCCAGCTGGAAGTCTGCGAGCTGGCCAGCTACAAGGGCGCGCAGAGCCGGCTGGTCGGCACCCCACGCACCGAACGCAAACGGCCGCTGGAGCCTCACCCTCCCTCGCAACCTTCCCTCCACCGCGCTGCGGATCAGCTATCGGCAGAGCCCGGCCGACGCCCTACCGGCGGCGCTGCGAACGCTGACGCTGACGATCCCCGCCGCGCTTCACCTGCACATCGCTCCGCGCACAGCTGCCTCCAGCGGCACGATTCACTTCAACGGCCGCCTGCGCGGCGGCCCGATCCCGCCCGGCGGCAAGCAACTCGTGCTCGAGGCCCGCTCCCCGGGCGGCTCATGGATCGAGTTCCACGTGATTCGCGCCGGCGCGAGCGGGCGCTTCACCTACCTCTACCGCTTCCGTCTCCCCGGCCCCGCCCACTACCAGTTCCGCGTCCTCTCCGAAGCGGAGGCCGACTTCCCGTTCGCCGCCGGGGTCTCGAATGTGGTGGGTGTTTTGGAGGGGTGAGTCTGCTTTACGCCGCCGGCTCGGGCTCGGCCCTGCCCTGTGGGTCTTGCAGCGTGAGACCGGGGACCAGCTCGAAGTGACGCCGGTTGCGCGTCATCACCGCCATCTCGTGCTCGAGCGCGGTGGCCGCGATCAGCGCGTCGGGCACGGGAATGCCGGCTGCGCGCCGGACCCGCCCGGCGGACTCGGCGATCGTGCGGTCCACTGCGATCTCCTCCAGCACACTCAGCGTCTGTCGCAGAGCGGGCTCATCCACGTTCAGCGCGGCGAACAGCTCACAGCGCGTGACCACTGAGATCGCATGGTCGGGATCGCGCAGGTTCAGCCGGCGGTGCCCGCGCAGATGATCGATCAGGACGTCAGTGTCCAGCAGGATCTGGCTCAACGCGATTCCAGTCGAGGTCGAAGCGATTCCACTCCTCGCGCGGCGGCACCTGCAGGTCCGGCATCGATCCGAACGTCTCATCGAGGACCCGCTGGCGATCCTCCAGCGTCGGCTCCGGCGGCTGCAGGTACGCATCGAGCGCCGCGCGGATCACCTCCGCCAGCGTCCGCCCATCGCGCGCCCGTAGCTCCTCGATCCGATCACGTTGTTCCTGGGTGAGGTACACCTGAGTGCGGGTTGCCGACATATACAGCGCAGCATACAGCATGAGGAAACCATCTTCTGCGGCAGATGGCATTTGACCGACGCGCTGCCCAGCTATCCTGACCTTAGACATGATGGATCCACGCATGCAAATAGCGGCGGATGCCATTGGCTCGGTGCGAGCCGAGGGTTTGGAGCCGGGCCCGGTCGTGACTGAGATCCTCGATCGGTGGGCCGAAGGCGCGATCAAGACCGAGCAGCTTGGGGAGGCAGCGCGGCGCCTAGCGGTCGGTGAGTCCGTGGCTGATCTACTCGGCAAGCCGGAGCCGGTGTCTACAAGTCGCTGACCGTGGCCTTTCTGTGGTGCTGTGGCCGATCCCTACGTCTACCCTGGCACCGACCTACTGCGCAACCTGGCCGGGCTGCAAGACGCCAGTGTGCTTGCCCGCCGCGAGGCACAGGTGACGACGCTGCGGCTGGCTCAGCTTACGGCCCTCAGGCTGGAGGGTGCCTACGACCTTCCTCACCTTCAGAGGTTCCACCACTTCATCTTCCAGGACATCTACGCCTGGGCAGGTGCACTACGCAACGTCCCAATTGCCAAGCCGGGCGGTATGTTCGCGTTGCCGGAGTACATCGAGAGCTACCTGACCGATGTGCTGCGGCACCTCGCCGACGAGAGGCACCTTCGCGGACTTGCGCGCGATCGGTTTGCCGATCGACTCACCCATTACTATGCCGAGATCAACGCTGTGCATCCCTTCCGGGAGGGCAACTGATTGAGCGAGTGCTCGATCTGCCCGGCCGTCGAGATTGAGCAGTTACAGCGTCCCACGAGGGTCACGTCCTTTCACGACGAGGACGCCAACGAATCCACGGAGCGGGTATCCGCTCGTATGCGTCCGATCAGCAGCCGGACTCGTTGGAACATGGCCCAGCCTCCGATCGCGGCGGTGGCGGCGAGCGGCCCGAAGGCGGGGATCGTGAAGCGGTAGTCGTACTCGGAGAGGAACACCGGTCCGGCGAGCAGGACTACCGTGGTCGAGAAGAAGAGGAAGGCGGCGCGGCGCTCATGGCCCCTGGTGATGATCGGAGCAGCGAACGCGAGTAGCAGCAGCAGCGCCATCAGCGGTCCCTCGATCCGGGTGTCGCGCTCGTAGTCGAGCAGGAAGGTGACACTCTTGTGGACTTCCCCGTCGCCGGGGTAGTACGCGGCGAGAATCGGGTCGATCGAGTAGAGGTTGCCGGTGTTGAAGTAGTAGTCGATCAGCGACTGCGGCGTGTTGCCGTATCCGGTGCCGGTCGAACCCTTGTTGCCGTAGGGCGAGCTGGGAAACGACGGGTCGACGATCCGCACGAGATCGCGCCCGACGTATTCGAGGTATTCGAGGGGCTGCCCGAGGATGGCGGCCTCGGCGAAGGAGCGCAGCTTCGTGTTCTCGCCCGGCTTCGGGACCGTGACGTCGGGCCCGCCGAAGACCCGCACGGCTGGCGAGGTCGCGGTGAACTCCCAGAAGTCGTGGCCGGGCCGCTGCGAGGGTGGGACGTGAATGCAGAGATCGGCGGTGCCGGCGGGAGGGGTGAACTTGGAGCAGTTCGCAAACGGCGCCACACGGGCGTACAGGTCGAAATAGCCCGCGCCTGTGAACCCGCCGTAGCCCTCCGCCTGTTCGTGCGCCCGCAGGAAGCCACCGATCGGCAGCGCTGCCGCGACCAGGATCACCGCGCCGATCGTCACCCGCCGCCGCCACGCACCCGGGGCCGTGAGCGTTGCGACGAGGATCATCACGGCGAGCAGCATCAGCCCGAGGCTGCGTACGTCGGTCGCAGCCCCGAGTGACAGACCGGCGAGCGCCGCCCATCCCCATGTACCCTTCCACGCGCGCACGATCGCGTAGAGCGCGAGGTTGACCAGGAAGATGAACACTGCCTCGCTCAGCGGCGCATGCTCGAGGAAGATCTCTGACCCGCCGAGCATCACGACGGCGGCGGGGACCAGCGCGACCCACCCTGACAGCCCCGCCCGGCGGACGGCGCCGAACAGCAGCAGTCCGCTCGCCAGGCCGAGCAGGTGCTGCACGAAGATCGCGAACGACAGGTGCGGGTGGATGCCGTGCATCAGCCGCAGGAACTCCGAGTAGCCACCGACGCGCAGCGGATCGTTGAAGATCCCCGTCAGCGCGTCCTCGATGTAGATCGAGGTATCGGGAAAGCCGATCAGTGCGGGTCGCCAGCGCCAGATGAAGTACAGGCGCAGCGCGAGCCCCACGAGGAAGACGACCCCGAGCGCGATGTACACCGGCTGGCGCGCGGCCGTCCGAACACGACCCGGCCAGGTCTCCAAATACGCCCGTCCCCGCGCGCCAAGCCCGGCCCTCGCGCGGGGCTGCGCTGGTGGGGAGGCGAGCATGGGCCCGAACCATATCGGTGCCTCGCGCAGCTCAAAATGCGACGGTGATATCGCGCCACTGCTCTTGGGATGGCCGCTGGCGCAGTTGATGTTCGACGCCGGCGCGGATCTCGGCGAACCGGCTGTGGTCGAGCGTCCAGATGAGGATGATGCCAGCGTGTGAGCGTCCGGCCTCGGCCCACTGGCGCGCGAGCGGCGCGAAGTCTCGACTGTTGCGCGTGATCAGCACGCGCTGCTCGGATGCGGCGAGCTCCAGCACCTGCGGGTCGGGGAGCCTCTCGAAGGCTGCGTCTTCGGCGAGCGCAAGCACGTCGTGTCCGGCCTCGCGCAGCTTCGCGGCGATGCCGCGAGGAGAGAGGTTCGCGTCGAGCAGCAGCCGCAAGGGCGCCTATGCCGCCGGCGAGAGCTCGATGAATGGGTAGAGCTCGCGCAACTGCTCGGCGGTGCGACGGTTATCAGCGATCGCCTCGGCGATCTCATCGGGGTAGTTGTTGCGGTAGGCGACGGCAAGACGCACCTGCGGCTCGCTCAGCTGCGTCTGCTCTACGAGGCGCTCGATCGAGCCGAAGTCCTCGAGCATCTGGGCGATCTCCCAGACATCGAGGCCCGAGCCGATCACCCACGGGCGCCGGGCGGCGTCATCGCCGCGGAAGGCGATTCCGGCGAAGCGGCGGGTGCGCGCCGCCTCCTCGGTTAGAGCCTCGACGATCGTGCTCTTGGAGCGGCGGGTCCTCCTGGCCTCATCCTCGACGAAGTGGTCCGTAGACAGGTTGAAGCGGACACTGAAAGGCTCGCCCTTGCGAGCTTTCACGCTTGTCGCTGTGGGTGACATGTACGCAAGGTAGCACACATAACTTACAGCGTACCGGGATCATCAGGGCTCCGATCGGCACATGCGGTGAAGAGCGCTACGGAGCGGCCGTGGCGACTCGCATAGTCCATTTTGGTAATCTGATGGCATGCAAGTTGCCATTGACGCAGTTGGGCGTGTCGTCATCCCCAAGAGCCTGCGGGAAGAGCTGGGCCTCAACGGTCCAGCCAACCTGGAGCTGACCGCCGCCGACGGCAGGTTGGAGCTGACCGTGGCCGATGTCCCGGCGCGTGTCGAGGAGCGGGATGGGCTGCCGGTGATCGTGACCGACGAGCCGATGGCGCCGATGAGCATCGCCGAGACGCGAGAGGCGATCGAGCGCGTCCGGCGGTGACTGCCCCTGATTCGAGTGTCGTGATCGCCTCCTTGGCGCCATGGCACGAGGCTCACAAGGCCGCTCGCGCAGCACTGCTCACGGGGGGAGACCTCAGGTTGCCCACCCATGTCGCCTTCGAGACCACCTCCGCACTCAGCCGTATGCCCGAGGGGTATCGGATTGCGCCAGCCGTGGTGCTCGAGGCGCTCGAACTGGGCTTTCCCGAGCCCTGGCTCACACTCGAGGCGGCCGATCAGCACGATGCGCTGCGGCGTGCCGTCGAGGCAGGCGTGCGCGGCGGTGCGCTCTACGACGCGTTGATCGCAGCGACCGCCTCCAAGCATGGAGCGGAACTGCTCAGCGCCGACCGCCGGGCACGCGGCGTCTACCAGGCGATGGGCGTCGAGGCCACGTTTAATCTAAGCACCCTCGAGCGAGCGCCTCCGCTCACGCTCCATGCCACGTGCTCCTGATCGGCTTCGCGGCGGTTGAGCGTGAGCGGTGCCTCCGCTGTGGTGTGTATATTATGCGCATGGCCCGCGTCAACGTATACCTCCCCGACGAGCTGGCGCGTGAGGCGCGCGCCGCCGGCCTGAACATCTCCAAGGTTGCGCAGGAGGCGCTCAGCAACACCCTCGCCCACAGTGAGACCGACCGCTGGCTGGACCGCCTCGATCGCCTGCCCCGCGCAAGCGTCTCCCACGCGAACGTGATCGACGCGATCGACGAGGCCCGCACGGAACTCGGCGACTCCGTCGGTGCCTGAGGAGCTCGTCCTCGACGCCTCCGCGGTCGTGGAGGCGCTGCTGGGCACCGATCTCGGCGTCAAAGTTCGCGAGCGGATGCGTGGCCAGCGGCTGCACGCACCGGCCCACCTCGACGCCGAGGTGCTCTCGGCGTTGGGCCGTCTCCATCGCGCCGGCGAGATCCCGCACACAACCGTCACCGCGGCCCTGGGCGAGCTCGCCGCCGCGCCGATTCAACGCCACCCGCTGGGTGGTCTGCTCACGGGCGCATGGGCGCGCCGCGAGAACCAGCGCCTCGTCGACGCGCTCTACTCCGAGCTTGCCGCCGCGCTCGACTCGATCCCGCTGCTCACGACCGATGCGCGCCTCGCACGAGCCGACGACCAAGCCGAGTTGGTGGGCCGGCGCTGAGCGGACGCCGGGAGGGCATCGCCCGGTCAAGTTGTATAACGAGGACCATGAGTCGCTCGCTGAGGCTGGGGCTGCCCGCGATCGTTGTCGCCTCTCTCCTGGGCCAGAGTCCGATCGCTTCCACGTATGCCAAGCCGGCGGACGCCGCGGGAGCGGCCGAGGCCACCAGGCACGCTGTGGTGGCGCCTGCCCTACGGGCCCGTCATGCCTGCGCCCACGTGCCGAGGCTGGTTGGCCTGAGCCTGTCCGCCGCGCGGACTCGAGCGGCGCGAGCCGGCTGCAAGCTGCAGGCGCGGGAAGCCGGCAGCGGCCAGATCGTCGAAAAGCAGCTGTATGGGCGAAACTCGGCCCAGTCAGTCGTGCGTCAGGCGCCGCGCGCGGGTCGTGCAGGCCGCATGGGGCGGACGGTCACGGTCTGGCTGAAGCCGCTGTGTCGCCAGTCCGCCGCGGCGGGGTCGCCCGCCGGTGAGCCGTTCGTGAAACCGGGTCCGACTGAGCTGGTCAGTGGGCTGTTCCTGGCCGGAGGCCCGCTCACACTCTCCCCGCGCTGCCAGGCCGGAACGCCATCTCCCGGCACCATCACGGTGACCAGCCCCACCACCGGTGCGGTCATCGCGAGTGACAGCGTCGCCAGCGGACAGCTCGCCACGATCCCGCTTGCCCCGGGCACCTACAACATCCAGGGAACCTTCGGCAACGCCTTTTCCAATGACCAGGCCATACAGACGCAGCCGCAGCAGGTTACGATCACCGCGGGATACACCGTCCGCCAGGATGTCGTGGTGAATGTTCCCTGAAGTTGCGCGGTCTCTTCGCTATCCCAAAAATGTGCGAGGAGCCCGGCTGGCTCATGGGCAAGGAGCCGCCGTCCTCGCCGTTGCGTGCGAGCCGTCTTCAAAGGTAAGCGAGGCGGTGAAGGGGAAGCCTCCGCGGGGGCACTGATCTGGTAGGAGGATGCCGGTCGGGTGGTAGCTGGTGATCCTGCCGCGGACGCGTTCGTAGTAGGTGAGTCCTCGTGGTCCGAGGGTGGCGTTTAGTGCCGCGACGGCTGCGTTGGGTGCTCCGGGAAGGGTTGGGACCGGCGGCACTTCGATGTCGATGCTGCCGGCGTGCGGGGCCGGCAGGAGTAGCGCTGGGATCGCCACTTGGGCGCTGATGGGCGTGCCGCCGCTGGCGAAGAAGAGCAGTGCGAAGTGCCCTTTTGTTTCCGGGGCGCGCACGATCGCGATTTCCACTTCCTCTTTGAGGACTTCTGCGCCGATGGCAAACTCGGCGAGCACGCCGCCGTGGCCCATGTAGGAGTCGGCCGGGCAGTCTTCGGGGCCGAGATATTCGAGCCTGGTCTGTGAGCAGGTCGTGATGCCGAGGCCGCTTACGGTGAAGCCGAGCGTGCTCGGGTAACGCAGTTCGAGCGCCGTGAGTGGAGACGTAACATGGCTGTAGGGCGTGGTGATCTGGACGTGGATGGCTATGGTCGTGGGCTTGCCGAGACGGTCGGGGGTGAAGCCGACCCGGAGCTTGGCTGACTGTGTCGCGTGTGCTGTAGCCGGTAGGCAGACACAGGCCACGAGCGTGGCCATGAGCCTGATGGCTCGGCGTAGGGTTCTTGCTCGGCGCGGAGGGCTAATACGAGAGCGTGCCGGTTGTTTGGATGACCATTGCGTAGGTGCGGCGGTCGAAGGTCCCCGACAACGCGGTGCGTCCGTGGGCGTGGCTGTAGCGGCCGCTGCCGCCGGTGACCGTGATCGAGCCACTGAAGGTTTGGTAACGGCCAGATCCGTGTGTGGTCGCTCGTCCGTGGCCATCGATCGTGCCGCCGTGGGTATGGATGGCGAAACTACCGGAGAAGACGTCGCCCGTCGTAAGGACGGCGCGCATCGTGCCAGGTAGTGCGCCGGTCACGGGGCCTTCCTCCTCGAGCTGTGAGCCATTCGCCTTGACGAGATGTAGATGGGCGGTGGCGGCTCCGTTCAGCGTTCGGGCTGCGTATGCGCCCGTGCGGCTAGCTGCGGTGGAGTCGGCGGCACCTATGAGCGCGATGCCGACAATGGCGATCGCGGGCAACGCCAGTCCCCCTCGGTGGCGGGGGCGCTCTGGCGTGCTGCACCCCGTGGTTTCCGGCCACCGTGGCGCGACAGCTCGACCAACACTTGAGGATGGCCAAAACAATCTCTTCATCTCGAATTAGATCCTACCGGTCACCTGGCTGAGATGAGTCGATCATGCGTGATCGCCGACGGTGGCTGGGCTACCTGCTGGCCCGGAGCGAGGCGACCGCAAGCGGGCCTACGAGTGGCCTCGGTAGCGGATGAGCCGGTGCTTGGCGGTCAGCAGGCGCACGCGCCCTGCCGGCACGGTGACGCGTCCGGCTGCGCGTCCGTAACCACCGTGCTCGATCTGGCGCAGGATCTCGCGATAGAGTGCTGCCGCGAGGGCCATTCCCTGCCGTCCACGGGTGAGGAGCGGGATCGCGTCGAGCCCTTCGTCGTAAAGCTGATCGGCGCGGGCGATCTGGTCGCGGAGGAGCTCTTCGCGTGCGCCGGGGGAGGGGACACCGAAATGCTCGATTGTGGTGCGGGCGACGTAGAGGCGGCCGTGGGCTAGATCCTCATCGATATCGCGCAAGATATTCGTACGCTGGAAAGCCCTGCCGAGGGTCGCCATCTTGCTTTCCCCATCGGGGTGCGAAGTCCCGAACATCTTGGCGAGCACGACCCCGATCGAGCCGCCGACCCACTGGCAGTAGCGTTCCAGGTCGTTTTCGTCTTCGATCGTGGTCTGCGTGAGGTCGTGCCGCATCCCTTCGCAGAATTCGAGCAGCGCCTGCGGTGGCAGTGGGTAGCGCCGTGAAAGATCGGTGAGGATGAGCGTCTCGGGGGTGTCCGTATCCTGGCGGTATGTCCAGCGCTCGATCGCCTCGACTCGTTGCTCCGCCTGTGGATCTTGCTCGTCAACGAGGTCATCGATCGTGCGCAGCAGGTAGTAGAGCTGGCGGGCATCGGCCTGGAGGTCTCGGGGAAGCAGACGGATGCCCGTGCTGAATGTGCTCGAGGAAAGGACTGACGCTGGGTCGCGCTGACGCGTTGGTGTGGTGCTGGTGATTGCTCGAGGGCGCATCGTGATCGCATCGCGGAGGGATTGAGGCTACCGGCTTCCCTCCTTGGTTTCTCACGTTTGCCGCTGGGGTCAGACGAGATGGATTGGCAGTGACAGGTCATTCGCTGGAGAAGGCGGCTCGTGGTCCGAATCGGGCAGTCTGTATTCCTGCGACTATCGACGCCGCAGCCGAGATGCCTGCGACGATCACAATGGTCCGCAGCCCGAGCTGCCACGCGGGTGAATAGTGGACCGAGGCACCGGTCGTTTGGTGGAGCCAGCCGTCGATCAGGTCTTGGCCAACGAGACCGAATGCCATGCCGATCAGGCAGCCTACGAGCAAGACCGAGCCACTCTCGTAGAAGATGAGCCTGGTGAACTGGCCGAAGCCCATGCCGATCGAGATCAGCGATTCGAGCCTTCCCTGCTGCTGCCAGATGGCAGCAATCATCAGGGCGATCACCGACGCGATGGTGGCGATCAGAACGATAATCGTGGTGTCGTTCAATCGCGAGAGGGTGCTACCGAGCACCGCGTTGACTTCCGAGCGTCGTTCGCTGGCGGTCTCGGTGGTGAGCCCACTGTTGGATGGCAGCGCGCGTTCGACAGCTTGCTTGCCTTGTTCGATCGGGATGCTGGGCTTGAGTGTGACGGCAAGCTCTGAAGCGGAGGAGGCGCTACCCCAAAGTCGTGCGTGATCGTTGCCGTTCATGACGACGGCGCCCGGCAGCCAGCCGTAATTTGCGATCGTCGCGGCGAGCCGGAGGTTGGCGTTTCCAGTGGGGGTGGGGATCGTGAAGCGCTGCCCTATGTGGAGGTGGTCTTCATGGGCGATCGGTTGGCTGATTGCCGCCCAGCCGCCTTCGCGTATGTGTCTATCTGCCAGGTCGAGCGACCCTTCAACCAGCTGGCTGGGGGCAATCTGCGCTTGAGTCTGCGGCGGGACGCCAAGGACCCATACCCGTCGTCCCGGCAGGTCGAGGAACGAGTCGCGCCAGGGCAGCACCGAGCTCACAGCGCCAAGGCGCTGCAGCCGGTGTTGGGTTTCGGCGTATGCAAAGGGCTGCGTCGTGTAGACGTTCTCCGGACCACCAGGCTTGATCCAAATGGTTGCGCTCGAGAGCAGGTCCGAGGCTCCCCGGCGCGCTGCGTGCTGGACATCGGAGACCGAACCGCCTATCAGGACCATCAGGAAGGCTGCGACTGCCCCTGTTGCAAGGAGCGCAACCGATCGCGTGGGGGAGCCCCTAAGCTCCGCAACAGAGAGGCGGGCCGCAGGGTCGTCCGAGTGCCGCGATGCCGCTTGCGCCAGCCTGAGCAGCTGGCGCAGGATCATCGGAAGGCAGATGACGAGGCCGGCTGCGAGCCCGACGAGCGCCACAACCGTTGTCTGCGGCTTCAGCGCGGAGGCGGCTACCGAGACGCCCACGAGCAGGACACCGCAACCAAAGACAGCTACGTCAGAGAAATGCAGCTTGCGCGCGAGCGAGAGCGTGCGACCGACCGCTTCGGGCTCGGCCGCGGCCCCAGCGCGAAGAGCCACGACTGCCGGCAGGGCCGCTGCGGCGAAGGCGGCGAGCATTCCGCCGCCGAGTGCGATCAGGATTGTCGGCAGCCCTACGACTCGCTGTCCGCCAATTGCAAATGCCGCCGCGATGTAGCCCGGCACGGTCCGATAGGCGATCAGCGAGATGATGTCGCCCGCGAGCAGCCCGAGCACCGAGCCGACGAGGCCGAGGATGAGCGCATCGAAGGCCAGCGAGGCGACGATCATCGAGTCCGGGGTGCCGGTCTCGATCAGGTAGACGATGAAGCGCCGGCGCTCGTCGCTGGCGAGCAGCAGCGCGTTGTAGGCGAGGATCGATGCCCGCGACGAGGCTGATCGCGCTGAAGAGCAGCGTCACCTGCTTTTCAGGTCCGGCGGCATGCCGCAAGCAGCCGTGCTTCGGTGTCGACCGGGCGGACATTGAGCGTCGCGCCGAAGCGGCTCGTGAGCGCGCGGCGCAGCGCCGCTTCGTCGCCCGGCCTGGGGCTCGACCAGAATGCGTGTCACGCGACCGGCCGATCCGGTGAGGCTTTGCACGACCGGCAGGGGTGCGGCGGCGACCGGGCTTTCGCGCCAGCGGGCCGATCTGCTCGCTGGGGACCGTGGCGGCGAGCGTGAGGTGTTCGGTGCGTCGCCGACCAGGATGGTGAGCATGGTGCCTGGTCGCAGCCCCGATCGCGTGCGCCGTCGGTTCGGTCAAGACGAGCAGCCCTCGCTGCGAGGCTTCGCCGGCGCGCTGGAACTGCAGGGAGAGCGTGCCGCCGAGCGCCGTGATCTGTTCAGTGGCGCCCACCAGCGTGAGGGCCCTGCGGCCCTGCGGCCCGACGGCGACGATCGGCTGCTCGAAGATCGGCGCGGCGGCCTTGACGCCGGCGCATGTCGTTCGACTTCTTCGGCGATGCGCTGCTCGAACCCTTCGGGTCCTCGCGACGGCCAGTTCGAGGGTCGCGCGTCCGGCTACGCCGTGCGCGATCTGTTCGAAGGAGCCCGTGATGCTGCGGTGGGCGACCTGGATCGGCGAACAGCAGCGCGACGCCGGCAGCCACCCCTACGACGGCCATCAGCTCGCGCAGCGGCTGCGACGCGCAGGTGGCGCCGGTAGAAGCAGCAGCAGCGTGCGCAGGTAGCCGATCATTGGCCGATCGCCGTCTGTGTATCCAGGTCGGGCTCCGTCAGCCTGCCATCGCGCATCCCGATCACGCGGTCTGCGTACGGCGACACGCGCGCGTCGTGTGTCACCAAGATCGTGGCTCGCCCCCCGCTCTCGCGACAGCCCGCTCAGCAGGTCGAGCACGCCGTATCCGGTCTCGCTGTCGAGGTTGCCGGTCGGCTCGTCGGCGAGGACGATCTGCGGATCTCCAACGAGCGCCCTCGCGATCGCCACGCGCTGCTGCTCGCCGCCGGAGAGGCGTGCGGGGAGATGTGGCGGCGCGATGTACGAGGCCCACGTCATCGAGCGGCCAGGTGCGCCCGCTGGTGCGAGTGACGATGATCCAGCCCGCGAAGCAGCAGCGGTATCGCGACGTTCTCCTGCAGCGGTGAGACCCGCGACCAGGTTGAAGCTCTGAAAGACGAAGCCGAGCTTCGTGCGCCGGTAGGAGAGCACCTCCCGCCTGGACAGCGTCGCCGAGATCGCGGCCTTCGAAGCGCACGCTGCCGCGCATCCGCTCGCAGCAGCCCGGCCGCGAGCAGCAGCAGCGTCGTCTTCCCCGAGCCGCTCGGGCCATAGATCGCCACGATCTCCCCGGCATCGATGCTCATGCATCACGCCATCGACGGCGTGGACCACGCCCGCCGGGACTGGCGTAGTGCTTGCGCGCGTGCTCGAACTCAAGCATCGCCGGCGGCTCGGCGCGACCCGACCGCCGGGAAGCGGTAGACGCGGCCGCCCTCGCTGCTCGGCTCGGGGCCGATCAGCTTGCCGTCGCGCAGGTAGAGGACCGGGTCTGCGCCCAGCAGCGTCTGCGCATCGCTCGCGGTGATCATCACCGCCACCCGTCGCGTCGCGCGCCAGCGCCGAGAGCAGCACCATGATCCCCTCCTGCTCGAGCAACGAGAGACTCGACGCCGGGCCGTCGGCGAGCAGCAGCCGGGGTTCGGTGACGAGCGCGCGCGCGATCGCGACGCGCTGGCGCTCGCCGTCGGAAAGCTCGCGCAAGCTCATTGCCGACGCATTGCTCGGCCTCGCAGGCCAGCAGCGCCTCGCGGACCCGTCCGCTCGGCGTCGCGGCGGCCGCGCCCGTCCACCAGCAGCGGCAACGCGACGTGGTCGAGCACGCTGAGCCGCTCCTGCCAGGACTGCGCGCCCACACGCACGCGATCTCGCGGCGGCGAAAGCGCGTCCGCTCGCCGCGGCCATCTCGGTCGAGGCGCTCGCCTTCGTAGATGACGGCGCCCGCTATCGGGACTGCGCAGGCCGGCGGCGATACGAAGCAGGGTGGTCTTGCCCGCGCCGCTTGGGCCGAAGACGCCCATCATCTGACCGCGATCGAGCGATCAGGGAGACGTCGTCGAGCGCGACCCTGTCGCCGTCGGGTCCGGCGGTATCGCTTGGATATCGCGCTCGAGACGAAGGGTCATCTCAGCGCGCCCTCCTATCACGCACTGCGCCTGGCTGCGCGGCGCATCGTCCCGGTCGCCATCGCGATCGCCGCCTGCGCTTCGCTGTGTCGCGGACGTCGGCGCTCGCTGCCGCTGGTCGCGATCCTGCCGAACAGCTCGTCACGAGCGATGCTGGCGCTCGCGCGCTTTCTTGGTTGCGCTGAGCGTTGCTGTGCCGATGGCCAGATCGCATCCTGGTCGAGCAGCCAGCGAAACCCGCTCGCGTGCGTGTCTGGCCCAGCCCAGCTCGCTTCCAGCTGCACGATGTCTGCGCTCAAGCCCAGCCTGAGGAACACATGATCGGCGCGGACGCGCGACCCGCGCGGGTATCTCGGGTATCGCTTCTCGCTGGCGCAGGGCTCCTGCAGACGTGCGGCGCAGTCGCGCTCGTAGGCCGTCGATCTGCTGCAGACGCGTCCTTCTGTCGCTCGGGGCCGGCGAGCGTGATCTTGACCAGCAGCGGCCGGCGCAACAGCCGAGCCCTGCCTGATGCCTCCTCGAACCAGCGATCGAACTCCGCGACCGCCGCTCGGGGTGATCGCGAACACATGCCGCTCGTCCTGGTCCTCACTTCGCCGTCGATCCGCTCGATCAGGCCCTCCTCGCTCATCCGTCGATCGTCTGATACAGCTGGCCGGAGTTGATCTTCCACGCAGGCCCGAGACGCTCCTCCAGGCGGTCGCCGAGCTGGTAGCGGTAGGCGGGCCGATGGAGCAGCAGCCCCAGCAGCGCATGCTTGGCAGACACTCAGCCTCCTCCCGCACAACGACCCGACATTGACTCATCCTCATCGATAGGAGTATTCCGACCGCGCAAACCCTACACCGAGCGCTCGATCGACGTCGGCTCGTCCCAAGAAAATACTTACTTAAAGGTACCTTGGCGACCACGCGCTGGACGCCCGCTCGGCGCGCGATGGTAGGCCATCTATCTCCTGGATCCCCGCTGGAGCGGGGGAATGGCCAGGGTTAGCAGCTATGGTCATACCCCCAAAGCTCAGATATCGAGGTACAGACTGCTTTTCGGAATGCTTACTTAAAGGTATTGACCTGCGCGTGACGTGCTGCACTATCCATCTCATGGCAGTAAACGCAAGAACAAGACTGCGGTGTCGGGTCAACGTCTCTGACTCCCGCCCGAGCTGGGAGCGACAGGGCTGCCCCAAGAGCTCGACATTGCTTTGGATGGCCTTGGGGTCCAGATCCGCGCAGGCGCCCGCCGAAGGAAAGGCGGCGGGTCGCCAGCGCGATCTATGCACCCTCGCCCACGTCCATGCGGCGCACCGGAA
This sequence comes from uncultured Solirubrobacterales bacterium, assembly GCA_963724305.1. GTDB lineage: Bacteria > Actinomycetota > Thermoleophilia > Solirubrobacterales > Solirubrobacteraceae > Palsa-744. The sequence goes on from CAVRUG010000002.1 coordinate 86,714, forward strand.
AATGATCCGGCGCTCAGACCCGCAACCCCGCTGGCATCCGGCCTGACCATCCACGGAGAGCGGTCCAAGCGATGTCCAAGCCACTGGATCCCGAGCACCCCAGCAAGTTCTCCCCCTCGCTGGTCGCGGGTCTCTCCGTGCTCAGATGTTGCACCCCAGACCACCCCGTGCATGGAATCGCGGACATGGCTAAAGAGTTAGATTTGGGTCGCTCGACCACACCCAGATACGCAACCACGCTGACGACACTCGGCCACCTCGCGCAAGAACTGTCACGCAAGTACCGGTTGTCCTCGTGTGTCGCGGATGTCAGCCTTGTCGCACTGGACTCGATGGCGCTCCGCAGTGCCGCCAAGGAGCCTCTGGGAGAGTTTAGGGTGCGAACCGAGCGTACCGTGAGCGCCGCCGCGGTTGTGGACGGGGAAGGCCTGCCTGCCGCGGCGGTTGAGCTGGCGGTTCCAGCAGAAGCACACCAGCAAGGAGCTGCTGGAGGACCTTGGCCCCGTAGTGCCACTACGGCTCTGCGCATCGTCTCGGCCCCGGACCGAATGTGACTCAATACGCGTCCCGTTGCTCGAGAGCTTGTGTAGCCACCTTGCAAACTTAACCGATCGTGGTGTCGAGGAACGGCCATGTATAGCGACTCAGAGTTTATCACTTCGCTCGGCTCGCACCCGAGCATTTTCGTTGACGTAGCCAAACGGCTGCGGTCACGACGCAATGAGATTAAACAGGCGATACAAGCTGCCATTCAACGCGAGGTACCGGGGCCGTTAGTTCGACGATCGTGATTACGAAGCTGGTGTCTACTCTGCGATCACCGCTCTGCTCGACTTCAGCCTCGATGCTATCGAGGGAGGACCTGGATGGCAACCTAATCCACATCCGCCGGAGGTGACGGCCCAGGCACGCCGAGCAGCTCGCAATGGAGTGAGTCTGGGAGTTGTAATGCGTCGTTGCCTGGTTGGTCACCGTGTCTTTGCGGGGTTCATCGAGGAAGAGATTGAAGCCGTCGCATCGGAGGACATCGGCTCTGCCCTTCGGTGTATGCGCAGAATCCAGGAATCTCTGCTGACTCACCTTACCGCCTCGACCGAACATGAGTACAACGAGGAGGTCACTGGAGTGGGGCTCGTGGAATCTTTGCTCGCAGGCGGGCCAGTCGATCTGAGTACCCTTGACTATGAGATCGACGACAGATGGCATCTAGGCGTGGTCGCGACTAGTGCGCGGGCCGACGAGGTCCTCCAGAGTGCCGGAAGGCACTTTGGGTGCACCATTTGGTCGGTGCTGGGCCGCGATGCAACACTTTGGGTGTGGTTTGGCGGGCCAGAGCCCTTAGTCAGCGCCGATCTGGAGAGCGTAATAAATGAGCAAGCTCCTACTCAAGTGCGTCTCGCGGCTGGGGAGCCCGGACGCGGGCTCAGTGGATGGCGAATGACCCACCAACAGGCCCGAGAAGCATTGGGCGTTGCTGGCTATCATGGCAAGTCCCTTACACGGTTTGCAGAGGTGGCGCTCGTTGCGCTACTACAGGATCGGGCCGAGAATTTAATTGAGATGTACCTGACGCCGCTCAACCGTCACCGCGACCCCAAGGTGATACGCGAGACCCTTAGTGCCTACTTCAAAGCAGGACATAACGCAAGCGCCGCAGGAAGCGCACTCGGAATCGACCGCCGCACGATCCACCAACGCCTCCGATGGATAGAGGGGGTACTGGGCGTGCAGATACCCGACGTATCTGCCGAGCTAGATATTGCGCTACGTCTTGAACGGCTGCTAGCTCAATCTTCAAGCGCCAAAGCAAAGTTGTGACCAACTCACCCCCGCTTGAGCTATTCGATGGGTGTGTCTTGCGACCCTGGAAGAAGAGGAGTTGTCGTATGCGGTGCCGTAGGAACAGGAATGTTATAACGTCGTCGGCCTAGATGATAAGTTATTTCTTCCGGGCGTTCTGCCGAGATTGCATAACTGTTGGCCCTAACCCTTACCCGCGACAACCTGCCGCCGTTAGCCTTTAGTATCACCAATGACACGTCATTGGGAACTACTCCCTCAATGGCAACCCCTCGCTGACCAGGTGCATTGGTTAGCGTGACGATTAGCCACCCGCTTACGACCTCGCTCTGCGGAATACACTCCGTGTTATAACTAGATTGGTCCGAGTTGAGCACAAGCTCTTCTTGAACGATGCAGGCAACGCTTCTATGGTTGGTTACAAGCCATGACCTGTGGGGGGCGGAGCGCAGAAGTCTTGCCGTCGAGGGCTCGATTGGCGTGCCGTCGACCAATACGAGTGGGTACTTCGCTAGCCCCGAGATGGCTTGAGCAGGCAATTGATCACTCGGGTGGTATGACTGCTGAAGGACAGCAAATCTCAGCCAAATCATCGAAGCGTCCCTCGCGGACACCTTAGGAGCGCCTCGTTCCGAGTGCATTTTTATGGGACTTTTAGTCGGCAACCTACTGCGTTTGACCAGTAACGGCCTCGTTAGCTTATCCCGTCTAGCCGATGCGAGCTGCGTCGCAGGGAGCACTGGTAGGTGTATCGGCGTAGTTGGCTTAACTCCTCTTATCACCGGATCAGCTTGCGAAATCATTGGGTGCCGTGATTGCGAGCCACAGGACCAAGTGCACATTACTATCATCACTCCTAGCGTTACAGCACTTAGTGGTCGCGTAGCCCGCATCACGGCACCACGTTACAATTCGTTCTCTAGCTGGTACATGCTGACGCTGTACTGTTCTCCTCCGCCGATCATGGGCTGACCATATAGCCCTCCGAAGGATGTAAAGGAAGAACCATAACCGCAAGCCCAGCCAATGATCTGGCGATTTTCTGCAGGTGCCCATACGCCGCCGCAAACAGTGTGTTCTGGATGCCCTTTGCTTGGTTTTGGATAGCCGTTTTCGGGCGCTCGTTCGACATATGCAGCAGCATGATCTTGATCCATCGTGAGTATGTCTTCGAGGTACTGGTATTTTTCCTTACAGACCGTCGGCCAGGAATATGTGCAGCCCCAGTAGTAACCCGGGTAGCTTGCTTGAGCACTACTTGCGGACGCCAGGCTGATGCCTCCTGCTACGGTGGCCGACAATGCGGCGACTGTGACTAGCCGTGTCAATATAGCCCGTGGCGATAAGGATACCGACGGACGCTTGCACCGCTCGGGAATAACTATCAACTTTGCCTCCTAAATTATGGGCAACAGGGTTATCCTAATCAATACCACGCAGACCGTCTTGGGAGCAATCGCCAATATGTGAGGCAGGTCCCCTAGCAACCGTGCAACTTGTCTGATCTCAGGGTCCGGCCGTGGGTATCTGCCGCCGCAATGAGTAAGAGCTAGTCGTTTTTGGGTACATCTGTCCAATTGGAGGATAGGTGCGCGCCATAGGGTTACGTCCGTAGGTCACTGGAGAATCGAAGTTGCGGATGTGCTCTGCCTTGATCCTGAACAAGCTGAAGATGTAGGTATGCCCGCACGGGGAAGGTAGCCCCGCCGCGAGGCGGCAGGGCATGGTGGAGAACTACCGGGCTCCGTATCTCGCCGCGATGCTCGTCAGCAAACGCAATGTCGAACTCTGGTGACCCACCTGCGTTTCCCTCCCGATGCCACAAACGGATCAACCAAGTGAAAAGCCAAGGGACCTGGCCATGGATACAGCCCGCGGTTTAGCTGGTGTGGGCATGGTCGACCCCCGAGCGAGGCGCAGGGTTTGGGGCTTTTGCCCTGCCGCGCGGCGCGGCCCCTTTGGGCGACCTGATAGTTGCGCCCCGTTGGCGGTGGCGCCCTCTTTCTGGACGGGTGACTTAGCTTGCCGGTCAGCTACGAGTCAGCGGTATGCGTGCTCTGCCTGTTCATTTAGCGCTCGGACGTCCTTTAGGAAATACGTAGCGAGCCGCGGCTGACGCAGCATAAACCCATGACTATCACCGAAATAAAACGCCTACGCCGACCCTTTACATGACGCTGGCGCTGTTATCTACGACGGGGTTGTTGCAGGCAGGCGGATGTCTTGGTTCTCTTGCGATAAGGATGGTGCCTGTGCTGTACGCCCACGCAGACTCGCTTGAGTGTCGTAGCAGACGGGTGTGCAGCAACGACCGCAGAATTGGTTCCAGGGGCAGGTGAAGCAGCTGGCTCGATCAAGCCCAGTGCTTTTGCATCTGTCTCGGTGAACAGAAGCCCGCCCGAAATCGCGACGATATCATTGGGGACCAGATAGCCTTCGTTGCCAGGGCGGTAGTCGCCCTTTGGTGCAAGTGGGACCCTGTACTCCGTAATTTCTCCGGACGGAGTTACTCTACCGACAGATTCGGTTCCAGGATCGGTAAACCAGATATCGCCTTCGCCCCCAGCTGCGATATAGCGCGGTTCGGCTCGCCACCATTGGCCATCACGGGGAAGTCCCGCAGGCAATGGAATCGGGAATTCCCGTAGTTCGCCAGAGGGGCTCAACCGTCCAATGCGGCCAAGGTTTTGCTCAGCAATCCAGAGGTTGCCTTCAGGACCCTCGGTCATTCCCATAGGTTCCGCGGGCACCTGAAACGGGTTGCCGCCACCAGAGAGCGGGTATGTAACGATTTCACCATCGGTGTTGACGCGACCGATCATACTTTCGGCTTGCTCGTTGAACCAGAGCGAGCCGTCAGGGCCGGCAACTAGGTTTGTTGGTCTCGCGTATATGGAGGTTAGATTGCTGCCAGGAACGTACCGCTCTATGCTGTCGGCGGCCGCCAGCCAAAGTGTCCCATCCGCACCAAGGGCTATGGAAGAAGGTATAATAGTCGCCGGCGGGTAGCTGTAGCGAGGAATCAGTGCAGAGGCGCTCAGTTCACCAATTTGGGGGATGGCAACTGCTTCTTTGAATGTCGAGCCCACATACCAAGGAGTGCCGTTTGGCCCGATTGTGGCAGCCCTAATTTCGTCTCCAGAGGGCCCGGGCGTGAGAGTAAAAGGTTTCACTGTTACATGCTCATACGCATAAATGGATGAATTGCCAGCAATGATGATACCTCCTGGCCACGAGAACGCAAGGCTGGCCGGTTCGCTGGTGCTCGGGAGTGGGAGCTGGACGATCGCGACGGCTGTCGCTGGCGGAGGACTCAAGAGTGCACAAGTGGCGAGGCAAAGCAGGCATGCCTTGATTACTGTCAGGCGGCGCGAGGACGGCCTCATGACCAACAAGGCATCAGGTATTTACCAATACACAATTTTTGGTGATCTGCATGGCTGGGCCTGGGGCAATTGGCGGTCATACTAGTAGTCTGAGTGTTGTTTGTTCCGTCCAACCGCACGTCCACATAAGCAAACGTGCATATTCGATACAAGGGTATTGAGTGTACAAGTAAACAATATCGGTGCAATACGCCAATCTGGGTACCTACCCAATCAGATAATGCCCAGATGTCGCCTTAGGGCCTATCCCGGAAGGATTATGTAGCGCTGCGTTGAACTTTTGATCGGCTGGTCTTGTGCCATTCGATCAGGAGGTCTGTGATGGGCTACATGGTCAGTAAGGATGATGGTTGGCGGATGCCGGACTGGTTGTGGGAGCGGATCGAGCCGTTGCTGCCGCCACCGCCGTTTCACCCGTTGGGTACGCATCGCTCGAGGGTGCCCGATCGGGGCGCGATGGACGCAATCTTGTTGGTGCTCAGGACGGGGATGCAGTGGAACGCTTTGAACGCTACAGGGGTGTGCTCCTCGAGTTCTGCGCACCGGCGTTTTCAGGAATGGGAGCAGGCCGGTGTGTTTGCTGAGATCTGGCGTCAGGGACTGTTGGAGTACGACAAGGTTGTCGGGATCGATTGGGCATGGCTGGCAGCCGACGGCGCGATGACCAAGGCACCGCTGGGCGGAGGAAAGACGGGGCCAAATCCCACTGATAGAGCCAAGGGGGGGCGAAGCGTGAGGTTCTCAGCGAGGGAGCGGGGGTCCCGATTGGGTTGGCGCACGACGGTGCGAACCGCCACGACCAGAAGCTGCTAGAGCCGACCCTGCAAAGCATTCCGATCGAGCGCCCTGAGCCGACCGCGGAGTGCCCGCAGGGGCTGTGCCTCGACAAGGGCTTTGACTCCCCGCCGGTGCGTGATCTCGCGGTCAAGCACGGTTACACGCCGCACATCCGCACGCGTGGCGACGAGATCGCCGAAAAGGTTCGCACGCCCGGCTGGCGAGCACGACGCTGGGTCGTCGAGGCGACCCACTCCTGGATGAACCGCAACCGCGGGATCCTTATCCGCTGGTCCAAGAAGGAGGAGAACCACCTCGCCCTCCTACAACTCGCCAGCGGCCTGATCGCGTTCAAGAAGGCACAGCTCGCAACCCACGCCGCCACCCAACCGGGATAGGCCCTTAGCCGGAATGCTCTCCGCTGGCCAAGTTCGATCGCTGCGACCGCCAACAAAAATCGTGCTGGAGGATGGACGATGGCCTGGGTATCAGCTACACTACGCCCGAAGCGTACTTTGGAGTAGCGTCAAGCGAGGTAGACGAGGTGGGCCGATGAGACGATGGCTTCCAATATTCCTGATCGGGCTTCTGTGGGCGGCCCCCGTGGCCGCAAGGGCAGAAACGCCACCCCCGGCCAGATGCGTGTACCCCCTGCCACTCATAGTCCAGCTTGGTGTTGCGGGCAAATCGATCGCCTACTCGCAGGGCATCCTTTGCGTTCCGAATGGAGACGCGGTCTCCAACCCTGTGATTGAATGGGGGGACGGTACGACGAGCGTGGGCACGCTTACCTCCCAGGAACCAGGCAATGTGGTGGTTACGGGCGCACACGTCTATAAGAGCCCTGGTACGTTCAAGATCAGGGCGAAGGTCACCGACGTGATGAGCGGCCAAACGTACTCCCAAGGCTCGGAAATGGAGGCAGACATTCGCGCTGCTCCCGTCCCAGCGACTCCTGCCCCATGCGATGCTCCGGTTTCCGATCCGCCTAAGAGCAGCAGCGTGTCGGCCGTCGGCTGCGAATTCAAGGTGCGAAGCGGCTCGTCGGTTCGCAGTTACGAGGTGGCGCTGATTCGTGCCAGGACCCCTTCGGCCGGCCTCCGCGCCACGATCTCCTGGGGCGATGGAACCAAGAGCATAGGAGTCGTGACCGTCGCCGGCACTCTGCGTGTGAGCGGGCGTCATCGCTGGCAACACTCTGGCCGCTACACGATCATTGTTAGGCTGACGGACGCTAGCGGTCACGTAGTGGCGAAGGCAACTGGCTGTGCCGTGGTCGTAGCGGAGAAGTAAGCGGCTCAGAGCGAGACATAAGGCACCGAAAGCGAAGTCGCCGAGGACCCAAAGGGTGGTTGAGAGCCCTCGTCGGTACGTGTGCAGCGATGCTGGGCAAGCTGTCGCACGGCTGTGGTTCTCAGTCAGCGCGACGCGCCCGCCCGCCGCAAGCTGCATGATTGGGGGGATGCCAATCGCAACGACTGAGCCGCTAACGACGGAGAACGTACTCGACACACCGCAAGCCGGACCCGCCGCGCTGCGGGGTAGTGCCGTGCGCACCGGAGCTTACGTCACCGGATTGCTGCTCTCCGTCATCTCCGCCCCACTACTGGTACGGCACCTCGGGGAAGTCGAATTCGGGCATTACATGACGGTGGTGGCCCTGGTCGCGATCGTCGCCGGCTTCACCGAGGGCGGCTTGAACACAATTGTGCTGCGCGGTTTCGCCACACTTGGCGACGAGCAGCGGCGGGGCATGATGCGATCCGCGATCGGCATTCGCCTGCTGCTCACGCTCACGGGCGTCGCCCTAATCGTGGCCTTTGCGGCCGTGGCGGGCTACAGCACCGCGATGGTGATCGGCACTGTGCTTGCAGGCGCGGGCCTTGTGCTGCAGCTACTGCAAAGTCTGCTCTCGACGACGCTCCAGAGCCGGTTGCGCTTCGGCTGGGCCTCGGCGATCGAACTGCTGCGCCAGGGCGTGAGCGTCGCCCTGATCGTCGCGCTGGTAATCGCGGGCGCTGGCATCGTGCCGTTGCTCGCGATTGCAATCCCCGCAGCGGCGGTTTCGCTGGCGGTCACGATCCCGCTCGTCGTGCGCTACACCCCGCTGACGCCCTCCTTCCACGTTGGGCGCTGGTGGCATCTGTTGCGCGAGTCGATCCCATGGGCGACAATCAGCGCCGTCAACATCGTCTACCTGCGGGTCGCGATCGTGGCGATGTCGCTGACTGCGGCTGCCGTGCAGACGGGATACTTCGCGATCTCCTTCCGGATCATGGAAGTCCTGATCGGCGTGCCCGGAATGGTCATCGCGCCGATCTTCCCGATCTTGGTACGTACCGTACACAACGATCGTGCCCGCTTCGCCCGTACCAGCGGACGGCTGTTCGAGCTCTCAGTGCTGATGGCGACATGGCTTGTGGTCTGCGTCGAGGTTGGGGCTGCCTTTGGGATTCATGTGCTCGGCGCCGGCGACCCTGCGATCATCGTTCTGCGCATCCAGGCGCTCTCCCTCGTCGGCAACTTCACGGCGATGGCCTGCGGTTTCCCGCTGCTGACGATGGGGCGGTTCCGACCGGTGCTGATCGCCAACCTGATGGCGCTCGTCGTCTCCGCCACGGTCACCCTCCTGCTTGCCCCCAAGCTAGGGGCACGTGGCGGAGCGCTCGCAGTGCTGGCTGGCGAGACCGGCCTTGGGCTGGTCTCGGCGCTGATCCTTATCCGCGCAATACCGGATGCCCGCCTGCCGGTGAGTATTGTCCCGGTGGCGGCGCTCGCAGGATGCACTGCCACTGCCGCTGGCCTACTGCTGCCAATCCCGCCGATCATTGCGGCGATTGTTGCGACCGGCGTCTACCTTGCGGTCCTCGCACTCTGCCGGCGGCTCCCCTCCGAGCTGCGTGAGCTGCTCGGAGGCCTAAGAGGTATGGTGCTCCGCGCACGATGACGGCCTCTGCACGCGATTCGCGCAGGCACACAGTAACTGTCGCGATCCTCAACTACAACGGGCGCCGGCTGCTGGAGGTGGTGCTGCCTTCGCTCGCAGCACAGCGTTACCGAGACTTTGAAACCGTGGTGGTCAACGACTGCTCCACAGACGACTCAGTCGCGTATCTACACGAACAGCATCCCAAGGTCCGCGTGGTGGGCACCGGGGCCACGAACGTTGGCGTGGCGGCCGCTCTCAACATCGCCGTACGCTCTGCTCGGAGCGAGTTGGTTGCGCTGCTCAACAACGACATCGAATTGGACCCCGATTGGCTTGGCGAGTTGGTCGCCGCGTTGGAGCGCCATCCCGAGGCAAGCTCTGCGTCGTGCAAGCTGCTCAACTACTGGCGCCGCGGTGAACTCGATGGCGCAGGCGACATCTTCACCCGCGCGGGAATTGCCACCAGACGCGGCCACGGCCAACTCGACCGCGGCCAGTACGACGACGAGAGGGATGTCTTCGCCCCCACCGCCGGCGCCGCTCTCTACAGGGCTTCCGCGCTGACGGCCGTGGGCCCGTTCGATGAGTCCTTCCACGCCTACTTCGAGGATGTCAACTGGGGGCTGCGCGCGCAGCTCACAGGCTACCGTTGCCGCTACGTCCCAACCGCAATTGCGTACCACATGGGGAGCGCCACCACCGGGGGGGAGCTAAACCGCTTCTACTTCCTGCTGCATCGACGTAATCTGCTGGCTGTGCTGATCAAGGATCCCCCGCTTGGCTTCCTGGTTGCGAACGCGCCCTGGATCGGCTGGGCACAGCTTCAAATTGCGCTCCGCAGCGCGCGCGCCGGCATGCTGGGTGCCCACCTCCGTGCACTTGGAGGCGCGCTGCAAATGGCTCCACGCTGGCTGATGGCTCGCCGGCAGATTCAGCGATCGCGCACGGTCGGCAGCGCCAAGTTTGGGCGGCTGGTACGGGAGTGGGCGTGCTGAGGCGGGAGCCGGCGCGCTACACCGAGAACCGCGCGACCCCATTCATCTTGATAGGCGATAGTGGTCGATGATCGCTGTCGTACACTTGGTCTGGGAGCCGCTGGGACCTGCTTCGCTGCGTAGGTTCTTGGAGTCCTATCGTGCGCACCCGGCTGGTGCTGAGCACGAGCTGGTCATGCTCTTCAATGGCGTGAGCGACGATGGCTTGCTGGAGTTCAACAGCGAGCTTGAGGGAGTCGAGCATGACCGCCTGGTACTAACGAAGCCTCTACAGGATCTCGCCGCCTACGCTATTGCTGCCGAGCGTCTTAAGCACGAGCGGTTGTGTTTCCTGAACTCCCACAGCACGCTCATCGCGCCGGACTGGCTGGCCAAGCTGACTGATGCCCTCGACCAGCCGCTGGCGGGGCTTGTCGGTGCGACCGGTTCCTGGGCCAGTCTCCGCTCGGCCGCATTGAATGCGCTCTTCCTTCCGAATCCCTACCGGGGCGTATTCCCGACGAGGAAGCTGGCACGCCAACTCTACAGAGAGATGGAGCTTGAACGAGCCGAGGGGTGGCAGCCTACTTCCAAACCAGAGCGACGCTCCCCGGCCGGTACGCTGACCGCTGTACTACAAGGGCTTGCGCCGATGCCCAAGCAGATCCGTCTCTTCGGGGGCTTCCCTACACCGCACCTACGCACGAATGGGTTCATGGCTAGACGGGTCACGCTCACTGGCCTCCGCATTGACGATATACGAACCAAGATGGATGCCTACGCGCTAGAGAGTGGACGCGAGAATCTCACATATCGGGTTGGGCGTTCTGGATTACACGCGATCGTGGTTGCCCGCGACGGGTCTCTCCACGAGTACAAGAACTGGCCCCGGAGCCATACATTCTGGCAGGGCGATCAGGAGGGGTTACTGATTGCCGACAATCAGACGCGCGTATATGCCAATGGGGGGCTGGAGCGACGGCGACTGCTCTCAGCTTATGCCTGGGGACGGCAGGCCGATCCAAACCCACGGACGAATGGAGTAGCGTGGTGAGCAGCCAACTGGTAGAGCGACCTTGGCCTGAGGTGACAGTCGCGATTCCTAACTACAACGGCCGCGAGCTGCTCGAAGTGCTCATGCCCTCGCTTCAACATCAGTCGCTGATACCAATCGAGACAGTAGTGGTAGACGACTGCTCTAGCGACGATTCGGTGACGTATCTGCGAGAGCACTGGCCGCATGTGAGGGTTGTGGAGCTCGAGCGGCGTGGCAATGTGACCGCGGCAATGAACGAATGCTTGAGGGTTGCTCGCACCGAGCTCGTTGTTCTGCTCAACAACGATGTAGAGCTCGATCGGAACTGCCTGGCGGAGCTGGTGACTGGGCTCGGGATCCATCCCGAGGCAGCAGCGGCAGCAGCAAAGCTCATCGACTACCACGACCGGCGACTACTGGATGGCACGGGCGACGTGTTCTACTGGCATGGTGCTGCCATCCGTCGCGGCCAAGGTGAGCCCGACGATGGCCGCTACGAGGAGGCCTGCGCGATCTTCGCCGCCTGTGGAGCAGTAGTCGCCTATCGGCGTGAGGCGCTTACTGAGATTGGCTTCTTCGACGAGCAGTACGTCGCAGGGCTTGAGGATGTCAACTGGTCCTTCCGTGCCCAGTTGCTCGGCTACGACGTGCGCTACGTGCCGAGTGCGGTGGCGTATCACATGGGCAGCGCTACGCTTGGGCGCACGCTCACGCCAGCGATGGCTTACCTCAATTGGCGCAATTGGCTGTGGTTGATTGCCAAGGACTATCCGGCGGGATCGCTGGTACGCCATGCGCCAGAGCTAGCACTGCAACAGGCCAGGGTCTTAGCGATCGCGACTCGCGATCGATGGTTGGGGGTGTTGTGGCGTGCTTGGCGCGACGCGCTGCGCGGTCTGCCGGAGGTGCTTCGCAAGCGGAGGGCGATCCAGCGTGCCCGCCGCCGCGGAGCACGCGAGCTCGAGCGCATCGTGCGGAGCACTTGAGGATGCCCAGAGTTACGGCCGTAGTCCTCAGCTACAACGGACGCAAGTTGCTCGAGCAAATGCTGCCAACTTTGCTCGGGCAGCGCTACTCGGACTTCGACACACTCGTCGTCAACGATGGCTCCGTAGACGGCACAATCGAGTGGTTGCGTGAGCGCTGGCCACAGGTCCGCGCCATCTCAAACACGAGGAATCTTGGGGTGGCGGCGTCGCTGAACCGTGGGGTGCAAGCGGCGCGCGGAGAGTACGTAGCCTTGCTCAACAACGACCTGGAGCTGGACCCGGGATGGCTGGGCGCACTCGTGGCCACCCTTGACGAGTACCCCGCGGCGGCCGCGGCAACCGGCAAGCTGCTCGACTTCTACAACCGCGAGCTGATCGAGGCAGCAGGGGATCTGATGCGTTGGTCAGGTATGAGCGACCATCGCGGACAGGGGGAGCGTGACGGGGCAGCCTATGAGGAGCCTTCCGCCGTCTTCAGCCCGTGCGCGGGGGCGGCGCTCTACAGGCGCTCCGCGTTCACTGATGTCGGCCTTTTTGATGAGGATTTCTTTGCCTATCTAGAGGACATCGACTGGGGCTTTCGGGCCCAGCTGGTCGGGTTCACCGCCCGCTACGAACCGACCGCCGTGGCATACCACATGCGCGGCGCCACAACAGGCCGGCAAGCGGGGCGATTCACAGCGCTCCAGCGCCGCAACAACGTTCTTGTGGTTCTTAAGGACTACCCAGCACCTGCGCTGCTCCGCCATCTACCGCAGGTGCTCGGATTTCAGCTTGTCACACTGGTGGCCAGTGCCCGTGACCGCATCCTCGTGGCCCACCTACGCGGACTGGGCGAGGTCGCTTTGCTGCTTCCGCGGATGCTGCGCAAGCGCAGGGCAATCCAGCGCAAACGCAGGGTGGGCATGGCCGAACTCGACGCCCTCATGTCACCTGAGATCTACGCCGGAGTCTCGCTCCGTGGACGGCTTGCCCGTCTCGGCCAGATGCTTGCGCCGCTGATCAGGCGCTAACGCAGCTTCGAGGACAACGGCGGGCGAGCCCAACGAGGTCTGGGCATCTCTCTCACTGTCGATGAAAAGCAGGTGGCCGTGGCCTTATGGAATGATTGGTCTTCGTGAGTGCACCTCCCAATCCGTCCAAGCCGTTCGGGCGCTTCGGCGCATTGCTGGGTGGCTACGCGGCCAACATCAAAGCTTTCCCCCGAAATCCGCGGATTCGCGATTGTCGTTGGGAGCTCGCGAAGCGCTATCTGCATGGCAACGGCTTAGAGATCGGTGCGCTACACAGCCCACTGCCGCTGCCCTCCGCCGCGACGGTGCGCTACCTCGACCGGATGGATTGTGCAGGCTACGCAGCCACTACCCTGAGCTTGCTGCCGAGACCCTCGTCGAGGTGGACATCATCGACGACGGTGAGACCCTCTTCGAGTCAGCCGGACTCGTCGGTGGACTTCATCGTCGCCAATCACTTCATCGAGCACACCCAGGACCCACTTGGAACTCTCTCCAACCATCTGCGCGTGCTCCGTCCCCGGGGAATTCACTATCTTGCGGTTCCCCACCGTCGCCGCACCTTCGATGTAGATCGCCCGCCCACGTCCCTGGAGCACATTGTTCGTGACCACCGCGAGGGCCCTGGCTGGTCACGGCCGATACACCAAGAGGAATGGGCGCGCCTAATCGACAAAGCTCCAGCCGCCGACGTTGCGGCACGCGTGCAGGAGCTTGAGCAGAGCGACTACTCGATTCACTTCCATGTCTGGGCGCCACCGGAGTTCAGGGCTCTATTGGAGTATGCGCGTGGTGAGATGCAACTCCCATTTGTGGTCGAGACGATACGACCTAACGGCTGGGAGTTCATTGCTATCCTCAGGCGCGTGTAGCTACCGCACATCGACATCGCGTCGTAGCGGGGCACGGGATGCCTCGCATGTGGTCCGCCAGTGCGATCTACCGCGTGGAGCCGGTGTACCGCTCCTCGCTGATAAACCGCACACACAACTAGGAGCCTGCTACGCCGGCTGCTCACGCGCGATGTGTGGGGTCAGCTGCCCAAGCTCAGCGCCATCGCCACATCGTGGTTGTACACGTAGACGTGAACGTTGCTGAAGGTCGTCTGCGCGACTGGCGTGCCGAAGGAGCCGGGGACGGGGATGTTGCTGGTGGTGGCAGGGTCGGTAAGCAGGAACGTGGCGTGGGCGCCGCTTGGTGCATACCAGCTGGAGATCTGGTTGAGCGGCATCGGGCAGACGCCGAGCGGCGTGGCGCACCCCGCGAGCGGGTAGGCCTGGATTCGTAGGTGGGTTCCCCACGTCACGTCGGCCGCATCCCAATAAGGGCCGTACCCGCGCGTGGCGCCGTGGGCGAGGAGGTAGCGCTCAATCTCACCGACGGTGCGGCCGTTCGGGAAAGGGTAGGCGCCCGACGGCCCGGTGATTTCGCTGATGTCGAAGTACAGGCCGAGCACGAGGAACAGCGAGATCGCGAGCACCACGACGGTATGTGCGGCGCGACGCTCGAGCGGGGCGAGCACCGGCAGTAGCGCAGCGAGGGCGACGAAATCGGCGGCGATGTAGCGCGCCGAGATGAGGTTGATGGGGCTGCTTGACAGCAGAAAGCCTCCCGTGAGGCAGATCAGCACGAGCGCCCAGAAGAGGATGTAGCCGACGCCCGCCGCCGTTTGCGGGGACTCCTCCTCGCTGGGCTGGGCGAGCAGCGAAGGTGCCCGGCGCCACAGCCAGCGCGCGACCGCGAACAGCGCTGCGAAGCCGAGCGCGGCTGCGGTGAACGTCAGGAGGCTGGTGGCGCTCGCGGGGGCGCCGAAGAAGTTGCCGCCCACCAGGTAGGCGAACGCGTTGATGAAGATTTCGAGGTTCGCGATGAGGTGTTCGGGCGCGACGAACGACACCGTGTACCCCGTCGGAGTGACGTGGTCGTTGTGCATCGCCGTCGTGGCGATGGCCCCACCGAGCACCGCGATCGCGCACACCGCGAGCACGAACAGCGCTGCTCGGCGCTCTCGCGCTCGCCTCGTCCGGGCCCACAGCAGGATGCCGGCGAGCAGAAACGGGGCGATACCGGCGATGAACATCGTCTTGTCCGAGGCAACCCCGACTGCGGTGATCGCGCCGACAATCACCGCGAGCGCCCCCACGGCCCAGCTGCTCAGCCGCGCACGGAGCATTAGCACTAGCGCTGCGAGCAGCACGCAGTCGTGGACTACGAGCGGACCGTGGAAGTCCATCGTGAAGAGGGTCTTGCGCAGCGACACGGTGGTGCCCGCGAGCAGTGCAGCCACCAACAACGCCCGGGTTCGTCCGAAGCACGCCCGGGCGCAGATGACCACCAGGCCGTAGCCGAGGGCGGTGAACGCAACCGGGGCGGCCTCCCAGATCTCCCGGTAGCCGGGTAGGCCATGGGTCAACCGCATGAACCACAGCGACTCGTACCAGGGGAACTGGCCGAGCAGCACCGTACGCGAGCCCGGCGCGTGCCCAATCAAGGCGGCGATCACGGGCGCGGAGGCAACGTCGCCGTCGGTGTACAGCACGCCGATGATGTGCGGCAGGCGCACCAGCACCACCAGCGCGCCGAGTCCGCCGAGCGCGACCGGCAGCCACGGCGAGAGCCACTCCAGGAGGTCGCGACGCGCATCGAGGATGCCGGTGTATGCGCGCGTGCGTTCCGCGCTCACCTGCCCACTGCCCCGGAGTCTCTCGGCGCTATCGAAATCACAGCCGAGGACGATAGTCCGCAGGGTGGTCGGATCCACAGAGATGGATTCCTGTCTTGTTACATGCGACTTGTGTGCGGGGTTACCTGTCGTCGGGGAGGCGTGGGTAACGCCGTCTAAGGAAGTCGCCGAACATTGGCGCGGTGTATGCGTAGACGCCATGGTCGTCACGGTAGACGAGGTGGTCGGTAATGAGGCGTGCGAGGCTCATGGAGAGCGCCCCGCGCGTGCGTTTTGTGGATGCGTCCAGGTCAGCCTTCGTAAACCGCTCCCCGCCCAACGATGCCGCGACACGCAGCGTCCCCTGATCCGCTTGACGAGCCTCGCGATACCTTGGTACGAAGAACTCCTCGTCAAGGCTTTGCCGGATCGTGGGACGCTCGCGTTCGTATAGCTCCGCGTCGATCATGTCCAGGCCGTTGATGTCGGCGGCTTCCCATAGCGACTCTCCAAACCACTGGATGAAATACGGATACCCGTCAACGTCGCGCGCGACGCGCTCCGCGACGCCGTCGGCGTACGAGATGTCGCTCGGGGGGAGCACGAGTGCCTGCGCCGCAGCGCTCAACGACTCCGGCGGATCCGGCGTCAGCGACAAGTTGCTGATCTCCGCGGCTCGGAAGAGGCGCTCCGCGTTGCTGCGCGCCGCGTGGATGTTCCCCGTCAACGGGTGCAAACCACAGAGTACAAGCATCACGGGCAGTGGATCGTCATCGTCGTCCTGCGCTGCCACCATCGCCGAAAGCAGCGCGCCGAGGGGATATTGATGCTTCTCTGGCCGGTCGTAGACGCTGTGTGCCTCGTCGTACAGCAGGGCAACCCCTCGGCCTTGCGCACGCGCGATGCCGCCGACCTCGGCGAGGGCGATCCGCAGCCTTTCCTCCAACACTGATTTCGCGGGCTGTGGGACTCCGGGGCCGAGGGAGAGAGTCAGGTCCTCGCCAATCTTGACCTGCACGCGACTGATCGCCTCCAGCGCAGTGGTGGCGCTGCGCTTCACACGAGCCTTCACGCTGAGCGCGTCCACGGCGTCGCGCAGGTGGTCCGCGATAGTGGTCGCGAAGTCCGTCTCCTCGCATAGCCGCGAGCTCCAGTCGCGACGAATCACAACCCAATCGTGTCGCCTCGCGATGCGGTCGTACTCCTTCATCAGCACCGTCTTCCCAACGCCACGCAATCCCGTGATGCGCAGGTTGCGACGCTTCTCTGGGTATCCCGCAAGGATCTGCTCGAACTGCCGGATCTCCTGCTCGCGCCCCGCGAGGAACGGCGGGCGCGTGCCGACGCCGGGGCTGTACGGGTTCCCTGCCATGAGCTGATACTACTAAAGATCACAGAGTATCACAAGAATCTGTGACTTTTTGTGATATCTGCTGATTTTCGGTATCGTCCAGGCGCGTGTAGAGAGCAACTGGAGGCGCGCTCACGAATCCCGTAACGCCCCCTGCCGCAGCACCACCAGCGCACCAAGTCCGCCGAGCGCGGCCGGCAGCCGCGGCGAGAGCCACTCCAGGAGGTCCCGTCGCACATCGAGGATGTCGGTGTGCCTGCGCGTGCGTTCCGCGCTCACCTGCCCACTGCTCCGGAGTCTCTCGGCGCCATCGAAATCACAGCCTAGGACGATAGTCCGCAAGGTGGTCGGATCCACAGTGATGGATTCCTGTCTTGTTGTATGCAATGGAATCGCCTGCTCCGGAGAATGCGGGCAAGCGCGAGTCGCTGCCGATGCCCGACAGGGTCTAGCCGGCGGCTGTGGGCTCGGTCTCGGAGGTTCCCTGCGCGGCCTCGAGCACCGTTCCGGCGAGAAACAACTGGGCCCACTTACGGCCACTTATCTCGACCAACACGCCGTGGTCGACTAGGTCGTTGATTGCGGCCCTGGCCGTTGGGGCGCTGACTCCCAGCACCGCGGATGCTCGCCGGGTATTGACGTACGGGTTGATGAACAGGTGATCGATGAGCTCGCGTGCCGCCGGTCGCGCCTTCGCGCCGCTTAGGAGAGCGTGATAGGTGGCCTGCAGGTCGAGCAGCCGCTCTGCGTCCTTGACTGCGGCGTGGGCCTGCACCGAGATGCCGTTGAGGAAGTAGCGCAGCCAGCCCGCCCAATCGCCGTGGGTGCTGACTCTCAGCAGCCGGTCGTAGTATTCACTGCGGGTCCGCTCGAAGTAGGCAGAGAGGTAAAGCAGCGGCTGGGGCAGCTGGCCGCAGTCGTGGAGAAACAGGGAGATCAGCAGCCGTCCCACGCGGCCATTGCCGTCCCCGAACGGGTGGATCGCCTCGAATTGGTAGTGCGCCAGCGCGGCGATGATCAGTGGCGAGAGCTCTTTGCTGTGCAGGAATTTCTCGAGGGAGCCGAGCGCGTGCATCATCTCGGTCACGGGCGGCGGGACGTAAGTCGCTTCCTCGATGGGAGCGCGTGGGTCTCTGGCGATCCAGTTCTGATAGGAGCGAAACTGGCCCGGGTGACGCTCGCTGCCGCGCACGTTCTCCATGAGCCTCTCGTGCAGCTCACGCAACAGGCGCAGGCTCAGGGGAAGGTCGTCGAGGCGCTCGAGGCCGTATTCATGAGCGTTGAGGTAGTTGCGCACCTCGCGCACATCCTCGCGCTGGCCGGTCCCGATCACCTCGTCCTCGTAGAGGTCGGCGAGTGTGCTGACGGTGCCCTCAATCCTTGAGCTGAGCACGGCCTCGCGGCGCAGGTACGGAGCGATCAGGAGCATCGGGTTGCGCAGGTTGCGCCCAGTGCCAGCCAGCAGGCCTACGGCGTTCGCAGCGGCGGCAAGGCAGTCAACGAGACTGGCCGTGAACTCGAGACGGGGCGGAAGCTCTCCTGGCACGTAGGCGGCGTGACCGTCGTGCGTGAGCACGAGCCGGCCGGGCGAGCGATCGGTAAACATGGTTCGGTCCACAGCCGAAGCCTAGCGCGCTTTGTAAGCGATGTGGCATTTGCTTTCAATGCTCGAGACGCTTGGAAAGCGGTCTTTCTGAAGTGCCCGAAGCCTAGCGCGCTTTGTAAGCGATGTGGCATTTTCTTTCAATGCTCGGGACCCTTGGAAAGCGGTCTTTCAAACGTCCCCCCGAGCCTCTGGCACACCCGTGCCTGTCAGGTCGGCAAAGGATCTTCGCTATTCGCACTGAACTGGACGACCGCAGCCGTCGAATGGGCATGCACCATCCTGATATCCAAGTCCTCACGAATCCCGTAACGCCCCGCGCCGCAGCGCGAGCGACTCGCGCAGCGAGATCGAGTGGTCGATCGCCTCCTCGGGGGGCCAGGGGTGGCGCTCGCGGCCCTGGGCTGCCCGCCAGCCTTCGAGGCGGCCGCGCAGCGCCTCCAGGTCGCGGCAGACGACCGCGTCGCCCGCCACCACCAGCGCCTCGGTGAGCAGCGCGCGCGGCGCGGCGCGGCGACGCAGCACGCCATAGCGGCGCAGCAGGTAGCCTCGGCTGAAGCCTGCTAAGCGGCGTTGGGTGGGGGAGCGGTGGCCGTAGGTGACCGAGCCGAGGTGCACGCCCACCGCGTCGGGGGCTTGGGCGGTGGACCAGCCGGCGCTGCGCAGGCGCAGGGCGAGGTCGAGGATCTCCATGTAGGCGCTGATCGTCTCGTCGAAGCCCCCCACCTGCTCCCATGCGGCGCGCCGGTAGGCGCCGGCGGTGCCCTCCGGGCCGGTCAGCGCCGGGCCGGCGGCATCGATCCCGGCGGGCTGGAGGCCTTGCATGCGGGCGAAGCCGGCGAGCGTGACGTCGGCGCTCACCCCGAAGCTGTCGATCGCGCCGCGCTCGCCCGGGGCCAGCATCAACGCCGCCACCGAGCCGACGCGCTCGTCGTGCTGCATCGGTGCGATCAGCCGCTCCAGGCAGTCGGGGCGCGGCTGCACGTCGTTGTTGAGCAGCACCACGTACTCCCCCTCACCGGCGCGCACACCGTGGTTGACCGCTCTGGTGTAGCCGCCGTTGGACTCCAGCTGCAGCATCCGCACGCCCGGCCACTCGCGCCGCAGGCGCTCGGGCGAGTCGTCGGGGGAGCCGTCGTCGACGACGATCACGCTGTGCTCGACGCTTTGGCGCGCGAGAAGCTCCAGGCAGGAGCTGGTCAGGTCGTAGTGCTCGTACACCGGCACCACGACGTCGATCGCTGGTTGCGATGGCACCGGCCAAGGCTAGCCCCAGTCGCCGATGGGTGTCGCAGCGGCCCCATCCGCGATGGCTGCGACGCTTCGCTTTCGGTCGAAGGCCTCCGACCGGAGCCGCAGATGCACAGTGAGCTAACGGTCACATCAAGTGAAAATAACGGACGTACTGGCCTATACTCAGCCTGTGCTCAGTCTCTTGCCAACGGTGGCGGCAGATATCGGTGCCGACGAACGCACGCTGCGGCGTGCCGCGAAGCGGGGAGCCCTCCGCTGCAGGCGCCCGGGACCACGTCAACTGGAACTGGATGCTGGGGAGCTTGATTACCTGCGCTCGCATTGGGAGCTGCTTCACGAGCTCACCCGTACGCTGCGCACAGAGCGCAACGTCAGGCTTGCCGTCCTCTTTGGCTCTGCTGCGCGGGGGGATGACCGGCGTGACTCAGACGTTGACCTATTGGTGGAGCTCTGCACTCGTGCGCCGGGAACAGCATCGGCCTTGGCGGCCAGGCTCGAACGCGCTGTGGCTCGCGATGTCGATGTGGTTGAGCTCGAGATAATCAAGCGGGACACCCCCCTCCTGCTGCGCTACGCGCTCGATGAGGGACGCGTGCTGATCGACCGCGGGGGAAGGTGGCCAATGGTTTTGGCGCACCGCGAGGAGGTGATTCGTGCCGTGCGACGGGCCGAGCGGGCTGAGCGCCGCGCCGTTCAGGAGTCTTGGCGCATGGTCATGGAACCTTCGAGCGGCTCATCAACCACCTCAACGGCATGCTTTCCACTGGCGCCCAGCTGCCCGTCGCCGGCGGCGAGTATGGGCTGACCCTGGGCGCCGCGAGGCCCCTACCCGCTCCCCCCAGTGCTGATCAACCCCCGCTCGATCGCGTAGTGGACGAGCTCCGCGCGCGTGGAGAGCTGCAGCTTCTGCTGGATGTGGGAGCGGTGAGTCTCGACCGTGCGGACGGAGAGATAGAGCTGCTGGGCGATCTCTGCGTTGGTGTGGCCGAGCGCGATCAGGCGCAGCACGCCCACCTCGCGCTCTGAGAGATCGGAGGGCGGGCCGGTGGGCGGCGTGGCGGCGATGCGGGCGCCGAGGCTGGGGTTGAGGTAGCTCTCGCCCGCGGCGGCTCGGCGCACCGCTTCGACCAGCTCCTCCTCGGCGGCCTCCTTGAGCACGTAGCCGAGCGCACCCGCGGCCAGCGCCTGGCGCGCGAAGGCCGGCTCCTGCTGCATCGTCAACACCACGATCTGCGTGTCGGGCGACTCCGCGCGGATCGCGGGGATCGCCTCGAGGGTGGAGCCGCCGGGCATGTTGAGGTCAAGCACCAGCACCCGCGGGTGGTGGCCGTGCACGTAGCGACGCGCGTCGTCCACGTCGGCCGCCTCCGCCAGCACTTCGAAGTCGGGCTCGCTGTCGAGCAGCAGCCGCAGCCCGCTGCGCACCACCGCGTGGTCGTCGGCTAGGACGATCCCGATCGTCTCGGCGTCGGCGTTCTCGGCGCGCGCGGCTCCGCTGGCCGGCTCGCCCTCGCGCTCGCTCATGTGCGGAAAGTTACCGAGTGTGCTCGCCGAGTGTGGCTGGAGGCGTGCACTCCGCGTGCGCGGGCCCTCGGTTGGTCAGGCCGCGGCCGAGGCGGGTTGTGGCCCCGGCGCATACAGCCGCACCAGCCGCTCGACCCCAGCGGTGCACACCCCGAGGCTGACCAGCGCGGCGGCGACGATCGCCGTGGCGACGTCGGCCGAGAGCACGTGCTCGGCGAGGCCCAGTGAGGCGATCGCGGCCGGCACTCCCAGCTGCGCGCTGGCCGCCAGGCCGGCGGCCATGGGACGGCGCACGAGCGCCACCGCGAGCAGGTGGATCACGACGTTCAGCGCCGCCAGCGCGCCGGCCAGCACAAGCAGCGAGGGGTGCTTGAAGAGGCCCGCCACGTTGAGCTGCGCTCCGAGCACGACGAAGTAGAGCGGGATGAAGAAGCCGTCGGCGATGCCGCGCATCTGCGTGGAGAGGCGCTTGGGCCCACCGATCAGTGCCACCGTCACACCGGCACCGAAGCCCGCGATCAAGATGCTCGCGCCGCCCTTCAGCGCCAGCCACGAGAGCACGAACAGGACGAGCAACGAGAGGCGCAGGTCAACCGCCCAGTGTCGTTGCTTGGAGAGCCGGCGCACCCTGTGCACCCACCTGCCGTGGCCCAGCAGCCGGGCCCCACCAAGCAGTACGAGCACCCCCCCTCCTACTAACACAGCTCCGAGCGCTGCGTGCCCGACGCGCGCTGGCTGCAGCACGATCGGCACGGAAAGAATCGTGATTACATCCGCGATCGTCACCTGCGCCATCACCGTCATCACGTCGGGCCCTGCGATGCCGGTCTCCTGCAGGGCTGGCAGCAGCACCGCCGCCGAGCCCGAGGCGAGCAGCACCACGTAGAGCGCCGCGTGGCCGGTGCCGGTGATGCTCGCGGCGAGCAGCCCGCCGGGGATCGCCAGCACGCACACGATCGCCGCCAACACTCCTCCGCTGCGCAGCGAGGCGGGCAGCCGCTTATCACGCAGCGGCAGGTGCATCCCGACGGTGAGCATCAGCATCGCGAAGCCGATTTCCCCGAGGAACGCGACCGTGCTGTTGGCCGGGTTCACCGCGTCGAGCACCGCCGGGCCGACGATCACCCCGGCGAGGATCTCGCCGATCACCACCGGCACAAACCAGCGTCCGGCGACCCCCAGCAGCGGCCCCCCGAGCCCGGCGAGGACGATCACGGTCAGCGTCTCGAAGCTCACGGTGCGGATTCAGCCTAGCATCATTTGCTTTTATGAGATAAACTTCTCTGTAATGCGAACGTCAGCGCCCGGGATCCTGCCGCTCTTCCGCTCGGAGATGCAGCTGCGCCTGCTCTCGCTGCTGCTTCTGCAGCCAGAGCGCAGCTGGGCGCTTCAAGAGCTGGCGCAGACCCTCGATGCCCCCGCATCTTCAGTCCACCGTGAGCTGGTGCGAGCAGAGAGCGCTGGCATCATCCGCCGTGATGCGACGGCACGACCGCATCGGTTCCGTGCTGCCATTGACGACCCATTCAACGGGCCGTTGGTCGAACTGCTGCGTCGCTCCGTGGGCGTCGAGGAACAGTTGCGAGATGCCCTCGATCGCCCAGAGATCCTGGCCGCAGCGATCTATGGCTCGTGGGGGAGTGGAGCTCGTCGGCCTGACAGCGACATCGATGTCATCGTCATCGGCGACGTCGGCCTGCGTGAGCTGCGGCGGCGTGTACGCCCGATCGGCAAGGAAGCCGGGCGCACCATCGATCTGACGGTGTTCAGTGCTGGGGAGTTCCAGCGTCTCCTTGCCGAGGATGCGAGCTTCGTTCGCCGTGTTCGGGAGGCTCCAATCACTCCGCTTGTCGGCGACCTCGATAGCATCGCGTAGTTATGACAGATGCACGCGTCGAGCAGGTTACCCCGACCGGGTGCGAGCGCGTGAATTTCTCGACCAAGCAGATCGGTTTCGCGGCGACGCCAACACCTCCGGGCTCAGTGCAGAGTCCCAATCCGTGCTCCTGCACAACGCAGCGATCTGTGCCTGCGACGCAATCCTGCAGGCGGCTGGTCTGCGTGTGACATCAGGCGACAACGCACATGCCCTGCGTCTGGAGACGGCGCTCGAACGCCTCGACGGTGACACCGAGGAGTTGCTCGAGAGTCTCGATGCCTCCCGCGAGCGACGCAATGAAGCATGCGTATGCCGCCTCGTTTGTTCCCAAAGCGAGCCTCGCAGATGCGCGCGAGTGAACCACTGAGCTGCTCGAACGGGTGCGCGGGCTGGTCGGAGGCGGAGAGGTTGTGCCTGAGTAGGATTTGATGCGTCCAAGCATCCAGCCCGGTCCATCTCGTCGAGGAGGCATCACGATGACCACACCACAACTCGTCACCGGCGTCAACTTCGTCGGCTGCCCCACCAAAGACCTCGAGCGGGCCGTGATGTTCTACGGCGAGACGCTCGGGCTGCCCCGCTCGGTGTACCTCAAAGAGCGCAACTACGCCGAGTTCGAGACCGGCAACCTGACGCTCTCCGTCTACAACCCCGAGGCGATGGGCATCCCGTATCACACCAACCCCAACGCGATTGCGTTGCACGTCGAGGACGTCGAGGCGGCACGCGCTTCACTGCAGGAGCGTGGAGTGGCGTTCAACGGCGAGACGCTTGACACGGGGGTGTGCCACATGGCGTTCTTCGCCGACCCCGACGGCAACGCGCTGATGCTCCACCACCGCTACGCCCCGCGCGCGACGCAGGGATGAGCGTTCCCGGGCGCTGACCCGGTCGGTCCACGCGCGCGGGTGATCTATCGCCGCGACTGGCGCGTAAGGCTTGCGGGAGAACGAGATGTCGTGCTCCCCGATGTGACATGAGCCAGGACCATCAAGCGAATGGAGGCAGCAATGCACAACCAACATGACGACCCCGTGGTCGATCGGGCGGGGCAGCAAACGTCGCGGGACCCGTGGACCGCACCTACAACGCGCAAAAACTTTCTGAAGGGTGCGGTCGTCGCAGGCGCGGGGGCCACCAGCTTGGGGGCGTTCGCGCCCGCCGCCGCAATCGCCAAGGGCAGAAAGAAGGGCCCGACCCACGGCGATCTGGCGATTCTGAAAGCCGCCCAGATCGCGGAGGCGCTGGCGGTTACCACCTACACCAACATCATCAACACCGCGCCGTTCTTCAAGAACATCCCCTCCGACGACCAGGGCTACCTGCAGGGGGCGCTGCAGGAGGAGATGTCTCACTACCTGCTCGAGGAAAGCCTGACCGGCAAGCCCTCCGCCTACACGACGTTCTACTACCCGCCCAAGATGTTCGCCGACGCGCAGACCACGCTCAACATTCTCGTGACGCTCGAGGATGCGTTCATCGCCGCCTATCTGATCGGGGTCCGCGACTTCAGCACCCCCGACCTGAGGGTCACGGCGGCGCGCATCATGGGGATCGAGTCCGATCACCGCACCCTCGCGCGCGTGGTGGGACCTGATGTGGCAGGCGGGGATGGCGGTCCGATCAAGGAAATCACCGGGATCCAGAAGACTGCCGAATCCGTTGCCCCGCCCAACAACAACGGCTACGAGCGCACGCTCCTGCTGACCCACATCGAGCAGGCAGTGGAAGCGCTGCTGCCATTCGTGGAAACGAAAGCTGCCGAAAAGGAAGGCTTTGATACTTCGAAGCCCTACCCGTTCGCGCCATTCACACCAACACTGCCGAGCGCCCTCGGCGAATTTCACTCGTTGAAGGGCTGATCGGGCGGAGAACCCGCGATGGGAGGCCTTGATTCGGGGGCCCTGATTCGCGACCTGTGGCACCGAAGAAAGCCACAGGTCGCGAACAGCCTCGTGCGTTTGCGCCTACGGGTGTCTCTCCCCCGGGTTTAGGCGGGCTGCGCCGCCAACTCGCCGCTCGCTCCCTCTGTCACCATTTCGACCTCCTGGGGCCGCGAGGCCGCCGGTGGGCGCAGGATCAGGAAGGAGGCGAGGATCCCGAGCGCGACGCACACGGCGGCGACCACGTAGGCGAGGTGGTAGCCGCCGGTCAGCGCGCTGGTCAGCGGCTCGCCCGCGGCGCTCAACGCCTTGGTGTGGTCGGTGGCGATCGTCCCCAGCACGGCCAGGCCGATCGCGCCGAACAGCTGCACGGAGACGTTGATGATCCCCGAGGCCAGGCCCGCGTCGCGCGGGGGCGCGTCGGACATGCCCATCGTCAGCAGCGGCAGGAACGAGGAGCCCGCGCCGAGGCCGAGCGCCAGGAAGGCGAGGAACAGACCGGGGAAGTAGCTTGCGTGAATACCCTGGAAGGCCAGTAGCAGCGAGGCCCACGACGATGCCGAACAGCCCGGCGGCGAGCGTCGGAATGGGGCCGAAGCGCCCGACCGCGCGCGCCGCCACTCCCATCGACATGGCCGCGATCGGAATCGTCAACGGCATGAACGCCAGTCCGGTGTCGATCGCGTCGTAGCCCAGCACGCGCTCGAGGTACAGCGCGCCGAGGAAGAACGCGGAGAACATGCCCGTGATCAGCAGGCCGCGGACGAGGCTCGAGCCCATCAGCGTGCGCAGGCGCAGGATCCGCAGCGGCATGATCGGGTTGGCCACGCGCGCCTCCAGCGCCAGGAAGGCACCCAGCAGCGCCAGCGAGATCCCGCCTGCGCCCAGCGTGCGCGCGGACAGCAGGCCGTAGTCGCTCGACTTGACAATCGCGAAGGCGCCGAACATCGTTGACAGCGTGATCAGGATCGACCCGAGGACATCGACGCCGCCCGCGAGACCGATGCCCTCGTTCTCCTCGATCAGGATCCAGCCGAGCACCAGCGCCACCACGCCGATCGGCACGTTGACGAAGAAGATCCAGTGCCAGCTCAGCGACTGCGTGAGCGCCCCGCCGGCGAGCAGCCCGATCGAGCCGCCCCCGGCGGAGACGAACGCGTACATGCCCATCGCCTTGGCCTGCTCGACCCGCTCCGGGAACTCGGTGACGATGATCGCGAGGATCACGCTGGAGGCGACCGCGCCGCCGACTCCCTGGATCAGGCGAGCGCCGATCAGCATCGCCTGGCTGTCCGCCAGCCCACACGCGATGGAGGCCGCCACGAACAGCACCAACCCGCTGAGGAACACCTTCTTGCGGCCCACCAGGTCGCCGAACCGGCCGGCCAGCAGCAGGAAGCCGCCGAACGTGATCAGGTAGCCGTCGATCACCCACGTGAGGTTGGCCTGCGTGAAGTGCAGTTCGCGCTGGATCGATGGCAGCGCGACGTTGACGATCGTCGCGTCCAGCACCATCATCAGCTGGCCGAGGCACAGCACGGCAAGCGCGATCCAGCGGCGACGCTCGCTCTTGCTGGTGGCTCCCCGGTTGTCCGCCTGGCTCGCCGACCGCTCGCCGGCGCTCGGCCGGGGCCTCTGGAGTCGGGTCGGCCTGCTGGTGGCCTGCCCGCCGGTGCTCGGCGGGGTCTCGAGTTGAGGTGATGCGGTGTCGGTGGTGCTCATCGAATGCTCCTTCCGGGGTGCGGTAGAGAACACCATAGCATGGATCATCACTGGGGCAGGTATTATCGTTTTAAACTTGATGATTGCTGTGACGTGGTATAATCCTGGCGTTATGCCCGACCAGGTAAGTCCATGTCCTCCCAACTCGATGGTGCTGTTGACTCGCCTCGCAAAGCAGGTCTACAGGCGCAGCAGCGAGGAGCTCTTGGGTATGCACATGCGTCTGCTGATGGCGCTCAGCTACGTGCGCGACCACGACAACGCTCCCCAGCAGGAGCTGGCGGAGGCGCTGTGCATGGACGCCAACAACGTTGTGCTGCTGCTCAACGAGCTGGAGGATCTGGGGTACGTCGTCCGCCGTCGCGACCCCGACGATCGCCGGCGCCACCTGGTGGCGCTGACCGACGCGGGGCTCGAGGCCCTGAGAAGCGCCGAGCGCGCGCAGGAAACGATCGAGGATGATGTGCTGCGGGCGCTCGACCCGAGCGATCGGGCGATCCTGTGGCAGCTGCTCACCCGCGCACTGCAGGGCGCCGAGCCGGACGCGCCCGAGGCGGAGCGCGCCGCGAGCGCGTCTGTATCGGTATAACGGCCGCGAGATGCCCCGCTCGGATACCGCCACCCCCGTGCCTGGTTCGCTCCGTCGCTCGGCGTGGATGGGGAGGCTGGTGTTCGTCGTGCGCTACGTGCTGCCCGGAGCGATCGTGCTGGCGGGTGCGATCGTTATGGCGCACGGCAGCGAAGTCAACCTCGAGGGCGGCGCCGAGATCCTCAGCGCCGGGCTCTCGGTGTATTTGGCGAACTGGCTGTTCCGGTTCGGTTACGGGTACCACAGCCGCGATCGCGAGGACGAGGAGGCCGGGCGGGCCTACCTGAGAGCTCACGGTCACTGGCCTGATCAGCCGCCGCCGCAGCCGCCTGCCCGGCGCGTGCAGCGATCGCTTTAGCCCGGGCTCCCCCGACGCTGTCGAACAACCGTCATCAACCGGGCGAAAACGGAGAGTTCGGGATTCGAACCCGCGGTGGAGTTTAATCCCCATACTCGCTTAGCGCCCTTTGGCTGTCATCGGCCCGTTGTGCTTTGGCGCGTTTCCCTGAAATCCGCCACTTCGGTCG
This sequence comes from uncultured Solirubrobacterales bacterium, assembly GCA_963724305.1. GTDB lineage: Bacteria > Actinomycetota > Thermoleophilia > Solirubrobacterales > Solirubrobacteraceae > Palsa-744. The sequence continues at coordinate 114,612 of CAVRUG010000002.1, forward strand.
TTGAGCGATCGGGCGTCTGCTGCCGTCTGCTGCGGTCTGCTGCTTCCATAAAGCTTCCATAGCGCCGCGACGGTGCGCGGGGGGCCGAGACGGGTCGTACAGGATGTTCGGCAATCTGTCGTACAATGCCGGTATGGCTACCGTCACGATTCGAGAGTTGGGCCGCCAGGTCAGCGGCGTGGTCAACGAGGTCAGAACCACCGGGCGACCGACGTTCGTCACGCATCGCGGCACGCCCGTCGCCGTCCTGCTGCCGCTCGACGCGGAGCAGTTGGAGGACTTCGTGCTTGCCAACGCGCCTGAGTACGTCGCCTCGATGCGCGCCGCCGACGATGCCATCGAGCGGGGAGAGGCCGGCGTAGCGCTCGCCGACGCCATCGCCGAGTTCGAGGCCGAGTACGGCCCTCTCGACAACGAGAGCTGAAAGGCACCGTGGCGAAGGTCGCGGTCGAACTCGACCGCCAGGCGCAGCGCGATCTACGCAAGCTCCACCCCGACGACCACCGCGCAGCCCTGCGCGCAATGGCCGACGTGCTCACCCACGAGCCGCTGCCGCCCAACGCGAACGATCGCGCACTGAAGGGACGAGCGCCGTGGCGGCGACTGAGGGTCGGCGAGCTGCGCATCTTGTGGCGAGCAGTCGGCGATGGCGAGCGCAGGCGCGTAGCGCGCGTCATTCACCGCCGCGACTTGGAGCGAGCGGTGCGCACGCTCGGCGACTGAGCCACGCGCGTGGGCCAGTGCGGCGAAGCGCGGAGCCCGGGGCCCTGGTCTCTGCCGCCGCAGCCGGTGCGGGTCCCGCGCTAGACGCCCAGCGAGGCTTGGATCTGCCCGACGAACACGGTTGGCTGATAACTGTCCTTCCAGCGCGACGCGATGTTCATGAGGAACTCGTCGATCAGGTCCTGGCTGGGCTGAGCGCCGAGGCCCATGTCGCCGATTTGAACTGTCGGCACCGTCGCGATGATCATGGCATGACCGCTGGCTGCCGTCCGCGGCTCTCGCCAGAAACCGCTTGTTCAAGCGGTTTCTGCGGCAACGGAGAGGGCGGGATTCGAACCCGCGATGGAGTTTAATCCCCATACTCGCTTAGCAGGCGAGTGCCTTCAGCCACTCGGCCACCTCTCCTGGAGGTCGAGCCACCAGTGTAAAGCCTGGGATCCGCTTCGATGTTATCCAGTTGCCGGCGCCGCTCACGTGCGAGCTCCAGCTGGCGTTCGACATGCTCGAGCGCCTCGGCCGCGAGCTCTCCCTGCTCCTCTGGGTCCGCGGTCTGCTCGAACCGCTGGCGCACGAGCTGGAGCGCGCCCTCGGCCTCGAGCATGCGGCGGGCTGTCTCCTCCACTGGGCCGAGCACCTCCCTCAGCTGAGGGATCGTCTCCCCGAGGGCCGCGTCAACCGCGTCTCCGTCCGCCGAAGCCGCTGGGGCGAGGTGAGGCTCTGTCTCATCACGCGCTTGCATGGATGGCCTCCTGATCTGTCGCCAATCGATCCCCCGAGAGCGCGGCGGATGAGCGCACTCCTCGCTCGGCATCGGCGTGCACGATCAGCACGGGAACGGGGCTGTGATGCAGCACGTAGTGGCTCACGCTGCCGAGCAGCACTGAGCGCACCGCACCGCGGCCCCGGGAGCCCATCACCACTACGTCATGCGCCCCCTCCTCGATCTGGCGGATGAGCGCGTGCCTCACCGGCTCGCTGCTCAGCACAGTGCTGAGCGACACTCGATCGGGAACCCGCTGGGCGGCCGTTCGCAGGAGCTTCTCGGTCTCGGCCTCTGCATCGCGCGCGAGCGTCGCCGCCACTCCACCGCCCGCTCCGATGTAGGCGCCGGCGGGAGGCGTTACTACGGCGCTGAAGAGCGTCAATCGGCTGTGCTCTGACTCGGCCAGGTCGATGGCTTGCGTGAGCGCCTGATCTGAGTCCGGTGAGCCGTCGATCGCGACGAGGATGTTGCGAAACATGGTGTGCTCCTTTCTCGGTGTGGAGCCGATGCGCTTTCCTTGAGATCTATAGCAGAAAGCTATATAGTTTACAATATGAGCACCTCTTCCCATGCAGAGCGGATCGACTACGTCGCCGAGCACCTACTCACGCGCGCCGCCGTCCTTGTGCGACTGCTCGTCAAGCAGGTGCGCAGCAGGGAGATCTCCCGAACGGAGATGGAGGTCCTGAGCATCCTCATCGAAGGACCTCGAAAGATCACAGAGCTCACCGAGCTTGAGGGGATCGCGCAGCCCACGATGACGCTGCTCGTCAAACGCCTTGAGGACAAAGGGTGGGTCCGGCGAGAAAGACTGCCAGAGGACGGACGCGTGGTCATGGTTAGTCTCACCGCGGCGGGAAGCACGGCACAAGAGAAGTTCCGCGCGCAGTTCCTCGTCGCTTTGCGAGCTGACTTGCGGGAGCTATCAGACCAACAGCTCGAAGAGCTGTCGGCCGCGACGGAGACCCTCAGTTCGTTTGTGGACGACCTACAGCGGCGGGCCGGAAAATGAAGCATCTCGACCGACGGGATCTCAGACCGTGAGTCCTGCGATCAGCGGTCCCATCGCCGCCTTGATCGAGTCGAGACTTACACCCTGCGCGCGGCGTAGATAGCTGACGAGGTTTACGTTCAGTGCGCTCAGCAACAGCTGCGCTGTGATCGGTGCGTCGAGTCTCGGGGAGATCTGTTCCAGGAGACTCTCGAGATGCATCGATAGTGTCAGGTAGCCCTCGATGGGTGCCCTCCAACGGTTCTTCTCGAGTGCGAGCGTGAGCTCGAGATGTCGGTCGTAGAGATCGAGTAGCCCATCGAGGAAGGCGGCGAGACGCTCGCGGGGTGGTGCTCCGGGACCCAGCGGCGGGGGGCCGGCTATGAAGGCGTCTTGGAAGGACCTGAGATGCTCGTCGGAGAGCGCCTCGAACAGGCCCGACCGATCGCCGAAACGACGAAAGACAGTCCCCTTGCCGACTCCCGCCTCGCTGGCAACGGCGTCGATCGATGTCCCCTCGGCACCTCGCTCGGCTAGGACCCGGCGAGCCGCCTCCAAGATCCGGACACGGTTGGCGGCCGCATCGGCACGTTCGCGGGGCGCCCGCGCCATCGGCAGCTTCTGCGCTGCGGCTATGTCCAACCGATCGCTTGTCAAGCGCGAACGGTCTTCATCGCTGCGGTCCACGCCTCGAGCTGGTCGAACAAGGTGACTGCCGCTTCGTCGTGTTGGGGGCCGGGCGCGAAGCTCGAGAAGTTCTCAAAATCGGTGAACAGCGAGAAGCTCAGCTGCTGGCGCACGTGCGCGATCTGAAGCTCGCTGCAAATCGCGCGAAGGTGCTCGATGGCGCGGGCGCCCCCGAGCGATCCGTAGCTGGCGAACGCGGCTGCCTTGTTGTTCCACTCGGCGTACAGGTAGTCGATCGCGTTCTTGAGCACGCTCGAGGTCGAGTGATTGTACTCGGGCGTGACGAAGATGAAGCCGTCGTAGGAGCCGATCTTCTGTGCCCACGCCTTGGTGTGCTCGCCCACATACTGCCCCACCGACGGCGGAATCGGCTCGTCCATATGGGGAAGGGGGTAGTCCGCCAAGTCGACGAGCTCGTACTGCGCGGCGGTTCGCGCCTGCGCCTTCTTCGAGCACCCAGTCGGCCACTGCCTTGCCGTTTCGCCCGGGGCGAGTACTGCCCAGGATAATCGCGATCTTCAAATCACACACAGGGGACCCTTTCGCTCGACGCTTGAAGCGGACTAGCGGTCCGCTTTGGGGGAAGCTAGCACATGATCGAAGGGGACCTACGGTCCGCTGTCGTGGTTGTCCTCGTAGTTGTCCCCGGGTGTCCGCTCCGTGGGTTCCGTGCGACGCCCGTCGTTTGTGGGTTCTAATCTGCCGGGCATGGCTGCGGCGGAACGCATCGAGGTGGCTGACGCGCCCGACCGTGACCGCTACGAGCTGTCGATTGACGGCAAGGCGGTTGGCTTCGCCGCCTATCGTGCACGCCCCGGCCTGATCGCGTTCGTCCACACCGAGGTCGACGAGCGCCTCCAAGGTCGCGGACTTGGTGACCGGCTGATCAGGTTTGCTCTGGAAGACGCCAATACACGAGGTCTCGCGGTGCTGCCGTTCTGTCCGTTCGTCAAAGCGTTCATCGAACATCATCGGGAGTTCGAGTCACTGGTGCCGGACACCTATCGGGAGCGGTTCGGCTTTTGAACGCGCTGGGAAGGCGAGCGCGTTTGGAGTGACCCACCAGCGTTAGACGATCGTCCTCGCCAGCGACTCAGGCGGCAGTCGCTGAGCCGGTAGCCTTCGTATTGGGTTGCTGGAGGGTAGTCTGTCGGAGGTACGTACCCGTTAGCAAACTGCGATCGCTCATTGGTCGTCTGGGTAGGGGTCGTTGGGGCAAGAGAACGACCCGGAGCTTTTGGCCTCCGACGCCCTTATTCCGCGAGGCTAGTCGAAGACCTCGTGGCCGTATCTGCCTGACCACAGCTGGGTCACCGCCGCGGGCACGCCAACTCCTGGGCAGCGCCGCGCGCGGCGCTGCCATTCGTCGGGTGCGATGTCGCGAGCTCGACGATACGTTTGGCGCGAATCCGGGCATGTCGGTTGAGGGGTTGTCGTCATTGTCCTGGCTGGAACAGTGCTCTGTGACTATGTATGAGATACCGCTTTTTGCGGTATCCTGTACAAACCATGCCAGGGCGTGTGTACACCGAACTGCTCGATTTGGCGCAGGACCAGCACGGATATCTGCGAACCGAGGACGTGCGCGACGCGGGCTTCGACCCTAAGCGCCTGGTCGACTATGAGCGACGCGGCGTGGCTGAGCGTGTGGCCTATGGCGTCTACCGGCTGAAGGCGATCCCGCCGGATGATCTTGAGGAGTACATGCGCGCGGCGCTCTGGCCTATGGGCGCCGGGGTGCTCTCGCACGAAACTGCACTCGACCTGTACGAGCTGTGCGACGTGAACCCCGCCGGCATCGACGTGACGGTTCCGCGCGGCTATCGCACTCACCGACCCGTGCCGGCGCTACACCGGCTGCATCCTCGTAACCTGGCGAGCGAGGAGACCGGGCGATTGCGGGGACTGCCTATCGTGACACCGCTGAGAGCGATCCTTGACGGGACCGAAACCTATGTGCGCCGCGATCTGATCGAACAGGCCATCCAGACCGCCGAGCAGCAGAGCCTCATCACCGCTGACGGCGCAGCTCGGGCGCGGGACACCCTCGCTGAGCGTCACCTGGGAGCAACCCGTGAGCGGTAGACGCTATGACATTCCGCCGAAGAACCGCCGTGCGCTGGAGCAGCGCCTGCGCAATGTAATCGCCGACACACAGCTTCAACAGCGTGCACGCAGACAGCTCGGCTATGTCGCGCTCGCCGCAACGCTCATGCGCCATGCACGCAATAAGCATGACGAACCTTTGTTCCTGATCAAGGGCGGTGTGGCAGTCGAGCTGTTGCTTGGACTTCGGGCGCGCGCGACGAAGGATCTCGACGCCAGCGCGCGGCTCACCGGCGAGGACATCGGCCCGCGGCTACGGGCAGCGCTAGCTCACGGCTGGGAGGGATTCACCTTCAGGCTGACCGGGCTTGAGCTGGTACGCGATACCGCGGCTCTCCGTGGCGATGTCAAGGTTGCCTACCGGGGTGACCCCTGGAGCACTGTGCAGTTCGAGGCCTCACCGGCCGAAGGGACCGCCGGCCACCAAATCCACTGGACGGGAAACACGTTCGTCGATCCCGAGCGCCTGGGTCTACCGTCCCCCGGCGAGCTGCCGCTCGTCACGATCGCCTACCTCATCGCCCAGAAGCTGCACGCCTGCACCGATCACACCGACGATGAGAGGTCAAACGACCGCTACCGCGACCTCATCGACCTGATCCTCGTCGATCGGCTCCTGCGCGACCAGGATCGCGCAGGAGTGCGAGAAGTATGCGTGGAGATATTTCGCCTACGCGCCAAGCACGCTTGGCCTCCACGCATCACGGTGCTCCCCGACTGGCCAGAGGGCTATCGGACGCTCGCAGAGCAACTCGGCTTCGCTCCCGCGGACGTACACCAAGCCACAATCGACGTCCAGGAAATCATCGCGCGCATCGACGCAGCATGCCTGATGGCTTGACAGATGAGTTCGTGGCCCACCAAAGCCCTTTGCTACCGATGTTTCGTACTACGAACTACTGGCTGGGATAGAGGGACGACCCTCGAATAACTCAAGAGTTCGTACAACGACCATGAAGCGGGGATGGCGGGAAAGTTCTCGAAATCTCCGTGGCCGATGATTAGACGGCTCCATGCGGAGAGATTCGGTCCTTCCTGATCCCAGCCAAGCAATGTCGGCACGCTGGGGGCCACCAAGCCTGGCGACCCCCAGCGCAGCGCGGCGTCAGATGAGCTGCACCAGAACGCCGATGATGGTCGCGATTCCTGCTACCAGTGCGATACCGGCCCCGATCGCCATGCCATCGAACTCGAAGATAAGGTGGAGTGAGAGTCGTGTGGGGGTCTTCGAACCGTCGGCTGACTCGCTACTTGCTTGCATTTGCTTCCCTTTCGCGGGCTTCTGCAGTACCAGCGAATCACCAGGAGGCTGTCGGCGTTGGCTTCGCCCGACCAGATCTCTCATCCGAAAGACGTCGGTATCGTTCGTGCTGATACGGGGTGAGCCATACGTATTGGCGTAGTGGTACTCACCGTGTCTTTGCGGAACGAAAGTGCTGGTCGCGCTCGATCCCATAAGGGAGAGCTGCGGGCGAAGATCAGTCAACACTTCTCCGTTGGAGATTCTGTAGCTAGCTACTCCTATATATTGCTCCTTTCTGCGTTGGGGGCCGGAGATTATAGCATGCGCTTCAAGCCCCTTGAGGGCGGAGGCACGCCGGCGGGCAACCTAAGCGATCCGCCGAGCGGAGCGCTGATGAGCGGATCTCGATGAAGCACACCGGCGTTTGAGGCAGGCCAAACTGTATGCCCTACTCGATGCCCTATACTAGTGCCCATGCGTAAGACCAGCGTCTATCTCGATGAGGACCAGGCCCAGCGCCTCGCCCGCCTGGCCCGCGAGGAGGGCAGGTCACAGGCGGAGGTCCTGCGCGAGGCCGTCGCCACCTACCAACCCAAGCCATCCCAGGACCGGGACTTCGCGCTGGCCGGCTCAGGGCACGGCGATGGCTCGTCGATCGCGGACGTACCGGAGGAGGATCTGCTCAAGGGCTTCGGCGAGTGACCGTCGTCATCGACGCCGGCCCCCTGGTGGCCTTTGGCGATGCCAACGATCCGCAATTCGCTCGCATCGACGAGCTGCTGCGGACTGTCGATGGACCACTGATCATTCCAGCGCCCGTCACCGCCGAGGTGGACTACCTACTCGGACAGCGAGTAGGACGTGGGCCGCAGCGAAATTTCATCGCCGATCTCGCCGCCGGACGATTTACCGTCGCCTGCCTGGAGCGCGAGGACTATGCCACGATCGGGAACCTCGACGCACGCTATGCGGATCTCGAGCTTGGGCTCGCCGACTGCGCGCTGGTTGTGATCGCGAACCGCTACAGCACCAATCGCATCGTCAGCTTCGACGAGCGACATTTCCGTGCCGTAACGCCACTTCAAGGCGGAGCCTTCACGATCTTGCCCTACGACGCCTGACGACCGACACCAGCGACTCCTCGTGGGAGCGTTGTGGCAAGCCATCTGGCGAAAACGGAGGGGGAGGGATTCGAACCCTCGTCGGAGGGGTTACCCCCGAAACAGTTTTCAAGACTGCCGCATTCAACCACTCTGCCACCCCTCCAGGCGCTCACTCAAGGCTATCGGCTGAAAGCGCAACATAGAGCGCGGCAAGCGAAGTGCTGTCGCTCCCGTGTCGGCCCTGCCGGCGGCACGCCCGTAAGGAGCAACATGCCGAGGGGTATCAGCCTTGCGAGGCGCGGAGTGGTCGAGGGGATGATGTCATGAAGGCCCGAGCATCTCGAGTTGCTCCACGATCGCGACGGCGCCATCGCTGCGCGCCAGCGCCGCGGCCATCCCTTCAGCACCGCGCTTGAGCGCGGGGTCTACAAGCGCTGTTGTGATCACTCTGTGGAGCTTGCGGGGCGGGATTCGCTTGCCGACCCGCACGCCGGCTCCGGCGAGGACGACGCGCGCGGCGTTATCGGGCTGGTCGCGGCCGTCGGGGATACAGAGCAACGGCACCCCGTCCGCGAGTGCCGCATTCACGGTCTGCCAGCCGGAGTGGCTGACGACGAGCGCGGCGTGCGGAAAGACCGCGCGATGCGGTATGAAGTCCACGGCGCGGGCGTTCGCGGGAAGGCTCAGCCGGCTCTGCTCGAGCGCTGGTCCGGCGGTCAGCAGAGCCCGCACGGGCAGCCCTGCGAGCGCGTCCAGGACGCGCTGTGCGAGTGCCGACTGGTCCATGTAGCTGGTGCTGAAGCTTACGACCACCAGCGGGTCCGTGTTCGTCGCGGGCCACGGCGAGCACCACTCGCGCGGGTATGGCTCGAACGCGGGGCCGACGTAGCGGACGTTCGCGGGCAGCTCGCCGCGGCTTGAGAAGTCGAGCTGCGGAGCGGTCATCATGCAGATCGTGTGTGCGCCGCAGCAGTTGATCGTCCCAATGCTCAAGTGGCGCGAGTCCATGTTCGGGGCGCGCTCTATTGAGAGCCGGCAGGCCGGTCGTCGTATACGCGCCTGGCGATGCGGTTGAGCAGGCGGTCGCGGGCGGCGCCGAGTGGACCGTCGAGGGGTCGCAGGCCGCTGCCTGTGAACAGTGGCGGCACGCCTTCGACGGGCAGCGGATAGGGGCAGTGCACGAGCTCGAACGCCGGAAGGCCGGCGCGCTCGGCGGCGATCGCGGCGCCAGGGAGCATCCAGTCGAACACCATCGCATCGGCCGGTCGGCTGTCCAGCAGGTCCGCGCACTCGCGGCTGACGTTGTCTACGAACGCGAACAGGGCGTTCCTGAGCGATCGCAGCCCGGCGCTGAGCCGGGTCCGGGCCTCCCAGTCGCGCAGCGAGTCGGTCTCGCGCCGAGTGACGTCGAAGTCGGGTTGGGAGCGCCGGAACTCCACGAACTCCGCGCCTGTGCTCTCGATCCGCTCCCGCGCCGCGCGGTGCGCGAGCACCCGCACCTCATGGCCGCGCTCGACGAGGCGGCGCGTGACGGCGAGCTGCGGCTGTGCGTTGCCGGCGAACGCCATGAGTGTCTGGAAAACGCGCATGCTAAATTGACTTTATCCTCTATCAACTGAAAATGTCGGAACCCTCCCCACAAAGCGCCCTTACCGCATGACGGCCCGAGCCGACGCGAGCCGCCGCGACCCGGGAGCGCCTGCTCGCCGCCGCCTGGCGCCACTTCGCCACGCATCCCTACGAGGACGTCCGTCTGAGCGAGATCGCCACCGACGCGGACGTCACCGCACAGACACTGCACACACACTTCGGCTCTAAGGAGCAGCTATTCACCGCCGTCGCCCTGCAGTGGGGACGGCCAAGAGATGGCGCGACGCGACGAAGCGCCCGTCGGACAGGTGCCGGAGGCGATCATGATCCTCTTCGACCGTTACGAGGCAAACGGGAAAATGGTCCTGCGGATGCTCTCCGAGGAGGAGCGTATCCCCGCCGTTCGTCGCATAACCGACGCAGGCCGCGCCTACCACCGCGACTGGGCAACAAGAACGTTCCGGCCACTCCTTCGCGGTCTGCGAGGCCGCGCGCGCGAGCGGCGCCTGACCGCGATCGTCATCGCGACCGACCTGCTCGTGTGGAAGCTCCTGCGCCACGACATGCAACTCGACCGCCCCACCGCCGAACAGATCGTCACCGAGATGGTCCTGGGGCAACGACTCACTGGCGCACATACGGCCATCGAGCAGCGCTCCGGGCGGCACCTCGAAGTAGTCATCCGACCTGACTGGCACGAATCGTGGCGCGAGCAGCCTGGGAATGGCTCAACCAAGCCAAATCTTAAGGTCTTGAAAACCGTTGACGGCGGCAACGTCGTCCGGGGGTTCGAATCCCCCCCCTTCCGTGTCTCAATCCACTCTTGTGTGTGGCCGGCCACTCCGCAGCGACCTGCACTCGTACCTCAGCCGTACGCCCTGCCCTCGGCGAAGCGCTCCAGGCCGTCGTCGGGAATCGGCTCCCACGGGGCGGCGTAGGCCACGAAGGCGCGCCAGCTGGGCCGCACGCCCGGGTCGCCGTCGAAGGCGCCCATGCGCACACTCATCTGGGTGTGGTCCTCGGGGTCCCGGCTGAAGAGGTGCCCTCCGCACTCGCTGCAGAAGAGCTTCTCGAAACCTCCGTCGGCGTGACGCCAGCCCTTCAGGAGCTCCTCTCCCTGCAGCAGCCGCAGGGTGCGGCCGTCGATCCGCGCTTGCAGCGAGGAGCCGGTGCCGGTGCGCCGCTGGCAGCGCGTGCAATGGCAGTAGCCCGCCGCGGTTGGTTGGGCGCTGAGTTCGAAGCGCACACTGCCGCATAGGCAGCCTCCGGTCAGGACGGGGTCGGGTGGCGCGGGGTCGCTCATCGCCCCGAAGTTTGCCAGGCCTTCGGGTATTTGCATCCGTGGCCGGCCTCTGCACCGGTCTTGCCATGTGGGCCTGCGCCTGGGCCTGTCGATTTCGCCGCTTCCCGTTCGTCTTGAGGATGAGACCATCCCCTCGACAAGGAGGACGCGAGATGAAGTTCATGCTGTTGATTCACCAGGGCACGACCCCCACTCCCTACGACCCAGAGGCGTGGGCGCGGCTGTGCACGGAGGAGCAGCAGGCGGTGTATGCCGACTACAAGGCGATCAACGAAACGCCGGGCGTCACGCCCGCCCCCGTCCAGATGCAGCCGCCTGAGACGGCGACCACTGTGCGCGTGGAGGATGGCAGGACGCTGACGACCGACGGTCCGTTCGTTGAGACCAAGGAGGCGCTCGGCGGTTACCTCTTCTACGAGGCCGACGACCTCGATGCGGCGATCGAGCTGGCCGCGCGGATCCCGGCGGCACGGATGGGCGGCGCAATCGAGGTGCGTCCGTTGGTCGAGCGGTAGGGGGGAGGAGGGGGAGGGGGGCTGTTCTTCGAGCCCCCAACCACTTCACTAAATGAAGGGTTTGGGTCTGAAAAGTAAACGCACAACTCCGAGCTCCCGATGATCTGTGACCCTGGCGGCGAGCTACCCAGCAAACGGCTGGGAGGTCCCGATCACGTGGCCGCCGGCGTCTAGCGCCTGGACCTCGTAGCTCGGGTAGGCGTGCGCGATCGGGATCGCCGTCTCGAACCCGGACTTGGCGGCGCTTGCCACGGCGCTCAGCTGCGTGGCGCTGGGCCCGGCGAGCACCCGCCAGGAGACGAGTCGAGTGGCGCCGTTCCAGCTCGCGTACACCGTGGCCCGGCTGCCCTGCTGGCGGGCGGCGCCCACGGGCGGAGTGAGCGGCAGGCCGACCCACGGGTCGAGCGTCTCGCGGTAGCTCAGGTCCGAGCCGGGGAAGTGGCCCTCCAGCAGCCGCTGCCCGGAGCGGGTGAACTCCGAGAAGTAGGGCTCCGAGCCCCAGCCGACGAACACGTTGCCATTGTCCAGCGGCTGCGTGTCGCCCATGTATTCGGTTTCGAATTCACCGCCGGAGGGGTATTGGGCGACGAGCGTGGCGGTGCGGCTCCGCTGGTCGAGATCGAGCACCAGGCCGCGCGATGGCCCCGTCGCCGGGACGGAGGTGCCGCCGCCGGTGAGCTGGCAGCAGTGGTCGTCGAACATCGTGATCCTCGAGCGGGGCCCCGCCGCGCTCGAGCCGGGGGCGAACGCCACATCGTGCTGCCACTGGAAGTCGGCGCCCGGGCCGAACTTGAAGCTCGAGCGCTTGCCGCCGAGCGTCCACTCGATCTTACCGGTGGCGATATTGACCAGATAGGCGGCCCACGTGTTGCGCATCGAGACGAGGAAGGTGCCGTTACTGCTGAGTTCCAGCGCGTTGACGTGGTAGGTGTCCCATGGGAACCCGTTGGTGGGCACGGTGGCGTAGGAGTCCTCCGGTGGGATGTGTTCGAGTGCGTCCCAGGTGCGCAGCAGCTTGCCGGTCTTGAGGTTGTACTCCTGCACCGCGGAGTCGATCAGCGCGCCGTTGTAGGCGCCGCCGTAGGCGGAGAGGTTGCGGGCGACGTTCTTGTTGGCGGTCACCCACGCGTCGTCGCCGCTGATCGTGAGCGCATGGAGGGTGAGCACCCAGCCGTCGGCGCCTTTCAGCCGCGCAACCGTCTGGTAGTGGCGGTTGACGACCACGTCTTCCCCGCTCTCGGTCGAGCCGGTGTTGGTGACGACGCCCTGCCACCACGCGAGCGCCGGCTGCCCTTCGTAGGTCTGCAGGCTGAGGTTGGCGGCGACCACCTTTTCCGGCACCGGCTGGAACCACACCGGCTGCAGGTTGTCGTCGAGGATCAGCGGCCCGCTCTGGCCGACCAGCGGGGGATAGTTGAGGTTGTAGAAGTTGGTGGTGAGGATGTACCCGGGCGCGAGGCGGTTGGCGAGCGTGGGTACGTCTTTGTGGATTACCGGGGGGTGAAGCGTGGGCTCGGTGACGAAGCTGGAGGCGCCGTCGGTCGTGTACGCGCCGACGGGCGCGCCGTGCGAGCCGGCGAAGGCCTGGTCGATCGCGATGAAGCCGACGACGACCACGCCGATTGCCACCGTCAGGCGCCGCGCCGCTCCGCGCAGCGCGCCGGCGGGGGCGGGCACCGCCAGGAACGTGACGAGCGCCGCCGCCGCGGCGAGTCCGCCTCCGATCAGGTAGGCGAGGCGGAAGCCATCGGTGAGCGCCTGCGGCACCTGCACGCCGATGCCGATCAGGTGGCTGGAGCGCTGCGTGGCAAGCGTCACCAGGATCGCGAGGCCCAGCCCGCCGCCGATCTGGCGCGAGGTGTTGACGAGGCCGGAAGCGAGTCCTGCCTGCCCCTCCTTGGCCCCCTGCGTGGCGGCGATCGTCGAGGGGACGATCGACATCGCGATCCCCGCCGCCGTCAGCAGCCCGGGGATCATGATGTACACGATCGCGCTACCGCTGGAGCCGATTTTGGCCATCAGCAGCATCCCTACTGCCAGCATGATCAAGCCGCCGCCGAGCACCGGGCGCACGCCAAAGTGGCTCACCAGTTTGCCGGTGCGCGAGGCGACCGCCATGATCATCAACGTCATCGGCAGGAACACCAGACCGGTGTGCAGGGGAGAGAGCCCGAGCACCTGCTGCAGGTAGAGCGAGCTCACAAACCACATCGGGAACAGCGAGGCGCTGAACAGCAGCACGATGTTGTTGGCCACCCGCAGCGGCTTGGTCAGTTCCTTGAAGGGGATCAGCGGTTCGGAGGCAAAGCGCGTCTCGATCACCACGAACACCGCGAGGATCAGCACGCCGCCGATGATCGGGCCGAGCGCGGCGAACGTGTCCCAGCCCTTGAGGCCGGCTTCCACGACCCCGAACACCAGCACCATCTGGCCGATCGTCAGCGTCAGCGCGCCGGCGAGGTCGAAGCTGCGGCCGGGGGCGCGGCGGCGCTCGCTCACCACCGCGTACGCCACCACGGCGGCGGCGACCCCGATCGGGGGGTTGATCAAAAGCACCCACCGCCAGGAGAGCTCCTGCGTGATGATCCCTCCGAACAGCATCCCCGCGGCGCCGCCGAGCCCGTTCATCGCCGCCCACGCGCCGATCGCGCGGTTGAGTTGCGCGCCGGGCGCGAACGAGGAGGTGATGATCGCCAGCGAGCACGCCGCCATCAATGCGCCGCCGACGCCCTGCGCCGCGCGCGCGAGCACGAGCGTCTCGCGGTCGGAGGCGACGCCGCCGGCGAGCGAGGCAAGCGCGAACACGAGCAGCGCCATCACGAACATCCGGCGCTGGCCGAAGTGGTCGGCGGCACGGCCGCCGAGCATCAAAAAGCCCGCGAACGTGATCGCGTAGGCATCGACGATCCACTGCAGTTCGGGCGAGGTGAAGCCGAGGCTCGACTGGATCGAGGGCAGCGCGACGTTGACGATGCTGAGGTCGAGGATCACCATGAACTGCGCCACGCAGCACACCGCCAGCAGCAGCCCCATGCCCCCGCCCGGCTTGCGGGTCTCGGCCGGGGGTGGCGGCGGCGCGACCGGGTCGGCGGTCGTCTCGACGCTCACGAGGGCCTACCGGCCAGCGCTTGGCGCGGAAAACGCCTGGTAGGGTGGGCGCCCCAGCCAGCAAGCGAAGATGAGAGGAGCCCGGCCGATGAGAAGGACGTCACTGACCGCCATGCTAACGCTCGCGGCGACCGTGGCCGCCACCGTCGCGCTGGCAGGGTGCGGCGGCAAAAGCGGGGGCTCCTCCACGACCTCCTCGACGCCCAGCAGTCCGGCGACGACGACCACGAGCACCGTGCACAAGCACGCCACCAAACCGGGGTACTGAGCCATTCCGTGGCTGGGGCACGCGCGATCGGCTCCACCACCGCGAAGCGAGCACCTCCCCTCCTCCTCCCCTTTTCCGTCGCGTTCTTCTGCTTCATCCCGCTCCGGAGCTGGGAAGCGAGGCGGCGTAGCTGATCACCGACGCCGTGCGGGAGGTGCCGAGCACGTGGCCGGCCGAGTCGAGCGCCTGCACCGCCACGTGGGCATATTTCACGGGCAGCGTGGTCGAGCTTTCGAAGCCGCTGGCGGGGATCGTCGTCTGCGCCGCTAGCGAGCCTGTTCGTTTGCTGGCGAGTACGCGCCACGCGGCCACTTCGGTGGCGCCGTTCCAGCTCGCGTGCACGACGGTCTCTTCGCCGGTGTCGTTGAGGCTGGCCAACACCGCTGGCGGGCTCGCCGGGCGCCCGCTCCAGGGGAAGCGGAAGGCTCGGTAGAAGGCCATTTCGTAAGGCAAGTGGGCGTCGAGCAGCAGTGCACCGCCGCGCGCGTACTCGCTGATTGCGGGCACCCCGCCGTAGCCGACGACTGTGTTGCCGCTCGCGAGCGTCTGCATGTTGCCCTGGCTCGCGGCCAGCAACGGCGGGTTGGGGTGGGTGTAGGAGGAGGCGAGGCGGGCTTCGTGGGTGGCGAAGTTCAGCGCGATCCGCACCGCGCGCGACTGGTGGTGGATCGGCGGGTTGGAGCCGTCATCGAAGAAGGTGACTTCGCCGTCGGGCAGGATGCGCCCGTCGTGCTGCCACACCGTTTCGGTGCCCGGCCCCATCTTGAACGAGCTCTTCAGACCGCCCAGGCGCCAGAGGATGCGGCCGCTGGCGCCTTCCAACTGGTAGCCGGCCCACGTGTTGCGCGCCGAGATGAACAGGTCGCCGTTGGGCTGCGGGTCGATCGAGTTGATGTGAAACCAGTCCCACGGCCGCGTGTTGGTCGCCGTCGGGGTCTCCGACTGCGAAGCCGGGATGTGGTCGAGGCTGTGCCATTCCCAGCGCACCAGCCCGGTCGCCATGTCGATCTCCTGGACCGCCGTATCGATGATTGCCCCGTCACGCGCGCCCCCCAACGGCGAGAGGTTGCAGCGAATCGGGTTGTAGGCGGTGATGTAGGCGATGCCGTGGGGGGCGATCTGGAAGTCGTGCAGGTCGGCGTGCAGCCCGTTGCCGCCGGGCACCCTCGCCACGGTCTGGTAGCTGGAGCTCATCACTACGTCTTCGCCCTGGCCGAAGCCCAGTTCGAGCACGCGCCCCCGCCACCACGTCAGGTCGCGCCGGTCGGCGTAGGTCTGCTCGTTGAGGTTCTCCGCTGTTTCGCCGCCGGGCAGCCTGTCAAACCACACGAGCTGGCCCTGCGGCGTGTAGATCAGCGGTCCATACTGCCCGGGCCCGGGGCCGTTGGTCGTGAGGATGTCGCCCGCGGCGGGATCGCGGTCGGGCACGGTGACGGTCAAAGTCGGGACCTGGACCCCGGGCAGGGTCGCGAAGCTCTGATAGTCGGCCGGCGCCGCGCGAGGGTTGCCGAAATCCGGGACGGAACCCGTCGGGTAGGGGGTATCGACGTGAAATTCGAAGGCCACCTGCTTGCCGCCGCCAGCGCCGACCGTGGCATGCACGGTCACGCGCTCGCCGGCGTCGAACGGCGTGTCGGGCACGAAGCTTCCGCCGTCGCCCTGCGAGTAGCTGTGCAGGCTGCCGGCGTGAGCGCCGCTGCGCGTGCCGGTGACCGAGACCGCGCGGATCTCCGCGGCGGGCACCCCGAGGAAGCTGATCTGGGTGTGGGGGTTGGCGGTGGCGCTGCCCGGCACGGGCGAGACGTTGACACCGGTGCCACCCCCCAGCGCGGCGGTGCGGTCGAACGTGGCCGGCAGGCACGCGGGGGAGACGCCGTTAGACGCGGTGGTGCTGCTCGACCCCGACAGCTTCAGGCTGGGCGAGCCGAGCACGATCGCCAAAACGCCCCAAACGAGCACGGCGACCCCCAGGATGATGAGTACGTTGCGACGCATGTGCGAGTGCAGAACAACCGACGCGCGCGCTGGTTGCGCGGCGAGCCGAGCCGGGAAGGGTGCCACATCCGGCGGGCGGGCAGCGTAAAGCCCTAACGTCCCTGCCCGTATTCAAACACCCGATCGAAGGGATACGCCGATGACAACGAACGACGCCACGCCCGCCCCCGCGGGGCCGCTCGCATCGAAGCCGCCGCGCGCCGTCAAAACACGGCACCATCTCTCAAGGGCGGTAAGGCTCAACCCCGCTGAAATCAAGCATGCGATGAGCGAGGTTGAGGGCTTCAACGCCAAGCTCGCGGTGATCATCACGCACGCCGTGGGGTCGATGGCGATGGCGTACATCTTCTGCCTGATTGCTCTCACCAGCCTACCGGCGGTGCTGATCGAGGCGGGCGTGCTCACCCCCAGCGACGTGCCCAAGTTCCTCACCAAGCCCGGCCTCATCCTGATCGTCGCGTGGGTCGCGCAGACCTTCATCCAGCTGGTGCTGCTGTCGATCATCATGGTCGGCCAGGACGTGCAGTCGATCGCCTCCGACGCCCGCTCGGAAAACACTTTCAAGGACGCCCAGCAGATCCTCGATGCGCTCAACACCGAAACCGAGGGCGGCCTGCGGACGATTCTCGAAGCGGTCGAACGGCTGGCGCCGGTTCGGGAGAGCAGCCAATCAGCGGGATGAGCGACTAATCGCCGCCGCGGCGAGAGCGCCAGGCAGGGAGGCCTTGTGCATGTTGGGCACGCTAGGGCTGCGCATCGAGAAGCGGCTCGCGCGTCATGACGGTGAGCGTTGCGGTTTGCCGCACGCGAAAGCCGAGCTCCTCGTACAGCCGTATCGCCCCGGTGTTGGTGCCCATAGCGTGCAGGAACACCCGCTCTGACCGGCGCTTGATGCTCGCGATCAACGCGCCCATGAGCTGCGTTGCCAGTCCCTGGCCACGGTGGTCGGGCCTGGTGCAGACGGCGCTGATCTCGGTCCAGCCGTCCAGATGAAACCGCTCGCCGGCCATCGCCACAAGCTCCCCGTCGCGCCTGATACCCAGGTAGTCGCCAAGCTCGATGGTTCTGGTCAGGAATGGCCCCGGTTCGGTCTGGGCGACGAGCTCGAGCATCTCAGGGACATCGGCGCCACCCAGCGGGATCGCCTCCGCGCAATCGCCCCCGGTGACCCGCTCCTCGATCATCTGTACCAGGTCGAACGCCTGAACTGCCCGCCAGCCGTCCGGCAGCTCGGCGCCGCCGTACCGACCGGCCACGTAGGTCCCAGGCGCGACTAGGTCGGCGGCGTCCCGCCAATCCTGCGCCGAGGGCGGTGAGGGCAGGGCGAGGAACGGCGCCACGTCGGCCGGATATCGGCGCGCGCGTCCACGCACCTCTGCGAGCCGTGCATGCGCTCCGCACAGCGACGCGTACGCCGGATTGTCAAATTGGGCTTCCTCGGTGGGCACCATGCCGCATCAATACCACGCCCGGTGGATCGCACCGCTCCGCGCGGTTCACGAATCCTCTCCATGCTCCCCAGCAAAGCCGTCGCCGTCGCGCCATACGATGCTGACGTTGACGCTCGTCAGTAGGGCGCGAAGATCGTCGCGTGGCTTGGACGGCAGCAACACCGCTAGCCGAGGTGAAGGCTGAACGAATCGCCTGTAGTCCATAAGCTGCCCGATCGCTGTTCGAATCGCTCCGCGCTCCACTGAACCCTTTGCCTCGTACAGCGTGTTCGTGGTTCTGTCTATTAGATCCGAGAAGAGAGGCTTGGCCTCACCTGCCGGAACGATCTTGAGGCGCGCGACCTTGTGCCGCTGCTGCAGCAGATGGTCGCGAAATGCAAGCACCAGCCGCTGCTCTCGCCGGTCGGCCTCATATGGCACGTGGCTTGGAGCCACAAACATCTTCTCTGTCCATTGCTCCTCGACAGGTACGTCTTCGATGCCGTGCAAGCCGACGCGGTCTAGCTTCGACACACTGGGCTTAGGTTGTGCGTCAACCGGCTGCAGTCGGAAGACAATGACGCTGCGCACGGGTCCGTTGTTGGTCTCCGGTGCGTCGGTCGTGTAGAACGGTTGCTCTCGGGCGAGCTCGAATTCTCCCTCATAAGTGACGCGCCCTCGCGCGCCTAGGAACAGTCTGAGTGCGCGCCTCTCGCTCGCGTGATTCAGAATCGCGGCGTTGCCGGACTTCATTTGCTGATCGCCGCGTTGTCCTTCGCCCGTGTAGTGGAAGCATCCGTCAGCTCGCCACCCATCGAAGTATCCGTGGGGCTCGCCGGCGATCGGGTCGGAAAAGAGGAGGACATTTGGCGAGCTCTTGGACGGTCCGATCCCGCCCTGCGTTCGGCCCCCGTATCGCTGCTGCAACTCCTTGCGCTCAACTTCGTCGCCAGGTTTCAGGGCCCAAACGGAGGGATCGGCCGACGGGTCAAGCCCGCTTATGGAAGAATTAGGCATTGTCATTACACCTCGGAATCGGATAGCGAAATTACGTGTCCGATTTACCATAGCACTACCCGGGGTAGACTAGGCAGTGGATATGGGCGTGGGGAGAGGTTTGTAATGAGCAGCCGTGTGGTGGCGGCGAGCACGATCGGCTCTCGCTACGACTCGGCGGGTGAGCCGGCAGCTGCCGAGGGCACTGCGTCTTCCGCGAGGTCGTCGGGCTCGCTCTGGGGGTGGCGACCCTCCTGGGTGGCGGTGGTCGCGTTGCTGATGGGGCTGATCGTGACGGGGGCGCTGGTGTTGACCTCCGCGGCTGTATACAACCGCAACGAGCAACGGCTGCTGAACCTCCGCGTGCGCGAGTTGAGTCTCGTGCTGGGGGCCACCGCCCCCTCGATCCAGACGCCGCTGGCGTCGGCCGCCGAGCTGGCCAATGCGACGGGGGGAAGCTCCCAGAAGTTCCAGGAGTTCATGACTCCTTATGTTGGTCTCGGGCGCCAGTTCACCTCGGTCTCGCTGTGGCCGCTGGAAACATCGCATCTTGCTCCGAGCACTGTGATCGGCAGCGCTCCTGTGCTCGCCTCGATGCCGGAAAGGGCCAAGCAGTTCTTTACCCATTTCACCCGGCCCGGCGTGTTGAACCTCACAAGCTTCCTCGGCTCCCCGCGCCCGGCGCTCGGTTTTGACTTCAGCGCTCCGGGCCGCGCCCGCGGGTTCGCGGTCTACGCCGAAAAACCGCTGCCCGCGGACAGGCGCTCGTCATTGGAGAAGAACTCGGCTTTCTCGGACCTCAACTACGCGCTGTATCTGGGTCACACCGAGCGTACAAACGACGTGCTGGTGACCAGCCTCAAGCGCCTTCCGATCGAGGGTCGGCAGGCGTCGGACGTCGTTCCCTTTGGCGCCGGCGCGTTCACGCTCGTGGTGAGCCCGATCGGCTCGCTCGGGGGCGCGTTCTTCGAGCGACTACCGTGGATCATCGCCCTCGTTGGTCTCTTCCTGAGCCTGGCGGCCGCGCTGATGACCGATCGGCTGGCGCGCCGCCGACGCTATGCCGAGCAGCTCGTCGGCGTCCTCGATCGGGTTGCCGCCGAGAACCGGGATATGTACACCGAGCAGCGCAGCATCGCGCAGACGCTGCAGCACGCACTGCTGCCCGACACACTGCCCGAATTCGATGGGCTGCAGGTAGGCGCGCGCTACGTGCCTGCCGCTTCGGGCATCAATGTGGGAGGCGACTGGTACGACACGGTCGCGGTGGGTGATGGGCGGGTGCTGGTCATGATCGGCGATGTCTCCGGCCATGGGCTTCGAGCGGCGACTACGATGGCCTCGCTACGCTACGCCGCGCTGGCGTATGCGGCGCAGGATCCCAGTCCCTCTTTCGTGCTTACCCAGCTCTCGGATTTCGTCAACAGCGGAGCCCACGACTACTTCGCGACCATGCTCTGCGCTCTGATCGACGTGAGTGCCCATCAGCTGACGGTGGCCAACGCCGGTCACATGCCGCCGCTCTTGATCGACCGTGCTGGCGGGCAGTTCGTCGAGTTCGACGCCAATGTCCCAATCGGCGTCGTGCGCAAGGCGCCCTACCGACAGAAGACATTTTCCGTGGAGTCCGATACGACGCTGATCGCGTTCACCGACGGTTTGGTGGAGCGTCGTGGAGAGACGCTCGACGTCGGCTTGGCGCGCTTGCGAGAGGCCGCCACCAATGCGGTGCGTTCGCTCGAGGATCTGTTGAGTGAGCTCGCCCAGAGCCTCGCGTCCGACGGCCACCACGACGATACGGCAATAGTGGGCGTTCGATGGCAGAGCTAGGGACCGAGCCCCCGACGGTGCAGATCGACATGCACCTCGACTCAACGGGGGCACAGGTCGTGGTCCTCTCCGGAGAACTCGATAGCTCAAACGCCGTTTCGCTGCGAGAGCGGCTGGCGTCGATCCCGCTACAGCCGGCGCAACGGCTGATCTTTGATCTCACCGGCCTGCGATTTATGGACAGCGCGGGGATCGCCGTGCTGATCGGCGCTGTGACGAAGGCAGGCAGCGTGTCGCTGCGTAACCCCTCCCCAATCATCCGGCGCGTACTGGAGACCACGGGCCTCTTCGACGTGTTCTCGATCGAGCCATGAGCAACACGCGCCGCTTTCACTGCAAGCCCGAGTCTGTGGCCGGTGCACGACGCTTCGTCAGAGATCTCCTGAGCGACCAGCCACGTGAGACCGTGGAAGCCGCGGAGCTGATGACCTCCGAGCTTGCCACCAACAGTGTGCGCCATGCCTGTAGCGACTTTGAGCTTGCGATTCACCGCTCGCGAGACGAGATCCGCGTGGAGGTGAGCGATTATGGTCAAGGCCAACCAGTCCCGCGCTCCCCCACGACCCGGGAGCAGTCGGGACGAGGACTTCAGATCGTTCAACAGCTTGCTGAGGATTGGGGAATCGCCCCTTTATCAAACGGCAAGCTCGTCTGGTTCACACTGCCACTGCGCACGGATGCCAGCGAGCACAAATCCAGTTTGACCGCCTCCAGCGAGAAGGCGCCCGAGCAAGGCCGTGAGGCGTGCTGCCAGGATGGGGTGACCCTTACGACCCGCCAACCAAGGAGGCCCCGATGCCGTTGTTACCCGACATGGGTGGCGTGTGGTATGAGCTCGAGCCCACTACCATTCGCGGATGAGTGAGGCAGCGCCATCACGCAATGGTGCCTCCTGGGCTCCCGATCTGGAGCGGCTTGGGGGCCTTGGCTGGGCGCGGCGCACGGGAGGACGGCTGACTTCGCGTGAGCGCGGCCGATTCAGCCTCCTCGTTCGCTGCGGCGTGCCGCTCGCGGTGCGCATGGCCCCATTCGAGGTCTGAGCGCCTCCTCGGCACAGCAGCCTGTCGCTAGGTCGAGATCCGTAGGTGACTTCGTAGGAGCGCGCGTAGGGTCGATCCGTTTCGGTATCCCACGAGCGGAGCGATCTGGTCGTAGCTCAGGGTGGTGGTACGGCGGAGGTGGTGGGCGCGTTCGACGCGCAGTCGTCGAGCAGGGCCGTTAGTCCTGAGTCAAAACCGCCGGACACGGCCACGACCCCACCTTCATGTGTCGCAAACCGTAGCCGATCGGTCGCAACTGGTACGGCGGCGGCGTGTAGCGTTCCCCATCATGAAGGCGCTCTACTACCGCGGCAGCGCAGGCGGCTTGGAATGGCGAGAGGATCCGGCGCCGGAGATCCTCGCCTCCTCGGATGCGCTGGTGCGCCCAATCGCCGCCTCGACGTGCGACCTCGACCAGGCGATCTTGCACACCACCGTTCCGGGCGCCGAGCAGCCGTTCGCGATCGGACACGAGGCGGTTGGCGAGGAAGCGTCAACGCGCTGCGTGCCGCCCTGCTGGCAACGGGCCCGGGAGGCCAGGTCGAGAACCTCGGCTTCCACTTCGCCGACGTCTCACTTCCGCTTACCGCCATGCACTTCAAGTGCCTCACCTTCCGCTCAGCGCTGTCCAATGCCCGACCCCTCATACCCGAGGTCCTCGCGCTCGTGGCCAGCGGGCGGATCAGCCCGCAACGCGTACAGACAGCAGTCCTGCCCTTCGACGAAGCCGCTGAAGCCCTGCCGACCGCAGGGTTCAAGCCAGTCTTCGTCCGCGACCCGATCAACCTCGAATGATGCCGAAGGTCGGCTTCGAGCAAGATGGCGACGTCGGGATCATCACGATCTCCGATCTGCCGCTGAACCTCTGGCATCGCGAGCACAAGACGGTGCAGCCAGCATTCGATCTGCGAAGATCAGCCGGTGCGTCGAGCGAACGTGCTCACCGTTGATTGCGACTATGACGGAACCGATCCCGACGGCTACCGCTCGGGTAAAGCTGACGTCAGCCAGGCCGTGGGAGGCGACGCGCTTGCGGTCAAGGTCTACGAGCTTCCGGCAGGCGAGAGCGTATGCCCTTACCACTACGAGTACGAGGAGGAGTGGCTCCTCGTACTCGGCGGCACCGTCGTCGTGCGCACGCCCAACCAGGAGGAAGAGCTGACTCACGGTGAAATGGTCTGCTTCCCGCCTGGCCCTGCGGGTGCCCACAAGGTGACCAATCGTGGCGAGGCGTTGGTACGGCTACTGATGTTCTCGAGTGCGCGGGAGCCGGCCGTCGCCGTCTACCCCGATAGCGACAAGATCGGAGTCTGGCCGGGTAACCCCCACGACAACGTGATGCTCCGCCGCGCCGACGGAAATGTCAACTACTGGGACGGCGAGCGCTAGCTGGCGAGGCGGTCGAGAAGCCGAGAAACATCAATCGCTGCGATCGCTTCCACAAAAACGCGCGTTGTGGCTACGTGCCAGGGCTCAGAAGCTGCTGGCAAAGCGTGTCGCGGCGACGGTTGCCTGCCCAAGTTGTTGTGGCGATGAGGGCCGCGATGTCGATCCAGCCCAAGTTCGTGGCGATGCGCATCATTTCCCGCTGTTGTCTACATGCCGAGAGTGTCGGAGAGGTAGCCCGCAGCTGTTCCAGCAGTCGGATTGAGCGCCCAGCAGGGGGCTGGTACTCTCCTATGGTGCTGGTGTCGATTCCTCGGCACGATCCCGGTTTACGGGATGGTAACATGCATGGCCTGCGGCCCGCGCTACAAGGGGCGGGGCCACTCGAAACGTAGCCGCCGCTCATGTCAAAATGTCCCGGGACTGCCCCTCGGAGCACATCCACAGTGCAAGACAACCTCTTGAAGCTCGAGCCGGCCCACTTGCCGGAGTGGGAAGCAGAGGATCTACTCGCTGCTGACCTCGCAGAGGATGCTGCACTCGCGTCCGTCAAAGAGGCTGAAGCGATGTTGGACAAGATCACGCTGACACTACCCAAAGCGGTCATGCACCAGGAGCTCGTCGGCTTCGCCGCTTCCCGGGAGACACCCCTCGGTGAGTCGATCCGATCTGACGGCGATCGGTTCGCTTTTCATCTGGTCGAGTTGCCCCTCAATATCCTGCTGCCGCCTGATCGCAGGCTCGTCCGCCTCAAGCTCTCGCTGCATGCCCGGCCGATCGCTGGCGATCCGCGCGGACCCTCCCCCGAGGATGCCGAACCGGTCGTGGCATATGACCTGTTCCCGCCTGACGCATGGGACGACAAGGTGCACGACATCGGCGAGGCTCACGTAGACGTGTCCCAAGCACTGCAGTTCGTCTTCCCGGCGCTGCCTGCAGGAGCTCTCGGGTTGAAGCTCTCGCTCCCGATCCGGTGGAGGACGCGCTTTGTCCTCGTGCGTACGTCGGATCGACTGAGCAACCCGCTCGAATGGTACGTGAAGGACGAGGACATCACCCACGGGTTCACGTGCTATTCGATCTGGCGCGCGCCCAAGCATCTCGGGCTCAGCATCGACGCGAGCTTGTGGGGCGAGGTCCGCGCCACGCGCCTGTTCGCGAAGCGGCTCAAGGCCCCGTTCTGTGGCGGGAAGGTGTCGTACTCGATCACCGGAGCCGGGAGCTGAATGACGGCACCGTTTCTGCGACCCGACGGAGCGCGCCTGGAGCCGGCGCAGCGTGAAGCGCTCGGCCAGGTTCTCGAGGAGCTCGAAGACGGCGGAGTACGAGCGGTCGTGGGTCCTGGGCGAGCGCGAGCGTCTGGTGACGATCCTCGAAGGTGCGTTCCGAGATTCTCCCGCACTGCTGAATCTGTACGACGAGCTGTACCTGTGGGTTCGCTGGTATCGGCTCCAATCCTACTGGCTGACCTATCTGTTCCAGGGGTTGGCCGGGCGCGTGTATCCACCGGCCGCGATCATGGCGAGCTATCTGCACAGCGATGCCCAGCTCAGGCACGCCTTCGAGGACGATGGGGTTCACTCCCTTGAGGTCGCATACACGATGTGGCGCGAGTTCGGTCCGGCGCTGGGTGTCGATGCTGACGACAGGGTCGAGCCGGGGATGCGATACGCGCTGGTCTGGCTGCACGGACTTTTTACTCGGTGGTTGGGCGACTTCTCCTATAACAAATTCAATCCGCTCGGGAGTCATCCGTACACGATGCTCACCTGGCACGACCTCGTTGAGGCCTTCCCGGATTTGGTGTCGGATGGCGACATGCCCGGCGAGCGCAGTCAACTGCTCGAGCTGATCGACAGGTGCGGCGATGACGATGTTTACTGCCGTGCGGTCGCCCACCGCTTCCTTGGCCACGTTTACGCTGGGATGCGAGATCCTGCCGCGGCGATCATGGCATTCCGATCCGGTGCGGAGGAGGCCCTCGCCGCTGGGCTCGACGGCGAGATTGGCCACGCCCACCGTTGTCTTGGCAGCGAGCTGCACAGAGCTGGCGAACTGCGTGAGGCGATGCTGGCACTCAGGGTCGCATACGGGCACGACGGGCACCCGTTGTTCTCCTACTGGCGAGCGCTGAACGCCCGCGAGGGCGGCGATGTCCTGTACAAGATGGCGATCGAGCAGGGGGACCCCACGCGGCCGGATCCGGATGTCCTCGTGTCGGCGGCCAGCTTCTATAAGGACGGCAGGGTCAGCTTGCAATTGCACCTTGCGGATGTCTCGGTTTTGCCCGCGGCGCGAGCGACGAAGCTTCAGATGATGAGAGCGTACGCGGATAATTCCTTCGTTATCGCTGGACTGCTCGAGAACGGGGAGGACGCCCTGTGCGAGATAGCGGCTAACGGTCCGAACGAGGCGCTCGAGGCGATGATCGAGCTCGATCCCGGGTGGCACGAGGCAACCGAGGAGCGCAAGGCTCACCGGCGCGACCGAGCAGTGTTCTACCGGCACCTCACCTCGGTCCCTGGATCAGCGGATGCGTACATCGCCGCCATTCCAGCTGAGCAGGATGTCCGCTCCCGCTATTTTCTTGCGCGCCGGAGGATGAGCGACGAGGTCGGCCAGATCGAGCTCAGTGACGAAGCGGTGTCGCACTTTGTCAGCGAGCAGCTGCGGCTCCCCGACGCGGGCTTTCTCTTCTTCCATACCGGCGAGAGCACGCTCGGCGCACTGTTCGTGGATGGTTGCGGCACCGAGTTCCGCCCAAAGATGGGCAGAACTCAAGAGAATGAGCTGCGCACGCTCCATGCAGCATATTCGAGCGCGCTACCGCCCCCGGACGTGCTCGCCCAGGGCCTGGGGACTGAGGAGGCGCAAGCGGCCCTCGATGCGCTCCTTGCCGGTTACGAGCACCATCTCGCGTGGTACTTCGAGCAGTTCCTGTCCCAGTTCGAAGGTAAGCATCTAAAGATCTTCCCGAAGATGCTCATGAACGCCGCACCCCTTCACGCCATGCGGGTGCAGGGAAAACGCCTGATCGATCACTGCGACGTGAGCTACGGGCAGTCGTTCCCACTGTTCGTGCAATCACACCGCGACGGCCCCGACGTCCAGGAGGGCCTCACTGTGGTGTGCGGCGATCGGGTGCCTCTGTACGAGGGAATGATTCGCCAGCTTCAAGACGGCGACAGGGTCGTTTTGCTGCATCAACCCAGCCGGCAGGAACTGTTCGCGGCGATCGCCGAGTCACCGGGCGGAGACCTGTTTTTTGCCTGCCACGGCCAACACTTTCCCGACGACCCGATGGCAAGCGTTCTGCACTGCGGCGATTCGGCAGACGTGTCGTTCCTGGACCTCGTCACCGAACTCGAAATGCCGCGCTTCCGGACGGTGATCATGGGAGCGTGTGAGAGCTCGCTCGGACGGTCCGAAATCGCCTCGGAGTTCATCGGACTGCCCAATATCTTTCTCGCCGCCGGCGTGCAGTACGTGATCGGAAGCCTGTGGAAAGTCAACCAGCTTGCCACGGCTGTGCTCCTCGGACGCTGTTGCCAGCTCCTGAACTCCGGGTCCTCTCCCCCTGTCGCGCTGAATCGAGCGCAGCGTGACACCATGCAGATGAGCCGAGACCAGCTCATCGAATGGGTCCGCGACGGCCTGCCGTCCCTCGCACCCGGGCTCGAGCCACAGCTCATTCGAATGGATCCTACGCCGTTCGCCCATCCGCGATATTGGGCGGGCTTCTATGTTCAGGGCGACGTCTGACCCGGCGTGGACCTGACTCCGGTCCGACTCGAAACCGACCTTGGCTGGACTTCCGATAGCCGGCCGGCGAGTGGACTACAGCTTGCTTGGCAGCGACCGCGCGTAGGCCACGCCCCGGGCGACCCACCGTTCGAGCTGGGCCCTGCTCTTCAGGCCCTCGGTGTCAACCCGCAGCCATCCTTGCATCACCCGTCCCCGCATCTCAAAGGAGTATGCGTGCGGCTTGCGCAACAGCGCATCGGTCTCGGCCGGGTCAACACGCAGCATCAGCCCACCCTGGCCGCTGGCGCTCACGGACATGTTGCCGTTGATCAAGAACGCCAGGCCACCGAACATGCGCTGTTCGGTGACGCCGGGCTCCATCAGAACAAGCTCTCGGATTCGGTTGGCGAGATCCTCGTCGTACGCCACATACGCATTATCCAGCTGGGTGCCCGGGGTGTGCGTCGTGGGTGGGCCCGGCGAGACCCAGGGGCACTGCAAACGGTGCGCGCGGTCGGGCGGCAGATGCGCGATCATATGACCGTGCGGGGACGAGCACACAGGAGCGATGGGTGGCTGGTGTCCTTGCTGGTCGCAGTGGCCGCGTGGGTCCTGCTGCTGGCGAGCTTTGCCGCGACCGCGCAGGGAGCATCCGGATGGACGGCCTATGCCGTCACGGATAGTGCCAGCGGAGGTGTCTTGCCGATCAACACCGCGACCGGCGCGGCCGGGACCACGATCAACGGTGCCGGCCAGTACCCCGACGCGATCGCCCTCACGCCCGACGGCCAGACCGCCTACGTCGCCGACTACTACGGCGAAGTGACACCGATCGACCTCGCCACGGGCGCCGCGGAGCCGTCGATCGAAAATGTCGGCACCTACCCGGCCGCGATCGCGATTACGCCCAACGGCCAGACCGCCTACGTCGTCAATGAGGGCGGTGGCAGCGATGGCACCGTCGTGCCGATCGACCTCGCCTCCGGTGAGAAGGGCGCGGCCATAACGGTCGGCCCAAAACCCGGCGCGATCGCGATCGCGCCCGACGGCCAGACTGCCTAGTCGCCAACTACGCCGGTGAAAGCATCACGCCGATCAACCTGAGCAGCGGGCAGGCCGCAACGCCGATCCATGTCGGCGTCGAGCCGATCGCGATCGCGATTGCGCCGGATGGGCAGACCGCCTACGTCGCCGACCAGGGCTCCGGCAACGGGGGCAATGGCAACGTCACGCCGATCGACCTCGCCACCGGCCAGGTCGGCAGCGCCATCCACGTCGGCACCGACTACCCCGAGGGGCTCGCGATGGCACCCAACGGTCAGACGGTCTACGCGACCGACTACGGCGGCTCGGTCACGCCGATCGATACGGCGAACGACGAGGCACAGACGCCGATCGCGCTCGGCGAAGAATTGCACTGGATCGCGATCACCCCCGACGGCGGGACCGCCTATGTCACGAACTTCTCCGGCACGAAGGTGACGCCGATCGACCTGACGGACGGCAAAGCGGGCACGAGCACCACCGGCTCGGACCTGGGTGCGATCGCGATCGCACCCGACCAGGCGCCGCAGGCCGCGTTCTCGCTCACCGCGGCACCGTCCGGCTCGCCGTCGAGTTTCGACGCGTCGTCGTCTTCGAGCGCGGTCGGGTCGATCGTCAGCTACCAATGGAGCTTCGGGGACGGCCAGAGTGCGACGACGACGAGCCCGACGACCTCGCATGTGTATGCGACGTCGGGTGTGTACACCGTCAGCCTGACGGTCACCGACAGCGCCGGCACATCGCTCGCGCAGGTGTTCACTGGTCAGACGATGAGCCTCGACGGTGGTCCGCAGGCCACCGCGACGCATACCGTCACGATCTCCGCTACACCGACGACGTCGACGACCTCGATGTTGCCGACCTCGACAACGCTCAGCGCAGTGCCAACGGTGACGCAGGCGACGCAGTCGCACGCGGTTTGGCGGGAGGGTGACGCACTGGCGAGCTTCGCGAGGAGCAAGCAGAAGAAAGCTCCGCCGATCGGCACGACGTTCTCCTTTGCGCTCAACGAGCCGGCGCACGTAAGCTTCGCGTTCACACACAAGCTCGCAGGGCGCAAGGCCAAGAGCGGCTGCGTCGCGCAGAGCAGGAAGAACGCTCGCAAGCCCACCTGCACCCGCACCGCGACCGCGGCGATCCTCTCTTTCACAGGCCACGCCGGCATCAACAAGGTTTCCTTCCTAGGGCGTGTCTCGACCTCGCGCAAGCTCGCGCCCGGCCACTACACGCTGCTGATCACGGCCACCGCCGCGGGCGAGACCTCGCGTGCGGTACACCTGAGCTTCACGATCGCCGGCGCTTGAGGACAGCCTGGCGACGCTCGCTCGACCCGGAAAGCAGCAGCGCACCGAGTGATAGCCCGCTCTGCGGAGGGGCGGTTGAGGTGTAGTATCGGCCGATGCAACAGCAGCGCGCGGGTGCGGTGGCGGTCGCCAACGAGGAAGCGGTGCGTGCATGGGACACGGTCCTGTATGAGCGGTGGAAGTCGAACCGCAAGGTGTTCGTGGGCGCGCTGGCAGAGGTCACCGAGGAGGTCTTCGAGCTCTTTCCGCCGCCCGAGCGTGGGCGCTGCATCGACATCGGGTGCGGCTTCGGCGAGACGACTCAGCGGCTGGCTGAGCTCGTCGGACCGGGAGGCTTCGCGCTCGGCACCGATT
Source organism: uncultured Solirubrobacterales bacterium (assembly GCA_963724305.1). Lineage (GTDB taxonomy): Bacteria > Actinomycetota > Thermoleophilia > Solirubrobacterales > Solirubrobacteraceae > Palsa-744. The sequence goes on from CAVRUG010000002.1 coordinate 144,135, forward strand.
CCTCGCCGCGGTTCATCGAGGACGCCCGTCGCGAGGCCGTCGAAGCGGGGGTCGAGAACATTGCGTTCGAGACCGCCGATGCGCAGACGGCCGAGTGGGATCCCATCTACGACTACGCCTTCTCGCGCATGGGGACGCAGTTCTTCGCCGCACCGGTTCCGGCTATGCGCGCGATCCGCGGCGCGCTCAAGCCCGGCGGCAGGCTCGCCAAGGTCTGCTGGCGCCGCAAGGCCGAAAGCCCGCTGTGGGCGGAGACCGAGCAGGTCGTTGAGCGGTTCCTCTCGCGCCCTGAGGAGTACGAGGCCGACACCTGCGGGCCCGGGCCATTCTCGCTCGGTAACCCCGAGACCACCCGCGGGATTCTCGAGGCCGCCGGGTTCGACGAGATCGAGCTGCATCAGCGCGACTTCGACTACTTCATGGGCGCGGACATGGACGAGGCGATCGACTCCCTGCTCGCGATCGGACCCGGCGCCGAGCTGATCCGCCTGAACGGCGAGTACGGGGAGAGCCGTCGGGGCGAGATCGCCGAGGCCCTGCGGGACCACTACGCCGCCTGGCAGAAGCCCGACGGCTCCATAGTCGGCCGCGGAGCTGTCTGGATCGTCGCGGCCACGAACCCCGGCTAGCACCAGCTACCCACGTCAAGGGACCATGCGAACCGTGCCGGTGCGCGCGGCGGGGAGAACGGCGCGCGCCGTACTTCGCCCGGGTCAGTTGAGCGTCGCCATTTCGGGGGTGCCGTCGTTCGTCCAGTAGACGGTGTTGCCCGCGAATGCGATGGAGCCGGGGACGATGTGTGGGCCCATGGCGAGCAGGTGCTGGCCGGTCCGGTCGATCTTCCAGACCTGGTAGGTGGTGATCGGGCTCGGTGCGTATGGGTGCCAGCCATCGACGGCGATCCATGCAACCGATCCGTCGCTCTTGACCACGACTCCTTCGGCTGGGCCGTTGCCGATCACGGTCGACGGTGGTTCGCTGGTGCTCGTAGGGGAGCTGTGGATCAGGCGATGCGTGGCCAGGTTACGCACCTGAATGGTCCAGCTCGCGGGCGCGGCCGTTTCGTACTTCTCGCTTCCGCTGGTTTCATACCGTTCGTAAGCGAGCATGTTGCCCGCGAGCGTCAGTTCATTGAAAGACGGGCCTTCGCAGTCAAGATCGTCGCACCACGAGAGGACGAAGGGGTTCCTGTTCGCGTGTGAGCAGGCGGCCTCTTCGTGTTCTTGTTCGTCTAAACTCCTGTTGAAGGTTTTAAGCTGGAAGACGACTGCCGCTTTGTCCACGAGCACGACGTGTGCGTGCGATGGCGGGCAGGTCGGTGTGCGCTCGGCGTGCTTCGCAGCGCCATGGGCCACGGCGGGCCCGAGGAGCGTCCCAGTCGCCATCAACACCGGAACTATTTGCCTCATCACATCCTGAACATCGGCCGCCGCCGATAGTTGCATGAGCAGCGTAGGGTTGGGCGTGAGTTCGCCGACCCCGGAGTCACGATTGAGTTCTCGGCACCCACACGGTCTTATCCACGAGTATGCGTGGGCAGCGTGACGTGAGCGCCAGATTTGTGAACCTTACGCGCTGCGGGCGGCGCTCGCAGGTGCCCGCCGGGATCAGATCGACTTGATGTGCTCCCAGTAGCGCGGGTCTGGCGGGAACACCATTTGCGCATCCAGGTCGTGCGACTCGACTAGCGCCTGCACACGGAGCTGGTCGGCGATGCGCGGCGCCCTCAACACCGCCTGGAGTCCGGGAGCCGCGGTCGCCCACTGGCTGAGCACCCAGCTGCGCATCGCTGCGCCACGAAGCGACTGAAGCATGTAGAGCCGCAGGTCACTGCCCGACTGCACGGGCAGGACGAGCGCCGACTCGAAATAGAAGTGCGCCTCCGCCCCCGGCGCGCTCAGCCGGTCCAGCGCTTGCTGGGCCATGCTCACGAAGGGGTCGGTCAGCTTCCGCGATGGTCCGAGATGAGCCGACCGACGATCGGGCGCTGGAGGCAGCGACGGCAGGGTCAACGGCGAATGTCGGTTGGGGACCGAGAGGATCGAGACCAGGGCGACGTCCGCGGTGGGCATCGGGAGCGTGCTCGGCGGGCCCGGCAGCTGGGGCAGCGTGAGCGCCGGAGGGGCGCCCGACGGCGAGCGCGAGCCCGCTCCCACTCCCAGGGCGCGCGAGTCCGCCGGCTGCGCGCGCCGCGCGATCTCGTAGCGATAGAAGGTGATCAGGGCTTGGCGCGAGCGCGCAGCTCCGGTTACTTGAATCCAGTGCTCGAGCGCGGCCCCGAACGCCGCCGCGTCCAAGTGGGAAGGGACTTCATCCGCTCGAGTGAGCTCCTGGAAGCCGAGCCGCGGGAATGTCTGGAACCAGTCCGGCGCGGACACATGGGGCAACGCCGGGGCTTGCCCGAAGAACTGTGAGAAGGCACGTAGATAATCCAGATCGCGGCCGGCGTTACAGCCTCGGATGTCGATCCAGCTGTTTGCGTCGAAGCGGCTGCGCGCGCGCCCAAGCGTTCCACGGAACCCAGCGGCGACCGCGCGGTTGACCTGGCGCAGCCTCGCGACCTGTGTGGCATCGAAGGTGACAGGAGCCATCGGGTGAAGGCCCACCGTGCGCGCCGACGCCTCGACCTCGTTCTGCAGCGTCTGCGCCCGCGCCGCCGAGATCCCGCCCTGTGCCTGTTGGGCGACGCGCGCGCGAATGTCCGCCAGCAGCAGATCCGTACTCGCCGTCAGCGTGTCAACGTCGGACGCGTTCTGCCGCGTCCGAGAGGCCAGCAGCAGGAACCGTTGCGCGGCCCGGTCAACGAGTTCGGCGAGTGCTCCCGACGCGCTACCCGACTGCTCCAGGCCGAACGGCGCCAGCAGCCCGGGATTGCGCCTGCGCAGAGCCGCGACAATTGAGTCCGGGACGGTGGGTCCGAGTGGGAACGGATTGCCAAGATCCGCCGCCACGCCCGCGACGTTGCTCTGAGCCCAAGCCGACAACCGGCCCTTCTCTATCGAGAACCGCGGCTCGCTGGCAAACAGGCTGCTGAAGATGCCCCGTTCGGCGGCGTGCATGACGATCCGCACGCGAGCTAGACGCCCCTGGCCACGCGCCAGGTCGTCGAGGATCGCCTCGACGGAGCTGACCCTTCGTGGCGCGAGCCCCCACAGCGTGTGGTACTCCAGAGCCTGCCGGAGGAACACCTGCTCACCCTGAGTCGAGATGTACGTGCGGTCGGGAACGTTCTCCGGCTCCCCGAAGCGGTTTGTGGTGCCCGCGCGACGTGCGCGTGTGACGCGCGCCGGGCGACCGAGCGCCAGCTGGTTGGCGACGCTACGCGCCTCGATCTCGACCGCCGACGTCGCCGGGCACGCGGCTCGTGTGCGCTCGCCGACGGCGGAGGATAGCTCGCGCTCCTGCGGCTGAGCCACGTGAGCGAGCTCGTGCGCCAGCAGCCACCGACCGCGTGGCGTCGCCGGGGCAAAGCGACCAGGAGCGAAGAAGATGTCGGAGCCGACGACGAATGCCTGCGCCCGCAGCCGCCGCGCTTGATCGCCGGCCGAGCCGTCAACGTGAACGCGCACGTCGGAGAAATCGCGTCCAAGCAGCGGCTCGAATATGGTCCGCAAACCTGTGTCGAGGGGTTGGCCGCCGGCGGGTCGGAGTGGTGGCTTGGAGCGGGAAAGCGAGTGGAGGCGGAGCCTGGGGTTTCGCTCAGGGGACCGGGCGGTTACGGTCGGGGAAGGCTTCTTCTCGGCCCTGAGGTTCGTGGGGGCGGGCACAGGGGTAGATTACAGCCGTTGAGGCGTCGCTTTTCTCCACCGTGATCGGGCACAAACCCCACGATCTCAGGCACTAGTGCCCGAAATCACCGCCGATCAACGGCGATTCTTGCCGATCCAGCCCCGCAAAAACCCGCCGATTAGCAGGGATCTTTAGAAATGGAGCTAGGGGGACTCGAACCCCCGACCTCCTGGGTGCGATCCAGGCGCTCTCCCAACTGAGCTATAGCCCCGCACACGGCCGGAAACGGCGGGTGGCCGTGGGGCAAGTGTAGGGCGTCGCGAAAAAAGACGCCGGGAGGATCGCTAAAGTACGGCTGCGCAATGGGGTTGTTAGACGATGCCATCCGCGAGCACCTTGAGCTTCGGCGCCGGCACGGCGCCGATCCGGGCGAGGTGATGAGCAAAGAACACGAGGCTCTTGGCCCCGCGACGGCACGTGCGACGAATGAGGCGCCTGCAGATGCAGGGGGCGACACGCTCTTCGCGGCAGGGCTCTCGACCGCTCGCGCAGACGTGACGGCCGAAGACCGGCGGCCGCAGCCACGGGCGGGTGGCCGGATCTCCGCGGATAACGCATATCTCAGTGAAGAGACGATGGAGCTGGACATGCGGGCGGTGCTGGGCGAGGACGCAAGCGTGGGAGCCGCCCACGTCTCGCGCGGCGGCGTGCGGTCGATGATGAGCGTCCCGCGGTAAGAGCGCTGCGCTGAGCAAGCCGGGCGGGCCTACTCCTCGAGGCCCAGGTAGTCGCAAGCTCAGCTCTCGGGGGCCTTGCCCGCGGGAGCTTTCGGTTTGGCAGCTTTGGCGCGTTTGCTCACGGCCGGTTTGGCGCGCGTAGGTTTCTTCTTCTTCTCTTCCCCCGTGAGGGCGTCACTGGCAGCCTTTACACGGGCGGCGGCTGACTCGACGGCCTCCTTTGGCGACTCCACCGGCTTTTTGGTGGTGCGTGCCCGGGCTTTGGGTCGCGCGCGCTGCCTGGCCGCCGACTTGGTTGGGCTCGAGGAGGCTGCGCTCGACGCATCCGGCTCCCCCTGCGGCTTCTCGGTATCCCCCTTCGCGCTGCCCGCCGACTCGGGAGTGTCCGCAGTCATCCCCGCCGCGTCAGGCCCGGGCCCGGCAACCCCCACCGCCGCAGCATCCACCGCCGCAGCACCCACCGGCTCCGCAACGCCCTCGGCGACGCTGACGGCCTGCGCGATGCTCTCCGCCTCGCTGGACACGGGGATCGGCACCCCGGCGGTGCCGGGCCTTGGCCGCGCGGCGGGCCCACCCGCTCCCTTGGGGCCCTTGCGCTTGCGCTTGCTGTTACGCGCGCGGCGCTTGGGGAAGTTGCGCAGCAACTCACGCGCGAGCGCGGGGGGCTTGCGCGCCATCCGCGTGCGCGCGCCGCGCAACGCCTCTTCGGCCTCCGGCGTGTGGGCCAGTGCGGCCGCCAGCAGTGCGGCGGCGAGGCGGCGGTCTTGCTTGCGCGAGGCGTGGATCAGGCGTCGGGCGTTGCGCGCGTGGGCGCCGCCGGAGGAGTTGACGAGCAATCCCAGCAATCTCTTGGTCTCCGGCCAGCGTTGCACCGCGTACTCCTCGTGCAGCTCGCGGGTGTACTCCGCCAGCCGCCAAATCCACGCGCTGGCTTGGTCGCGGCGGCCAATACGTCGCTCGACGAGTGCGCGCAGCATGATCTTGGAGGCCTCGCGCCGCTCGTCGCGCGGCCATGCGCCGATCACGTCGATCGCGGTGTCAAACGCGTCAGGGTCGCGGCCAGCGGCGATGTCGGCAAGCGCGCGCAGCCGTAGCTGCGGGCTGGGGTTGCGTTGCACGGCGGTGATCAAAAATCTGCTCTTCAGCTCTCCGCCGCGGTCGAAGTGCAGCATTGCCCGTGCCCTCCGCCAGCCGGGGGCGGTGACGCGCGCGCCGGCGAGCGCCGCCCACACGTGTTGCTCGCCGTAGTCGAGGTTCTCCACAGCGATCCGCCACAGCTCGCGCTCGAACACCGCGAAACGCCGCTCCTCCTCCGCGCACACGGGCAGCACGCGGCGCTCCACGCGCATCCGCCGGCCACGCCCACGGCGCACCGGGCCGACGACAATCGCCCCGCCGCGATAAACATCGCGGTCGAGCAGCGAGTGCAGCGTCACCACCGGGTCGTCGTGCTTGGTCGCCGGATGCACGAAGTCAACGACCAGCCCTGCCTCCTTGCCGGGATTGCGTCGCGTGACGCGGCCCACACGCTGCTGGTAGATGCGCTTGGAGGCCGTCGGCGCGAGGTGCACGCACACCGTGGCGCGCGGGCTGTTCCACCCCTCCGCCAGCAACTGCGCGTTGATCAGCACGTCGATCTCGCCCCGCTCATAGCGCGCGAGGATGCTCGCCAGCTCGCGCTTGGGGGTCTCGCCGGAGACCCCCTGCGCTTTGATCCCTTCCGCGCGGAACGCCTCCGCAAGGTTGTACGCGTGGCGCACGCCCGCCGCATACACGACCCCTGGAACGCCGTTGAAGCGGGTGCGGTAGAGGTTGGCCATCGCCAGGTTGAAGGGCTGCTGATCGAGCAGCTGCGCGAGCTCCTCCTGGTCGAACTCGATGTCCACCTCACCACGTCGCAACGGCACCTTGGCGATCGTGCGCACGCCCACGCCGGGTGGGATGCGTACGCAGCGCAGCGGCGAGATCACCCCCCGGCGCGCGGCCTGGGCGAGGTCGAAGCGCGAAGTTTGCGTGGGGAACAGGTCGGTGACGTGGCGCGCGATCAGCGCCCCGGTGGCGGTCATGCCGATGAAGATCGGGCCGGTCCACGCGCGGATCGCGCCACTGGTCTTCTCGCCGAGCGCCGTGTGCGCCTCGTCGCAGATCACGATCGTGTAGGCGCTCGAGATGCGCCCTGCGTTGCGCACAAACCACTGGTAGGTCTCCACCGACACGGGGCCCTGCGTGGAGTCCTCGCCCATGTACAGCGGGCGGGAGATGCGCCGCGAGTAGCCGCGGTCGCGCAGCTCGCCGAGAAACTGGTCGACGAGGTTGCGCCGGTGGGTGAGGATCAGGATGCCGCCGGTCTGCGAGGCCTCCACGAAGCCCAGCGCCGCCACGGTCTTGCCGGCGCCGGTGGCGTGCTCGAACCAGAAGCGCTTCGCCGCGTTGGGGTCCTCAGGCTGGTCGGGGAGTACCTCCTCCTCGTCCTCGTCCACCCAGTCAAGTGGCTCCTCGTCGCTCTCCTCGGCCTCCTCGGCGTCGCTCTCGGGGAGCGGCTCGAGCTCGTCCTCGAGGTCGCCGAGCTCCTCCTCTTCGTCCTTCTCCTCCTCCCTCGCGGCGTCGATGCCCTCCTCGTCCTCGTTCGCGCCGGCCTCTCCGATCTCCCCCTCGTCCTCGTCCGCGAGCTCTAGCGCCCCGTCCTCCTCGGCCGCGATCCGCTCCTCATCATCCTCCCCCTCCTCCTTCCCCCTCTGCCCATCCACGCCAGCGGCTGGCCGCGCCGAGTGATGGGGAGCGCCATCGGCGGAGCCCTTCCCGTTGCCGAGGATCGCCGCCGAGGCCAGCAGCTCCGGCGAGGCGGCAGCCGCGGCGCGACCGTTGCCACTGCCGTTGCCGTTGGCGTCGTTCGGCCTCTGCCAGCAGTGCGGTGAGGGTGCCCGAGAGCGCGTCCACCTGGTGGGCGGAGAGCACGGTGCCGTCGCGCCAGCCGCGGCTCATCGTCGGAGAGCACCCTTTCCAGGCCGAGTAGCAGCGAAAACTCCCGTCGCCACGCCGTCGAGGGGTAGCGAACATGCTCCTCGAGCTCCGCCAGCGCAGCGTCCAGCGCGCGGCGGCGGGCATTGCCGGGGGCGAGCGCGACGGCAGCGTCCTCCCCCTCGTGCAGGAAGCGCTCGCGCACAAACTCCTCCGCCCGCGCGATGTCGGCGGAGCTTGGGATGGACGCGACCGCAAGGGCCACTGGGGTGGACTCGGCCATAGGAGGCAATGGACTTCGAGATAGAGCCGCCGCAGAATGAGCACTCTGCGTGGCTCGGAGCGCCGGCACCGCCGGCAGACCCCCTGGTACCCAGAGCAACCTGGCTCCAGGTGCATCCAGGATACAGCACTCCGCGGCCGGATTGAAGGGGGGCGCGATGAGCGCCTCCCTCGCGCTGCCACGCCGACGGTCTGACACCCGGGCCCGACACATCGAATGGGACGCCTGTCAGGGTCGATCTGGCATCCTCAGCGCGATGTCTCTGAAGCACCTCATCGCACTCGCCGGCGGGCTGGCGCTCGCGACGGTGTTGCGTTGTCGGTCTCGTGCAGCTGGCGAGCAGCAGGGCCCCTTCGGAGACTCCGCCGTCGCAGCGGCTGTCTCCTGCGCAGATGCAGGCGCGCCTGGTGCGGTCGCCGGCGCCGCTGGCGGCGCTGCACGCGCAGGCCGACCAGCTGCTGGGCGGCGGCGCGAGCGCGCTGCGGGCGCGGCTGCGCGGTGCTGAAGGGGTGGCCGGTGGTGCTCGACAAGTGGGCTTCGTGGTGCGAACAGTGCAAGGCCGAGTTCGGTGTCTTCCAGCGCGCCGCCACCAACCTCGGGCGTGAGGTCGCGTTCATCGGGATCGACTCCGGCGATGCCTCCCGTCCGAGTCGCTGGAATTCCTCCACTCCTTCCCGGTGAGCTACCCCAGCTTCTTCGACCCCAACGAGCAGTCGGGGTGGAAGTCTCGGACTCCACGCTGGTGCCCGCCACGATCTTCTACAGCCGTCGCGGCACACGCAACTACATCCGCCAGGGTGCCTACCCGAGCGTTGCCGCGCTAGAACGCGACGTTCGAGCGCTACGCCATGGCGGGGTAGAAGGGTCATCAATGCCCGAGATCCGCGTCGACCCACTCACCGGGTACAAGACGATCGTGGCGGGAGAGCGCTCGCGGCGGCCGGGCGGCGAGCCGCGCTGTGCGCCCCCTGACCCGATCGACGTCGAGCAGGACCCGTTCGCGGAGGGTCACGAGGACCGCACCCCCCGGAGCTGTACGCGGTGCGCCCGGGGGGCGGCCCCGCCGACTCCCCGGGCTGGACGGTGCGGGTGGTGCCCAACCTCTACCCGGCGCTCACCCCTGAGAACCCCGCTTCCAAGCAGGACCCCCGCCCCGACCTCTTCGCCGCGATGCCCGCCAACGGGGCCCACGAGGTGATCGTCAATGCCCCGCAATCGGTGTACTCGCTGGCGGAGCTGCCGGTCGAGCAGGTGATCGCCGCCGTGGAGGTGTGGCGCGAGCGGATGCGCGCCCATACGGATTGCGCCTGCGTGCAGTTGATCGTCAACGAGCGGCGCGAGGCGGGGGCGTCGCTGCCGCACACGCACGCGCAGCTGTACGCGCTCGACTTCGTGCCGGCCGACGTGGCGCGCGAGCGCGAGCGCGCGGGGGCGTATGCGACGCGCACGATGGGGAGCGAGCTGCTCGGTGACCTTGTCGCCGAGGAGGTGCGCCGTAGCGAGCGGGTGGTGGCGATCGACGAGGAGGCGGTGCTGATGGCGCCGTACGCCTCGCGAGTGCCCTACCACCTGATGCTCGCCCCACGGCGCCCCCGCGCGCGCTTCGAGCTGGAGGGCCCGAGTGGGCGCGGCGTTGCTGCACGACGGGCTGCGCCGTCTCGCGCGCCACCTGGGGACGAGTCCGCCGCTGAACCTGTGGGTGCGCACCGCGCCGCGCGGCGCGGATCGCTTCTGCTGGCGGATCGACGTGTTCCCCCGCCTGACTCACCTCGCGGGCCTCGAGCTCTCCACGGGGGTCAACCTCAACATCGTCTCGCCCGAGGACGCGGCCGCGCACCTGCGCGATGCGTGAGAAGCGTGTTCTTTTTGTTGACTTTCGAGACCGACATGCGCGGGCGCGTGCGCACGCGCGCGTAGGGCGCCCAAAAAATTTGCACACCACCGCCCACCTTGCGGACTGCGCCGCCCATCTCGCGGATGCGCTCGCCGGCCTATAGGCTGCTCGCACGATGGCGCCAGTCGAGCGATTCGTGCCCCGCTTCGCGGCGGAGCCTCCCCAGGAGGGGCTGCCGTACGGCCGCTGGGCGGAGCGCTTGGAGCGGGAGCTGCTGGCGGCGTCGCTGGATCTGGCCGATGCACCCGAGGACCTCGGCGAGCCGGGGGAGATCCTCTGGTACCCCGACCGCAGCTGGCACGGACGCACGTACGTGCCCGCCACGACCACCACCTCCAGGGGGTATGAGTTGTATGGGTACGTGCGCTACGTGCCGGCGGGCGAGGAGGGCGGCGAACCGAGCGACTTCACGGCGCAGATGGACTTCACCGACCAGACCGCCGATGCCAACCCGCAGTGGAGCCTCGACTTGTGCGACGAGGTGATCGGCAGCTGGCGCGGGCTGGGCGGCGACGTGGCGGCGATGACACTCGTGTGGGGCCGCCCGCTGGTGGCGGGGGGGCGATCGTCACCGCGGAGCTGGCCGATCTCGCGGTGGACCAGTGCGAGCTGGCGGACAATCGCTTCACGCTGATCGCCCCCGACGACTACCGCCACGATCTGCTGGAGATCAAGCTGTGGAGCCACAAGGGCAAGCAGCTCGCGGGCGAGTCGCTGTACGAGGGGGATGAGGGGGAGGATTAAGGGGGGGCAGTGATGACAGTGACAGCGCGGCGACGAGTTCCATCGCGTAGCCAGCCATGACTGCTCGGGAAAAGGCTGGAGCCAATTCGTGGGCGAGCGGTGACGCCGCTTCAGACTGACGGGGGAATGCCGACAACTCGCGCATGCGAGCAAGGCGCGTGCGTCTCAGCCTGACCACGCAGGTCGCGCTGCTGAGCCTGATCCCAATCGTCGCGCTCGGGTTCGTCCTCGCGAGGGTGTTGCAGGCGCAGATCGTGCAGCGCACCCTCGCCGACGCCAACCAGTCGGCGCAGCTGGTGGCCCGCTTGGGGGTCCAACCGTGGCTTACCCCGCGCGACCTGCATGAAGGGCTCAGCGCGCGGAGCATCCACAAGCTGGACGAGCAGCTGCGTACGCGCTCGGTGAGCGACCTCGCGCGGATCAAGATCTGGAGCGCGGCGGGCCGGATCGTCTACTCCGACGACCACGCCCTGATCGGGCGCAGTCTCGGCTCTGACGACGACGACCTGCACGACGCCCTCGCCGGGCACCCCAATCCGGCCGAGCTGGTCACGCCGACTCCGCACAGCGAGACCGCCACCGAGGTCGGGTTGGGGCGGCTGGTGGAGGCGTACGTCCCACTGCGCTTCTCTCACACCGGTCCGCCCGTTGGGGCGTTTGAGATCTACCTGAGCTACGGCCCGATCGCCGCCACCGTCGGCCACGACGAGCGCACGATCGCGCTGGTGGTATTCCTCGGGTTGGCGCTGCTGTGGGCGATCCTCTACCGGATCGTGGCGAGCGCCTCCGGGCGGCTGCGCCGTCAGACACGGGAGAACGATCGCCTCGCCCGCTACGACCCGCTCACCGAGCTGCCAAATCGCACGTTGTTCCGTGAGCGCGTGGCGCAGGCGCTCGGCGCCTGGTCTGTGGCCGGCGTGAGCGCCGGGAAGCTCGCGGTGATGCTGCTCGACCTCGACGCGTTCAAGCAGATCAACGACACGCTCGGCCACAGCGCCGGTGACGCCGTGCTTCGCGAGGTGGGGTCGCGCTTGCGGGGGCAGCTGCACCCGGGAGCGCTACTGGCGAGGCTGGGCAGCGACGAGTACGCGATCCTCACGCCCCGGATCGAGGGGGCGGAGGAGGCACTCGCGATCGCCTCGGCGGCACAGGCGGCGCTGCACGCCCCGGTGACCGTCGCAGGTGTGGCGCTAAACGTCGAGGCGAGCATCGGCATCGCGTTGGTGCCCGATCACGCCAAAACGGCCGACGAGCTGCTGCAGCGTGCCGACGTGGCGCTCGATCGTGCGCGTGCGCGGCGTGGGCGCGTAGAGGTGTACTCCTCCGAGCACGACCACTCCGGCCCGGAGCGGCTGGGGCTGCTGGGCGAGGTGCGCCCCGCCTTGGAGCGGGGCGATTTCACGCTCTTCTACCAGCCGCAGATCGCGCTGCGCACCGGGCGCGTCACAGGTGTGGAGGCGCTGCTGCGCTGGCGCCATCCACAGCAGGGAATGATCCCGCCGCTGCAGTTCATCTCGCTGATCGAGCAGACCGCCCTCGTGGGCCCGCTGACCCTGCACGTGCTCGACCTCGCCCTGCGCCAGTCCACGCGCTGGCGGCAGGTAGGGCTGCAGCTGGGGATGTCGGTGAACCTCTCCGCGCGCAACCTCCACGACCCCGAGCTGCCCGCGCAGATCGCCTCGGCACTCGAGCGCCACGCGGTTCCGGCGGCGGCGCTCACACTGGAGGTGACCGAGAGCGCCGCGATGGCCGACCCCGCGACGGCGGTGGGGGTGCTGGAGGCGCTGCGCGAGTTGGGGGTGGGGGTGTCGATCGACGACTTCGGCAGCGGCAACGCTTCGATCGCCTACCTGGCGAAGCTGCCGGTGGGGGAGCTGAAGATCGACCGCTCGTTCGTCACCCCGATGTGCGAAAACGCCCGTGAGGAGGCGATCGTGCGCACCACGATCGACCTCGCCCGCCACCTCGGACTGCACGTGGTGGCAGAGGGCATCGAGACCCCCGACGTGTGCGAGCGCCTCGCCGAGATGGGCTGTGACACCGGCCAGGGCTACCTGATCTCGCGTCCCGCCCCGGCGGAGGAGCTCACCCCGTGGCTGATGGGGCGCATCGGCGAGGACTCGCTGGCGGCGACCACCAGCTGAGTTGTGCGCGGAAGTCACGGGAGGCGCTCGGCTGCGTGTCGAGCGGGCCGATAGGCGCTGTCGCTGCATGCAAAAATGGGCCATAACCAATCCGAGGGTTGGGTGTCAGTAGCCTGGCGATCGATGCGAGCGCTCGTGCAGAGAGTCACCCGTGCGGCGGTGAGCGTGGATGGCTGCGAGGTAGCGCGGATCGGCCCGGGGCTGCTGGTGCTGCTGGGGGTCGCCCACGACGACCAGCCCGCCACCGCGGAGCGGTTGGCGGCGAAGGTGCGCGCGCTGCGCATCTTCGCCGACGGGGAGGGGCGCATGAACGAGCCTCTAGGCGAGCGTGAGATCCTGTGCGTCAGTCAGTTCACGCTGTACGGCGACGCGCGCAAAGGCAACCGCCCGAGCTTCACCGCCGCTGCTGAGCCGGTGCACGCCGAGCGGCTCTACGAGTGCTTCTGTGACGCGGCCGGCGCGCAGCGGGGGGTGTTCGGTGCGTACATGGTGGTGGAACTGGTCAACGACGGGCCGGTCACGCTGCTGCTGGAGGGGTGATGGGCACGCGGGTGAGCCGTCGCGGCCTGCGCTGCTGAGGCACTGGGAGGCTTTTGAGGAGCTCCCAGAATGAGTTGTCCTCGAACGCGTCGGCGAGGATCAGCAGCGTGAGAAGGCCCGGCTCGCATTCACCGCGCTCCATGATCCCGATCGCGTTGCGGTGCAAACGCACTTTGTCCGTGTGAGCAAAGGCTTCCTGCGAGCCGCGTTCGGCCCGCAGCCTCGCGACCTTCATGCCGAAGTCGCGCAGGATCGCGGCACGCTCCTCCGCATAGGTCGCCATTCCACGGCACCTTAGAGTGTGCCAGACAGTTGTCTACACACTGTTATATACCGTTTTGTGCTCCAGTTGTGCCCTTTTTGTGACAGCTAAGTGTCCGCCGGACAAATGTCTGCATTTTTCCGGTATGCTGCCCTCCGCACATAGCAATGTGTCAAGCGAGCAAGCAGTCCTGTTTGCCCGGCTGCCAGGCAGCCGGCTGGCGATCGGCGCTGCCGTCAAGCGAAGGAGCGACAGTGATAAGAACGCAAGCGACCCACCACCCCCCACTCGCCCAAGCGGCCCAGTCGCCTCGCGGACGCCTCCAGGGGGGCGCTTGATGTCACAGATCAGCGCGTTCTATGGGATCGTGATCTGGATGTACCACGACGAGCCCCAGCACACCGGACGTCCACACTTTCACGCACGCTGCGCCGGGCACGAGGCCACGGTCGATATCGAGGACCAGGCAATCCTCTCTGGGCGACTGGCGCCCCGAGAACGCCGGCTGGTGGGCGAGTGGGCGAAGGCGCATCGGTCCGAGCTGCGCGCGAACTGGGTCCGTGCCCGCCAGCACCAGCCGCTTGCCCCGATTGAGCCGCTGTGCTGAACGCTCTACCATTGCGGTCATGCGCAGCACTCCCCTGCTCATTCAGGCCCGGGCGCTGGACGGGTACGGCGTCCATATCCAGTTCGAGGATGGCACCGCGGCCGATGTGGATCTCTCCTACCTACTCGACTATGGCGGGGTGTTCGAGTCGCTGCGCGATCCGGCCTATTTCGCGCAGCTACGCGCGGATCCGGAGGCTGGCACGATCGTCTGGCCCAACGATGCCGACATCGCGCCTGAGACGCTCTACGCGCACGCACGGCGGCGCGCCACAGCTGCGGCGTAGCTCCACAGGCCGGGCGAGGCTCAACGACTGGCCGACGACGCTGCCGCTGGAGCTTCCGTAGCGAGCTCGGCCTGCGCGGCAGTGTCGCGCGCCTGGAAGAACTCGGCGCCCTCGATGCTGGTGTGCGGCACGATCCGGCCCAGCCACGCGGGCATCCACCAGTTGATGCGCCCCATCAGCAGCATCAGCGCCGGCACCAGCAGGCAGCGCACAACCGTCGAGTCGAGGATCACCGCGACGGCCAGCCCGACACCGAACTGCTTGACGGTGGGATCGCCGTTGAGCACGAAGCTGCCGAACACGAACACCATGATGAACGCCGCGGAGGTGATCACGCGAGCGCTCGTGACGAGGCCGGAGACGACCGATTCGCGGTTGTCCTGGCCAGAGTTGACGTGCTCCTCGATCTGGCTGACGAGAAACACCTCGTAATCCATCGACAGCCCAAACAGCACGGCGAACATGAACAGCGGCACGTAGGAGACGACCGGCACCGGCCCTTCGAGGCCGATCACGCCGCTCAGCCACCCGTACTGGAAGATCGCGGTGAGCACGCCGTAGGCGGCGGCGATCGACAGTAGGTTCATGACCGCCGCCTGCGCGGGGATTACGACGGTGCGGAACGCGAGGATCAGCAGCACGAAGCTGAGTGCGATCACAACGAGGATCTGCAGCGGCAGCTTTTCGGAGATGCGCGTCGCCAGATCCACGAAGCCGGCGGTGCTGCCACCGACATCCGCGTGCATGTTGGTGCCCTGTTCGGCTTTGGGGATCGTGCTGGAGCGCAGCCGTTCAACCAGTTCTTCGGTGGCTTTCTCGGCGGGCCCGGTGGTGGCGATCGCGTTGAAGTAGGCGGTCGTGCCGGACTGGTTCACCTGGATTGGGGTGACCGCCGCGACCCCGGGCGTGGTGGCCACGTCGTGCTGGAGGGTCCGCAGGCGCGGATCTTCGGCGTTCTTGGCGGGTGTGCCCAGCGACACCGCGACGATCAGCGGCCCGTTGACGCCCGGCCCGAAGTTCTCGGACAGCAGGTCATACGCTTTGCGCGCCGTGGTGGAGGTGGAGAGCGCGGCGGTGTCCTGCTGGCCGAGCTCGAGCGACAGCAGCGGGATCATCAGCGGGATCAGGATCGCCAGCGCGGCGAGGCCGGCGATCATTGGGTGGCGGGCGATCGTGTTGGCCCATTTCGCCCACGCGCCCTGTTCGGTGGCGGCCTCGGGGCGCAGGTCGCGGTGAGGTGGACGCACGCGCAGCGCGTTGATCCCCGGGCCGGCGATCGCCAGCGCGGCCGGCAGCAGCGTGAGCGCGGCCAACACCGCGACGACGACCGCGATGCCCGCCATCTCCCCCATCGTCGTGACCAGCGGGATGCCGGCCACCGCGAGCGACACGAGCGCGATCGTGACAGTGCTGCCGGCGAAGAACACGGCACCGCCCGAGGTGGCGGCGGCGCGCGCGATCGACTCGTCGTAGTCGAGGCCGTCGCCGATTCCGCGGAAGTGGCGGGTGACGATGAACAGCGCGTAGTCAATGCCCACGCCCAGCCCGATCATCGTCGCCAAGGTCGGAGCCACGCTGGGCACGGTCGTCACGTGGCCGAGGATGCGGATGATCGCCAGCGAGGTGAGCAGCGCGAGGACTGCGTTCAGGATCGGCAGCACCATTGCGGCGATCGTCCCGAACGCGAACGTCAGGATCACCATCGCCGCGATGATCCCGATCAGCTCGCTGATCTCGGTCGAGGGCTTGGAGACCTTCTGCCCTAGCTGGCCCCCCGTCTGCACCTCCAGGCCCGCGGCCTTGGCGGGGTTGGCGGCGTCGATGATCGTCTGCGCTTCGCTCACCGACAGTTCGCCCGGGCTCTCGCTGAGCGTGACCGAGAGGTAGCCGGTGGCCTGGTCCTTGCTCAGCGCCGTGGCGCCCTGGGGCGTGAGCGGGTTGACTACCGACGCCACGTTTGGCGCCTTCGCCACGTCGGCGGCCGCCTGGTTGACCGCGCCCGCATAACGCGATTCGGTGAGCTTGCCGTGCGCGGCGTGCAGCACGATCGGACTGGAGCCGTTGGCCTGGTCGGGGAACGACTTGGCGAGCGTGTCGGCCGCGCGCTGGCTGTCGGTGCCGGGCAGCGACAGGTCTTCGCTGGTGGTTTCGCCGAGGGAGTGCGAGATCGCGATCAGCGCCACCGCGGCCACCAGCCATACGCCGCAGACGACGAAGCGATGACGGACGCAGAAACGCCCGAGCCCGTACAGCCTTCCCGTCATCTGCCACTCACCCGCTCTATGCCCCCCTTCAGGTTGCGGTAAGCGGAACTGCATCCTCCCGCGCGGGCGGCGGGCTGTCAAGTCCGGCGACCTGCCGTGCGGTGGCGTTTGCCCACTCCGTGGTGGAGAGCAGCCCGAGCGCGAGCACCGCCAGGCCGCACCCGGTGACGACCCACCACGCGGCGTGGCTGGAGGCGACGAAGCCGGGCCCCACGGCCCCCAGCGCGGTAGCCGCGATCGCCCCCGCGACCGCCACCCCCAAGGTCTGCCCGACCTGACGCGAGGTGGAGGCGATGGCGGCCGCCACACCGGCCTGCGCGGGGGGCATGCCAAGTACCGCGGTGGTCGTGATCGGCGGGTTGACCATGCCGAAGCCGATCCCGAAGATGATGTATGCGGGCAGCAGCGAGTCGAGCGGCGTGTGCGCGGTGAGGCCCGTCAGCAGCCCCCCGCCGAGCGTGATCCCGATCCCGCCGACGAGCAGCCCCCCGCGCGGCCCGCGCCGGCCGACCAGGCGCCCGGAGAGGGGCGCGAAGATCAGCGTCATCGCGGCGATCGGCAGCGTGTAGAGGCCAGCTTCGAAAGGCGAGAGGTGGCGGACCTCCTGCAGGTAGAGGGTGTTGAGGAACAGAAACCCGCCGAGCGCGGCGAACGAGCAGACGGCGATCGCGCTCGCGCTGGAGAAGGGGACGCTGCGGAAGAAGCGCAGTTCCAGCAGCGGTTCGGTGCGCCTTGACTCATATGCAACCAACCCCACCAGAGCCGCCGCGGCGAGCGCGAACAGGGCGATGCTCTGCGTGGACAGCCAGCCCGCCGAGGGTGCCTCGATGATCGCGTAGGTGAGTGACGACAGCAGCACGATCACCAGCCCCTGCCCGACTGGGTCGATGCGTCGCGGGTGCGGTGCGCGCGACTCCGGGACGAAACGCATCGTCAAAGCCAGCGCGGCGAGGCCGACCGGGATATTGATCCAGAAGATCGAGCGCCACCCCGCCGACTGCACGAGCGCGCCGCCCACCACCGGCCCCAGCGCGAGGCTCAAGCCGACAGTGGCGCCCCACATCCCGATCGCCTGCGCTCGCTCGCGCGAGTCGGTGAAGACGTTGCGGATGATCGACATCGCCACCGGGTTGAGCATCGAGCCTCCCACCCCCTGCACCATGCGGAACGCGATCAGCCAGCCGAGGCCCGGCGCCGCGCTGCACAGCAGCGAGCCCAGCGAGAACAGCGCCAGGCCCGCCTGGAACACCCTGCGGCGCCCGAGCCGGTCAGCCATCGAGCCCGCCAGCATCAACAGGCTCGCGATCACCAGCGTGTAGGCGTCCACCGTCCACTGCAGCCCCTTCACCGTCGTGTTCAGATCGCGCCCGATCGACGGCAGCGCCACATTCACAATCGTGTTGTCCAGTCCCACGATCAACAGGCTCATGCAGCAGATCGCAAGGATCAGCCGCCGTCGCGCCCGGGATGGCTCGGGGGTGATGCTCTCGACCGAGCCCGCGTCGCTCGTGGCTGGCTGGGTTGCCCGACTCACAGGTCTAGCAATAGCAAGACGGAAGGCATCGGCCCCAATCGTTGGGGTCGTACCGAGCCGAAGCCGGCGAACATCGCGTCGGCGCCAGCCGCCTTGGAGAACAGCTGCGCGAGCACAGGGTGCTTTTGGATGAAGTCGCGGTGGGCATCGGCGAGTGCGATATGAATCGATCACGACAACGAGAGGGGAGACAGGGTGAGCGGACTCGTCAACTATCGCCTCGAGAGCGCCGTCGCGACCATCGCGATGGACGATGGCAAGGTCAACGCGCTCTCGCTGGACATGCTGGGCGCACTGCACGAGGCGTTCGACCGAGCCGAGCGCGACGGTGCGGTCGTCGTCCTGCGCGGCCGCGACGGCTACTTCTCGGCGGGCTTCGACCTGCAAGTCTTCGCCAGCGGGGACGCGGAGCGGATCGTCGAGATGCTCCGGCTGGGAGCGACCCTGGCGCAGCGGATCATGGGCTTTCCGGCGCCGGTGTTGATCGCCAGCGACGGTCACGCGGTCGCGGCGGGAGCGTTCATGTTGATGGCGGCGGACGTGAGGATCGGGGTGGATGGCGAGTTTCGAGTTGGCCTCAACGAGGTGCAGAGCGGGCTGACGATGCCTCAGTTCGTGATCGAGCTTGCCCGCCAGCGGTTGCATCCCGGCCACCTGGCGCGTGCGGTGATCGACGCTGCGATGTACACGCCCCGCGAGGCCGTGCAGGTCGGCTACCTCGATCAGGTCGTGCCAGCGGCCGAGCTCGACGAGGCGGCACGGCGCGAGGCGGAGCGACTCGCCGGCCTGAACCGCGCGGCGCACACGGCGACCAAGCAGCGCGTACGATCGCCGTCGCTCGCTGCGATCGGCGCGGCAATCGAGAGCGAGATGAGCGTCGAGGCGCTGAGCGGGGCCAGCGCGCCGGCATAGTCCGAGCTCGAGCGTGCCGGGGGTGGGTTGCCGAGGCGGCGATCACCGGGCCAGCCGATGGGACAGTTCTCAATTACCAGCTAAAGCGAGATTCAGGGTGTCCCTGGACGGGTTTGAACACGTGCCCGGAGCCTATGTACACATGTGCAGAACACCCAGATCTAAGCACCAGGTCGGCCGGCCTCCTGTTGCAGGACCGAACGTGCACCTACTTCCGCTAAACGTCCACCTTTGGAGAGATATCTGGGGCAACCCCACGCAAACCTACACATATGTACCGACAAACGTGCACCTTTTGGGTGGTTAGTGGTACGTTTAGCGGGTGAGTAGCTTCGATGATCTTGATCGCCACTTCGGTGCGCTGCCGCCCGCGACGGTATCGGCGCTGACCACGATCGGGGAAGCAAAGGGCAGGGCGGACCTGTACCGGCAGCAGAACCCGTCGGGCCTTGAGACGCTGCGGCAAGTCGCGCTGATCCAGAGCACCGAGGCGTCGAACGCGATCGAGAACATTCACGCGCCCCTCCCGCGCATAGAAGAACTCGTCGCGGAGAAGACGATGCCGCAGAACCGCTCCGAGCAGGAGATCGCCGGTTACCGGGACGTGCTCGCGACCATCCACACCAACGGCGCGGCGATTGCGTTCGAGCCACGCTACGTGATGCAGTTCCACGGGAACATGCACCGCTACGTCGGCACCCGCGACGCAGGCAAATGGAAGACGCTTGACAATACCGTCGAGGAAGAATTACCGGACGGCACCAAGGCCGTGCGGTTCATGCCCGTCGCGGCTCTGCTGACGCCGCAGACGATGGATGACCTGCACGCCGCATTCGGCCGCGCGCTATCGGACGGCACTTATTCGCCACTGTTGCTCGCTGTGGCTTACATCCTGGACTTCACGGTCATCCACCCGTTCCGCGATGGCAACGGCCGTATGTCGCGGCTGATCACCCTATGGCTGCTCTACGTCGCAGGCCACGACGTGGGTCGGTACATCAGCTTGGAGAAGCTGACCGACGACAGCAAGGAGACGTACTACGAAGCCCTCCGGTCTTCCACCCGGGGTTGGCACGAAGGCACGCACGATCTCGCGCCGTGGACGAGCTACTTCCTCGGCGTGCTGCTCGCTGCCTACAAGGAGTTCGAGGGCCGTACCGGCGTGCTCGCGGGGCGCGGTTCCAAGCGCAAACTGATCGAAACGTTCATCGACTCGCTGATGGTCAACGAGTTCACGATCGCCGAAGTTCGAGAGGCCGCTCCGGGTATCAGCGACGGCTACATCAACCGCGTGCTCGGCGACCTGAAGAACCAAGGGCGTATCGAGTCTCTTGGCACCGGCCGCTCTGCACGCTGGCGCCGCCTGACCAACAACTGATGCCAGCGATGGAACTTAATCGAGAACTACCCCGATGCCCCCGCCAGGAGTCGAACCTGGATCCACCGCTTAGGAGGCGGTTGTCTTATCCATTGGACTACGAGGGCGCGACGGGCCCCGGCTGGCTCCGGTGGCCTGCTCGAAGGCTATCGCCGCGGATGCTCGGCGGCGAGGCGATCGAGGTCCTCGCCGACGAGGCGGTGGGTGATCCACTCGGGCATCGTGCGGGCCCGAGGGTGCTGTAGAAGCGCAGCGCGGGCTCGTTCCAGTCGAGTGCGGCCCATTCGAGGCGCCCTCCGCCGCCGCTCGCGCAGGCGCGCCGCGACTGCGGCCAGCAGTGCCCGGCCGACGCCAGCGCGCCGGTGGGCGGGGCGCACGAAAAGATCCTCCAGCCACACGCCCCGTGCTGGCCAGGAAGCTGGAGAAGGTGGGGAAGTAGAGGGCGTAGCCGATCGCCGCGTGCGGTGTCGCGTGCTCGGCGATCAGCGCCTCCGCGGCCGGGCGGGGGCCGAACAGAGCTTCGCTCAGCTGTTTCTCGGTCGCCCGCAGCTCGTGTAGTCAGGTCCTCGTACTCCGCCAGCTCCGCGAACATCTCCAGCAGCGCCGGGACGTCGCTCGCGTGCGTCCCTGATGGCCAGCGGCCTAGCAGGAACTGGCCGACCGGAGCGGGTGGAGCGTGCTCCCCGCGGCCATCAACGGTCTCCCCGGTCATCGCCGATCGGGACGCTGCGGGTAGATCTCGTCGATCGTGGTGAGCGCCTCGTACGGTGCCTGCTCGTCGCCGAGCGCCGCCTGGATCGCCTGCGCCTCCGCCCGCGAGGCGGTCGAGCACGCTCACCACGCCCGCCACCGTCAGGCCCTCGCTGCGCACGCGCTCCAGCGCCTCGATCGTGGAGCCTCCCGTCGTGACCACGTCCTCGACGATCAGGCAGCGCTCGCCCGCGCGCGAGCTCGGGGCCCTCGATCCACCGCTGCAGGCCGTGCGCCTTGCGCTCCTTGCGCACGATGAACGCCTTCTCCACGCCTGCCGCCAGCGCTGCGCACGCCACCGGGATCGCGCTCACCGGCACGCCCCCCACCGCGCTCGCGCCCCAGGCTCGTGCCCGGTCGGCGACCAGCGCGCCGAGCGCGGCGAACGTGCTCGGCAGCAGGATCGCGCGCTTGGCGTCCACGTAGTACTGGCGCTTTGCGGCCGCTTGTGAGCGTCACCTCGCCGATCACCAGCGCGTGCTCCCGCAGGCCGCCAGCAACTGCGCGCGCGCGGCGGCGAGGTTGCTCGTAGATTCGGCCACGGTGTCCACTCGCGGAATCTAATCTAGCCTGAAGGTCCGCCGTCCGGCTGCCGATGTATCCTGTACCACGGTTTTTCAGCCCCACCATCTAACAGAGGACACTCGATGACAGCCACCCGCGTACTCTTCCCGCTTGCGGGAATCCTGCGTGTGGCCTCGCGGATCGTCTGCCTGATCGTGATCGTCTCCTTCGGGTCTTCGCCGTCGATCAGACCAGCAGCCGCCTCCACCCATCAGGTAGGACAACGGTGAACGGACGAACTGCGACCACCACTCCAGCCCGCAACCCAGCGAGGGCACCGCGCACAAGGTGATCGACGAAGTCGCCGACAAGCTCATCTCGCCGTTCTCCGGGATCACGGCGGGCTCCACCAGCCAGTGGGTGATCCGCGGCGTCGGCACCGCTGATGGCGCTGCTCGTCTACGGCGTCGGCCTCGGCTATCTGGCGCGCTCCTGCGCTCCGGGCGTCGCGGCTGGTGTCAGCCCCTCGCTGGTGTCGGCCCCTCGCTGGTGCTGCTCAGTAGTACACGTCCACCGGGGTCCCGAGCCGCACCCACGCGTAGATCGCCGGGGCGTCCGGGATCGGCACCCGCAGGCAGCCGTGGCTGGCGGCGTACGTGGGCACTTCGGGGTACCCGTGGATCGCGTAGCCGCGGATGAAGTAGTTGGAGTCCACCATCCCCTCTGAGTTGACCCCGGGCGTCTTGAGGTAGACCCGGAAGCGGCCCAGCACCGTCGGGGTCGAGGGCTTGCCCGAGCTGATCGTGTAGATCCGCCGCACCCGCGCCGCCCGGTTCGATCTCGGCGAGCACCTGCGCGGCGAGATCGGCCTCCACGTGCCTGCCGTCCCGCGGGTAGCGCACGTGGAAGGCGCCCGCCCCCCGCTGCAGCAGGTGGAAGACCCGAGCGTCGGTGTCGGGCACACGCGTCGAGTCCCGTCAGCTTGCGGTAGGCGGTCACCGCCTGGCCGGTCGCTTCGTCGAAGACGCCGTTCAGCGGCACCGCGTAGTGCAGCGCGCTCAGCGCCGACTGCAGCAGCCACACTCCCGGGCCGCGCGCGCCTTCGCTCATGTCCGGGGCGATCACGCGCACGCTCCACCGGCTTCGCCTTGAACGCCGTCATCTGTGGCGAGGCGGCGTGTGCCGCGCTCACCTGCACCAGGCCCGGCCCGGGCGCTCGAGTAGCCAAGGCGGAAGCGGCCCGTCCCGCTGGGCCCGCGGAAGCACGCTCACCGTGCTCGTCGCGACCCTGCGGCCATCCTCGGCGAAGCGCACGGTCACGCTCTGCCCCGCCTCGAACGGGCGCACCACGCCGCTCACCACGAGGCGTTCGCCGGTGAGCAGGAACGGCCGGACGGCCGCGCGGGCGCTTGGGTCGCGAGCGTCATCTGCCCTGCAACCGGGCTGGCGGCGGCGTCGGATGGTGATGGGGCGCGCGACCATCGTCTTCGATCCTACGGGGTCGGGGCTGACGTACTCGGTCGAAGGACGAACTGCCGGTGGCGGGGTGATCACGCCCACCCGGCGCAGCGCCAGCGACGAGCAGCGCGATCGCCGCCAGCGCGGCTCACCGCCAGCACCGGGATCTGCCACCCCCAGCCCTCCAGCGTCCCCGAAGGCGAGGCAGTTGTTCAGGCGAGTGCGCCGCGATGCACGGGTACAGCGAGCCCGTGTAGCGGTAGAGCACGCACAGCCCAAACCCCAGCGCCGCCAGCGGGATCAGATCGACCACCGGCGCCGAGCCCGCGTGGATCGCCGCCGAACACCAGGCCCGTGATCAGCGCCGCCGGCCACAGCCCCCGCCAGTTGTACAGCGCCCGGAAGATGAAGCCACGGAACAGGAACTCCTCGCAGATCGGCGCCACCACGCACGTCAGCCCCGCGCTCAGCAGCAGCAGCCTCGTGCCTTCGTTGGCGCCCAGCTGTTCGAGCAGCTTCTCCTTCGTGTTCACGTTCAGGATCTCCGCCCAGACGACGCTGAACACCAGGAAGGTGAGCAGCGTCACGAGGATCATGGCCACCGCCCACAGCCAGCCCACGCGCGGGCTCAGCCAGCCGATGCCGGGTCGCTGCAGCCCGAACTGCCAGGCGCGCACCGTGCGGCCCGCCGACTTTGGCGAACAGCACCGCCGACCAGCACGAAGGCTCGCGTCCTGCACCACCGTGTCAACGATCTCCAGACCCTCCGGGAGATCGAGGAGGAGGTGATGCTCACCCCGAACAGCAGCGCCGCCGGGATGTCCACCACCAGCCCCCCACCGCCGCCAGCAGCAGCCCACCCAAGAGCGCCGCCGGGGCCGTCCACCATGGCCAGGTGTTGGCCGGGAGCCGCGGGCCGGGAGGCCCGGGAGCCTCGCTCGGCACCGGAGCAAGATAGGGCTCGAGCGGAAACAGGACGAGGTCGGTTTCGAGCGGTGGGGAGGATGGGATGTCGGGCTGGAGCTCCATGTGTGTATTCATCGTCGTTGGAGTCCAGCCAGCTTACGGTCAATGTGCGTCATCCACGTCGCTGTCCCCGTCGCATCGCATCGGCGCTATCCAACAGCGGTGGCAGCTCCGCCAGCGATGAAATGCTCGGCACGCCGGGGGGCGGCTCCCCGGGCTCGGCACCGTCGCGGCGCAGCAGAACCGCGGAGATCCCCGCGGCGAGCGCTCCGCGGATGTCCTGGTCGAGTGAGTCTCCGACTTGCACCGCGCGCTCAGGGGCGCACCCGGCGAGCGCCAACGCAGCCGTGAAGATCGCGGGAGCCGGCTTCGGGGTCCCCACCTCGCGCAGAGGTCACCACCCCGTCAACCATCCTCTCCACCCCCACGGTGCGCAACACCGCCGGCAGCGATACATCCCAGTTGCTCACGACCACCAGCGTCAGGCCGCTGCGCGCGCAGTCGCGCGAGTGCGGCGGGCACGTCGGGGTATGCTGAAGCGCAGCGAGCCCAAGCATCGCCGCGGTCAGCTGCTCGTAGCGAGAGTGCCTGCCCCGCCCGCGGGGGAAGTTGCGCGCGCAGCACCTCCGCGCAGCGGCGGCGCAGGTCCTCGAGCGTATCTGCGTCGCGTCCCTCGTGGTGGTGGGTCCGGTAGTAGGCGATCTCCGCGCGGAAGGCTCTTTCGGCGTCGGCGAGCGAGAGCTCCACGCCGTGAGTGTCTTGCAGCCGCTCGACCAGCCTGGGCCACGGTGACTCCAGCGCCACCAGCGTGCCCAACCCGTCCAGCAGCACCGCCTGAATGTCTACGCCACCCAATGCCAGGTCGCAAACTCGCCCACGAACAGAGCCATCAGCAGTGCCATCGCCGCCAATACGGGCAGGCGCGCCCGCGGCCGTTCCGCCAGCCACGCCCCCAACCACATCGCCAGCGGGAACAGCACCACCTCGAACCGCGGCAGCGACATCAGCGGCTGGGGCGCCACCGGGTAGGAGAGCGGCAGCGCGAGCGCCGCCAGCACGTACGCGCCGTACGCCAGCGGCAGGCGGCGCAGCACGCCGATCGACCATCGGCACTGCTGCGAGTAGGAACGCGAACAGCATCACGTTGTGCCCCGCGTCCACGAACGGGCTCTCCGCCCGCCACTTTGAAGTAGACGTGCGTCGCGCTGGAAGGAGAGCAGCTGGCGCGCCCCGTCGAAGGCGGCGCGCGCTCCATCCCACACGGCCACGTATGGGCCGGCGAAGTGCCTGTTCCATGCTTCCTGCGCGTGGAATGGCAGCAGCGCGCTACCGCCCGCCAGCGCCAGGTAGGCCATGTAGGCGCCCACCCCCACCGGCAGCGCCGCCACCCACAGCGCGTCGCGACGCACCGCATAGCGCGGCAGCCACCACGCGCGGTCGGGGAAGTCCGGCTGGCGGTCCTCCCGTGGCCCGTACAGATAGAGCATCACCATCGGCACCACCAGCACCAGCCCTGCGCTGCGTGTCGCGCTCGCCAGCGCTCCCAGCACCCCCGCCCATCCCCACCGCCCCTGGCGTGCGCACCAAAAGACGCCGACCGACAGCGCCAGATACAGGGACTCCGAGTACACCGCCGAGAAGAAGAATGCCATCGGCGCGAGTCCCGTCACGAGCACCGCCAGTCGTGCCACGTCGCCGCGGTGTGCGCTGCGGGGGACAAGGCGGCCGAGCTCCAGCGTGCTCAGGCGGTGGATCCCGTACAGCGCCGCCGCCAGCGCCACCAGCGAGAGTGCCGTCCCCGCGGCGATCGGCGGGACCCCCAGCTCTGAGAGCGCGCGCACGCCGAGCGGGTAGAGCGGGAAGAAGGCCGCCCGCGAACCGGTGCCGAAGGCAGCGAGCTCGGGGCGGTAGCCGTGGCGGGCGATCACCAAATACCACACCGCGTCCCAGCGCGCCACGGGGGCCACCAGCAGGTTGCCCAGCCAGCCAAAGCCGCTCGTGGTGCCGGCTGGGTCGAAGGCGCTGCGCGCCCGCCCCACCCCGAACACCGCGACCGCGCCCACGCCCGCCGCGAGCACGATCAGACGGGAGACCCACAATGCCCGCCAGCAATCGCGCACCGCCGCCATCCGCGCCGAGTCTGCACGGAACCGTGCATACCAGCCCGGTGCGTCGGCGACCTCGGAGCCCGGCGCAAGGTCGGCGCGTGGCGCATTCGAAGCGTCGTCGAGCGTCGCGGCGGCAAGCTCGCCCGCGCTGCCCACAACGGCCATCTCAGCGGTGTCGCTGCTCATCTGTCGGGCGTCCGCTGTTCGATCGCGCTCACAAAACCGTGCGGCGCGACGGACGTGACTGGCAGGAAATCACAGATTGGGGCGGTACCCTCCCACAAGCACCTTCGCGCTTCCTTCGCATGTCCAGACTCGCACGCCAGCGCGCGCCGCCACCGCCGGGGGCCCTCCCGCATCCTGTTCGTCGCCCTGCTCGTGATGGCGAGCGGGCTGTTCATCGGTGCCGTCGGCGCGGTGGCCTACGTGATCTCGGTTGTCCACTCCACGCCGGGCCTGGCCGGGCGCCACCCGATCATCGAAGGCGCCTCCTCGCAGGTGTTCGCCGCCGACGGCACGCGCCTCGGGTTCATCCAGTCCAACGAGCTGCGCTCGCCGATCCCCTGGTCGCAGATCCCGGTCACCCTCTCCAACGCCACGATTGCGATCGAGGACCAGCGCTTCTACAGAGACGATGGCATCGACCCCACCGGGATCTTCCGGGCCGCCATCAAGGATCTCGTGCACGGCGAAGCTCTCCAGGGGGCGTCCACGATCACGATGCAGCTGATGCGCAACCTCTACCTCGGTGGCGACCAGCGCACCTTCCAGCAGAAGATCACCGAGGCGAAGCTGGCGCTCGAATACAACGAACATCACAGCAAGCGCGCGATCCTCACCAGCTACCTCAACAGCGTCCCCTACGGCACCGTCGGCGGGCAGACCGCGATCGGGGTACAGGCGGCCTCGCGGATCTTCTTCGACAAACCGGCCTCCCAGCTGGACCTCGAGCAGGCCGCCCTGCTCGCCGGCTTGCCCCAGGCGCCCTCGGAGTACAACCCCTTCCTCTATCCCACCGCGGCGCGCCAGCGGCGCAACGAGGTGCTGGGCAAGATGGCCGAACTGCACTACATCACCCTCGCGCAGGCGGCCGCCGCGCAGCACGCTCCACTGGAGGTCCGCCATGGCGACTTCTACTCCGAAAAGAAAGAAGGCTTCTTCTTCGAATACGTCCGCCAGCAGCTGATCCACCGCTACGGGCGCAAAACGGTGGAACGGGGCGGGCTGAAGGTCTATACGACGCTCAACCTGCACGAGCAGGAACTGGCGCACAAGGCGATCGCCGAAGTGCTCGACGAGCCCGGCGACCCGGCGTCGGCGATCGTCACGATCGACCCCCACAACGGCTACATCGAAACGATGGCCGAGTCCGAAAGCTACGAGCAGTCGCAGTTCAACCTCGCCTCCGAAGGCCACCGCCAGCCGGGCTCGACCTTCAAGGCGATCGACCTCGCCGATGCGCTCTCGCGTGGAGTGGATCCCAACACCACCTCTTACCTCTCCCACACCCTGTACAAAGGCTGGCTGGCCGCCGAACCGAACTACGAAGTCAAGACCTTTGAGGGCACCTCGCTGAATCAGCAGATGAACCTTGTGACCGCGACGCTTCGCTCGGACAACACTGTCTACGCGCAGCTCGCTGCCGATCTCGGTGAGGAATCGATCACCGAAATGGCGTACAAGATGGGGGTCAAAACCCATCTGCTCGGTAATCCCTCTCAGGCTCTCGGTGGCCTTGAATATGGTGTCACTCCGCTGGAAATGGGGATCGTCTACGCGACCCTGGCCGACGGCGGCTACCGCAACACGCCGATCGCGATCACCAAGGTCGTGTTCCCCGGCGGTCGGGTCGACTCCAGCTGGGGTCAGCCCCACCGCGTGAAAGTGCTCTCCAACGGGGTCACCGCCGAGGAGACGAAGATCCTTCACGAAAATACGACCAACCCGATCGGTACCGCGGGCCGCTCGGCGATCGACTGCCCCACGGCCGCGAAGACCGGCACGACGACCGAACTGGTGGACGCCTGGCTGGACGGCTACATGCCCGACTACGCGACGGTCGTGTGGATGGGGTACCCCAAGGAACGCGTCCCGATGACCGACGTCCACGGGGAAGCCCAGCAGGGTGGGGCGCTGCCAGCGGTGATCTGGCATGACTACATGGCGGCGGTGACCGAAGGACAGCCCTGCGTGGAATTTCCCCAGCCGACCGAACCGCTGGTGTACCGGCCGTTCTTCGGCAAATTCGAGACCATGGGCCAGTCTGGCACGCCCGGTCGGGGGCTCGAACCAAACTTCGGGCTCGGCGCCGCCAACGGTGCCGCACCCAACGCCCACGGCAAATCCCATCACGGCAAGGAAACCCCTGCTCCCGGCGTGGCCAAAGAAGCACCGGCCGCGGGCGCCGAACCGCAGGCGGGCGGCGGGGCTCCTGCGGAAAAAGCGCCCGCCGAACCTGTCACTCCGAACAATGCGCAGACCGAACCGGGTGCTGGCACCCCGGGCGCCGGCGGGGCGGGCGGGGCGGGTGGCGCGGGTGGCGCGGGTGGGGCGGGTGGGGCGGGTGGGCCCAATACCAACACTCCCAATACCGGCGGCGGTTCGGGAGGCGCCCCGAGTGGTGGCACCGCGCCGCCGTGACGATCTCGCCCAGCTGGGATCGTGCCGGGTGAGAACCCCGACAGCGGCCACCGCGCCGCTGTGATGACCGCCTGGTGCTAGGTTGTGCGCACTCGTGGCAAAGGAAGACAAGGTCGAATTCGAGGGTGAGGTGATCGAGGCGCTGCCGAACGCGATGTTCCGCGTGAAGCTCGACAACGATCACGTGGTGCTCGGTCATGTGGCCGGCAAGATGCGCCGCTTCAGGATCCGCATTCTCCCCGGGGATCGCGTCCGTTGCGAGCTCTCCCCCTACGACCTCGACCGCGCGCGAATCGTCTACCGGCATCGCTGAGGCGCGTTCGAGAGCGGGCGGCGCGGGCATGTCGATCCTCGCCAGGTACACCTTCGGAGGACTCGACGACCGTGTTTGGGCGCGGTAGCGAGCTCGCTCTAATCGAGGCGATCGCGGCCGAGCTCAACCAGGGCCGCGGCGCCGTGGACGCGAACCGCGGTGCCGGGGAAGGCCGCGGTGCCCGGGAGGGCCACGGTGCCGGGGAGGGCCGCGGTGCCTGGGACGCGAACAGCAGGGTGCTGCGAGGCATCGGCGACGACGCCGCCGTGGTGCGTGCACGCCCGCTGTGCGTGACCTCGGTGGACGCGATGATCGAGGGGGTGCACTTCCGCCTCGGGGAGGAGTGGATGACGCCGGCCCAGGTGGGGGAGCGGGCGCTCGCCGCAGCGCTGTCGGACCTTGCTGCGATGGGCGCCGAGGCAGGGGAGGCATACCTCGTACTGGGACTGCCGCCGGGGTTCAATGAGGCGCAGGCGCTCGAGCTGGTGCGGGGCGTTCACGTGCTCGCACGTGCCACCGGGGTCACGATTGCCGGCGGGGACGTGGTGGTGGCACCTGCGCTCATGGTGTCGATCACCGCCGTCGGCTGGGCCGACTCCGAGGACGAACTCGTCGGCCGGGACGGAGCCCAACCGGGCGACTTGGTGGGAGTGACCGGCCGCCTCGGAGGCGCCGGCGCCGGTCTGGCGGTGCTGGAGGGGCGGGTCCGCGCGACGCCCACCGCAGCCACAGCGCTGGCACGGCTGCGTAGCCCCGTGCCCCGCCTGGCCGAGGGCCGCGCGTTGGCGAACGCGGGGGCGCGAGCGATGATCGACCTCTCCGACGGCCTGGCCACCGACGCCGGCCACATCGCCCGCGCGAGCGGCGTGCGCATGGAGATCGACCTTGGCGCGCTGCCGCTGGACGAGGGTGTCGCGGAAATCGCGGCCATGCTGGGGGTGCCCGCGTGGCAACTCGCCGCGGGGGGTGGCGAAGACTACGAGCTGTGTGTCTGCATCGCGCCCGTCGACCGCCGGCGAGCTGAGATGGCACTCGCTGAGCTCGACGGGGGCGCGCAGGTCACCTGGATCGGACGCGTGGCGCAGGCGGCCGACCGGCCCACGCAGGCAACGGGTGGGTCCGTCCAAGCAGGGGTGGCGCTACTGGACGCCGACGGGCGCATCCAGCAACTGGAGGGATTCGAGCACCGCTGGTGAGAGCCCACGCCGGCCCAGGGTGCGCCCTGGAGCCGACGCGCACGGCATCGATTCGACCGACGCGCACGGCATCGATTCGAGATACATAGGACCACTCGAATATGCCGACGGTCAAGATATAGCCACGGCGTCCGATATTCGTGCCATGCGTACGTCACTGCTGCCGCTGGACTCGGTGCTGGGGCCCCGCGAGCGTCGCGTGTTGGGCGCCGTCACAGCGGTTCTGATCGCGCTCGTCGTGGCGACCGGCGCCCACGCCGTGTTCGGCATCGGCGGGGGCTCCGTCGAAGAACCGATCCGCGACTGGATCACCTCGGCGGTCTACATCCTCGTCGGGGTGATCGTCTGCTGGCGCGCCGTGCGCACCACGGAGTCGCGTAAATCGTGGATGATCTTCGCGTTCGGCATCTCGATCTACGGCCTCGGCAACGTGCTGTGGGCGGCCTGGATCGAACACCTCCCCAACCCGCCAATCCCCTCGATCTGCGACGGGATGTGGCTGACGCTGTACCCGTGCTGCTACATCGGGATCGTGGGCCTCGCCCGCCTGCGCGAGCGCCGCGTGCCGGCGCGGATGTGGCTGGACGGCATCATCGCCGGGCTGGGGATCGCGGCGATCGGAGCGGCGATCGTGGTGCGTCCGGTGCTGGCGACGGTGTCGGGCGGCACCGCAGCGGTGATCACCGAGATGGCCTACCCGCTCTGCGACCTACTGCTCGCCGCGCTGGTGGTTGGGGTGCTCGCGCTACGCGGCTGGCGGCTGGACCGGATGTGGGGGATGCTGGGCGTTGGCTTCCTCGCGCTGGCGGCGGCCGACTGCATGTATGCGCTGCAGGTGGCGCACGGGGCGCTCGGCTCCCAGCGCGCTGACCAACTGACCTACGACATCGGCGTGATGCTGCTGGCGCTCGCCGCGTGGCAGCCGGGGGCGGCGATCGAGACCGACACTGTCCCCAGCCGCGCGGTGCTGGCGATCCCCGCCGCCTTCACCGTGAGCGCGCTGGGACTGCTGATCTACGACCACTTCAGCCGCCTCGACCCGATCGCGCTGACGCTCGCGATGTTGACGATGTTCTGGTGGCGTTTGCGCGCGTGGCGCTCACCTTCCGCGATGTGCGCGCGCTCGCCGAAACGCGCCGCCAGGCGATGACCGACGACCTCACGCTGATGCCCAACCGCCGCCACTTCCTGCGCTGCGTGCGCGAGGGGATCATCGCCAGCCGGGCGACCGGCGAGAGCGTGGCGCTGCTGATCGTCGACCTCGACCACTTCAAGGAGCTCAACGACACGCTCGGCCACGACGCCGGCGACCAGCTGCTGCGCCAGGTGGGCGAGCGGCTGAACGCGGTGCTGCGCGCCAGCGACACCGCCGCCCGCCTGGGCGGCGACGAGTTCGGGGTGCTGCTGTCCGACTCCAGCGACGGCGCCAGCGCGGAGCTGGTGGCGGAGAAGATCCTCAAGGCGATCGCCCAGCCCTTCCCGATCAAGAGCGTCGGCCTGCGCGTGACCGCGAGCATCGGGATCGCGCTGTTCCCCGAGCACGCCGAGAACGACGAGCAGCTGATGCAGCACGCCGACGTCGCGATGTACGAGGCG
Source organism: uncultured Solirubrobacterales bacterium (assembly GCA_963724305.1). GTDB lineage: Bacteria > Actinomycetota > Thermoleophilia > Solirubrobacterales > Solirubrobacteraceae > Palsa-744. The sequence continues at coordinate 175,938 of CAVRUG010000002.1, forward strand.
AAGGCCGCGCAATCGGGGTACGCCTGCTACGCGCGTGAGCGCGACAAGCACTCGCTGGAGCGCCTCACGCTCGCCGGCGAACTCTCGCACGCGCTCGAAAGCGGGGAGATCGAAGCCCACTTCCAGCCCAAGGCGGACGCGGGCAGCCGCAGGATCGTCGGCGTCGAGGCGCTCGTGCGCTGGCGGCACCCCGACGCGGGGGCTGATCTCCCCGGCGGAGTTCGTGACGGTCGCCGAGCAGGCCGGGCTTGGGGCGGGCGCTGACGCGCAGGATGCTCGACCTCGCGCTCACACAGGTTCGGATCTGGCGCGACGACGGCTTCGACCTGCACGTCGCCGTCAACACGACGGTGGCCGACCTGCAGGACACGCAGTTCCCGGCCGAGGTCGCCGCGACGCTCGAGGCCCACGGGCTGCCCCCGGAGGCGCTCGTGCTGGAGGTCACCGAGAACATGGTGCTCGCCGACCCCGTGCGCGTCGGCGACGTGCTCGCGCAGCTCGGCGAGCTCGGCCTCGGCCTCTCGCTCGACGACTTCGGCACCGGCTTCTCCTCGCTCACCCACCTCAAGTCGCTGCCGGTCGGGGAGGTCAAGATCGACCGCTCGTTCGTCGGGCGGATGACCACCGACCCGGTCGACGCGGCGATCGTGCAGGCGACGATCCAGCTCGCGCACAGGATCGGCATCCGCGTCGTGGCCGAGGGCATCGAGGACCAGGTGACGTGGAGCTCGCTCGTCGCCAACCAGCTGCGAGCTGGTCCAGGGGTATGCGCTCTCGCGGCCGCTGCCGGCGATCGACCTCGAGACGCTGCTGCGCGCCCAGCCGCTGCCCGAGCATGCCGGGACGAGCCGACCGTGTCGAGCACCGAGCTCGCGGAGCTCAGCGCCGGCGACGACGGTCACGCCGGAGACGGCCGACACGGCGACGCGGCGCATGGCGCGAGCACGTCCGTCGACGGTCAGAGCAACGGCGGCGACAGGGCAGCGGCCACGGCGCAACGGCAACGGCAACGGCACAGCAACGGCCGGCGAGCGGAACGACTCCTCCGAGGCGCTGCGCGACCTCACCGCGCTGACGCGCTCGCACCCGATGATGGACGCCGTGATCGAGGAGATCGACGGGCGCATGATCCGCGTCGGGCTCGCAGTGGCTGGCGGACTTCGCCTCCTGCAACTACCTCGGCTTCGACCTCGACCGCGAGATCATCGAGGCGGTGCCCGCCTACCTGGACGCGTGGGGCACGCACCCGAGCTGGTCGCGCCTGCTGGGCAGCCCCGTGCTGTACGAGCAGATCGAGGAGCGCCTCACCGCGCTGCTGGGCAGCGCCGACTCGCTGGTGCTGCCGACGATCACCCACATCCACCTCTCGGCGATCCCCGTGCTGGCGGGGTCCGGCACGATCTTCCTCGACTCGCGCGCGCACAAGACGATCTACGACGGCTGCCAGATGGCGCGCGCGCGCGGCGCCACGGTGAAGCGCTTCCGCTTCGAAGACCCCGCAGCACCTCGACGAGCTGCTGCGCGGCGCCGCGGGCGCGGGGCGGCCGCGGCTGGTGTGCATGGACGGGGTCAACAGCATGACCGGCAACCCGCCCGACATCCGCGCCTTCGCGCGAGGTGGCCCGCGAGCACGGCGCGCTGCTGTACGTGGACGACGCCCACGGCTTCGGCGTGATCGGCGAACGCAGCCCCGCCGAGCGCTGCCCGTACGGGCAGCGCGGCAACAGCATCGTCCGCTACTACGGCGAGAGCTACGAGAACCTGATCCTGGTGGGCGGCTTCTCCAAGGCCTACTCCTCGCTGCTCGCGTTCATCGCCTGCCCGACCGAGATGAAGGAGCTGCTGAAGGTCGCGGCGGCGCCCTACCTCTACTCGGGGCCCTCCCCCGTCGCCTCGCTGGCGACGACGCTCGCCGGCTTCGACGTCAACGAGCGCCGCGGGGAGCAGCTGCGCGAGCGCGTGTGGACGCCACACCGGCCGCGTGCTCGAGTGCCTCGCGCGGCTGGAGGTGCACACTCCCAACCACTCGGGGCTGCCGATCGTCGAGATCCCGCTGCGCGACCACGAGCGCATCGGGGAGGTGGGGCAGCTGCTGTTCGACCGCGGGGTGTACGTCACGCTCGCCGCCTACCCGCTGGTGCCCCGCGACGAGGTCGGCTTCCGCGTGCAGCTCACGGCGGCCAACACCGACGCCGAGGTCGACACGCTGATCGCGGCGCTCGAGGAGCTCGCCGGGCTGGGCGAGCTGCGGCCGATCGAGAGCGCCCCCGTGGACGAGGGCGCCCCGTCCGTCGAGCAGGCGAGCGCCCCGCAACGCGAGTCGGTGGCGTAGCCCGGGCCGCGGGCCCGCCGGGCCGATGAAATGCGCAACCCGCCGGAATCCCGGCCCGTTTCCCGCCAGCTCCAGGACGAACGTGAGCCGACATGATCGCCCGCTACCGCGCCCTGTTCTCCACGCCGGGCGTCAGCCGGCTGCTGGTCAGCTCGATCCTGGGGCGCCTGCCCTCGGGCATGTTCTCGCTGGCGATCCTGCTGTTCGTCCACGGGAGCACCGGCTCCTTCCTGGCGGCGGGCGTCGCGGTGGGGGCGTTCAGCCTGGCCGGCGCCCTGATCGGCCCGCTGCTGGGAGCGCTCGTCGATCGCCACGGGCAGACGCCGGTGCTGCTGCGGCGCCGCCGCCGCCCAGGCGGGGCTGCTGGTGGCGCTCGTGCTGGTCGCGCCAGGCCGGCGCGCCGGTGGCGGCGATCGTCGCGCTGGCGGCGCTCGCGGGCGGCGCGCTGCCGCCGATCGGCGGGCTGCGTGCGCGCGCTGTGGTCGGAGGTCGCCCACGACGAGGAGCTCGAGACCGCCTACGCGCTCGACGCCACCACGCAGGAGACGATCTGGACGCTCGGGTCCGCTGCTGGTGGGGCTCACGGCGGGGTTCGCCTCCCCCGCCGCCGCGGTGCTGCTGTGCGCCGCGCTCGACGGTCTGCGGGACCCTCTACTTCGCGACCTCCAAGCTCTCGCGCGGGTGGCGGGCGGACGACGCGGGCGCACGCGCGGGGCGGGCGCGCTGAGGGCGAGCCCCAACCTGCGCGTGATGCTCTACACGGTCGTGCTCGCGGGCGTGGTGATCGGAGCGGTCGAGGTCGGGCTGCCCGCGCTCGCGATGCAGCAGGGCGCGCGCTGGTCCTCCGGCCCGCTGCTCGCGCTGTTCAGCCTCGGCAGCATGGCCGGCGGGCTGCTCTACTCCGCCAGCAGCTGGAGCCTTGCCGATCGGGCGGCGCTACACGCGCGATGCTGATGGCGATGGCGCTCGCGGTCGCGCCGCTGATCGCCGTGCACGCGCTCGCCCCGGTGTTCGCGCTCAGCGTGCTCGCCGGCCTCGCGCTGGCGCCGATGATCTCCTGCCAGTTCTCGCTCGTCGGGGCGCTCGCGCCGGAGGGCACCGTCACGGAGGCGTTCACCTGGCACCGCGCCGCCACCATCGCCGGCATGGCGGGGGGGTCGGCGCTCGGGGGGCTCGCTGGTGGACGCCCACGGCGCCGGCGCCGCGTTCGCGCTGGGCTGCGTCGAGCGTGGCGGCCGCCGCGGCGCTGGCGGTGGCGGGCGGCGGCGCATCGAACCCGCCGCCGTGGCGGACACGACCGCGGCGGCGGTGCAGCAGCCACGGCTCAGACCGAAGGGTCGGTACCGGCGTTGTCCGCGACCACCGAAGTGCCGAAGCCGGCGTTGTCCGCAAGCACCGAAGGGCCGATGCCGGCGTGTCCGCGACCACCGAAGGGCCAATGCCGGCATTGCTCGCGAGCCGAGGCGGTGCGTCAAGCTTGCAGCCGAGGCGGTGGCGCTAGCAGCGGAGGCGGTGGCGCTGGCCGCGGGCGCCTCGCGTCGGGCGCCGAACAGCCGGCGCCGTTCACGCTCGCAGCTGCGGCAGTGGCGCTGGCCGCAGAGGCGGTGGCGCAGAGCCGCCGTTTGAGACGGCGGGGCGCCAGCGCCGCGCCCACGGGGGCGGTGCGGGTGAGGCGCGCGTACACCAGCAGCCGTTCGGCGGCGCTGAACAGGGGGGTGCAGGCGGAGAGCACCAGGCGGCTGTAGCCGGCGTGGCCGATCGCGGCGCCACGTCGGAGGGGAGGACGATGCGGTGGCCGGTCACGGTGTAGACGAAGTGCGCGTAGGGCATGTCGACGAGGATCCGATCCCCGCGGCGCAGCTCGTCGATGCGGCGGAAGGGCGCGAGGAAGGTGGTGCGGTGGCCCGCGATCGCGGTGGTGGCCCCCAGGCCGGGGAAGCGAGTTCCCGGGGTAGGTGCTCTGCGTGTAGATCCCCGGCCCCTTCTCCAGTTCTTCGGTGCCGGTGCCGTACACCAGCACGAAGTCGGCGCCGATCCGGGGGATGCGGATGCTGCCCACCGCGCTGCCGAGCGGGGCGTGGCGGGCCAGCTCGCTCGCCAGGAAGGAGACCCGCCGGCGCTCCTCCGCGAGCTGCGCGAGGTGTTCGCGCTCGTCGCGCTCGGTCGGCGGCGCGTTCGAGCGTCGCGCAGCGCCCCCCGGAGGTGGTCCTGCTGGAATTTCGCGTACAGCGCCGAGAACGGCTCCTGCCACACGAGCGTGACGCCCGCGTCGAGCAGCGCCAGCGCCCCCACGACGATCAGCGCCGTCGAGAGCGCCCGCAGCGCGCGACGCCTGCGCGCGGGGCGCCGGCCGTGCACGGGGGGGGGTGGTGAAGAGTATCTCGGACACGATCGATCGACCCCGAACACGGGTGTTGCCTCAGGCGATCTGACCCCAGACTACCCGGGCGGACGCGGACAGGACGCGAGTCGCGTCACACGCGGCTCACCGCCGCAGGGCGGACTCGGTGCCGCCCAGCGACCCGGACCAGCGTAGGACAGCGGCCCGCGGACCGTGATCGGCTCGCGCTCGCCTGAGCCACCGTCCGTGGCTCGCCCGCGATCCGCCGACTCCGCGGGCGTCGGGGCGAGCGCGACCAGCAGCGCCGCGGCGAGACAGCCGAACGCCGACGCTCCACAGCACCGCCCCCGCGATCCCGATGCGCCCGCCCGCGAGCAGCAGCAGCGTGGTGTGCACCACCCCTCCGAGGCCCAGTTGCGAGCTGCGCGGCATAGAAGGCCACCAGCAGCGCGAGCGGGACCACGCCGAATGCGACCAACACGAGCGCCCGAGCGCCGCCGTCCGCGCCGCATGCGGCTCGCGGGGGGGCACGATCGGCGGGGAGGCGAACACGAGCCACAAGTGCAGCGCGGGCACGAGCAGCAGCGCGGTGAGTGGGTCGAACACCCACACCACCACGCGCGAGCGCGCCGAGCACGAGCAGCGGGGCCGAGCACCGCGGCGTCGGCTCGCGGCGGGACCGGCGGGCGCCGCGCATGTGGGTGGACGGGGAGCCGATCCGGCGCATCAGCGCGGGCCACCCCAGCCAGGCGAGCACCAGCACGAGCGCCGCTCGCGAGCACCGCCTCCAGCGGCGTGCGCCGTCGAACGGCAGCGCCGCGGCGGAGACCGGTGGGCGGGGCGCGGGGATCGCGCCGAGACTCCCCAGCAGCATCGCGAAGAGGGCGCACCCAGGAACGGGAGCGCGCACGCCAGCGCCCACACCACCCAGCGCCCCACCGCGCTCGCCGCGGCGGCGCACGCGGGCGAGGCCGTCCCCGAGCACCAGCAGCGCCGGCAGCAGCAGCGCCGCCACCAGCAGCCGCAGCGCCCACGCGGGATCGCCTTGTGCTGGATCGGGAGCCCCGCTTCGCGGAGCGTTAGCCCGTGCCGGACTTCGGCTTCGCCGTCCAAGCGCATACACCGCGGCGAGCGCCGCCCGTCCGAAGCGCTTCCAGGCGCGCGGCGCTCACCGGTTCGTCCGCCGGCGGCGGCACGTACGCCGCCGACGCCGAGCAGCACCGCGGGCAGCCCGCCCGCGTCGAGCGGGCCCTGTTCGCCGGCGGTGAGCGGGAAGACGAGGTGGGCGAGTTGCGCGAGCGTGCCCGGTGCGCCCGCTGCGTGACCCGGCCTGCTGGGAGAGCGCCGCGGCCAGCGTGCTCTCCAGCAGCGCGGGGCGCCGAGCCGGGGCCGTCGGAGAGCGCCGCTCGACCAGCGGCGCGCGCAGGTCGGCGCCCGCGAGGTCGCCGAGCACGAGCGCCGCGTCGATGCGCACCCCCGCGCCCCGCTGAGCTCTTCGCCGGCGTGCGCCGCGAAGTCTGCGGCTCCCGCGTTCCCGCCCGAGCCCCCGCTGGTGGAGACGAGCACGATCGTGCGCTGCGTCTCCCCGGCGGCGAGCACCCGCGCGAGTTCGAGCAGCGCCGCGGTCCCGGAGAGCTCCGCCTCCGCGCCCCGGCCCGCGGCGTCGCGGTGGGCGAGGAGCACGATCGGGGCCTCCCCGGTGGTGCCGGGCCGCTGCGCGATCACCGTCGTGAGCGTGCGCTCCCCGTCGATCGTCTGCGCGCGGAAGCTGCGGGTGCTCACCGCGAAGCCTCCCGCGGCGGCGCTCCCCAGCCCGCGCAGGCGTCCCGCCACGTGGGCGGCGAGCCCCCGATCGCCCGCGCTGCCGGGGCGGCGGTCGGGGAAGCGCCTCGGCGAGGCTCTCCAGAGTGGCGAAGGCGCGCGCGCCTTCGAAGGCCTCGCGGCGCGAGGTTGGAGCTCGAGCGGGGCGGTGCGCCCGGTCAGGGAGAACCCCGCGATCACCAGCGCGAACAGCAGCGGGAGGAAGGCTGCGCGGTAGATACGTCCGTTGAGCACCTCGGCGAGACCATAACGCGGCAGCCACCCGCCGCGGGACGCGCGCTGCGAACGCCCCCGGCGCAGTCCATCCAACGTATCCTATCCCTCGGCCACCCGGAGTCCCTCGGGGCCCAAGCTCACCGCGTGCGCGCACCCGGGGCGCCTGCAGGTATCGGTATCGTGCGCGCGTGCTCCAGCCCGTCGCCGTCGGAACGAAGACGCTCGCCGACTACACCCACATCTGCGGGCGCGACCTGATCGACGAGATCCGCGAGCTGGCGGAGCCGCTGAAGGGCAGCCGCGTGGTGCACGTCTCCGCGACCGCCTTCGGTGGGGGGGTCTCGGAGATCCTCTACACGCTCGTGCCGCTGATGCGCGACGTGGGCCTCGAGTGCGAGTGGCAGGTGATCTACGGGCGCGAGGAATTCTTCAACGCCACCAAGCTCATGCACAACGCGCTGCAGGGCGCCCCGGAGGACCTCGACGAGGAGCAGTGGGAGACCTGGAGGCGCTACAACGAGATGAACGCCCGCGAGCTCTCCAGCGGGTGGGACGTGTGCCTCGTGCACGACCCCCAGCCCGCGGCGCTGCAGCAGCCTGGTGCCGGGCAAGGCGAAGGGTTGGGTGTGGCGCTGCCACATCGACCTCTCCACCCCCAACCCCGAGACGATCGCGCAGCTGATGCCCTACATCGAGGACTACCCCCAGTCGCTGTTCCACATGCGCGAGTACGTGCCGCCGGGGATGAGCGGCCACGTCAACATCGTGCCCCCGGCGATCGACCCGCTGACCCCGAAGAACATGGCGCTCTCCCCGGAAGACGCCGCGTACGTGTGCGGGCAGTTCGGGATCGACGTCGACCGACCGCTGATGTGCCAGGTCTCGCGCTTCGATCCCTGGAAGGACCCACTGGGGGTGATCGACGCCTACCGCATCGTCAAGGAGCGGGTCCCCACCGCGCAGCTCGCGCTGGTGGGGTCGATGGCGAGCGACGACCCCGAGGGGTGGGACTTCTTCAACGCCACCATCGCCCACGCCGACGGGGACCCCGACATACACATCCTCAACAACTTCAACAACGTCGGCGCGATCGAGGTCAACGCGTTCCAGTCCCACTCCGATGTGCTGATCCAGAAGTCCACGCGCGAGGGCTTCGGGCTGACGGTCTCGGAGGCGATCTGGAAGGCGCGGCCGTTCATCGGGGGCAACGTCGGCGGGATCCCGCTGCAGGTGGAGGATGGGGTCACCGGCTTCCTCGTCTCCAGCACCGAGCAGTGCGCCGAGCGCGCGCTCGAGGTCCTCGAAGATCCCGCGCTCGGCAAGTCGCTGGGCAAACGCGGCAAGGAGCACGTGCGCGCGCACTTCCTCACGCCGCGCTACCTTCGCGACTATCTGCGGATCTTCAGCGAGCTGCGAGAGTCATGAGCACTCATGGCGGCGCTGGATCGGCGTCCTCGGTCGCTCGCGTGCGAAGCACGCCACGCTCCCTGCGTCCTTGCCCAGCTTGCCCTGCGTGCCCATGACGGCCGTGTCTCGATTCCGGGGTAGATTGGCGTCATGAGCGAGGCACCGGCACAGCGAGCCCCGCTGGTGCTGGTGAGCAACCGGGGGCCGGTGACCTTCGGGCCGGGCGGCGAGGTGCAGCGCGGCTCGGGGGGCCTCGTGACGGCGCTGACCGGGCTGGCGTCCCACCGCGAGGCGGTGTGGATCGCCTCGGCGATGAGCGAGCAGGACGTGGAGGTCTCGCGCGCCCACGGCGGCCGCGCGTTCCCCGTGCGCTCCCCGGCGGGCGGGGAGTTCCAGGTGCGCCTCGTGGCGAGCGACCCCGAGGCGTACGACCGCTTCTACAACGTGTTCGCCAACCCGATGCTGTGGTTCATCCAGCACTACCTGTGGGACCTCTCCAACGCCCCGGACATCCGCCGCCACGAGATCGAGGCGTTCGAGTTCGGCTACAACATCGTCAACGAGGATCTCGCGCGGGCGGTGGTGGAGGAGCTCGAGGGCGCGAGGAGCCGGTGGTGATGGTGCACGACTACCACCTCTACACGCTCCCCGACCTCGTGCGCCGCGCGCGCCCGGACGTGTTCCTGCACCACTTCATCCACATCCCCTGGACCCAGTCGGACGCGTGGCGGGTGCTGCCCTCGCGGATCCGCGAGGAGATCTTCGCGGGGCTGCTCGCCAACGACATCATCGGCTTCCACACGCGCTCCTACCGGCGCAACTTCCTGCAGTGCTGCGAGGACCTGATGGAGCTGGAGGTGGACTACGAGCGGGGCACGGTGCGCTACGGCGAGCGCGAGGTGTGGGTGCGGGCGTACCCGCTGCCGATCGACCACCGCGCCACGCGGCGCCTCGCGCAGGGCGAGCGCGTGAGGGAGCTCGAGCGCGAGCTGCTGGCGCGCCGGCGGGACTTCCTGATCCTGCGCGTGGACCGCGCGGACCTGTCGAAGAACGTGCTGCGGGGCTTCTCCGCGTTCGACCTGTTCCTCGAGCAGCACCCCGAGTTCTCCGAGCGCATGACGTTCATGGCGCAGCTGATGCCCTCCCGTACGGATGTGCCCCAGTACGCGGAGTACCTGGAGCGCATCGAGGCGCTGGTGGCGGTCGTCAACCACCGCCACGGCACACCCGACTGGATGCCGATCCAGCTGAAGCTGCGCGACGACCTCGAGGAGGCGATGGCGGCGTACAAGCCACTACGACGTGCTGCTGGTCAACGCGATGTTCGACGGCATGAACCTCGTGGCCAAGGAGGGCCCGACTGGTCAACGAGCGCGAGGGGGTGTCGATCCTCTCGGAGAACACCGGCGCGCACGAGGAGCTCGGGGAGTATGCGCTGTCGGTCAACCCGTTCGACATCCAGGAGCTCGCCGACTCGATCTACGCGGCGCTGACGATGGCGCCCGCCGAGCGCCGCCGCCGCGCGCAGGGGCTGGCGCGAGATCGTCACCTCGCGCGACCCCGGGGACTGGATCGACGAGCAGCTGGCGGACATCCGCGCGAAGGGGATGTAGACAGGGCGGGGGCCACGTCGCATGCGACGTGGCTGCGGACCGCGCATGCACTGGCCGAAACGGGGACGCGCGCCGTAGGCGCGTGTCACTCGGCTTCGGTCGGGAACGGCCACATGTGGCCGTTCCTGTCAGGGCCGCATGCGGCCCTGACCGAGCCCGCGCATGCGCGGGCTCGCATGCAAGCTCGACCCCACCCGTCTTGCCCCCGGTCGGCCGCCTCATAGGCCCTGTTATCATCCGCGCCCGTTCGCATGACCCTGCCCGCACCCACATACGATCTCGTGCTGCTGCTCGACGCCGAGGCGGACGAGCAGGCGCACACGAAGATCCTCGGCGGAGGCGCGCGAGGCGATCGCGGCGCAGGGGGAGCTGCTGCGCGACGACGATTGGGGCGACCGCGCGCTGACCTACCCGATCGCCCACAAAACGACCGCGAAGTACCACCTGCTGCAGTTCCACGCCGGCGACCCCGGAGCTGCTCGAGCGGCTCGACCGCTCGCTGCGGATCGCCGACGAGGTGGTGCGCTTCCGGATCGTCAAGCTGAAGCCGGGTACCCCGGAGGCACCGGACATGAGCGCCCCGGGCGCGAGCGCAGCGGTGGTGGCGGCACCCGCCCCCGAGCCGGTCGCCGCGGCGGCCGAGCCCGCTGGCTGAGCCTGAGAAGACCGGTTTGCTCCCGCGGACGAGCCTGGTGCCGGCCCGCGTACGCGGGTAATACACTCGGGGTGGTGACTCCTGTGGACAGCAGCGATCAAGCGATGGTGAGGCGTTCTGACGTGCTGCGAGCCTCCCCGCCGATGTTCGAGTCGCGCCTCTTGGACTTCTTCTCGCGCGTGCACCCCGCGGTGCCGCCGCTGCTGTTCGTGCCGGTGATCGTCTTGATGGCAGCGTGGAGCCTCGCGCAGGTAGAGCGTGGCGGCGACGGTTGGCCTGGCGGTGGCGGGGTACGCGCTGTGGACGCTGTTCGAGTACTGGCTGCACCGACTGGTGTTCCACTTCGAGCCCGACCACGGCGTGGGTGCGCGCCTGCACTGGATCATCCACGGCATCCACCACGAGCACCCCAACGACCCGATGCGCCTGGTGATGCCGCCGGCTGTAAGCGTGCCGCTGGCGGCGATCGGTGTTCGGCGTGCTGTACCTGATCTTCGGCGAACGCTACACCCCCGGTCTGGCGGTGGGCTTCTTCACGGGGTACGTGGTGTACGACATGCTGCATTACTACCTGCACCACTTCACCCCCAGGGGACGCGTGGGGCGGATGCTGCGCGAGCGCCACATGCGCCACCACTTCCAGGACGACACGCGCGGCTTCGGGATCAGCGCGCCCTACTGGGACGAGGTGTTCCGCACCTCCCCGCGCAGCCGCCGGGACTCCGAGTAAAAACCGCAACGAGCGGGATCGCGGCGCAGTCGGGCAGAAGTCCCGCCCGCGGGCGGGTCTACACTCGGGGGCTCGCATCGGGAGATACGACGACGAGGCCCCCGCGACTGAGGGGTGTGAGACAGCCGAAAGGAAGATAAGCCGTGGCCGCAACCAACATCAACCGGGTAGTGATGACCGGCAACCTGACCAAAGACCCCGAGCTGCGCTCGCTGCCCAGCGGCACCTCCGTGTGCGAGCTGCGGATCGCGTGCAACACCCGCCGCAAGGACCAGGCCAGCGGGGAGTGGGTGGACAAGCCCAACTACTTCAACGTCAAGGTGTGGGGTGCGCAGGGCGAGAACGCCGCCCGCTACCTCTCCAAGGGACGCCCGGTGGCGATCGACGGACGCCTGGATTGGCGCGAGTGGGAGGCGCAGGACGGGACAAAGCGCCAGGCAATCGATATCATTGCCGACTCGGTGCAGTTCCTGGGTTCGCGCGATGACTCCTCCGGAGGGGGAAGCCTTCGCCGGAAACGGGGCCTCGCAGGGTGGCGATGTCCCAGTCAACGAAGGGGACTTCCAGGCCGCACCGGTTGGCGGCGGGGCAGCCGAGGAGGACATTCCGTTCTAAGAGCACACAAAGAGGAAGAGGTAGAGACCAGTGGCAAAGGCACGGGGCCGCAGCAAGCCGGCCCGCAGACGAGAGAAACGAGGCGGGCACCGGCGGTGGTCGGCGCAAGCCGTGCCAGCACTGCCGCGACAAGATCGAGCAGGTCGACTACAAGGACGTGGCGACGCTGCGCCGGTTCGTCTCCGAGAAGGGCAAGATCCGCTCGCGACGGATCACCGGCGCCTGCCGCCGCCATCAGGCGCAGGTGGCGCGCGCGGTCAAGCGCGCCCGCGAGCTCGCGCTGCTGCCCTACGTGAACGAGGGCGGGCGCGACGACAGCCCGCGCCGCGAGCGCGGCGACCGCGACCGGGGCCGTAGGTGGTCTGCATGCACTTGCTGATGCCCGAGGCGATCCTCCTCAAGGACGTCGAGACGCTCGGCGAGCAGGGCAAGGTGGTGGAGGTCTCCAAGGGGTATCTGCGCAACTTCCTGATCCCCCGCAAGCTGGCCCAGCCCGCCACGCGCGGGGCGGTCGAGGCGGTCCGCCGCCGCCAGGAGGCCGAAGAGCGGGCGGAGCGGGAATTCGTCGAGCGGGCGCAGACCAACGCGGCGCTGCTGAACAAGACCGTGCTGACGATCCCCCAGCAGGCCGGGGCCGACGGGCGCCTGTTCGGCTCGGTCTCCGCCCAGGACATCGCCGAGGCGATCCGCGAGGCGAGAGGTCTCAAACTCGACCGCCACAACGTGCACCTCCCCGAGCCGATCAAGAACGTCGGCACCTACATGGTCGTGGTGGACGTCGTCGAGGACGTGACGGCGACCGTCAAGACCATGGTGGTGCCGAAGAAGTAGCCTCCGGGAGGGGGTTTGAATGCCCGCCCGCCCGGGCCTGCCCTCCCCCAGCTCATGGATGGTGGTCCCCAAGAAGTATGTAAGCAGGCTCAGACGGCCGTCCGCTGTGCCTGCAAGCATCCTTTGGTGCAGGAGTTTTCCCTCGGAGATAGCGGCTTGTCCTCTGCGACGCGGCGCAGGCTTCGGACTAGAGTCGCTCGGCCATGAGCACCGCTGCCGCCACCAACGGCGGCAGGCAGCCCCCACCGCGGCTCTCGCCCCGCCGCACAACCTCGAGGCCGAGCAGTCGGTGCTCGGCGCGATCCTGCTCTCCGATCACTCGATGTACGCCCTTGTGATCGAGGAGGGGCTGCGGGCGGACGACTTCTATCGCGATCGTCATCGTTGGATCTACGAAGCGATGCTGGCCCTCTACGAGGAGAGTGAGCCGGTTGACGTGCTGACGGTCATCGAGCGCTTGCGCCAGACGGGCAAGCTCGATGAGGTGGGTGGATTGGCCGTCGTGGACGAGCTCACGGGAGTGGTGCCAGCCGCGGGCCATGCGCGCCGCTACGCGCAGATCGTGCGCGAGAACGCGCTGCTGCGACGCCTGCTGGCGAGCACGTACGAGATCCAGGAAAGCGTGCTCGGCCACTAGCGCCTCCCCACGGGAGCTGGTGGAGCAGGCCGAGAAGGCGATGCTGGAGGTGGCGCGCGACGATCGCAAGCAGGACTTCCGCGCGATCGAGGACGTGCTGCACGAGGAGCTCGACAAGCTGCACAGGCTCTCGATCGAGGGCACCTCGCTGACCGGCACCCCGTCCGGGTTCAAAGACCTCGACGAGATCACCGGGGGCTTCCAGCGGGGCAACCTGATCATCATCGCCGCCCGACCGGCGATGGGCAAGAGCGCGCTGGTGTGCAACATCGCCGAGAACGCCGCGGTCGAGCACAAGCGCCCGGTGGCGCTGTTCTCGCTGGAGATGGCGGAGGCGGAGCTGGCCCAGCGCTTCGTCGCCTCGCAGGCGCGGATCAAGGGCGAGGAGCTGCGCAAGGGCCGCGTCTCCGAGCAGCGCTGGCCGAAGATCCTCGCGGCCAGCCAGCGCCTGGCGGCGGCGCCGCTGTGGGTTGACGACTCCAGCGACGTGGGCCTCTTGGAGATCCGTGCCAAGGCGCGGCGCCTGCACTCTCAGTGCGAGGGCGGGTTGGGGCTGATCATCATCGACTACCTGCAGCTGATGCGCACCGACAGCCGTTACGACAGCCGTGTCACCGCCGTGGGCGAGCTGAGCCGCGGCCTGAAGATCCTCGCGCGGGAGCTGGGGGTGCCGGTGATCGCGCTCTCGCAGCTGAGCCGTGCGGTGGAGACGCGGCCCGGACAAGAAACCGCAGCTCTCCGACCTGCGCGAGAGCGGGAACCTCGAGCAGGACTCCGACCTCGTGATGTTCATCTACCGCGACGAGTACTACGACGAAGACTCCGAACGCCCTGGCGAGGCGGATCTGATCATCGCCAAGCATCGCAACGGCGCCGTCGGGAAAGTCACGCTGACCTTCCACAAGGAGTATCCGAAGTTCATGAACTACGCGGGCGAGCGCTACTCGCAGTAGACGTTGCAGCGCAAAATCTAAGCTGCCGATAAGCTGTTCGAATCGCTAGATACCTCCCCATGGGCCGCCCCGATTCCTCGCAAGCATGGGCTCGCGGCGAACGGGCTCTGCCGGAGCGCCCTGGGGACCTCGTCAGCCAACCGTGGGAGGCAAGCAGTGATTATCGCCAGCAGCAGTTATCCGTTCCTCGAAGTGTTCTGGACGATGTTGATCTTCTTCGCGTTCGTGATCTGGATCTGGATCCTGATCGGGGTGTTCGCCGACCTATTCCGCCGCCACGACACCTCGGGATTCGCCAAGGTGCTGTGGATAATCTTCATCATCGTGGTTCCCTATTTCGGGGTGTTCGTCTACCTGATCGTCGAGCACCGCGGCATGACCGAACGGGCGGTCAAACAGCAGCAGGCCGCCCAGCAGGAATTCGACAAGTACGTTCAGTCCGCGGCCGCCAAGGGCGACCCGACCGAGCAGATCGCTAAGGGCAAGCAGCTGCTCGACAGCGGCGCGATCACCCAGGCCGAGTTCGACGCGCTCAAGCAGAAGGCGCTGGCCTAGCAAGAACGTTTTGAAATAGGCGGTGTAGGGCGTTCCTGGACCAAACTGGGCGACGCTGGCCGAAACGGGGATGTGAGCCGAAGGCGAGTGTCTCCCGGCTTCGGTCGGCGCAGCCCGTGCTACCGATCGAAGATCGGCCAGCACGGGCAAGGTGGACCGTGGCGATCCAGCGCCGTTGGCCGATCGGAGAGCCCGTCGCTCTCCGATCGGCAGGGACGCCCTACCGTGCCCCTACACTCCATGCGGCATGCCAGGAATAGTCATAGTGGGTGCCCAGTGGGGCGATGAGGGGAAGGGCAAGATCGTCGATCTGCTCGCCGAGCACGGCGACGCGGTGGTGCGCTTCCAGGGCGGCAACAACGCGGGCCACACGATCGTGCGGGACGGCGAGGAGTGGAAGCTGCACCTGATCCCCTCCGGCATCCTCTACCCCGGCAAGCGCTGCGTGATCGGCAACGGGGTGGTGATCGACCCGAAGGTGCTGATCGAGGAGCTCGACGCGCTGCGCGCGCGGCGCATCGACGTCAGCGGCCTGCGGATCTCCGCCAACGCCCACCTGATCATGCCCTACCACCTGTTGCTGGACTCCGCCGGGGAGGCGAAGCTGGGGCGCCTGCAGATCGGCACTACGCGCCGCGGGCATCGGCCCGTGCTACGCCGACAAGGCGGCGCGGCTGGGGATCCGCGTGCAGGATCTGCTCGACGAGAAGATCCTCAAGAAGAAGATCGTGGCGGCGATGGAGCCCAAGCGCCTGTCGCTGCGTCCGTTCGAGAAGGACCCCTCGCTCGACCTGCGCACGATGACCGAGGAGTACCTGACCTACGGGCACCGCCTGGAGCAGCACATCGCCGACACCGCGAAGCTGATGTGGGAGCTGCTGGACAGCGGCAGGCGCGTGATCTTCGAGGGCGCGCAGGCGACGATGCTCGACATCGACCACGGCACCTACCCGTTCGTGACCTCCTCCAACCCGGTGGCGGGCGCGGCCTGCATCGGCGCGGGCGTGGGGCCGAAGGACATCGACGAGATCTGGGGGAGTCGCCAAGGCGTACGCCACCCGTGTAGGCGCGGGGCCGTTCCCCACCGAGCTGGAGGACGACGATGGGCGACTGCCTGCGCACCCGCGGAGGGGAGTTCGGCACGACCACCGGGCGTCCCGCGGCGCACCGGCTGGCTGGACCTCGTGGCGCTGCGCTACGCGCACGCGCCTGAACTCGCTCTCGGCGCTCGCGATCACCAAGCTCGACGTGCTCTCGGGCCTCGAGCGGATCAAGGTGTGCACCAGCTACCGCGGCGCCGAGGGGGCGGAGTTCGACAGCTTCCCCTACCACCAGACGGTGCTGCACCACACCACGGCGAAGTACACCGAGCTGGAGGGCTGGAGCGAGGAGATCGGGGAGTGCGACGAGCTTCTCGCGAGCTGCCCGTCGCGGCGCAGGAGTACATGCGCTTCATCGGCGAGCACGTCGGGGCGCCCGTGGCGCTGATCGGGGTGGGCCCGGGTCGTGACCAGGTGATGTGGACCGAGGTCGGCCGCCAGACGCTCGCCGCGCGTAACGGCAACTCACCCGATCGGCTCTCAAACTGACCCACCAATGGGGGGATGCTTTGTTTTGGACCCCAACCCTTCATCTTGTGAAGTGGTGGGGGCCGTTTTTTTGAAAGACATCTCCACCCTTCCTCGGTCCCTCAGCCCCCAACAACCACCACCAGCGCGTCGACGACCTGCGGGTCGAACTGGGTGCCGGCGCAGCGCGTGAGCTCGGCGACCGCGTCGGGCAGGCTCATCGCCTTGCGGTAGGAGCGGGTGGTGGTCATCGCGTTGAAGGCGTCGCAGGCGGAGACGATGCGGGCCTCCAGTGGAATTGCCTCGGCGCGCAGCCCGTCGGGATAGCCTGCGCCGTCCCAGCGCTCGTGGGAGGAGCGCACGATCTCGCCGACTTCGCGCATGAAGCCACCGACGCGCTCGAGCATCCGCTGGCCCTCGATCGTGTGGGTCTTGATGATCTCCCACTCGTCGGGGTCGAGCTTGCCTGGCTTGTTGACGATCTCCTTGGGCACCGCGATCTTGCCGACGTCGTGCAGGAGGGCTCCGAACTCGACGTTGCGAGCGCGTTGGGCGTCCAGCCCCAGCGCCGTCGCCACTTCGATCGCGAGGCGCACCACGCCGCGGCAGTGCTCGCCGGTGTAGGCGTCGTCGGCCTCGACCACGTCGCCGAGCACGAGTGCCGTGCCGCGATAAGCGTCGCCCAGCTCGATCAGCTGCTCCAGGCGGATGCGGCGTTCCCTGGAGAAAATCCGCAGGATCGCAAACAGCGGCGCGATCATCAGCACCGCCCAGCGTTGATGTGCCCCCGCGATCGCCACGAGCAGCCCCAGGGGGGCGAGCGCCGCATCGATCAGGTAGACCTCGCGCACCTCCCCGATGAGCTCGCGGATGCCGATTCCTCCGCATAGGCGCTCGCGCACGGCGTTGGCGGTGAAGTCGCAGGCGAACTGCGCGGCAAGCGCGAGCAGCAAGATAACCAGCGATCGCGGATCGGCCAGGTCGGTGGGGCTGGTGTGGTGCGCGAGCAGCAGCACAAGTGCGGGCCCGAACGAGAACCAGCTGTTGGCGGGCACCGTCAGCAGCCGGCTGGGGGGAACGTGACCCCGCAGTACCCCCGGCGTCATCCCGAGCGCCAGCGAGAGCGCCACCAGCAGCGGCACCAGCGGGAGCGGCGCCGCGAACAGCAGCGGCACGAACACGGCCTGCGTGGGAACCGTGAAGCCAGAGCCGACGTCGATCCTGATGCGTCCTGCGACAGCCAGGCAGACGACGTACAGGGCGGCCACCGCGATGGAGCGATGAGACCCCCACCCGACTCCCTCCCACCCCTGCGCCGACGACTCGCCAGCGGTTGCCGCCAGCATCAGCGCGGCGCACGCGAAGCCGCCGCCGACGATCAGTTCGCCACGCCGCTCGGCCACATCCATCCGTTGGCCTTGGCGCAGGAACGACGTCCGCGCGCGCTCGGACTCGATGATGGCGTACGCCGACACGGATTAGATACCCCTGCGCGCTATATCGCCCGGCGGTCGATGCGCCTTGAGCGGGACGGCGGCCAGTCTCGCGGGGAAGGTGTTTTGATTTCAATGAACGGGACGACGCTCGTTGAACCAATGTGGATCCCGACTATTGGGTTACCCCGGCAATGGAGTTCATACATGCGTCCAAGCCCCTTCCCCACAGGGCTGTTTGTGCTTCATGCTGGCCGCAGCTTCAAGCGCTCATCACATTCACACTGAAAAAGGCAAACTCGTCGCGAGACGGGGACGCAAAGCAAGAGGTCTCCGCTTTTGGACTGGAGATGGCTCGGCCGCCGGTAGAACCACGGAGGCTCTTGTGTTCCCATTTTCATCTTTTTTCAGTCGCCGCCCGCTCCCAGCCCTGGGTAGCCTCGCGCTTTCCACGGCGGTCTTGGGCCTCTCCTCGCTACTGCCGGCCACCTCGGCGCAGGCGGCGCTGGTGAGCACAGGAGCCTGCAACGAAGCGGCGCTCAGCCAGCCGTTTGCCCACTGGGGCGACACCAGCGACTACGAGCTGGTGCCGCAGGGCGACTTCGAGGGCTCGCTGTCGCAGTGGGACCTCAGCCGTGGCGCGGCGAGGGACCCTGAAAGCGAGCCCTACGGGGTCACCGGCGCAGTCGGGCGCGACTCGCTCGCGCTGCCGGCGGGCGCCTCGGCGCAATCGCCCTACACCTGCGTCAACGCGAGCTACCCCTCCTTCCGGTTCTTCGCGCGCAACGGAAGCCTGCTCTCGACGGTGCTCGTCCAGGTCGTCTACAAAACCGTGCTCGGTCCCGTCGCCCTACCACTGGGTGCGGTGGCATTGAGCGCCAGCTGGCAGCCCACCTTGCCGATGCTCACGGGCTCGGTCGCGGGTGGCCTGCTCTCCGGTGGCACGGCGCAAGTGGCGCTGCGCTTCACGGCGCTCACCGGCGAATCGCGGATCGACGACGTCTTCATCGATCCCCGGATGCGCTGAGCTTGGACCGTAGCTGGGGACCGGGCGGCAGGGCGCCCGAAGCGGGAGGCGCACCGGTCGGGGGGCCGGCGCGCCTCTCCGGTCGCCGGCAGTCTCGCGGCGTAGTGAGCCCTCGAATCGCTACTGCCGCGCGGCGGCGAAGCCCGCGAGTGTCGCTGCTGTCACGCCCGCGGCGACGGTGAGCGGGAGCGTGAGACTTTGCTTCTCGAGCAGCGCCCCGATCAGGGCACCGAGGAGCAGCGCCACCACCGCGCCGGTGCGCCGGCGGGAGTTGCGCGGGGCGCCGCCGGCCGGGTCGGCCACCAGGCCGGTGAGTGTGAGTGTCATGACGGTGGTGGTGAGGTCGGGGACCGCGAGCTTGCGCACGGTTGCGTTGCGTACGCCCATCCCGATCGCCACCAGCGCGATCACCGCGTAGGCGGCGAGCGAGCCGATCCTGACCGTGACAGCGGCGGCGAGCACGGCGGCGCAGGCGAGCAGCCCCGCCTCCAGCGCCAGCGCGACGCTCACGTGCCGGCGGCGGCGCCCGCCCAAGCGGGCGGCGAGGCGCCCGCCGATGCCCGCCCCGAGCAGGAAGGCGAGCAGCGAGATCAGCGGTGCCAGCACCGGCAGCCCACCGGCGTGGGCGAGGCCGAACCCGAGCAGCACGACGTTGCCGGTCATGTTGGCGGTGAAGACGTGGCCCAGCCCGAGGTAGCTGACCGCGTCGATCAGCCCGGTGGTGAGCGTGAGCACCAGCAGCACCGGCAGCAGGCGTCGCTCGTGCGCGGCCGGCGACCGCGAGTCCGCCTGCGAAGGAGGGGAGGGGGGGTGGGGCTCGCTCACACCGCCAGCGCCTGTGGCGTGCGTGGACCGCGAGGGTTGCGGGGCGCGGCCGGCCTCACGCCGCCCGCTCGCCGTGCCCGGACGACTGCTCGCGCAACATCGGGCTCCAGCGCTCGGGATCGCGCTCGGCCTGCTGGTGCGCCCAGCGGAAGTGGTGGATCGCCGAGCGGCGCAGCGGCTCGCCGAGCAGCAGCCCCGCAAACGCCCAGCGCCGCGCGTGGCGCGGGGTCTCCAGCGCGAGCGCCAGCGCACCGGCAAGTACCCACAGCTGCAGAACCCGGTTGTAGGCGGGCAGCTGCTCGGGCCCCATCCCCTCGGCCTCGACGAGCTGGGGGATGCCGCCGCGCAGCTCCCACGGCCACACGACGTAGTGCACGATCCCGCCCCCCAACCCGGCGCCGTTGTTGAGTGCCAGCCACCTCTCGACCGCCTTGCCCTCTCCCAGCCACGCCGCTATGGCCCACGCGGGCAGCCCAATGGCCCACAGTGCGATCGCGCCGCGCCGACCGATGAACGGCTCGAACACCAACCCCACGCCGGCACGCACCTCGAAGGTGTGATGCGCGGCCGTGCCGAGCGCGGTCATGACGGTGAACGGGCGGCGCGGTCGGAGGACTCGATGCGGCGAGGGCTTCATCCTCTCGCTCGGCGGCACTGCGCCCGTGGGCGTGGCCCAGGCCTTGATGGCTTCGTGTGCGGCCCGCCGCAGGATCGCCCGTCGCAACCTTGGGCTTTTCAATACGACTCCGGTTGCTTTCACCATCGCTCTCCGTGGCATCGTGCTCCGCTCCTTTACTCCGACTGCGCCATCCAGGTGGCGTCATCGAGCTGTGGTGGGTGGTGGAAGTCCTCGGCGTGTGTGAGCATCCAAGCGGCAGCCTCGTCCATGCGCGGCATCGCGAGTGCGCCGGCGGTGGTGAGGTGGGCTGCCTCCGCGAGTACGGCATCCAGCGCGTGCCAACCGGGCTCGCCGGTGAAAGCGACCGCAAAAGGGTGGAACAGCAGCGCGAGGTGGCCGCTGCGCTGCGTGTGCGTACGCAGCCCGACGATCAGCTCCTCGCACAGTTGCTCGGGCCCGTATGGCTGGGGATCGCCGCGGTAGCGCTTGCGCAGCCCGGCGAACTGCGGGAGGAACGCGTAAGCATCGAGGAGCTGCCAGCGAAACGGCAGCACGGCAAGGCCGTCGAGTATCCCCTCGCGCTTGCCGGCGGGAGAGACGTAGCTGTAGCCGCGCTCGGCGAGCAGCGAGAGCGTGCCTGCTGTGAGCCCGCCACCGGGTGGACGAAAGCCGCGTGGCTCGATCCCGATCGAGCGCATCGCATCCGTCGCGCGGTCCAGCAGCGCCGCCTCAGTGGAGGCGTCAAGCGCTCCCCACTCCTCGTGACGCCAGGCGTGCACCGCAACCTCGTGCCCGGCCTGTGCCAGATCGTGCAGCGCGCCGGGGTACATCTCGGCGTTGAGCCCCTCGACGAAAAAGGTCGCCCGCACGCCCCGGGCGGCAAGCAGCTCCAGCAATCTGGGGAGCACTTCGCGCACCGTGAAGTGCTCCCCCTGGGGTATCTCCTCGGGCCACATGCCCAGCTGCAGCTGCGCAGCCTCGCCGAGATTGTCGAACGTCACCGACACGGCGGCGTCGGCGACGCTCGCTCCCCACGCGCTCATCGATTGAGAATAGTCCAGGCACGGCCGTGCGATCTCCGCTCAGCCGGCGAAGTAGTAGAGCTTGGCGCCCGATCCGGAGGTGCTCTGTCCCGCCACGTGCACCACGGTGCCATGGGTTTCGATCCACCGATCGCGGGTCTCAACCGTTGCGTTGCTTGCGCCCGTGGCGCCGGGCCCACCGCCGCCTGTGGCGCCGGGCCCACCGCCGCCCGGGGCGCCGCCAGAGGCGCCGAGCAGGATGTAGTGCAGCTGGCCGGTGTCGATCAGATGCTCGACCTGCGCGAGGGTGGGTGCTGGATCGGCCCCCATGAAGCCGCCCATGTCGATCACGTCGCGGCCGCTCTGCAGGGCGATCGTGCCGGCGGTGCTGGAGCCGACCGCGGCCACCATGTACTTGGTGGAGCCCTGATGGGCCTCCATGTACTTGACCATCGTGCTGCTTACGTTGGCGCCGCCGGCGCCCGCCCCGGTGGGGGCGGCTTCACCCGGACCGCCGCCAGGGAGGCCGGCGCCCGTCGGCGGTGCCTGTGGGTTGCCATTGGATGACTGTCCGACGCCGCTCGGAGGCTGAGTGGGCAGCCGTCCGGCCGACCCTCCGCCTCCAGGGCTGGCGCTGCCCGGCCCGCCCGCGTCCGAGGCGGCGCTGCCCGGCCCGCCCGCGTCCGAGGCGGCACTGCCCGGCCTGCCCGCGTCCGAGGCGGCACCGCCCGGCGGGAAGCCTCCCAAGCCGCTCGGCCTACTCCCACCGAACCCACCGCCGGGCGCCCCCGCGAGGCCCGTGTTGGCGCTCGCGGGCCCGGCGAGCGGATTGCTGCCGGTGAGCGTGTCGCCGACGGTGGCGATCGCGTAGGAGGCGGGGCCGGCGAGCACGCCCACCAATCCGGCGATGGCCGCGAAGGGGAGCAGCACGCGTAGGCTGGATGGGTGTGGGCGCCGCACCGACTCGATCCGCGCGAGCAACAGCGCGCCGCCGGCGAGCGCGGCGAGCACGATCGCGGTGGGCGCCAGCCACGGCACGAACCCGCTGGCGCGAGCGAGCAGCACGGCCGCCCACACGGCGGTGCCGATCGCGACGGCGCCAAGCACGGCGGCCCACGCGATCGAGCGCCGTGCGCGATCCCACATCTCGACCAGGCCGCCGGCGGCGAGCACCGCCACGGCGGGGGCGAGGGCGGTGGTGTAGTAGGGGTGGAAGACGCCTTCGGAGAAGCTGAAGATCGCCCACGTGACCACGCCACAGCCGCCCCATAGGATGTAGGCAGAGCGGGCGGGGTCGGTGCGGGGCGCGCGCCGCCGGGCCCACAGGCCGAGCAGCAGGCCGAACAGCGCCAGCGGCAGCAACCATGAGATCTGACCGCCGACGATCGGGTTGAAGAGACGTGTGAGGCCGGGCGAGCCGCCGAAGGTCCCGGCGCCGGTCGGTCCGCCGCCGCTGCCGGAGACTCGGTTCAGTCCATTGGCCCCGAAGATCAGCGAGAACCACGAGTTGTCGGTGGTGTCGCCGACGAACGGCCGGTGGGCGGCGGGGATCAGCATCATCGCGCCGTACCACACGAAGCTGACCGCGAGCATCGCGCCACCGCCGGCCGCGAGCTGGGCCACGCGCCGGCGGATGCTGCCCTGACCGGCGATCATAAACGCGAGCGCCAGCCCGGGCACGACCAGGTAGGCGGCGAGCATCTTGACGTTGAAGGCCAGCCCGATGAACAGGCCGCACAGCAGCAGGTGGCGCGTGCGTCCGGACTCCAGCGCCCGCACGAGCGCCCGGGCGGCGGCGATCTCGCACAGCACGAGCAGCGGGTCGGGGTTGTTGAAGCGGCTCATTGCCACGAAGATCGGCGCGAGCGCCAACATCAACGCGGCGAGCAGCGCAGCGCGATGCCCGAGCGTGCGCCGCACGATGTTGTGCAGCAGCAGCACCGAGGCGATCCCGCAGAGCGCCTCCGGCAGCAGCATCGAGAAGCTCGAGAATCCCAACAGCCGTCCGGAGAGTCCCATCAGCATGTTGGAGAGTGGCCCCTTGTCGAGGCTCACCAGACCGGAGGTGTCCACCGAGTTGCTCAGCCACGCCCACCAGCTGCGGCTGGCCGCCCGGGCGGCCTCGGCGTAGTAGGTGTTGGCGTATCCGTCGCGCGTCAGCCCCCACAGGGTGAGCGCCCCGGCGAGCAGTCCCACCAGCCACAGCAGCGGACGCGACCATGCGGGGTCGGCCTCGCGCCCGCGCACCAGACGACGCGGCGCCGTGCGGGCGCGCTTGCCAAGCGCCTCATCGGTGCTCGCGCCGCGGTGCTCGGACCCTGTCGAGCGATCGTCGATCGGCGGGGCGTTGATCAGGGGAGTTGACATGCGCCGGTCCTTTCAATACCGTCGTGGACTGCTGATCGGCGTACTTTCGGTCCCGCATGTAGCGAGAACATGCGGGATCCGTAAGAGGTATGTCGGAGTGGTGCAAGGAACGAAGCGCGCGCATTGGACCCGCGCGGCGCGACGCGGCGCAGCGTTTGTCGGTGACCGGATCCACGTGATGCGGCGCTTGCCGGCGCCCGAGAGAGAAACACTCTCGCGCAAGCGGCCGATCGTCTGGTGCACCGGGTATGCCCCGCATCCGCTGCTCACCAACTGTTGGAGCCGGTTTTGTCTCTCGCCGGGTGGGGTCCGCCGAGGGGAGCGCGGCACCGGCTCACCGCGCTTGATCGCCACCTGACTCCTTGCTCCCAATCCACCGACTCCGACTATCGGAGGACCGGGAGCTTGATCGCCTCGCCCGGGACGCTCTGGGCGCCCGACCACTTCAATCAAAGGAGATGGACATGACGGGCAGAGCGAGAGTACTAATGCTTACCGCGGTCGTCCTCATGCTGTCGGGAACGATCATGCTCTCGATCGCGCGAGGCAGTGGCGAACCGCCCGAAAATCCCTACTGGAAGGTAGCAGGAAAACGGCTGGAATCCGGCACCAAGGGCGTTACGGTCGAAGGCGCCTCCGGTGTCGAAATGGTGCTCAAAGGGACGATCGCCTCGAAAGAAGTCGAAGTGAAGTGCGAAACCAGCGGGATGAAATCCGCCTATATCGAAGGATCCGCCGCCAAACACGACGGCAAAGTCTCTGGGGTCCTGGAAATGTCCAAATGCAAGCTGTGGGTTAACGAAAGCGGGTTCAAAGAAAAGTCTGGATGCGAAGTGGAACCGATCACGTCCGTGACGCTCACCGGCTCGCTGTGGCTGGAAGGCTCAAAAGCGAGTGAAGGAGCGAACACGGTAGTCGTCTTCAAGCCAGCGGCGCTGACGGAAGGGAAAGAAGAGATTGCGAAAATAAAAATCAAAAACAAAACAGAATGCACCACTTTCGAAGGCACTCACGTGTTGGAAGGCAAGTTCGCCGCTAAAGTGGTGCCACAGAACGAAGAATTCACCCGCCTGCGGTGGACGCTCCCCAGTACCCCGATCACGCCGGTGTGGCGACCTGCCAGCGAAGAAGGGGAAGAAACGCTCGGTGTTACATTCGGTAGCGCCGGCATTCTGGAGGGCGCGGTGCAGGCGGAATCCTCGGCGAAAGAAACATACGGTGGCGGCACCTCGCCAATCGCGGGTGAGGAAGCACCGTACTGGAACGTGGGCGGTGAAAGACTCGGCGCCGGCGTGGAAAAGGAAGTCGAATCCGGTCCTCTCGATCCCGAACCAGCCACGTTCCGGAGCAAACTCGATGGTAAAGAAATAGAAATACGGTGTACTAAACTGGTGTTAAGAGAAGCGAAATTGATCGGTACTAATCCCCAGTTAGACGGAAAATTGGTGGTGAGAGGGATCGAATTCGCTGAATGTAAACTATTCGTTAACGAAGGCTGGTTCAAAGAAAAGGCGTCCTGTGAAGTCCCCGCGTTCGAAACGAAGAAACTCAGCGGCCGCTTCTGGTTTGAAGGAACCAAAGCGGAACGCAAAACCAAAGGTCTGCTTGTGTTCGAACCCGAATCGGGCGAAGTGTTTGCGGAACCGGCGATCAAAAACAAAGGCAGCGAAACCTGTCCTGTCGCCGAAGCGGCCTATGTGATTAAGGGGGACCTTCCCCTCCAGATCACCCATGAAAACGCGGAAGTAGAAGAAAATGACTTCAGTCGATCGGAATTTACGTTCGTAACTGCTTGGCAATCCGCCGAGCAAGAAGGCGAACGCAGAATCGAACTGGTTCACCTCTGCTACACCGTCGTCGTCAAAATCCCTGAATTCCCAGTCAAACTAAAAGGTGGAGGTAAATTTGGATTCACCACATGAGAGCTGACACCGCAAGTGCGGAGAGATCTCGCGACCGCGCGCGGTCCGGGGAGTGTCGGCGATTGGCGAACATGGGCTGCGTCCGCGACCCACTGCGCGCCGTCGCCGATGCCTCGCCCGCGGTGTTCGCCGTCGCCGATGCCTCGCCCGCGGTGTTCGCCGTCGCCGATGCCTCGCCCGCGGTGTTCGCCGTCGCCGATGCCTCGCCCGCGGTGTTCGCCGTCGCCGATGCCTCGCCCGCGGTCCAGTGCTCGCAGTCGCCGATGCCTCGCCTGCGGCGGTATTTCAACGCGGGAAATCCACAGCGTCACTATCGAGGAGCGAATGACAATGCCCAAGCGAACTGAGCTACTGGGGCTGGCCGCCGTTGGCGTCTCGGCTCTGGGGCTCGCGACAGCCTACTGGCGTCGAACTCAGGCTCCGGCTCGAACCGACCCGTCGGGTGTCCACCTGAGCCCAGTCTCATCGACCCAGCCGCCAACTCGCCTGACGCGATTTCAGGAGGAACAAATCGAACAAGTCAGGCGCCACCGTGGGTAGCGTGGCGGTGCAGCGCCGTGAACGTGTCACACGGCCAGCGACGGCGAGGCGCCCACGGGCGGTGGCAGGGGCGTGCCGAAGCTGACCTGCATCCGTGCCCCGCCGCCGAGCGCGTTCTCCGCGCGCACGTAACCGTGGTGGGCCTCGGCCGCCTGGCGCACGATCGCCAACCCCAGCCCGGAGCCCGGCAGGCCGCGGGCGGAGTCGGCGCGGTAGAAGCGCTCGAAGACACGAGGCAGGTCGGACTCCCGGAAGCCGGGGCCGTGATCGCGGACGCTAAGGACGCCGTCGCGCAGCCGCACCTCGACGAGACCGCCGGGGGGGCTCCACTTGCGTGCGTTGTCGAGCAGGTTGGCGACGGCGCGGTTGATGCGCTCGCCCGCGCCGCGCACGAGCGTGGGCTGCAGCGTGACCTCGAAGCGCAGATCGCAGCGCCGGTGGGTGCGTTCGACGGCGTCGGCGACGATCTGGTCGAGGCGCACATCGTCGGTGGCCAGCTCGCCGCGGCTGCCGCGTGCGAGCTCGACCACATCGCTGACCAGCGCCGTGAGCTCGTCGAGCTCGTCGATGATGTCGTGCCGCAGTGCCTCGCGATCCTCGGGGGTCAGGCGGCCGGCCTGCTGGAGCACCTGGATGTTGGCGCGCAGCGAGGCGATCGGGGTGCGCAGCTCGTGGCCGGCGTCCGCGATCAGGTGGCGCTGGGCGGCGGCGGAGCGCTCGAGCTGCTCGAGCGTGGCGTTGAATGAGGCTGCGAGGCGCGCGAGCTCGTCGCGGCCGCTCACCTCCAGGCGACGACTGAGATCGGGGTCGCCGGTGAGCTGTTCGGTGCGGCGCGTGAAGCGGGCGATCGGGGTGAGCGCGGTGCGTGCTACGAGTGCCCCCAGCAGCACCGCGAGCGCGATGCCGGCGACGCCAACCAACAGCAGGATCAGGAGGATGTGGCTGAGCTCGTGGTCGACCGTGGTGAGCGGCAGCGCGACCAGCACGGCGCCTCGGGGGCCGGCGCCGAGCGTGAGCACACGCAGGTGGGTGCCGTGCACGGTGCGATCGGCGAGCAGCCGCCCGCGCCCGCTTGCGGCGATTGCTCGCTCGGCGCTGTCGATGGCGATTGTAGGCGAGGAGCCCTGGCCACTCGGAACACTGACTGCGCCGGTGGGGTCGATGAACTGCACGTATCCCGAGGGCCCCCCGAAGCGGGCCGGCGCGACGCTGGTGGGCAGATTCGGTGGTGCGCCGGCGGCCCCGCCCGGACCCCCGCCCGGTGGGGGAGCATGGGCAGTGTCGCTCGGAGCCGGGCCGCCTGCACCGCTGTTGCGGTTGGGTTTGCTGGCGCCCCCGACGGATCCGTTGTCGCTCGCCTCGGGCGTCCCCAGCGCCCCGGGAGGCGGCGCGACGAGCCCGGCGGCGCGCTGGCGCAGAGAGGAGTCGACCTGGCCGCGCAGGTCGGAGCGCACCGCGACATACACCACCACCGCGGCCAGCACCACCGCGACCGCGACCGCGAGGCCGGCCACCGCGGCGATGCGGGTGCGCAGGGTCACGCGGGGACCTCGCAGCCGTCGCCGCTGGACGCGGTGGGTGTGCCAGCGGCGATGCGGGTGCGCAGCGTCACGCGGGGACCTCGCAACCGCCGCCGCCGGTTGCGGTGGGTGTGCCAGCGGCAATGCGGGTGCGCAGCGTCACGCGGGGACCTCGCAACCACTGCCGCCGGTCGCGGCGGGTGTGCCAGCGGCGATGCGAGCACGTGGCGTCACGGCTCGCGCAGGACGTAGCCCACGCCGCGGACGGTGTGGATCAGCGGGCGGGCGCCGATCTCCTCCAGCTTGCGGCGCAGGTAGCCGATGTACACGCGCAGCGCATTGGAGGCGGGGCCGAAGTCGTATCCCCACACACGGTCGTAGATGACACTGCGCGAGAGCACTCGGCGGGGGTTGCGCATCAGCAGCTCCAGCAGTTGGTACTCGGTACGGGTGAGCTCGGTGAAGCGCTCACCCACGAGGGCGCCATGGCGGTCACCGTCGAGGCGGATCTCGGCGAAGCTGAGCGCGTCCGGGTCGTCCTCTGTGCCCTCCGAGCCCCCGGGGCCGGTGCGGCGCAACAGTGCGCGTAACCGCGCCTGCAACTCGCCGACGTCGAATGGCTTGACGAGGTAGTCGTCGGCGCCGGCGTCGAGGCCGTCGATGCGGTCGGCGACCGCGTCGCGCGCGGTGAGCATCAGGATTGGCACGCGATTGCCGAGCCGGCGCAGCCGGCGGCACACCTCCAGGCCGTCGATGCCGGGCAGGCCGATGTCGAGCACCACGGCGTCGGGCAGCGCCTGGGCGACCAGCTCGATCGCCTGCGTGCCGTCTTCGGCGAGCTGCACCTCGTATTCGGCGAGCGTTAGCGCCCGTCGCAGCGCTTCGCGCACCGCGCGATCATCGTCAACCACCAGGATTCTCACGGCTCGATTGTGACGCGCTGCGGGCGGGGTCGCGTGCACTCATACTTTGCGCTTACACGCATGACCCAGTCACCTTCCGTGGATCGCGGCACAACCACCTCGCACCGCCGTCCAGCCACCTTTTACTTCGACCTCGGGTCGCCGTACGCCTATTTGGCGGCGGAGCGTCTCGATGCGGCGTTGGGCGGCGAGGCGCCGAGTGGCGGCGCCGTCGTCTGGCAGCCGATTTCGCTGGGGGGTCTGTTCAAGGCCAACGGACGCTCCTCCTGGGCGGTCGGCGATCCGGGCACGCGCGAGGAGGGGATCGAGGAGGTGGAGCGGCGTGCGCGAGCGTACGGGCTGCCCGAGCTGCGCTGGCCGGAGCCGTGGCCGAGCAACTACTTGTTCGCGATGCGCGTCGCCACCTACGCATTCCAGGTGGGCCACGGCGAGGGGTTCACGCTGCGAGCCTTTCGCGACGCCTTCCAGCGTGGTCGAGACCTCGGCCTCCCGGAGCATGTGCTTGACGCCGCCGAGCAGATAGGCCTCGAGCGGCCAGCGGCGCGCGCGGCGACGGAGGATCCGCAGGTCAAGCAGGCGCTGCGCGCGGCCACCGACGCCGCCCACACGCGCGGGGTGATCGGGGTGCCGACCGTCGCAGTGGGGGAGGAGCTGTTCTGGGGCGACGATCGCCTGATGGAGGCAGTCGCGGCGATGGGTGGTGGCGCCTCGCTGGGCGGCGGCGCCGGATAGCGTCTACAGCCGCCGCCCAGCGAGGCCCTCGGCGGCCTCGATCATCGCGGCGTAGTCCTCCTCGCCGTGTCCGCGCCCGACGGTGGCGGCGAGCAGGTCACGGGCGTGGGCGGCGGTGGGGAACGGCATCCCGGCGGTTTGCGCTTCCTCCAAGCAGAGGCGCACATCCTTGAGCATGTGGGCGGTCTTGAACAGAGCGGGGTGTAGTCGTGTGCGCGCATCGCGCCCGCCTTCAGCTCGAGCTGAGCGGAGGCGCCCGAGCCGCTGGAGAGCACCTGCGCGAAGGCGTCGAGGTCGAGGCCGCAAACTCGCGCCAACAGCAGCCCCTCGGCCAGCGCGGCGGCATTGGCGGCGCCCACGGAGTTGTTGATCAGCTTCAGCATCTCGCCCTGCCCGAGCGCGCCGACGTGCACGATCACCTCGCCCATCGCCTCCAGCAGCGGCCGCGCGTGCGAGAAGTCCTCGGCCTCGCCACCGGCCATGATCGTCAGCGTGCCCGCCTCGGCGCGTGGGGCACTGCCGGTGACTGGCGCGTCGAGCATTCGCACCCCGCGCTTGGTCAGCGCCGCGCCGATACGGCGGGTGTCGAACGGGGCGATCGTGGACATATCCACGCACAGCAGGCCGTCGTGCGCGCCGTCGGCTACCGCCTCTGCGCTCTGCCCTATAGCGCTCTGCTTTGCCCTCTGCGCATCTGTCCATGGAGCCTGCCCGCCAGGCGTTGGGGCCTCCTCGCCGAGCAGTACTGAGGCGACCTGCTCGCCGTCCACGACCATGCTCACGATGATCTCGCTCGCTCGCGCGACCTCGGCGGGCGTCTCAACCGCCACCGCGTCGTGCTCGGCGGCCCACCGTGCGGCCTTGCCGGCGGTGTGCGTCCAGACCGTCAGGGGAAAGCCGGCGCGCCGCACGTTGGCGGCCATCCGCGAGCCCATGATGCCAAGGCCAAGAAATCCGATCCGCTCGGGCATGCGTACATATACTTTACAGCACCCAGGATCGCCACCCCGAGCGCGGCGCCGGGCAGCGTGTGGTTTTGAAGATTCCACTGAGCACGTGATCTGCCCCTGATTCCGTGGATCACCCACGTGCGATCGGGGGCAGCACGGACCGTGGTGTTCGCGTGCACCACCCTGCGCTGGACTGTCCTATCCCCGGCGGGGCCTATCGTGCAGGGTGCATGTCCTTTCCCCTCCACGCAACCCTCGACCGAGGGCGAGGCGGTGCTGCGCTTTCCCTACGACGAGCGCCTGCGCCAGCTGCTGCGCGCGATCCCGGGACGGCGCTGGGATCCGCAGGAGCGGGCGTGGTGCGTGCCGCTGGATCCCGAGCCCGCGGAGGCGCTCGCGCGGCTGCTGGCGGGCCTGCCGGGCGAGCCGCAGGTGAGCGAGGCGCTCGCGCGCGCGATCGAGCGTCGCCGTCGCAAGCGCCGCCGCGGGGAGTGCGTGGTTGACCGGGTGCGACCCGACGGCGAAGTGGTGGCTGGGCTTCCCCACCGACGGCGACCCCCGAGCTCGTGGAGGCGCTGATGGAACACCCCGACGCGTACAGCGTGCCCGCGATCGGCCGCGCGCAGATCCCGCTCGACGAGCTCGCCGCGCGGATCGTGGGGGAGCTGAGCGCGCGCTCGGACAGCCTGCGCCTCAGCGAGGACGCGCGCCGGCGCTGCTCGGGCTGCGCGAGCAGGGCGGGCGCGAAGCGCGTCAGCGGGACCGCAGGGAGGGAGGGCGCGGAGGAGAGCGGCACGGCATCGAGCCCTCGACACATCTGGACGAGGTCGCGCTGTGCCGCGACCGCCGTGGCGGGCAGTGGATCCTGCTGGCGGCCGAGCACACCCCGCTCGCGCGGGTACTTGCGGGCCAGGCGGGCCTGCACGCGGGCGAGGGCCCCGCCGGGACGTACGCGCTCGCGGCGGTCGAGCACGACGCAGCGCAGATCGCGGAGCTGCTCGACCAGCTGGAGACGCGGAGCGTCGATCCGCGTGTGAATGCGTGGCTGGAGCGCGCCACCGAGTGGCGCGGCAACATCGAGGTGGGGGGCTCCGGCGAGGAGCCGGTCTTCCTGCTGCTGGGCGACACCGAGCGTCTGCCCGCCCGCATTGCGCGAGCTGGGCGACGCACGTGCCGGGCGGCGACGAGCGTGCCGCTCACGCTGGAGTCGTGGCGGCTGATGGACGGGCGGCTGCGCGGCTGGATCAGCTCCGCCGCGCGAGCGCTGCGTCGGCGGCGCTGCTCGAGGGGCGCCCGGCGCCGCCGGCGGTGCTGGAGCTCTCGGCGATCCACGACGACCCCACGTTCGTGCTCGCGCCCGGCCACGACCCCGCGCAGCTGGAGGCGTTCGCGGGTCTGGCGGGGAGCGCTGCCGGTGAAGCCGCGCGGGGCGCGGCGCCGGGCACGAGCACGCGCAGCTGCCGGCGATCCGCGCGGACCCGTTCTGCGTCCCGGAGCTCGACGCCTTCCTCGCCGAGCACGGCACGTGGGTGGAGCCGGAGGCGCTCGAGCTGCTGCAGGAGGTGCGCGAGGAGCACGCCCGCGCGGCTGGCCTCGTGGCGCTCTCGGCGGCGACCGACGCGCACGCTCGAGGTCCCGGGGCTGGGGGGCGAGCTGAAGCCGTTCCAGCGCGCGGGCGTGAGCTACCTGCTGGCTCAACGGCGCGCGTTCCTCGCCGACGAGCAGGGGCTCGGCAAGACGATCGAGGCGCTCGCGGCGCTGGAGGCCGACGGCGCCTACCCGGCGGTGGTGGTGTGCCCGGCGAGCCTCAAGCTCAACTGGCTGCGCGAGCTCGAGCGGTGGCTGCCGGGGCGCAGCGCGCGCGTCGCTGGTGGGCACCGGCGGGGGCGTCCTCGACCGCCGGTGAGGGGGCCCGCGGACGATCACCGTCGTCAACTACGACATCCTCGCGGCGCGCATGGAGGAGCTGCGCGCGCTCGAGCCGCGCGCGCTGGTGCTCGACGAGTCGCACTACTGCAAGAACGCCGCCGCCAAGCGCACCCAGGCGGTGCAGCGGCTCGCGGCGACGGTGCCGCGCGAGGGCCTCGTGATGGCGCTCACGGGCACGCCGGTGATGAACCGTCCCGCCGGAGCTGATCGCGCAGCTGCGGATCCTCGGGCGCCTGCACGGACTTCGGCTCGGGCGCGCAGTTCGGCCGGCGCTTCCGCGGGCCCGACGCGCACCTGCGCCTGCACTGGCATCTGCGCGCGCGCTGCTTCGTGCGTCGCCTGAAGTCGGAGGTGCTGCCGCAGCTGCCCGCCAAGACGCGCGCGGTGGTGCCGGTGGAGCTCGACAACGAGACCGAGTACCGCCTCGCCGAGCGCGACGTGGTGGCGTGGCTGCAGAGCCAGCCGCTCGACCTGCGCGAGCTCGACGCGAAGGTCGCCGCGGCGCTGCGCGCCGAGCGCCTGGTGCGGCTGAACGCGCTCAAGCTGCTTGCCGCGCGCGGCAAGCTGCACGCGGCGCTGGCGTGGATCCACGACTTCCTCTCCTCCGGCGAGCGCCTCGTGGTGTTCGCCCACCACCGCGAGATCCAGCGCGCGCGTGCTCGAGCGCTTTCCCGGGTGCGCTGCACATCCTCGGCGCAGGACTCCCACGCCGCGCGGGACGCGGCGCTGCGCGCCTTCCAGGAGCCCGACGGCGAGGAGAACCAGCTGATCGTCTGCTCGATCGACGGTCGCCGGCCAGGGGATCACGCTGACGCGCGTCCTCCAACGTGGCGTTCCTGGAGCTCGACTGGACCCCCGCCAAGCACGACCAGGCCGAGGACCGCTGCCACCGCATCGGCCAGCAGGACGCGGTCAACGCCTCCTATCTGCTTGCCGCCGACACGATCGACGAGACGATCGCGACGCTGCTGGAGCACAAGCGCGCGGTGATCGGCGCGGTCACCGACGGCCGCGCGGAGGACGAGGAGGGCGTGGTCGATGCGCTGGTGCGCTAGCTGCGCGGCGAGCCCTACCGCCACCTGCGGGCGGTGGCATGATCGGCGCCCGAGTCGCCTGCTGTGGATCGCGCGCCGGGGTACCTATGCTCTGGGTGAGATGGGAGCGGATGTAAGGGTTGGCTGCGCGCGGAGGGTTGCGTGAGCGCCCCGGCCCGCGCTGAGATGCCGGGCAAGGGTGTCACGTGAACCTGCCCCGCGCTGAGATGTCGGGCAAGGGTGTCGCGTGAACCTGCCCCGCGCTGAGATGTCGGGCAAGGGTGTCGCGTGAACCTGCCCCGCGCTGAGATGTCGGGCAAGGGTGACGCGTGAGCGTCCCTGTCGGCGCCGAGGTGCGCGTCGAGGGCGTCGCCAAGAGCTTCGGCGGGGTCAGCGCTCTGCGCGACGTCTCACTCGAAGTGCGCGTCGGCGAGGCGGTCGCGATCACCGGCCGCTCGGGCTCGGGCAAGAGCACGTTGCTGGCGCTGATCGGCGGTCTGGAGCAGCCCGACCGCGGACGCGTGCTGATCGACGGGCACGCGATCTGGAAGCAGGCCGACGTGGCTCGCGCGCGCCGTGAGCTGGTGGGATTCGTCTTCCAGCGCCACCTCTTGCTGGAGGCGCTGAGCGCGCGCGCCAACGTCGAGGTGCCGCTGATCGGCGCCGGGGTGCGCCGCGCAGAGCGCCGCCGCCGGGCGCTCGAGCTGCTTAGCGAGGTGGGTCTCGCCGATCGTGCCGAGCACCTCCCCTCCGAGCTATCCGGCGGCGAGCGCCAACGGGTGGCGGTGGCGCGGGCGCTGGTCAACCAACCACGCCTGCTGCTCGCCGACGAGCCCACGGGCGCGGTCAACTCGCACACCTCCGAGCGCGTGCTCGACCTGCTGTTTCGCCTGCGCGACCAGCACGGCACGACGATGATCGTGGTGAGCTACGACGCTGCCGTGGGTGTCCGTGCCGATCGCACGGTGACGCTGCTCGACGGCACGCTCGCCGCAGCCGAGCAGCCGTCCGCGATCCGACGTGCCCCCGCCGCCGAAGAGCCGTCCGCGACCCGACCCGCCCCCACCGACTCCCGTCCCGATGCCGGGCCCAAGGGGGACGGGGCCACCGATGGAGCTCCGGCCGACAGCTCCTCCGCCGTGGGCCGCTGAGAGGTCGAAGGTGTTCTCGATCATCACCACCAACCTGCTGCGCCGGCGCACCCGCACGCTCTTCACCGCTGCCGGGATCGCCGTGGGGATCGCCACGATCGTTGCGCTGCTGTCCTTCACCCAGGGACTCAAGGAAACGGCCGCCGGGCTGGCCCACCTCGGCGGGTCCAGCCTCGGCGTATTCCAGTCAAACGTCTCCGATCCCACCGCATCGATCCTGCCCACGGCACTCGTCGGGAAGCTCGCCGCGGAGCCCTACGTGGCGCACGCGACGCCGTTGGTGCTGCTCGTCGAAGGTGTCAAGGGCGAACCGGGCGCCGTCACGTTCGGCGCCGACCCCGAGGGCTTCTTCGCGCGGAGCCTCGTGATCGTCGCCGGCGCCCGTCCCGTCAACCAGGAAGCCGAAGCGCTCGTCGGCGATCGCCTCGCTACCCAGCTGCACCTCGCTCCGGGTGACGCCCTCACCGTCTCGGGGCACGCCTATCGCGTGGCGGGCATCTACCACTCGGGGATCCTGTTCGAGGACTCCGGCACGGTGCTATCCCTCCAACAGGCCCGCACGCTCGCCGCCCGCCCGGGCGAGGAGACAGACGTGGTGGTGGACCTCTCCGCGCGCACGCACGCGGGCGCGGCGGCGAAGGCGATCGAACGCGACTTCCCCGGCACGCAGGTGATCAGCGACCCCCAGCAGGCGCTGCGCGCGGGCGCCAACGGCACGCTGATCTCCAAGGCGATCCTCGTGATCGTGGTGATGGCGCTGATCGTCGGGGCGATCGGGGTGGCCAACACAATGGCGATGTCGATCCTCGAGCGCCAGGGCGAGCTCGGGTTGCTCAGCACCGTCGGCTGGTCCTCGCGGCGGGTTGCCGCGCTGGTGTTGGGAGAAGGGATCGCGGTGAGCATGCTCGGCGCGATGGCGGGGCTGCTGTTCGGGGTGATCGGCGGCGAGGAGCTGGTGCGCGCGCTCGGGGTGAGCGCCTACGTCTCCCCCGCGGTCACCGCCTGGGGCCTCGGCCGCGGTCTGCTGGTCGGCTTCGCGATTGGGGTGCTCGGCGGCATCTACCCCGCGTGGCGGGTCACCCACATGCAGCCGCTAAAGGTGCTCGCGGGTACGTAGCGCCCGATGAAGGGTGCTCGCGGGGATAGCAGCCGATGAAGGTGCTCGCGGGTACGTAGCGCCCGCTGAAGGTGCTCGCGGGGATAGCAGCCGATGAAGGTGCTCGCGGGTACGTAGCGCCCGCTGAAGGTGCTCGCGGGGATAGCAGCCGCTGAAGGTGCTGGTGGGGACAAAGCAGCCGCTACAGCGGCCAGTAGTGGCCGATCTGTGCGGCCGCGCGCGAGGTGAGCAGAGCATCGGGTGCCACCGAGATCGACTCGCCCGCGCCGGCGAGCGCGTTCAAAGTTGCCTGCACGCACTCGCCTAGCACGCGCGGTTCGTAGCCGCCCTCCAGCACCGCCCCCAACGGGGCGCCCATCGCCGCCGCGGCGTCGCGCACCTGGCAGGCGATCTGCGCGAACGACTCCGTCCGCAGCCGGCACCCCGCCAGTGGGTCGGCTGCGTGCGCATCGAAGCCCGCCGACACCAGCACCAGCTGCGGCTCAAACGCAGCCGCCGCCGGCAGCACCACGTGCTCCAGCAGCGACAGCCACAGCTCCTCTTCGGAGCCGGCGGGCACCGGCAGGTTGATCGTGTAGCCCTTGCCCTCCTCCGAGCCGACGTCCCCGAGCGTGCCGGTGCCGGGGAAGATGCCGGCTTGGTGGATGCTCGCGAACAGCACGTCTTTGCGCTGGCGAAAGATCTCCGCGGTGCCGTTGCCGTGGTGGACGTCCCAGTCGAGCACGAACACGCGCTCCACGCCATGCTCGCGGATCGCCAGCTCGGCGGCGACCGCGATGCTGTCGAACAGGCAGAAGCCCATCGCGCGGTCGCGTTCGGCGTGGTGGCCGGAGGGCCGTACCCCGCAGAAGCCCACCGCCGCCTCGCCGCCGAGCAGTGCCTCCACCATCGCGCACGCCCCGCCCGCGGCGTGCAGCGCCGCGCGGTAGGAGGCCTCGCCGACATACGTGTCGGCGTCGATCTCCCCGCCGCCCGCCGCGCACAGCTCGCGGATCGCGTGCACATGTCGCACGCTGTGCACCAGCTCCAGCTGCTTCTCGCTCGCCGCGGGCGCCGTCCGGCGCTCCCACCCCAGCCAGTCGAGGCTCTCCAGATGACTCTCCAGTGCCACCAACCGCTCCGGCGTGTCGGGGTGGCCCGGCATCTGCGCGCGCGGATCGTGCTCCAGGCAGGTGGGGTGGTGGAAGTAGAGGTTGGTGCTCATCCGCTGATTATCCGCCGACCGTTGATGCTGGGCATGGATGCCCAGCCCCGGGCGGCTGACCTGCGCGGGGGCGCACGTGGACGATCCCCTCCCCTCCCCCTCTCTCAAGCGAACAGCGGCGGGCGGCGCTCCTGCCAGCCCTCGGCCTGCTCCAGCTGTGCCGCCAGCGAGATCAATCGCGCCTCGCTGTTGGCCGGGCCCAGCAGCGAGGCGCCGAGCGGCAGGCCCTCCGCGGTGAGGCCCGCCGGCACGTTCACGCCCGGCCAGCCCAACACGTTCCACGGCCAGGCGTAAGGGCAGGCGCCGACGACGACCTTGTCGGTATCCCAGTGGCCGAGGCCGTCGATCGCGCCGATCCGCTCCGGCGGCTTCGCGGTCGTCGGCGCCAGCACCACATCCACGCGTTTGAAGATTCTCCCAACCTGGCGCTGCAACGGGCGCTCGAGCGCCTTCGCCAGCCCCAGCACCGGCCCGCCGAAGAGACGTCCCATGCGAGCGTTGTGCAGCGTGCGCGGATCGAGCTGCGTGGGGTCGGGCACGCGCTCGACCCACTCGTTGACCCCAGCCGTGGAGCGCGGCACGAACGTCAGCCCGATCAGCCGGTAGGGCGGGTCGTCGCGCACGACTTCGTGGCCCATCCCGCGCAGTACCTCGGCGATTCGCTCCACCGCGGCGCGTACGCGCTCATCCAGCCTCGCGCGTGTGAGGGTGAAGGGGATCCGCAGCGACAGCCCGATCCGCAGGCGCCCCGGCGCGCGTTTTGCGGCCGTCGTGTAAGGCTCCGCCGGTGGGGGTGGGCGGTGACGGTCTCCGGGGTGAGTGCCGCTCAGCACGTCCAGCATCAGCGCCGCGTCCTCCACCGTGCGTGTCAGCGGGCCCAGGCAGGTCACGCCGTTGAACGCCTCCGGTTCGGGCCACGTCGAGATCCGCCCACGCTGGGGCTTGATCCCCACAAGGCTGGTCCACGCCGCCGGGATCCTCACCGAGCCGGCGCCGTCCGAGCCGACCGCGGCGCTCACCAGCCCGGCTGCCACCGCCGCCGCGGCTCCGCCCGAGGAGCCGCCGGGCGTGTGCTCGAGGCTCCAAGGGTTGCGCGTGGTCCCGTGTGCGCGGCTCTCGGTGAACGGCCACTGGCCGAGCTCGGGCGTGTTGGTCTTGCCGACGATCACGGCGCCCGCCCGCTTGAGGCGGCGCACCGACTCGCAGTCGCTCGTGCTCGGGGTGAAGCTGCCGGGGCAGCCGAAGCGGCTCTCCTCGCCCGCGAGGTCGACGTCGTCCTTGATCGCCACGGGCACACCCAGCAGCGGCGCGCGCTCGCCTTGCGCGCGCCGGCGGTCGGCCTCCGCCGCATCGGCGCGCGCGCCCTCGCTGCGCACGCAGCGGAATGCGTTGAGCGTCTCCTCGGACGCTTCGATGCGCCGCAGCGACAGCTCCACCAGCTCCTGCGCGGACACCTCCCCCGCCGCGAGCATCCGCGCGTGCTCCGCCACCCCGGCAAACGCCAGCTCCGCGGACGGGGCGGGCGCGTGGTTGTTCACGATCCCGGCGGTCGCCTGCGCGAAGCGAGATGTTCCTGGTTCTGCTGGCGCTCGCCTCTCACCTGGATCGCGATGTACACGACGATCACGTTGACGACGATCCCGATCCCGATGAACGTGATGATCAGGCCTACGTCCTTGCTGAAGGCTGGGCTTGAGGCGAGAAGCATTGGTCGGTGGCTCTCCGTCGGGGTTCGCTGATGAACGCCTGGGAGCCTACCATCCGCCCGCGTCGTGGGTGTGCGTCGTGGGTGTGCGTCGTGGGCGTCGTGGTGTGCGTCGTTCGCGTCACGGGCGTGTATTGTGGGGCCCCGCGCGCCAGCCCGCGCCGCGGTCGCGCGCCTGCCCAGTCGCGGTCGATAGCCTTAGGGGTCCGCCGTGCATCGTGCACGATGTTGGAGAGGTGCCGGAGCGGTTGAACGGGCGCGACTGGAAATCGCGTAACGGGGGTTGACCTCGTTCGAGGGTTCGAATCCCTCCCTCTCCGTTTTGTTGTGTCTCGGGACATGCTGGACGCGTGTCTTGGGAGTTCGTGGATAGTTTAGGGTGGTGTGAGGGGCTGGTAGTTGCGGGTGGGGTCGAGTGTGAGGTCGCGTATGAGTTGGCCTTGGGGGTCGATCACGCGGATCTGTTGGTCGGTGATGAGGAGCTTGATTGTGCGGCCTTTGTGGGCTCTGCCGAGGCCGATTTTGTAGAGCTTGCTGTGGTAGCGGAGGCTGACCTTGCCTGTCTCGGCGACCTTGTCTTGGCGGACCCCGAAGTGGGTTGGTGCCGGGGAGGTGCTGCTGGTGGGTTTGGCTTTGCGAGGTTGTCCCGTAGCTCGTAGAAGTTTGTAGGTGGCGGTCCTTCCGCCTCGTCCGGTCCCGTTGGGACTGTGGCGAGTGCGAAATCATCCACCGAGACGAAGGGACCGCCATGAAGACCGTAGAGCAGGAGCAGGTCGGGAGCGCTTCGCTGGGACTTCCAGCGAATGTGCAGGACGCGTTGGGGGAGCTGGCCGGTGCGGCGAAGGAGGGGCTGTTGGCGCTCAGCGTTGGTGTCGGGCTCGGGGTGCTGGGCGAGATGATGGAGGCCGAGCTCGATGAGGTCGTCGGCACGAAGCACGCCCGGATCTCAGAGCGCACCGCGGTCCGTCATGGCCACGAGGACGGCGAGGTCATCCTTGGTGGGCGACGAGTCGCAGTGAAGCGTCCGCGTGCCAGGAGCGCCGATGGCGAGCAGGAGGTGCCGCTAGCGACGTATGAGTATTTCGCTGATCGTGACCCCTTGACGCGGGTGGTGTTGGAGCAGATGCTCGCGGGGGGTCAGCACCCGGCGCTTCTCACGAACTCGTGAGCCGGCCGGTGAGAAAGTGGCCGTGAGTGAGCGCTCGGCGTCGAAGTCAGCGGTCAGCCGCGAGTTCATCGCCCGCACCCGTGAGCACCTGGACACCCTGATGAGCCGAGACCTCGCAGACGTGCGCCTCGCGGCGTTGATGGTCGACGGGATCGAGCTGAAGGGACGCTGCTGCATTGTCGCGCTCGGCGTCAGCACCGACGGGGTGAAGCTTCCGCTTGGTCTGTGGGATGGCTCGACGGAGAACAAGACCGTCACAGCGCATCTCCTTGCCGACCTCGTTGGCCGTGGCCTTCGCTGTCGAGCAGGGCATCCTCGTCGTCTTGGACGGGTCAAAGGCACTCAGGTCAGCCGTCGATGAGGTCTTCGGTCCAGTCCCGGTGCAGCGCTGTATCCGTCACAAGGGAAAGAAATGTGCTGGAGCACCTCCCCGAGCGTGACCGCCCCGCAGTGAAGGCACGCCTCAGGCGCGCATGGGCAAGCGATAACCACACTCTCGCGCTGGAAGGTCTGCAGGCCCTCGCCGGCGAGCTGGAGCGCTCACATCCCGGAGCGGCCGCGTCCCTGAACGAGGGCCTGGAGGAGACCCTGACGCTCACACGCCTGGGAATCCGCGGACGGCTGAAGACGACCCTGGCCTCGACGAACCCGATCGAGTCGATGATCGAGATCATCCGCCGCACCTCCCGCAACGTGAAGCGCTGGCAGTCCGGCGATATGTGTCTGCGCTGGACCGCCGCCGGGATGCTCGAGGCCGAGACCCAGTTCCGCAAGGTCGTCGGCTACTCAGACCTCGCGAAGCTCGCCGTCGCCGTAGAACACGACCTCGCCACCCGCCGCGCGCCCATTCACACCACCACCCACGAGGAGGCGCTCACACCCGCCACCGTGTAACCACCACACCAGCCACCACCAGAAACTTCTACGGCGAACGGGACAACCTCTTTTGCAAGGTTGGAGATCGTTGTTCGAACCCAGCCGTGGGCTGTCGAGTTTCGATACGACCTTCGTCCCTCCCTCCCCGTTTTTGCCGTGAGCCTTCCCTGGCTGGGTATAACGTGGTTATACTCAGTGGCATGAAGACCGCGATCTCGCTCCCGGACGAGACCTTTCAACGAGTCAACCACGCTGCTAAGCGACTAGGAGTTTCGCGTAGCGAGTTCTTCGCGCGGGCCGCGGAGCGGTGGCTCGACACCCTGGAAGATGACGGCACCACCGAGGCGATCAACCGTGTGATTGATGGGCTCACGCTCGACCATGCGTTCACCGACGCGGCGGCCGCGGCCCTGGCAGTCGACGATCGCACCTAATGGTACGCGGTGAGGTGTGGTGGGCCGACCTCGGCCTTCCGAGGGGTTCAGCTCCGGCGCTGCGACGCCCGGTACTGATCGTCAGCGCCGACCAGTACAACCACTCAACACTACGTACGGTCACAGTCGTTGTCCTCACGACCAATACACAGCTCTCGGCGCTGCCGGGCAACGTCGCGGTGTCAACGGATCTATCCGACCTGGAAGAGGAGTCCGTCGTCAACGTCACACAGGTCGCGACCGTTCAACCGAGGTGCCCTGGAGGAGCGCATCTGTGCCCTCCCGGACTGGGTCATGGCGCGGGTTGACGTCGGTCTTGGTCGCGCTCTGGCGCTGGCCCATCTCTGAGCTCTCCACTACGGCCAGCCGGCACCATGCCGCGCCTGGAAGCGCCTGGCGTGAAGCTCCCTGATGCGCTGCCAGGCAGCATCGGGGTTCGATCTTCGTCCCTCCCTCCCCGTACAGCACCGTTGGGTGCCGTCCCGCCCGCGCTCCCGGCCGCTCGCTCAGCACGTAGCTCTGGACCAGCCCGCAGACCTCACGGTCAACGGGGACACGGCGCTGCTTCTCTCCCTTGCCGAGCACTCGCACCCACCCCAACGCGATATTGACGTCATCGACCGCCAACCCGCTGACCTCGGCGCTGCGTAGCCCCGAGAACAGCATCAGCCCCGCGATCGAACGGTCTCGCACGCCGCGTGGGGTGCTCACGACGCCAGCGCATCGCGTAGCCATCCGTGCTGCCGAGCAGCGCCGGCGCGCGGTGACCGCGCGCGCTCGCAACTGCAGTCGAGCCGTCGTGCGCGGTGGACCCCCCGGTCGTTGCCGCTTGTCGCCGGAGGCGGCAGCAGGGTTGCGAAGTGCGTCGTGCCTCGTTGCTGCGGAACAGCGCGGTGTGGCCGGGTGGCTTGCCCCACCCGGATGCGGGTGGTGCGGATTAGCGACGTAGCTCTGCCTGTAGCCGGGTTGCGAGGCGGACGGAGGCGTCGATCTCGACTTGGCGGATTGAGACGCTCTCGACGCTGACCCCGAATGGGACGCCGACGCGCCGGCAGAATGCGATCAGCTCGACGGCCGTAGCAACGGCTTGGTCGTAGGACGCTTCTAGGGTGTCCTCCGCGTGGCGCAGCTCGTTCTCGATCCAGCGCGGCACATCGACACCGAGCCACTGAACGAACTCCAGTGTCTTCACCGACCCGCAGACCGAGAACGTAAAGACGATCGGCGCCGGCTTGAGGCCACGAGCGGCGCACTCGTAGTGATAGTCGGAGACCAGGTCCTTCGCGGCGTTGACGTCATAGACGATCTGGGTGACAAAGAACGAGCAACCTGCAGCCTGCTTCGCAAGCAGACGGAGGTGCTCCGTGCCTCCGCGCGCGTGGCGCTCTGGGATCGCCACACCTCCGAGCAGGAGATCCGGGCGCACCTCACTCCGTAGTTCGTAGGCCCGCGGCAGAGAGGTCGCGACCGGCTTTTCACGGGACGACGCACCGACGAACACCGACAGCGCCTGGGTTGGGGCCTGTTCGCTGAGCCACGACTGAAGCTGTTGCTCTGGGTACTTGCTGACAGCGCGGTACACGATTGCGGGTATCTCCAAGCCGAGGAGATCGCGAGCGAGGTAGTCGGCAGGGTCCATGGTGGGCAGGAACGGAAATGGCCGTTCCTCGGGATTGCGGTCGCTCTCGTCATCAATGTCGTAGAGCACGAGGCCGTCGATGTCCACGGGGCGCAGGCGCTCGAGCGTCTTCGCGGCGATCTGACGGGCATGCTCCGGTTCGGTCGTCAGGCGCGGTGGCGTCAGCGCGAAGAGCAAGAACTCACCCGTCCCCTCCGCAATGCGCCGCTGCAGCTCCACGCGCCGAAGCGTAGCCAAGGGCCTGTGCAGTACGACTTGGCGCCAGCGGTTGTGATGGGTTGATCACGAACCGACCCCTTGCAAGCTGGGTCAACCTCGTCGATGTGTACTACCGCGTCGAGCGCGATCAGGGACGGGATGCTGCCGACGAGACACTTGCGGACCTGCGAGCCGCGCTCTCGCTGGATCTTCCCGGGACTGCCCGGATGATTGAGGTCGCTCGCCTCAAGGCGCGTGCTCCGATTGCGCTTGGGACTGTTTCACATTGGCCACCGTTGCCGCGCATGATCTCGTGCTGCTTACCGGCGACCCCGAGATCATCGAGCTCTCGGATCGGCCTTGCCAGGTCGAGGACCTTCGGCCTCTGAGCAATTGCGCAGCACAAGCTCCGATCAGCTGCCAAACCAGCGCGACCGGCGACTGGAACCGAAGCGCTCCTTGAGCGCCATCTGCTCGGCTGACGGCGCGTTGAAGGTGCCGGTTTTCTCAGGACCGGAGAGGAAATCGATGTCCACGCTGCCGATGCGGCCTCCGCCGAACTCGATGTAGCACGTACCGCGCCCCAGATGGCGTTCTTGGGGGGCTCCGTCGTAAAGCTCGGCGATCAGCGTTTGCGCTACGACGCGCGCCGCGCCCTCGGCGAACACGCCGGCCTTGGGCACGCCCGCGGTTGCCACGTCGCCCACGGCGTACACCCCGGGAAAACGCGTCTGGAGCGTAGCCGGGTCGACCGGTATGTAGCCGTCCTCGGTCATGCCGCTGGAGATCACGACATCGGGGGCTCGATGCTTGGGTACCCCCAGGAACAAGTCGAATGACAGCTCACCGCCGTCGTCGAGCTTCGCGACATTGCGCTGCGGGTCGAGCTCGTAGATGCGGCGGCCCCCGATGAACGCGATGTTGCGCTCGGCGAACTCCCTTTCGAGCGCCTCCGAGGTCTCGGGCGACGGTGGCACGGGCGTGCCCAATGGCATCACGAACGAGATCTGGCATGCATCGCGTACCCCGCGTGCGGTCAGCTCGTCATGTAGAAGCAGCGCGCACTCGCTTGGTGCCGGCGGGCACTTGAACGGAGCGCCGCACACGCCGATGATCACATGTCCTTGCGAAAACGTCGGGATGATCTCCGCCAGACGCTCGGCGCCGGCAACTGAGTAGAACTCGTTCCCGCCTTCCGCCAGCCCCGGGGTGGCATCCATGTCGTAGTCGGCGCCCAGCGCGATCACCAGCACGTCGGCCTCGTGGACACCTGCGTCAGTAGTCACGCGCCGCGTCTGCGGGTCGATCGCCGTAATCGTCTCCCGCAGGACGCGGACGCCCGGCTTCGAGATGTCGCTGTAGGCCAGGCGGGCCGCTTGCGAGGTGGTCCGCCCGAACATCACGTCGAGCTTCGAGAACCCAAACACGAAGGCGTCGGCCTTGTCGATCAGCGTCACCTCGACCTCCTCGCCAACGGCCTCCGACATCGCCGTGCAGAGCTCCAATCCGCCAAACCCCGCACCGAGCACCACAATACGCTTGCTCATCGCATCCCTCCAAGTCAAAGGCCGGAGGCCGA
This sequence comes from uncultured Solirubrobacterales bacterium, assembly GCA_963724305.1. Lineage (GTDB taxonomy): Bacteria > Actinomycetota > Thermoleophilia > Solirubrobacterales > Solirubrobacteraceae > Palsa-744. The sequence goes on from CAVRUG010000002.1 coordinate 220,126, forward strand.
TGCCCGGCCCGATGGAGCAACCCTATCGCCTCTGCGCCGAATGGCGGCCACGGCCATCGCCGTGGCCACGATGGTCGAGTCCGAGCGTAGATCGCCCGACAGGAAAGCGATGTCGCGGCCGCGGCGCGTGATCCGGCCGCGACCGGTCAGTCGCCCGGGGTGCGCAGGCGCAAGGAACTGTACGTGCAGGTCGATTGTCGGTGCCCATTCGCCGTCGCCGAGTGTGGCCACCAGCGCCGGGCCGAGTGTGTCGTCGAGCATCGCCGCCAGGAACCCACCTTGTATATGGCCGGCTGGGTTGGTGAACTGCTCGGTCGCGGTGAACGCCACCTCGATTGTGCCTTCCTCGGGGTCGATCGCCACAAGCTCCCAGCCCAGCAACACCGAGGCGGGCGGCGGCGCTCGTCGGCCTGCGAGTGCATCCCAGAACGGGCCGCGCCGAGTGCCCTCGCTCGGATTGCCGCGTGCGCTCATGGCGGGCAGCCTATAGCGCGGATGACGATTCCTGGCCCGACCGACGTAGTCATCAATTGCTCTCGCTCACGCTGGGCGCCCGCGCGTGGGCGTACCCACGAGCGCCAGCTGGCGCGGCGTGTACTCCGGCATCCGTATGCGCTCCACCGCCTGGCGGGCCTTCTGGCTGAACGCCAGTCGCATGTTCACCTCCGTCTGGCGGCGGTGCGCATCGGGGAGTGACTCGATCGCCAAAAGTCGCTTGCAGGCGCGGATCGAAGCGTCGAGCTCGCCGCACCAGTAGGCGGCGACGGAGTGCTGGAAAAGCAGCCCCCATTGATAGACCCAAGGCTCGACGAATAGGATGTCCTCCGGTACCGCCAGCCCGCCGGTGCTGGCGGCGAGCGCGGTGAAGCGGTGGGCGGTGCGATGGTGGTGGCGATTGAGCAGTCCCGCCACCAGATCTTGTACGGCCTCCAGCCGCGACGGGCGCGCCTCCCAGGCAGCCAGGAACGCGGTGCTGGCGCGCGGCCATTCTCCCAGGTCGGCGCTGAGGCGCCCGGCCTGACGCCAGGCGCAGCACACCTCCTCCTCCCAGCCGCCCATCCCCGCGCGCCGCTCGTACAGGTCGCGCGCGGTGGTGAGCGCTTCGGCGTCGCCGGTTTGCGTGCCTAGATCTCGATGGGTTTGAGCGAGATAGAACGTGGCCCGCGCGTTCTCGGGCTGCTCTCGCAGCTCCGCTTGCAGCAGCGTGCAATCGCGTTCGAACTTGTCGGCCTTGCTGCCGCCGTCTCCGTGATCGTCGATCGTCAGCGCGTCGAGACGCTCGACCGTGCGCTCCATGTCCAGGCAGGAGAGGTACTCGTGGGTGGCGCCCACATAGCGCCAACAAAGGTCCCCGCGTACGAGGCGCTTGTTGCGGTAATCGAAGCGCTCGTCGCCTTGGCGCAGCATGTACGCGTCGGCCTTCAGTGCGCCCAGCGGTGCGCTTTGTACGACGGTCATGTCGGCGTCGATCAACAGCAGGTAGTCGGCTCTGCCCATCGCCAGCTCCATCAGCGCGGAGCGGTTGTGCCCGAAGTTGACCCATTCGTGCTGGCAGAGCTCCCCGGGTATGCCCTCCAACTCGCGGGCAATCAGCTCCTGCGTGCCGTCGCTGGAGCCAGTGTCGCAGATCATCCAGCAGTCGATCAGGCCTCTACAGGAGCGCAAGCAGCGCGCCAGCACACCGGCCTCGTTCTTGACGATCATGCACAAGCAGATTGTGGGGCGTGGTCCGTTCATCGAGTTCACCGCCCCACGTAGCGCACGTGCCCGTCGCCGTCGCTCTCGGTGACGGCGAATGGATAGCGCTTGTCGCCCACCGCCGCCGTGCAGGTGAATGCCAGCCCGCGCCGCTGCAACACCTCGGATGGGCAAGCCACGTCTGCGCGCAACCCCCGCTGCGCGTGGATCGAGGCGGCGATCGACTGCTCCACGCGCTGCGTGTCCAGCGTCGACAGTGGCGCGTCATCGCCATAGCTGACATGCCCGCCTCTATTCACCTCGGTTACGTACACCGGGTAGGAGCCGACGCTCAGATTAGCTGTGCACGCAAACCGGTGCCCTTGTTGCTCAGGGACGTGCGTGGGGCAGCTGACGAGTGTGTACACGTGGTGTCCGGTGAGGATCGACCCCGCGATCGCGCGCTCCAGCTTGACGGTGTCGAGCGTGGCTGTGCCGGCGCTCGACCCGCAGCCTGCAAGTGCTGTGAGCGCGAGCAGCGTGGCGGCGATCGTCGCCGCTGCGGCAGCGACGCCGGTGCGGTGGGTGGTTGGCGTGTGCATCGGACCTCCATATCCGCGTAGTGGTGACCTTATTTACCTCGGTAGTGGAATCCACAAACACGAAAAGCTCTATTTGGTCATTGTGTCCACTCGGACTCGTTTTCAGTGAGAAAGCGCGCGACGCCGTGTCCAACCAGGTGCGTCCCGTATACGCAAAGTCAAGCCGTAAAAAACTCAAGCCCCGTCAAAGGAGTGCGTGAACAAATGAGTTCGAGCAATGTGCGTGATCGTGTGGCCAGGGTGGGAGTCCGGGTGTTGGGCGGCGGCGTGGTAGGTGCGCTGGCGCTCGGCGGCGGTCCCGCCGAGGCGGCGAAAACACGGTCGCACGGAAAACACAGCGATGCACATGGCCGTACGGCGAATACGAAGCCGAGGGGGAAGTCGGATTCGGCGAGCGGTCCTGCCGGGCCGCGCGGCGCAACCGGCCCGAAGGGTCCAGCCGGCCCCGCCGGTCCGCAGGGCGCCGTAGGTCCCGCCGGTCCGCAGGGCGCGACTGGTATGAGCGGTGGGACCGGTCCTCAGGGTGCGACAGGAGCGACCGGACCTCGGGGGCGACAGGAGCGACCGGACCTCAGGGGGCGACTGGCTCCCAGGGGGCTACTGGCCCGCAGGGCGTCGCCGGTGCCACGGGTGCCACCGGGCCCATCGGTGCCACCGGTCTACAGGGTGCCACCGGCGCCACGGGCCCTCAAGGACCACAGGGTGCAACCGGGCCCGCGGGCGCCACGGGTTCCCAGGGCGTGGCTGGCGCTACGGGCTCGCAGGGTGCGACCGGCGCGCAGGGTGCGACGGGCGCGCAAGGCCTCCAGGGTGCGACCGGTACGCAAGGTGCGACAGGCGCCACCGGCGCGCAGGGCCTCCAGGGCGCGACTGGCGCGCAGGGTGTGGCCGGCGCCACGGGTGCCCAGGGTGCTACAGGCGCCACTGGAGCGACAGGGCCACAAGGTCCCCCCGTCAACTTCAGGGGTACTTGGGAAAACGGGCATATCTACGCGGTGGGGGACGCGGTTTCCTTCAATGGCTCCTCGTACGTGTCGCTCGAACCGAGCAACCAGGGCAACAACCCGGCGACGAACCCGTCCTCGTGGGCGCTGCTGGCCGAACGTGGCGCGACGGGCCCGCAAGGGGCAGTCGGTCCCGCCGGCCTCACTGGTGCCACCGGGGCCAGCGGCGCGACCGGTGCCGGCGGCTCCGTCGGTCCGGCGGGAGCGACCGGGGCCACCGGCCCGGCGGGTGCGACCGGGGCCACAGGTGCGACCGGGGCTACCGGCGCGACCGGCCCGCAAGGTCCGCCGGTGACGTTCAAAGGTGCGTGGAGCCCCACGGAAACGTACGAACTGGGCGAAGCGGTGTCGTTTGGAGGCTCGTCATATGTGTCGCTGACAGCGGGCAATTTGGGCAACGACCCGGCAAGCGACCCGGCCGCGTGGGGGCTGCTCGCCGCCAAGGGCGCCACGGGCGTCACTGGTGCGACTGGCTCCACCGGCCCGGTCGGCGCGACTGGTTCCGCCGGTCCGACAGGAGCGGCGGGTGCGACTGGCGCCAGCGGCCCGGCGGGTGCCACCGGTGCCACCGGCCCGGCCGGCCCGACCGGTGCCACCGGTGCGGCAGGTCCGGAAGGAGCGGGCCTGGACGTGGTCAACAGGTTCTCGCCCGGTGGCATCCCCACAAACGTGGTGGGCGAAGCCCCGAGCGAAGTGACGCACACGTCTGAAGGCAAGTACACGGTGACGTTTGCGAGCGGCGAAAACCTCAACGCCTGCGCGGTGGTGGCCTCTTCCAACGAAACGGCCACCCAGCATCTCGTGGAGGCCGCGGCGACCGGTGAACACCAGAATCACGGTGCGCACCTACGAAGGCGCCACGCTGAAGGACACCGCCTTCGCACTGATGATCAGCTGCCCGTAGCGGCGGCGCCATGCTGTCGTGGCGGCGGGCCCGAGCGCCCGCCGCCATCGATGGCCTACGCCGACTCACCCTCGGGCGCGATTTATTCCGATGCAAGTCTATCTCCTAGGTGGGGTTCCGCTTTGGGTCGCGCTTGTCTTCCGACCCCCTTTGACGTGTCCGCCACGTGTCCCGGGCAACCCGCAGGCTCCCATCGCCGCACGCCTACTAAACTGACCTCCCTGCGCCAGTAGCTCAGCTGGATAGAGCGTCGGTCTACGGAACCGAAGGTCGGGAGTTCGAATCTCTCCTGGCGCGTTGCAGAAAAGCCCCGCTCAGGCGGGGTTTTTTTGTGCTCGCGGGGTTGCGAAGAGGGCCGTCTGGGGCTGTGGTGTAAACGGGAGTGTAAACACGCCGACCCCGGCGGTGCGATCCAGTGCGACCGTGATCCAGCCGTAGGATGAACTGATGCCCGACTCGAAGCTCATCGCCTCCGCTGGCGAGCACCACTGGTCTTCGGCGGGGATGTCGGTAGACTGAAGGGAGCGCCTTCGGTGCGTTTGGTTGGGTGCTCCAATGGAGCGCAGGGGAATCGAACCCCCCACCGGGCAGGTTCCAGAATCCGCCGGTGCTGCCAAGCGCCCCAGGTTGCGGCACCGAGGCCCAAGGGAGACGGTTTGCAAGCTTCTCCCCTTGGGTCTCGGTCCTTGCTACGTGTCCGTTTGCATTGCGGTGGCCTTGATCGCCATGACGCTCCCCACGGACTCGAATAGCGTCTTGATCTGCTCAGGCTGGAGCTTGCTCAGGTCCGTTGCGGTCAATGAAAACTCGAAGTTCAAGCTCAAGATCGAGTCGTCCTGGGAGGGCGCTTGCCCCCTGGGCGTGGTGGCCCTCGCTGGCGCGGGATCACTTGGCGGGGGCTCGTGCTTGTGATCGGCGGCCTCTGGCTCCTTCCCGTTCTCGGGCGTCGGTGTGGCCGCAGGGTCCACCAGCTTGACCTCTCCGCCTCGGGCGTCGATCAGCCCTCCGTACTGGAGCCAGTCGAGCAGGCTCCCTAGCTGCAATTCGCGTTCCTTGGTGGCCCCTGCCTCGTGAGCGAGTACGCCGATCATCTGCTCCCGAGTCGCACCGCTGATTGACAGTCGCGCACGGACCGCCCTGTAGTACCACGTCTCCGCGAGCGTTTCAGCGAGCAGCAGTCCGGCTGCGCGCTCATCGAAGGAATGCTTACGAGCGAACTCGTTGACTATCTCGATCGGCTTGTACTGCCCGCGTCCCTCTCGGGTGATGAGGCCCGAGTCGAGAAAGAAGGCATTGTTGAGACCAGCCGTGGTTGTCGCCAGCGAGAGAGCGGAGGCAAGGTCGTCACCACCTACAGCTCGCTTGCCGTATTCGCTCTTAATTGCGATGGCCTTCAATGCGGCTACCTGCGTCTCGAACTTCAGGCGGTCGGTCGGCAACGGTCGGTTAGTGCGGGGGATCGTCGGTCTACGCGCGTTTTGATCCCCAGCGACTGCAACCTCTCCCGTTGACGGATCGGGGGCGAGCACTATGTTTGTCATGGGCTTCTCATTCGGTGACGGTTTGCGCGTCGCATACTAGCGCATCTATGAGCGTTCCATGCGGCGCCCTCATGGATGCTCATGCAAACCCCGCATGTTGGGGGATTTGATTGGCGCTGGGCTGGGCTCCGTGGACGAGAAGATCACCGAGGATCGCTTGTCGCTCAATCCGCTATCGCCCGAGGAGGCGCTGCGCGCGCTGCTACAGGTCGATCCCGACGCGTCGCCTGTTGATCCCGAGCCCGAGTCGGGGGGAACCGGAGCCCGAGCGCAGCGAAGGCTAGCGGCCTTTGGGCTTGCTGCCCTGGGATGCCCGATCGACGTGCGCTTGGACGGCTCGGCGAAGTTCGGCCGCGACGGAGCGGGATTCGCTGGCCGCGATCTCTCGGAGGCGATCGGCGGTCTCGCGTGGGAGACGAACCGTGAAGGACACTGCCTCGGAGTCAGATTGAGTCATTAAGAATCACTTTGAGGCATCGCGTGGTAAGCTGATGCACAGACCATAACAATCGGCCCCGGCGCGGGCAGGAACCCAACGCCGGGACCTGAGCACAGGAGAAGATGCCTCCCATGCCTGACGAGAACCCTATCGTCGCCGAAGTCAACGCGATCGAGCGCGACGTGCTGTACCTGCTCACCAGCGAGTACGACCTGCCGATCTGGTCCGTCTGGGACCTCGCCCGCGCGACCGAACGCGGCAAGCTCATCAAAGACACCATACGGTCCCTGCGCACAAGCGGTCTGGTCAACCAGACCAGCGACGGCCACGTGTTCGCCACCCGCGCGGCCTTCCGCATGGTCCAGATCGTCGGCCGAGTCAACTGACGACCGCAAGGGCGCCACGCCGCAGGACCGGGCGTGGCGCTCTCCCGGACCCCCCGCCGCGTTGTTTGACGCCGACGACAAGGGTCTTGTCCTTGCCGCCGTTTGGGGTGCGGGGGTGTTCGTCTGGGTTGTTCGTTTGGGTGTACGTCTATAAGGCGAACACCCCAGACGGACACTCTGCTGCCCGCTCGCGGGCGAGATTTGGCTCTGCGCATGGCATTGAGGAAGGGGGTCCCCGCCTCTCCGCTTCGCTCCTACCCGGGGACCCCCTTCCTCGACCCACCACATCACAGATGTTTGGTGGGGCCAGGCGCAGAGCGTGGGAGGGGGAGCGAGCGGGCAGCAGGGTGGAAGTGGAGAACAACAACAAGGAGAGCTGAGAGGCAGCGGTCGGCAGAGGTCGGAAGGGGAGGACGGACGTGGGTCGTCGTCGGCGCGGATGTGTTTGGTGGCGGGCTGAGGGGCCGGTTGCGGCGTCGAAGGAATGGCATTACGTGGGGGATGGCGGTCGGTGGGTAGGGGCCGGGGTTGGAGCCGCAGGAGCGGGTCGGGCGGGCAAGTCGGCTGTCATCGAGGTCGGCCGATGGTTCATTGGGAGCGTCGGGTGTTGCGGGTCGTGGGTGTTTCCTTGTTCGCTGGTGAAAGTCAGCCGGCGGCGGCGCCGCGCCGGGATGGGGTAGCAGGTCGTTCCCCCGCTGTAAAGCAAGTTCAAGTCCCCGCCTGCGGCGGGGCACTGCCGTCACTTGCGAACTTGCTTGACAGCTCCTCCACGACCTGCAAAGGCCGCACTCAGTTGGGCAGCCGCCCAACTGGCTCAATGGAGCCCGACCCCTGGAGGAAACCATGATGCACACCCCGATATCCACCATTCAACCGCCACGGATTCCGGTATCGAGCCGCCCTGCGGTGTGGCACGCGAAGGAATTCGCTTGCTGGCGTGGCCGCTGCTCGGCTTCTATTCAGAGAGTCGATGCGATCCCACAGACCCAGACGAACATGAGCGCGGGCAACCTCGAGCTGCAGGTCCCGGATATGTTCGTGCAGGCCATCGCCGAGCGCGTCGCCGAGCTGCTCGCCGACAGCCTATCCGCGACCAGTCCGTCCGAGCCGTGGATCGGCGTCGAGCAGGCCGCGGAGCACCTCGCCTGCCCGACGAGCCGCATCTACGACTTGGTCAGCCAGCGGCGCCTCACACCGCGCCGCGACGGGCGCAGGCTCCTGTTCAAGCGCTCCCACCTTGACGCGGCAATCGAGGCGATGTCGTGAGTACCGTCCACTGTCCGCCAGCACAATGAGAGGAGGCACCCCGATGGCGGCGAAAATGGAGAAGACGAAGACGCCGGGCATCTTCAAGCGCGGAGGCCCGCTACGTGTTCAGCCTACCGCGTCAATGGCCGGCAGCGGTGGGACTCCTTCAGAACTCTCGACGAGGCCCGTCGAGCGAAGGCCGCCCGCACGACGGACATCGGCCGCGGCGAGTTCGACCGGCGCAGCCGCATCACGCTCCACGAGTACGCCCTGGAGTGGATCGAGCGCTACCAGGGCCGCGGCAGGCGCGGCTTCCGCGAGAGTACCCGCGACGAATACAGGCGCGTCCTCAAACAGTACGTGTTCAAGTATTTCCCGGCGCGCCTACGGCTCACCGAGATCACGCCGAGCGACGTCGCCGGGTTCATCGCGTGGCTGTGCGACCCGGAGAAGCAGGGGACAGGCACTCTCGGACAAGTCGGTCAGGAACAACCTCGGCCCCGCTGCAGCGCGTGCATGGCAAGCGCCGTGCGCGAGGGCCTGATCCGCGACAACCCCACCCGAGACGCAGACCTGCCACACCGGCCTTCCGCCGAGGACGTCGAAGAACGAGGACACCCGGGCGATGACATCCGAGCAGCTCGCGGCTCTCCTCGCCGTCATCCCGGCTCGACACGGCGTGTTCTTCCGGCTGCTCGCCTCCACCGGCCTGCGGATCAGCGAGGCCATCGCGCTCCAGTGGCGCCACCTGGACCTGGACAGCCCAAGCCCCCATGTGAAGGTCCGCCGCGGAGTCGTGCGCGGCAGTTTGGGGCCACCGAAGAGCCGCTACAGCCGCCGCGAGGTCCCGCTGGACGACGCGCTCGTGAAGGCGCTCCGCAAGCTCCAGGAAGAGACGGAGTGGCCCGGCGAGGAGGATCTCGTGTTTACCGCAGGCAACGGTGCCTACCTGCATGTCGGGAACCTTCGCCGACGGGTGCTCAAGCCCGCGCGCGAGGAGGCCGACCTGGAGTGGGTCGGCTTCCACACGTTCCGGCACACCTGCGCCTCGCTGCTGTTCGCCGAGCGGGCGCAACGCTGTACAGGTCCAGCGCTGGCTCGGGCATCACTCCGCCGCGTTCACGCTCAGCCGCTACGTCCACCTGCTCGACGGGGACATAGGGCAGCCGCTGAAGCTCGGGCGGGGTGCCGACGAAGCGCAGAGATACGACGTACCCGACCGGTACTCTGGAGACTAATGCCCGACCTTCCCGCCGCACCCTCTGCCGATGCGCTGGGGCTGCGACCCAGAGCTACGAGGAGTTCCTTGAGGACATCAAGGGCGCGCATCCGCAGCGCCCAGGCGCGTGCCGCGAGGGCGATCAACGCGGAGCTGATCGACGTGTACTGGCAGATCGGCCACGAGATCCTGCGACGCCAGGCTGAGGAGGGCAATCGCCGTGGGCGCGGGGGCCCCAAGATCGTCGAGCGGCTGTCTGCGGACCTGCGATCGGCTTTCCCCGGAGCGCGCGGTTTCTCCGTGAGGAGCCTGCGCTACATGCGGGCCTTCGCCGCGGCATGGCCCGAGCGGGAAATGCTGCAGTCCGGTATTGCAGCATTGCCGTGGGCTCACGTCACGCTGCTGCTCGACAAGCTCTCCGACCGGCCGACACGCGACTGGTATGCGGCGCGCGCGTCGAGCTGGTCCCAGGCGGAGCTCGCACACCATATCGCCAGCCGCCTGCACGAGCGCCAGGCAGCAGCGATCACCAACTTCGAGCGCACGCTACCGGAGGCGGCGACGCCGAGGCTGTGCAGCGGATCACCCGCGATCCCGTGGTCCTTGACTTCGTGCAGCTGGCCGAGGGCGCGAAGGAGCGCGACCTGGAAGTGGCGCTGCTGACCGACATCGAACGCTTCATGCTGGCCCTCGGCGAGGGCTTCTACTTCGCCGGACGCCAGAAGTCACTTCAGATCGGCGACGAGGAGTTCATCCTCGATCTCCTCTTCTACCACCACCCGACTCGCCGCTTCGTGGTCATCGACCTCAAGATCGGCCCCTTCCAGGCGGAGTTCGCCGGCAAGATGAACCTCTACGTCAACGCCGTCAACGAGCTGATCGCCCACGACGAGGATCGCGCGACCGTCGGCTTCATCCTCTGCGCCGGCCGCGACGAGGCGGTCGCCCACCTGACGCTGCAGGGCATCGCCACGCCGATCGCCGTCACTCGCTACACCGTCGGCGAGCAGGGTGTCCTGATGGCCGGCGAGGACGCCCAGATCACCGAGGGCCTCGAGGAGGAGATGGAGGGGATGCGGCGCGTGGAGCAGCAGGTCGCCGAGTTCGCCGCCCGTCGGGCACGCGAGCTGGCACGAGGACAACGAGGCCACGGGACATGTAGACGGCTGACGGGAGCCCCAACACGCGAGCAGGGTGCAAACAAAGTGCAAACACGCCCCACGCCAACGCACTCCACTACGCCGGAAGACGATCGGGCGGATTCCCTGCATTAGAGCCAAATCGGCCGACTCCACGTCACCCCACGCAACGGCTGATTTGGTCTACGGAACCGAAGGTCGGGAGTTCGAATCTCTCCTGGCGCGTGATAGAAAACCTGTTGACGTGGGGCCGATTGTCTGTGTTGGTGCGGGTTTGCAGGGGTTTTCGCGCCTGGCGACCGTAGACGGCTCGACGGGCGGGCCTCCGCGACTTCTCGGGTCGACGAGCCCCGCTCACGCGCTTGGCTGCGCACTCGCCAAGCGGCCCACGATCCAGCTGGTGGTGGAGTACAGTCAGGGCATTGATGGGCAAACCACCGCGCAGACCGCGTGAAGGGGGATCGAATGGCGCTCGGGTTCTATATCACTGCCAAGGGCTTTACGCAGGAGCGGTACGACACGACGCTCGTCCAGCTTGAGGAAGCGGGTGCAGGAGCCCCCGACGGACGTATCTCCCACGTCGCCCTTGAGACGGATGGCGAGATCCAGGTCTTCGACGTTTGGGAGTCGCAGGAAGCATTCGACGCATTCGGGGTAACCCTTTTGCCGATCCTCACGGCAGCGGGCGTCGAGATGAACGAGCCGATGGTCGCTCGGGTTCACAACGAAATCAAGAGCTGATCGACTAAGGGCCTATCCCGGAAGGATTATGTAGCGCTGCGTCGAATCTTTTGATCGGCCGGCCATCGTGCCACTCGATCAGGAGGTCTGTGATGGGCTACATGGTCAGTCAGGGATGATGGTTGGCGGATGCCGGACTGGTTGTGGGAGCGGATCGAGCCGTTGCTGCCGGCACCGCCGTTTCACCCGTTGGGTAGTCACGCTCGACGGGTGCCCGATCGCGACGCGATGGACGCGATCTTGTTGGTGCTGCGGACGGGGATGCAGTGGAACGCGTTGAACGCGACAGGGGTGTGCTCGCTCGAGTTCGGCGCACCGGCGTTTTCAGGAGTGGGAGCAGGCCGGGGTGTTCTGCCGAGATCTGGCGCCAGGGGCTGTTGGAGTACGACAAGGTGGTGGGGATCGACTGGTCGTGGCTGGCCGCCGACGGCGCGATGACCAAGGCGCCGCTGGGCGGAGCGAAAGACCGGGCCGAATCCCACTGATAGAGCCAAAAGGGGGCGAAGCGTTCGGTTCTCAGCGAGGGAGCAGGGGTCCCGATCGGGCTGGCGCACGACGGCGCGAACCGCCACGACCAGAAGCTGCTAGAGCCGACCCTGCAACTCGATCCCGATCGAGCGCCCCGAGCCGACCCCCGAGCGCCCGCAGGGGCTGTGCCTCGACCGCGGCTATGACTACGCCGCCGGTGCGCGATCTCGCGGTCAAGCACGGCTACACGCCGCACATCCGCACGCGCGGCGAGGAGATCGCCGAAAAGGTCCGCACGCCCGGCTGGCGCGCCCGACGCTGGGTCGTCGAGGCGACCCACTCCTGGCTGAACCGCAACCGCGGGATCCTGATCCGCTGGTCCAAGAAGGACGAGAACCACCTCGCCCTCCTACAACTCGCCAGCGGCCTGATCGCGTTCAAGAAGGCACACGCCGCCGACTCGCCGCCCAACCGGGATAGGCCCTAAGCCTGGATCCACCGGTGTTGTCCGGGTTGGGGCGTTGAATGACCTCCTGAATCGGGCTTGGTAGCGACAGATCGCGGCTGTCGCGGCCCGGGATCAGGAGGTCACTCGTATGGTGCAGGATGACGAGCGGGTCGGACTGGATGGGGTGCGGGTCGTCTTTGATGACGATCGTGTGGTCTCGGATGCGGGAATCGCGCTCGTCGCAACGCTCGCGGGGCGGCTCGGGGTCGAAGCTCTCGTGGGCCGGTTCGTGACGCTTCGTCGTGACCGGCCGGGGGCGGCGAACGCGGGCAGGAAGGTGATGGCGCTCGTGTTCGCGATGTTGCTTGGTGCTGACTCGATCGATGATTGTGATGTGCTGCGTGCGGGTCGCACGCGCCGGTTGTTGGGCGGCTGGCTGCCGGCGCCTTCGACGCTCGGGACGTTTCTGCGGGCGTTCACTTTCGGGCATGTGCGCCAGCTCGACCGGGTGCTCGCAGAGTCGTTGACACGTGCGTGGCGGGCGGGCGCCGGCCCGGGCGTCGAGCGGCTGATCGTTGACGTGGACAGCTTTATCGGCCAGACCTACGGCCACAAGAAGGATGGTGTCGGTTTCGGGTACACCAAACAGCGCGGGTATCACCCGCTGCTCGCGAGCCGCGCGGGCACCGGCGAGGTTCTGCACGTTCGGCTGCGCAAGGGGCAGGCGAATACGCAGCGCGGTGTTGTGCGCTTCGCCGAGGAGCTGATCGCCCGCGTCAAACGGGCAGGCGCGACCGGCGAGAAGCTCCTGCGGGCCGACTCGGGGTTCTGGAACCGCAAGCTGATCGCCAGGCTCGAGCAGGCGGGCTGGCTCTACTCGATCAGTGTCCGCCAGCAGTTCTGGGTTCCCGCCGCGATCAAACAGATCCCCGAGTCGGCGTGGCAGCCCTTGGAGGACTACTCCCAAGACGGTGAAGCGCAGATCGCCGAGACGACCACTCACGGACGACGGCTGATCGTGCGCCGCACCCGACTTATCGGCCCGCAAGCAGAGCTGTGGCCGGACTGGCGGTATTTCCCGTTCATCACCAACCGCACCGAGGCGTTGGAGGTCGTGGAGGCTGAGCATCGCCAGCACGCCGTTGTGGAGCTCACGATCCGTGACCTCAAAGACCAGGCGCTCGCGCACTTCCCCTCCGGCCAGTTCAACGCCAACAGCGCCTGGACAGTCATCGCCGCCATCGCGCACAACCTGCTGCGCTGGACCAGCGTGATCGGGCTCTCCGGCGAGACCGTCCGCGTTGCGCGGACCATGCGCCGCAGGCTGCTCCAGATCCCCGGCCGCCTGACCCGCACGGGCCGGCAGTGGACGCTTCACCTTCCCGCTCGCTGGCCATGGCAACACGACTTCACCACCGCGCTCGCCCGCATCCGCGCGCTACCAGAACTCACCTGAGCGCACACCACCGCGACCGAGAACCAGCCAAGCCACCTGTCGATACCGACACGCTCACCGCTGCCCAAAAACACGCCCGCCAAGGCCTCCGAGAAGAAACCCGCCGCCCATCACGCCAACGAACACCAACGAGACACCCGAAAACCACGCCAACGGCATCAATCACCCCCCACCAGGCAGTCGCGCGGTGGATCCAGGCTAAGGGGCTATCCCGGAAGGATTATGTAGCGCTGCGTTGAACTTTTGATCGGCTGGTCTTGTGCCATTCGATCAGGAGGTCTGTGATGGGCTACATGGTCAGTAAGGATGATGGTTGGCGGATGCCGGACTGGTTGTGGGAGCGGATCGAGCCGTTGCTGCCGCCACCGCCGTTTCACCCGTTGGGTACGCATCGCTCGAGGGTGCCCGATCGGGGCGCGATGGACGCAATCTTGTTGGTGCTCAGGACGGGGATGCAGTGGAACGCTTTGAACGCTACAGGGGTGTGCTCCTCGAGTTCTGCGCACCGGCGTTTTCAGGAATGGGAGCAGGCCGGTGTGTTTGCTGAGATCTGGCGTCAGGGACTGTTGGAGTACGACAAGGTTGTCGGGATCGATTGGGCATGGCTGGCAGCCGACGGCGCGATGACCAAGGCACCGCTGGGCGGAGGAAAGACGGGGCCAAATCCCACTGATAGAGCCAAGGGGGGGCGAAGCGTGAGGTTCTCAGCGAGGGAGCGGGGGTCCCGATTGGGTTGGCGCACGACGGTGCGAACCGCCACGACCAGAAGCTGCTAGAGCCGACCCTGCAAAGCATTCCGATCGAGCGCCCTGAGCCGACCGCGGAGTGCCCGCAGGGGCTGTGCCTCGACAAGGGCTTTGACTCCCCGCCGGTGCGTGATCTCGCGGTCAAGCACGGTTACACGCCGCACATCCGCACGCGTGGCGACGAGATCGCTGAAAAGGTTCGCACGCCCGGCTGGCGAGCACGACGCTGGGTCGTCGAGGCGACCCACTCCTGGATGAACCGCAACCGCGGGATCCTTATCCGCTGGTCCAAGAAGGAGGAGAACCACCTCGCCCTCCTACAACTCGCCAGCGGCCTGATCGCGTTCAAGAAGGCACAGCTCGCAACCCCCCAACCGGGATAGGCCCTAAAGCGAGCACGCGGCTCGGTAAGCAGGATCGCTTAGCTTCTAGCGCAATCAGTCACGACCACGTTACCCATGAGGCAGCCGGATTTCGCGCGTCACCTCGCGCGGGTCGTGACGGATGATTGGTCAGCTTGCCATCGGTGGTCCCGCGCCAACGGCCTTGGACGCCGCCGCGATCTCGCCGCGGAGCATCTTCAGCGCGGCGACGTAGATCTCCGAGAACGTCGGGAACGGTTGGATCGTGTCGGTGAGCACGTCGATTGGGATGTGGGCGCGGATCGCGAGCGTCGCCTGCTGCAGCCACTCGCCCGCCTCGGGGCCGAGTGCATAGGCGCCCGTCAGCCGCTCGCCATCGCTGAGCAGTGTCAGGAAACCGTTGCTGTCGGCGTACTCGCGCGTGTAGGTGGCGGTCTTCGCCACCTCCGACAACGGGACCATGGCACTGAAACGGCCGGCCGGCGCGCCCACCGCCGCGGCCTGCGGATCGGTGTAAACGACGCGCGGAACGGCCTCGTAGTTGGCCTTCCGCGGCTCGCCGAGGATGTTCGCGGCGACCACCTCGCCCTGGTACTTACCGACGTGAGTGAGCGGCCAGATCCCGTTGACGTCGCCGATCGCCCACAACCCCTCGGCCGCGCGAAGGTGAGCGTCAACCGGCACTCCGCGCGCGTCCGGCTCGACGCCGACGTTCTCGAGACCCAGCCCGCGCACACGCGCACGCCGTCCGGTGGCGACTAGTAAGCGATCGCCGCGAAGCTCGCGTCCGTCGTCGATCTCGAGCACGTAGTCCTCACCGTCGCGTCGCGCAGCGCCGACGTTGGTTGACAGCACAAGCTCGATGCCTTCGTTGCGTAGCACCTCGCCGAGTGCCTCACCCAGCGGCGCCGGCTCGCGCCCGAGCACGTGCTCGGCCATGTCGATCACGACCACCTCGCCACCGAACCGGCGAACGGCCTGGCCGAGCTCCACCCCGACAGGCCCGCCACCGAGGATCAACAGGCGCCGCGGCACCTCCTTCATCGATGTCGCCTCGCGGTTTGTCCAGACACCGTCGAGCTCACGGAGACCCGGTACGGGTGGCACGACCGGATCGGCACCGTTGGCGAGGACGATGTGATCGGCGGTGTACGGGACGCCGTCGACCTCGAGGACTCCCGGGCCGGCGAGCTGCCCGCTACCTCGCAGCAACTCGATGCCGTTCTCCGCGAGCCAGCGTTCCTGGCCGGCGTCGGTGTGGTCGGAGACCGCGAAGTCACGCCACGCGAATGCAGCGTCGACGTCAACGTCAGCGCTCGCGGCGGCCTCGCGCGCGCCGTGAACCGCCTCGCCAGGCCGCAGCAGCGTCTTCGATGGGATGCAAGCCCAGTAAGAGCACTCCCCGCCCACCAGCTCACGCTCCACGACTGCCACACGCAGGCCGCCCTCGGCGAGCGCGCCTGCGCAATGCTCGCCCGGTGAGCCACCACCGAGGACGATTACGTCATAGTCGCTGTTCATGTCGCCTCCACGCTCCCCGTCGGGTCGCGCATACTTTCCTCTCATCCGAGCAGAAGTCAAGGCCGTCCCGCGCGGTGCGTGGCGAGTAGGGCAACGCTAAAAGCGACCTGCGGCCGCGTCGTCAGGCACCCGCACGATCCTGGCTCGATGCCAGAAACCGAAACCGACCTGCAGGTGCCAACATGGGCAGCATGACCATGAGTGGTCAGCTTCCGGACCCTCGCCTCAGGAAGGTCTACCGCCTGGAGGTGACCCTCGGTGAACCACTGGATCTCGGCGAGTACACCTTCCGCACCTCGACCCAGATCGAGACCGCCGCCCCCGAGCTCGACTGGCTGAACAAAGGCGTCTTCGTTAGCGTCGGTGCTCGCCAGGCCGCGGGCGTGATCTACGAGACCTACCTCGTGGAATGATCCGTGCGTAAGCGGGGTATGAGTCCCAACCAGTGGAGGTGGCAGATGGCCGAACTCAGACCGCCGGCAGAGGAAATTGTGCTGACCCACTTCATCGTCTCGGACGACGTCGAGCGCTCTCGGCGCTTCTACACCGACGTGCTCGGTGGCAAGGTGGTCTTCTCCGGTCCGGCCGGAGAGCCGACCAACGTCGCGCTTGCCAACAGCTGGATCGTCATCAATGCGGGCGGAGGCCCGACCGACGACAAGCCCGCGGTTACTCTGGAGACGCCACGCGACCTCGACCGGGTCAGCAGCTTCCTCAATATCCGGGTCAAGGACATCGAGGCCGTGTACGCCGAATGGAGCGCTCGTGGTGCTCAATTCCTGACGCCGCCGAAGCAGCACCAGTACGAGATCCGTTGCTACATCCGCGACCCCGACGGTCATCTGATCGAGGTGGGGCAAACCACGGACCCTGGGGACTGGACCCCCCCTCAGTGGCTGTCGAGTACGGCCGGCGGGGAGCCCGAGTGAATGCCGAGTTCAGCAGCGAGATCCGTCACGTTGACGGTGGACGGTCTCCCGGTCCACACCTTCCCGGTCGACGACCCCTCCGCCGCCAGCTTGATTTGCGCTACCTGCGGAGCACCACTTTCGCCCCGCGGTTGGGTGGATAGGTGACGAAGCGCCGGCGTGGACGCTCGGGCTTCTGGTCGGGAGCCTCGAGCGCGCACTGGGCGAAGACGTGACGCAGGATCACCTTCATCTCGAGCGTTGCGAAGGCCGCGCCGATGCAGCGGCGCGTGCCACCGCCGAAGGGGAGCCAGGTGTAGGTGTCGGGAGCGTCTTCCATGAAGCGCTCGGGGCGAAAGGCGCCGGGGTCGGGGTAGAGGTCGGGCCGGCTGTGGGTGAGGATCATCGAGCAGGTGAGGAGCGTTCCCGGCGGGACGGTGTGGTCGCCGACGGGGAACGGCGCGTTGACCTGCCGCGCCACCAGCGGCACGACGGGGCGCAGGCGCAAGCCCTCCTTGATGAGGCAGTCAAGGTACCGGTCGTCGTCTTCGGCGACCGCGGTGCGCAGGCGTGCGTGGACGTCTGGGGTGCGCAGCACGCGCTCGAAGATCCACGCCAGTCCGGTGGCCGTCGTCTCGTGGCCTGCGAGCAGCAGCGTGACGAGCTGATCGCGCAGCTCCTCGTCGGTCATCGCCTCGCCGTGCTCGTCAAGCGCGCCGAGCAGCATCGAGAGGATGTCCTCGTGCTCGGCGAGATGGGGGTCGGCGCGCTTGCGCGCGATCTCGTCGAAGAGGATCGCGTTGACGCGCTCGCGCAGCGCCACGAAGCGCCGCCAGGGGCTGCGGGTGCCCATGTCGAGCTGCAGGATTGGCCACAGCAGCGCGGGGGAGTTCAGGAGCTTCGGCAGCAGCCGCTCGAGCTCTGCTCCACGAGCGGCATCTTCGATGCCGAGCACCGCGCGCAGGATCACGTGCAGCGTGATCCGCTGCATCGAGGCGTGGGCGGAGAACGGCTCGCCGACCGGCCAGCGCGCGATCTCCTCGTCGGTGATCTCGCCGATCAGCTCCGCGTAGACGCCCATGCGCTCGCCGTGGAACGGCGGCAGCATCAGCTTGCGACGGTTCAGGTGGCGTTTGCCGTCGAGCAGCAGCACCGACTCGGGCCCCGCGACGGGCTGCATCACCACGTTCCCCTCGCCTGCGCGCAGCTGGTCGGGATCGCTGGTGAACACGCGCTTGATCTCCGCGGGGTCGGCGATCACGACAAGGAAGCCGACCGGCCAGATCCGCAGCGAGAAGACGTCGCCGTAACGGCGCCGGCAGCGCGCGAGCAGATCGTGTTCGGCAAGCAGCCAGTACGCGCCGAGCAGGTGCCGGGGGACGTTGGGACCGGGCGGCGCCTGCGAGGTGTCGGCGGGAGGGGTCTGTGGTTCGCGCGGCGGGACGTCGCGCCAGCGGGAGGCGCGGCGTGTGGTCGCAGGGGCGGGCGCTGCTGTGGATGACGATGCGGTTGCGGAAGGGGTGGGTGTGGGCTTGGATGACGGTGCGGTTGCTGAAGGGGCGGGGGTGGGCTTGGGTGTCGGTGTGGCTGCGGGCGCTTCGGTGCTCATGTGGGCTCCTTGGCTCGGAGGGTCATGCCGTCGTCGATGAGGGAGAGGATTTGCCCGAAGAGATCCTCGGGAACGGAGTCGGGCTCGGTGAGCCTCTGAATCGAAAGCCCGTCGACGAGTGCGATCACAGCGGTCGCGAGCTGCTCTGCGGGGATCGCCATCGGAATGCCGGCGGTCTCGTGTCGTGAGCGCATCGACGCGGCGAGCTCCTTGCGCAGTCGTGCGTTGCGCTCGGCATAGCGCGCGGCGATCTTGGGGTCGCGCACGGCGAGTGCGGAGTACTCGTGGAAGAGCAGCACGACGTCGCGCCCGTCCTCGAGCACCGCGGAGACGTCGCGGCTGATCTCCTCGCTGATGTTGCGATCCGCGGGCGCGCTCGCCGAGGCGGCGATCAGCGCGCGCAGCTGCTCGTCGAGCTCGTCGAGCAGCGCGAAGAACAGCTCCTCCTTGCTCGCGAAGCTCCAGTACAGCGCACCCTTCGAAAACCCCGCCTCGGCGGCGATCTCGCTCATCGAGGCGCCGTGGTAGCCGCTACGCGCGAAGACGCGGGCGGCCGCCGCGAGGAGCTGCTCGCGCGAAGTCGCGTCGCCGGGTTGGGGCTTGGAGGCGGCGCGGCGGCGGTCGAGCTTTGGGAGCGCAGCCATAGTCTCTTATACCGACCAGTCGGTATGTTGTCAAATACAGGGGCTCGCCAGGGGGAGATGAGGGATCGCTGGGCGGCCATGTTCTCTTTCAGGACCCCAACCAAATGAGACTCGATCTCATTTGGTTGGGGGCTGTAAAAGATTCAGATGACCGTGCCAGGGTGGTGGCCCGGATGTGTTGGGGGGCCGAGATGCGTGGGGACCGGGGTGCGCGTGGGGGGCCGAGATGCCCGGTGAAGAGGAGAGTGTGCCGCTATGCCTCGAGCTGCCCAAGAAAGCCAAGCAGCTCGGGAATCACCACGGCCGCGTTCTCGCGGTGGGGCCAGTGGCCGGTGCCAGGAGGGATCAGCGCTTTGCCGGGAGGCGCGAGCCGCTCGGCGGTGCGGATGAAGAGCTCCCGCTCGCCGAGCGCATGGTCGCTGCCGATGATCAGCCCGGGCACCGCCGGGACGCGCGCGATCGCCGGAGCGAGGCCGCCGAGCGACAGGGCGCGGTAGTAGGCGATCGCGCCGTCGAGGGTCGCTGGCGAGGAGAGTGCCTGCTTGGCCCGACTCAGGGTCTCATCGCGCTCGGGGCCCGACCAGTCCGGCGACCACCGGCGGTAGAGGCGATCCAAGTAGGCGAAGTCGTTGCGCCTGCAGGTACGCTCCGCCCACGGCAACTTCAACGCGAAGAAGTGCCTGATTGCCCACAGCGCCGAGGGGGTGCGCCGCAGCACGCTCGGATGGGGTATCCCCGAGGTGACGATCGCTCGGACCCGATCGGGCGCCAACGCCGCCGCGACGTAGGTGACCAGCGCACCCCAGTCGTGGCCGAAGAGCACAGCGCGCGGAGTGTCGATCGCATCGAGCAGCCCCAGCCCATCCTGCCCGATCGTCTCGGCGTCATAGCGACGGCCGGGGACGATTGTGTCGCGGTGATACCCCCGCAGCCAGGGCACCGTGACGCGCCAGCCGGCGTCCACGAGAACCGCCTCGATCTCCGCCCACGAGTAGGGGGTGTCGGGGAACCCGTGCAGCAGCACGATGTCGGGCCCCTCGCCGCGCTGGGAGACGACGTAGCGCTGCCCGTCGCCGTCGATCGTGCGGAACTCCACCGGGACAGTCTACGGGCCGGCTCCGATCTGCCTGCTCCGACCTGCCTACTCCGCGGGCCGGCTCCGATCCGTCTGCTCCGCGGACCGGCCTCGACCTGCCCGCCCCGCGGGACCGGCTCTGACCTGCCCGCCCCGCGGGACCGGCTCTGACCTGCCCGCCCCGCGGGACCGGCTCTGACCTGCCCGCCCCGCGGGACCGGCTCTGACCTGCCCGCCCCGCGGGACCGGCTCTGACCCGCCCGCCCCGCGGGACCGGCCTCGACCTGCCCGCTCCGCGCCAGCCCCCGATCGCCAGTACGCTAGAGACGAGATGAGCGACGCCCCCAATCTGATCACCCCCGAGGGCCTGGAGTCCCTGCGCGCGGAGCTGGAGGCGCTGGAGGGGGACGGCCGGCGGGAGATCGCCGAGCGGATCAAAACGGCACGCGAGTGGGGGGACCTGAAGGAGAACAGCGAGTACCACGACGCCAAGAACGACCAGGCCCATCTGGAGACGAAGATCGCCAGGCTGCGCGAAAAGATCTCGACGGCGGTGCTGGTGGAGGAGGGGGAGACGGTGGACGGCGCGGTGGGCTTCGGCTCGACCGTGGTGGTGAGCGACCAGAACGGCGCGCAGCGCACCTGGACGATCGTCAGCTCGCACGACGCCTCCCCCGGGGAGGGCCGCCTCTCAGCCGAGTCGCCCGTCGCCCGCGCGTTGGTCGGCCGCCGGCCCGGCGATCAGGTGACCGTTGCGCTGCCCCGCGGGGAGAGCGTGTTGAGCATCGTCAGCGTGGACTGACCCCTGCGCCGCGGGTGGTTCCCCGAACGAGGCGATGAACGCCTCCACCACCTCCGGGTCGAACTGCGTGCCGGCGCAGGCGCGTAGCTCGGTGAGCGCCTCGGCGATGGGGATCGAGGAGCTGTAGGAGCGCTCGGAGAGCATCGCGTCGAAGGCGTCGCACACGAAGATGATCCGCGCGCCGAGCGGGATCTGCTCGCCGTGGAGGCCGTCGGGGTAGCCCTTGCCGTCGAAGCGCTCATGCGACGAGCGCACCAACCCCGCGACCGGGCGCAGCGCGGCGGCGGCGGCGAGGATCCGCTCGCCGAGGATCGTGTGGCGGCTCATGAAGCCCCACTCCTCAGCGTTGAGCGGTCCTGGCTTGGTGAGGATCGCGTCGGGGATCGCGATCTTGCCGACGTCGTGCAGCTCGGCGGCGCGCGCCAGCACGTCGAGCTCTTCGCCTTCCATCCCCAGGCGCCGGCCGACCGTCAGCACCAGCGCGCCGACGCCGCGCTGGTGCTCTTGCAGGTCGGGGTGGCGCTCCTGGAAGGCCTGTAGCAGCACGTCGCGCAGCTGGTGCACGGCGGAGGCCTCGCGTGTCTCCTCCTTGCGCCGGTAGAGGCGCTGGTCGGCGAGCTGCATCACCGCGGCGGGGTCCTCGAGTTCGGGGGGGATGCTGACGACACCGTGCGCGGCGCCGATCGAGAAGCCCGGGCCGCGCTCGGAGAGGGCAGCGACTGAGGCGTCCGTCAGCGCGTCGATACGCTCGGAGCAGTCGCGCAACAGCACGCAGAACTCATCGCCGCCCATGCGGTAGGCGGTGCCGTAAGGGGCGACCACGGTCCTCAGCTTGTCGGAGAGGCGCGCCAGCAGCGCGTCGCCGGCGGGGTGGCCGAAGGTGTCGTTGTAGCGCTTGAAGCCGTTGAGGTCGTACAGCATCAGCTCCCACGTCTCGCCGCTGGAGACACGGCGACAGGCGACGTTGAGGTCTTCCATCAGCTGCCTGCGGTTGCCCAGGCCGGTGAGCGGGTCGGTGAGCGCTAGGCGGCGCGAGCCGGCGAGCATCGCGATGTTCTCGCGCACGGTGGCCATCAGGTGCACGCACACCGCCAGCACCGTGGCGATCGCGAGGATCAGCGCGACCGGAGTGAGCGCGCCGTGGAGGTTGCCGTAGATCAGCACGCCCAGAGCGGCGAGCAGCGAGAATGAGGGCACCGACACCAACCGCCAGTCCTCCACTCGCCGGCGCGCCGGGCGTGGCCAGGGCGTCCAGGCGGCGATCGCCAGCAGCACCGCGGAGGCTGGCCACAGGAACTGCACCCAATCCCCCACGTGGTAGCGGTCGGTCGCGGTGAGGTAGAGATAGCCGGAGTCGGCGACCGCGCTGCAGAGCATCGCGACGGCGATCAGCAACCACACACGCCCCGGGCGCCATCCCGTCAAGCCGAGCGCGCCGAGCGTGAACACCAGCAGCAAAAGGTCGCCGATCGGGTAGGCCAGCGCCACTCCCAGCGAGGCGGTGTCGCCGTGGGCGCTGTGCAGGATCGGCGGCAGCACCAGCGCCGCGCCCACCGCGGCGGCGGCGAGTCCGCCGATCAGACCGTCCAGCCACATGCCGATGCGCAGCTCGCGCAGGTGGGCGCCTAACAGCAGCACGAGCGCCACGTAGCAGCAGGGGTAGAAGACGAGGTACAGCGCGTCGGCGGGCGAGATGCTGCCGCCGGCGGCGCCTGGGCCTTCGACGAACAGCGCGTAGTAGAGGTCGCCCAGGCACCAACAGGCAAGGCCCGCGCCCATCGTCAGCCAGGCGGTGCGCTGCGCCCGCACGACCACGCCGCGGGCGATCACCGTGCAGGCGGAGGTGATCATCAGCAGGCCGTAGATCGTGTGGTCGAAGATCCCCCCGCGCGGGACGCCGCCCATGCTGCCGAGCGTGTGCAACATCAGCACCCCCAGCCCACCCACCAGCAGCGCCAGGATGACCGTGGCAGGGAGGGGTCGTGTTCGCATCGTCGTGTACATCCCCACTCGCTTCAAGCATCGGCGGTGGCGGCGCGGCCCTGAAGTTGAATTGCCGGACGTGCGCGAGTTGTCGAGGCGCCCCGCGAGCGCTACGGAGCGCGCTTCAGCCGGCGCACGAAGCGCCGCGGTGGGCGCCGGTAGAGGCGCTCGCCCTCGCGCAGTGCACGCTTTCGCAGCTTCCGGCGCCGCGAAGCGATCAGCGCCAGCAGTCGCTTGCGCGTCTTGCGCTCGCCCGCAAACTGACGCGAGCGCTCGCGCACCCGCGCTTCGAGCAGCGCGAGGTCGTGCTCCTCGCCGAGCATTTCCCCGAGCCGGTCGGCGCGGCGCGCGACGCGACGCACCGGCTTGTAGGACTTGCCGCCGCGGTCGAGCGTCTCGGCGGCGTAGCGGAGGTCCTTGACGCGTTTGCGCCAGGTGTGCAGCGCCTCAACGCTCTGGCGCCGGCGCGCGACGCGCATCCGCCGGCGCCCGCGAGCGTAGGTATCCTCCAGGCCGGGCGCGAGCAGCCGGAAGCCGCGCTCGTGCAGCTCCCAGCGCACGGCGCGCGCACGCACGGCGCGCAGCTCGACGATCACCTCACCTCGCACGCGGGGGTCGTGGATGGCGTGTGCGGCGGCGGTGTTGCGCTCGGCGAGCAGCTGCGCACGTAGCGTGCGGACCGCGGCGCTGCGCGTGAAATGCGAGGGGTCGCGCTGTACAAGCGAGTCGAGCGTGCCAAGCATCACCTCCGCGTCGCGCGCACCGGCGAGACGCCGGCCGCAGTCGCGCAATGCGGAGCTCTCACGCGTGTAGCGCTT
Source organism: uncultured Solirubrobacterales bacterium (assembly GCA_963724305.1). Taxonomy (GTDB): domain Bacteria; phylum Actinomycetota; class Thermoleophilia; order Solirubrobacterales; family Solirubrobacteraceae; genus Palsa-744. Next base: position 243,866 of record CAVRUG010000002.1, read on the forward strand.
GCCGCCGAGCTCGGCGCGCAGCAGCACCAGCAGCGCCCGCAGGCGCTTGAGTGCCTTGCGGGTCTCGTGCACGGTGCGCGCGCCGGCCTGCGCGGGGTCGTCCGCGACCTCGCTGCTCGATCGACCTCCCCCTGACCAGCCGTTCCCCGACCGGCCGCCCTGCGTGTCTCCCGCCTCGCCGGGGTAGGCCTCGAGCAGTTCGATCGCGAGGTCGAGCTGCCCGAGGATCACGCGCCGCAGCCCCTCCGCATAGGGCTCGCCGGAGAGCAGCGCCGGCCGGCGGTTGGGGGGGCGGCCGCGCGGGTCGCCCTTGGCGCGGTCGGCGCGGCGTTCCAATTGGCCTTTGGCGAGCGCAACGGCGACCCCGACGCCGACCACCGCGAGCGCGCTGGCGAGCGGCGCCACAATGGGGCCATGCCCCCGCCCGTCTTCCGGCGGCCCCATGGTGGACGGTGCGTCGCGCGGCGAATCGCAAGCCCGCGACGTACAGGTGTCCGATTTGCGGCCATCACCTGCCCGCGCTCAGCGAGCACATGTTGATTGCTCCCGAAGGCGACACCCGCCGTCGCCGCCACGCGCACACCAAATGCGTGGTGAGAGCGCGCGAACGGGGACAGCTGGTGTTGCGCGACGAGTGGCTGCGGGCCCAGCCGCGCGCGACGCCGTGGTGGCGGAGGCTATTGCGGCACACCGACCCCCCTCAGGATCCGTAGGTGTGCACGTATTCCGGCTCGATGCGGATGATCACCCGCTGTTCGCCGGGCTGGCGGTAGGGGTAGGTGCTCTGGCCGAGGTACTTCATCGCGAGCGCGTCGATGTGCTCGTCGGCGCCCTCGTGGGTGCGCTCGGCAACGCGCCCACGGATCGTGAGGTATTCGTAGGGGTTGTCCATGTTCTGCACCGTCAGCGTGACGCGGGGGTCGCGTTCGAGGTTGCGCGGCCACACGCGGCCCTCGGCGGTGTTGACGGTGGGTAGCCCATCCTGCACGTCGACCCACACCGGCGCGGCGTGCACTGAGCCGTCGGGGCGCAGGGTGGAGACGTTGCAGAAGTTCTTGCCCCGCAGCAATGCCTCGGCGGGACCATCGACCTTCGCGCTCATCAGGGGTACTCCTTCCTCGTGGGGGTTGTCGCACCCATCAAGATAGGGGAGAAACGATTCCTTCACCCTTACCCGCGCGACGCTCGCGGCTGGCCCATGAGGGGCGGGGGGCCGCCGCCGCGCTACTGGCGCGAAAGACCCGAGGAGGAGTTGGCGGGCGGGATCGGCTGGAGCGGGACGAGCTGGCCGTTGTTGAGCTGGAAGTGGACGGTGGTTTGCCCGCCCGAGGGGCAGCAGAGGGGATCGTGGGAGTGGTAGAGCGCGTAGGCGATGGCGACTTCGGTGTCGCTCTGGCTGACGACTCGCATCGAGGCGCTGGGCTGGCTGGAGTCGGTGCCGAGGTAGTGGCCGCCGAGGAAGAAGAAGGCGAGCTGGTTGTAGCCGTCGGCGGAGCCGGTGCGCGTACCGATCAGCACCCGCAGCGTCTGGTTGGGTTGATAGTCGGAGAGATTCCGCGCCGTGTACCCATGGGCGCTCACGACCGCGGACGCCGCGGTGGCTTCGGCGGAGGGGGTCTGTCCAGCCGACTGCCCCCCGTGCACGAAGGCGGGCGCGGGTGCAGTGCGCGTGGTGCTGGTGGGCTGTTGGCCCGCGTTCGAAGTGCCAGTGGTGGTGGTCGCGGTGGATGTGGTGCGGGCGGGGGTGGAGGCGGTGGAGCTCGCGTGTGTGCCGGCCTGGCCGCCGGCCGTTGCCGCGGGGGCGCCCGAGACGGTGACCGTCTTCGTCCCACCCCCGCAGCCTCCGAGCAGCACGCCTCCCACGACTCCAAGAGCCAGCGCGCACGCCATCGGCAACGCCCGTCGGATCATCGCCCCACTATTTCGCCGCCGTGCGGACACTCACCTCCTCGCCAACACCGCGATGGTCGAGGGGTTGCGCCAGCGGTTGGAGGCGGGACATCTTCGGGGCGGTTGATGGCAGGACATCTTTGGGGCGCATCCGCGCGGCGGCGTTTGTGCGACAAGCGCTTCAGGGGCTGGGCTTCCGTGCCCAGCATCGGCGCTCGTGGGCTCCACCTCGCGCAGCTGTCGGACCGCCCTTGACAGGATTATTAGTCGCTGCTAATCTCACGTTAGTTAGCAATCACTAATTTTTCTACACCCCCCCCGTGTGACTCCGCGAGAGCGAGCGGGAGTTGGTGGGCACCAGCAAGGAGGACGCAGATGAGCACCTCGCGCACAAGCAACTGGACTCTGGGGATCGTCTCCATGGCACTGTTCATGGTGGTCCTCGACAACCTCGTGGTGTCGATCGCACTCCCTTCGATCCACCGCGACCTCGGCGCCTCGATCCAGTCGCTGGAGTGGACCGTCAACGCCTACGTGCTGGCGTACGCGGTGCTGCTGCTGACCGGCGCCGCGCTCGGCGACCGCTTCGGGCGCAAGCGCATGTTCCTCGCGGGGCTCTCGCTGTTCACCGCCGCCTCCGCCGCCGCCGCGCTGGCGCCGAGCACCGGTCTGCTGGTCGCTGCCCGAGCGGTGCAGGGGATGGGCGCGGCGATGGTCACGCCGCTGACGCTCACGCTGCTCGCCGAGGCCTTCCCCGCATCCCGCCGCGGGATGGCGCTGGGGGTGTGGTCGGGCGTCTCCGGCTCGGCGGTCGCGCTCGGCCCGCTGGTGGGAGGCGCCGTCGTGCAGAGCATCTCCTGGCACTGGATCTTCTGGATCAACGTCCCGATCGGCCTCGTGCTGCTGCCGCTGGCCGCCGCCCGCCTGAGCGAAAGCCACGGGCCCAACGGCACGCTGGACCTCCGCGGCCTGGCGCTTGCGTCCGCCGGCGCGTTCGGCATCGTCTTCGGGATCGTGCGCGCGCAGTCGCTCGGCTGGACCTCCACCACGATCCTCGCCTCGCTGGGCGCGGGCGCTGTTCTGCTGGCGTTGTTCGTCCTCTGGGAGCGTCGCACGAGCGAGCCGATGCTGCCGATGCCATTCTTCTCCCGCCGCGCCTTCGCGGTAACCAACTTCGCTTCGCTCACGATGTACTTCGGAATGTTCGGATCGATTTTCTTCCTATCCCAGTTCATGCAGGACGTGCTCCACAACGGCCCCCTCGAGGCGGGGTTGAAGATCCTCGTGTGGACGGGCGCCACGATGATCGTCGCCCCGTTCGCGGGGATCTTCTCCCAGCGCTTCGGCAGCCGCCCCTTCATGCTCTCGGGCCTCGCGCTGCAGGCCGGGGCGCTGGCGTGGCTGGCGTCGATCCTCTCGACCGACACGCCCTACGGGGAGATGATCGTCCCGTTCATCATGGCGGGCGCGGGGATGGCGCTCGTGTTTGCACCCTCCGCCAACGCGGTGCTCTCCGCGGTGCGCGCTGACCAGGCGGGGCAGGCCTCGGGTGCGACCAACGCGATCCGCGAGACCGGCGGCGTACTGGGGGTGGCGGTACTCGCCACGATCTTCACCCACGCGGGCGGCTACAGCTCTCCGCAGGCGTTCGTGAACGGCCTCGCCCCGGCGCTGTGGGTGGCGGTGGCGGTGCTGAGCGCCGGCACGCTCGCGGTGCTCGCGCTGCCCTTCTCGACCAAGGTCGGGGCGACGGACCACACCGCCGGCGAAGACGCGATCGCGCAAGACGGCGCCGAGGCCGGCGCGCAGCGGCGATCCGTCCGTGGCGTGCCGCACCCTGCCGGCGTGGTGGGGGAGGCCGCGTGAGCATCGAGCCCGCCCGCACGCGAGTGCCCGCCGCGGAGCGCCGCGAGGAGCTGATCACCGCCGCTGTGCACGAGTTCGCGCACGGTGGTCTGCACGGCACGCCGGTGGAGCGCATCGCGCGGCGCGTGGGTGTCGCCCAGCCGTACGTGTTCACGCTGTTTGGCAACAAGCGCGAGCTGTTCCTCGCGGCGCTGGAGCGCAGCTTCGAACGGATCGCGGCCGCCTTCGAGCAGGCCGCCGCCGACTTCCGCGAGGGGCGGGCGCCGGCCGACTGCGAGGATGCTCTCGAGGCGATGGGTAGGGCGTATGTGGAGCTGCTCTCCAGCGACCGCGACTACCTAATGCTCCAGCACCAGTCCTACGCCGCCTGCGACGACGAGCTGGTGCGCGCCCGCGTGCGCCGCCGCTACGCCGAGCTGGTGGGCCTCGCGCAGCGACTGTCGGGTGCCGAGGACGAGCGGATCGACGACTTCTTCAGGCACGGCATGGCGCTCAACGTCGCCGCTGCGCTCGGCGTGGAAGACCTCTCAAGCGGTTGCGCATGGGTCAAGTCGGAGCTCGCCGCGGGGTAGGGCACCGGTGGGGTTCACCCGCCGATCGACTCGAGGCTGGCTGTCTGTCGCGGTGTTGAACCGCTCAAGGGATCGCGCGAGGATGCCCTACCATTGGTGGTGCCATCTCAGCATCAACCGACACACCCTCGAAGCCCAAACGCAGTAACCGCGAGCTGGCGCGCACCACTGGATTGGTGGTGCTGGCGGTGGTGGCAACTCTGTTTGCCGTGCTCAACCTCAACAAGGTGGAGGTCAACTGGATCGTGGGCAAGGGTCAAGCACCTTTGATCGTGGTGATCGTGCTCTCCGTGCTGGTGGGGGTCGTGTTCACGCACTTCGCCGAGCGCCGCTCCGCCAAACGCCGGTAGTCCTCGCCCTCCTGCTCACCCGCTGGCGCAGACCCGTTCCCGGCGTTCAGCCTGCCCGCCGGCCCGTTCCCGTTGAGCGGCACGGCGCCGTTGCTCGAGCCGTTGTGGTGAACCCGCGATGCCACGATCGCCTCGACCGCCGCCTCGGCGCCGAGGTAGGGGGTGAGCACGACATAGGAGATGTACTCCGCGAGCAGCGGCAGGCGGTGGCCCCGGCCGGCGAGCGCCTCGCAGTAGAGGATGTTCCACAGTCCGCCTGCGATCCCCTCCATCGCGATCGCGGGTGCGGGGGCGCCGGGGCGCCCCCTCGGTCAGCAGCGTTGCCAGCTCGTAGGCGAGGTCACCGATGTTGGCGATCGCGGCTGGTCCCGCTTCGAGCGCTTTCACGGCGAGCGTCAGCAGGCGGGCGGGGCTGCCCGCGAGGTGGGTGAGCAGCGTGTCGATTGCGTCGCACACCGCCGCCGGCCACTCCGCGGAGACCAACTCGGGGGTGGCGATCAGCTGCAGCAGTTCGTCGCCCAGCACATCCAGCGCCTCTAGGTAACAGGCCTGCGGATCGGGGTAGAGCTCGGTGACCGCCTCGAACGGCAGCCCCGCGCCTTCGGCGATCCGCGGCGAGCTGAGATCGGCGAACTTCCGTTCGCGCAACCCCGTCTCGACTCGCGCTGCGCAACACGCGCGCGCGGCGGCTCTCTCCGCCACACGCCTCGGGCTCCAGCTCCAGCGTCTCCGGAAAGGGCGGGTTGGTGCAGTGGCGCGCGCGCAACTGCACCAACGCGGGCGACTTGAACAGCAGCGACCACTTCACCATCTCCCCGACGAGCGGTTCGAGATCCTCGGTGTCGTCGTCGAGCAGGCGCATCTGCGTGGCCCGCCGCAGCCCGCCCACGATTGCCCTCACCACCGGCAGCGGCGGGACCTCGGCGTCGTCGGCTTCGCTCTTGCCGTCCGCGTCCGCGTCTGCTGCGCACCGTCCGGAGAGCGCGTTGGCGAGCAGCCCTTCGCACACGGCGGTTGTCTTCTGCAGCCGCCGCAGCCCTTCCGCGCCCGCGGCCTGGGACTCGGCGATCGCTAGGCGCATCGCCTTGGGGTTCTGCTCCAGTTCGGCCCCCAACGCCCCCAGCGTTGCGCGCAGGCGCTGGCGCTCATCGCCCTCCGCCGTGCGGTAGGCATCGGTGAGTCGCTTGATCGTGCGGTTGACGATCAGGTCGAAGGTCGCCATGAAGCATTCCTCCTTGCCGGAGAACTGCTCGTAGAACGACCTCCGCGAGACACCCGCTAGCCCGATCACAAGCTTCACGCTGGTCTGCGGGTAGCCCCGCGCGGCGACCGCCTCGATCATTCCCCCATGGATGCGGATTCGCTGGTTGCGGGCCACTCCGGGCGCGCCTAGGGGGTGAGGCCCACTGGGCAAGCGAGCATAGATCGGCGTGATCTTCGCCGCCGTTTGCTGCTTGGCCTTGCCGCTGCCCTTCGCCGGCTTGCGCGCGCCCCTCGTGGTTTTGCGCGTGCCCTCCCCGGGCGACCCCGAGCGCCCTCCCTTGGACTCAGACATTCGACCTCCCTGCATCCTCTCGAAACTCCGACTGTCATCGCACTCCGTAAACAAGACCTTTCCATGTCAGCGATTTTTTGTCTACAGCGTACTCTACGCAATCCCTTCCTACCGCGTCAAGCACCACCAAACAAGTGGTTTTCCCTAGCAATTATGGCGCTTTTGAGGATAGCGCCGTAGCCGGGCAGAGGCTGTCGCTAGCGCTCGCAGAGGTCTGGCGGCTTGATCGCAGCCGGCGCGTAATGCGAGCCACTGGACGTCTCCGACTCGTGTGACCACCGCGCGCGCAGCGAGCGAGGGCTGGGCCGGGGCCGGACGTCTCCGACTCGTGTGACCACCCGCGCGCAGCGAGCGAGGGCTGGGCCGGGGCCGGATGTCTTCGCTCGTGTGACCGCCGCGCGCGCAGCGAGCGAGGGCTGGGCCGGGGCCGGACGTCTTCGCTCGTGTGACCACCGCGCGCGCAGCGAGCGAGGGCTGGGCCGGGGCCGGACGTCTTCGCTCGTGTGACCGCCGCACGCGCCGCGAAGCGAAGGCTGGGCGGGGCGCGGGTTCTAGGAGCCGGCCGGCTCGGCCTGTTGCTCGCCGCGGTCCTCGGAGTGGCGCACAACCACTACGGGGCAGGCGGCGTGGTGTAGCACCGTCTTGGAGGTGCTGCCAAGCAGTTTGGACTTCAGCGCGCCCAGCCCACGCGAGCCGATTACGATCGCCCGCGCGCCGTGTTGCTCGGCCGCCTCCACGATTGCGTCGGGGGGGCTGGCGAGGTCCTCGACAGCTAGTGGCTGCGCGTGGAGGCCCGCTTTACCAGCGAGCGCCGCCCCCTCCGCGGCGACGCTTCGCGCGTGCTCCTCGCTGGCTCGCTCCACCTCCTGCGTGATCGCGGGATCGAACGGGAGCATCGTGCTACCCATCCCGGTGGCGTCCGGCACCAACATCATCTCCGCCAAGCCGGGCTCCCACACGGTGAGCACGATCGCCTCGGCGGGCGCAAACAGCCGGCCGGCTTCGCTCACCGCGGCGCGTGCCGGCGGCGAGCCGTCGTAGGCGATCAGGATCGGGGGCTGATCGGGCATCGTCTCAGCCTAACCGCTCCGGCCACGCGACGGGTCTTGCTCAATGCAGGATCACCCGCAGCAGGATCACGCCGAAACCCATCGCCGCGCCGATGCACAGCTCGAGCGCCAACTCCGCCGGTTGCGCCCGCGCGCGCAGGCCCGCGAGCAGCTCGAACGCCAGCAGGCTGGCGACGCAGGTCCACAGCGCCACGGTGACGCCGGTTTCCTGGCTGGCGCCCACCGCCCACGTGACCAGCAGCGCCAGCAGCGGCGCGCCCGCGCCCCGTACGATCGCCCAGTCGCGCCCCAGCGCCTGCCCGAGCCCGGACACGGTCAGGCGCTCGTGGGCGGTGAGGCGCTGGCCGAGCAGTTCGGCGTAGGAGTGCGCCAGCCAATACACCAGCAGCGCCACCACCACCGCACCGATCGTCTCTGGGTAGGTGTCGCGCAGACTGCTCTCCGCCGCCAGCAGCGCGCCGACGGTGATCGTCCCATACACCGTCCCCGCCGGGTTGGCGCCGGGCAGCAGCCGGTCGAGCGTGCCGATCGCCAGTCGCCGCGCGCGGGTGGCGGCGCTGGGGGTGTCTGCGCGATCGTGGCGTGCCGAGCTCACCGGGTCACATGATGACCGCCCGCCGCCCGAGTCGGGGCCCTCAGGCTGGAGGTCCGGCGCCGGGGCGAAAGATCGCAGTAGCTAGTTTGTCCTGCCTGGTCGGCCCGACATCATCTCGTGCTGCCCTCACGAACATATCGCGGGCATGACCAACACGGGCTTGCGCATCGCCCATCTCCTGCTCGGTGCGCGCCGCGTTTACACATGCGAAAGCCTCTTGCAGCTCGTCCATTGCCGCGACCGTCGCAGGACCACAATACAGCCGAACTCGGTTGGCCGCGTGGAGGAACGGAATCGTGAATTCCTGCACGACGTCGTAGTCGGGCTCATCTCTTCGCCAGCCATATTCAGCGACGAGGTCCATTGCGGTCGCGTAGGTTTGCTTCCTCTCGTTTCGACGCGTCTCCGCATTCACCCGCGTGCTCGTGTGGGCCTGCAGCCAAGCGCCGCCCAAGGCTGCGCCACCGGAGATCGCCGCAACTGCGATAGCGGTCACATCGGCCACAAAGCTACCCGCCCACCTGGCCACCGTACGTTCGAGCTTCCAGCCATCGCTACGGTAAGTCTAAGCGGAAACGTTTTGACCACGCTTCGCGTTCCCCTCGCGCGACGAGCAGGAGGGTTGACGAGCCTCGACGCCGACACTTCCGCACTGCGCAGCGCAGGCAAGCGTCCGATCGTAACTTCGAGCTGAAAGCTCTTAGGGCAGGGGCGCTTCGAAGCGCTGAGACTGCTCGGTGGGTCCGTAGGACCAATACAGGTGGCCAGGTCCGAGTGTGAGGTCCCACACCTCGGATGGAGGCGGGCCGGTTTCGCTGAAGACATAGCTTGGTTGTTCATACGACGCGACCGTGCTTGTCCCGTGGCGATCGTGAACTATTACGGATTCCGGGCATGGGATACGGTTGCATTCTGTTTGTATGACCCACGCAACGTCGCCTGCTTCGTCGAAGGAGAGGCTGGCTTCAATTTCCGGACGTTCAGGTCGGAGCGGCTCAATCCAGGCATGTTCATACGCCTCTTCAAAAATCCGCTGGCCAGTATCAACGTCGATCTGCACGACGCCCGTCCGAATCGCCGACTCGGGTCGTGTAAAGGCAAGCGTGAATAGCTCTGCCGACAGGTGGTAGTCCCCGAGGGCGCGGGGTAGGGAGGCGCCAGCGCCCGCGGGAGCCGCCGCCCGGTCCACAGCGTCGGGTCCGGGGGGCGTGGCCCACAGCTCCGCGAGGCGCCGCGGCGCTAGGATGCGTTCGTCAGGCCGACGTAGCTCAGTTGGTAGAGCACCTCCATGGTAAGGAGGGGGCCCTGGCAGGAGTTTTCCCAGCAGTCGAGCGGTTTGGCACCGCGCCGAGGTGCCGCTACCGCAGCAGGACCGCAGGTCCGCACAAGCCGCGCTCGGAGGCGCGCCGGGTCGCTGCTCCAGCGGGCTGCCGCGGGCTCGATCATGGACCTGATGGGGTCTGTGTTCAAGACGCGCGCGAGGAGGTTTTTAATGTGACTAGACCATGGCGGAAGCGCTCAGCCTGGCCGTATATCGCCAAGAGCGGCCGACGTTCCTACAGGGTGGCTTCTACGACCACGACAAACGCGAGCGCACCAAGAGCTTCCCATCGGCGCGTCACGCCCGCGAGTGGATGCGCGACTACGTCACCGCCGAGCGTCGCGGGCGCGACAGCCTGCGCCGCTTCCTCTTGGACCTCGACGCCAAGGAGGCCAACGATGCGGAAGGCCGCACGATCGCCAAGGTCGTCGAGTTGTTCCTGGAGACCGACGCGCACCCACGCAACGAGGAAGGACTCGCGCCCGCGACCTATGAGCACTACGTCTCGGTGCTGAACAGCCACCTACTGGGCAAGCCGCGCAAAACGCGAGGGAGCCGGCGCAGACTGCCGGCGGCGGGGTACGCCGTCGCGATCGCTGTGACTCCCGCGGAACGCTTCAACCTGCCGCAGACGCCGAGGGCTTGGCGGGAGCAGATGCGCCAGGCAGGGGTGCCGCGCTCGACTCGCGTCCGGGCGTGGCGCGCACTCTCCTCCGCACTGAGCTGGGCGTCCCGCGTCGGCGTCGGTGCCCGAGATCGAAACGAACGGGTGCCGACTGGCCAAAGAGCCCGCGGCCAGCCCGCGGCGATCCGCGCGCCGCGGCGGGACCGGCTACGGGCCCGGGATGCCTCCGCGCGCGTTGGCCAGCTGGGCGCTCTCACCCCAGGCCGTCGAGGCGATCCGTGCACAGATGCTCCGCGACGCCGGGCGATGCGACGCGCTCCTCGCGCACAGGGACGCGACGATCGTGAGCCTGCAGTACGGGCTCGCTACCCGCAACCAGGAGGTCTGGGGTCTGCGCTGGTCATCGATCGACGGGCACTTCGCGTGGGTGACAGAAGTGATCAGCTACGGACGACTCGAACACTGGGGCAAGACCGCGATGAGCACACGCAGGCACACGGCGATACCTAGCATCCTGCGCGAGGACCTCCAACAGTGGCGCCAAGCCCTCACGAACGCCGGCCACCCGGCGCGCGACACGGACTTCATCGTTCCTGGGGACCTCATGGGCGCCGAGCAGGGAGTGCGCGACCCGGCGACGGGCGCGGTTCATCTCTGCAGAGCCCAGGCGAAGAAGTGGGGCCAAACACGCTTCAAACCTGCGGTGGGAGCCGTCGCCGGGCGCGCAGAGTTCGCCGGCATCCTCGGCGCCACCCCTTACGCGCTGCGCCGCGGCGGCATCTCACTGCGCCTACGCACCGAGGACCCGCAAATCGTCGCCAGCGAGTGCGGCACGAGCCTGAAGATGCTCAGCGACCACTACTCGTTCCCGATCGAGGACCTGCGACACCACGAGCCGCGACCCGCCGACGTCGAGTGGCGCGCCGCACGCGCTGCCCTGAGCGAACAGCGGGCGTGGGAGCACAAACGGCACCGAGGGCTCTTCGCCCGGTTCTCGACTTGGCGCGAGCAGAGGCGAGCGTAGGGTTGCGACCAACGCGACCGTTGTAATCGTTGCAGGCAGATGCTATCGTCCGGTCTCCATGGCAACCTCACCCACGATCCCTCGTGCAGACCTGCGGCGAGCACTCCCAAGCTTTCGCCAGGCGGCCGCTCTGATCGACGTGCACCCATCGTTCATCACCCGCGCCGTGCGCGACCTGGAGATCACACCCATCGAGTGGGGACGACGCGAGCGCTACCTGCAGATCCCCGACGTGCTGCTGATCGCCACCCACGCACGACGCAACGCCGTCGAGGAGGTCGCCGGCGGGCTGGTCGAGCTGGCCGAAGAGCACGACCCCGAGCTTGCAGGGTGGGTCGAGGGCGAGGCGGAGCGATTCCTCGCCTCGCTACCAGCACCCCAGCCTGAGCAGAGCGAGGTATTCCTCGCCGAGTTGCACAGCGAACTGCCGCGCAAGTGGGCCGATCGAGCGGAGGCGATCTACCGCCGCCATCTCGACTGATCAGACTGCGTGACGCCGTTCGCGATACTCACGATCGGCCCAGCCGCCGTTGGGCTCACCCAAGCCGGGGGTGAACCCAAACTCATCGAGCTCTCCGGGTGTGAGCACGATCCCAGCGTCCTCGATCACGCCGACACGGCCGTGCGCGACGGTCACTATGTCGATCGCTGACACCACGAGCGTCAGTAGCAGGGCGGCGGTCATGTATTCGCCGCGGAGCCTGCCCGTGGCGTCCTCGCGGATGCACACGGATGTGATCAGATGTGGGCGACGGCGCCCGGCCTTCGCTCGCGGCGGTTTGATCGCGGGGTCCTCGAAGTGCCAGGACAGGAAGGCCGCCACGCGGTTTGAGTTGCGGACGTCCACCGCGATCAGCCGTCGTCCCTTCGCCGCGTCGGCGCGGTGCCAGGCCGACCGAGCCGGCTCAGGGCTCGGGACGCCGATCAGCCTGTGCCGCGGCGTATACAGACGCCAGTGCACAGCGCTCCCGGGGCCGTCGGCGGACGGCATGTAGTGATCGAGGCGCACCCGCGTTTCGGGATCACCCGACCGGCGGGCATCCGAGACCACCAGCGCCGCCGCCAAGCGCTTGATGAGTTCGTCGAGATCGGATACAACCGAACATTGGAGAGGATGCCCCGGACGCCAAACGCTTTGGACAGGCCTGCGCCGTCGCACTCGCCTTGGACGAACACGAGCACTGACGCTTTCCGACCCGGAGCATCCTGCGTTGCTTGGCAAGCAGTCGTCTGGCTGCCGTCAGCCGATGCGCCTGGACCTGGTCCTTTGCAATAGCGGAGGCAGGTGGTCCCACGACGATCGCATTGTCGCCAACGGGATCGTCCGATATGCGATGGCGCGCAGAACGACGCGATTGTCCGCAGCGGCGCGCCAAGCCTTCTGCCGCCCACCGGGCCCACAGGTTCGTCGCTGCGACGGCACCCGAGCGTTTTTCGCCGCGCCTCTCCGATCGTCAAGATGCAGACTGCAATGCCCATGCGAGCCGCGATCACAGAGACACTGGCCGAGAAGGGAATTCACCGCGTCGCGGCGAGCTTTGAGGACCTGCGTTGGGGACCAGTCATAAACAAGCCCCATGATCTCGGCACCGACATCTTCGTCCAGGCGTGGCCGAGAGGCTTCGATATAGGCATCGTGATCGGTGTTCAAGTGAAGACTGGGAGCTCGTACTTCCGGAGACCTGAAGGCGACCCGTCAGCCCCTGACGGCTGGTGGTATCCCGAAGTGACGAAGGACCACTTTGACTATTGGACTGGGCATGCGCTTCCTCACCTGCTCGTCCTTTACGACGACCAGAAGGACATCTCATACTGGGTCCACATCACGGCCGATGCAGTGGAGGACACAGGTAAGGGCGCGAAGATCCTCGTGCCCTCCGAAAATACGCTCGACGCTGCGCACGTTAACGCGTTGCTTGCTGTCGCCGGCACCGCTCGCTCCAACGTTCCTTTCGAGGGCACTGCTTGGACTGGCGGCGCCGCCGCGGCTTCCACTGACCAGCTGAGGTTCGCGATGATCGCACCGCGTCTGATCGCGACCAGACAGAGAGCCTGGTTCCAAGAGACCCCTACTCCTGAGCAGGTAGTCGCGATGATCGCGCGCGGCCAGTTTGACACGATCGATACCCTCAGAGACCCAGGAAACGCATTCCTCGGAATAAAGCCCTCGAAGAGGATCCCACCGATTGTCGAGGCCGCATCATCGGGAGACTGGAGATGGCGGTTCACCGCTGCGCTTGAGGAACGAATCGTGCGCGACGATCTCGCCCCCCTGGAGACTTGCGTTGAGACCGCCGACATGCCGGACCGGAAGGTCGCAGCAACGGTCGCGCTCGTTTCAGCATGCATCGAGCGCGGTCAGTATGCCGAAGCGCTCACCTATCTCGATGCCGCGATCGAGCCAGACGATGTGGCCCCTGTCGACAACGCCTGGCTGCATATTCAGCGCGCCCGCATTCACCTCGAACGCGGCGACGTTGCGGCTGCACGAGCGGATGCCAACCTAGCGCTCGGGGTGCGCAACGTCGCTCCACACGACGTCACTGCCTCAGCGATCGACGGCTCGGCACAGGCACTGATCTTCACCACCGCACCATGGGAAGAGAAGGACTTCGGCTCGGTGATTCAAAGCGCCGACACAGCGGTGTCTTGGTGGCGGGCACAGACGACTCTCGGTGGGTTGGAAGCTGTGACGGAAAGGACATTCAAGACCTGGGCAGGCGACCGGAGCACCACGATCGACGGTTCGGATCAGGCCAACAATCAGTTGTACGTAGCGGCCTTGGCAGCCGGTCACGCGGGCGATCACGGCGCGTGGCGCCACCTCTTCACCCTGCTTGCCCAGGACACCCTGCTCCGACTCGACAGCGGATCGCCCGTCGAGGAGGTGACCGAGGGGCTCAGGATGCTGCGACAGGCGGGCGCGGACAAGGCGTTGAAGCAGGCCCTCCTCCGTGTAGCTAACGACGGGCCATGCCGGGCGATTACTGCAGTGGCCGATGGCCTCGACCTTGACAGGTTGACTCACACGACGATCTTCGCCGACCTAGCGCTCGTCCAACACGCGGGCGACCTGTTCAGCCTCGAAGCCGCCCGCCGCTCCCTGCAGTGGCTCGCGGCAGGCTTCGATGACCCGGCGCGGCTCTTGACGCTGGCAACCAGCCAATCGTTTGACCCACATGCGCTGCTCCTGGAGACCATGAGCGGCCTCACCGACACCATTCCCGACGACATCTCTGACTTTGTCGTTTCGAGGCTTCCGCAAGCGGACCTCCGCGACCGTCAGCTGCTGGTCATCATGTGGCGACGGCTGCTTCAGTCTCTCCCGTACGACATCTGGACCCCGGCACGGATAGAGGCTCTTCTCGCCAGCGGGATCCCCGATGACCAGCACCCACTCCGCTATCCGATCCTCGGTGTCGCGAAGACCCACGATTCAGCGGCGAAGGATGTCATCGAGCACGAGCTCCTGGCGGGGTCTTTGCAAGCGCTGCTGGCGGCCCGGTATGTTAACAATCTCGACGATGCGCTTCTCGTCACCGTGCGGGACCGACTGAAGCAAGCTATTCAGCTAACTCGCACAGACGCTGCGGCGGGGAAGACGACGATCGGCGGCCTTGACCCAGCCTACGTGCTCGGGGTGATCCTCTTGAGCCACCCGTCGGACGATGACGCTTCATGTCTTGCTGAACTGCTTGCAGATGTGGCCGTTGCACGCTCGAAGAAGCAGCCGTTGCTTGGACTGATGGCAGAACGGGCCACCGAGTTTAGAGCGCTCCTTGGCGACCAATTGCTTGAGGTGGTCGAAAGGGCAGCGCAGACAGCCGAGACCACTGATCCGACGTTCAGCCCCGACATTACCGGCGAGGCTATATTCATCACAGAGGTGCTGAAGGCTCGCGAGCCGGACTTCGGTATCGCGTTCGGCAAGCTGCTTGCCGGCACCGAATCTCATCGTAAGTGGGCCGCCCATCTTGCAGCTCAAGCTCCGGGAGACCACTACGCGTCAGCACTGCTAACGCTCATCCGGGACCAGAATCCGCTAGTCAGAACACAGGCTGCGGGCGGCATTGCGCGACTCGCGGTCTCGAACCGTGGAAGCGAGGCAGTGCTGGACGCCCTACAAGTGGCGGCAACCGATCCTGGTCGCGCGGCTCCAATCGCGATTGCCGCTCAGCTCGGAGCCGCAGCCGAACTCCCGGTGGATCTAGAGGCGATTCGTGCATCCCTAGTCGACCACCCATCGGCAGCGGTTCGGATCGGAGCAAGCCGCAGACGCTAACGCCTAGGCAGCCTCGTCCTGACCTCCTGTCCCAACCGGGCCCGAGGGTGGGAACTCTGGTAGCTCGACCATAGGAGGGTGGTCTGCGTTTCCAACGCTCCTGGGCGAGGCGGGCGATCCGATCGTGGAACTCGCGTGCCTGACAGTGCAGGAGGCTCTGGCAGCAAGTGTTCAGTACCCTTGCGTAATTCCGGGGAGGCGTTGAGGTGATGCGTGATCTATTTGGACGCTGCGGGCCAGCGTACTGGTGCCTGCTCGTGCTGCTGCTCGCCAGCCTGATTGTCGCAGGCTGCGGCGGGAGTGGCACGACTACCTCCGCCTCTCCGGCCTCGACGGCGAGCGCTCAGCCAAGCGCGAGCGAACTTCAAGCCCAAGCGAAGCAGCGCAAGCAGGAATCCGCCGAACGCAAGCGGCAGGAACTAGCCGCCCGTCGCGAAGAAGCCGGGGAACGTCGGCGCGAAGCCGAGCGCAAGCGTCGCGAAGAGGCAGCGCGGCGAGCCGAAGCGCGCTTGGGGCATGGCCTCGGCGCCACAGAAGCCACGTTCAACGCCAACAATACGATCGGTCACGGTCCGGGTCCGCCCCCGGGCGTCGCATGGATGCACGTCATGTACAAGATCGGCAGCCGGGTCGCGGCGTTCAACATCAACGCCAATTTCACACCGGCCATGACTGCGCACGAACTGATCCTCCTCATGTCGATCCACAACTTGCCCGAGGACGCGGAACTGGTGATGGAACACGAGTCCTGCGTCGTCTGGCGAAGCCCAACACTCGGACGCTTGCTGGGCAATGAATACGCCGAAGGCTTCGTCGAAGAAGCTGATAACAAGTACGCCGAACTGATCACGACCTCCAAGCCCGAATGCGAGTAGCGAGAGCGTCCGTGTCACGAACTTGCTCGCCTGAAGGTGATAGGCCGGCCGCGCGTCTGAGGGCCGCAGTGCCTCCTTTCACGGAAAGCAGGCGCACCCGCCGAGCCAGCGAGACACCTGAGTTGGACGAGCCGCGAGCGGATTGGTGGTATCTGGATCGTCTGCGATCGGCACCTGTTCCCATATCCGCGACCGGTAGTTGGGGTCGGCTGGCAGGCGAAGCGCTCGTGGCGCTCCGCCCGCTGCTTGATGTGTTGTGTTCTTTCAGAGGTGTAAGCCAGCGGTGGCGGACATCATCGGGGCGCGTCTTGTGTGGACGGCGGCGATGATCTCCTCGGTGTCGATGCCCTGAAGGTAGACCGATGTTGTTCCGAGGTTCGCATGGCCGAGCTGGCGCTGGATGATGTTCAGCGGTACTCCCTCCCGGGCGAGCTCCACCGCATGAGCATGACGTAGCTGGTGTGGCGCGAACCGGCGCCGCACCCCTGCCTGGCTGGCGAGCCGACGAAGCTCGACGCGCACGGCGGCACTCGACCAGGGGCGCCCGCGCGTCGGACCGTCAATAACGCAGAACAGTGGCCCGACAGGCAGATCGCGACGGGAGGTCAGCCAGGGTCGCAGTTGCTCCCATCCCCAGCCGTCCATCCCGATCTCGCGGCGGCGGCCGCCCTTGCCGTTGCGCACGAGCAGCGATCCACGCCGCGGGTCAAGATCAGGCTCGGCCAGCGCGAGCGCCTCCTGGATGCGCAGCCCACCACGCCAGAGCACAACGATCAACGCACGCAATCGCCAGCCGTGACGATTGTCGCCCGCATTGCGCATCACGGCGATGATCTCCTCCACGGTCGGCGGGTCGGCCGGGTAGCGCATCCCCTTGTTGCGAGGCGGACGGCCGGCGTGAAAACCGGGCAAGGTCGCGGGTGAGCGACGCCGCCCAGCGGAATCGAGAACAGCAGAGATAGTCATGGGATTCTCCTCGGGATTGAACAGCGGACAGTTTCTCGCTGCTCTACCACCCCGTCGAACAACTCTCAACAGGTGTTCGCCGATCCAGTTCTCGTCGTGCTCAGGCGCTACCCTGGGATCGTGAAACATTCGGTTCTGAGCACCACCCCCACCGCCGAGACCCCTGCGCTGAGCGACGAGGAGCGCCTCGAGCGGCGCAGGCGATTTATCGAGCGAGTGTTCAGCCCGGATGGGCTGGATCGGGACACGCTTGAGCACATCGAGCAGCTGACGGACAACGAGTCGTAAGCGAACCTGCGGTGGACGCCATCGAGTTGCTGGAAGGCGACGCGCCGTTCATCGTCGACACGTCGGCCTGGTGGCGGTTCTCGTCCCTTCCCAGCGAGCTCGTCGAGGAGACGATCGTTGACGATCGTCTGTGGATCACCCCGATCGTACGAATGGAGATCCTCTACTCCGCCCGCAGCAGTGCCGAGTACATCGCGTTCGAGATGGAACTCGACGGGTTCCGGATCCTGCGCAACGATCGCGCCGTCGCCGACGCCGCGATGAGCGCGATCGGCGAGCTGGCCGAACACAGCGACGGGTATCACCGCGTGCCGCTGACCGATGCGCTGATCGCCGCAGCAGCCGCTGAACACGGCGGCGTTGCGGTGCTCCATCGCGACACGCACTTCACCAAGCTCGCCGAAGTCCTCGCATTCGAGAACGTCGAGCTTCCAGGGGCCTGACCGCTCTACACCGCCCGGGCCGACACCGAAGCCACCAGTGTTCGCCGACGGGAGCTTCCGAGTGCAGGGTGTCGACAAGCGAGCTCACGCGATCATGACTTTGCCGGCGTGTCGCTGCGCACGGCCTGGGCCTCGAGTGTTTGCTTGACGACGTTGGTCCCTTGCCCCATCGCCTCGCCGGTAGGACCGGCCAGCTCGTTCGGCAAGAGATCGGCGATCCAGACGAACCTGGCCCCACGCTCTCCCTCTCCGAAGACCTGCGCTGAGGCATTGTGGTGGGTGTACGGCCCGTCGACGATCGACCATACGAGCCGGCGGGTCTCGTGGTCGAGGTCGACGAGGCGCTCGCGCAGTACGGTGCCGTTGGCGAACGTGACCATCCTGTCCTCCCCCTCGAGACGCGTGTCGATAACAAAGCCCGGCACGAGGCGCTCATGCAGAGCCCCCCAATCGCGCACGGCCGCCCACACATCCTCGGGGCTCGCGTCGATCAGGATCTCCTTGCGAATAGAAGCCATCTATATCTCCCGTCTGTTGTGGTTCTCGGGTGAGCAGAACCAGTAGATACGCATCCCAACCAGCATCCCAGCAACCGTTTGCGAAGTCTTGGATATTCGTGTGCGTCTGAGAGACTGGGTGTTGCATGCTGAGCGCACGTACCCTCCTGCGTCGCGATGGTGTCGAGATCGCTGACGTCGCCTGCCGGCACACACGCGGGCGCGGCCACGCCGGCGAGCAGGCCGGCGGTCATGCGATCGTATTCGTTCGTCGCGGGTGCTTTCTGCGCAGCGCCGACGGCGTCGAAACCTTGCTCGACCCAACACTCGCCTACTGCATGAACCCGGGCGAAGAGCAGCGCTACGACCACCCGCACGACCACGGCGACGACTGCACCTCGCTCACCCTCGCCCCCGACCTCGTGGCGTCGCTATGGGGCGGCGGGCAGACCCTGCCCTCGATGCCGCTCCCAACCTCGCCGGAGATCGACCTCGAGCACCGGCTGCTGCTGAGCGCAGGACATCGCGGCGGCGACCAGCACGAGACCCTGGAACGAGCGATCCTGCTTACCGCCCAGGTGCTCGAACAGGCCGATCCTCGCCGCCTCGCCGCCGACCGGCCCAACGCCACCCGTGCTCGCCGCGCGGCAGCCGACGGCACGCGTGAGATCCTCGCGGCGAACCCCGAGCGCTCCCTGCCCTACCTCGCCCGCGAGCTCGCCGTCTCCCCCCACCACCTCAGCCGCATCTTCCGCACCGAGACCGGGCACACCATCTCCCGTCACCGCATGCGCCTACGCGCCCGCGACGCGCTGGAGCAACTGGCCAGCGGCGAGCGAGACCTCGCACGCCTGGCCGCCGACCTCGGCTTCGCCGACCAGAGCCACCTCTGCCGCGTCGTGCGCGAAGAGACCGGACATACACCGTCCGCGCTGCGCCACATCCTCGCGTAGAACATTGCACCTCACCGCGATTGCAGGAGTCTGCACGGCCACCAAGCTCACTATCGCAATGGACGACGTCCGAGCACCCGACGCGACCGGATCGCGCGCCTGCATTTGCCAGGGATGCAGGCGTGTGCAGACCGGCGACTCGGATGAGTGGGGTGAGCAGGGCGGGTGAGGTCGGCATAAGCGTGAGGTTCGGTGGTGCTTGCTTCTTTGCCGAACGGGCGAGTACCGGAGGGCTCGATCTTGAGCATCTGACGGCGAGTGATGTCAGCGCATTCGTGGTTGGTGCCTGCCGCGACGGCCGAAACGCCTCCGCTAGGCAGATGGTCTCCGCGCTACGCTCCCTGCTGGTGTTCCTGCGCGTCGAAGGGCTCATCTGTGAGGGGCTGGCTGATGTCGGGCGGGCCGTTGTTGGCTATCTGCGTCGGCTGCGCCCCCTCTGGCGCCCAGGGGCACTATGTGTTCGCGAGTACTGGCGATACCACCTCACGATCGGGCTTACATAGCCCGTTTCAGCGCTCTGTCTACATTTTGCATAAGACGAGCCCGACTCCCTGAACTGGGTCCGCCGTAGAAAAGAGCCGACGTCGGGGGTCGAACCCGAGACCTCCGCCTTACCATGATGCGCATGGAGGCCCTCCTGGGCTCGTGAGGTCCCGTCCTGTCTGGGTTTTCGGTGCCTGGAAGGACTCCGAAGGACTGTTCGCCGGGGACAAAACACCCCCAGCATCCCCCCACGAAGCCTCCAAAAACACCCCCAGGAAGACGGGGAGTCTCAGGTGGTCGGTTCGGGTCCGATTCTACCGAGTCGGCCCCCGGAACGCTAGGATTCGTCGGACGCGCCGACGTAGCTCAGTTGGTAGAGCACTTGCATGGTAAGCAAGAGGTCCCCGGTTCGAGACCGGGCGTCGGCTTGATCGAATACTGCTCCAGCAAACGCTTTTGGGTGGTTGCGACGCTCCAGGTCGGTGCGTTGCTTTGGTTGGGGCGTCAGCCGAGGCCGGCCTTGTCAAGCATCGCGATGAGCGTCGGCGACGGCGGTGACGCTCGCGAAGATCTGCGAGGCAGGTCGCGAACCACTCGCTCTGGTCGGCGGCGCGGCGGCGTGCTTGAGCACCCAGAACGGCCCTATCCGCCACCGCCAGCCTTGCCGACGATCAGACCTCCTCGTCGTCCGTTCCGAGCGAGCGAGACCGGTCGCCGCAGATACTCGCTTTGCCTTGAATACGAGGGTTTCGACGGACGGGCCTCCTCCATCCTTCGGCCTCGCACTCACACCGTGATGCGCTACACCGTGTAGTTGATGCTCGACCAAGCGCGCATGCAAGAGACGGTCGAGCTTGGTGTGCGTAACCAGGAGATCATCGAGCTAGTGCGGCGCCACTGTTCGCACGCGGTGGTCACCAAGCCGTCGTTGGGCGGCAGCGGCCTGCTGGAGGCCCACACCGGGCTACCGCTCGACATGCGCACCGTGCGCTGTCCGCATGCAGCTCATCCGGCGGCCGCAGGGATGCAGCTAGAAGGGATCGCGCTCGCGTTTTGGGAGAGCAACTGCCGAAACTGTCCCCACCGGGACGTGCGTGACATCCCGAATCTCGCCACGTTGGGAGCTGAACGGCTCGCCGAACGTGAGCGCGACCACGAGCGAGACCAACGCCAGCGCGATACCCGAGACGAGCAGAGAGCCGCCCGCGCAGCGGCCCGGCATGCCCGTATTGCTGGCGAGTCGCCGGCCACCCGCGTGTTCGTCGAGTTGCTCGACGGCGTTGATGCAGAGGAACCGGATTCTCGCGCGGGCCAGCTGGTCGACCAGGCTCGGGCTGCCCCGGAGCTCTGCTCGCCGCTGGCCGGACAGATCTTGATGGACTGCAGCCGAGAGGTGTCCGACGACCGGTTGTTGCAGGCGCTCGACTACCTGGAGCGTGCCGACCGGGTACCGTCGGAGCCGTTGCTGGCCAGCGCGCTGCTGGCGCTTGCTCGCCGCCCGAGCCGGGTAGCCGCTCAGATTGTGGTGCGGCTACATGCTGGTCTCACGCCGGGTGCGCTGCGGCCGACGCTTCGGAGCCTCGTTTGGCTTGCCGGTAAGTCGAGCGAGCCGTTCGAGGGCGGTCCACGGTATTACGACGGGCTTGCGCTGGCTGCGTGCGTTGAGCTCCCAAGCCTGCTCGACGAGCTTCGCGCCGGAATCGAAGGGAGCGGCTCGCACCGCCGCGGACGCTGGGCCTACGCTGCCGCCGCGCTGATGGACCAGCGGCCCGAGACGGCGAGTGTTCTCGCACAGCCGTTGGTGCTGGCGCTTGGTCTTCCCGATTCGCACGCGGGATTCGCTGGCTCACCGCGGTTCGGGATACAGGCAGGTCTTCGGGCCGCCCTAGAAGCGGACCCCGACAACACTCCAGCGCTCTACGACCGCCTCTCACGCCGCGTTGATCAGGGGCAACGCGGCGTGCTGTTCCACGCCTTTACTGATGTCCTTTGCCGCTGGCGTGGGGAGTCGGAGCCCCCTGCGGAGTTGACTCGAGTAGCTCTCGATGGAGTCTTTGGTCGCCTCAGTGGAGACTGGGGCGAGGACCTGGTCGACCACGCGATCGAGGCTCTGGAGCTCGTAGCACGCCGGCGCCGCGAGCTGCTGGCCGACCGGGTCGATGCTGTGTTCGGTGCGTTGCTTGCAGCAGTCGCCGGGCCTCAGGTGACGCCTACATCGGCGCGGATACTGCGCCCTCCTTCTCCGCTGGACGCACTAGAGCGGAGCAGCCAGCAGTTCGTCCGCGGCAATCGCATAGCCAGACTACGCAAGCTGGTCGGTCTCCTCGCACCGCTGCGGCCTGAGGAGACACTGGACGGCGTGGAGGCCGTGCTCGACCGCGCCAGCCTGCCAAACGACGACGCCACGCAAGAATTGCGCGGACAAGCCGTGCGCTTGCTTGGAGACCTGGGGAAGCGTCCCGAGATGGCACCTCGCGTGCTGCCAAGGCTCGTCGGCTTTGCCCTGGGCCCAAGTGTGATTGAGCGGACGCGTGCAATCGAGGCCCTGGGGGAGATCGGTACCGTTGCGCACCGACGGCTGCCTGAAGACGTGCTCGAGCTCGTGTCCGTGTGGTTGGCCGATCCCTACATGGGTCCACATCAGGCCGCTGTGCGCGCCCTGAACGATGGCTTCCAGGTTGGCGAGTCTTCGCTAATCGATGTCATCGGCCGACTGATGATCCTCGCCAAGGTGTATGCCAGTGACGACGCGGCGTTCCTGAACTTGGTGCTTGAGCGCCTGTGGTCGCTGAGCCGTCGGCTCGACCCGGAGTTCCGCACCGGGGTTGAGCGGGTGTGCCTGCAGCGTGCTGAGCACCTGTCCGCGACCGACATCGAACGTTTCGTCCGCTGGCGCGCCGTCCGCGAAGGCGATACGCGGAACGCTGACCTTGCTGCCGACCGTCTGCTGCAGGCACTTTCGGACCCCGAGTACGCGAGCGACCTCAACGATGATGGCGACGATGCGATGCGGGTGCTGCGGGACATGCCGGCGGAGATCCTGCGATCCCGCGCTGCCGTCATAGCTGAGGCGGCTCGGGTCCACCTACCGCACGACGTGCACTCCGCGCTTGCGTATGTCGAGGTGCTCCAGCACGCCTGCTGTTGGAAGGAGGCTGAGGACCTGGCAGAGGAGGTGCTTCAGGAGGTGCCGGATACCGTTGAGGATCGAGGTGTGCGCGCGTGGGTGCGCTCGGTGGCTGCTGCTGCCCGCCTGGAGCATGCGCTCGCGGAGGACGCGGCCTACGATGTCGCCCAGGCACTTCACGACTGGAACGCCGCAGTCGACGATCTCGAGTCGGTCCGGGCCGAACGGAAGTCGCCGTGGGAGATCCTACCGTGAGAGCCGACGGCCAAGAACTCGCCGCACGCCGGGCGACGGTAGAAGCCCTTAGCGTGGACGCCTCGTCCGAGCAGGTGGCCCGGCAAATAGCCGAAGCAATTCAGGCATGGTCGGGCATCGCACCAGGTGATGGCCCCGCCGCGCTCGTGAGGGTCAGCTACCGCAAGGCACTGGCGGTCTTGGAGCAGCTCTATCAGTGGGACGCGGATGTCCAGGCGGCCGCTCCCGAGGCTGAGCGCCACCTGGCCGCCGCGCGGAGAAACGCGGAGCTATCGCGCAGAGCGCTCGATGACGGGGCAAGCTCGGCGCAGCCAATTCGCGACCTGCTCGAACGCGCCGAACAGCTCACCGACGCAAACGACCTCGACGACCTTCGCTCCGCCCTTCTGAGGATCCCGGTGTCGATCCGCATGCTCAGGACGCCTGAAGCAGGACACCGGCATGTACCAGCGACGGGCCCCCCGCCACCGGCACCACGGGCCGTGGTCTTGCTGCGACTCGGCGAACAACCCCTGACGGGGCCGGTACTTGTCAAGCCCAGCACCGCCTATGACTTGGCCGTTGAAGTCAGGGTCCTCGATTGGCCGTCCTGGGCCTATCGTCTCACGGTGCGTTTTCTGTCGCGATGGCAAGCGCTTGCGGCGGATGTGCCCGAGGTGGCGCTAGAGCGTCCGGCGGACGGTAATGACGACCTCTGGCGCGCGGTGTCCGCCGGAGCGGTGGTCGTGCGAGCAACGCCCGCGCAACCAGACAAGCCGATGGTGTTTACGGTGGAGGCTGAGCTTGAGGGCAACGATCGTCGGGAGACGATCGAGGTGCTTGGCTATTCAGAGCTCGCACTCCACGCCTATGACCCTGCCGTTGCTTACATCACCGGCTCCGAGGTCATCGACCGGCGCGTCTGGGAGGTGCTCGTCGAGGTGGGAAGCAGCGGCGTACCAACAGCCGAACGCGACGCCTTTGCGCAGCTGTTCAGGACGCTGGCAAACGAGGCGCAGAAGCTAGTCGCGAACCGAACATTTCGCTCGGGCGAGCACGTACGAGAGGCCGAGTTCCAACATCGGCTGCTCGATGGTGCCCAATCCGCGCTGGGCGCTACGAACGTACGAACGGGGACTGATGTGGGCGGCGGGACGATGGACATCGTCTACCTCGACACGCTCACCGCAGAGCTCAAGGTCGAGCGCCAGACGCCTGCAACCCTTGAGCGCGCGCACCTGTATCTTGGTCAGCCAGCCCAGTACGCCGCGGGCGCAGGGCGGCAGCTGTCGATTCTCTGCATACTCGACATCACCAAACGCGCAGCGCCAGTCGGCGTGTTGGCGAACCACATCGGAGTGTTCCGCCCCGTCCTGGCCGGCATGGAGGACCCGTCCCACCCCGCCCTCGTCGGCGTGATCATCGTCAGCGGTGGCCTACCATTGCCGAGCGACTGGGCGGGTACGCGAGTAGCGACCGAAGACCCACCGGACCAGTCGAACACCGGAACCGACTAGCACCTCCGGGCCGAGGGGACTAGCTTTGCCAGTTCTCAGCGTTGGGACCCGGCCAGGTCTTCGCGAGCACATCCGTGAGCCACGCGCCGCGCGCGTCGATCGCCGCCTCGTCCCACGTCTCTTCATTGACGACGCGCGCGTTGAGGAGCAGCTTGCTCTCGGCGTTCAACGCCTTCTTCTTATGGGTCCACGCGCTGTTGGAGAGTCCTGAGTTCAGCGGGCTCGTGACGATCGTGAGGTTGCCCAAGCGACTGATCCGCTTCCACCTCTCGGCCGACGCCTCCTCAAGCGCCTCGCCGCTCAGCTCGGCACCCTCCGAATCCACAAGTGGCCAGTACGTTTCCCAGGTCTGCGGCATCAGGTGCTCCAGCGAGAGCGCCGTGGCGAGCTCGGGAACGTCGGTCTTGTTGGAGTAGAGGCTCGCCTCGACCGCCGCGAGTGCCATCACCAGACGAGGCTGGGACACCGTTCCGTACAGGCTTGCGCTGCGCAGGAACTCGATGAACTCGGCGTCGTCCGGCCAGCGACTGATCTCGCCCTCGCCACCCGACAGCCCCACGAGTAGCGCGTCATCGGTGTGCTCAAGGTCGGCCTTCGTCCTCGCCACGAGTCGGGGCGCGAGCTGGTTGTAGTTCTTCGCCGTGAGCCGCATGAGCACGCGGCGAGCCAGCCAGCTCTCAAGAATGCGCAGCGCGCGACGCCGGCGCGCGACGCTGACCTCGGGCGAGCGGAAGAGCAGCAAGACGATCGGCAGCATCGTGTCCAGCGTCCAACGCCGCCATGCGGTTGAAGAACTCGGCCTCGGGCGACCTCGGTTCAGGCGAGTCGAACGAGCGCATGACCGCAGCATCAGCGCACAGTTCCTTGATCAGCGCTTCGGCGTCGGTCTCGGCGGAGAGGATGCGCGTGCGGAAGGCGGAGAACAGCTCCGTCGCTGGGGTGATTTTCTCCAAGCTCATCGTCAGCCAATGCATCAGGAAGAGCTCCCCGATCGGCCGGTTCAGACGACCCTGTCGACGTTCCTGCCGCCAGTAGTCATCGTCGAGCTGCGGCGCCCAAACCTCTTCGTACAGCCGGTCGGTATCCCGCTCCTGCCGGGCGGCGAGGTGGAAGATGGAGTTCTTGACGAGGTCGAGCGCGAGCAGCGGCGTGCCGCGCGCGTTCAGCGTCTCAAAGATCACCTGCGGGTTGTCGTCGGCCTCGAGCGTGATCGAGACCACCTTCAACAGGTCGCAGAGCGTGATCCGCAGGCGCTTCGCTCGCTCTGCGACCAATCCCTCCACCGCCTCGCTCGCCCGCGGCGGCGCTGTCAGTGGCGGCGCCGAGTCGCGATGACCGCGACTTCGTCCGCTGACTGGCACGGCCTGGGCAGTGGTCCTCGTCGGAGCCCATCAGGTATTCGGCCGTGCGCTCGCAGAAGTAGTCGAACGTCTCATCGATCAGGTTGCCCGGATCGTTCACATGACCCTCGGGTACGCCATCGGGCGACATGACCGCCTGGAACGCCGCACGGTTCGCGTTCGTCGGCCAGACCTTTAGCCGCTCCGATGCCCTCAGCCTTGCGCGGATTGTTCATGGCGAGCTCGCGAAGCCACGCCGGCGTCATCAGTCGCGCCCACGGCGGTCGAGCTCCTTCGCTGCCGCCGCGAGCAGCAGTTGGAGCGTCGTCAGGCGCTGCTGGCCGTCGATCACCGTGTACCGAGGGATCTGCCCCGGCACCGTCTGCTCCTGGTCCAGCACAATCGCGCCAAGGAAGTGCGACCACAATCCGGAGGCGTCGCCGTTTTCTTGGTGCTGAAGCAACGCGCTCACGTCGTCCCAGAGCGGCGCCCACTGGTGCTCTTCGTTCCAGACGTACGGGCGCTGGTAGAACGGCACGATGTAGCGCACATCGCGCTCGAAGAGCTCCTGGACGGTATGCGTGTCCGGCTTCATCGGCGCGCCGATCATACCCGCGGCCCGGTGCGTGGAAAGGACGGCCGCGGTTTTACGGCGACTCCGGGCCCCACACAAGCGAAGGCGGCATAGCGCGTGCGCAGTTGGGTTCCGATCTTGGCATCTGCCCTCCCAAAGATCATGACGGCCCCGCGATGCCGAGTAATACGTAATCGTCGTCGCTGCTTGAATGTCCGAGCGACGCGACAGAATGCCGGGCATGACTGCGGTGCGGAGTTCCAACCTGCGGCAATCGAGGGTGGCAAGCTGCTGTCAAGCTATCCGCTCCCCAATGGCGCAAGAGCGTGTCCCACCCACCGCTGGCCCAGGATCCGACGGACCGCGCGAAAAGGAGGCTATCCGCGATTGCTACGCCAGCCGGCGCGAGCGCGCGAGCGATCTGATCGTCGAACTGGCGTTGTTCATGTCCTCCTACGCGCCGCTCTTCGCGATTCTCGCGATCCGCTTCCGCTCGACCGGACTGATCGTGGCGTGCGCAGCGTTGTCCGCCGTGGGGTTCGCCGCCGGCGCCGCCGTGCTGGCCCGGTTCCATCAGGTGACGGGCAGCACCTGGACCGTCCGCACCGTCGAGGATCGCGGAGGGGAAGTCGCCGGATACCTGGCGACGTACCTGCTGCCGTTCGTGACGGTGTCCGAGCCTGGCGTGCGTGACATCGTCGGATACGCCTTGTTCCTCGTGGTGGTCGCTGTGATCTATGTCCGTTCGAGTCTCGTGCAGATCAACCCGACGCTCTACCTGTTCGGCTGGCGGCTGTACGCGATCGAGATCGGGGACGGCTGGAGCGGCTATCTGCTCGCCCGTGGACCCGTGCGCAAGGGCACCGACTTCGCCGCGGTACGGATGACCGAACGCCTCTTCGTCAGCTACTCGTCCGGGCGCCGCTAACGTGGCTGGCGACGTTCTCGGACTCGACGAGCTGGAGATCCCCGAGGAACTCTCGCTGATCGTCGCGTGGAAGCAGCGTGAAGGGTATGCGGGTGGCGAGGTGCGAGTCGTCGCGGGAGTCGCGTCGTATCTGCGCGAGGCGTGCGAGCACACGCTCAAGCAAGTCTCCGAGCGCGAGCCGCGCGTCTACACGCCCGACATGCAGCTCGAAGAGGACGAGGAGCTCCTGGTCCTCGAGGACGCCGAGCTCGTCGGCGACTCGCAGATCGCGGCGATCGTCCTGCCCACCGAGCCGCTGCCGATCATCAACGCCCAGTCTCTGCCGCGACGACCGCTGCAACTGTACGCGGTACGGATCCGGACCGACAGTGGCGACGTCGCCTTCGTGCGCAAGACCAACCCGCACACCCCGATCCGCGCCGGTCGGATGTTCGCGCTGCTCGGCAACACGCTCTCCCGGATCGGCGGGCCCGTCTTCGGGCTGGACAACCACTTCGACCTGATCGTGACTGAGCGCGGCGTCGTCGCGCTGCGACAGAGCTACTTCGAGCTGCTCTTTCGAGAAACGCCCGCCTTGCAACGGCACATCCCCGAGTGGGTCAACGCGATCGACGCAAATGTGCCGTTCGCCGGCGACGGAGCCACGCGTCTCGCAGAGCGCGCCGCCACCGATGGACGCCTGCGGCGCAGGTTGCGCTCTATCGCCGAACGCGGCCATCTCTCGACCGTCACGGCCGATCAGATACGTAAACACCTGCAGGAGGTCGGCATGCCCGAGTCGGCGTTCCTCGACGGCGACGAGCTGCTCTACGATGATGCCAACCCGTTCGCGCTGGTCTATCTGCTCAACGAGGACTTCTTCCAAGGGGGCCTCACCGACGCGTCCTTCCGCAGCGACCGCAAGTCCCCGCGCTGACCCGCGAGGCGCCGTTGGAACGAGCAATCAGGCTCCCTGAGAACCGCACAGACGCGCACGCGGCATACTCGGTCGATGTCCAAGGAGAACCTGATTGTCGTGAACTCGCTCCTACGGGCCCCCATGCGGTTTGGCGAGTTCTCCACAGACATCTACTGGGCGCGTCGCGATTTCGAGTTCGTGATCGTTAACGGCCCCGAACCTGGGTGATGACCCATTGCGAGCCCTACGGCGAATCCCGCTTCGGCTATAACGGCCTTGTAGACCGACCGTGGCGAAAGAAACAGGAGCCGGACCAGGGCTCGCGCGATCCTGGCAATAGTCGCCAGCCGAGTCGGCCGGACCATGCCGTCCAATCGATAGGCCTCATACATCCACGCCCACCCACGGCCATATTGCAACCGCTGGCTGAACAGCTCGTGTGATCCAGTCCGCAGCCGATAGTCCAGGATCGCCTCGGGCTCCGTCTTGAGGACCACACCCAAGAGCCACAAGCGCAAGCACAAATCCACATCGTCGCAGACCCCCGCCCTGGGGTTGAAGCCACCGACGCGGCCGAGCGTGCGGCGACGCACCGCGAGCGTGCCGCCCATCGAGACGGGCACAGATGCAAACCCCGATCCCGACGATCTCGCTCCTCTTAGCGGGACCGCAAAGTAGCTGACGTCGGGTCGAAATAGCGCTTCAACCAACGACGGCCGGTTCAGCCCTCCAACGCGAACCGCCGAACAAACAAATTCACTCCCCTCGAGCGCGTTTGACAACGCCCTCAGATATCCCGGAGCGGGCCGATCGTCGTCATCCAGGAACACCAGCTTGTCAAATCGAGCCTGGGCAACACCAAGATTGAGCGCGGTGGCCTTGCCTCGGTTGGCAGACAACCTGATTAGCCTCGTTTGCTTCGGCTTAGTCGAGAGTTCTCCGATGACGCGCACCGTTGCATCCGTCAACCCATCATCGACAACGATCAGCTCCATCCGCAGTCCTCTGTTGCCGCCAATGTCTCGAGCAGGCCTGCGATCGTCTCCTCTCCGTTGTACGTGGGAACGATCACCGATACTCTCAGAGGAATCTCCCGGATGCTGTTCCTGGTGGACCTGCCAATACATTCGGTTGGCGGTGTTACCAAGTATGGATCGTGCGTCGCGCCTGGATCTGGTGTCATCACGTTCGCACACGCTTGCGCAAGGTCCGCGTCGAGTTTGCTGCCGTGAAGATCACGGTTTCGTGATAGCGAAGCCCACCGTCCCTGAGTCGCGCGAGCACCGCCAGCCAGGCGCAGACGCTCCGCTCAACCATGCGGGCGCGAGTAGGCTGCTCGTGAGTGGAAACGCGCTGCGTCCGCCGCTGCGGCGACGGCCGCCCTCGGCGACCGCAATGGCTCCTCCGCCGAGCACGAGCGAAATCTTACGCCTGTGCTGCGGGAAAGCGGCCAGCGCAGGGAGGATGGCGAGCCAGCAAGCCATTCGTGCCGGGATCGCGAAATCCTCGTAGGCTTGCCGCGTCCGCTGCTCGATGAAGTGTCTAGTCGAAGGTGGAAGCCGTCGGACATACAGATTCAGAGGAGTTCTGACCTGACCACCAGCGGCGCGGATCGTCCGGATCAGCTCGAGGTTCTCGAACACCACATTCGGGTCGTACCCGCCGATGGCGAGTAGCCTTGAGCGTCGAATAGCGAGCGTACCCGGAAAGTCCGCTCCTATCGCACGGTTCAACAGCGTGCGTGCCGTGTCCCAGCAGCGTGCCACGGCAGCGGCTCGAAATAGTTCTGTGGGCGCACGAGGTCAGCGCGGCTGAGCAACCGAACTGTACGGATGAGCGCGGCAGGCTCGTAGCGGATGTCGTCGTCGGCGATGACGACCGCCTCGTAGCTCGCAAGCCGGACGCCGGTCATGACCGCGGGTACCTTTCGCATCTTCCCGGGCGCCTGCGGGTCCGGTGCGACATGGCGAACGAGATGCCCGAAGGCTCGATCGTTGGCCGCAAAGACTGATTCCGGCGAGCCATCGACAACGATGATCTCGTCGCACGCCTCCGCGAGCCACGCAAGATAACTGGCGAGCTCCTCGCATCCGAGGTCATCCCGCCATCTGAGCGGAAGCACATAGCTGAATGCCGTTGGCCGATCGACACATTCCTTGGCGTCGCAGTTCTGGGCATGTTGGACACGGCGGTTATCATCCGGGGTGCCGATGCCCAGGTTTTGCTCACGTTGCGGACGCGCTCCGCGTGCGGAGGAGTCCGGGCCAGGTGTTCCACTGGAACTGCTTCTCTCGGAGGTCAACCCAAGGCGCGGCATCCTCTTCGGAGGCCTCGCGTGGGGCAGCGTCGAGGGTCTTGATGTGTGCCCCGACTGTCTCACCCCCGCCGAGGAACGCACGCTCGCCGAAGACTTCGTCCGGCTACTCGAGCGCGACGCCGGGCGCCTCGCGGCCGCCGGTGCCGGGCCGTCCCCGCACGAGGCCGCCCTCGCCGCCTACGCGATGCGGCTACGCGCCGAGCTCGAGAGCACCGCCCCCCCCCCCCCCGGATTGAGCCGTGACTACACGAGATGCATGGACGCACTTCGAGGTCGCTCTCACCGGCGCGTTTCTCACTGGCGTGCCGTTGCGCGTACCGATCGCCAACTACGAGCGATTCCAAGAGGACTTGTGCGCACATCTGAGAGCCCAGAGCGACTGGCAGGTCAGCCGGGTCCAGTGGCGCGGCGTGGAGACATACGGCGGAGGCGGCGGCTACACAAGCCTCGTGCCGCTCGTCCTGTTGAGACGAGAGGGTGAGAACCTTCGAGAATGGCTCAAGGAGGCACAGCGAGAGCGCCCCGAAACAGAGCTGCGGTGGCTTCACCGGCAGCTCGACGGCTGGGACTGGGAGCTTCGAAGACTGCGCATCGAGATATACGACCTCGGTGTCGGCACGATCACCGGAGTCTACAAGGTGAAGGTCCCAGACGGGACAAGCGTCGCGACGACGCAACGAACGATCGACTCCATCGGCGGTCTTCGCCAGCACGCGGACATCGCCGGACGCTCGCCGGTGGCAGAGAGCTATGAGTCTCTGACGCGTGCCACCGTCCACGACTTCTCGCGGGCAGCGCTGCATGTAGCTCCACAGGCCAGACAGGAGCCCTGGCTTGCGCCAATGCTGGAGGCGCTTGGCGAGACGAAAACCGACGACACATCCGATAATAGCGAACTCTCCCATATCACAGAATGGGGGCGGCTGCTATGGCTTCATCAGGTCGTCATCCTCACGGACAGTCCCGACGCAAACGCGCAGAGCCTTGCCGCCATCGGACAGCCGTTCACGCCCGCGTTCTTTGGCGAGATCCCGTACTGGCATGGGATGTTCATGCCGGGCGTGGACTCAAGCGTGATCGTGCTGCGAGGCGAGAGCCCTGAAGGCCCTAACCCGCCACTTCATCTGACTGAGCTGATGTGGGCCTATTACGCGCTGTTCATGGAGATGGACCGCGGATTACTCGCCCTTCTCGATAACGACCGCTGGCGCACACCCGAGTCGCTGCGCGCGCTTGAGCAGGACGCCGAACGTATGTTCAACATCTACACGAGGGTGCAGGAAGCGCGAGCCCGACTGGACAGCGCGCTCACCGAGCTCGCAGGCGGTCAGCTGAGCATCTGGCGGGGGATGACCGAAGTACAGAAGTTCGACGAGCTGATCTCCTCCGTCGATGCGAAGGTGCAGCTTCTGCAGCGGATCGCCGAGCGGCGGGTCCAAGAGGCATCGGCGGCCCGGGCTCAAAGGGCAAGTCGCATCCTGGGCGGCCTGACAGCCCTGACCGTCGTGACTGTGGCCGTGGCGCTGATGGGAAACTTCATCGGAACCTCATCGATTGGGATCAGCACAGGCTGGCGCGTGCTGATCGTGGTCCTAGCATTCGCGCTCGCGGTCTTCCTCTACCTGCAGGCCCAGCGAGAGATCGCACGGACCCGGCGCGGCCAGTCTCGACGATGGACCGGCTAGTCACGCCGAAGTGTCACGCAGCTGATCCAGCTCGTAGATCGACACATGCCGGGCACTGGTCGCATCGAAGGGCTCATCGCCCCAGCCGGCCCGTCGTGAGCGGAGCCGGAGACCTGCAGCTTCCGCCATCAGGTCCAGTTCGCCCGGCCACGCATACGCGTCGCTGACGCTCGTGAGCGTGGTGTCGTCTTCCCGCAGGTGAACCAGCGTCCGGACTATCCGGTGTGTGGCATGGTCATAGTGAGACAGCTGGAGCTCGACGTGATCAGCAGCGACCATCCGCGGCAGTATGCACCAGCCCGGACTTAGCTGCTCAGGCCGCAGAACGTAAGCCTCGAGCACAAGGCAACCATCGTGCTGCAAGCTCGCAGCTACATTCTGCAGGCAAGCGGCCTGCTCGCGGCGACTCGACAGCGCGAAGATGGCATTGAAGGTGATCGCGGCGAGCTTGAATCGACCGGGCACCTTAATCTCTGAGAAGTCACCTTCGATGACGTCCACCTGGTTTGCCCCCGGCTTGGCCTTCAGCGCCTCGATCATCGCGGGCGATGCCTCCACGCCAGTAACAGAATGTCCTTGCGCCGCCAGCGGCAGCGCAAGACGTCCCGTTCCGACGCCCAGCTCAAGAATCGCCCCGCCGGGCCCGGCAAGCCGGTGGAGGAGCGCAACGGTCTCGCCGGTCTCTAGCTCCGCCTCCCCGTATAGCTCGTCATAGCGGGAGGCCATCACCGCGCCATAAGCGCCTGGGTCGTGTGTGCTCATTGCTGATATGCGGCTCGTGGGTGACGGTCGGGTGCGACTGCGGAGCGCAGCTTACACGCTCACATGTTTGGATCGCCAGGGCTTGGGGTGCAGCGACACGAGCGAGCGTCTCACGACAGACCTCTGACACTCCTGCTCAGGACGAAGACAGGGCATATCTGACCACGGCCGACGGGCGCTCGTTTTTGCCTGGGAGGGCAGCGGCGCCCCGCCCAGTCGAGCGATTGACACCGCGCCCATGTCTGACCTACCCTCCCCGGCGCCGTGTCCAGGGAGGCGCATGGTCGCGTGTCCATGAGGCAAGCAATGGATCAGCCAGCGCCCACGTACGTGGCTGGGGCTGCCAGGTCAATCCGAGCTCGCGCAGGCGTGCGAGGGCGTCGTTGACACTCTTGGGGTTTGCCGCGACGGCGTGTGGCCTGAGCCCTACGCTGATCGCGGCCACGACCGGCTGTGCACTGGAATGGACACGCCTGAGCAGATCCCACTCGCGGGCCGTCAGGCTGGCGGTCGTCTCCCGCAGATGTCGCCAGCCAGCGAGGGCGCGGGTCTGGTCGTCCTCCCCACGGGACGGCGCGAGGTCAATGATGCGCCAGGTGAGAACGGGCACGCCGGCCGCGAGCTCGGCCGCGGTGCCAATCAGCTCAACGCGTGCCTTGGTCCACGGGCGCGTGATTACGAGATCGTCGATGAAGCGCGAGGGCTTCGCTCGGCGGATGCGTATGAGCTGCCCGGCCCGGTAGAGGGGATGACTGCGGTCCTCCAGGGCTCTGCTGCTGGGGCCGTCGGAATGTTCGACCAGAACGAGGTCCAGATGCGGGTGTCGCTGACGGGCGGCGCGGAGGTCTCCAAGGAGCTCGCGGGTCTCGTGGTCGGGTAGGGATGAGAGCATCAGGCCGAGGTGGTCGATCGCCAGCAGCGCGTCGCCGTCCGCGAGTGCGAGCAGCAGTTCGATGGCGTCAGCAAGGTGGTGCCCGCCTGTCTGCGTGCCGGCTTTGGAGCGAAGGTCCTCAAGATCTATGCCGCTCTGGTGCAGGGTGCGTGCAAGTCGCAGGCCGGCGGCGCTCGAGGGTGGCGCTGCCTGCGCCCACCATGCGGCCGCGTCGGGGGCGAGCTGGGCGATGACTGTGTCGGCGATCGCTGTGGCGAGGTCGCAGCTGTCCGCGCAGCTGCGTGCGTCCACCAGCACGCGGGTGCCGTGGAGCTCGTCGATCGCGGCGCCCAGCAGGGCGCTCGTTCCGCTCCAGGGGTCGCCGGAGATGACCGTGAGGCCGGGCCGCTGGTCGAGCACGTCGAGCAGCTCCTGGTACTCGGCGATGCGGCCGGTCAGCACTTCGGCGTTCCCGGCCTTCTGCGCGGTCTCAGGCATGGTCATCCTCTGCGAGATGTCGTCGCGCCTCGTCGATGGCCATCTGGACATCGAATGCTTCGACAGTGGCGCTCCCGAGCTTGCGGGCGCCGAGGGCTGCGTATCGGGCGGCCGTCATCGTCGGGTACGGGCGTCCTTCCCCGAAGTCGATCAGCTGCTCGAGCGCCTCGGGCTGTAGCTCAAGGCCCGCTTGGGTAAAGCGCTCCGCGAGGCCCACACGCCAGATGTCAGCGGAGATTCTGGGATCGAGGGTCAGCCGATCGACGAGCTTGCCGAACTGCGCCGGAGCGCCGAGCATCCCGTCGAGTGCTCGCTCGTCGCTGCCGTCGACGAGCACGACAACCTTGGTGTTGCCGCTGTAGAGGTCGACAAGGTCTCCGAGCAGCTGCTCACCGTCGGCGTAGTCGGCGGCACGTTGCAACTCGTCGAGGAAGAGGACGACCGGCCTGTCCCTCTCCTCGGCCAGCGCCAGCGGCAGGGCGAGGATCTTCCGCGTCGGCAGCGGGGCCGGTCGAGCGGCGAGTTGGCCGAGGTCGAGGGGTATCCCCTGATCGGCGAGGGTCTGCTCGATCAGGGGCAGGGCCACCCGTAGGAGCCCGCGAGTTGCCGCCGAGCGCGAGATCCGGTTGCAGCGGTCCACGACGAGCTGCAGCAGGTCCTTCGCGTCCGTGCGCTCGGGTACCTCGATGTCGACCACCACCGTGCCGTCATGGCGAAGCCGCTCGCACACCGCTGCGCAGACTGTCGTCTTGCCGATCCGGCGCGGCCCGGTCAGCATCGTGTGGATCGCCTCGCGCGATCGGCGCACGATCTCCTCGATGTCCCCCGTGCGCCCGATCACCAGATCGGCGGGCACTGGGCCGCCGGCGGGGAACAGGCGTCCTATACGGTCATCCATCGTCACGCCATGAATAGTACCAGTGAGTAATGACGTTATTACCTCCGGGTACTATCTGGCTGCTTCCCGTCCTGAGCCTCGCGGCACCGCGCGCCGTCTTGATCGCGTTCTCGTTCGGCAGGCCCGACCCGCCCGGCAGATCGGCGATGAGGTGCGCGTAGTGGGTGAGCAGGGTCGCGGCGCTGTGGCCCATCCACTCGGAGATTTGCATGATCGAGTGCTTGCCCTCGTGGATCAGCAGGCTCGCGAAGCTGTGGCGCAGGTCGTATGCACCGGACCGTCGTAGGTCCGGCTGATCCTGCGTTTGCCCGCGTACACGGCGGGGGTCTCGGTGATGGTGGCGATGCCGATCGCCGCGCACGCCGGCTGCCAGACGCGTGATCGCCAGTCGCGCCAGTCGTGATCGCGCCAGGGCTCGCCACCCAGGCGCGCGAAGATCAGACCGTCCGGATCGCCGCACGCCAGCCGGTACTCGCGCAGATCGCCGCGCAGCGCATCGAGCAGCGGCGGGCATCGCGGAGGGCGAGTGGTCTTCTGGCCGGGCACGATCTCTCCGTCGATCCACTTCTGCTCGACCAGGATCGTCGCCTTGCGCACATGCTGGTATTCCAGGGCGAGGGCCTCCTCGGGCCGCAGGCCGGCATACGCGAGGACGCTCACCAGTGTGGCGTCCCGCAGCCCGTGGTCGTGATTGCGCAGCATCTGCCGCCGCAGCGCCTCGACCACCCCGGGGCGCAGCGGCTTAATCGCCCGCACGCGCGGAGCACGCGGCTTGGCGATCAGCTTGACGACGTTGGCGCTCGCCCTGTCCCATTCCACGGCCCGCGCGAACATGCTCTGCAGCAGACCCAGGCAACTTCTGATCGTGGCCGCGCCCGCCCCGGCCTGTTGGAGCTCGAGGATGAACTCGCTGAGCGCCAGCGGAGTGATCTGGCGCAACTCCATCGCGCCGAGCCGCCTCTCGATGTGCGCGTTCCACAGGCAACGGTACTTCCGGCGGGTGCTCCTCTCCAGATGGGTCTCGGCATACAGACGCCAGAAGTCGCCCATGAACCGCTCCAGCGTCTCGTTTCCGGCTTCGAGCACGGCGAGGTCTCCGGTGCGCTTGAGCAGCCGCAGGCGAGCACGAAAATCCAGGGCGTCCTGCGCGGTGTCGAATGTTCGCTGGGTGCGCTCGCCCCTCGCATTCTGGAACCGGACTCGGTAGACGTAATAGACCGGGCCACCGCGGCGGCGACGCTCGCGAATCTCAACTCCACGGATTGGCTTCGGGCGCACGTCTATGTCTATAGAAGGCTACAGCCGAGGGTTCGCCTGCGCCGGGCCACGATGTGGCGACCTCGGCCTGCCAAGGGCGCATCCAAGCGCCTGACGCCCCCAAAGCGCCCCCGCGACATCCTCCGGCGTCTCTCTCCGAAGGGCCAGCCCGCCCCAGAAAGGGCGCTTGTACTTGGGATCTTTTCGGGGGCGCAGGTCGTGACTGCTTCCTGCGCCCCCTTCCTTACCATGGCGGCGCTCTACCAACTGAGCTACGTCGGCGTGATCCCCGGCATCCTACCGCGAGCCCATCCCGTTTACCGCAAGCTCGCCAGCACGATCGTGTAGCCTTTGTGCGCGATTGTCCGCCTTTGTCCGAGAACTGAAGGCGGCAGAACCCCAACGAAGGAGCCGAAAATGGCGCTATCACTAGCGATCCGGCTCCTGTCGGGCTCTCCGATGGTAAGGAGGGGGTCCGGGGTTCGAGTCCCCGCGTCGGCTCTGCCTTGGCCGCCACGCCGCCGCAGCTCGATGAACCTCGATTACGTAGGTCGTCCAACCGATCTCGGATCCCGACCACGGAGGCTATAGTCGGTCCGCAATGAGGCGTAACCACGTCACGCGGCGTGCTGGGCTCGCGATCTTGCTGCTGACGCCGCTGCTGGCGCTGATCGGCACGAGTGGCTCGGCTGGCGGCTACTCGATTCAGTTCTGCTCTCAGATCCCGATCGTGGGTGGGATTCCCCCATGGGGCTTCCACACAGGTGCGCCGATCACGGGGGCGAGCGGCAGCTACGCCCGCGGGCACGGTGACATCGACCTGGCCGACAACACCGTCTCCGGGATCCTCTGTCAGGTCGACCGCGTCCCCAACCAATCCGACCGCTTGATCATCATGACGGTCGAGCACCATCTGGTGTACCACTCGCACTACGCGACGATGTGGGGTTTCCCCGGGAACATCATGAAGATCATCGTCCGTGTGCAGAGCAGCACCGACCCGCAGTGCAAGGTTGGCACCCACGGCCGCGTGACCCTGTTTGCCAGCTACAACGGCGTGCGCAGCGACAGCGTCCAGTTCTTCTTCCCGGCCGCCTGCAAGGATCACGACCACCTGTACCACGGATCGCAGGTCAACAACCAGGTCCCGCCGCTTTAGAACGAAGTCTTCTCGCAGGCTCTCTGGTTCGGTGGCCACGGCGCCCGCCGATGGCAGTCGGCCGCCCGTTCTCAGAACGCCGCGACGATCTATGCCCCAGTTATTTTCTTTTCCCTTTCGTGGCCTTTTGCCAATGGACGGTCGCCGTACTGATCGTCGTAGAGCCTGAGCGGACGGTCACGATCGCCGTGAGCTTGCCGTACTTCCTCAGTAGCGTGTTTCCGGTCCCGTTCAGCGTGAGCTCGAGCGTCTTGGAGGCGCCTGCCGCGAGCGTGGCGCTGCCGGTCGCGATCACCA
The DNA here is from genome assembly GCA_963724305.1 of uncultured Solirubrobacterales bacterium. GTDB lineage: Bacteria > Actinomycetota > Thermoleophilia > Solirubrobacterales > Solirubrobacteraceae > Palsa-744. Next base: position 281,883 of record CAVRUG010000002.1, read on the forward strand.
CCCGCTTCTTCTTTGCCGCTGCTTTCTTCTTGCCCTTGCGCGCGCTGACCGCGGTGATCTTGCCACCCTTCAGATGCTCGATGACGGTGGCTTGAACGCTTACGACTTGACACGCGCCGCCGCCGGCCGGGCAGGAGAGCGTCACGGTGGGCTTGCCCTGCTTGTGGGAGATCGAGCCGACGTGGACGACCGGGGGCTTTGACTTCGGTGCCAGGCCACTGCCGGGGCCACCGCCGGCCGACGCACCGTAGAGAGCGCCGACAAAGGCTGGTTCTGAAGCCTCGTGTGTGTAGTCGGCGGTGAAACCGTTGGCGAGCGTCGCGAAGGTGCCTTCGAACTTGCCGCCGTCGAGCTCGAAGAGGTCAAACTCCTGTCCGGCGGCGGGCACGAACCCGCCGATCAGGGTCGGCGCGAGCGTGCCACCGGCGATGAACTTGCCCGGTCCGTTGCAGCACGGGCCGGTCAGCTGGACCGCGCCGAAGCCCGAGGTGCTGGCGATCTGCGGTGAGAACGTCCCACCGACAGCGTTGACGAACGAGGCCGCCTCCTGGAGCTGAACGAGGGCGCCGGGCGCGACGATGACCAGCCCTTCATTGGTGGTGAGGGCGCCGTTGTTGCCCTGGAAGATCCCGCCGTTGACTTCGAGTCGGCCGGAGGGCCCGTTGGTGAGGCTCTCCAGCAGCTGGGTGATCCTGGTGGGCGTTTCGGTTTCGACGGCGATCAATCCGTTGTTGTGGATCGACCCTTCTTCCAAAGTGACTGACCCGCCGACTTCGCCGCTGCCGGTGGGGTTGAGCCGGAGTGTCCCGTCGTTGACGAGTTCTTTGCCCCCGGTTTTCAGCGTGGTGCTGTTGTAGAGCTCTCCACCGGAGTTGTAAGGCTCGCCGCGCACAGTCACGGTCTGACCCGCGGGGATCGTGCCGGTCAGCGTGACACCTGCGTTGTTGGCCAGGAAGCTCCCCGTCCCAGAGGAGTCGATCAGTGTCGAGCCACTCTGCAGAATCACTGCGTTGCCGCTCACCGAGCCGCCCCGTTGTGTCCATTCGGCGCCGTGGGTGGTGATCGCACCGTCGTTGATGACCGCCGCGTCGTTGGTGAATCCAGCTTTTCCGGCAAAGCTCGGCTGCATTTCCACCGACGCGCCGGTGGCAACCGAGAAAGTCCCTTCGTTGGTTACCGACCACGGGTAGGCACCTTCGCCTTCCTTGAGGAATAGCAGTGTCCCCGACGCGTCGAGCAGGCTCGCACTAGGCTCGATCTGCAGATTGGCAAGCTTGATTCGATTCGCCCACGGGGCGCCATCGTTCACCGTTTCGATCTGGCCTGCCTCCACGACGCTTCCGCCTACCAACCCACCGCCAGCGCCATGCGGTTCTACTTTGGCGTTGGTGGTTGCGTTGCGCTCGCCGCCGACGCCACCAGGCAGCTGAAGGTCAGGAGAGCGATGAGCAGCGAGCGGGTGCGGGTCACGATGGCGAGTCCTTTCGTTGGCGGAGGGCGGGTCAAGGCGAGCCCGGCGGGAGCCGAGTACGATACAGCCGTCGCAGGATTATGGAAACGACGAGCATTTCGGTAAAACCAGTGAGGGGGAGAACCGTATGTCCTATCCCGTTGTCTTCGAAGCCGACTACATCGAGCAGCGTAACCGGCTGACCGCCTTCTTCAGGCTGATCCTGGCGATTCCGCTGGCGATCTGGCTGTACGTGTACTCGATCGTCGCCTACATCGTGGTGGTGATTGCGTGGTTTGTGATCGTTATCACCGGCACCTACCCACGCGGCCTATACGACTTCGTCGCGGGCTTCACGCGCTTCTTGGCGCGCTTCACCGCCTACGCGGCGCTGCTGTGCGATCCCTACCCGGCCTTTGGCGGCTCCGACGACCCCGCCTACCCGGTGCGAATGCGGTTCGAGGGGCCGCTCGACGGCTACAGCCGCCTGAAGACGCTGTTCCGCATCATCCTCGCGATCCCGATCCTGATCCTGCGCTACGTGATGAACCTGATGCTCGAGGTCGGCGCGTTTGCGGCCTGGTTTGTGATCGTGATCACCGGCAAGATGCCGCGCGGCCTGTTCGACCTGATGGTGCTCGCCAACTCCTACATCGCGCGGTCGGATACCTACGTCGCCCTGCTCACCGAGACCTACCCGCCGTTCCAGGACGAGCAGACGCGCGCGGCGGGAACGTCGGGCTCGCCCGCTCCGCAGACGCCGTAGCTCTCCCGGGCAACCGGCCATGCTTAGGGCCCCCCGCCGCCGCCACCCGGCGGCGGGTACAGCCCGGGTACGCCTTCCGGTCCACCGGGGAAGCCGTGGTGGGCGGCTCCAAGCCGACCCTCCCACACCGCTTTCGCGCCGAGGTCGCCGGTCCTGAAGACCATGTAGCCGGCGCCGACCGACAGCAGCACCAACACGACGCGCAGCGCGGTAAGGGTCGGCTTGGGGGAGAGCAGGCGGTCCACGATTCCCAGGCCGGTGGGCATCCCGCTGGAGATTCGCTGGGAGGCGAAGGTGACGATCAGCGTTGCGGTGAACAGCACGTAGATGTAGGCGAGGATGTGGGCGGCCTGCGAGTGTTCGGAGATCAGCTTGGCGGCCTGCCCTTGCAGGTTCAGCGCACCCCGCAGCGCGGCGCCCGCCTGCATCGTGAGAAAGATCGAGCTCATCGCGACGATCGACACGAGGGCCAGCGCGATCCCGTAGCGCGAGAGCCACGGGGGCTTGATCACGAACACGATTGCCGCCACGATCGTGCACGGGATCAGCACCACGGGCACGTGCACGAACAGCGGATGCGCGGGTAGGCCGTCGTAGATCGTGGTGATGCGGATCGGCAGCGTGAGGAAGCCGAGGAACGCGAGCAGCGTCAGCACGAACTCGGCGCGTCGCCAGTCAACCGCGGGCTGGTTGCCGGCCCCGATGCTCTCGGTGCTCATTTGACGCCCCCGAGCTTGCCGGCGTTTGGCGAGGGTGCGATGAGGCCTGTCTCATAGGCGAAGACGACGATCTGCACGCGATCGCGCAGCTCGAGCTTCGCGAGGATGCGCCCGACGTGCGACTTGACGGTCGCCTCCGAGAGCACGAGGCGCTCGGCGATCTCGGCATTCGAGAGGCTGCTTGCGACCTCTATCAGCACCTCGTGCTCGCGCGTGGTCAGCAGCGCCAGGCGCTCGTGCTGCCCCCGGTCGGGTTGTCCGGGGACAGGTAGGCGGTGGGCATAGGTGGACAGAAGCCTGCGGGTAACGCGCGGCGCGACCACGGCATCCCCGCTGGCGACGGCGCGTATCGCCGAGAGCAGGTCGGCTGGCGGGGTGTCCTTCAACAGGAAGCCGCTCGCACCGGCCCGCAGCGCCGCGTAGACGTACTCGTCGAGGTCGAACGTGGTGAGGATGATGACCCGCGCGCTGCTGTCGCGATTCGACGATCATGCGGGTGGCTTGCACGCCGTCCATCTCGGGCATACGAACATCCATCAGCACCACATCCGGCGCCAGCCTCCGCGTGGCCTCGACCGCCTCGCGGCCGTTGGCGGCCTCGCCGACGATCTCGATGTCGGGCTGGGTGTCCATCACCATCCGAAACGCCATCCGCATCAGCTCCTGGTCGTCGGCCAGCAGCACGCTGGTCGTCATCGCGAAGCGGCCTGTGCGTCAGGGTTCAGCAGCAGGTGCACGCGCCAGCCGCCGCGGGGGCTGGGGCCGGCCTCGAGCGTGCCTCCGTAGCTCGCGACGCGCTCTCGCATACCGTGCAGCCCACGCCCGCCTGGCGCCACCGCGGTCTGTCCCTCGCCCGTATCGGTCGGACCTCCAGCTCGACCTGCCCCGGCCGGCAGCTCAGCGCCAGATGCGCGCGGGTTGGCCGGGGGGCGTGCTTGAGCGTGTTGGTCAGAGCCTCCTGCGCCACCCGGAAGACCGTCAGCTGCACGCCGTCGGCGAGCCCGCGCGGGTCTCCATCGAGGTCCATCGTCACCGGGATGCCGGCGGCGTGCACGCGCGCGAGCAGCTCGTCGAGCCGATCGAGGCTGGGCTGCGGCTCGAGCGGCTGCGCGGAGGAGCGATCGCGCAGCACGCCCAGCAGTCTGCGCATCTCCACCAGCGCCTCCCGGCCGGTCTCCGCGATGCGCTGGGTGGCCTCCGCCGCACGCTCCGGCGAAGTGTCCATCGCGTAGGTGGCGCCGTCGGCCAGGGCGATCATCACGCTGAGATTGTGGGCCACGATGTCGTGCATCTCGCGCGCGATGCGGGCTCGCTCGGCGGCGGCCCCGAGCCGGCCCTCTTGGTCGCGCTCGAATTCAAGCCGCGCCGCCTTCTCCTGCAGCGAGGCCAGCAGCGCCCGGCGCTGGCGGACGGAGACGCCGAGCACCCCCGCCGCGGTCGCCAGCCCCGTGAGCCCGACCCACACCTTCAGCGGCTCGGACGGCGACCAGCGCCACGCCGCCATGATTGCTCCCGTCGCGACTACGCTGGCGGCGATTGCCGCGGCGGTCGGGCTGCCGTCCAAGGTGACCCAGTACAGCGAGATCAGCACCGCGACGTCGGCGAGCTGCGGGGCGGCGAGCAGCCATTGCGCCAGCGCGACGGTGGCAACCACCCCGAAGCACAGCATCGGGTTCACGCGCCGCAATGGCAACGGAGCACACAACGCGGCGCAGAACACCACGGCGAGCGTGGTCAGACGGTGCTGCGTGAGCAGGCCCGCGACGCTCACCACCGCCACCGTCAGGCAGATCGCGAGATCGACCGCCAGGGGATGCCAGATCTTGGTTTGCGTCCTACTCGACCTCCGCATCGAGCACCAACAGCCGCTCGGGTAGGTGGGCTGGGTGTCGCTCGCGCTGCGGGTGACCCTGTACGTCGGGCTTGGTGACGGTGATGTATGCCACGAGCGCCACGAACACGATCAGCGCCAAGCCGCTGACGGTGCCGTCGCCGAGGCCCAGGCCCGTGATCGCCGGTGGCTTGCTGAACCAGTCCGCGAAGGACGCGCCGATCGGCCGGGTCACGATGTACGCAAACCAGAATGCGACGATCGGGTTCATGTTGAAACGCCACCAACCGACTGCGGGGATCGCGATGATCGCGATGAACAGCAGCGCCGAAGGGAAGAAGCCGAGCTTGAAGGCGGTCGCGGTCATGTCGCCGGCCGCTGTGCCGAGCGCGAACGTCGCGAGCACCGCCGCCCAGTAGAAGCTCTCGCGCCGGCGGGTGGTGATCGTATGAATTGAGAGTGTGCCCTCGCTGCGGTACCAGAGGGCGAAGATCGCCGCCACCACCAGCCCGAACAACGGCGTGGTCACGGTGTAGGGGATGCTCGCGCCGTCGTGTATGCCGTCCGCCGCCATCGTGCCGAAGATCGCGACCATCATCACCGCAAACCAGTAGATAGGCGCACGGTATTCGCGCTGGCGCATCTGCAACCAGATCGCAAACCACAGGCCGAAGATGCCGATCGCGCCCGCGATCGGGACGCTCTTGTTGCCGAGGAAGTCCGACATCGACTCGCCCATCCCCGTGGTGAGGAGCTTCAGCACCCAGAAGATCGCGGTGATCTCGGGCACCTTCGCCAGCGCCACCCGCGGGCGTGAGGCGTCGTGGTTAGCCAGCGCCACCCGCGGGCGTGAGGCGTCGTGGTTAGGCATCGCGGCTAACCGGTTGATGAACGTCGATCACGCCCTCACCGTACGGTGTCCGGTGCTCGACCACAACGCCCTGGAGAACCATCTCGATCCGAGCCGTATCCAACTCAGGTCGAGCTGGACTACTACCTAGGTCGGAGGCTCACACGCCGGCGGCGGCGGCGACCTCGCCCGCAGCGACCGCCTCGGCGAGTCGCCGATGGTCGAGCTCGTTCTGATCGGCATATGCCGTGGCGAAGCTGGCGATCGCGCGGTCGAACGTGGAGCCGCCGCCCAGGTAGGCAGCAATCGCGAGGCGGTCGCCGGAGCGGGCGTGCGCGCGCGCCAGCGACCACCCGCACGCTCGCGTGTAGGCGTGCAAGCCCGACTCGCTCAGCGTCGAGAGGTCGGCGGAGGCCTTCCAGTCCCACAGCTGGCGGACGTAGAAGTCGTGTTCTTCGCCATCCAGCCCGACGCTGCGCTGCCAGCCGAGGAAGATGTCGCTGGCGGCTTGGGAGATGCGCTGGCCGCGCACCACCCGCTCGCCGTGGTTGGCGAACTCGCTGGCGCCGAGGTAGGGCTCGAGCACCGAGGGCTGCGCCTCCTTGGCCTGCAGCACGAGCGGATCCTGCCCGTCGCGGCCGACGAGCAGGAACACCCAAGCGCGGGTGCCGACGCTACCGACACCTACCACCTTGCGCGCCATGTCGACGAAGCGGTGGGTTCGAAACAGGTACTCGCGATCGGCGTCGAGGCTCTCCGCGTACCGATCGAGCACTTTCTGCACGAACGCCGACTGCTCGCGCGCGTCGACCGGGCCGACCAGCTCGCGGATCGGGACGAGCAGCGGTGGGACGTGGCTGAAGCGCAATTTGCCCTCGGCGCGCTCGGTCAGCTTCTTCACCGCCCGCAGGCTGGTCTTGCGACGCGCGTTGGCGAACGGTCGCGCGAACTCGATCCGCCCCCTGCCCTTCAACCTCCCGCCGAAGCGATCGACCAGCTCGCTGGCCGTCAGCCGCTCATACCAGACATCGAGGTGGCTGCGGCCGGCGAAGTCGCGCATCGCCTCGCGGTACTCGCGCACGCTCTCCTCGACGGTCCGGCGACGGCCGTCCGCCGGTAGGCCCACGTCGCGGCTGGCGATCTCGGCGCTGGCGGCCATCCGCTTGACATCCCACTCCCATGGTCCCGGAAGCGTCTCGTCGAAGTCGTTGGGGCTGAACACCACGCGGCGATCGGGGGCCGCGAACCCGCCGAAGTTGGCGATGTGGGCATCCCCGCACGCCTGCACCATGATCCCCGAGTCGGGCGTCGCCGCCAGATCCGCCGCCATCATGGCGGCTGCCCCGCGGTAGAAGGTGAACGGCGAGACGAGCATCCGCCCGTAGCGGATCGGCACGAGCTCCTGCACGCGCGAGGCCGCTTGAGCCGCGAGCACCGCGACGGGGTCGGGCCGGTTGGGCGCTGGCGCCCACTCGCCGTGGGCCGACCGGGGCGTGGTGTTGCGGGCCGCTCGACCTCGCTCCGCGGACTCCCCGGACTGCAGTTTTGCGTAACGCGCGGCGGGTTCAGCGGTCACGGCCGTTCAGTTCTCTCGCGATGTCCACCACCGACGTGCGCTGGTAGAAGTCAACTGCGACGATAGCGCCCTTGGAGTCGCGCTTCTTCGGGCAGCGCTCGATGCGAGCGCGCAGGAACGGCGCGTGGCCGGCGAGGAGCAGCGCCACCAGGCCCGCGGCGGTCGGCCCGAGCAGGGCGGAGCTAGACCAGCTCGACGGGCGTTGGCCTTAGCGGATGCCGTCGAGCAGCTCGGCGGGGGAGGCGAGCCCGAGACCTCGAGCGAGGATCACGAGCGTCTCTAGACGTGGCGAGCGCTTGCACCGCTCCAGGAGGCTGATCTCGGTGCGGTGCAGGTTGCACGCTTCGGCGAGCGCCTCCTGCGAGAGCCCGGAGCGCTCCCGGTGCGCGCGTAGGTTCTTGGCGAATTGGCTGCGTATCTGCTCCACGGACACCCGCTAACTGTCGCGCCTCGCAGACGAGAGGTCTACAGACCTTTGTCTACGCCGTGTAGGCATCGCAAAGTCGTGCTCCTGCGCGGCTGAGTTATAAACGTTCCATCCAGCTTATCGACAAGCCTTTTGGTGCATGTATTCGCTGTAAATACAGCCATTTTCGTCCACGCCCTCAAGCGCCAGGCGCTTGATCTTTAGGCTCGCTCAAGACGGGCCGCTCGGCGGCGGCCGGCGTGGGATTTCAGATGCAGATGAAGCCGAGGGCGTCCAGGTGGCGGGTACACGCGGATGCCCACACCCGATCGTCCGCCGCGAGCACAACTCCACGTTCGCGCAGCCGTTCGAGTGCGATCTGGATCGTCGCCGGGTCTATGTCGCAGAGTTCGTGCTCGAGCTCCCCGCGCGACCAGCGCAGTGGGTGGTCCTCGCGCAGCAGCTGCAGCACCACCAGGCACTGCGTGCTGTTCTGCTCCAGCGGATCGACTTGTTCCCCGGGCATGGCGCAATCTTCGTCTCGCAGTGCCCGGACCCTTCAGACAACCGTCTAAGTTGGCGCGAAAAGACGCAAATCCGGTGCCGTCGTATCCGGCTTGGAGTATTAGGGCGGGTGGGTGTCAGGCACAAAAAAAAGGGGGGGAGGAGGGGGGGAGTTGCTCGCACGAATTGACATAGCGTTCATTATCTGCAATATTAAGCGATATGGCCAGCTCCCTGCAACGTCCCTCCTTGCGAGATGAGCAGCGGGCGCTGACCCGCCGGCGCTTGCTCGATGGTGCCGAAGCGGTGTTTGCCCGTAGCGGGTATCACGGTGCCTCGGTCAACGAGATCGCGCGTGAGGCTGGGGCGACGACGGGGGCGCTGTACTCGAACTTCGCCGGCAAGGAGGATCTGTTTCTCGCCCTGTTCGATGAGCGGATCGCCACCGACGTGCGCGACTACTCCCAGATCGCCGCCGACGGAGCGACAGCGGAGGAGCAGGCTCGGGGGACGGCGGACCATTGGATGGAGATCCTGCGCGAGCGTCCCGACTACTTTCCCCTGTTCATCGAGTTCTGGGCGTACGCGATCCGCGAGCCACGGCTGCGGGACCGCCTGGCGGGACAGTTCAAGGCGCTGCGCTCATCCAGTGCGCGCCTGTTCCTGGAGGGGGCTGGACGGAAGGGTGTCTCGCTGAGCGATGAGGCGGGCGAGCTGGTGGGGCTGCTGATCAACGCCCTGGGCAATGGTCTGGCGCTGGAGAAGCTGGCCGATCCGGAGGCCGTGCCCGATGCGCTGTTCGGGGATCTGCTCATGCTCATCTTTCAGGCCCTGGAGGCGCTTGGGCGCGAGAACCCGAGCATGACCGACCCGGACGCCATACGGCGCTCGCGGGAGTCGGCAACCACGAAATGGAAAGGTGTCCAACATGGGTAAGAGCTCGTCAACCGCCAAACGGGACGCACCGTCGTTACGCCCGCTCGGAGATGCACCGCCCCGATCGATCCCACTCGTGGACGCGCCACGGTCAGGCCCACTCGTCCGTTCCCCATCCCCTGCGCCCGGGCTGCGCAGAGCAACAGGCGAGGATGTCCAACGGCTGCGGACAGTGCTGGCGGAGGCGTTCATGGAGGACCCGGTATTCAGCTGGTTGATCCCGAATGACGCCAGGAGGCAAGCACGGTTGCGCCACTACTTCGGGATCGAGCTGCGCCACTTCGCCCTGCCGCGCGGGCGAGTGGAGACGACTGAGGATCTCGCCGGCGCGATGCTGAGCCTGCCGCCCGGCAGGTGGCGTGTGCCGCCGCAGGCCACCCTCTTGCACGGCAGCGTATTCGGGGCTCGAATTGCCAAGGCGGCGAGCTTGGGAGCCAGGATGGAATTGCGTCACATGCGTCTTGCGCGCGGGCCCCACTACTACGTTCGCGACATCGGCGTGCACCCGGATACCCAGGGGCGGGGACTTGGCAGCGCGCTGATGCGACCCACGCTCGACCGCTGCGATCGGGAGGGCCTGCCCGCCTACATCGAGGCCTCCAGCGAGCGCAGCGCTGTTCTGTACGCGCGCCTCGGATTCCAGCTCATCGAGGAGCTACGCGTGTGGGGCAGCCCGCCGCTGCGGCTCATGCTCCGCCCTCCACGCCCCCCGGAGAGGACGCCGTGAGCATGGTCCGCCAACGCTCCGGGGCGGGCACGGTGGTTTCCTCAGCTCAGTGCTGGTCAGGCCTTGCCGCGACTGTCCTTGCGGCTGATGGTGATGGCGGGGGCAGGATTCGAACCTGCGAAGGCAGAGCCAACGCGTTTACAGCGCGTCCCCTTTGACCGCTCGGGAACCCCGCCGGGGGCTTGCCGCAGTTTAGTGTGGTCGCCGCGCGGGGGCGGGAAGCCTAAGACGCCTCGCGCAGCAGCTGCGCCTCGGGCAGCGTCTGCAGCTTCTTGAGCGTGCGGTTCTCGATCTGGCGGACGCGCTCGCGCGTGATGTTGAAGGCGCGGCCGACCTCCTCCAGCGTGCGGGAGCGACCGCCGGTGATGCCGTAGCGCATCTCCAGCACCTCCCGCTCGCGGCGGGGGAGCACCGCCAGCACCCGCACCACGCTCTCGCGGCGCAGCGACTCCGAGGCGGTCTCGAACGGAGATTCAGCGGCGATGTCCTCGACGAAGTCCGCGAGCGCCGAATCGTCCTCCTCGCCCACCGGCTTCTCCAGTGAGATCGGCTGCTGAGCCATGCGCAAGATCTCGCGCACTTCCGCGATCGGGTAGTCGAGCTCGGTGGCGAGCTCCGCGGCGCTGGGGTCGCGCCCCAGCGACTGGATCAGCATGCGCTCGGCGTGCAGCACCTTGTTGAGCTTTTCCGCCATGTGCACGGGGATCCGGATCGTGCGGCCCTTGTCGGCGATCGCACGCGTCACCGCCTGGCGGATCCACCAGGTGGCGTAGGTCGAGAACTTGTAGCCACGTCTGTAGTCGAACTTCTCCACCGCCCTGATCAGCCCCAGCGAACCCTCCTGGATCAGGTCGAGGAAGGTGAGGCCGCGGCCCATGTAGCCCTTGGCGATCGACACCACGAGGCGCAGGTTGGCCTCGACCATCTGCTGCTTGGCCGTCACGTCCCCCCGCTCGATGCGCTTGGCCAGGCTCACCTCCTCGGCAGCGCTCAGCAGCGGCACGCGCCCGATCGAGCGCAGGTAGAGGCGCAGCGAGTCGAGGCTCGACTCCGCGCTCTCGAGATCGAGCTCGGTGGGGCGCAGCTCGACGACCTGGTCGAGGTCCACCTGCTCCTCCGGCCCGTCGTCCTCCGCGTCGGGGGTGTCATCGCGGTGCAGCGGGATCGGCCGCGGCTCCTCCGGCTCCTCGCTCAGCTCGCGCTCCATCCGCTCCGGCACGGGCTCGCCCACGATCTCGATCCCATGCTCCTCCAGGTAGCTGAGCAGGTCCTGCACCTGCTCGAGCGCGACGTCCGCCTCCTCGAGCGCCGTCGCCAGCGCATCGGAGGCCACGAACCCGCGTTCCTGGCCGTCGGCGATCAACGTTTGCAGCTCCTCGATTTCGACCACCGCGACCTCCGCCCCGGCGGTCACCGCCGGCTCCACCGGAGCCGTAGGAGCGCGACCGACCCCCCTGCCCTCCAACCCTGCGAACTCAAAGACCTTTTCGCTCAACTCTGTGGACCCCCAGGATCCATGCTGCACCCATCGCGGCGAGCCGCACCCGCCACGCCTCCCCTACCAGCCTGCTGATGCGCGCCTCCTACGCGCCTCTTCGGTGATGACTGCCACCGGCTCTGCTCCTTCTCCTCTCCAGCAATTCAGTGCTGGCTCTGCCTGCCCAAACCCGCGACGACGCTTGACGTTGCGGCCTTGCCCCAAATGATCTGCGGAGTGATACCAGATATCAAGGCCCCCGTGCGCAGCTTCCACCGATTGGCATACGTCCAGCCGGCTGGGATCGGGCTGGCTGTGGGATCGGGTCGGCTGGGATCGGGTCGGCTGGGACCGGGTCGGCCAGGACTCGGTGTACTACGCTTGACGGGCGGTGCCGACAACGATGCGTGTGACACCCTCGCTTCATCAGCCGGCACCCGAGGCTCAGCAGGCCCCTGAGGGCCGGCCGTCGCCGGAGGACGTGCAGGCTCGCGTGCCCGCCGTGCGCGTCGGCCTCTCGCGTGTAGGCGTGACCGGGGTGGAGAAGGTGGTGCGGATCCGCGACGAGCTGTTTTTCGCGCGCCTGGAGTGCTTCGTCGACTTGAGCCACGACCAGAAGGGCGCGCACATGTCGCGCTTCGACGAGGTCGTCAACGAGGCGATCGGCGAGGTGGTGCTCAGCCAGTCGCAGTTCCGCGCGGAGACGCTCGCGCGCAACATCGCCGAGCTGGTGCGCGATCGTCAGGGCGCCGCGCGGGCGGAGGTGACCGTGCAGGCGCGCTATCCCGAGCACAAGCCGGCCCCTGTATCCGGCGTCTCCACGCAGGAGATCTACACGCTGCACGGCCGTGCCGTGGCGTTGGAGGGCGGCACACGCCACATGGTGGGGGTCTCTGCCATCGGAATCACCGCCTGCCCTTGCGCGCAAGAGCTCGTCGCCGCCCGTGCGCGCGAGCGCCTGTCCACGCGGGAGGGCTTCTCCGAGGAGCAGATCGAGCGCATCCTCGCCTCGGTCCCGGTTGCCACCCACAACCAGCGCGGCCTCGGCACGCTTCAGATCGGCTGCCTGGAGGGCTGCGACGCGGAGATCGACGCCAAGACGTTGCTGGAGATCGTCGAGGGCTCGATGTCCTCGGAGATCTACGAGCTGATGAAGCGCTCCGACGAGGTCGAGGTCGTCGAGAAGGCTCATCGCCGTCCACGCTTCGTCGAGGACTGCGTGCGCGAGATGGTGGCGGGCGTCGTGGCTACCTTCCCGGGGCTCGACGGCGCCAGCTTCGTCTCCGCGCGCCAGGAGAACCTCGAGACGATCCACCAACACAACGTCGTCGCCGAACGCCACGGCCTGCTCTCGGAGCTGCGAGGCGAGATCGACTCCGGTCACCCCGCCGCGCATCAGACCACTCTGGAGGAGTGGCTTGAGTCGGGGGAGGGCAGGCGCTGAACCGGGCCCCCACCCGGGCAGGCTCTCCCCAGTGCCCTTCCCAAGGCCCTCCCCCGAGGCCCCCTTCCAAGGCCCTCCCCCGAAGCCTCCTCCCTTTAGGCAGTGAGGCGTGAGTGGTGGGGCGGCTCAGCCTGATTGGTGCGTCTGAGCCTGCATCTGCCGGCGCAGGCCGAAGAAGAAGTCGAGGCCCGAGAGCACCGTCACCAGCACGGTCAGGTACAGCAGCAGCGCCACCCACAGCGGTTTTCCGGGCACGGCGATCACGGCGAGGATCGCGGCGATCTGCATGCAGGTCTTGACCTTGCCGAACATGCTGGCGGCCATCACCACACCCGCCTGGGTGGCGCCCATGCGCAGCACCGTGACCGCCAGCTCGCGGGTGATGATCACCATCGCCACCCACGCCGCCAGCCGCCCGAGCGAGACGAGCGAGAGCAGCGCGGCGATGATCAGCAGCTTGTCGGCGAGCGGGTCCATCAGCTTGCCGAAGGTTGTGATCGATCCGCGCGTGCGGGCGAGATAGCCGTCGGCGAAGTCGGTCAGCGAGGCCAGTGCGAACACCACCGCCGCGAGCACGTCGCCTGATGGGGTGTTGCCGAGCAGGGCGACGACCAGCACCGGGACCAGCATGATCCGTAGCACGGTGAGGACGTTCGGTAGGTTCAGGGGGAACATTGCTGAAAGCAGAGGGGCTCGGCGACCGGCCTGCGGTTGGCTGCCGCCCTCTCAGGGTCAGGGCCATTATGTCGGCATCCGGGCATCCGGACGGGAGAGATGAACGAGGATGAGCGGGTACGGGCAGGGGAGCAGACCGCGAGCCGCTAGGGTGGCGCCCATGGACATGCAACTCGTGCCTATGGTCGTCGAGCGCACCGCGCGTGGCGAACGGGAATTCGACATCTACTCGCGGCTGCTCAACGAGCGGATCATCTTCCTCGGCACGCCGATCGAAGACCAGGTCGCCAACCTCGTCGTGGCGCAACTGTTGCACCTCGAGGCCGAGGACCCCGACAAGGACATCTCGATCTACATCAACTCCCCCGGCGGCTCGATCTACTCGGGCCTCGCGATTTACGACACGATGAACTTCGTCAAGCCCGACATCGCCACGATGTGCGTGGGGGTGGCGATGTCGATGGGCTCGCTGCTGCTGGCGGGCGGCACCAAGGGCAAGCGGGCCTGTCTGCCCAACAGCCGCATCCTGATCCATCAGCCCTCCGCCGGCTTCGAAGGGCAGTCCACCGACATCGAGATCCACGCCCGCGAGATCCTCAAGGTGCGCGAGCGCATCGACGAGATCTACGCCGAGTGCACCGGTCGCTCCCAGGAGGAGGTCCGCCGCGACATGGAGCGCGACCGCTTCTTCACCGCCGAGCAGGCTTTGGAGTACGGGATGATCGACCGGGTGCTTGAGAGCCACTGAGGCTGGTCTACGCGACGGCGAGCTTGAGCTCGGCGGGATCCGCCCTCGCGGGGAGCTCAATCGTCACCTGGCCGCCGCCCGCCTCTGCCAGGAGCTGGCGCACGTCGATCAGCGTCAAGCCCACCAGCTCACCGTTTGCGTTGTAGCTGACGGCGTGGCCTTCCGGCGTCTCGTCGAAGTCGACCGCGCGGGCTGGGTCGCCGTGGGCGAGATACAGCACGTCCGCGTCGCGGTCATACCGGACGCGATCGAAGGTGTATGGGCCGATTTGGACGCTCATGGTTTGCTTCTCCTCGGGAATGCAGTGCGGATGCTCCCTACGGATTCCTCGTCAAAGGCTACAACGACCTTGAGCCAGCGGCTGGGGCCACGCCCTCCAGGTAGAACCAGTCCTGCCCCGGTCGTGGCTGTTCAACTCGCTCGGTGGGTTTCTCGACCGCGCGCAGAACTTTCAACACGATGCGGTGCCATGTAAGGATGGCCGTCAACAATGTGCTCCCATCGCTCGACTGTGAGGTTGACCCTCCGGCCGAGGGGGATCGACTACTGAGTGCACTCGAAGATCCTATGGGTCCCCAATCCGAGCCGGCCGCTACCGTTCCGACGATGGCAAGACCCAAAAACGGGGATGGTCCCAACGGCGCGGCGCTGTTCGAGGCCGCCAACAAGCTGCGCGGCTCGGTTGAGTCCTCCGAGTACAAGCACCTGGTTCTGGGGCTGCTCTTCCTGAAGTACGTCTCTGACGCGTTCGAACAGCGCCGCGGAGAGCTGGAGGCCGAGCTCTCCGACCCGCGCGCCGCCGAGTACCTGGCGGATGCCACCGAACGTGAGGAGGAACTCGAGAACCGCGACGCCTACGCCGAGAAGAACGTCTTCTGGGTGCCGCGCGAGGCGCGCTGGCCGGCGATCCTCGCGGGCGCCTCGCACGCGGGCATCGCCAAGCGGCTGGACGACGCGATGGGCGCGATCGAAAGCGAGAATCGCGAGCTGCGCCAGATGCTGCCGCGGGTGTACTCGCGCGCGGCGATCTCCGCGGAGCTGTTGGGCTCGCTCGTGGAGACGATCGCGAAGATCGGCTTCGGCGACGATCCCCGCGAGGCGCGCGACATCCTTGGACGCACCTACGAGTACTTCATCAAGGAGTTCGCCCGCGCCGAGGGACACCGCGGCGGCGAGTTCTTCACGCCGGCGCCCGTTGCGCGCCTGCTGGTCGAGATGCTCGAGCCTCTCGAGGGCCGCGTACTCGATCCGGCGTGCGGCTCGTGCGGCCTATTCGTGCAGTCCGCGCGCTTTGTCGAGGCCCACGGCGGGCGACCGGAGAAGATCTCGATCTACGGCCAGGAGCGCAACCAGGCGACGTGGCGGATCGGCGCGATGAATCTCGCGATCCACGGCCTCTCCGGGGAGGTCAGGTACAACGAGGGCGGCTCGCTGCTCACCGACGCCTTCCCCTCGTTGCGGGCCGACTTCGTGATGGCTAACCCGCCTTTCAACCAGAAGGAGTGGTCCACGCCGGCGATCCTCGACGATGTGCGCTGGGCGCACGGAGTTCCGCCGACGGGCAACGCCAACTACGCTTGGATCCAGCACTTCCTGCACCACCTCGCTCCCCGCGGTCGTGCGGGCTTCGTGATGGCCAACGGCTCGCTGACGACGATGGCCAGCGGCGAGGGTGAGATCCGCGAGAGCCTTGTCCGGGCGGACGTTGTCGACTGCATCGTGGCGTTGCCCGCGCAGCTCTTCTACACCACTGGGATCCCGGTCTGCCTCTGGTTCTTTGACCGCAACAAGGCCTCCTCTACCCAGCGCGACCGGCGCGAAGAGACCCTGTTCATCGACGCTCGGCAGTTGGGCAGCAAGATCAGCCGCACTCAGATCGAGCTGAGCGATAAGGAGATTGAGCGGATCGCCTCTGTCTACCATGCGTGGCGGGGTACCACTGGTGATGACTACAATGATGAGCCCGGGTTCTGCAAGGGGAGTGATCTCAAAGAGATCGAAGCCGCCGGTTTCACACTCTCGCCGGGGAGGTTCGTGGGGGCCCCAGAGAGCGAGGAGGACGCGGTCGCGTTCGAGGAGCGGATGGCGACGCTGATTGATCGATTGGCCGAGGAGATGGCTGAGAATGAGCGGCTGGCCGGAGAGGTGAAGCGCGCATTGGGACGGGTTGGGTATGAGGTTTGAGCTGCCATTTCGGCACTTCGTCGAAGAGTGGAACACGGCAACACTCGGGGAAATATGCGACCGAGGTGGTGGTGATATTCAGACGGGACCATTTGGTAGTCAGCTTCACGCCGACGACTATGTCGAGGATGGAGTGCCGTCGATTATGCCGCAGAACATCATCGATGGCCGCATTGAATTGACCAATATCGCAAGGATCACTGAGGGCGATGCCCAACGCTTGAAGCGGTATCGAGTGTGCGAAAACGACATCGTTTACAGCCGCCGGGGGGACATCCGTCGGCGAACCCTTATCCGGGGAGCCCAGGCAGGCTGGCTTTGTGGAACCGGGTGTCTTCGTATTCGTGCCGGAAGTGGTGTCGATGCCGCGTACCTTGTGGCGTACCTTGGACATCCAGCGATTCAAGGATGGATTGAGCGCCATGCCGTTGGGGTAACTATGCCCAACCTCAATACGGACATCGTAAGTAGTATCCCTGTTGTATTGCCCACGCCGGGCGAGCAGATACATATCGCTGCGATCCTCGACGCGTTCGATGATAAGATCGACAGCAATCGCCGACTCGCTACCTTGCTGGGGGAAGCCGCCGCGATCTTATTTCGGACGCAATTCGTTGATTTCGCGGGTATTGAGGGATTCGACGAGAGGTATCTCCCACATGGGTGGTGCATAAATCTCCTTGGGAGTATCGCTGTGATCGTAAAAGAGAGTATAGAGCCGACCTCGACGCCGGATGCTCTCTTCCAACACTTCAGTATTCCTGCATTTGATCAAGGTCACGCTGACGAAGTGTGTGGACGCGAGTTGCTAAGCAACAAGACCTGTCTGCCCGATGGCGACTGTGTGCTTTTGTCGAAGCTGAACCCCGCAACCAAGCGTGTGTGGTGGCCGCGCCCAACGGGTGATGGACTAGCGGTCGGCAGTCCCGAGTTCCTTGTCTTGGTGCCTCAGTCTCACATTCCTAATTCATATCTATACACACTACTCATGGCTGACGAGCGGTTCTACGATGCACTACTTGCTCGCGTGAGTGGTACGACCGGAAGTCGTCAACGCGTCAAGCCGACTGATGTGCTTACTTGTCAAGTTATCGTTCCCGACGCCGACACGTTGGCTGAGTGGGATCGTCTTGCGCGTCCGATGTATGACCAAATATCGTCTCTATCGGTAGAACAGCAAACGCTCGCTGCCCTCCGTGACACTCTCCTCCCCAAGCTCATCTCTGGCGAAATCCGTGTCCCTGATACAACAGACCCCGAGGAGGTGATCGGTCCAGCGGCCGAACAATTGGCGGAGGCGAAGAGGTGACCTCCCTCTCGGGTGAGGATGCGCTGGTCGAGCAGCCCGCGATCGAGTGGCTGCAGGCGGCCGGCTGGAAATACGTCCACGGGCGCGAACTGCCAGCGGAGGCGCCGGGTGCTGAGCGCAGGAAATGGTCGGACGTGGTGCTGATCGACCGGCTGCGCGAGGCGGTGGCACGGATCAACCCGCACCTTGCCCGCGGACGCCGTGCAGCGCGTGTGCGAGATCGCGATGACCGGCACTTCGCCGGTGCCGATCGAGAACCACCGCGGCTTTCACGAGCTGCTGATCTCAGGGGTGCCGATCGCCTTCGTGGACGACGAGGGCGTCGAGCGGAGCGACCGCGCGAGGCTCGTCGACTTCGAACACCCGATGCGCAACGAGCTACTCGCGGTCAACCAGCTGACGATCGTCGTGGGCGAGAACAACCGCCGGCCGGACATCCTGCTGTTCGTCAACGGCCTACCGCTCGGGCAGCTCGAGTTGAAGGCGCCCGGGAAGGCCGACTCCGCCGCAGGAGGCGGTCAATCAGGTCCACCACTACACCGAGACGATCCCCGGCCTCTACCGCTACGTGGAGATCGTCGGCGTCTCCGATCTGATGACCGCGCGCGTCGGACGCTCGAGCACTCCGGCCGAGCACTTCGCCGAGTGGAAGGAGATGGGCGCCGGGGAGGAGTCGGCGAGCGCGACCGCAGCTGCAGGTGATGATCGAGGGCGTCTTCGCGCCGTCACGGCTTGCTGGAGCTGATCCGGGACTTCGTGCTGTTCGAGAGCGACGGGGCGCAGGACGTGGAAGGTGATGGCCAAGTACCACCAGGTCCACGCGGTGCACGCCGCGGTCGAGTCGGTGGCGGCTGCGGCGATGGAGCGGCGATCGGCGCGGTGGGATCGTGTGGCACACCCAGGGCGCCGGCAAGAGCTACACGATGGTGTTCTTCGCCAACAAGCTGCGGCACGACTCACGCTTCGCCAACCCGACGATCGTCGCGGTGACCGATCGCACCGACCTCGATGACCAGCTGATCGGGACGTTCACCGCGCACGCATCTCGCGGTCGCTGTGCAAGCAGGCGGAGGAGATCTCCGGCGGGCCGCAGCAGCCTGCACGAGCTGCTGAAGGTGCCCGGCCGGCGGCATCGTGTTCACGACGATCCAGAAGTTCGCGCCCGCCAAAGGCCGAGAAGATGCCGGTGCTCTCCGAGCGCGCGAACGTCGTCGTGATGGCCGACGAGGCGCACCGCTCGCAGTACGCGAAATTCGCCCAGAACATCACGATCGGCGCTGCCGAACGCGACCCGGATCGGCTTCACCGGCACTCCCGTCGAAAGCGCCGACCGCTCCACGCGGCTGGTGTTCGGCGACTACGTCTCGGTGTACCGGATGCGCCAGGCGCAGGAAGACCACGCGACGGTCCCGATCTACTACGAGTCGCGTCCAGATCGCGATGGCGATCGAGGACCGCGAGCGAGCTCGCCGAGGTCGAGGAGGTGCTCGAAGGCGAGGAGGAGGAGGCCGCGGCCAAGCTGGTCACCGACCTGGGCGAAGCTCGAGAAGGTCGTCGGCGCGCCGGAGCGCCTGGAGCAGCTCGCCGACGACGTTCACCGCCACTTCGCGACCCGCTGCGAGGCGCTGCCGGGCAAGGCGATGGTCGTCGCCTACTCGCGGCGGATCGCCGCCGAGCTGACCGGCCTGCTGCGCGAGCGCTTCGGCGAGGAGGCGGTCGACTGCGTGATCTCGGCCAGCGCGACCGACGAGCCGGCGATCTCGCGCTTCCGACGCTCCAAGCGCGAGCTGAAGCGGCTCGCCAGGACGGTTCCGCGACCCCGACGACGCGCTGCGGATCGTGGTCGTCAAGGACATGTGGCTGACCGGCTTCGACGCGCCGGTGCTGCACACGCTCTACATCGACAAGCCGATGCGCGACCACGGCCTGCTGCAGGCGATCGCGCGGGTCAACCGCGTCTTCCGCGAAAAGCCGGGCGGGCTGGTCGTCGACTACATCGGCATCGGCGAGGACCTGCGCGCCTCGCTGCGCGCCTACGACGAGGCGGAGCTCGACGATCCGGTGATCCCGATCGCGCAGGCGATCGCCGGGCTGTGGGAGAAGTACGAGGTGCTCTGCGCGATGCTGTACCCGGCGGGTTACCGCAAGGGCGAGCTCGCAGCTGCTGGCGGGCTCGGAGCTGTTCCTGGACTGCGTGCGACTATGTGCTCGCCGACGAGCAGCGCACGCGCGAGTTCCTCGACGAGCAGGCGGCACTCGCCAAGTGGTACGCGCTGATCGGCAGCACAGCAGGCGGTGATCGAGCTGCGCGAGGAGATCGGCGTTCTTCAAGCGGCTCGCCGCCGAGGTGCGCAAGATCGCCACGCCCGACGCCACAGGCCAGCCCTGCGGCCGAGCAGGCGGTGCGCCAGTTCATGTCCGAGGGCCTGGCGGCCGGGGAGATCGTCGACGTGCTGGCGATCGCCGACGAGGATCGCCCCGACATCTCGGTGCTCTCCGACGAGTTCCTCGACTCGATCGCCGCGAAGCCCGAGCACCCGAACATCCAGATACGGCTGCTGGAGAAGCTGCTGAAGGGCGAGATCGAGCAGCCGCGGCGCGCACCAACCGGACGCAGGCGAAGCTGTTCGGCAGATCGGCTGGAGGAGGTGCTGCGCCGCTACGAGCTGCGCCAGGTCACAAGCGCTCGAGGTCGTCGAGCGGCTTCTGGTCGAGATCGCCAGGAGCCTGCGCGAAGCGGGTCGCCGCCACGAGCAGCTCGGCCTCATCGCGCGAGGAGGCCGCCTTCTACGACGCGCTCGCCGGTGCGCGGGGATGAGTTCGTCGCCGACCCGCAAGCTGGCAGCGATCGCGCGCGAGCTGGTCAAGGCGCATCCGCGCCGACCTGACCGTCGACTGGGCCGACCGTAGCTCCACCGAGGCCGCGATCCGGCGCAAGATCAGGCGCCTGCTGCGCAAACACGAATACCGTTCCACCGCGCTCGTCGGTGGTGACGCCTTGCACGACCTCAACCACTACACCCAGCTGGTGCTGGAGCAGGCCAAGTCCCTCTACCGCTACTACCCCGAAACCAAGGATCGCCCGTTCGAGTGAGCGTGGCCAACCACTTCACAAAATGAATGGTTGGGGCGCGAGAAGTTAAGACTTCAATCACCCCATGCTCGATAGCCCCGAGTCCCTCGATCTCGATCCGCACGACATCCCCCGCTGAGAGGAACACCGGTGGGTTCTGTCCGAGGCCGACTCCCGAGGGCGTGCCCGTGAGGATCAGGTCGCCGGGGAAGAGCGTGCAGGTCTCGCCGATGAAGGCGACGAGCTCGGGGACGGTGAAGATCAGGTTGGAGGTGTTGGAGTCCTGGCGCAGCGAGCCGTTGACCCAAGTGCGCAGGCGCAGCGCGTGCGGGTTGGGGACCTCCTCGACGGTGGTGATCCAAGGGCCGTAGGGGCAGAAGCCGTCTGCGCCCTTGGCGCGGGTCCACTGCGGCTCGCGGCCCTGCAGGTCGCGCGCGCTGACGTCGTCGGCGACCGAGTACCCGGCGACCTGCCCGCCGGCGCCCATCACCACGGCGAGCTCGCCCTCGTAGTCGAGGCGGCGCACGACCTCCGGGCAGCGCACCGGCGCGTTCGGCGGGGCGGCGGAGGCGGGGAGCTTCATGAACACCAGCGGCTGCGCGGGCGCTCGCCGCCGGTCTCGGCGACGTGGTCGGCGTAGTTGAGGCCGATCCCGAAGATCGCCCGCGGGCGCTGGGCACGGGCGCGAGCAGCGTGACCTCCTCCAGCGGCCACGACGGGCCCGGGCCGTCGGTCCCGCCCGACCGCGCGCGGCGCTCTGCGCGAGCGCCGGGGGTTCCCAGCACGTCGAGCACTGTGAGGCGCTCGTCGGCGAACGCGGTGATGCGGCCGTCCGCGACTGTACCCGCGCGCGGGGCCTCGGCTTCCCGGAGGCTTGAAGGTCGCCAGGCGCATCGGCGGCAGCGTACCCGCTCGACCCGGCGCCTGGGCGTCGGCGAGCGGCCGGGTCTGCTCGGCATGGCAAGCGCAGGGCGCAGCCCGATGTGCCGCCACCCCGGGGTTTATGCTCGCCCGGCGCCATGGCCGGCCTGAGCAAACTGGAGCGCCTCCTGTTGGCGGCGGTGGCCGTGACGGTGGCGCTGGCGGGCGCGGCCAACTACGGCGCGTGGGCGCGGTCCCCCGCTTCGCGCTGGCGACGGTGGCGCTGGCGGGCCTGGCGTGGGCGGTGGCGCTGGGGACCGAGCAGCTGGGGGAGCACATCGGCGCGGCGGCGACCGGGGTGCTGCAGGCGACGCTCGGCAACCTGCCCGGAGCTGCTGGTCGTCGTCTTCGCGCTGAAAGCGGGCGACCTCGTGGTGGCGCAGACCGCGCTGGTGGGCTCGCTGCTGGCGAGCGCGCTGCTGGTGCTGGGGCTGACGATCGTGGCGGGCGCGCGGCAGGCGCCGGACGGGATCATGCGCTTCTCCTCGCGCCTGCCCAACGACGCGACGACGCTGCTGCTGGTGACGGTCTTCCTGATCGTGCTGATCGGCCTCGCGCTCAGCTCGGGCAGCGCGGCGGGGGACCACGTGGACACGATCTCGGTGGTCGGGGCCTGCTGCCTGCTGGGGGTGTACGGAACGTGGCTGGTGCCTTACCTGCGGCCCAAAGCCGCCGCCACCGGCGTCCCGCGCCGCCCAGCCGCCGGGGGAGCCCGTGGCGCGCATCTCCCTGCGCGCGGCGCTCGTGCTGCTCGTGGCGGCGGGCATCGGCGCGGGCTTCGTCTCGGAGTGGTTCGTCAGCGCGCTGCGCCCGGCGATCGAGATCCTGCACATCTCCACCGCGTTCGCGGGCCTCGTGATCGTGGCGATCGCCGGCAACGCGGTGGAGCACTTCGCCGGCATCACGCTGGCGGCGCGCGGCAAGGCCGACCTCGCGATCGCGGTCGTCAAGAGCTCGGTCGCGCAGATTGCCGCGTTCCTTTACCCGGCGCTCGTGCTGATCTCCCTCGCGCTCCCGACCCAGCTGACGTTCGCGCTGCAGCCGATCTACATCGGCGCGCTCGGCCTGATGACGATCGCGGTGTGGCAGGTCACGGCCGACGGCGAGGCGGCCGCCTTCGAGGGCTGGGCGCTGGCGGCGATCTACGCGATCGTGGCGGTGGTGGCGGCTTACCAGTAGGGGGTGCTACGACCACAATCCGCACAGGGGCACCGCCGCGAGGCGCTCGCCAAAGCTGAGGGTCCGCCGGCCGGTATAGAGCACAACACCCATCGTGAAGCGGCGGCCGAGCTTGTCCCGCAGGTGGCGGAGGCCCGCGAAGTCCCTCGGCTGAATGCCAGCCGCGGTCTTGATCTCAACGCCGGCAACCTCGCCGCTGCCCAGCTCGAGGACGACGTCGACCTCGCGCTGCTGCTTGTCGCGGTAGTGAAATAGGGAGGGGGAGTTCTCGGCCCAGTCGCACTGCCGCGTCAGCTCCATCGCCGCAAAGGTCTCGAAGATCGGCCCCGCGAGCGTCCCATCCTTGTCAATCCGCTCCGCATCGACATTGGTCAGGTGGGCGAGCAGGCCGGTGTCGGTTATGTGGATCTTGGGTGTCTTTACCTGGCGACTGCCGAGATTCACATGCCAAGGCCGCAGGCGCGAAACCAAAAACAGGTCTTCCAGGATGCGAGTGCGTGCCGCCACGGTCTTGTGGTCGGCGCCGAGCTCGCCTGCGACCGCACGTGAGCTCACGAGGCTGGAGGAGCGGGCTGCGACAAGCCGCAGCAAGCGCTCGACGCTGTCGGTGTCCCGTATGTTTGCGATATCTCGCAGGTCGCGGCTGAGCATCGATGCGATGTAGCTGTCGAAGAAGCGCGCTCGGCCGCGCCTACCGCGGTCCTGGGCGTCAGGAAAGCCGCCGGTGACGATCCGCTCCGCATACGCTCCTCGCCCGATGGGAGCGTCGTCGATATGGGGGGCCTCGCCTGCCAGTAGACGATCGATGAAGCGCTCGCGACGTCCTGCCAGCTCGCCCTGCGAGAACGGCCACAGCCGCACGTAGTCCACACGTCCTGGGAGCGCGTCGGCGATCGTTGGCAGCGTGAGAAGGTTGGCCGAGCCGGCGAGCAAGAATTGCCCGCGCCGGTTGTTGGTGTCCAGGCGCTCCTTGATCGCGAGCATCAGGTCGGGTGCCCGCTGGACCTCATCGATCACGGTCGGCCCCGAGATTCGGGCGACGAAGCCGGAGGGATCCTCCAGAGCGGCACGGCGGGTGGGCTCGTCGTCGAGCGTCAGATACTCCGCTGGATGCTCGTGCCCGGCGATCGCCCGCGCAAGTGTGCTCTTTCCCGCCTGGCGAGCCCCGAGCAGGCACACAGCCCGAGCTTCGCCGAGAGCCTCGACGACAGCAGCACGTACGTTGCGATCGACGAACCCTGGCGACACACGCACAGGCTAGTCCAGCGCCCGGACAAATGGGGAGTTCGGACCCGGACAAATGGGGAATCAGAACCCGGGCAGATGGGGAATCCGGACCGGGCAGACGGGGATCTACGCCCCTGGCAAGTGGGGAGCTACCCCCGCGTAAGCCCCCCGATCAACGCCCCCGCGAGGCCCCCGGCGGTGGCGGCCTGCACGTTGCTGCCATCCACCGCCTCGGCGGGCGCGATGAACATCGTCTGGATCGCCAGGCGCCCGGGGCCGGTGAAGCGGTTCCAGGTGAGCTTGCCCCCGCCGCCCATCAGCCCCGTCTTGAGCCCCATCGTCACCGACTCCATCGTGACCGTCGGGTCCTTGTACAGCCAGGCGCCGGCCTCGACGTCGAGCTGCTCGCCGGCGCCGAGCTCGACGAGGAACACGTTGCCGTTGCCGTGCAGCCACACGATCGCATCACCCGTGGTGGCGCGGAACTTGTCGATGAAGAAGCCGGTCCCGCCGAGCAGCATGTTCTGGATGCCCTTCACCCGTTCGAAGGAGTAGTCGAGGTTGTCGGTGGCGGCGATGAACTGGTGCTCGCGCACGTCGAGCCCTTCGCCGAGCTTCAGGTGCATCGGGATGCACTGCCCGGGCGCGTCGCGCGAGAAGGCGATGTGCCCGGCGCCGAAGGTGCGCGTGACGAAGTAGTCGAGCCCGGCGATCTTCCGTTTGACCCCGCCCGGCAGCTTCTTCAGCTCGATCTCCACGCGCGTTTCCTTCCACAGCAGCACGTGGTGCTCGAACATCACCGAGCCGGGCCCCAGCACGACCTGCAGCTCGGGCACCAGCTCCCCGCGGATGTGGTAGGTGACTTCGGCGAAGCTCTCGTCGCGGATCGTCGTGGGAATCGGCTCGGGCAGCTGCATCGTGGGACCTCCTCGGGCTGGCGTCAAAAAGGAAAGTGGTGGTGGGCGCTGGTCAAAATGATGGCGCGGGCCCCGGCTGAATTGGTATATCGGCCGCAAGGCGGGCTTGGATGAGGGCCCCGCCGGCAAGGAGCGAGTAGGCGGAAGGCGCCGGGAGGTGCGTGTGGGTATTGACAGGGGGGCTGTGTGTGGTGTACGGTTGCCTGTGCGATGGTCAATGCCAAGGGGCGTTGCATCGTGGATATAGGGTCGGGTTGGGTAGGCGTATTTCGCGGTTGACGTCTAGCGCTCGCGGAATGGTGTTGGGTAGAGGGATCTGGGTCGCAATTTGAGAGGGAGCTGGTCAAGCGTGGTTTCTAGAGGGAGAAACGTGATGGGAGTCGCAGCGCGTTGTCTTGAGGGTGATGCTAGATGCGCCAGCTTGGCGCTGTCGCATCTCTCTCTCTCTCTCTCTCTCTTCGCCTCGGGCACTCGAAGCAGAGCTTGGTAGTCGCCTAGCTTCGAGGCGCCGGTTTGACCCGCCGCGCGGGGTTGGGCAGAGCATGGCCCGAAGGGGCGTGGCGTGATGGCCACCCGCGCGGCAACTGGGGTGGCGCGTAGGCCGGAGCCGATCAGTGCGCGCCGGCGTGCCCGTGCGGCGGACCGGCGCGCGGGGGAGCAGGGTGTGCGGCTGGCGGAGATTCAGCGCTCGCGCCTGTTGGCGGCGGCGGTTCGTGCGGTGGATGAGCTGGGGTGGGCGAATACGACGGTCGCGGATATCGTGGCGCGCTCAAGGATCTCGCGGCGGACGTTCTATGAGACGTTCGCGAACCGCGAAGAGTGCCTGGCGGCGGTGTTGGAGGACATCGTTGGTGTGATCGCGGGGGAGCTCGCCGAGGCGGGCTTGGAGGGCTTGGGGTGGTGTGAGCGGGTGCGTCAGGGGCTGGGCCTGATTCTGGCGTTTTTCGATCGTGAGTCGGTGCTTGCGCGGGTGTGTGTAGTGCAGGCGTTGAGTGGCAGCCCGGGTGTGTTGGCGCGCCGCGAGGAGGTCCTGGGGCGGCTGGTCTCGGTGGTGGATGAGGGTCGCGGGAACTCGCGTGCGAGTAGGTGTACACGGTTGACGGCGGAGGGCCTGGTGGGTGCGGCGTTCGGGATCGTGTATGCGCGATTGTTGAAGGGGCAGCGCGAGCCGTTGACGGGGCTGCTTGGGGAGTTGATGGGGATGATCGTGCTGCCGTATCTTGGTCCTGCGGCGGCACGGCGTGAGCAGGACGCCCCGGTACCGCGGGCTGTGACGCCGCGGTCTGTGCAGCGCCCGGCGTTCGCTGAGCGGACGGTGGGCGACCCGTTGGAGGGCGTGCCGATGCGGCTGACGTATCGCACTTCGCGGGTGCTGGAGGGTGTCTCGGAGTTGGCGGGGCGGAGTTCGGCCCCGAGTAATCGTGAGGTGGGGGATTTCGCGGGAATCCAGGATCCCGGGCAGGTCTCAAAGCTGTTGCGACGCTTGGAGCGTCTGGGGTTGCTGGAGAACAGCGGCGCGGGTCACTCCAAGGGGGAGCCGAATGCGTGGAAGCTCACCGCTACGGGTGTGCAGGTCACGCGGAGTATCCGTGCCCACCGCCGCTTCGAGAGCGAGGCCGCGTGATGCGACCACAACGATCAGATCCAGCAAGCCGAGGGAGGAGCATCCGTATGAGCGCTCGCAAACTAACAGCCACTGTCGTCGTGCTGACCGTCATCTGGAGCGGGGCGCTCGCGCTTACCGGCGTCTCGGCGCAGGCTGCGCTCACGCACCCGTACACGGGTGTCTCCTTCGGCCCGTGCGGCCCGGAGCCGAGCACGTGCGCGGCGAGCGCGACGGACACCTTCGCGGATCCGCAGAGCGTCGCCGTGGATCAGTCCACCGGGGATGTGTATGTCTACGACGCAGGCGAAGGAGGCCGGATCTACAAGTTCAATGCCGCGGGGGAAAAGGAAGGCTTCTCGGGCCTCGCGGGCTCAAACGCGATCACAGGGGTGGGGGGCGCCGGATCTGGCGAACAGCAAGTGGCGGTCAGCTCCTCCGGTTCGACGGCGGGCGACGTTTACGTGGCGCACGGCTCGACTGTGCAGATCTTTAGTCCCGCAGGGACGCCGTTGGGCAGCCTCGGCAAAGCGCCGGGCGCTCCGTGGGGCGAACCCTGTGGTGTGGCGGTCGATCCTGCGGGTGACGTGTATGTCGGGCTCTACAACGAAGGACCCAGCGGGAGCGTTGTTAACGAGTACACGCCCAAAGTCGGCGAGCTGGCGCCGACCGACGCTGACTACGAAGCCTCGTTGAATGGCCTCCATGAAATCTGCAATGTGGCAGTCGACGGTGTTGGGGACGTCTTTACCGCCAAGTATTTCCCGAACGAAGCCGGACGAGAAGTCACTAGGTACGACGCGTCGCAGTTCGGGTTGCCTAAAGCCACCGGGACGACGGTCGATCGGCACGGCGCGACGCTCGCGGCCGACGCGTCCGGCGGAGAAGTGTATATCGATGAAGGCAGTCGGATCGCCCCGTACGACGTGTCGGTGGAACCGCCGAGCCCGCTCGATGTGTTTGGCGCGGCGGAACCCGGGGCGCTCAGCAACTCCTACGGGGTCGCGGTGAGGCATTCCAGTGGTGAGGTGTACGCCGACGACGGGAAAGGCACGGTGGAGATCTTCGGTGTCGCTGTTGTGCCCGATGTGAAGACCGGGGGCGCGTCGAGTGTCCATAAAGCGAGCGCGACCGTGGCGGGCACGGTCAACCCCGACAACCCGGAAGCCGTGGGGCCGGCTGGCTACTACGTCCAGTACGGCACGAGCAAGGAATACGGGTTGCAGACTGCTGAAGGAAGCGTTGGGGAAGGCGATGCGAACGTGTTTGTGAGTGTGCCCTTGAGTGGGCTCGCCCCCGAAACGACTTACCACTACCGCCTCGTCGGGGTGAACAAAAACGGCGCGAAGTATGGCGTGGATCGGACGTTTACGACCCTTGGGGCGGTGAATGTGCAGGTGCCGTGTACCGCGAGCGAAGTGACGGCCACGAGCGCGACGCTCAATGGTGTCTCTGTCCCTGAAGGGATCGAAACGGTGTATTTCTTCCAGTACGGTCTTGGGGGGTATGAAGCGTCGGCTGGGTTTGAGGTGGTCGAAGCGGGTGCGCCGGAAGAATTGTTTTCTACGCGTATCGAAGGGCTCACGCCGAACACGCTCTATGATTGTCGGGTTGCGGGTGGCGATGAACTGGGGCAGAGCTTCGGCTCGGACGAGACGTTCACTACGCGTGTCGCGCTGCCGGCGGTCAACGACCAGGTGCCGTTTGCGACGGAAGTCGCGTTGAACGAAGCGACGTTGCATGGGGTGATCAACCCGGGTAATGGGGTCACTGAATACCATTTTGTGTATGGGTTGGAAGCGGGCCGGTATACGCAGAGCGTGCCGGTGGCGTATGCGCCGTTGAACTATGAAGATGACGAGGTTTCGCAGTTGGTGACGGGTCTTGAACCGGGCCGTACCTACCATTATGCGTTGGTGGCGTCCAATGCTGGCGGTACGAGCACGGGGCCGGATGAGGTGTTTTCGACGATCTCGAGTGCCGCGCCGAGTGTGCAGACCGGTGAAGCGACGGGGCTCTCCACGACGGCCGAGACGTTGTCGGGGATGATCCAGGATCCACAGGAACGCCCCGTGAGCTATGCCTTCGAACTCGGTGTGGGCTCGTCCTATGGCACGCGGGTTTATGGGAGCCTCTCACCAGGGTCGGGCGCCAATGCGCTGGTCAGCGTGGTGGTCCAGGGTCTCGCGCCTGGTGTGAGCTATCACTACCGGCTGGTGGCGAGCGATGTGGCGGGTGTCGCGTTCGGTGCGGACCGCACGTTCACGACTCTCCCGCAGGCTGGTGTGTTGGGTGCGCCGCCCGCGCCGCTGCTGGTGGCGGTGCCGTCGTTCCCGGCGTTGGAAGGCGGCATGAACGTGCATAAACGGTCGCCGGTGAAAGGGCATAAACGGGTCAAGCATAAGAAGAGAGTCGCGCGGGGGAAGGCGAGGGGTCGGGGGGCGCGCTCGCGGGTTGATGTGCCGAGCCGGGGTAGCCAGGGTAAGGGGAGGGGAGCATGATGAGAGCGCGCGGGACGATACGTGTTGTGTCGGTGGTAGTGGTGGTGTTTGCTGGGCTGGCGGTCTCGACCGGGACGGCGTTGGGTGTGTGCCCGAATCAGGCGTTGCGAGCCGGGCTTCATTCTGAACAGCTCCCGGAATGCCGCGCGTATGAGCTGGTCACGCCGTCCGCGAAAGGTGGATGGGAATCAGAAGTGCAGAGCGCTGATAGTTCGCATGTGATCATCAGGAGCGAGGGGTCGTTTGTGGGTAGTAATCAGAAAGGGGCGTTCAACGACTATGGCATCGAACGTACGCCGGCTGGATGGGTTACTTCGCCGTTTGTCGAACCGAATGGGTCGAGTGTGGATGTGCCGGAAGGTTTTAGCGCTGATTTGAGCGAGGGTATATTCAATCCCGGGGCTGGAGCTGGGGAATACGATTTTTATGCTCAGGCGCTTCCGGGTGGTGCTCCGGTCGAGATCGGGCCACTGAGCAATCGGGGCCCCATCGGATTTGAATATCATTCGGGTGCTTCTTCGTCTGGCTCGAGTACCTTGTTTGAGCTTGTGGGGCCAGGCGGTGTCGGCTCCAGTGGTTTCAGCGTAAATCCGGCTGATTATCTTTGGCCGGGGGACGCGACGGTGCCGAACACCGGTAAACTTTACGGCGGGTTTGGTTTCGTGTCGGCGTATGAGTATCGGGGTACGGGTAACTCGGTGCCGACGCTGGTTGGTGTCGATAATGAAGGTAAGTCGCTTGGGGATTGTGGTGTGAGCCTTGGCTACCCTCTGTTCGGCAGCTTTACCGACGCGTTGGTCGAAGATTCCTATAATATGATCTCGGGTGATGGTTCGCGGGTGTTCGTCACGGTGGGGGAAGCGACGCAGGGCCCGTCGCATGATCCGTGTGGTGGCGGCAGCGAAGGGACAGGGCCGCCCGTCGATGAGCTTTACGCGCGGACCAACGAGTCTGAAACAACGGCGATCTCCGAGCCCTCGAAGGCGGACTGCACTGAATGCGATACGAGCGAACCGGCGCGCGCAGTGTTCCAGGGCGCCTCCGAAGATGGGTCGAAGGTGTTCTTTCTTTCTGAACAGAAGCTGTTGGGTGGCGCGAGCGGCATGAATCTCTATGAGTACGATTTCCAGGGTGCGAAGGAAGGCAGAGGAATCGTCCTTGTCTCACCTGATGCGAAGGGTGTCGCGCGGGTCGCGGAGAACGGGTCGCGCGTGTACTTCGTATCCGAAGGCGTCCTTACCCCGCAGGCGAACGAGTATGGGGCTTCCGCGCGGGAAGGCGAAGCGAACCTGTATGTGTATGACACTGAAGATGACCAGACCGCGTTCATCGGGACGCTCGCAGCGGGTGACGCATTCGACTGGAGCCAGGAGGACGACCGGTCGGTCGATGCGACACCGGATGGGCGTGTCCTGTTGTTTCAGAGCAGTGCCGATCTGACACCGGGTGATACGAGCAGCGTCGAGCAGGTGTTCGAGTACGACGCCCAGGAACAGACCCTCGTGCGTGTCTCGGCCGGACAGAACGGGTACAACGATGACGGGAACACCAACTCCTACCCGGCACACTTCATCTTCCCGCAGTACTTTGATAAGCAGGAGCCCGCTCCGCAGCTGGGCTCGCTTTCTGAAGATGGGCAGCTCGCGGTATTCGAAAGCAGCGATGCGTTGACGCCGCAGGCGCTCGTGGGGTACCCGAATGTGTATGAGTACCGGGCGGGTGAGATCAGCTTGATCTCCGATGGGCAGGACCGCGCACCCGGCGGGACCAGGCTGCTTGGTATGGATCCCTCCGGGGGTGATGTGTTCTTCCAGAGCGCTGATCAGCTCGTGCCTCAGGACGGCGATACCCAGGTCGATGTGTATGACGCGCGGGTCGATGGCGGGTTCGCGTCACCGGCACCGCCCTCGTGTGAAGGCGAAGGGTGTCAAGGCGCGCTGGCGGCGACACCCTTGTTCGGGTCGATCGCGAGCGCCGCGCAACCGGCGGGGGAAAACACACCGGTCGCCTCCAGCGAACCGCCGGCGGTGAAGAGGAAGCCAAAAGCCAAGACCAAGGCGCATAAAGCGAAGAGCAGGGGGAGGGCGAGGAAGGGGAAGCACCGAAGCGTGAGGAGGCGGGCGCTTGCAGGGGTGCGTGGACACCGTCATGGGATGGGTTCGAGGGAGAGGGGGAGAGCATGATCACCTGGGGTGTCCGCCGGCTAGGCCTGTGGTCGCTGTTGTGCGCGGGGCTCCTCGCGCTGGGGTGTTGCGCGGGGGCCGCGGGCGAGTCCGCGGCGGGCGCGGCGTGGAGGGTCTCTGTCGCGGGGCAGCCTACGAATGTCCTGGCCTCGGGTGGACAGTACGTGATCACCGTGACGAATGTGGGTGGCGCCCCGTCAAGCGGGCCGGTCGCGTTGACGATCAAGCTACCCGCAGGGGTCACCGTCGGGAACAGCGGGCTGTTCCATCCGAACGGGTGGGTATGCACCGGAAGCGAAGGGGAATCTGTGCTGAGTTGCTCGTGGGGTTCTTCGGTTGCGCCGTTCGGGCAGGCGGGTGTCGTGGAAGTCCCGGTTGTTGTCGCGGCGCCTGAAGGGGCGGCGTTGAGTGCTCATTTCGTTGTCTCCGGTGGTGGTGCTCCGGTAGCGCAGGCGAGCGTCTCGGGTGTCGCCGGGGAACCAGCGCCGGCATTCGGGTTCACCGACTTCAGCGCGCAGCCACTCGATCGCGCCGGCGCACCGGATACCCAGGCCGGGGATCACCCCAACGCGCTCGTTGTCGCGTTCGATATGACAACCAAGGAAAGCAACGGCGAACCAGCGCAGTTCGTCAAGGATATTGAGCTTGATCTACCGACGGGGTTCAGCGCTGACCCGCAGGCCGTCGCGCAGTGCACGATCGTTGAGATCGGGGCGCAGGGCTGCCCGGCGAGCAGCCGGGTCGGGACGCTGTACCTCAACGACGACGAGAGCGCGGGCTTCGGTACCGTGCTGCCGATCTACAACGTGGTGCCGGAGCACGGGTACCCAGCCGAGTTCGCGATTTACCACCCCGAGCTCGGCAAGGCCGTGTTGATGTACGCGAGTGTGCGCGGCTCGAGCGACTACGGGATCCACCTCTCGATCCCAGCGGTCGCAACCGCGATCCAGTTGCACGACGTGCTCGCAGTCATCTACGGCGACCCACGAGGAATAGATGGATCCGGGGATCTGCGGGTGCCGTTCATGACGAACCCGAGCGATTGCGGGCAGCCCTTGACCGCGAAACTCGAAGCCGACACCTACCAGGAACCAAACCACTGGATCAAAGCCGAATCCCAAGAGCAGCCGGTCGCTAACTGCGACCTGCTGCAGTTCAACCCCTCGATCTCGCTCACCCCGAGCACCACCCAGGCGGACGAGCCCGCCGGATACGCGATCGACGTGCACGTCCCACAGGACGAAAGCGTCAACCTGGAAGGCTTCGCGACCCCCGACGTACTCGACGTAACACAGACGCTGCCGGCGGGGCTGACGATCACCCCCGGTGCGGCAGACGGCCTGGTTGGGTGTCCGGCGGAAGGTGCGGAAGGGTTCAACCAGCACAGCGACAGCCAAGGCAAATGCCCGTTGGCGTCCCAGATCGGGACCGCAGAAGCGACGACGCCGGTGCTGCCGGGCCCGTTGCATGGCCATGTGTACTTCCAGACCCCGGAATGCGGTGGCGCGGGCCAGGCGGGATGCACGGAAGAAGACGCGCTGAACGGGACCCTTTACAAACTCTTCCTCGAACTCGAAGGGTTCGGTGTCGTGATCAAGCAGCCCGGGATCGTGGCCGCCAACCCCCAGACGGGACAGATCACCGCGACGTTCAAGAATGCGCCGCAGCAGCCAGTGGAAGACATCAAACTCGTCTTCAAGGGCGGTCCGAGGGCGCCGTTGGCTAATCCGCAGGAATGCGGGGAAGCGCTGACCACGTCGGATTTGACCCCGTCGAGTGCGCCGGAGACCTCTGATGCGAACCCGAGCTCCGCGTTCACGGTCACCGGCTGTGAAGGGGACCCGTTCAAACCCAGTTTCCTGTCGGGCACAACACCGGATAATGCCGGCGGGTTTACCGACTTCCAGGTCGGGTTCTCCCGCCAGGACCGCGAACAGGATCTCTCGCAGATCTCACTCCACACCCCACCCGGCCTGCTGGGGATGCTCTCCAGTGTCCCAAGGTGCGGGGAACCCCAAGCCCAGCAGGGGACCTGCCCCGCGTCGAGCCAGATCGCGACCACTTCGATCGCGGTGGGTGCTGGTTCGCATCCGTTGTGGGTGCAGGGCGGGCGGATCTACCTCACCGGCCCGTATGGTGGGGCTCCGTTTGGGCTCTCGGTGGTGGTCCCGGCGGTCGCGGGCCCGTTCAACCTCGGGACCGTGATCCTCCGCGGCTCGATCTCGGTCGATCCGAAGACAGCGGCGTTGACGGTCGTAACAGACCCGTTCCCGCGGATCATCGACGGGGTCCCGCTCAGGATCCGCCAGGTACAGGTCAACGTCAACCGGCCCGGGTTCATGTTCAACCCCACCAACTGCTCCCCGTTGCAGGTCACCGCGACCCTCCAGAGCACGCTCGGTGCGAGCGAGCAGGTCTCCACCCCGTTCGCTGCTGGGGGCTGCAAGAACCTGCCGTTCAACCCCTCCTTCACGGCCTCGACACAGGCGAAGACCAGCAGGGTGGACGGGGCGAGCCTGTTCGCGAAGGTCTCCACGAAACCGGGGGAAGCGAACATCGCCAAGTTCAAGGTCGAACTCCCCAAGCAGCTACCGACCCCGCTGACGACGCTGCGTAAAGCGTGCACCGAGGCGGTCTTCACTGCGAACCCGGCCGAGTGCCCGCCCGGATCGCTGGTGGGTGTCGCCCGTGTCAAGACGCCGTTGCTCGCCAGCGAGCTGGGTGGCCCGGTGTACTTCGTCTCAAACGGTGGCGCGAAGTACCCCGAACTCGAGGTCATCCTCCAAGGCGAAGGGCTCCGTGTGGATGTCTCCTCGGAAACGTTCATCTCCAAAGCCGGGATCACCAGCGCGACGTTCAACACTGTCCCCGACGTCCCCGTCGGCACGTTCGAACTCGCGTTCCCCAAAGGCCCCCACAGCGCACTCGCAGCGAACGGGTCGCTGTGCGCCACCCCGTTGAAGATCCCAACCACCATCACCTCCCAAAACGGGACCGTCCTGCACCACTCCACCCCCATCACCGTCACCGGATGCCCCGGCACCAAGGCATCGAAGAAGAGGACCAAGCACCCAAAGCGCAAGAAGCGGTAGGCGAGCACCGCACTACGAGCTCTTCAGTGATCGCGAGGACTGCCTGCTCGCCGCGTTCGATCAGGCGCTGGAGCGCGCTACGACGGTCGTGCTCCCAGCGTACGAACAGGCCGCAGTGGGGAAGATGGGCGAGGGCCACGCTGTTGGGGGCGCGGAGGCCGCGGGCGTGGCATCCCGGGAAGCGAAGGTCAACGGTACCGGTGGCCGGTGGGAGGGAATGATCCGTGCCGGTCTCGCCGCGCTGTTGGGCTTCCTCGACGCGGAGCCCGCGATGGGTGGCCTGCTGGTCGTGGACGCGCTCGCGGCGGAGCGCCTTGTGCTCGAACGCCGCGCCAAAGTGGTGGACGCCCTGATCAACGCGGTCCACCAAGGCGGAGCCCGTCCCCGCGGCGGACCTGGACGGCGCCCAACCAAGATCGTCGCCGAAGGCACGGTTGGCGCGGTCCTCGCAGTGATTCACACGAGGCTGAGCGCCCGTGACCATAAGCTGCTCGCGGGCTTGCTGAACCAGCTGATGGGGATGATCGTGCTCCCCTACCAGGGCCCCGAGGCGGCTGAGCGCGAGCTGGGTCGCCAGGCGCCAAGGCTGCGCCGGCGTCCCGCTCCGGCGCCGACGGGGGATCCGCTGCGGGAGCTGGGGATGCGCCTTACGTATCGCACGGTGAGGGTTCTGCTCGCGATTGCCGAGCACCCGGGGGCCTCGAGCCGTGGGGTCGCGGACGCGTCGGGTATCTCCGACCAGGGTCAGATGTCGAAGCTGCCAAGCGCTCCCAAACGCCTGGCGCTGTGCGTGGACAATTCATCGCAAACCCGCTCGGGCATTACTGAAGCCGCCGGCTTCGGCACAGGGTCGTGGCCATCGCCTCCGCGTATTTCGCGCCCGGGGGTAGCTCGCCCCTGTCCTAGGGGACTTGACAACTACCCCGCACTCTGCTTATAGTAGTCCCACCCCGGTTTCAAGCCTATTGGAGCCGGGTGCGTTTCAAGCAAACATAGGGTGCCGTTGGGGTCGAGCCGAAGCGCTCGGCGCATACACGGCACCGCAGGATCCTTGTCTTGGGAGAGGGATCGGGTCTCGATGAGGGAGCGTTCACAACGTGAGGATATTTGACGCCTCGGCACGCCGTACTGCAATTTTCACTTCGCTCACCCGATCGCCGCTCACAGCCGTGGGCACGTCGTCATGTAATCGAGGGGTCGCCCCCTCTGGCCTGGAGGAGGCGTCGATGAATGCTGCGCAAAGGTCTACCGAGGCCCGCGGGCCGTTGCTGGTCGGGTTGGTTTCGCTGTGTTTGACGGTGGCGGCGTTGTTGCTGGGGAGCGCGGCAGCGTTGGCGGCTGGGGCGCCGGTGATCGAAGGGGAGTCCTTCTCGGGCGTCGGCTCTTCCAATGCGACGTTGAGCGCGCAGATTGACCCCAATGGCTCCTCCACCAGCTACTACTGGGAATACGGGCCGAGCGAAGCGTACGGGTCGCGCACGCCAGAAGTTTCGCTAGGCGAAGGTGAAAGCGCGCTGCCCGCCACGGCGCACCTGGAAGGCCTGGATGCGAACGGCGAATATCACTTCAGGGTCGTTGCGGTCGGCGAAGCGGGCACCGAATACGGTAGCGACACGACGTTTCGTACGCTGCCGGTCACCCCGCTTGGGTTGCCGGATGGTCGGGTGTATGAAATGGTGAGCTCGTTCGGGAGCGCACAGAACGGAACCGCGCAAGTGTACACGCCCAGCGTATACCTCGACGAATTGGCATTGGCGGAAGGCATGTTCACGTTTTTTCCGTTTCAAGTGGCCGCCGATGGCGAAGCCGCGGTGTATGTGGGCGACCCGTCGAGCGGCGGCACCGGCAAGGGTGGGCAGACATCGGGTAACGAGTATCTGGCGACGCGGCTCCCCGGCGGTGGATGGCGACAGGTTAATATCCAGCCCCACGGGAGGTTTTACGCACAGTACCGGGCATTTTCTAGTGATCTTACCAGCGCAGTCCTCACGACTCCGAATGAGACGAACCTTGAAGATGGGCTGCCACCGCTGTCACCGGAAGCGCCTGGCGATGGCTATACGGATCTCTTCCAGCACGCTTTCGCCGGCGAAGCCTATGAACCCTTCTTCACCGACGGTGTGACGATCCACCGGGGTGCCGGAAAACGCGGGAGAGAAGAAGGACTGAAGGTAGTTTATGCTGGCGCGTCGGCTAATTTCAGTGAGCAGTTGTTTGAGGTGAATGATGCGTTCACCGAAAACGCCAGCGAAATCGCAAACCCAGGCGAACTAGTTGAAGGTAACCTCTATGTTTCGACTGGTGGGCGTTTGAGCTTGGTGAATGTGCTCCCGGACGGCTCCTCCAACCCGCAAGCGACTTTCGGAACCTCGGCCGGCCATGGCAACCGTTACGAAGGTGAAATCGATGCCAGTCATGTGATTTCGGCGGATGGGTCGCGGGTCTTCTGGACGGATCTGGCGACGAATGGCCTGTATATGCGGGAGAATCCGACCTCCAGCGACGCGAAGACGGTCGAGATCGCGACCGGTGGACGCTTCTGGGCGGCGAGTGTGGACGGGTCGAGGGTGTTCTACACCAATGGCGGCCTGTATGAGTATGAAGTCGAAAGTGGCCAGACGATCGATTTGACGCCCGGTGTCGAAGTGGTGGGTGTGGTCGGCGCAAGCGAAGATGGGGAATCTCTTTACTACGTCGATAGCAGCAACAACCTCTACCTGTGGCACGCGGGGACCTCGACACTGGTTGCTGCCAACCTTTCGTCTCAAGACAGCGGGAATGAAGAACAGCCGATACCGCCTTACGACCACATCGGCTTCAGATATACACGCGTCGGCGATTGGGCGGGGGAGATTGGGGAGCGGACTTCTCAGGTGACGCCGGATGGGGGGGCTGTGGTGTTCATGTCGAATCAGAGCCTGCCGGTGGTTGGTTATCCGCGTGGTTATCCGAGCGAGGGGCTTGAGGAGGTGTATGTGTACGAGGCCCAAGGTGGCGGCCTGTTCTGTGTCTCGTGCAGCCGCAGCGGGGAAGTGCCCCCGGTGACTGGGGAACAGTACCGCGGCGCGGCTGCGTTTTTGCCGGTGGGGTGGATGGCGACGGAGCAGCCGCAGGTGCTCTCCGATGATGGGAGCAGGGTGTTCTTCGATAGCTGGGAGCCGCTTGTGTCGCAGGATACGAATGGGAAGCTGGACGTATACGAGTGGGAGCGTGACGGTGCGGGCAGCTGCCACGAAAGCGAGGGGTGCGTGTACCTGCTCTCGGGTGGCAGCAGCTCGTCGTCGTCGTGGTTTTTGGGGGCGAGCGCGAGCGGTGATGATGCGTTTGTGATCTCTCGTGCGGATCTGACGGGGGATAATGGGTATGAAGGGTTCGCTGTGTATGACGCGCGGGTTGGTGGTGTGCAGCCGGTTGCGTCGCCGGTGTGTACGGGTTCGGGTTGTCAGGGGGTGCCGCCGGCGGCACCGATCTTCGCGACGCCGGCGAGCGTGACGTTCGCCGGGGTGGGGAACTTCCCGGCGGCGAGTACGACGGCGCCACCAAAGAGCAAACCGAGGTCGAAAGCCAAGTCGAAGTCGAAGAGCGTGCGTGCCAGGGAGTTGGCGGGTGCGTTGCGGGCGTGTGAGCGGCGGCGTGGGCGAGCGCGGTCGGTGTGTGTGGCGCGCGCGCGGCGGCGCTATGGGCCGGGGTCGCGTGCTGGTAAGTCGTCGCTGCGAATGGGAGGGCGGTAGGATGCGCGTACATAAGCTGGCGTTGTTGCTTGGTGTGTGTGTGGCGGGGGTGTTGGCGTGGCCGGTTGCTGCGTGGGCGTCGCCGGGTTGGCAAGCGTTCACACGGGTCTCCCCTGGGTACCTGCCGCCGGGGGGCACGGGGCAGATCGAAGTGCGTGTCTATAACACCGGGTCGAGTACGGGCGAAGATCCGAGGATCGTGGATGAGCTGCCGGCCGGCGTGAGTGCGACTAGCGCCGGGGTTGTTCTCCGGCCCGGTGTCGGAGAACATGGCTTCGCGGAAAGTGGGGATGGTGAATGCTCGGGTGTGCAGGTCGTGACGTGTACCGCGGAAACGGTGCCTGCGGGCGCGTCTGCGACCGTGCTCATTGAAGTGAGCGTTGACGCAGGCTTGAATGGCGAAGCGACCAATCGTGTCGAGGTCACTGAGGGTGGTTCGTCGAGTCCAGCGGCGGAGTTGACACAGGTCAGGTTCAGTGGGGAAGAAGCGCCGTTCGGGTTCTCTGGTTTCGATGCGTGGCTGACGAACGCGGATGGGACGACGGATACGCAGGCCGGCTCGCACCCCTATGAGATGACCGTTGCGTTCGCGGTCAACGGCATAGGCCATGGTGTCCTCGCGGAAGTTCCTGCTCGTGGTGAAACGCAGCAGGTGGTCGTCAATCTCCCGCCAGGGATCGTCGGTGACCCGACCGCGACGCCCCGCTGCTCTCGCAGGCAGTTCGACGGCGAAAGCGAATCGAATGAAGAGGAGCCCTCGTGTCCGGCATCGACGCAGATCGGTGTAGACGAATCGATCGTGGAGGGGCTTCATGTTTCGTTCAAGGTGTACAACCTAGTACCGCCGGCTGGTATCGCCGCGCAATTCGGGTTCAACGACCAGGGCACGGACGTGTTCCTGAACGCGGGTGTGCGCTCAGGTGGGCCGACGCCGCTCGACTCGGACTACGGCATCAGCGTGCATACGCTCGTGCCGCAGAAAGCGGTGCTGTTCAACACGACCACGATCTGGGGTGTGCCAAGCGAAGAAAGCCACGATGTGCAACGTGAAGCGCCGTCGAGTGGTGGGTCGGTGCCGTTGTTGACGTTGCCGACGTCGTGTGAAGGTCCGCAGGAATTCTCGATCGAAGCGCTCGATACGTGGCAGTACGCGAACTTGCACTCGCGGGCATCGGTGCTGACGCACGACAGCACGGGCACGCCCGTTGGGTTCACGGGCTGTAGCGATCTTGGGTTCGACCCATCGTTGAGTGTCGCGCCGGATACGAGCGCCGGTGATACCCCGGCGGGGTTGACGACCGAAATCAAAGTCCCCCAGGAAGGCCTCGAGACTCTGCATGGGATCGCGACGTCGAACCAGAGGGACGCGACGGTCGTGCTTCCGGAAGGGCTGGTCCTGAACCCCGGACGGGCATCCGGGCTGGCGGCCTGTCCGGTTGATGAAGACGGTGTGGGTCAGGAAGGTCCTCCGCGGTGCCCGTCGGCCTCGCAGGTCGGAACAGCGACGGTATTGACGCCGCTGCTCTCCGAACCGCTGGAAGGCAAGGTGTACGTGGTGGAATCTCAGCCGCCGGACGTGAAACTGCTGATCGCGCTCGCCGGGCAGGGCATCGAAGTCAAGGTGGTCGGCGACGTGCATCTGAACACGACGACGGGGCAGTTGACGACGGTCTTCAAGGAAACCCCGGAGGTTCCGTTCACGAGCTTCAATCTCGCGTTCAGCGGCGGGTCGCAGGCAGCGCTTATTACCCCGCCGACATGTGGGCTGTTCACGAGCACCTCGGACTTCACGCCGTGGAGCTCCCCCGCCGTCGAAGACGTGTTCTCGCCGAGCAGCTTCCAGATTGCGACCGGGACCAATGGTGCGCCATGTGCCTCGCCGCTGCCGTTCACGCCGAGCATGATCGCGGGTGCGACGACTGATCAGGCGGGTGGATATACGGCGTTCTCGCTGTTGCTATCGCGGGCGGATGATCAGCAGCGGATCTCCAAACTGCAGTTCAAGACCCCGAGGGGCCTGCTGGGGATGATCAGCCACGTCCAGCTCTGCGAAGAACCCCAAGCCACCAAAGGCGAATGCCCAGGTAGCTCACAGATCGGGCATACGGTCGTGGGTGCGGGTGCTGGCCCTGATCCGTTGTATGTGCCCGGGGAAGGCAAGCCTGAAGCCCCGATCTACATCTCGGGCCCTTACGAGGGTGCCCCTTATGGGTTGGTGATTTCGGTCCCGGTGATAGCTGGTCCGTTCAATCTGGGGACGACGGTGGTGCGGGGGAAGATCGAAGTGGATCCGCAGACCTCGCAGCTGACGATCACGACCGACCCATTGCCTGTGGTCTTGGATGGGGTGCCGGTGGATATGCGGACGATCAACGCGGTGATCGACCGCAAGGAATTCATGTTCAACCCCACCAACTGCAACCCACAATCCTTCTCAGGCACAGCAACCAGCACCGAAGGAACCACCGCGGCACTCTCAAGCCCATTCCAAGTCGGGTCCTGCCGCAGCCTCACATTCAAACCAGGGTTCAAGGTCGCGACCTCAGCGAAGACGTCACGGACGCAGGGCGCGAGCCTCCGGGTCACGATGACGCTCCCGGACGAAGGCGGGTTGAGCAGTACCGCGAACGTGCAGCGGGTCAAGGTATCGCTGCCGAAACAGCTCCCGACGCCGTTGAAAACGCTACAGAAGGCCTGCTTGGAAAAGGCATTCGCGGAAAACCCCAAGAACTGCCCCGCGGCGTCGCAGGTTGGGACGGTCAAGGTCTCAACCCCGGTCCTCCCCGGCGGCCTAACGGGCACCGCGTACTTCGTCTCCCACGGTGGCGCGAAGTACCCGGAACTGATCATGGTGCTGGTCGGTCAGAACGACGTGACGGTGCAGGTGCACGGGGAAACGCAGATCAGCAAAGCGGGGATCACGACCGCGACGTTCGCGACGGTGCCGGACGTGCCGTTCTTGAGCTTCGAACTCACCTTGCCGCAGCGGGAATTCCCGGCGTTGACCGCGAACGGGAACCTCTGCAAGGGCACGCTGCTGATGCCCACCGAACTGGTCGGCCAGAATGGCCTCGTGATCGATCAGAGCACGAAGATCGCCGTCACCGGGTGCCCGAAGACGAAGAAGGCGACCCATAAGGCGAAGCACAAGTCCAAGAAGAAGGCCAAGGGCGGGAGGAAGAAGAAGGGGTAGAGAGCCCGGTGCGGCTGGAGCGCGGCGAGAGGTGCCGGTGATGCCAGCGCACGCTCGCGTGCAGCCCACCCGGGCTGCACGAGCCCCCAACGGCTCGGCGCCGGGCCGCGAGCGCGTGATCGAGATCCAGCGCGCGCGGATTCTCGCGGCGAGCGCCGAGCTCGTGCGCGAGCGGGGTGTCGCGGGGATCACCGTCGCACACATCGTCGGGCGCTCGGGCGTCTCCCGCCGCACCTTCTACGACCTCTTTACGGACCGCGACGACTGCCTGCTGGCCGCGTTCGAGCAGGCGCTCGAGCGGGCCGCGGCGGTCGTGCTCCCGACGTACGAGGCGGCCGGCGCGGAGGTCGCCGGGGTGGCGGCCCGGGGCGCACGGGTCAGGATCGCCGCGCAGGCCGGGGTTGCCGCACAGGCCGGGGCCGCCGGCGGCCCGTGGGAGGCGCAGATCCGCGCCGGGCTCGCCGCGCTGCTCGGCTTCCTCGACGCGGAGCCGGCACTCGGCGGTTTGCTGGTCGTCAACGCGCTCGCCGCCGAGCGGCCGGTGCTCGAACGCCGCGCGCGCGTGGTGGAGGTGTTGATCGACGCGGTGCATCGGGGGGGAGCGCGTCCCCGCGGCGCCCCCGGCCGTCGCCCGGCGCGGATCGTCGCCGAAGGCGCGGTCGGCGCGGTGCTCGCGGTGATCCACGCGCGCCTCAGCGCGCGCGACCCGAAGCCGCTGGCGGGCCTGCTGAACCAGCTGATGGGGATGATCGTGCTCCCCTACCGCGGCGCCGAGGCGGTCGAGCGGGAGCTCAAGCGCCCGGCGCCGAGGCCGCGCAAGCCTCCGCCGCCGACGCCGGCCGACCCGCTGCGCGAGCTCGAGATGCGCCTCACCTACCGCACGGTCCGCGTGCTCACGGCGATCGCCGAGCTGGGTGTGCGGGGATCGAATCCCTCCAGCCGCGAGGTGGCCGATGCCTCCGACATCGCCGACCAGGGCCAGATGTCGAAGCTGCTGTGGCGCCTGGAGCACCTCGGCCTGATCGCCAACGGCGCCGCGGGTCACGGCCGCGGCGAACCGAACGCCTGGTCCCTCACACCCAGGGGGGAGCAGGTCCAGCGGGCGATCCGCGCGCAGACGACCCACCTGTAGCATGCTGATAGCATGCTACCCTCCATTCCGTGAGTGCGATTCAGGTCAAGAATGTCCCTCCCGAGTTGCACGAGCGCCTGCGTGCACGCGCTCGCGCGGAGGGCAGGAACCTGAGCGACTACGTACGCGACGTGCTCGAGCGCGACCTGCTGGTGCCGAGCATGCGCGAATGGCTCGACAGCCTCGCGCAGGACGAACCCATGTCGAGTATCTCCTCTGAAGAGATCGTTGCGACGATCCATGCCGGTCGCGAGGAGCGCGACGCGCAGAGCCGTCATGCCCTCTCGGATCGCGATTGACGCCTCCGCGCTCGTTGAGCTCCTGTTGGAGACACCGGCCGGGGGTGGGATCGCGCGACAGGTCGCAGGCTCACGGCTGATCGCGCCGGACATCGTGAATCCCGAGGTCCTGCAGAGCCTGCGTGGTCTCGAGCGCGCGGGCAAGCTCTTCGAGTGAGCGGGCGGCGAGGGCGGTCGCGCAGCTGGCCCGCAGTCCCGTGGCGAGGGTGCCCACGACCGGTCTGATCGCAGAAGCGTGGTCGCTGCGCTTGAACCTGTCGGCGTACGACGCTTGCTACGTCGCGCTCGCCCGGAGGCTGGACTGCCCGCTCCTGACGACCGACGGTCCCCTGCGGCGTGCGCCCTCGCTCGGCGTGCGCTTTCTATGAAGAGGCGCCTACATCGAGGCGCAAACCGCGCTAGACTTGCTGGACCTCGCGCCAGGCGGGGTTTTTCTTCGCCTGGGGCAAACCTTTTGTACACCACCACGCTTGGAAGACTGGGACCCACATGGCCCGCGGAGACGTTCGCATCGCAGTCACGCTTGCTTGCGAGGAGTGCAAGCAGCGTAACTACCAGACGAATAAGAGCAAGCGCAACAACCCCGACCGGATCGCCCTGCGCAAGTACTGCCGTTGGTGCCGCCGGCACACCGGGCACCGGGAGACCCGCTAGCGCGGGAGCGCGCTGTGGCCCGTGACCGCAAACGCGCCAAGCAGCGCCGTGAACGGCGTGCCCCACGGGGCGCGCCCACGGCTGCGCATGCCGAGATCCACCGCGCCGATCTGCCTGGTGCGCTCGAGCACGCCTCCGGCGAGGTCGACGAGTTCGACGCCGCGCTCATCGCCGGCGCGGGCGGCGTGCCGATGCCCGCCGACGGGGTCTCTGAGGACGCCGATGACGGAAACGGCTCCGGCCCAGGGGAGCCCAAGGCGCTCGTCACCGAATCTGAGGCCGAGGCGGCGGCCAACATCGAGCCCGAGCGGACGCTGCCCGATTACCTCATCGGCGGCGCCCACATCGAGACTGCCCCTGGCGGCGGCGGCGGTGGCCGCGGCCGTGGTGGCGGCGCCGCGCTGGAGCCGGCCGGTGAGGGCAGTGGCGGCGATGAGATCGAGCGGGTTGCCGAGCGCCGCGAACACCGCCGCTCGCTGCCTGCCCGGGCTGTCGCCTTCCTGCGCGCCTCGTGGGCGGAGCTGCAGCGCGTACAGTGGCCCGATCGTCCCCAGGTCTCCCAGGCCACGGCAGTCGTGCTGGGTTTCGTCGCGGTCGCCGGCGTCTATCTTGGCGCCGCCGACTGGGTGGCGCAGAAGATAATCAACTTCATCCTTTAGCGCCCATGTACATCAATCCCCCTGGAAGGCCCTCCTAGGAGCCCTTTGAATGTTTCGCTGGTACGTCGTCAACACATACTCCGGTCACGAGAACAAGGTCAAGCACAATCTCGAACACCGCATCGTCTCGCTCGGGCAGCAGCGCGCCGTGCGCAACGTGGTCGTCCCCACCGAAGTCCGTTTCGGAGATGAAGGACAACCAGAAAATCACGCGTCGAGAAGCGCACGATGCCCGGCTACGTGCTCGTCAACATGGAGCTCAACGAGGACTCGTGGGGCGTCGTCAAGGGCACCCCCGGCGTCACCGGCTTCGTCGGCGCCGCCCAGGAGCCGGTGCCCTTGACCCAGGTCGAGGTGGATCGCCTGCTGCACAAGGAGGTCGCCACGGCGCCGCGCACCCGCGCCCAGTTCGCGATCGGCGAGACCGTCAAGGTTGTCTCCGGCCCGCTTTCGGACTTCTCGGGCGAGATCTCCGAGATCAACGACGATGCTGCCAAGCTCAAGGTCCTGGTATCAATCTTCGGGCGGGAGACCCCGGTCGAGGTAGGCTTCGACCAGGTCAAAAAGCTCTGATTCAAGAGCTCACGCCCGGGTCGGCGCATGCGCCGACCCGCGGACGGGCGCATGCGCCCGTCCGGACCACGGCGCATGCGCCGTGGTCAACAGAGATATAAGAAGCATTACCAAGGTACTCTTCACAAAATGGCCAAGAAGGTTCTGACAACGATCAAGCTGCAGGCGCGCGCCGGGCAGGCATCCCCCGCCCCGCCGGTCGGTCCTGCCCTGGGTCAGCACGGCATCAACATCATGGAGTTCTGCAAGGCCT
Source organism: uncultured Solirubrobacterales bacterium (assembly GCA_963724305.1). Taxonomy (GTDB): domain Bacteria; phylum Actinomycetota; class Thermoleophilia; order Solirubrobacterales; family Solirubrobacteraceae; genus Palsa-744. The sequence continues at coordinate 326,675 of CAVRUG010000002.1, forward strand.
TCAACGCCCAGACGCAGAGCGAAACAGGGACGATCGTGCCGGTCGTGATCACGGTCTACGAGGACCGCTCGTTCACGTTCGTCACGAAGACGCCCCCCGCCGCGGTGCTGATCCGCGAAGCGCTGCGGCTCGAGAAGGGCTCCGGCGAGCCACACCGACTCAAGGTCGGCAAGCTGACCCGCGCGCAGCTGGAGGCGATCGCCGAGCGCAAGCTGCCCGATCTCAACGCCCACGACGTCGAGCACGCCTCGCGGATCATCGCCGGGACGGCGAGGTCGATGGGCGTGGAGGTGGAGGCATGAGCTCCCACCCGTGCCGGCGCGGCACCGAAGGAGAAGTGCGATGAGCACCAACCACTCCCGCCGCCATGTCGAGGCCCGCGCGAAAGTCGATCGCGAGCGCGACTACCAGCCGGCCGAGGCGATCGCGCTCGTCAAGGGCCTCGCCTCCGCGAAGTTCGACGAGTCGGTCGAGGTGCACGTCCGCACCGGGCTCAACGTCCGCCACGCCGACGAGCAGCTGCGCGGCACGATCGCGCTGCCCAACGGGCTCGGGCAAGCGACGTCAAGGTCGCCGTCTTCGCCCAGGGCGCCAAGGTCGCCGAGGCCGAAGCGGCCGGTGCCGACGTCGTCGGCGGCGAGGACCTCGCGCAAGCGGATCGAGGAGGGCTTCGACGAGTTCGACGTCGCGATCGCCACCCCCGACCTGATGGCGGTCGTCGGTCGCCTCGGGCGGATCCTCGGGCCCTCCGGCAAGATGCCCAACCCGAAAGTCGGCACCGTCACGATGGACGTCGCCAAGGCGGTGCGAAGAGTCGAAGTCGGGCAAGATCGAGTACCGCACCGACCGCACCGCGATCGTCCACCTCGTGATCGGCAAGGCCTCCTTCGAGGAGCGCGCGCTGCTGGAGAACTACGCCGCCGTCGTCGAAGAGCTGATCCGCGCCAAGCCTTCCGTCGCCAAAGGCCGCTACCTGCGCACGATCACGCTCGCCTCGACGATGGGGCCCGGCGTGAAAGTCGACCCTTCCCGCACCCGCGATATCGTTGAGGAGGGCTCGCCCGCGGCAGTCGCTGCCTGAGCCTAGAGGGTGGCGCAGCCGGCCGAAGGCCGGTGAGCCGGGCCCCTCATATCATTCAGACCCTTACAACGGCAACCCAAGACCCCCGGCCGCTGTCGCAGCAGAAGCCCGGGACAGGAGCCACAGTGAACCGAGACCAAAAGGCCGCGGCGATCGCCGAGATCGCCGCCGACATCGAGAGCTCCCAGGCGGTATTCGCCGTCGACTACCGCGGCATCTCCGTGCCCCAGGCCGCCGAGCTGCGCGCCAAGCTGCGCGACGCCGACGCCGTCTTCCGCGTCGTCAAGAACTCGCTCACCGAACGCGCCGCCGACCAGACGGGCGCGGAGGAGCTGAAGCCGCTGCTCCAGGGCCCCACCGCGCTGACGTTCGTGCGCGGCGACGCCGCGCTGGCCGCCAAGGCGATCGCCGACTACGCGCGCCTCACCCAGCTGCTCCCCTTCAAGGGCGGCGTGATGGACGGCGCCGCGCTCGACCCCGACCAGCTCCGCGCGATCTCGCGCCTGCCCTCGCGCGAAGTGCTCTACGGGCAGCTCGTCGGCGTCGTCGCCTCCCCCGTCTCAGGACTTGTACGCACCCTCGGCGCGCTCGTCGGCGGCCTCGCCGTGGCGCTCGGCCAGGTGCACGACCAGAAGAGACCGCAACCACTTCAACCGAAGGAGACTGAACGATGGCAACCACCACCCAGGATTGGATCGAGGAGCTCAAGGGCATCTCCGTGCTCGAGCTCGCCGAGCGCATCAAAGCGCTCGAGGAGGAGTTCGGCGTCTCCGCCGCAGCCGTGGCCGCGCCCGTCGCGGCGGCGCGCCGGCGGCGGCGGCGAGGCGGCGGCCGAGGAGGAAGGCCCCTCCACCGTGGACGTGATGCTCACCGGCGCCGGCGACAAGAAGATCCAGGTGATCAAGGTCGTGCGCGCCGCCACGGGCCTCGGCCTGAAGGAGGCCAAGGCGCTCGTCGACGAGGCCCCCAAGCCGGTCAAGGAGGGCATCGAGAAGGACGAGGCCGACAAGCTCAAGCAGGAACTCGAGGAGGCCGGGGCCTCCGTCGAGTTGAAGTAGCCGTCGCCGTCGCCATCGGCGGTGCAGTGTTCTTTTTCGGCCCGACACGTGCGTGCGCGCGCGGGCGCGCGTGTCGGTCCGCAACAAACATGCTTCCCCCACGGGCCACTCGTCGAAGCGTCTTTACCCGGCGCTAACAAATCGGCGGATTTTCCGGTAGAATCGCGGCCGCTGGCCGATAGCCGCAGCCGCCTCAGAGGCATGGAGACCGCGCCACATACGCGGCTCTCCGGAGGCGGGGTCCGTGAGCGCTGGCTGCCCACTTGAGGGTAACGGCGGCGTGTGCTATCTTGACGGGTCGCGCTTGCGCCTTGCGCTGTTGTGCACTCGTCGTGTCGTCTCTCTCCTCGAAGGAGTCTTCCTTGGCTGCTGCTGATGCCCTCCGGACGCGCCGGACCTTCGCGCGTCTGAACAAGTCCTGCGACGTCCCCAACCTGATCGATATCCAGCGCCGCTCGTTCGAGTGGCTCACCGACCCGCAGAAGGGTGGTCTGCGGGAGACGATCGACGACATCTCGCCGATCGAGGACTACACCGGCAACCTCGCCGTCCAGTTCGGCGAGATCGCCTTCGACGAGCCCGTGGCCTCGCTCGAACAGTGCCGCGAGAAGGACCTGACCTTCGCGCGGCCGCTGACGGTCACGGTCGCCTTCATCAACCGCGAGACGGGTGAGATTCGCGAGCAGTCGGTGTTCATGGGCGACTTCCCGTGGATGACCGAGCGCGGCACGTTCGTGATCAACGGCACCGAGCGCGTGGTGGTCACGCAGCTCGTGCGCTCCCCCGGGGCCTACTTGATGGAACCGAAGGATCGCGAGAAGCAGGTGTTCATCGCCAACCTGATGCCGGCCCGCGGCTCGTGGCTGGAGCTGGAGATCGACAAGAAGGGCAAGGTCTACGTCCGCATCGACCGCAAGCGCAAGCTCCCCGTCACCGTGCTGCTGCGCGCGATGGGCTACGCCGCGGACGAGGAGATCATGCGGATCTTCGAGAACTCGCACTACATCGCCAACACCCTGGACTCCGACACGGAGGCCACGCGCACCGAAGAGGGCGCGTTGATCGAGCTGTTCAAGAAGCAGCGCCCGGGCGAGCCGCCCAGCGTCGAGAACGCCAAGGCGCTGCTCAACCAGTTGTTCTTCGACCCCAAGCGCTACGACCTCACGCGCGTGGGGCGCTACAAGCTCAACTCGCGTCTGAACCAGCAGACCGACCTCGATGTGCGGACGCTCACCAAGGACGACATCGTCGCCCTGATCAAGGAGCTGGTGTCGCTGCCCAAGCGCCTCGGCCTGCCCGAGAAACCGGAAGTCGAGATCAAGGACTACGCCGCCGAGGCGCTGTCGATGCCGCGCGAGCCGGTCGCCGACCACCTCGATGAGTACGAGCACTTCGGTAACCGCCGTCTGCGCACCGTCGGCGAGCTGATCCAGGAGGCCTTCCGCATCGGTCTGTACCGCATGGAGCGCGTCGTGCGCGAGCGCCTCACGACCGAGGACGCCGACACGATCACGCCGCAGACGATCATCAACATCCGCCCCGTCGTCGCCGCGCTGAAGGAGTTCTTCGGCTCCTCCCAGCTCTCGCAGTTCATGGACCAGACCAACTCGCTCGCCGGCCTCACCCACCGCCGGCGGCTCTCCGCGCTGGGGGCGGGCGGTCTGACGCGCGAGCGCGCGCCGATCGAGGTGCGCGACGTGCACCCCACCCACTACGGGCGCATGTGTCCGATCGAGACCCCCGAGGGACCGAACATCGGCCTGATCGGCTCGCTCTCCTCGTTCGCCGAGGTCTCCGAGCACGGCTTCGTCACGACTCCCTACCGGGTGGTCAAGGACGGCGTCGTCACCGAGGAGGTCGTGCACCTCGACGCCACCCAGGAGGAGGAGCGGGTCATCGCCCAGGCCAACACGCCCGTGGAGGAGAAGACCGGCAAGCTGAAGGGCACCGAAATCCTCTGCCGCACGCAGGCCGGCCAGTACGTCACGGTCGGGCCGAAAGACGTCGATCTCGTCGACGTCTCGCCCGAGCAGATCTGGTCGGTCGCTACAGCGATGATCCCGTTCCTCGAGCACGACGACGCCAACCGCGCGTTGATGGGCTCCAACATGCAGCGCCAGGCGGTGCCGCTGTTGAAGGCCGACGCGCCGCTGGTCGGCACCGGGATGGAGCGCCGCGCCGCCCTCGACACCGGCGATGTGCTGCTGACCAAGAACGGCGGCACGATCGAGTTCGTCGACGCCAACCAGATCGTGATCGAGACCACCGACGGCAAGAAGGACGAGTACGAGCTGCAGAAGTTCATGCGCTCCAACCAGGGCACGTTGATCCACCACAAGCCGCGCGTGGCGAGTGGCCAGAAGGTCAAGGCGGGCGACGTGCTCGCCGACGGCTCCTCCACCGACAAGGGTGAGATGGCGCTCGGCAAGAACCTGATGGTCGCCTTCATGTCCTGGGAGGGCTACAACTTCGAGGACGCCATCATCCTCTCCAAGCGCCTCGTGCAGGACGACGAGCTCACCTCGATCCACATCGAGGAGTACGAGATCGACGCCCGCACCACCAAGCTCGGCGAGGAGGAGATCACCCGTGACATCCCCAACCGCTCGGAGGAGTCGCTGCGCAACCTCGACGACCGCGGCATCGTGCGCGTCGGCGCTGAGGTGCTCTCCGGCGACCTACTCGTCGGCAAGGTCACGCCCAAGGGCGAGACCGAGCTGACCGCCGAGGAGAAGCTGATCCGCGCGATCTTCAAGGAGAAGGCGCGCGAGGTCCGCGACACCTCGCTGAAGGTGCCCCACGGCGAGGGCGGCGTGGTGATCGACGTGAAGACCTTCTCACGCGACGCCGGCGATGACCTGCCGCCGGGGGTCAACGACCTCGTGCGCGTGTTCGTCGCCAAGAAGCGCAAGATCTCCGAGGGCGACAAGCTCGCGGGCCGCCACGGCAACAAGGGTGTGATCTCGAAGATCGTCGACGTGCAGGACATGCCGTTCCTGGAGGACGGCACGCCGGTGGACGTGATCCTCAACCCGCTCGGCGTGCCGAGCCGCATGAACGTGGGTCAGATCCTCGAGACCCACCTCGGCTGGGTGGCCGCCAAGGGCTGGTACGACGACGGCACCCCTGCCTACCAGGAAGCCAGCGGCGAACGCAAGAACGGCGATCCCGCGCGCGTGTACGTATCCACGCCCGTGTTCGACGGCGCCACCGTCGAAGACGTTGACCAGGCGCTCGTCAAATGGCAGGACGAGCACACCGGGCGGATCCGCATGGACGTCGACAAGAGCCGCCGCGCGGGCGAGCAGGCCTCGGGCAAGATGACGCTCTTCAACGGGCGCTCCGGGGAGCCGTTCGCCCAGCAGGTGACGGTCGGCTACATGTACATCCTGAAGCTGCTGCACCTCGTCGACGACAAGATCCACGCGCGCTCCACCGGTCCCTACTCGCTCGTCACCCAGCAGCCTCTGGGCGGCAAGGCGCAGTTCGGCGGCCAGCGCTTCGGCGAGATGGAGGTGTGGGCGCTGGAGGCGTTCGGCGCTGCCTACACGCTGCAGGAGATGCTCACGATCAAGTCCGACGACACCGTCGGGCGCGTGAAGGCGTACGAGGCGATCGTCAAGGGCGAGAACATCGCCGAGCCCTCGATCCCCGAGTCCTTCAAGGTGCTGCTCAAGGAGATGCAGTCGCTGGCGCTCGACGTCAACGTGGTCTCCGAAGAGGGCCAGCGCGCGGAGATGCGCGACGAAGACGACGACCTGCTGCGCGCCGCCGAGGAGCTCGGCATCGACCTCTCCGGGGTGCGCGCGCCGGCGCCCGACGCCGCCGACGAGGCGGTCGAGGGTGAGGACGACACCGACGCCGGCGAGGCGGGCGTCGAGCCCGTGGCGGTCGAGGGCGCCGAGGTCGTGGACGGCGACTCCGCCGACGAGCTCGAGGAGGTAGAGGAGGTCGAGGAGGATCTCGGCGTCGAGGAGCTGCTCGCCGACGGGGCGGGCATCGACCTCGAGGCGGTGCTGGGCGACGTAGCGCTCGAGACGGACTTGGTCGACGAACCCGCGAACGAAAGCTGAAATAGAAATGATCGACATAAATAATTTCGACGCCATCGAGATCGGACTCGCCTCCTCCAAGCAGATTCGCGGCTGGAGCTCCGGCGAGGTGACCAAGCCCGAGACGATCAACTACCGCACGCTCAAGCCCGAGAAGGACGGCCTCTTCTGTGAGCGCATCTTCGGCCCCACCAAGGACTGGGAGTGCTACTGCGGCAAGTACAAGCGCGTGCGCTACAAGGGCATCGTGTGCGAGCGCTGCGGCGTGGAGGTCACGCGCTCGAAGGTGCGCCGCGAGCGCATGGGCCACGTCGACCTGGCGGCGCCGGTCAGCCACATCTGGTTCTTCAAGGGCGTCCCCTCGCGGATCGGCTACCTGCTCGACATGGCCCCCAAGGAGCTCGAGAAGGTCCTGTACTTCGCCGCTTCGATCGTCACCTGGGTCGATGACGAGGCGCGTACCAAGGACCTGGAGACGCTCGAGGTCGAGGTCAACAAGGTGCTCGACTCCTACACCGCCGAGCGCGAGGAGCGGGTGCTGGAGCTGCGCGAGTCCCTCGAGCGCCGCGAGAAGTACCTGGAGGGCGGCAAGCAGACCGGCTTCTCCGACGAAGACCACCTGTGGGCCGACTCGCTGGACATCAACCTCAACAAGCTCTCCGACGAGGAGCGCGAGAAGCTGCTCAAGGAGCTGCGCAAGGCCTTCGAGGCCGACATCGCCGACACCGAAGCCTACATCGAGGACGCCGCCGAGCGGATGCGCAACGTGTGGGAGCTGTTCAAGACGATGGAACCCAAGCAGATCGAGCACGACGAGACCACCTTCCGCGAGCTCAAGGAGCGCTTCGGCTCGCCGTATGGCTTCGGCGAGTACTTCCGCGGCGGGATGGGCGCGGAAGCGATCCGCGACCTGCTCCAGCAGGTGGACCTCGAGGCCGAACGGGTCGAGCTCGAGGATCAGGTGAAGACCGCCAAAGGCCAGAAGCAGGCGCGCGCGGTCAAGCGCCTGAAGGTCGTCAGCGCCTTCCTGCAGTCGGGCAACAGGCCCGAGCAGATGGTGCTGGACGCCGTCCCGGTGATCCCGCCGGAGCTGCGCCCGATGGTGCAGCTCGACGGTGGGCGCTTCGCCACCTCCGACCTCAACGACCTCTACCGGCGCGTGATCAACCGCAACAACCGCCTCAAGCGACTGCTGGACCTCGGCGCGCCCGAGATCATCGTCAACAACGAGAAGCGGATGCTGCAGGAGGCCGTCGACGCGCTGTTCGACAACGGCCGCCGCGGCCGCCCCGTAACCGGGCCCGGCAACCGTCCGCTGAAGAGCCTGAGCGACATGCTCAAGGGCAAGCAGGGCCGCTTCCGCCAGAACCTGCTGGGCAAGCGCGTGGACTACTCCGGGCGCTCGGTGATCGTCGCCGGCCCCTACCTGAAGCTGCACCAGTGCGGGTTGCCGAAGATCATGGCGCTGGAGCTGTTCAAGCCGTTCATCATGGCGCGCCTTGTCGAGCGCAAGTCCGCGCAGAACATCAAGGCCGCCAAGAAGATGGTGGACTCGATGATCGGCGAGGTGTGGGACGTGCTCGAGGAGGTCATCCACGAGCACCCGGTGCTGCTCAACCGCGCGCCGACGCTGCACCGGCTCGGCATCCAGGCGTTCGAACCGTTGCTGGTCGAGGGCAAGGCGATCCAGGTGCACCCACTGGTCTGCCACGCCTTCAACGCCGACTTCGACGGCGACCAGATGGCTGTCCACCTGCCGCTCTCCGCGGAGGCGCAGGCGGAGGCGCGGATCCTGATGCTCTCCTCCAACAACATCCTCTCGCCCGCCCACGGCGCGCCGCTGGCGACGCCGACGCAGGACATGATCCTCGGTGCCTACTACCTCACATACGGCCCCGAAGCCGAGGAGCTGGCCGCCAAGCAGGAGCTGCTCGCTGGCGGCAAATGGCCCGCCAACGAGCAGCGCCCGCACGTGTTCCGCACCGCGCAGGAGGCCGAGCTCTCCTACGAGGCGGGCGTCGTGACGCTGCACGACGTGGCCGAGTTCCGGCCCTTCGGCCGCGAGGGTGGCCACCTGCTCACCACGGTCGGGCGGATCGTTTACAACGACCGCATCGAGCGGGCACTGGCGGAGGCGCTGGGCGACGAGTTCGACGCCTCCAAGTACACCTACGTCAACCAGTCGATGAAGAAGCGCGACACCACACGCCTGGTGGATGCGCTCGTGCAGGCCTACGGCGCCACCGCGATTTCGCTGGTGCTCGACGCCTTCAAGGACCTCGGCTTCAAGTACTCCACCCAGGCGGGCATCACGATCTCCAAGAACGACGTGGTGATCCCCCCGCGCAAGGGCGAGATCCTCAAGAAGTACGAGGACATCGTCGCGGAGATCTCCGAGCAGTACGACATGGGCCTGATCACCCAGGAGGAGCGCCACGAGGCCGTGGTGGAGAAGTGGAACGCCGCCACCGACGAGGTCGCGGACGCGATGATCGAGAACCTCGACACGCTCAACCCGATCTTCATGATGGCCAACTCCGGGGCGCGCGGCTCGTTCAAGCAGATCCGCCAGCTGGCGGGGATGCGCGGCCTGATGGCCAACCCGAAGGGCGAGATCATCGAGCGCCCGATCAAGGCCAACTTCATGGAGGGTCTGTCGGTGCTGGAGTACTTCATCTCCACCCACGGGGCGCGAAAGGGCCTCGCCGACACCGCGCTGCGCACCGCCGACTCCGGCTACCTGACGCGCCGCCTGGTGGACGTCGCCCAGGACGTGATTATCCGCGAGCCCGACTGTGGCGCGGAGGAGCACATCGAGATGGCGATCTTCAAGGATGGGGGCGACCCCAACGACAACCTCGTCGGGCGCTTCGCCGCTGCGGAGATCGCCACCAAGCGCGGCCGGGTACTGGTCGAGCAGGGCGTCGAAATCGGGCGCGCGGAGTTTGCCGAGATCGTCAAGGCCAACCAGGAGGACTACGACCGCGGCACGCACGTGACGGTGCCGGTGCGTTCGGTGCTCAAGTGCCGCGCTCAGAGCGGGGTCTGTCAGGCTTGCTACGGGCGGGCGATGGCGACCGGCCAGATGGCGCAGATCGGCGACGCCGTGGGGATCATCGCGGCGCAGTCGATCGGCGAGCCCGGTACGCAGCTGACGATGCGTACCTTCCACACCGGGGGCGTCGCGGGCGCCGACATCACGCACGGTCTGCCGCGCGTGGTGGAGCTGTTCGAGGCGCGCAAGCCGAAGGGCCTCGCGCAGATCGCCGAGCAGGATGGGACGGTCGGGATCGAAGAGACCGAGAAGGCGCTCACCGTGGTGATCATCGACGCAGCCGGCGAGGAGCACCGTCACGCCTTCCCGCGGCGCACGCGCCTGTTCGTGCGCCAGGGCGAGCAGATCGCGGCCGGCAAGCAGCTCAACGAGGGCTCGCTGTACCCGCACGACCTGCTCAAATTGCGCGGGCGCACCGAGACCGAGCGCTACCTCGTCAACGAGGTGCAGGAGGTCTACAAGTCCCAGGGCGTGGACATCAACGACAAGCACATCGAGCTGATCGTGCGCCAGATGCTCAAGAAGGTGCGGGTCAACCAGAAGGGCGACACCGACTACCTGCCGGGCCAGTTCGTGGATCGCTTCGAGTTCGCGCGCGTCAACGACGAGCTCGACGCCGCCAAGAAGGAGACGGCGCAGTTCGAGGACATCATCCTCGGCATCACCAAGGCGTCGCTGAACACCGACTCCTTCCTCTCCGCGGCCTCCTTCCAGGAGACCACGAAGGTGCTCACCGATGCGTCGCTGGAGGGCAAGACCGACCGTCTGGTGGGGCTCAAGGAGAACGTGATCATCGGCAAGCTGATTCCGGCGGCCACCGGCCTCAAGCGCTACCGACGGATCGAGATCGAGCCCTCCGAACCGCTACCGCGGGCGATCGACGAGGTCGGGTTGCTCGACCACGAGGAGATCGCCGCGGAGCTGGGCCTGCAGAGCGGCGACCCGCTCGGGGGCACCTACGGCCAGGAGTTCGACGCCGACCTCGCCTCCCTGGAGCGGATCGGCGCCGGCGAGTCCGACCCCGGGTTCGTTGAGGAACTGGCCGAGCTGGAAGTACCCGACGTGGTGCCCGACGCGGTCGAGGAGTAAAAGCCTGGAGGGTGGCGCAGCCGGCCGGGCCCCCTCATTCAGTCCACGCGCGCAGCTGTGCGGCCTCGCGCTCGGTGAGCCCCAGCGCGGGGGAGGTCTGCACGAGCAGCGTCGGCGCCTGCCGCGCGCTGGCCCAGCTGTGGCAGGCGCCGTCGAGGCAGTCGTCGATCCAGGCCAGCGGGCGCACGCCGGCGTAGGCATCGATCGCGGCGAGCTTCCAGTGGCCGTGCAAGGATTCGCCCGCCGCCGCGCCGCGCTCGAAGCTCAGGTGGGTCAGCCCCCGAGGGAGCCCCAGCAGGTGCGGGAGGTATTCGTCGGCCTTCTCCTCCCAGCCGCTGCACCACACCAGCTCAAACAGAGACACCAGCGCGAGCAGGTTCCGGGCGCCGGTGGCCGAAAGGAAGTGGGGTATGCCGTCGATCGAGTGCCAGGACCCGTCGGGGGGATCATGGGCGGGGAAGCCGAACAGCGAGAGCACCCCGTCGATGTCCACCATCAGCAAGGGCTTGTGCATGGGGTCCTCTTTAGGTTGCGCACAGGTTGCCACGACTAATCTGCGGGGATCGACTCGGCGCAGTAAAGCATCCACCAACGGGTGCCGATGGAGCTGCACCTTGTCCCCCACCGCCTCCCCCAATCTCTATGACTCTTGATCTCGGCATCCTGCTCTCGCTCGCCTGCGCCTTCGTGGCGAACCTAGGCTTCTTCTACAAGTACCGGGGCGCCAACGAGGTGGGCGCCGTCAACGTCCGCCACCCGCTGCGCTCGGCGAAGGTGCTGTTCTCCTCGAAGTGGTTCGCGATCGGGATGCTGGTAGCGGCGGCCTCGTGGAGCCTGCACGTAGCGGCGCTGGCGTTGGCACCGATGTCGGTCGTGCAGGTGTCGCTGGCGGGCGGCGTGGTGCTGATCGCGGTGATGGCAGATCGCATGTTCGGCTTCAAGGTCGGCCCGCGGCAGTGGGCGGGGCTGTGGCTGATGGCTGCCGGCTTGGTGCTGTTGGGCTTGACGCTGCCGGCAATGCACGGGGCGGACGCGCGCTTCTCGGACCCCGCGATGATCTCCTTCGAGGCCGGTCTGTTCGGCGTCGGCGGCCTGCTGATCATGGGCCCCCGGATGGGTGGTCGTGCCGAGCACCACGGCGTGATGCTGGGTGCCGCGGCGGGGATCCTGTTCGGGGTGTCGGACACATCGATCAAGGCGCTGACGGGGATCGTCGGTGCGCACGGCCTGCTCGGCGTGCTGCTCAGCCCGTGGCTGGCGGTGGCATTGGCGGCGTCGATCGTCGCCTTCTACGCCTCTGCGCGCGGCCTGCAGGACGGCGAGGCGGTGCCGGTGATCGCGGTAACCGGGACAGCGGCCAACATCGCCGGGATCGCCGGCGGGATCATCGTGTTCGGCGACCCGATGCCGGGCAGCGCGCTGGGTGTCGTCTGCCAGGCGCTGGCGTTCGTGCTGGTGATCGTGGCCGCCGCGTTGATGCCCGCGCCGGTGCGCGCGGCGGGCATCGCGCCCGAGGCAGCCTAGCGCTGCTACCATCCCGGACCGAATGCCAACCACCTCGCAACTAGTACGCAAGGGCCGCGAAGCCCCGAAGAAAAAGCTGGCCACTCCGGGACTGAAGTCGGGGAAGGGCCGCAAAAAGAAGGTCGTGGCGCCGCAGCGGCGCGGGGTGTGCACGCGCGTGTACACGACGACCCCGAAGAAGCCTAACTCCGCCCTGCGCAAGGTCGCGCGTGTGCGCATCTCCGGCTCGATCGAAGTCACCGCGTACATCCCCGGCGAGGGTCACAACCTGCAGGAGCACTCCGTGGTGCTGGTGAGGGGGGGCCGCGTGAAGGACCTCCCGGGTGTGCGCTACAAGGTCGTGCGCGGCACGCTCGATGCGGCCGGCGTCAACGACCGCAAAAAGGCGCGCTCGCAGTACGGCGTGAAGAAAAAATAGACGATGCCCCGCCGCGCAGCCGCCCACGTACGCACGGTCGAGCCCGACCCCGTGCACCGCTCGAAACTGGTGCAGCAGGTCATCAACAAGGTGATGCTGGACGGCAAGAAGTCGGTCGCCGAGCGGATCGTCTACGACGCCCTCGCGATCCTCGGCGAGCGCAGCGAGAAAGACCCGCTGGAGACGCTGGAGGCGTCGATCAAGGCGCTCACCCCCAACCTCGAGGTCAAATCGCGCCGCGTCGGTGGCGCTACCTACCAGGTGCCCGTCGAAGTCGCCCCGCGCCGCGCGCGCACGCTCGCGGTGCGCTGGCTGGTGGAGTTCGCGCGCCAGCGCCGCGAGAAGACGATGGCCCAGCGCCTCGCCCACGAGTTGCTTGACGCCCAGTCCCAGCAGGGCGGTGCCTACAAGCGCAAGGACGACATCTTCCGCATGGCGCAGGCCAACAAGGCCTTCGCGCATTATCGCTGGTAGGGCTTGACAGATAACGCTTCGGTACCTAACATTTAGGTACCGAATGTCTTCGCCCGGATCGACACAGGCCGCCGACGGCCGCATGAGCTACGAGGCCGGCCACATCCCGCGCCACGTCTGGGTGGTGTGCGGCGTGGTGATCCTCGGGATGATGATGTCGATCCTCGACACCACGATCGTCAACGTGGCGCTGGATACGCTCTCGAAGGATCTGCACAGCCCGCTCTCGCAAGTGCAGTGGGTGATCACCGGCTACTTGCTCTCGCTGGCCGCGGTCATCCCGGTGACCGGCTGGGCGGCGCGGCGATTCGGCGCCAAGCAGGTGTACATGGTGTCGCTCGTGCTGTTCACCGCCGGCTCGGCGCTGTGCGGCCTGGCGGGCTCGCTCACCTCGCTGGTGGTGTTCCGCGTGCTGCAGGGCGCTGGCGGCGGGATGATCATGCCGGTCGCGATGATGATCATGGCGCAGGTCGCCGGCCCCCAGCAGATGGGCAAGGTGATGGGGATCGTCTCGATGCCGGCGATGATCGCGCCGATCCTGGGCCCGGTGGTGGGCGGCCTGATCTTGCAGCACCTGCACTGGTCGTGGATCTTCTTCGTGAACGTCCCGATCGGGGCGATTGCGTTCACGCTCGGCTGGCGGATGTTGCCGCATACTGAGCCCGGGGAATCTGAACGACTGGACGTGCTGGGTTTGGCGTTGCTGCCGGCGGGTTGCGCGGCGCTCATCTATGGCATCAGCGAGCTCGGCTCGGGCGAAGCGTTTGGCTCGGGCAAGGTGATCGTGCCGGCTGTCGCGGGAGTCGTGTTGATCGTTCTCTTCTGCCTGCACGCGCTGCGCGTGGAGCGCCCGCTGCTCGACATCCGCATGTACTCCAACCGCGTGTTCGCGGGAGCGGCGTTCGTGAACTTCGGCCTCGGGGCGGCGCTGTTCGGGGCGATGATATTGGTGCCCTACTACTACCAGTCGGTGCGCGGGCAGGACGTGATCAGCACGGGGCTGCTCACCGGGCCGCAGGGGATCGGGGCGCTGGTGGCGATGCCGCTGGCGAGCCGCCTGACCGAACGCTTCGGCGGTGGGCGCGTGGCGCTCACGGGCGTCTCGCTGCTGTGCATCAGCACGATCCCCCTCACATTCATCGGCGCGCACACCTCGATCGTCGCGATCTCGGGGATTCTGGTGGTGCGCGGTCTCAGCATCGGAATGTGCTTCATGCCCGCGATGACCGCGGCGTTTGCGTCGATGCGTCCCGAGCAGGTATCCGACGCCACGCCTCAGCTCACCGTGCTACAGCGCACCGGCGGAGCGCTCGGCACGGCGGTGCTCGCCGTGGTGCTGCAGCGCGCCGGCGTGGACGCCCTCACGGCCGAGGCGCGGGCCAGCGCGTTCGACACCGCCTACTGGTGGGCGTTGGGGATCGCGGCGCTGACGCTGATCCCCTGCACGATGCTGCTGCGCGCCGAGCGACCGAGAGATCCGATTCCCACCCACCCCGGCGAGGGACTGGCCGCCGACGCGGATGGCGCCCCCCACCCCGAGCGGGTGGCGGAGCCGGTCGGGGTCTGAAAGCGGGGGAAGCATGGCGGTAACGGTGAAGGTTGCGCAGGAGGAGAAGCAGTGGGCAGCGGAGCTGTTGGAGCTCGGCAAGGCGTTTCGACGTACCTTCCGCGGCCTGAGCCGCCTACGCGGGCGCGACACCCACCTCGGCGCGGGCGAGCTCAGCCACGCGCAGTGCGAGCTGTTGTTCGAGCTGGAGGAGCGCGGCGAGCTGTCCGTCGGGGAGCTGGCGTGCGCGGCGCAGCTGACGCCGGCGACGGTCACGCAGATGCTCGACCACCTCGCTGACGGCGGCCATGTGGAGCGCGCGCGCCTGGAGCGCGACCGGCGTGTGGTCGTCTCCCGTCTCACACCGCGAGGTCGGCAGGCGATCGAAGCCAAGCGCGCGAAGTGGCAGGGCCGCTGGGAGCAGGCGCTGGCCGATGTCGACGCCGATGAGCTGCATGCCGCCACGCGCGTGCTGACTCGACTGCAGGCCATCTTCGAGGATGGCGTCGCGGAGGCCGATTCAGGACGCGCCGCGGCCGGCGTGCAGGACGGCATTGCAGAGGCCGATTCAGCCGGCGTGCAAGCATCGAATCCTCTGCTATAGTCGGCCTCCGCTCGGCGGGCGGCTTAGGTGTGCGAACAGCGCCGGCCGTGGGGCGTGACGACAACATGAAGACTCTGAGCACATAGCGACGCGAGCCGGCCTCACCGTAGTAGCGCGCGCGGGCCCAGGGGGCCCGATTTTTTTGCTCTGACGCATCCGACGACCACGCAGCGCCGCATCCCTGGCTTAACCACGATCACCCCCGCACCGCACCACCACCCAAGCCACTCCACCGCACTCTTCACAACACAACACACCACACCAAGCCATGCCACGCAAGTTCACACTCGAGAAGACCCGCAACATCGGGATCATGGCCCACATCGACGCGGGCAAGACGACCACGACCGAGCGGATCCTCTACTACACGGGGCGCACCTACAAGATCGGCGAGGTACACGAGGGCGCCGCGGTGATGGACTGGATGGAACAGGAGCAGGAGCGCGGCATCACGATCACCTCGGCCGCGACCACGGCGGAGTGGAAGGACCACCGCATCAACATCATCGACACTCCAGGCCACGTCAACTTCACCGTCGAGGTCGAGCGCTCGCTGCGCGTACTCGACGGCGCGATCGCGCTGTTCGACTCGGTCGCCGGCGTGGAGCCCCAGTCGGAGACCGTGTGGCGCCAGGCCGACAAGTACCACGTGCCGCGGATCGCCTACATCAACAAGATGGATCGCATCGGTGCCGACTTCGACAAAGGCGTGCAAACGATGATCGACCGCCTCGGTGCCCACCCCGTCCCGATCCAGCTGCCGATCGGCGCCGAGGGCGGCTTCGAGGGCGTGGTCGATCTCGTGGCGATGAAGGCGATTGTCTACAAAGACGAGCTGGGCAAGGAGCAGGACGAAGTCGATATCCCCGAGAACTTGCTGGAAGCCGCCATCGCCGCGCGCGAGCATCTGCTGGAGGAGGTCTCTCACTACGATGACGACCTCGTCGAGCTGATCCTCGAGGAGAAGGAGATCCCTGAGGAGCGGCTCAAGCAGGCGATCCGCAAGGCGACGCTCTCGACCAAGCTGACGCCGGTGCTGTGCGGCTCGTCGTTCAAGAACAAGGGCGTGCAGCCGCTGCTCGACGCGGTGATCGATTACCTCCCCTCGCCGCTGGATGTGCCCCCCGTCACCGGCACCGAACTGGTGAAGGGGGAGGAGGGGGAGCGCGAGGTCACGCGCCACGCCGATGACTCCGAGCCTTTCTCCGCGCTCGCCTTCAAGATCATGGCCGATCCCTACGTCGGCAAGCTCACCTACTTCCGCGTCTACTCCGGGCGCCTGCAGGCCGGCTCGCGCGTGCTCAACGTCAACAGCGGCCGCACCGAGCGGATCGGGCGGATCCTGATGATGCACGCCAACGAGCGTGAGGAGGTGCAGGAGGTCTATGCCGGTGACATCGCCGCTGCAGTGGGGATCAAGCAGGTCGTCACCGGCGACACGCTCGCCGCCCCCGACGCCCCGGTGCGCCTGGAGACGATCGTCTTTCCCGAGCCGGTGATCAAGGTGGCGGTGGAGCCCAAGACGAAGGTTGACCAGGAGAAGATGTCGATCGCGCTCGGGCGCCTCGCCGAGGAGGATCCCACTTTTCAAGTGCGCACCAACGAAGAGACCGGCCAGACCGAGATCTCGGGGATGGGCGAGCTGCACCTCGAAGTGCTGGTCAACCGCATGAAGCGCGAGTTTGGCGTCGAGGCCAACGTCGGGCGCCCGCAGGTCTCCTACCGCGAGACCGTCAGGGGCACCGCCGAGAAGGTCGAAGGCAAGTTCGTGCGCCAGACTGGCGGCTCGGGCCAGTACGGCGTGGTGTACATCAACATCGAGCCGGCGCCCGGCGAGGGCTTCGACTTCGTCAACAAGATCAAGGGCGGCGCGATCCCGACCGAGTTCATCCCGGCCGTGGAGAAGGGCGTCGAGGAGGCGCTGGAGAACGGCGTCAAGGCCGGCTATCCGATGGTGGACATACGCGTGACCCTGGTCAACGGCAAGTACCACGAGGTGGACTCCTCGGAGATTGCCTACAAGGTTGCCGGCTCGCTCGCCTTCAAGGAGGCCGCGCGGCGCGCCAAGCCGGTGCTGCTGGAGCCGATCTTCGCGGTTGAGGTCGTCACCCCCGAGGAGTTCCTCGGCACCGTGATCGGCGACCTCTCCAGCCGCCGCGGGCGCCTGGAGGGGCAGGAGCCGCGCGGCAACGCGCTGGCGGTCACCGGCAGGGTGCCGCTTTCAGAGATGTTTGGGTATGCGACCGACCTGCGCTCCAACACGCAGGGGCGCGCCACCTACACGATGCAGTTCGAGGGCTACGAGGAGGTACCCCCCAACATCGCGGAGAAGATCATCGAACAGCGTACGGGGGAGCCGGTCCCGGCCTAGCCAAGGTGGGACCGCAGATCACGAAACTTGGCATTTAGATAGATTTCTCGGGTTCGCCTTCACAACGGCGAGCACAACAGTCGATTCCAGAGGAGCAGAGCAAAGTGGCGAAGGAGAAGTTCGAGCGCGACAAGCCGCACGTCAACGTCGGCACCATCGGTCACATCGATCACGGCAAGACGACGCTGACCGCTGCCATCACCACGGTGCTGGCCGAGAAGGGAGGCGCCGAAGCCCGCAGCTTCGAGGAGATCGACAACGCTCCCGAGGAGAAGGAACGCGGGATCACGATCGCCACCTCACACGTGGAGTACCAGACCGACAAGCGCCACTACGCGCACGTGGACTGCCCCGGGCACGCCGACTACGTCAAGAACATGATCACCGGCGCCGCGCAGATGGACGGCGCGATCCTCGTGGTGAGCGCCGCCGACGGCCCGATGCCCCAGACGCGCGAGCACATCCTGCTGGCCCGCCAGGTGGGCGTCCCCTACATCGTGGTGTTCCTCAACAAGGCCGACATGGTCAACGACGAGGAGCTGCTCGAACTGGTGGAGGTCGAGGTGCGCGAGCTGCTCTCCGAGTACGACTTCCCCGGCGATGACATCCCGTTCGTGGTCGGCTCGGCGCTGAAGGCGCTGGAAGGCGACGAGGCCTACAAGCAGAAGATCCTCGACCTCGCCGCGGCGCTCGACGACTACATCCCCGAGCCCGTGCGCGAGCTCGACAAGCCCTTCCTGATGCCGGTCGAGGATGTCTTCTCGATCACCGGCCGTGGCACCGTGGCGACCGGGCGCATCGAGCAGGGGATCGTCAAAACCGGCGACACCGTCGAAATCGTGGGCGTCCACGACTCCACCTCCACGGTGGTGACGGGCGTCGAGATGTTCCGCAAGATCCTCGACGAGGGCCGCGCCGGCGACAACGTCGGCTGCCTGCTGCGCGGTACCAAGCGCGAGGAGATCGAGCGCGGGCAGGTGCTGTGCAAGCCCGGCTCGATCACGCCGCACACCAAGTTCAAGTCAGAGGTCTACGTGCTCAAGAAGGAGGAGGGTGGACGCCACACTCCGTTCTTCTCCGGGTACCGGCCGCAGTTCTACTTCCGCACCACCGACGTCACCGGCGTGGCCAAGCTGCCCGAGGGCGTGGAGATGGTGATGCCCGGAGACAACGTCCAGATGGAGATCGAGCTGATCCAGCCGATCGCCATGGACCAGGGCCTGCGCTTTGCGATCCGAGAGGGCGGTCGCACGGTGGGCTCGGGCGTGGTCAGCGAGATCATCGAGTAGCACCCAAAGGCGCCCCCGGGACGATCCGGGGGCGCTTTTTTTATTGCCAGACAGATACGACGATGTAGCTCCGCCCAGCGCGGTGCGGTGAAGAACGTTCGCGCGCTCCCGCTGGGCAATCCAGACAATCGACTCCTTCCCCAGATAGAAGACTGACTTTTCACATGGCACCAGCCGCCCAGAACAAGATCCGTATCCGCCTCAAGGCGTACGACACCTCCGCGATCGAGTCGGCCGCGAAGGAGATCGTCGAGACCGCCACGCGCACCGGTGCCACCGTCTCCGGGCCGGTGCCACTGCCCACGGAGAAGAACGTGTACTGCGTGATCCGCTCCCCCTTCAAGGACAAGGATTCGCGCGAGCACTTCGAGATCCGCACGCACAAGCGGCTGATCGATATCCACCAGCCCACCCCCAAGACCGTCAACTCGTTGCAGCGCCTCGACCATCTGCCCGCCGGCGTCAACATCGAGATCCGCCTCGCCACGTGAGCCCATGCCCGCGATCCTCGCCAAGAAGCTCGGAATGACACAGCTGTTCAAGGAGGACGGCTCGGTGGCCCGCGTCACCGTGCTGGAGGCCGGGCCCTGCCCCGTCACCGCCGTGCGCAGCGCCGAGCGCGATGGGTATGACGCGGTGCAACTGGCGTTTGGCGCCGCTCGCGAGAAGCACCTCACCAAAGCGGAGCTGGGGCATCTGAAGAAGGCCGACGCCCCCCCGTTGCGCCACCTCGTGGAGTTCAGGGACCCACCCGCTCCGCTGAATGAGCTGAAGCTCGGCGAGAGCGTCACAGTCGCCTCCTTCGAGGTTGGCGCCCACGTGAAGATCGCCGGGGTCTCCAAGGGCAAGGGCTTCCAGGGTACGATTCGCCGCCACGGCTTCAAGAGCGGCCCCAAGTCCCACGGCTCGCACAACGTTCGCGCTCCCGGCTCGATCGGCGCCTCCGCTACGCCCGCGCGCGTGATCAAAGGCATCCGTGGGCCCGGCCAGATGGGCAACCGTCGCGTCACCCAGCCCGGCCTGGAGATCATCGCCGTTGACACCGCCCAGAACCTCTTGATGGTGCGCGGCTCGGTGCCCGGCCCGCGCGGCGGGGTTGTGGAGGTGCGCGCCGATGGCTGACGCCGCGCTCAAAGTCCCTGTGTTGGGGGGTGCCACCAGCAAGACCGTCGGGTTGGACGGCGCCGCCTTTTCCGCCGACTTCCACGGGCCGCTAGTGCACCAGAGCGTGCGCGCGGAGCAGGCCGCGCGGCGCCGCGGTACCGCGGCCACCAAGACCCGCGGCATGGTGTCCGGCGGCTCGGCCAAGCCGTGGCGCCAGAAGGGCACCGGGCGCGCCCGTGCTGGCTCCAGCCGCTCGCCGATCTGGACCGGAGGCGGCACCGTGTTCGGGCCCCAACCGCGCTCCTACACCTTCAAGGTCAACCGCAAGGAGCAACGCGCAGCGTTGCGCAGCGCGCTCTCGCTGCACGCTTCGCGCGGGTCGCTCGCCGTGCTCGACGCGAGCGCCTTCACCGCGCCCAAGACCAGCCAGGCGATGGACCTGCTCGATGACTGGAACCAGCCTCGCCCCACCCTCGTCGCGCTCGCACCCGAGGAGTCAGATGCGGCGCTGTCGTTTCGCAATCTCGCCCGCGTGGCGGTGCTGGCGCATGAGGATGTGGGCGTCGCCGACCTCGTGGGCGCTGCCTCGCTGGTGCTCTCACAAGCTGCGCTCGACGCGCTCACCGCGCGCGTCGGCGGTGGATCTGGCTCGGTGAGCAAGGCCACCGCGGATGCGCCCGAGGTGCCTGCCGAGGCCCCGCAGGACCCCTCAGGTGGCGAGGCGTGATGGAGCACTACCAGGTCATCATCCGCCCGGTCATCTCCGAGAAGAGCTACGCGCTCTCGGCGTTCGGCCGCTACACCTTCCGCGTGCACCCCGACGCGCACAAGACCCTGATTCGCCAGGCGGTGGAATCGCTGTTCGACGTGCACGTCGTCAACGTGCGCACCCAGAGCGTCAAGTCCAAGCCCAAGCGCCGCGGCGCGATCAGCGGGCGCACCCGCACCTGGAAGAAGGCGATCGTGCAGGTGCGCGAGGGCGAGACGATCCCCGTCTTCCAGTCGCTCGAGGGCGTGTAGGCAAACCGAGCGTGTAGAGAGAGAGCAACCGAAACACCATGCCGATTCGCAAACCAAAGCCAACTTCCCCCGGCCGTCGCTTCACCTCCTACGCGGACTTCGCGGAGATCACCAAGAGCGAGCCAGAGAAGACGCTCGTCGAAGGTCTGAAGAAGAGCGGCGGGCGCAACGCCCACGGTCGCAAGACCGCCCGCCACCGTGGCGGTGGCGCCAAGCGGCTGTACCGCCGGATCGACTTCAAGCGGCGCAAGGACGGCGTGCCCGCCAAAGTCGCCGCGATCGAGTACGACCCCAACCGCTCCTCCTACATCGCGCTGCTGCACTACCTCGACGGCGAGAAGCGCTACATCCTCGCGCCCCAGCGGCTGACCGTCGGCATGACCGTCAGCTCCGGCGAGGATGCCGACATCGCCGTGGGCAACTGCCTCCCGCTGGCGCGGATGCCGGTCGGCACAGTGGTGCACAACGTCGAGCTCCACCCCGGCCGCGGTGGGCAGATGGCGCGCTCCGCCGGCGCCGGTGTGCAGCTGATGGCAAAGGATGGCGAGATGGCCACCCTGCGCCTGCCCTCGGGCGAGATGCGCATGGTGCGGGCCGAGTGCCGCGCCACCGTGGGCACGATCGGCAACTCCGACCACCAGAACATCAAGGTGGGCAAGGCTGGGCGCAAGCGCCACATGGGCGTGCGCCCCCAGACCCGCGGCGTGGCGATGAACCCGGTCGACCACCCGCACGGCGGCGGCGAGGGCTCGACCACCGCCGGCCGTCACCCCGTCACTCCATGGGGCGTGCCGACGCTCGGATATCGCACTCGCAAGAAGAACAAGACCTCCAACCGCTACATCGTGCGCGGCCGCAGGCGCGGAAAGGGCAAGCAGCGATGAGCCCCACGAACCCGCATGGCGGCGCTGGATCGGCGTCCTCCCTCGCTCGTGTACCGAAGCCGGGAGACACTCGCTTCGCTCGCATCCCCGTTTCGGCCAGCACACTTCGCTCAGTGCGTCCTTGCCCAGCTTGCCCTGCGGGCCCGTGGAACCGTGTATCTGGAAAGGGTGTTGGTCGATGAGTCGCTCCAGCAAGAAGGGGCCGTGGGTGGAAGAGCGGTTGATGAAGCGCATCGAGGCGCTCAACGCCGAGAACCGCAAACAGATGATCCGCACCTGGTCGCGCACCTCCACGATCTTCCCCGACATGGTGGGTCACACGATCGCGGTGCACGATGGCAAGAAGCACGTCCCCGTGTTCGTCTCGGAGTCGATGGTGGGTCACAAGCTGGGAGAGTTTGCCCCCACCCGCCACTTCCGTGGTCATGCGGGGTCTGGGAAGGTCCGTTGAGATGAGCGCCGAGGACGAGAAAGAGAACGAGACGCCGGGCGACACCCCGGTGGAGCCGGCTGTCACAGAGCCGTCTGCGAAAAAACCAGCCGCCAAGAAAACCGCCGCGAAAAAACCGGCTGCCAAAGCTGAGAAGTCCGCTGAGGCTGAGGAGTCCGCCGGGGCTGAAGAGCCGAGTGCGGGCACCGGCGAGCCGACCGCCGAGGCCGAGCCCAAGGCAAAGAAACCGGCCAAAGCGAGGCGCACCAAAAAAGCCTCCGCCACGGATGAGCAGCCAGCCACGGAGCCTGTCGCCGAGAAGGCCCCAGCGGAGGAGGTCTCGGAGACCGCACCAACAGCCCCTGCGAAAGGCAAACCGACGGAGCGCCGTCAGGTGGTGCACGCCCGGGCGCGCTATGTGCGGACCTCCGCGCGCAAGGCGCGCATGGTGTGCGGGCACATCCGGGGGAAGTCCGTGCCGGAGGCACGCGCTATCCTCGCCTTCACGCCCCGCGACGCGGCGCGCGACTGGAGCAAGTTGCTCGAGTCCGCGGTGGCCAACGCGGAGAACAACCACGAACTGCTCGAGGACGATCTGGTCGTCCGCGAGGCCTACGCCGACGAGGGGCCAACGATCAAGCGCTTCCGGCCGCGCGCCATGGGTAGGGCGACGCCGATCCGCAAGCGCACCAGTCATCTCACGATCACGCTCACCCCGCGGTCGTAGAGGCGAGACCGAAGAGGAATAGAGAAGAGAGAAGATGGGACAGAAGGTTCATCCAGAGGCAATGCGCGTGGGCTACATCCACGACTGGAAGTCCAACTGGTTCAACGA
Organism: uncultured Solirubrobacterales bacterium; assembly: GCA_963724305.1. Taxonomy (GTDB): domain Bacteria; phylum Actinomycetota; class Thermoleophilia; order Solirubrobacterales; family Solirubrobacteraceae; genus Palsa-744. Next base: position 349,509 of record CAVRUG010000002.1, read on the forward strand.
GCGCCACTTCGCGGAGTACCTCGCGGAGGACATCCGTGTGCGCAAGCACATCACCGACCGCCTCGCCCACGCGGGCCTCTCCGACATCACGATTCGCAAGGACGCCGGCGAACTGGAGGTCAACATCCACACCGCCCGCCCCGGCATCGTGATCGGCAAGTCGGGCACCGAAGTGGACGCTCTGCGGCGCGACCTGCACCGCATGACCCAGAAGCAGATCAAGGTCAACATCCTCGAGATCAAGCGCCCCGAGCTCGACGCAAAGCTGGTCGCGCAGTCGATCGCCGAGCAGCTACAGAACCGCGTCGCCTTCCGTCGCGCGATGAAGCGCGCGCTCACCAGCGCGATGCGCTCGGGCGCCAAGGGCGTCAAGGTGCAGGTCTCCGGGCGCCTCGGCGGCGCTGAGATGGCACGCACCGAGAGCTACTCCGATGGGCGCGTGCCGCTGCACACGATGCGCGCCGACATCGACTACGGCTTCTACGAGGCGGCCACCACGTTCGGGCGCATCGGCGTGAAGTGCTGGGTCAACAAGGGCGAGATCATGCCCGAGGGCTACACCGGCGCCGACCTCACCGACATGACCGCCCCGCCCCCGCCGAGCGACGGCCGTGACGGCCGCGGTGGTGGACGCGACGGCCGTGAAGGCCGCGGTGGCGGTGGCCGGGGCCGCGGTGGCCCGGGCGGCTCCGGTGGCGGCGGCCGCGGTGGTGGACGCGGGCCCGGCGGTCCGGGTGGCGGCCGTGGGCCGGGCGGTGGCGGCGGACGTGGGCCCGGTGGGCCTGGCGGTGGCGGTGGTCGTGGGCCTGGTGGTCCGGGCGGTGGCCGTGGCGGCTCCGGCGGCGGTCGTGGCCCCGGTGGTCCCGGCGGTGGTCGTGGGCCCGGTGGGCCGGGCGGTGGCGGTGGCGGTGGCCGTGGGCCTGGTGGTCCGGGCGGTGGCCGTGGCGGTTTCGGCGGCGGTCGTGGCTCTGGTGGTCCGGGCGGCGGTCGTGGGCCGGGCGGCGGCGGCGGCGGTCGCGGCGGCGGCAGTCCCGAGGTGACCCGCTGATGCTCTCCCCCAAGCGTGTCAAGCATCGCAAGCAGCACCGTGGCCGGCGTGGCGGGATGTCGCGCGGCCAGGTGAAGGTGCAGTTCGGCGAGTACGGCCTGAAGTCACTGGAGCAGGGCTGGCTCACCAACCGCCAGATCGAGGCCGCTCGTATCGCGATGACGCGCAAGATCAAGCGTGGCGGCAAGGTGTGGATCAACGTGTTCCCCGACAAGCCGGTCACCAAGAAGCCGGCCGAGACACGCATGGGCTCCGGCAAGGGCTCGCCCGAGGGCTGGGTCGCCGTGGTCAAGCCCGGACGCGTGATGTTCGAGCTCGCCGGCGTGCCCGAGCCGCTGGCTCGCGACGCGATCCGGCTGGCCGCGCACAAGCTTCCCGTCAAGTCCAAGTTCGTGATGCGGGAGGACTGAGCGAGCGTGAGGGCCAAGGAGATACGCGATATGCCAGACGACGAGCTGGCCGAGCAGATCGGCACGCTGCGCAAGGATCTTTTCGGGCTGCGCTTCGCCAACGCGACCGGCGAGCTCAAGAACACCGCCGGCGTGAGCCGCGCCCGGCGCGACCTCGCGCGCGCGCTCACCGTGCGGCGCGAGCGAGAGCTGGGGATGTGACGACGAGATGGCCGACGAACAGGACAAACAGATGAGCGACGAGCAGCAGCCCGAGGAGACACAAGTCGAGCAGACCGCGGCGCCTGAGCAGGAGCCTGCGTCGGTGGAGACTACCCCGGAGCCGGCGGCTGAGACCCCCCCGGAGCCGGTGGCCGAGGTCCCTGAGGCGCAGGCCGCGTCGGCGCCGCCGCCGGCCGCGCGGGCCGCCACGCCCGCCGAGCCCGTCGAGCAGCTTCCGCCCAAGGAGCGCCGGCGCAAGGCGCGCTCGCTGCACGTCGGCAACGCACGTGAGCCGCGCACGCCCGAGGAGCGCCAGGCCGAGCGCGACGCTGTGCGTCGCGCAAAGGCGATCAGGCGCCGCGCACGGCGGCTACAGGAACGCGCCAAACGCGCCGAGCACCGTGCCTCGACCCCGGCCGCGCAGCCGCTCGCGCCGGTGCATCCCCCACGCGAGGGTGCGCGCCGCGTGCGCCAGGGCGTGGTGGTGTCCAACAAGGCCGACAAAACGATCACCGTGCGCATCGACGTGGCCCGCCGGCATCGGCGCTACGAAAAGATCGTGCGCAGCTCCTCCACGCTGCACGCGCACGACGAGAACAACGACGCGCACGAGGGCGACGTGGTGCGCGTGATCGAGAGCCGCCCCCTGTCGCGCACCAAGCGCTGGCGGCTGGTGGACGTTTTGGAGAGGGCACGATGAGCGGGAGGGCGGCGGCATGATCCAGAACGAGACGAGGCTGCGCGTGGCTGACAACACTGGCGCGCGCGAGATTCTCTGCATCCGCGTCAAGGGCGGCTCGCGCCGCCGGTATGCGCACGTGGGCGACGTGATCACCGCCACCGTCAAGCAGGCCACCCCCCACGGCACCGTCAAAAAGGGCGACGTGGTGACGGCGGTGGTGGTGCGCACGAAGAAGCCGTTCGGCCGCGAGGACGGCACCTACATCTCCTTCGACGAGAACGCCGCGGTGATCATCGACGAGCAGAACAACCCCCGCGGCACGCGCGTGTTCGGGCCGGTCGCGCGGGAATTGCGCGAGCGCAACTTCATGAAGATCGTCTCGCTCGCCCCGGAGGTCATCTGAGATGGCACGCGCGCGCGCACAGACCGGCGGATCGAGCAAGGGCGGCTCGCGGGCCAGCGGCGGCAAGGGCACGGGCGCGAAGCGCACCGGCACGAAACGCTCGAAAGCGCCGGCGAAGGTGTCGCGCCGCACGCTGCGGATCCGCTCCGACGATCGCGTGCAGGTGATGGCGGGCAAGGACCGCGGCAAGAGCGGCCGTGTGCTGCGCGTGGAGCCGGACAAGGAGCGCGTGTACGTGGAGGGCCTCAACATGATCAAGCGCCACACCCGCCCCCAGCAGGTGGCGGACACCATGCGCGGGCAGACTGTCGGCGGCGTGATCGAGCGGGAGGGACCGATCCACGTCTCCAACGTGATGCTGCTCGACCCCAAAGGCGGCAAGCCCACGCGCGTGGGGGTCGAGCGCGAGAACGGCAAACCCTTCCGCGTCGCCCGTCGCTCGGGAGCGAGGATCGACTGATGAGCGCAGCGACCCCCGCACGCCTGAAAGTGCGCTACATGGAGGAGATCCGCCCGCAGCTGATCGAGCGCTTCGGCTACAGCTCCTCGATGCAGACGCCGCGCCTGGAAAAGGTCACGCTCAACATGGGCATCGGCGAGGCCAAGCAGGACTCCAAGGCGCTGAAGGCCGCCCAGGACCAGCTCGCCACAATCGCCGGCCAGCAGCCGAGCGTGCGCCGCGCGCGCAAGTCGATCGCCGCCTTCAAATTGCGCGAGGGGATGCCGGTGGGCGTGTCGGTGACGCTGCGCCGGGAGCGCTCATACGAGTTCCTCGACCGCCTGATCTCGATTGCGATCCCCCGGATCCGCGACTTCCGCGGCCTGCGCGCCCGCTCGTTCGACGGTCGCGGCAACTACTCGATGGGCGTTCGTGAACAGATCATCTTCCCTGAGATCGACTACGACACGATCGACCAGGTGCGCGGGCTGGACATCACGATCACCACCAGCGCGCACACAGACGTCGAGGCATTTGCGCTGCTCTCCGCGCTGGGGATGCCCTTCTCCACCTACGGGCGACCGGCGGAGTTCGCGCGGGCGCTCGGGGAGAGCGCCGATACAGCTGCCCCGCCGGAGAGCACCACCGACCAGGAGACGACTGACTGATGGCCAAGACCTCGCTGCGCGTCAAGCAGGCGCGGACGCCCAAGTACAAGACGCGCGCCTATACTCGCTGCAACCGCTGCGGACGACCGAAGGCGGTGTACCGCAAGTTCGGGCTCTGCCGCATCTGTCTGCGCGAGCTAGCCCACAACGGACAGATCCCGGGGATGACGAAGTCCTCCTGGTAGGGCTCACACCCCTGTTTCCGTTGCGCACACATGCAGGAACGATCACCAAGTCAACCCAACCAGTAACGACCATCGCAAACCAAATCCGAGACTCGAGAGCGCACACCAGCAAGCCATGCCGATGACCGACCCGATAGCGGACTTCCTCACGAGGATCCGCAACGCGATTCACGCCGCCCACGAGACGGTGCAGATCCCCGCGTCCAAACTGAAGACCGAGCTCGCGAGAATCCTTGCCGAGCAGGGCTACATCGAGAGCTGGTCGGTTGCACCGGCGCCGGATGGCGCTGCCGGGCAGGTGATCGAGATCCGTCTCAAGTACACCGCCGACCGCCGCTCGGCGATCGCTGGCCTGAAGCGCATCTCCAGGCCGGGTCAGCGCACCTACGTGCAGGCCGGCGGGATCCCGAAGGTGCTGGGTGGGATGGGCACGTCGATCGTCTCGACCTCGCAGGGCGTGATGACCGGCCACGACGCACGCGCGGCGGGCGTCGGCGGCGAGGTTCTGGCGCAGGTCTGGTAGCGCAGGCGCGCTGGCGAGAGCACACACACACAGGGCGAGCGAGAGAGCAGGAGCGGAGACACCAACACGATGTCCAGGATCGGAAGACAGCCAATCACCGTGCCGAGCGGCGTAACCGTCGCGATCGAGCCGGAGACGGTGCGCGTGAGCGGGCCTAAAGGCGAGCTGCAGGAGCGCGTGCACCGCGACATCAAGGTCGTCCAGGAAGGCGAGCGGCTGCTCGTCACCCGTCCCACCGACCGCGGCGAGCATCGTGCGCTGCACGGCCTCACCCGCACGCTGGTGGCCAACATGGTGCAGGGCGTCACCGCGGGCTACGAAAAGCGCCTGGAGATCCAGGGCGTGGGCTATCGCGCACAGCTGAAGGGCAAAGACCTCGAGCTGGCCGTCGGCTACTCCCATCCCGTCCCGATCCCGGCGCCCAGCGGGATCGAATTCGAAGTGCCCCAGCCCACGAGGATCGTCGTGAAGGGCATCTCCAAGCAGCTGGTGGGAGAGACTGCCGCGATCATCCGCAAGCAGCGCCCGCCGGAGCCCTACAAGGGCAAGGGCATCCGCTACGAGGGCGAGTACGTCGCCCGCAAGGTCGGCAAGCGCGCATGAGCCTCATGACCAAGCCCGAGCGCCGCCTGAAACGCCGCCGCCGGGTGCGCGCGAAGATCACCGGCACCTCGACGCGGCCGCGGATCTCGGTGTTCCGCTCCAACAAGGGCCTCTCGGCGCAGGCGATCGACGACCTCTCCGGCCGCACGCTGGCGGCGGTCAACTGGTATGAGCCCGAGCTGCGGGCGCTCGCCAAGGCGGAGCGCATTCCCCGCGAGGGCGCGCTGCTGGCCGAGCGCGTCAAAGCTGCGGGCGTCGCCGAAGCGGTGTTCGACCGGGGCGGTTACCGCTATCACGGACACGTCAAGGACTTCGCGGAAGCGCTGCGCGAGGCTGGCATCGTCGTCTAAGGTCCCCACCCGCCTGCTCCCACTACCAGCTACTCTCTCGACTCCAACCATGTCCACCATCTCCACAGATCGCTCCGTCAACCCCGCCGGCCTGGACCTCCAGGAGCGGGTCGTCGAGATCAACCGCGTCGCCAAGGTGGTGAAGGGCGGGAGGCGTTTCTCCTTCACCGCCCTCGTGGTGGTGGGCGACGAACGGGAAGTGGTGGGCGTCGGCTACGGCAAGGCGACCGAGGTGCCGCTGGCGATCCAGAAGGGTGTGGAGCGCGCCAAGAAGGACCTCTTCCGCGTACCCAAGCATGGGAGCACGATCACCCATCAGACCACCGGGATCTTTGGCGCCGGCCGCGTGCTGCTGAAGCCAGCCGCTCCCGGTACCGGCGTGATCGCCGGCGGAGGGGTGCGCGCGGTGCTGGAGCTGGCGGGGATCCACGACATCCTCTCCAAGAGCCTCGGCACCCAGAACCCGATCAATCTCGTGAAGGCCACGATCACTGGCCTGCGCGGGCTGAACACGCCCGCGGAGGTCGCGCGTCTGCGCGGCCTGACGATCAATCAGGTGCTCGGCATTGCCGACAAGCCGCCGGAGGGGGAGACGTTGGAGGCCACGCCGGACGGGGCATCTGCCGAGGGGGCCGCCGCCGCGGCCGTGACCGAGAGCTCCTCCGCCGACGCTTCCGCCTCAGCCAAGCAGGCCGAAGCCGTGACCGAGAGCTCCTCTGCCGACGCTTCCGCCTCAGCCAAGCAGGCCGAAGCCGAGGCCGAGGCTGCGCCGTCCGCCGCGGGGTCACCGGCCGCAGCCGAGCCGCCCGCCGAGGCAAGTGAGCCAGCGGCAGCGCCAGAGGCCGAGACGGAGACATCGCCGGAGGCAGAGTCCAGCGGGGAGACGTCGGCCTGATGGCTGCCCTCACTGTCATCCAGCGCCGCTCGAGCAACGGCTCCAACAAGCGCCAGCTGGACACGCTGCGCTCGCTGGGCCTGCGCCGGATCGGCCACACCGTGAAGGTCAACGACTGCCCCCAAGCGCGCGGGATGCTGCACGCGGTGCGCCACCTCGTGGAAGTACAGGAGCAGGGCAAGTGAGCGAGCAGGAGCCCCGCGAGCAGGAGCCCCGCATTGGCCTGCACAACCTCGCCCCGGCCCCGGGAAGCCGACGTCCGCGCAAGCGCGTGGGGCGCGGCGAAGGCTCGGGCACCGGCAAGACCGCCGGCAGAGGCCAGAAGGGGTACGGGTCGCGCTCGGGCGCCAAGAGCAGGGACCGCTTCGAGGGCGGGCAGATGCCGATCCATATGCGGATGCGCAAGCTCAGGGGCCCGCACATGAAGAAGTCGATGCCGTTCGAGCCGTTCCGCACCCACACGCAGCCGGTCAACATCGGCGACCTCGACGCGCGCTTCGATGCGGGTGCGGAGGTCACGTTGGAGTTGATGCGCGGCAAGGGCCTTGGCACCCGCAAGCAGGTGCCGGTGAAGGTGCTGGCGAAGGGCGAGCTCGGCAAGGCGCTGACGATCCACGCCCACGCCTTCAGCGCGAGCGCGCGCGAGCGCATCGAGGCGGCCGGCGGCAGCTGCGTCGTGCTCGACGAGTCGGCCTCCTGAAACATTCTTGAGAAGACCCACGCGCGAACCGTGCTCGGGGGCTAGAATCGCCAGGCGATGCTCGCGACGATCCTAAACGCCTTCCAGGTGCCGGACATCCGGAAGAAGATCGGCTTCACGGCGGCGATGCTGCTGATCTACCGCCTGGGGTCGCATCTACCGGTGCCCGGGGTCAACCTGACCGCGGTCAACAGCATCCAGAAGCAGCTGGGCGGATCCAACATCCTGGGGCTGCTGAACCTCTTCTCGGGTGGGAGCCTCTCGCGAATCGCGATCTTCGCGCTGGGCATCATGCCGTACATCACCGCCTCGATCATCCTGCAGCTGCTGCAGGTGGTGGTGCCCTCCCTGGAGAAGCTCTCCAAGGAAGGCGAAGTGGGGCAGGCGCGGATCACGCAGTACACGCGCTACCTGACTGTCGCCCTGGCGTTTGCGCAGTCGGTGGGCTACGTCTTCCTGTTCCACTCGCTGCAGGCGAGCGCCGGCGAATCGGTCATCACGAAGTTCGACTTCCCTCACATCTTCCTGATCGTGGTGTGCCTGACGGCGGGTTGCGTGCTGCTGATGTGGATCGGCGAGCTGATCACCCAGAAAGGCATCAGCAACGGCATCTCGCTGCTGATCTTCGCCTCGATCGTCTCGCGCCTGCCGGCCGGGATCCAGGCGTGGTGGACCAGCCAGAACCAGGTGTTCAAGGTGATGATGCCGTTCCTCGTGCTGGTCGTCGTCGCGGCGGTCGTGTTCGTGATGGAGGGCCAGCGGCGGATCCCGGTGCAGTACGCCAAGCGCGTGATCGGGCGGCGGATGAGCGAGGGCGGCCAGACCTACCTGCCGCTGCGCGTGAACATGGCGGGGGTGATCCCCGTGATCTTCGCGGCCAGCATCATGGCCTTCCCGCCGACCATCGGACAGTTGATCAAAACCCACACCGGCCAGGAAGTGTCCGACTTCTTCAACCCCAAAGGCTGGCATTACATCGTGGGAGAGTCGATCTTCATCGTGATCTTCACGTACTTCTACACGGCGGTGACCTTCAACCCGGTGGACCAGGCGGACAACCTGAAGAAGTACGGCGGCTTCATCCCCGGCGTGCGCCCGGGTCGCCCGACGGCCGAATTCCTCGACCGCATCCTCGCCCGCCTGACGTTCCCCGGCGCGCTGTTCCTCGCGGCAGTGGCGGCGTTGCCAACAATCCTGTTCGACCGCACGCACGTGGAACTGCAGCTGGGAGGCACCTCGATCCTGATCGTGATCGGGGTCGCGCTGGAAACGATGAAGCAGCTGGAGGCGCAGCTGATGATGCGAAGTTACGAGGGATTCTTGAAGTAGCGCCCTGGTGGGGGGAGGTCGGGAGGGGGGCCTGCCCCCTTCCCGTGCTGGTACGAGGGCTTCTTGAAGTAGTCCTCTGTTGGGGGGAGGTCGGGAGAGGGCTTGCCCCTTCCCGCCAGAGTAGGGTGGCCCGGAAGTCCGAATCTCGCGCGAGCGGTTAGGCTGAGTGGGAGTGTCAGAGCTGAACCTGATCCTCCTTGGCCCGCCGGGCGCGGGCAAGGGCACCCAGGCTGACCGTCTGCAGAGCGATTTCGCCTTGGCGCATATCTCCACGGGCGACATGCTGCGCGCGCAGGTTGCAGAGGGCACCGAGCTGGGCAAGGAGGCGCAGCAATACATGAACGCCGGCAAGCTGGTGCCCGACGAGGTGATCGTCGGCATGATCACCTCGCGGATCGGCGCGGAGGACGCCCGCGACGGATTCCTGCTGGACGGCTTCCCCCGCAACGAGCCGCAGGCGCAGGCGCTCGGAGAGGCGCTCGACGGCCTGCGGCGAAAGCTGACCGCGGCACTCCTGATCGAGGTGCCCGACCAGGAGGTGGTGCGTCGGCTCGGCGGGAGGAGGGTGTGCGTAAAGAACCCCGCCCACATCTACCACGTGGAGTTCGACCCGCCCAAGCGCGAGGGCGTCTGCGATCAGGATGGCTCGCGGCTGATCCAGCGCGATGACGACAAGGAGGAGACGATCCGCACGCGCCTGGAGGTGTACCACGCCAAGACCACGCCGCTGATCGGCTACTACGAGGAGCAGGGACTGCTGCGCCGCTTCGACGGCAGCCGCAGCCCGAACGAGGTGCACGACCACATCCGCGCGACGCTGGCGACGCTGCGCTTAGAGGACAAGTTGTAGCTAGCGCCGCGGGTCGGGTACGCGCCGCGGCGGGTCGGGTACGCGCTGTAGATAACCTTGATTGCATGATCATCAAGAAGACCCCCGCGGAGATCGACAAGATGGCGGCGGCGGGGGAGATCCTCGTGCAGACGCTGCAGCTGGTGGAGCGCATGATCCGCTCCGGCGTGCGCACCGAGGAGCTGGACACAGCCGCCGAGCGCTTCATCCGCTCACACGGGGCCACCCCCACCTTCAAGGGCTTTCGCGGCTTCCCCGGCTCGATCTGCGCCTCGCCCAACGCGATGGTGGTGCACGGCATCCCGGGGCGCTACCGCCTCGACCAGGGCGACATCATCTCGATCGATGTGGGCGTCACGCTCGACGGCTGGGTGGCGGACGCCGCGCGCACCTTCCCCGTCGGGGAGATCGGCGACGTCGAGCGGAACCTGCTGCGCGCCACCCGCGAGGCGCTGTTCGCCGGGGTGGAGCAGTGCCGCGCCGGCAACCGCATGGGCGATGTCTCGCACGCGATCGAGCACGTGGCGCAGGAGGCTGGCCTCTCGATCGTCCGCTCGCTGGTGGGGCACGGTGTGGGTCGCAGCATGCACGAGGACCCGCAGGTCCCCAACTACGGCCGCCCGGGCAAGGGCCCGCTGCTGGAAGAGGGGATGGTGCTGGCGATCGAGCCGATGACCACCGCGGGTCGTCCCGCGGTGCGCGTGGGGGGGGACGGGTGGGGGGTGTTCTCCCAGGACGGCTCGCCGGCGGCGCACTTCGAGTTCACGGTGGCGATCACGGCGAACGGCCCGCGTGTGCTCACGCCGTGGCACCTGCAGGAGGGGGCCGGCGGGCAGTCGGCCAACGGCCACGCCGCCACCGCCGCTCCGCCGGTGGGCGAGCAGGTCGCGAGCGCGGGGTAGCTGCTACTATCGACTGTCCGCGCGCACGCGAAAGCGTTCCGTGCTGCGAACTTATCCTCGACCAGGTAGCGGCGGCCGTCCCGGCAGCCAGAGCTCGGTCGCTGGACCAGCCGAAAGGGATCATGAAGGTACGACCGTCGGTGAAGCCGATGTGCGAAAAATGCAAGATCATCCGCCGCCACGGGGCGGTGCTGGTCATTTGCCAGAACAAGCGCCACAAGCAACGGCAGGGGTGAGCAGCTGAGATGGCACGCATCGCAGGGGTCAACCTGCCCCTCAACAAGCGCTCGGAGATCGGGCTGACCTACATCTTCGGCATCGGGCGCTCGACCGCCAACAAGTTGCTGGCCGAGGTGGGGGTGAGCCCCGACACCTACGTGCGCGACCTGACCGAGGACGAGGTGTCGAAGCTGCGCGACGCGATCGACGCCGACCTCACGGTCGAGGGCGACCTGCGCCGGGAGCGCTCCCAGGACATCAAGCGCCTGCAGGAGATCGCCTGCTACCGCGGACTGCGCCACCGCCGCGGCCTGCCGGTGAGGGGACAGAAGACGAAGACCAACGCCCGTACTCGCAAGGGCCCCAAGCGGATGCAGGTTGCCGGCAAGAAGAAAGCCGGTAAGAAGTAATGGCGGCTCCGAAGCGCGCGCGCGGCAAACGCAAGCCCAAGAAGAACATCCCCGTGGGCCAGGCCCACATCAAGACGTCGTTCAACAACACGATCGTCTCGCTCACCGACGTGCAGGGCAACGTGATCGCCTGGGAGTCGGCGGGTGGCGCTGGCTTCAAGGGCTCGCGCAAGTCCACGCCGTTCGCCGCGCAGGTAACCGCCGACGCCGCCGCGCGCAAGGGCCTCGAGCAGGGGCTGCAGAAGGTGGAGGTGTACGTCAAGGGTCCCGGCTCGGGCCGCGAGACCGCGATCCGTTCGCTGTCCGCGGCGGGCCTCGAAGTGACGGGCGTCAAGGACGTGACCCCCCAGGCTCACAACGGATGTCGTCCACGTAAGCGCAGGAGGGTGTAGGAATGGCACGGGACACCAGCCCCCAGTGCAAGCAGTGCCGTCGCGAGGGACAGAAGCTGTTCCTCAAGGGGGAGCGCTGCCTGACCGACAAATGCGGCGTCGAGCGCCGCTCCTACCCGCCAGGCGAGCACGGCAGGGGACGCCAGAAACAGAGCGAGTACCGCCTGCAGCTGCGCGAGAAGCAGAAGGCGCGCCGCTACTACGGGGTGCTGGAGAAGCAGTTCCACGGCTACTACGAGAAGGCCTCGCGCCAGCCGGGCATCACCGGCGAGAACCTGCTGGCGCTGCTGGAGTGCCGCTTCGACAACGTGCTGGTGCGCCTCGGCTTCGCCGCCTCCCGCCGGCAGGCGCGGCAGCTGATCCGCCACGGCCACTGGACGATCAACGGCCGGCGCGTGAACATCCCCAGCTACCAGGTGCGCCCGGGCGAGGTGATCGCGATCAAGGCCGACACCCCCGCCACGCAGGTGATCAGGGATGCGACCGAGCTCACCGGACAGATCCCGGCGTGGCTGCAGGCCGATCACGAGTCGCTGACCGCGAAGGTGCTGCGCAGGCCGGAGCGGCGCGAGGTGGCGGCGCCGGTGCAGGAGCAGCTCATCGTCGAGCTGTACTCGAAGTAAGGGCTTTGCCGGCATCGTCCCCACTCGCGGATGCGATGCCTTGGAGCCGGTGCCCGACCGGGCGCCGGTCCAAGAGGGTGGCGCAGGCGGCCGAAGGTCGCTGAGCCGGGCCCCTCGTCTATTAGTCAGACCACCACGACGTTAGGACGCTGATGCTCGACTTCCAAATCCCCCGGATCACAAGCGAGTCCGTGGAGCAGAACCGCGGCACCTTCACCATCGAGCCGCTCGACCGCGGGTTCGGCTACACCTTCGGGAACTCGCTGCGCCGCGTGCTGCTCTCATCGCTGGCGGGCGCCGCCGTCACCAGCGTGCGCATCGAGGGGGTGGCTCATGAGTTCTCGACGATCACCGGCGTCAAGGAGGACGTGACCGACATCGTGCTCAACCTCAAGGGGATCGTCTGCCGGATGCACTCCGACGCCTCCGAGGTGGAGGCCCCGCTGGTGGTCACCGGCCCGGGCGAGATCACCGCCAAGGACATCGACCTGCCGGCGGGCGTGGAGATCCTCAACCCCGACGTGCACGTGGCGACGCTGGAGAAAAAAACCAAGCTGGAGCTGTACATGACGATCGGCCGCGGCCGCGGGTACAGGCCGGCCGAGGAGAACAAGTCCCCCGACCAGCCGATCGGGGTGATCCCGATCGACTCGATCTTCTCCCCGGTACGCCGCGTGGCGTACGCCGTGGAGCAGGCGCGCGTGGGGCAGAAGACCGATTTCGACAAGCTGACGCTGGACATCGAGACCGACGGCTCGATCGAGCCGCAGGCGGCGCTGCGCGAGGCCGCGGAGCTGCTGATCTCACAGCTGGCGATCTTCACCGACGCCGACCGCATCCAGGAGCTGCGCGCCTCCCCCGGAGGGCAGCTGGACGGGCACGGCCTCGCAGTTGCGGGCGCCGGTGGCCAGGCGGCGCTGCAGGGCGAGGAGTGGGGCATCCTGATCGAGGAGCTGGAGCTGGGGGTGCGCTCCTACAACTGCCTCAAGCGCGCGGGCATCCAAACCGTGGGCGACTTGATCTCCAAGTCGGAGGCGGAGCTGAACGCGATCCCCAACTTCGGCAAGAAGTCGATCGACGAGGTGATCGAGACACTCGAAGGGCGCGGGTTGCACCTGCGCCAGGACTGAGTGACGGGAGGGCGGATGTTGCGATGCATTGCAAACGGACGCCAACCACTTCACAAAATGAAGGGTTTGGGTCCCAAAAGTACACACCACCACCCGCTCAACCCCGCCTCCCTGCCGAGCCCGGCCACGGGAATGCAGGTAGCGGCGGGCGCCAACGACCAATAGACTCTTCCCCAAGACCATGCGACACCAAAAGACCCGCAACAAGCTCAGCCGCGACTCCGCGCACCGCAAGGCGCTGCTCATGAACCTCACCAAGGAGGTGTTGGAGCACGAGCGGATCAAGACGACCGAAGCGAAGGCGAAGGCCGTCAAGCCGGAGATCGAGAAACTGATCACGCTCGCCAAGCGCGACGACCTGCACAACCGCCGCCAGGCGCTCTCGGCGCTGGCGCAGGACAAGTTCGCAGTGCACCGCCTGTTCGTCGAGGTAGCCCCCCGCTACGTCGACCGCCCCGGCGGGTACACGCGCATCCTCAAGCTCGGCCCGCGCCGCTCGGACTCAACCGAGATGGTGTTCCTCGAGCTGGTGTAGCCAGCTCCGCGCGGGCGGCGCGCACGGAGGGGGGCAGGTGATCGTCCGCGCGCCGCGCTGGGGCCACAGCCGCCTGGGCGTTGGGCCTCCATGCCCAACGACCGACCGGCCCGTAGCATGCCGGCGACGATGGTCACCAAGCTCACGCTCGAGTACGACGGCCGCGAGTTCGCCGGATGGGCTCGCCAGCCGGGGCTGCGCACCGTGCAGGAGGATGTCGAGCGCGTGCTGCGCACGATCCTCGGCGAGCGCGGCGCCGACGGCGAGCCGCTGGCGCTGACCGTGGCGGGGCGCACCGACCGCGGCGTGCACGCGTGGGGGCAGGTCGCAAGCTACGCGCACGAGGCAGTGGACCCCGCGCGCCTGAACGCGTTGCTGCCCTCCGACGTGGCGGTGCTGGCGTCCGAACCGGCGGCCGAGGGCTTTGACGCGCGCCGCGACGCGCGCAGCCGCACCTACTGCTACCGCATGCTGAACCGCCGCGCGCGCGGGGTGTTCACGGGCGCCAGCGCACTGTGGTGGCCGCAGCCGATCGACCGCGACGCGCTCGACGCGTGTGCGGAGATGCTCACCGGCACGCACAACTTCACCGCGTTCACGCCCACCGAGACCGACCACGTGCGCTTCGAGCGCGACGTGTGGGCGGCTGAGTGGCGCGCGGCCTCCTCGCTCGCCAGCGACGGGCAGGAGAGGGCGATGCCCTGGGGAGGGCTTGCGGATGAGGACATGCTGGAGTTCTGGATCGAGGCCGACACGTTCATGCGCCACATGAACCGCATACTGGTGGGCACGATGCTGGAGGTCGCCGCCGGACGGCGCACGGTGGAGGAGTTCGCGCGCCTGCTGGAGGGCCGGCCTCGCCCCGAGGCGGGCCCCACCGCGCCCGCGCACGGGCTGGCGCTGGCGTCGGTCGCCTACCCGTAGGCCAGTCAGGACGCCGGCCGTCGGAGCGATGCCTGGTGGGACGGGAGATCGCGCCGGCCACACGCCGGCCGCACGGTGTGGTGGGCCGATCACGAGGGGGTCACATGGCCCATCGACGCGACCCATCGGCGACGGCCCCTATGCTGGACAGGGATGCTCAACGTATTGCTGACCAACGACGACGGGATCGAGGCCGAGGGTCTGCGCGCGATGCACGCCGCGCTGGCGGCGCTGCCCGACGTGCGCCTCGCGGTGATCGCCCCCGACGGCAACCGCTCGGCGATGGCCCGCTCGATCACCACGCGCCGGCCGCTATGGGTCGAAGAGGTCGAGTTCCCCGACGGCAGCCTGGGGTATGCCACTGACGGCACCCCCGTGGACTGCGTGCGCCTCGCCCGCCTCGGCGTGGTGGAGAGCTTCGACGCCGATGTGGTCGTCGCCGGCATCAACCACGGCGCCAACCTTGGCGACGACATCACCTACTCGGGCACCGTCGCGGCGGCGCTGGAGGGCGTGGTGCTGGGGCTGCCTTCAATCGCGGTGTCCCAGCAGTCCGGCGCGCGCGCCCTCGACTACCGCTTCCACGGCGGCTTCCAGTTCGACGTGGCCGCGGGCTTCGTCGCGCGCCTGGTGGGGCGCCTGGAGTCGCTGCCGCTGCCCCCCAATACCCTGCTCAATGTCAACGTCCCCGCCGGGCACCCCGACGGCGTGGAGGTCGCGCGCCTGGGCAAGCGGATCTACCGCGACGAGCTGAAGCTCGAGCGCGAGGACGCCGGCCCCCCCGCACGCAGGCGCTACTGGATCTACGGCGACGACCCCGGCTTCCACGACGAACCCGGCACCGACCTCGCGGCCGTGGCGGCGGGCCGCATCGCGGTGACTCCGATGCACTTCGACCTCACCTACCTCCCCGGCATCGAGGCGCTGGCCGGCTTCGACCTGAACGGCCTGCTCGACGCCGCCGAGGTGGAGGCCGGCTGACTGTGCAGCCCGAGTAGGATTCTATAGGCCGGATCTATCATGGCCATGGAAGTGACGTAGCGAGCTGCGAGTGGGCCTGACTGTTGGGCGCGCGCGGCTCTGATGGTTTGAGCAGTATTTCAATCAGACGGACAGATGCATACAACGGCCCAAAAGAGGTGTGGCCGCAAATCAAAATGCTACCGAGAGTTGGATTGCTGTAGTCTTGCGAGGCATGACTGGAGATGGCGGTTCGACTGAGCTGCGCGCCAAGCTGCGAGGAGACGCGCGACCGTTTGAGCTCCGCGCGCGTAGATTTGGCGACGCCGCGGTTGGCGGTGAGATCGAGCGGTCGCCGGCGGGTGGCGGGGACTCGCTCGGGCCGGCTCGCGTCGAGCTGGCCCGCCGGCTGCGATCGCGGCAGGCAGAGCTTCAGGAGACCGTCTTCGCGCACGTGCGCAGCATCGCTCCGGATACCGTCACCGACGAGGACGAGCGGCTAGCTGCGGGACTGCGCGAGATGATCGCGGCGTGCGTTGACTTCGGGCTTGCGAGCATCGAGCAAGGAGAGCAGTGGTCCGGGCCGACCCCGCCGGCGGTGGCCGCTCACACGCGCCGCGCGGCGTCCAGTGGCGTGAGCCTGACGACTGCCCTGTCTCGTTGCGCGGCCAGCTTCAGGGTGGCGTCGAGCTTTGTGTTGAACGAGGTGGCCCGCGAGGATCTTGCGGACGAGCAGAGGTTTGCGCTGCTGGACCAGGCGTCGGCTGCGATGGGCTCGCTACTTGTCCGCGTGCAGGCCGAGATCGCCGCGGCACACACGGCGGAGATCAGGCGCGGGGCGCGCTCGCAAGAGCAGCGCCGCGTCGAGATCGTTCGCAGGCTGCTCGCGGACGAGCCCGTGGACGCGGTCGAGTTTGCCGACCTCGGGTACGAGCTCGAGGCCTGGCACCTCGGCGTGATCGCGACCGGCGTCGAGGCCGGCAGGGTTGTACGTGGTCTGGCCGCCGGACTCGGTCGCGAGCTGCTGTCGATCGCGCGTGGCGAGGAGACCGTGTGGGCTTGGCTCGGTGGGCAGCGCCCGCTCGCGTTCGCGGACGTCGAGCGCGTTCTGCTGGCCCGGGAGCGCATGGACTTCTCTCTGGCGATCGGCGAGCCGAGAAGAGGAGCCGACGGATGGCGCCAGACACACGGCGAGGCCGAGGGGGCGCTGCTGGTCGTGCGCTGCCGGCCGTGCAAGCTCACGCGGTATCGGGATGTGGCGCAGGAGGCGGCGGCCCTCCAAGACGAGGCGTTCGCGGATTCGATGATCGAGACGTACCTGTCGCCGCTCGACGAGATGCGCATCGGCGGCCAGGCGGCCCGCAAGACGTTGCGCGCTCTCTTTCAAACCGGACACAACGTGTCCTCGGCCGCATCTGCGCTCAAAGTCGATCGCAGCACCGTCCACCGTCAGCGCAATGAGATCGAGGAGCGGTTGGGCTGCCAGCTGCGCATGCGCCAAGGCGAGATCGAGGTTGCTCTGCGCATCGAGGATCTGCGCAGGCATCGCGACGCGCAGGCGTCGGCTCGTGGTATAGGCTGACGCGGCTTCCCGACGCTCTCGCCTGCGCAGACTCGCCGCCGCAGGCTGACGCGAGGCGTGCGACGATCGCATCCATGGCGTCTGATCCTTGATCCGGGCTGAGCCGCGATGCAACACCTGTCGTATTCCGCGGCCGTCCGATGCAACACATTGGTGTAGCGCAGGCGGCTGCGCAGTGGTCGAATCGTTCCCAATCCAAGTCCGTTCGAGGGATCCGATGGGATGCTGACCTTCACACTGACGGAGGGCCGACGATGACGCCTTGCCAGTTGACAGCCAGGTACGGGGCGGGCCGCACGGCCCGGTGGTCGCGTGTATAGGCGCGGGGAGGCCAGGCCTGCTCAAAGAGCGGCAAGACCTGCTTCAAGACGTGCTCTCGCGATGCGGTTTCGTCCTCATCTCGTCTGGTGCGCGGCGTGCGTGGGCGCTGCCGTCCTCGCGATCGTTCTTTCGCTGATCGCGTTGAGCGCTGTGGTGCTGGTGGCGGGTGCGAGCGGCGTCGGTGGGCTCTCCCTGTCGGAGCACCCCCTACGTGTCGCGGTCGGAGACGGAGCCGTCCTCTTCTACTTGGCCCAGCTGGTGAGCGTGAGTTTCTTCGACCACACGGCCGGGCTGCGCTTCGCCGCGCTCCCCGGCCTCGCGCTCGTCGCGCTGGCGATCACTGTCTCGGCGAGCCTGGCGGCGAGGCTGGCCGGGGGCTCGGTGCGTAGGCGGATGCTCGCGGCGACGCTGACGGCGATCCCCTATGCGCTGCTGGCGGGCCTCGGTGCGCGCTACCTGCCACTGCGCCTCACCGGCCCCTTCATCGGCAGCGACACGGCGGTGTCGCCGGCGGGCGTCGAGGCGTTCCTGCTGCCGCTGGCGTGGGGGTTGCTGTTCGCCCCGCTGGGCGGGCTTGTGGGCGTGTCCGGCGGAGGCTGGAGGCGCGACGCTGCACGGCTGCTCGGCGCATGGGCGACGCCGGCGTGGAGCGCGCTGCGTGCGCTGGCCGTCGGCCTTGCGATGACCTCGCTCGTGGTCGTTGTCGGTGGCGCCGTCCTGATCGGCCGCAGCGGCGAGGCGCGCTCATTCGTCGGCGGCGACCTCGATCACGTTGCGGCGGTCGCCGGCGGGGCGCTGCTCGCGCTGCCGACGCTCGTCGTCACGACGTTCCTCGCCTGCTTCGGTGTGTCGTTCGACTGGCACATGGAGGCGCTCTCCAGCACGCAGGGGTCGGGCTCGATCTTCGGCGGCGCGTTGCCGGGCACCGGGAGGGCGGTGCATCACGTGCCCGGCATGCTCGGCCTGCTGCTCCTGATCGCCACCGTGACCGTCTTCTTCGCCGGCTGGCTGGCGGCGCGGCGCAGCGGCGATGACGTGCGGTTGGGCATCGCCAACGCGCTGCGCGCCGGCGTGCTGATGACGCTGGCTTGCTGGCTGCTCGCGCTGTTCGCCCGCGTCGACGCGCAGGCGGGCGGCTACCTCGGCATGCATTTCGAGGCCGACGTGGCGTCGCTGCTGTGGTGTGTGCCGCTCTGGTGCCTGCTCGGGTCGATCGCCGGCAGCGTGGCGTATGTGGCAACCCAGGGCACCGCCTCCCGTCGCGAGCTCGCGGCAGCCGTGCGCGCCTTGGCCCCTCCGTCTGGCGGTCGCGCGGCCGACTCCGGCTGGCGTGAGTCGTGGCGCCGGGGGCTGACCTCGCATGCGGCGCTGGGAGCCAGCCTCCTGTCGGTGCCGGCGATGCTCGTCGGGATCGGGCCCGCCGGCGCCCCGAAACCGGCCGGCCAGGCCACTATGTCGCTGGCGCCGATCAGCCAGGCGGCCGAACAGCGGCTGCGGCCCGATACCGTGCGAGGCTCGCGCATGTCGGTGGCGGTCGATCCGAACACGCGTGTGGTCGACTCCGCACGCGTCCACCTACCCGTCACCGCGCTCGGCGTCTCGCCCGATCAGTTGCCGAGCACCAAGGCAAGGGCGGTGCTCACCCACTATGGCTCTCTCTTCGGAGCATCTGGGGGTCCGGACGAGTTCGGACCCCCGCAGGTGTTGAGCGAACGGAAGAGCGCTCGCGACCCCCACCCCAGCGCTCACGTCTACTTCAAGCAGATGGTTCAACGGGATCCCCGTGTACGGGAATAGCATCGGCGTCCACTTCGCACCGGGAGGAAAGGAAGTTGACTTCGTCAATGGCTCGTTCATCCCCGAAGTGACGCTCGCCGACGCTAAGCCTGCGATCGACAGCGCCCGCGCGATCGCGCTCGCAAGGGTTGCGCTTCCAGGCGGCAAACTCGTGCACCCGCCTCGTCTCGAAGTCTATGCCGGGCCGTCCTCGCACCCGTTCGGCCCGACTGCTCGTCTGGCATGGTTCGTATGGTTGTCGACGGGGCCGGGGAAGGCCTCGAAGGAATACGTGGTGGACGCGGTCACCGGAAGCATCCTGAACGTCTTCACCATGGGGTTCCACGCGGCAAACGTCGAAATCTACACCGCCGAAGAAAAAGAAGCGCTGCCCGGAACCTTGCTGTGGACCGAAAGCGAAAAAGAAGCGCCAAAAGACGAAGATGCCAAATACGCCGAGGAATACCTGAAAGATGCGTGGAACTTCTTTGCCGAACGTTTGAAGACTCCAACCTGCAAGGGTTATGACTGTAAAAACGTAGACCACACCAAAGCCACGGTGCACTACGGCACAACATACAAAGGCGCCGAATGGAACTCCGAACACCAGGAGATCTATTTCGGCAACAAAGATTCCAAGGCTCTCGACCTCCTCGGGCACGAGTACGCCGGGGGAATCTCCGAACACACGACCATGGAGAAGGTGGAAGGCGAAACGGGCGCGCTGCTCGAGGGCTGGGCCGACGCGATTGGCAAGGGCCTCGAAGCCTACGTCAAAAAAGAAGGAACAAAATGGTCGGAACCAAACTGGAAAGTTGGCTACGAAGTGGTCAGCACAGGAATCCGCAACCTGGAAAAACCCCACGAACACTCCGAAATCAAAGGGCTCGAAGATCCTGAAAAGCTCTCGGAATACCGCACCGCGTGCCAGGATAACGGAGACGTCCACGAGAACAGCACGATCATCGGCCACGCGTTCTATCTGCTGACGAAGAAGGTCGGTGTGCAGAAGGCCACGGAAGTCTTCTGGAAAATGCAGACCGTGTATTTCACCGACCATCCGAGTGCGGAACTCGAGGAAGTGCCCGGCGCCGCAATGTCCGCTGCGCAAGAAGTGTTCAAATTTGAAGCCGAAGAAACGAAAGAAGCCAAAGAAGCGAAGGAAGCCGATATCAAAGACGTCGAAAAGGTGTTCGGAGAAGAAGAAGGCGTCGGGCTCAACGGTACGACCAAGCCGTCTTCAATCGAATGTAAAATCTGCCCTGCCGGCGCCGCGTTGGCCGACCAGGAACCGGTGACGGGGACCGCCCCGACGCTGGACATGCTCGCCACGCTGTACCGTGCGCGGGGCAAGCTTGCGCAGCCGTCCGCCGCCGGACACTACTTCATGCCCCTCTACGAAGCGCACATGAGCAGGATCGCCGAACTGGTCTCGCGCGACCCGACGCTCGAGGAAATGACAGTCAACGGGCTGCGGCAGATCGAACCGGCGCTCAATGCGCTGGCCGAAGGCGAAGGTCAGAAGTTCACGCTGTCGGCCTCGGAGATGGCCGAGATCGAAGCGGCGCTCAAGCGCTTGGCGCAGGACGATCGCTTGTACAGCGGCGGCGGTCCGCTCGCGGAACTGATTGAACGCGAACTGAAGTGGCTCAACCTGCCCAGCTACTCCGGCATGACCTATGCCGCCGGGTTCGATCGCTTGAACACCGCGGCGGCGCCGCTGAGCGAAAAAGCGCCGCCGCCGTCGGGGGGCACCCTGGTTGACCCCAACTGCGAAAATCCCTACACCAACTCGTTCCAGGTCGATGGCTTCACCGTCGATACGCCGGGCCATCACAAGCCGGGCGAAGTGTCGCCGATCGACGCCTCCGGCGTGGCGTGCGGGACGGCGATCGAAGCGACGGGTAAATCTACCGAATGCCACGGCGAAGGCACGCTCAACGAAAAGTTGACGCTGGAACTGCCCCCGGGAGACAAAATCAACTCGACGAAAGAAATGAAAGAAGGCTCGTGGATCGGCAGGACGACGGGCCGCGCTGCCGGCTGCGCCGGCGAATTCAGCGAAATCGTGCCGGGGGGAACGGGAATCACGTCGGTGAAAACTTGGACCTCGGCCAAGTGCCCGGAAGCTGCCGTCGCGTGCTACAAGACCGAAGGCTCCTTCAAAGGGCACGAAGGCGTCGGCTACGCGTGGGTCGAAGAAAAAGCCGGCCGGCTGGTCCTGACGACCGGTCCCGTGGAAGTCTTCAACGAAGGGCACCGAGTGCCGGTGGGCTTCACCCAGTTCGGGGTCGAACTGTGCGCACACGCGGGCGAACCGGGCGCCGAAGCCTGCGGCACGCCGGCGTCGCCCTGGATCCATAAGAACGGAACAGAAAGTCAACCCGGTTGCCAGACGGAAAACGAAGACGGTCGCTACGTCATCAAGGTGACGAAAGTGGCGGAAAAAGAAAAGCACGCCAAGGCCGAGACGTGCGTGTATTGGGGCGAAGAGGCGCACACACAGGCAGTGGATACCGGCAACCACCTGAATGCGGTGTCGTGTGTGCCGGAAACGACCGATTGCGTGGCCACCGACAACAAAGGCAACGCGTACTACTCGACCGGCGTCAGCGCGACGGAATCCGCCACGTGGACGTCGTGGAGTGGGCCGAGTGGCGCCAGTCCCAGTGAGGCCATCGCTTGTCCGACGATCTCGCTATGTGCGCTCGGCGATGGCAAAGTCGAAAAAGGTGGCGGCGGCAACATGTACTACGCGACCTCGCTCGGTGGCTCCTGGGGTGAAGCGTTCAAACCGTCCAGTGGTGTGCTGGCGGTTTCCTGCCCGTCGTCGTCCTTCTGTGTCGACGGTCAGGAAAACGGCACAATCCGCTACTCGATCAAACCGGCATCCACCTCATGGACGGGGGTCACGATCGGGTCGGGAGCGTTGAACGGCGTGTCCTGTCTATCCTCGTCGTTCTGCGCGGCCGTCAACGGCTCCGGCGATCTCTACCTCGCCAACACCGAAGCAAAAATCAAGGAAGAAAAAGGCTGGAAGTCCACGGACATCGATGGCACGAGCGCGCTGCATGGCATCGCCTGCACCTCGACGACGTCGTGCGTGGCCGTCGACGGTGCCGGCGACGTCCTGCATCTCACGATCAACGGCAGCGGCGAAGCGACAACCGTGTCCAAGCTCGATATCGATGGGACAAACGATCTGACCGCGATCGCGTGCCCGGACGAAGCAACGTGTGTCGCGGTGGACAAAATAGGCAACGTCTTCGTGTCCACCAGTGGCGGTGTGGCGTGGAACGACCAGCACTCGGTGGGATCGGAACTGACGAGCGTGTCGTGTGCATCCACGTCGCTGTGCGCGGCCGTGGACATGTCGGGCAACGTCACGACGTTCGCCCCGCTCGGCGTCCCGCCGAGCGTCGCCCAGACGATCGACTCCGGCAATGCGCTGAATGCCGTCTCGTGTGTTCCGAAAACGGCGGAATGCGTGACGACCGACAGCAAAGGCGGCGCCTTCTACGCGACGAAAGTGAGCGCGGCGACGTCGGCCACGTGGAAATCGTGGAGTGGGCCGAGCGGCGCCACTCCGAGTGAGGCGATCGCCTGTCCGACCAGCGCCGCGTGCGTCTTCGCCGACGGCAAAGCCGAAGAAGGGGGGGGCGGCGACATGTACTACGCGACTTCGTTCGGCGGCGCGTGGAAAGAAGCGTTCGCTCCGGTGTGGGGAGTGGACACGGTCTCATGTCCGTCGTCCTCGTTCTGTGTGGCGGGGCAGGCGGAAGGCTTCATCCGCTACTCGACCAGCCCAACGTCGAGCGCGTGGGAACCGATCGATGTCGCCACTGGTGAGGTGAACGCCATCGACTGCCTCTCGTCGTCGTTCTGCGCGCTCGCAAACAGCAAAGGCGGGGTCTACGTCGCCAACACCGAAGCGAAAGTCAAGGAAGAACACGGCTGGAAATCGAAGGACATCGACGGCTCGCACCCGCTGCACGGCATCGCGTGCACTACGACGACGTGGTGCGTTGCGATCGACGGCGAAGGCCGCGTCTTCGACCTCACGATCAGCAGCAGCGGCGAAGCGACCGTGTACAAAGAAGAAGACCCGGACGGCACGAACGACCTGACCGCGATCACGTGTACCGGCGAAACCTGCCTCACGGCGGACAGCAATGGCAACGTCTTCGTGTCGGTCAACGCGGGCGAAACATGGCGCATCGCGCACACATTCGGCACGGACATCACCGGCCTCTCATGCTCGGCGAGCACGCTCTGCGTTGCGACCAACAAAACGGGCGAAGTGACGGCCTTCGAGCCGGAATGATAGGGGATGAGCGACATCGAAGAGCTGGTGAGGGGCAGCGGGATGGTCGCGTCGCCTGTGCGGCAGTTGGTCAGCGGCCGCAGCAGGCGGTATGGGCAAGGCGGTGGAAATGGCGTCATCGTGGCGCCTGTGGATGGCAACGCCTTGGCGTCGCTGTCAGTCGCCGACCTGCATAAGAGGGTCGAAAGCGCTCTGGTAGAGATCGACTTCGAGGTGGCGCCCGGGGCCGACAGGCTCGCGGAGGCCGCGCGGTACGCGCTCCTGGCGGGCGGCAAGCGCGTGCGACCGGTGTTGGTCATGGCGACGGCGCAGGCGATGGGCCTGGCGGTGGACGATGTGCTGCCGACGGCGTGCGCGATCGAGATGATCCACACCAACTCGCTGATCGTCAACGACCTCCCGGCGATGGACAACCACACAAGACGGCGGGGACGGCCGGCGCTGCACCGCGTGTACGGCGATGACGTCGCGATTCTTGCGGGCTGCGCGCTGCTCGGGGAAGCCCAGCGGCTGATCCTCGAGCGCCAGTACGGCCCCGCCGAGCTGCGCAACCTCCTGCTGAGGGTCGTGCTGCAAGCGACGGGCACCGCCGGGATGGTCTCCGGCCAGTTCCTCGACGTGACGCGCTACCGGCCGTCCGACGCGCAGGATCTCGAGCGGACGCAGATGCTCAAGACCGGCACGCTGATCATCGCCAGCGTGCGCTGCGGAGCGCTCCTCGCCGGCGGCGAGATGAGTCGATCGCTGAACACGTTCGCGACGAACCTTGGGGCGCTCTTTCAGGTCGTCAACGACATCCTCGACGAGACCGGCAAGGCGCGCTGGCTGGGGAAGATACCGCGCAGCGATCGGCGTTCGGGGAAGCTGACGAATGTCACGATGTTCGGGCTCCCGTGTGCGCGAGAGACCGCGATGACCCTCCACGGCCGCTGCGTGAGGAGCCTCGATGAGATCGCGGCGAGCGCGCCCGGCTCGGTCGAGCCGCTGCGCGAGATCGCCGACATGGTCCATCGGCGCAACTGGTGATCGGCCGTGAGGACCGGGCATCCGGGCTTGAGTGCGGGCTCGTCGCTGTGGTGGCTGGCGCTCACGGCTGCGGGCGTGCTGACGGATCGCGGCTCGCGCGGGCGCTGGCTGTGCGCTCCCGGGCTCCTTGCGCTGGCCGCCTCCCTTTCGACGACGGGCAAGCTCGCGACCCGCAGGCCTCGTCCAAGCAAGGGGCGCGGAGCCTCGCCGATCGGGCGCCTAGGTCTGGCGAGCAGCTTCCCCAGCACGCATACCACATGTGCGTTCGCGATCGCGGCCTGGATGCGGCGCTCCCGCCACCACGGGTGGCTGCATCTGCTCGCCGCGACGGTCGGATACTCGCGGGTGCGCAGGCGCGCGCACCATCCCGGCGACGTGTTGGTGGGCGGCGCGTTGGGATATGCGATTGGCCGGTGCACCGACTGGAGTTGGTCGTTGCTGGCACGGGTCATGCGGGGCGGACGCAGATCCCGACCACCGATCGCCACCGGTCTGGTAAGGTGATCCCCCGCAGACATTTGTCTGCAGGGGAATGGGGGCTTTATGTGGGAGTCATCCGCCCTTCGGAAATGATATTATGTCGGGCGAGATACAAACATTGGAATCGATCGATGCATACGTCCGACACGATCAGGAGGAGTCGGCCCGTGGTGGCGGGGTTTGTATCGTGTCTTTTCAGCGCGCTGGTCATGAGCGCGCTGGCGCTGGTTGTCGTGGGCCCGTCGGCGTCGGCGGAGGGCACCCTGTACGTCGCCGCCAGCGAACCCGAGTCGATCCTGGCGTATTCGATCCTTTCCAGCGGCGCCCTGAGCAAAGTACCCGACTCTCGCCTGGCCGTCGAGGAACCAAATGCGCTTGCGATCACCCCGGACAGCAAGTACCTCTACGTCGCCGCTTCAGCAGAAGACGGCGCGCTATTCGCCTTCTCTACCTCGCCAAGCGGCCTCACCCCCCTGGGACCCGTTGTCGGCCCGGAACCCTTCTTCGGCGCCGTCGCCATTTCCCCCGACGGTCGGCACATATACCTATCGCGCCCCCTCGCTGGCTTGATATCGGGCTACACGATTGCCCCGGACGGCAGCCTGACGCCCATCGCCGGCTCACCGTTTGCGGCGGGCACCGAACCGCAGGATATCGCCATAACCCCCAATGGCAGCTACCTCTACGTCACAAACGCGGAATCGAACGACGTCTCCGCGTTCTCAGTCGCCTCGAATGGCGGTCTGAGTGCAGTGAAAGGCTCGCCGTTCGCTGCCGGCCGCACTCCGATGAGTGTGGCGGTCACCCCGGACGGCAAGTATCTGTACGTAAGCGATTATGGTTTCAACGCCACGCCACCGGCGCTCTCGGCGTTTTCAATCTCCTCCGAAGGCGGCCTCAGCCCTGTCTCGGGATCGCCCTTCGCCATAAGCAACCTGGGTGAGTTGGCGATAAGTCCTGACGGGAGGCACCTTTACGCGAGCAGCAACGTCAGCGGGAACCCGGTGTCGGCGTTCTCGATCGCCGCCGAGGGGGCCGTGACCGCCGTGCCCGGGTCGCCGTTTGCCTCTGGAGGCTTTCATCCGAGCGATGTCGCGATCGCTCCCGACAACAGGCACCTCTACGTCTCCAACTTCGGCACGTATTACGAACCGGGAGAATCGAGCCTCTCGGCCATGTCCATCGCCTCCGACGGCAGCCTGAGCGGGATCTCGGGCTCGCCGTTCCTCACCGGCGGCGAAGGGCCGTTTGCAATCGTGGTGAGCCCGGACCAGGGTCCGGTCGCGGCCTTCTCGGTGACGCCAGGCCCGGCCGGCTACCCGTCTACGTTCAACGCCTCTGCTTCCACCGCCGACGAAGGCGCCGTCGCCCACTACAGGTGGGAATTCGGCGACGGTCAGAGCGAAACCACCTCGACTCCGATGACGACGCACACCTACGCCGCGGTCGGCCCCTACACGGTCACGCTGACCGTGACCGACGAAGCCGGCTGCTCGACCACGCAGACATTCACGGGTCAGACGGTCAGCTGCAACGGCTCTCCGCTCGCGCAGATCTCACACCAAGTCACCGTGCCGATGCCGGAGCTGTTGAATGTGTGGCTGGGCGGCTCGGGCTCGGGGACGGTGACGAGCTCGCCGTCCGGGATGTCCTGCCCATCCACCTGCACGTATGGCTACGCGGCCGGTTCGGGGGTGACGTTGACTGAGACCCCGGCGTCGGGCTCGACGTTCGCCGGGTGGCTCGGCTGCAAGCACCTCACCGCAACCGCATGCGAAGTCACGATGAACCAAGCGAGTGAAGTGACGGCCGTCTTCCTGAAGGAAGCCGAAGCCCCGACGATCACCCCTTTCTCAGGCAGCTTCGGCGGCTGCGTCAACGGCGGTCTGGAAGTGACGGTGAGCGGGCACACCACGTACGTCTGCAACGGCATCGAGGGCACCAACGGGTCTGCGGGAACGAACGGTGCCGACGGGAAAGAAGGCACGCCGGGGAGGGAAGGCTCCCATGGCAAGGAGGGCCCCCGGGGTCCCGCGGCCCCGCCGTCCAGGGTGACCTGCAGGGTCAAGCAGCCGGGAAAGGCCGAGGTCAAGGTGACCTGCGCCGTTACGGACGGCGCCTCCAGCTCGCGCCTTCATCTGCGCTGGCGTTTCACTCGCAACGGCCACACCGTGACCCACGGAACCAGCGACGGCGCCCTGCGCCTGGACCTGCGTCATCTGCGCCCCGGCAGCTACCTTCTCTACGTCCAGGGCCAAAAGCACGCCACAGCGATCGCCGTTGGCTAGAGTGATCCACTGCTTCCGCCCGGTAAACGTCCGACGGGGTTGCCGGCGGGCGGCGCCTTGGGATGCATACCTTGTAGCGATCTGGGCCAGGATTTACGATTAATGGAGCAGTTTGACGTAATCGTAATAGGGGCTGGTCCCGCGGGTTCGACCACGGCATATCGTTTGGCGCGCGAGGGTGCCCATGTGCTGCTCTTGGACAAGGTGCGATTCCCGCGCGATAAGCCGTGCGGGGGCGGTATCTCCATGCGGGCGATGCGGGAGCTGCCGTTTGATCCACAGCCGGTCGTGGAGCGCGTCATAGACCGGCTGGAGTGGAGTTTCTGTGGCCGCCGTCCGTTCCTTCGCGGTGGTGGTAAGCCGTTGGCATCCATGACACGACGGCGGCGACTGGATAACTTCCTTGTCGAGCAGGCAGTGAGTGTCGGTGCTGATTTTCGGGATGGCGTTGACGTTTCAGAGGTCTCCGAACGTGGTGCACGCGTTGACGGTAGGTGGATCGACAGCGAGCTTTTGATTGGGGCTGACGGCGTCAACGGGTCGGCGGCGCGGTCACTGGATCTTGCGGATAGGCGTGTATATTCTGTTGCCTTCGAGGGAAACCTGCCTCGCACTCTTTTCGATCTGGAGCGTTGGCGAAGCACGGTGGTGATCGAGCTCGGCACGATCCCAGGCGGCTACTGCTGGATCTTTCCTAAGGGCGACCACCTCAACATCGGGGTGGGTGGTTGGGAAAGCACCGGTCCCACGCTGCGCAAGCATCTGAAGGAGTTCTGCAACCGACGAGGATTCGATTACTCCAAGCTCCAGGATCTGAGGGGGTATCGACTCCCAGGGCGCCGTCCCGGCGCCGCCCTCGCGCGGGGACGAGCACTGCTGGTCGGCGATGCAGCAGGGCTCGTCGATCCACTCTCGGGCGACGGGATGTACGCGGCGTTCCTCAGCTCCAGGCTGGCCACCGAAGCCGCACTGGATCTCCTCTCCGGCCGAGTCTTGGATCTCGAGCCCTACGCACGGTCGGTCGTGTCCGAGTTCGGGCGGTTGTTCGCGTTTGCGTGGAACGCAAAAATCGCAGTGGACCATTTTCCGCGACTCGCTCTCGGTGTGGCTGTCAGCCCATTGGGATGGCGCACGCTCGAAGAAAATGCTCTGCGGGGAAATCCGCGAGCCACGAGCTGTCGCTGGGATCGCTGTGCGGAGCCTTGAGGTGCTGGCCCGACAGGCAGGATGGCCCGGAGCCGCATATCGGCTCGAGGCGGGCGCCGCGAACGGGTAGGGACGGGCCGTAAGCAAGCGCTCAAAGCGCTCGAAGCGTCGTAGAGGCTGTTCGACTCTCGGCCGCCCACCACCCGCCGCTCCCCGCGGAGCCTCGTTCTTGGTAGCGCACGCACCTCGATAGGCTGGTAGGCGTGACAGCACAGGAGGTGGAGGCGGCCGAGGAGGCGTGGACATGACCTCCGGGGATCGCGGGATATGGCCGGCGTGGCGGGGCAGGACGCCCCGCCCCCGTACGGATGGGATGCGCCGATGACGCGCGCGGATGCCCCCCAAATGCCCGACCCAGCACAACACATCGCCGAGCTGCGGCGGATGGTCGAGTACCACTCCCACCGCTACTACGTGCTCGACGATCCGATCATCGGGGACGACGAGTACGACGCGCTGTTCGATCAGCTGCGGGCGCTGGAGGCCGCGCACCCCGAGCTGCTGACGCCCGACTCGCCCACGCAGCGCGTCGGGGGCACGCCGGTGGGGCGGTTGGAGAAGGTGGCGCACATGGAGCCGATGCTTTCGCTCTCCAACGCCCGCTCGGAGGAGGAGTTCCGCGCGTGGGTGGAGCGGATGCGCAACCACCTCGCGCGCGAGGGCATCTCTCAGCCGCGCTTTCAGTACGTGGTCGAGCCCAAGGTCGATGGCTTGGCGATCTCGCTGATCTACCGCGACGGCGTGCTCGAGCGGGGCGTCACGCGCGGCGATGGGGAGATCGGCGAGGACATCACCCACAACCTGCGCACGATCCGCGCGATCCCGCTGCACATCGACGACGCGCCGCCGCTGCTGGAGGTGCGCGGCGAGCTGTACATGTCGCTGCGGGATTTCACTGCGCTCAACGAGCGCCGCGCCGAGCAGGGGCTTTCGACGTTCATGAACCCGCGCAACTCCGCCGCCGGCACCGTCCGCCAGCTCGACCCCGCGCTCGCCGCTGAAAGGCCGCTGTCGATCTGGTGCTACCAGGTGGGGGTCACCGAGGGGTTGTCGTTCACCACGCACTGGCAGGCGCTTGAGTGGTTGCGCGAGCACGGCTTCCGCGTCAACCGCGACATTCTCCAGCTGCGCGGCGAGGATGAGGTGATCGCGCAGTGCCTTTCCTGGCAGCGCCGCCGCGGGGAGCTCGATTTCGAGGTCGACGGCGTCGTCGTGAAGGTCTCCAACCTCGACCTCCAGCGCCGCCTCGGCTCGGTGGGGCGCGACCCACGGTGGGCGATCGCCTGGAAGTTCCCGCCCACCACCGCCGTCACGCGGCTGGAGCGGATTGGCTGGAACGTCGGCAAGTTCGGCGACATGCGGCCGTTTGCGATGCTCGCGCCGGTCGCCGTCGGCGGCGTCACGATCAAGCTCGCCACGCTCCACAACGAGGAGGACCTGCGCCGCAAGGACATCCGCGAAGGGGAGGACGTGATCGTGCTACGCGCCGGCGACGTGATCCCGCA
Organism: uncultured Solirubrobacterales bacterium; assembly: GCA_963724305.1. Taxonomy (GTDB): domain Bacteria; phylum Actinomycetota; class Thermoleophilia; order Solirubrobacterales; family Solirubrobacteraceae; genus Palsa-744. The sequence goes on from CAVRUG010000002.1 coordinate 379,398, forward strand.
GGTGATCTCTCCCGCGCCGCACGTCGTCGAGCACGAGGACCGCCCGTCGCTCCCCCGCCCGCCCACGCGCTGCCCTTTTTGCGGGACCCGCACCACCAAGCCGCGCGACTCGGTCTACACCACCTGCCCCAACCGCGCCTGCCCCGAGCGTGCTTGGCAGCTGCTCAAGCACTTCGTCTCGCGCGGCGCGATGGACATCGAGGGGCTCGGCGAGAAGCAGGTGCGCTTGCTCCAAAAGGAAGGCCTCGTGAAGGTGCCCGGCGACTACTACCGCCTGGCAGAGCGTCAGGCCGAGCTGCTGGAGCTGGAGGGCTTCGCCGAGGTCTCGGTGCGCAACCTGCTCTCGGCGATCGAGGAATCCAAGCAGCGGCCGTTCGCGCGGGTGCTGTTCGCGCTGGGGATCGAGGAGGTGGGGGAGGTGACCGGGCGCAACCTCGCGCAGCGCTTTCGCGACATCGATGCGCTGCTTGGCGCCTCCGAAGAGGCAATCGCGCAGACGCCGGGGATCGGCGAGAAGATGGCCCGCTCGATCCGCGAGCAGCTGGACGAGCAGCACATGCGCGAAGTGATCGCCGACCTGCGCCTGGTCGGGCTGCGTTTTGCGCAGGAGGGTCCGCCTCCATCGGAGGGCGTGTTTGCGGGGCTCACGCTTGTGCTCACCGGCACGCTCCCGCACTGGACGCGCGAGTACGCCACCGAACGGATCCAGGCCGCCGGCGGGCGCGTCACCAGCTCGGTGTCGAAGAAGACCCACTACCTCGTCGCCGGTGAGAGTGCCGGCTCGAAGCTCGAAAAGGCCCGCCGCCTGCAGATCCCGGTGCTCGACGAGGCCGGTCTGCGCCGGTTGCTCGGCGATCCGCCGCCCGAGTAGCGCGTGGAGGGGGCGGGTTTGTGTGCTTAACTTTTGGACCCCAACCCTTCATTTTGTGAAGCGGTGGGGGCTGGCGCGGGCGCTCTGCGTCAGTAGTTGGCGAGCGTGATCGCCATGTTGTCCTGCAGCGTGTGCGCTGTCTCGGTGGAGATGCCGTCGTTGAAGAAGGCAAACGCCAGCTCGTCGCCGTCAGCCGCCGCGCAGTAGCCCGCGAGGTTGGACACGCCCGTGAGCGTGCCCGTCTTCGCCTCGCAGCGGCCCTCCGCGGCGGTGCCGCGCATCCGTTCGGCCAGCGTCCCCGTGTGGCCCGCCACCGCCAGGTCACCGCGCAGGATCGTCCCCAGTTCGGTGTGCGCGATCTCGTTCAGCAGCGTCACCACTTCGTAGGGAGTTGTTTTGTCTTCTTCGGACAGCCCCGACCCGTCCACCAGCGTCGGGTGTAGCCCCAGCTCAGCGATCGTCTCGCGCACCACTTTCGCCCCCGCCGCCGTCGTGCCCGCCCCCCCGAAGCGCGCGCCGAGGCCCTTCAGCAGCGTCTCGGCGAAGAAGTTATCCGACGGCGGCAGCGTCAACCCGAGCAGCTGGGCGATCGTCGGCGACAGCGCCACCGTCAGCTTCGTCGCGCCCGGTGGAGTGGTGGCCGCGCCGCCGCCCCGCTCCACCACCACGCCGGCCCCTCGCAGCGCCGCGCGCAGCTGACGCGCCGCGTACGCCGCCGGTGCATGTGAGCCCTGTTCGTTGCCGGTTTCCCCGCGGTTGAACGCCAGCGCGCTGAGATCGCCTTCGAGGAATGGATCCCACGCGTAGCCGCTGGAGGGCTCGCCGCGCAGCGAGTCGAAGTAGGACTCATCCCCGTACACCTTCCCGGTGACGCGTCTGATGCCCAGCGCCTTCAGCTGCGCCGCCAGCTGCGACACCGAGGTGCCCACGCCGCTGTAGCGGCTGCGGATGAACGCGCTGCTGCCGAACGTCGGGTCGCCGCCGCCGCGCAGGTAGAGGTCGCCCTCCCACACACCCCCTTGCGCGAGGTGGCCGGCGCCCCACACGGTGGTTTCCAGACGCGCCGTCGGCCCCACCCGCTCCAGCGCCGTGATCGCGGTGTACAGCTTCTCCACCGACGCCGGCGGGTGGCGCTGCGTGGCGCGCGCGGCGAACAGCGGCTTGCCGGTGGTCATGTCGTACACGTACGCCCCCGACTGCGTCCCCGCGAGCTGCAGCTCGTGCGCCATGTGCTGCTGCAGCGCCGCGGTGCCCGCCGCCGTGGCGACAGCCCCCCCGCGCGCCGGGTGACGGGCGGCCAGCAGCACCCTCGGTGTGGAGCTCGACGCCGGCACGCCCGGGATCGCCCGCAGGTCGGGGTGCTTGGCTTTGGCGACCGCCGCGCGCACCGCGGCCGTCATCCGCAGGTCGGCCGTGGCGGTCGTCCCGGGCACGAGCGCGCTCGCGACGACGAGCACGCAGAGGACGATCGGTACCAATACAAGCCGTGGCCGGGGCACGCACCACTAGAATAAAGGGTGGTATGGGTAGCGTTGTCAAGCTGGAGGAAAGCTCTCGTCGCGCGCGGACCCGTCGCGCGCGACGGCGCCCCAGCAAGACGGCTTTGGTGCTGGGCGGCGGGGGCTTCACCGGCGGGGTGTACGAGGTCGGGGCGCTGCGCGCGCTCGACCTGCTGGCCGTCAACAGCACCGTCAACGACTTCGACATCTACGTGGGAACCTCCGCCGGGGCGTTCATCGCCGCGCTCTGCGCCAACGGCGTGACGCCCGACGAGATGATGCGCGTTGCCACCAGCGAGGCTCCTCAGCCGTTTCGCGACATCGACCTCGGCGACCTGCTGCGCCCCAACCTCGGCGAGCTGGTTCGCGGAGGGGTGCGGCTGCCGCTGCGGATCGCCTCGCTCGCGCGCCAGGTGGTCTCCCAGCCGCGGCAGGTCTCGGTGCTGGACCTCGCGCTCGGACTCGCCAAGGCGCTGCCCTCCGGGCTGTACACCGGTGCGGGCATCGAGGGCTACCTGCACAAGGTGCTGGGCGAGCCCGGCCGCACCGACGACTTCCGCGAGCTGCGCGGAGGCAGGGAGCTGTACATCGCCGCCACCGACCTCGACACCTGCGAGCGGGTTGTATTCGGGGCCGATGGGTTTGAGCACTACCCGATCTCCACCGCCGTACGCGCCTCCGGGGCGCTGCCGATGGTGTACGCCCCCGTGCGGCTGGATGGCCGCGAGCTGGTGGACGGTGGGCTGATCTCCACCACCAACCTCGACATCGCCGTCGAGGCCGGCGCCAAGCTGGTGGTGGTGATCAACCCCGTGGTGCCCTACGTCAACGACTTCGCCGCGGAAGTGCGCACGCTGCGCGGACGCCGCCCGCGACGCGTCTCGGACATGGGCTTCCCGCAGATCGGCTTTCAGGCGTTCAAGCTGCTCGCTCACCAGCGGCTGCACGAGATGGCCACCCGCTGGGAGGAACGCTACCCCGGGGTGGACATCGTGCTGATCGAGCCCGACGCCACCGACGAGCTAATGTTCCAGACCTCGATCATGAACTTCGCCTCGCGTATCGCGATCGCGCGGCACGGTTTCCAGTCGATCGCCCACCATCTCGCGGGCGAGTACCCGCACTACCGCGAAGTCACCAAGCGGCACGGGATCGAGATATCGCCCGAGCGGCTGCGCACCGTGGTCGAGCACTTCGAAGCCGAAACCGCCGCGGAGGAGCACGAGCATGACTCAAGCGCGTGGCGTCGCATCCTCGAGGGCACCACCGGCGCGCTGCTGCGCCAGAGCCAGCCGGCGGAGTCGGCCGGCGCCTGAGTCGCGGCCCGGGAGGTCTACTCCCGCGGCGAAGTGTTTATTTTGGGCCGCGGCGGGAGGGCTTTAGCCGAGCGCCTTGTCAACCGCGCTCAGCACGCGGGTGGTGGCGGCGGTGTTGCGCAGCGCGATGCGCACGTGGCGCGGCTCGCCCAGCCCGGCGCCGGCGGCCACCAGCACGCCCGCGCGCTCCATCCGCGTGGCCAGCTCCGCGCCGTCGAGCTTGGGGTGGGCGACCCACAGGAAGTTGGCTTGGCTGTCGGTCACCTCGAAGCCGCGCTCGCGCAGCTCGGCGGTCAGCCGCGAGCGCTCCTCGCAGATGCTCTGCACGTGGCGCGTAAGCGGTTTGGCCCCGGAGCGCAGTGCCTCCAATGCGCCCGCCTGTGAGAGCTCGCTGACGCCGAGGTCGGGCTCGAGCTCGGCGAGCAGCTCCTCCGAGCCGGGGCCCCCCACGGCGTAGCCGACGCGCAGCCCCGCGAGGCCCCACGCCTTGGAGAAGCTGCGGAACACCAGCAGCCGCGGGTGCTCCTCCAATAGTCGCAGCGACGCGTCGGTCGGCTGGGCGTCGGCGAAATCGACCAGCGCCTCGTCCAGCAGCACCGCGATCCCCTCGGGCAGGCCCTGCAACAGGCGCTCGAGCTCCGCCGTGGGTAGCAGCTCCCCGGTTGGGTCGTTGGGGCTGGCGAGTGCCACCACGCGCGTGTTGTGCTGGGGGGCGGCCGCCAGCAGCGCGTCCACCAGCGGCGTCCCTCCGCCGCCCACCGGCACCGCGCGGCCGTGGGCGCGGCGCGCCATGATCGGGTACAGCGGGTAGGAGGGCCACGAGGTGAGCAGCTCCTGACCGGGCTCCATCAGCGCCCTGGTGGCGGCGCTCAGCAGCTGCGCGGCGCCGTTGCCGACGATCAGCCGCCCTGCGGGAATGTCGTGACGCTCGGCCAGCTCGCTGCGCAGTCGCGAGCCGCGCAGATGCGGATAGCGTTGCAGCCCGGCACGCGCGGTGAAGGTGAGCGCGTTGACGATGTTGGCGTGCGGCAGTTCCGGCCACGTGGTCTGCGAGAGATCGAGCGTGGTGACGCGTGTGAGCGCCTTGCGCCTGCGCTCCGCCGCCTCCTCGCGCAGCCCGCGGTTGACCTCCTCCTCGGGTACGCCCTCGAACTGGCGGTAGTAGTCGAGCAGGCCCATGCCGGCGGTTGTGCGGCTAGCGGTGGGCTCTGCGGTTTACGGGAAGGGCCACTGCCACCGATCCCCTTGACTCAGACGCCGTTGCCGGGGGTGACCATGCTGCCGGTGCCGTTGAACAGCACAAACCAGATCGCAAACACCCCCGCGCAGATCGCGGCGGTGATCGCGAACACGCGACCGAGCACCCCGCCGCGTTGGTCGATTCCGGCGGCTCGCCGTACGAGGATCCACGCCTCGTCGAGGTTGCGCATGATCTTCAACGCCCCAAACAGCAGCACCATGAGCCCGGCGAGCGAGGCGAGGATGCCGAGGCTGATGCTGCCGGAGAGATAGCTGACCTGCGCGCCGATCCACAGGCACGCGATCGGGATCGGCCCCCAGCAGCAGAGGCTGAGGATCGTCATCATCGCCAGCATCGCATCGGCGAGGCGCCGGTCGATCCGCTGGCGTCCGGCGCTGCCGAGCTTTGGCAGGGCCCGGTAGCGGACCGGCGCCGTGCCCGGTCGCCTGCCGACGAAGAGTCCGCCTGTATCGCTGGGGTCGCTACGCATAGTTCACCACGTCTCTACGTGTGTTATATCACTGGCACTCTGTGTTGCGCAGCTAGGTCTCGGTCCCATCTCCGATACACCCTATCGGCTTGTGTACATGGAGTCGAGAACCTCGGCGTACTTTTCTTCAACGATGTTGCGCTTCACCTTCAGGGTCGGCGTCAGCTCGCCGCCGGCCTGTGAGAGATCGCACTCGAGGATCGCGAACTTCTTGACCTGCTCCACATTGGCATAACCGGCGTTCACGCGCTCCACTTCCCCGCCGATCAGCTCGCGGATCGCGGGCTCACGGGCCAGCAACGCCGGCTCCTGCGGCAGGTTGTGCTCGCGCGCGTAGCCGGCGATCTCCTCCTCGTCGAGCGTGATCAGCACCACCGGGTAGGGGCGCTTGTCGCCGTGCATTACCGCCTGGGAGATCCAGCGGCACTGCTTGAGGTCGTTCTCGATGTTGGCGGGCGTCAGGTTCTTGCCGCCGGCGGTGATGATGATGTCCTTCTTGCGGCCGGTGATCGAGAGGTAGCCGTCCTCGTCGAGCGAGCCGAGGTCGCCGGTGTGCAGCCACCCATCCTCGACGGCGCCAAACGAGGCGTCGGCGTTGTGGTGGTAGCCCTGGAAGATGTTGGCGCCCTTGATCAGGATCTCCCCGTCGTCGGCGATCCGCAGCTGCACCCGCGGCAGTGCACGGCCGACGGTGCCGAAGCGGTGGTCCTCGATCGTGGAGATCGTGGCGATCGTCGAGGTCTCGGTCATCCCGTACCCCTCCAGCACCGGCACGCCGCAGGCCCAGAAGAACTCGAGGATCTCATGTGCGATCGGGGCGGCGCCGGTGGCGGCCTGGCGCACGTTGCCGCCGAAGATCGCGCGCACGTTTTTGAACAGGCTCTCCTCGGCCTCCTCGAACGGCGCGCGCAGCTCCTCGGGGATCTCTTCTTCGCGGGCGAGGATGTCGCGCACCTTCGCTCCCAGCTCCAACGCTGCCTCCGTCTTCGCGCGCTCCTCCGGCGGCTGCGCCTCGATTGCGCCGTGGGCGAGCGTGTAGATCTTCTCGAAGATCCGCGGCACCGAGGGCAGGAAGGTCGGTTTGACCTCCTGCAGCTCGCCGACGATCTGCTTCACGTCGCCCCCGAAGTAGGCGATCGTGGTGCCGCGGTCGATCGCCCCCAGCTGGATCAGCAGCGCGAGGGCGTGCGCGAGCGGCAGGAACAGGTAGGCGACCTCGTTCTCCCTGATCTGCCCCACCTCGCGCACCATGTCCACCACGGCGCAGTAGTTGCCGTGGGAGAGCACGCAGCCCTTCGGCGGCCCCGTGGTGCCGGAGGTGTAGATGAAGGTGTACGGGTCCTCGGGGGTGAGCGCCTCGCGGCGGCGTATCAGCTCGTCGGTGCCAGCTGCCCCGTCAGCTCGCCCTTCCCCCCGGTCCGCACTTTCCGCCCCGTTGGCGCCCGCGCCGCCGGAGCGAGCGCCGCCACGGGCACGCACCTCGGCGAGGGGGATCTCCTCGGGCCGGGCCGCTCCCTCGTCTGCGGCGGTGGAGGCGGTGGTTGTTGTGTCTTTCTTTTCGGGGCCAGAACCATCCTCCGTGTCGGGGTCGATCACGATCACGGTGCGCAGCTCCGGTAGGCGGTCGCGCACGGCGGCGATCTTCGCGAGCTGCTCGGCGTTCTCGCACACGATCGCGCAGGCGCCGGAGTCGGAGATCACCCAGTGGCACTCCTCGGGGGAGTTGGTCTGGTAGATCGGCACCACCACTGCGCCGATGGCGGTGATCGCCAGATCGGCGTACGTCCACTCCGGCCGCGTGCCCGCGAGGATGCACACCCGCTCGCCAGGCTGGATGCCGAGGTCGACCAGGCCCAGCGCGATCTCCCGCACGATCTCGCCGAGCTCGGCGTAGGTGACGTCCAGCCAGGCGCCATCCTGCTTACGGCGGATCGCCACGTGCTCGCTAAAGGAGGCGACGGCGTCGGGCAGTAGATCGGCGATCGTGCGCCCCGCACGGGAGGACCCAGCAGGCGATTGCGGATCGTGCTCGACAGTTGATCCTGTGGCCTGCTCTGCGGTGCCTGCCTCCATGGCGCTCTCCTCCTCGGGTGACCCAGGGGGCCCCGAACGATGACCCCAGCTGACGTGACAGCCAAAGGATAGGCGCTACGGGCGTTCTATGTGACCGAGAGCACTCAGCCGCCTCCGCGGCGAGCGGCCGGCTTGGGCCGGAGGGCTACCCGCCGGGTCAGCCAGGTGAGCCGGCGGCTGGTGCGCTGCTGACGGAAGTTTTAGCCGCTGGCCTACACGGGACGGTGTGCCGCGGACGGGCCCTGGCGGAGGCTGGCGAGGAAGAGGCTCTTGTCGATCCGGCCCTTGAAGATCGGCACCCCTAGCTCCATGCATTTCGCGAGAACCTCTTTGCGTCCAAGTCCGGCCTCGCGGGCAAGCTCAGTGGGCGTCAGATGATTCGCCATCGGCATCTCCTTGGGAGGGGGAGGGAGTATGTCTACTTATAGCGCCGCCGGCGGACGCTGGCAACCCCGGATTTGCCGTAGGGGGCGCCCTCAAACTCAAACGGGGTTGGGGATGTCCACGAAGACGTGGCGCACCCCGAAGCGCTCGCTCAGGTGCTCCCCCAGACGCCTCACCCCGAACGTCTCGGTGGCGTAGTGGCCGGCGGCGATGAAGTGCACCCTCGCCTCGCGCGCCTGCGCCATCACGCGCTCGGCCGGTTCGCCGGTGAGGAAGGCGTCGGCCCCCGCGGCGATCGCGTCCGCGAGGTGGTCGGCGCCGCCGCCGGTGACGATCCCCAGCCGCCGCACGATGGGAGGGCCGCAGTCGAACGCGAGCGGCTGACGCGCGGTCACCCGCTCCACGCGCGCCAGCAGCTCCGCGATCGGCAGACCCTCGCCGGGGAGCTCCGCCAGCCAGCCGATCGGTGTGCCGCGGTGGGGCGCGAACGGCGCGAGCGGCTCAGCTTCGAGTGCCCGCGCCAGCAGTGCGTTGTTCCCGACTTCGGGGTGGGCGTCGAGCGGCAGGTGGTAGGCCAGCAGCGAGATGTCGGCGGCGAACAGCACCCGCAGCCGCCGCGCCAGCTCGGTGTCGATCGGCCCCGGGCCCGGGCCCCAGAAGAGCCCGTGGTGGGCCAGCACCAGCTCGGCTCCCTCCGCGCGGGCGCGCTCGAACAGCTCCACTTGGGCGCTCACGCCGGTGGCGATCGTGGTCACCTGCTCCGCGCCTGGTACCTGCAGGCCGTTGGGGCCGTAGTCGGCGAAGCGCTCTGGCTCCAGCAGGCGGTCGACATCGGCCACGATGTCCTGCAGGCGGGTGGGCATTGGTTGGCGAGGATAGTGGGGTTGGGGGGTGGGGGGTCTGGGCGGGTAGGTCCCCGGGTGGGGTGTGTCGGAGTGGCGGTGCGGTGAGGCGCGCCGTGGGTTGGCTTGCGCATAGGGGGCCGTGGGCTGGGTGATGCGGCGCGGTGTGGGATACTGAGGTCTGCGTCGGGGCGTGGCGCAGCCTGGTAGCGCGCGCCGTTCGGGTCGGCGAGGTCCCCAGTTCGAATCTGGGCGCCCCGATATTCCGTAGGTCTGCGAACTGCCGCGAATTCCAGCGAAAAGCCGCGAAACGCTCAAGTCCATGGGCAAGGCTCTCATTAGCGTCGGATCGTCGATCTGTCATATTCGCTGAGGGCAGCTGGGGCGGGGCTGCAAGCCTAGGGCGAAAGAATCGCGCAGCCGCGCCACCATGTGGTCATCGCGATAGCGACCATCCCGTGAAGCTGGGCCGTCCAGCTCCGCTTGAGCGAGGTGTTGAGACCCGTCGGGTGGGCGCTGGTGATACACGGATAGGGCTATCCACGTATATACTATGCGTATGAAGGTCGTTAAGGTCCGTCGCGTCGGCAACAGCAACGTCATCTCGATCCCACGGGAGTTTGAGGCCCATGGCTATGCGCCGGGTTCCTCGGTGCTCGTAGAGGAGCTCCCGGACGGCGATCTGCGGATCATGTCCACCGAGAAGGTCCGCGAGCGCATCCGTGACATCGGAGGACGTCTGGTGGCAGAGCATGGCGAGGCGCTTGAGATCCTCGCCAACCACGACCCCGACGCTCCCCAGCGATAAGGCGGAGTCATGGTGGAGGGTCAGTCCGGCGAGTTCGAGCCGGTCTATCTCATGTTGGCAGACGTCCTTGAGCTGCACACGCTGATCATCGGAGCGACCGCTGCCGAGGCGGCGGACCAGTTGGGCAACCGCGCTGGCTTGGAGAGCGCGATCGCACGGCCGGAAACGTATGCTCACTACCAGGAAGCAGATATGGCGCTCCAGGCGACCGTCCTGGCGCATGGGATTGCGGAGGGGCAGCAGTTCATCGACGGGAACAAGCGCACGGCGCTGATTGCCATGCTCGTCTTCCTTGAGGTCAACGGCTGGCGGGTCGATGCGTCGGACCCGGAACTGGCTGACTGGATCCTCAGCTTCAGCCGGGGTGCGACACCGGAGACGGTCGCCAAGCTCGTGAGCGCGGCGATGCGTCGCATCGGGTAGCCGCGACAGCCCGCCCAATGGCCGAAGCGGTCTCTTGGGGACCGCAGAGGCCCGCAATTTGCGGTCCAAGATCGTGCTGAAGTCGTGGCCCCTGGGACGGCCCATGATTCCAGACCGCAAGAAGACCGCAGGCCCCCGAAAAACCGCACAACAAAGCCAACCTAAACCGTTCGCCCCGATATTTATTGGAACGTGTCTCCCGACCTAGAAAGGTCGTCTCATGGGCCGATACGGGACAAATACGTTGCGTCGAGTCGCCGCAAGGCGAACGAAGGTGAATCGGCGCGAAACCTAACGACGCCTCGGTCAGCGATTACGTGGCTGAGACGCCTCTGAGGGCGAGCCGTAGCGGCTCGCGCAGCCAGGTCTCGACCTCTGAGATCCGGTAGCGGCTCATGCCGCCAGTGGACCAACGCGGAAGGCCGAGCGGCTGCTGGAGCTCGATCCAGTGTGGCGTCACGCTCAGGTGGTAGACCTTGGCGCAGTCGGGCAGCACGGTCCCGTCGTCGCTGTGCTCCTGCACGCGCCGCAAGTGCTTGACGGGTACCCCGCCTCGTTCATAGTCCCGTCGAGCGACCCCGGCTGCTTGGCGTCCAGCCGCTGAGCTTGACATGCGCCTGCTCGGCCATGCCTCCATAACGGCAGGCGCGACGGTCTGCGCCAATCGCGATGACCTACCTGCCAAACAGCTTGTTTGGGCGTGTGTGCGATGAACGTAGCTCGTGGGAGGCTAAGGGGCCAATCCGCGGGATTTCGCGGACCTTCTTGCCCTTCGTGAAGACGATCGGCCGGTGTCGCTCGTAGTCGAAGTGGTTGATCGGGACTCCGTTGCGCGCTCGATCAAGAGCGTCAGGTCGCCGTGCAGCTTGCCTCGAGGGATGAGCTGCCAGCGGAAGAAGTCGCGGACGATTGAGAGCCATTTCGGCGAATAAGCTTTCCGACGAGGGGGATGCGCCAGCGGATCGCGGTGACGGCGATCAGAGGTCGGCTTGTGGTTGCGTTGGTGCAGTACCGGGTCCCTTCCAAAGCCGGGTCAACACTGAGAAGCTGAGCAGTCTCTGGCGCCGGCCGGCAGCCCTCAGCGCGCTGTCGTGGCCGCAGCCTCGCGCTCTCTAGCGCGCTGATATGCCGGACGCTCCCTGAGCCGCGCGACATATGCTTTGAGATCAGGCGAGACTTCCTCGGGGAAGCCCGCCCTTTCCGGGATGGACAGGGCGGTGGCGATGAGGACATCGGCTACGCCGAACCGCTCGCCAACGAGGTACTCGCTGCCCGTGAGTGCCTCCGCCACGGCGCCTGCGGCCGCGACGAAGCGCCCCCGCGCCTTGGCGGCGCGGTCGGGATCGCTTTCGTGGAAGATCGCCGCTTCGATGAGTGGTGGCTCGAGCTCGGCGGGCGCGAAGCACGACCACTGGTAGGCGAGTGCCCGCTCGTGCGTGCCCAGCGGGGGCAGCAGCCCAGCCTGCGGGTGCAGATCGGCGAGGTGAAGGCAGATAGCCGTTGACTCGAACACGAAGCCCTCATCGTCCTCGAGCACGGGTACGCGGACGAGCGGATGGCGCGCGCGGTGCTCCTCTCCGCTGCCTTCCTCCCAGCTCATGAGCGTCAGCTCGTAGGGCGCCCCGATCTCCTCGAGTGTCCACAGCGCCCGGATCGGACGTCCTGCGTATGCGCGGTGATAGACCCGAAACACGCTGGGACCATATCCGCCCGACCGGTGCGTTGCGTCGCGGACACCGCTCGCGGGCTCAGACGCGCCAGCTTCGAGCGGGCCGTGCGACCGATCCCGCTCGCTCGTGAGCACACGTCATCGCAGGCGCGCCTTGATCTTGCTCGGGGTCGTCACTGTCGCGTTTACGGTGATCCTCGAAGTGATCGACCCCTCGCATGTCTCGCACGGGCCGACGATCCTCGACTTCGAGTTCGCTGGCAGCCGCGCTCGCGCAGCGCAGATCGTCGCTGAATAGGGACCGAAAGGACGCAGCGCCGCGCACCTCTCGCTGGCGCCGCTCGAGGTTTCCCTCACGGACGAGCTGGGTAGTGGTACCTTTGGACGAACGTGTACCAGGGCGATTCGATCGTCCACGGTCAAGTGAGCCACGCATGAGTGGGTACGCCAAGCGAGTTGTCGGCACGGCAATCGTTACGGCCGCTGTAGTGGCCGCGATAGTGCTCTATGTCGCGCTCTACCTGACGAACGTACCGGGATCGGCTGCGGCCACCCGCACCTCCGTCGGGGCACAGCTCTTCCTCGCCACCGTGCCGGAAGCCGGGCCGAGCGATCCCCACCCGACGTGGGTCTCGTTCTTTTCGGTCAACGCGAGCGCCGGCGACTGGCGTCACGTCACGACCTATGAAGTCCCGGCCAACTCTCTCGTGCGCATAACGATCTACCAGTTCGACGGCTCCTCGGGTCTGCGCAACCCGTTCATCAGCCAGGTGGCCGGCACCGTCGGAGGCGTCATGACGCTCGACGGCAAGATCACGCGGGCGATCCCCCCCGAAGAAGCGTCGCACGCGTTCGCGCTACCGCAGCTGGGCATCTCCGTCCCGCTCCCGGGTGTGGAAGAAGAAGCCAAGAACGCGTGCGAACACGCGCCGTGCTCGCTCACCAATGCCCACCGCACGATCTCCTTCGTGATCCACACGCCGGCGAAGGGCCTCTACCGCTGGCAGTGCTTCGTGCCGTGCGCAGCAGGATTCATTACGGGCTTCGGCGGGCCGATGCAGACGGTCGGCTACATGGGCGGCTTCCTCAAGGTCGTATGAGCGGAGACGGCCGCACCGGGGAGGGGCGCGCGCGTCACCACGCGCGCAACGTCACCCTGTTGTGGCTGCTCGTGAGCGCGATCATGACGCCGATCGTCGTCTTCGTCTTCGGGCCTCACCTGCCGCCGGGGCACGGGTCCAACGAAGCCGCGGGCCAGGTCGTGGACAACACGGTGCTGCTCGCGAGCGCGGCGCCGATCGCGCTGGGCGTGCTCGTGTTCATCGCCTATTCGCTGTGGGCTTTCCGCGAGCGCGAGCCGCAGCTGCAGGCGGACGGCCCCGCGCTTCGCGGCAACTCGAGCGTGCAGTTCTGGTGGATCGTCGCGACAACCACGGTGGCGCTCTCGCTCACCGGGTACGGGATCATCCGGCTGCTCGAAACCGGTGCCGGCGGCGGTCAGGGACCAGAACCGATCGCGGTTCCGCCGCACGCCTCGAGCGCGCTGCAGGTGCAGGTGATCGCCCAGCAGTGGCAGTTCACGTACCGCTGGCCCTCCTTCGGCGGCGTCGAGACGCGCGAAATCGAGCTTCCGGCTCACACGCTGATCGAGTTCAACGTCACCTCGCTCGACGTGATCCACTCCTTCTGGGCATATCAGCTCGGAGTCAAGGCAGACGCCAACCCGGGCGTCAACAACATCGCCTACGTCACAACCAGGGGGCCGCTGGCGTTCGAGGTCCGCTGCGCCGAGCTGTGCGGGGTCTGGCACGGGTACATGTACAACGGCGGGCAGGTCGTGCCGCGCGCGAGGTTCGCGTCCTGGATCGCGCGAGAGCGCCTGCAGTACGCGCCCGCGACGCGCAACCTCCCGCCCTACTCGAAGACCTACTTCCCGAACCCATTGAGGAGGGCAGGATGAGCGCGGCCGCAGGAAACGTACCCCGAACCGATGTCTGCCCGCGCGCCGCTGTGGCGGCGGCTGATCGGCTTCAACGTGCTCACTGGGATCGTGCTCGGCGTCGGCGGCTGGTTCCTCGGCCATTGGATCGGTACGGAAATCCAAGGCGAAAGCCTCGCCTACTTCTCCACGACGGCGGGCGAAAACGACATCGCGATCATGCTCGGCTACCTGCTCGGCGTGCTCGGCTTCCTGATCGGCCTCGGCTTCGCCGTCTACCCGGTCCAGCGCCTGCTTGGCGGCCAACCGACACTCGCCGAGCGAGAGTCCCACGAACACGGGCTGCTGCGCTACTTCAGTCTCTCGACCGACCACAAGGTGGTCGCGAAGCAGTACATGGTCGGCATCGGGTTCTTCTTCTTCATCGGCGGGCTCAACGCGATGGCGATACGCACCGAGTTGCTGCAGCCCAACACCCACGTCTTCGGCGCCAACCAGTACCTCACGCTCGTCGGGATGCACGGTTCGATGATGATGGGCATTTTCACCTCGGGCGTGCTCGGGCCCTTCGCCAACTGGCTTGTCCCGATCATGATCGGCTCGCGGCGGATGGCCTTCCCGCGCATCGAGTCGCTCACCTTCTGGCTGCTGATGGCTGCCGGGGTGGTCTTGATCACGACGATCTTCTTCGGTGGTTTCCAGACCGGCTGGACGGGCTACCAGCCGCTCGGCGACCAGGGCACGGCGGGCTACGACGCCTATATCGGCTTCTTCGCGCTCGTCGGTGTCTCGATGACGCTGCTGGGCTTCAACCTGATCGTCACGATCGTGACCATGCGCGCTCCGGGCATGACCTGGTCGCGCCTGCCGATCTTCGTCTGGTCGGTGCTCGCGACGGCCGGGCTGATGGTGCTCGCGGCGCCGACGCTGATCGCGACGCTGCTGATGGCGGCGATGGACCGCACCGTGCAGACGGCGTTCTTCATCCCCGGCCAGGGCGGGAGCCCCTATCTCTTCCAGAATCTCTTCTGGGTGTTTGGGCACCCGGAGGTCTATGTGCTGGCGCTCCCGGGCTTCGGGATCGTGCTCGAGCTGCTGCCCGTGTTCACGCGCAAGCCACTGTGGGGCTATCGCCTCGCGGTCGCGGGGATGCTCGGCGTCGGGATCCTGAGCTTCTTCGTTTGGCAGCACCACCTGTTCGTGTCCGGCCTGAACGCCGACCTGCGGCCGTTCTTCTCACTCTCCACCGAGCTCATCTCGATTCCCACCGGGTTCATCTACCTCTGCGCGCTCGGCACGCTCTGGCGCGGTCGCATCCGCTTTACGGTGCCGATGCTCTTCTGCCTCGGGTGGGCGTTCAACTTCCTCTGGGGCGGCGTGTCGGGCATCTTCCTCGCGGATGTGCCGAGCGACGTGACGACGCACGGCAGCTTCTTCGTGATGGCCCACTTCCACTACACGATCATGGGCGGGCTGATCTTCGCGTTCTTCGCAGCGATCTACTACTGGGTACCGAAGATGTACGGCTACAAGCTCTCAGAACGCCTCGGCAAGTGGCATTTCTGGATCATGTTCCTGGCCTTCAACTCGACCTTCGCGCCGCTCTTCGCGCTCGGCTTCATGGGCATGCCCCGGCGTGTGGTCACCTACGCGACCAACCTGCAGGGCTTGAACGACTGGGTGAGCGCCTCGGCGTACGTACTTGGGCTCTCACTGTTGTTGTTCCTCGTGAACGCAGTCCGGTCGCTCGTCTTCGAGCGCGAGCCCGCGGAGCGCAACCCGTGGCAGTCGAAGTCGATCGAGTGGCAGCTGCCGACGCCGGTTCCGCTGCACGACTTCGAGCGGCTGCCCGTGTTCGACGGCGATCCCTATCCCTATGGCGAGGAACGTGTGCCGGTGCCCACGGTGGCGACGGCCGGGGAAGGAGCGTAGGCGGTGGAGGCCTCGGCTCCACTCGACGAGCGCTTGCAGGCCGAGCCGCCGGACTGGCAGCCGCATGCGCTGCGGCTCGGTGGACGGCTGCTGTGCGGCTCGATCACGTTCTTCTTCCTCGCGTTTCTGTTCGCGTACTTCTACCTGCTCGCGCTCAACACCAACGGCCACTTCAGGATCGGGAGCACACAGCCGCCGGTGGGCCTGGGTACGCCGATCGCCGGGCTGATGCTGATCGGTGCGATCGTCTATCGACTGACCGCGCGTCGCCGGTTCGCGGACGTGTTGGGAGCCGGGATCGTCGCGCTGGTGTGCACGCTCGCTGCGGTTGGGCTGCAGTTCTACGAGTACACGACGCTCAGCTTCGGCGCCGCGAGTGGGGGATATGCAGCGGTCTTCTTCGGCTGGACCTTGTGGTACGCGGTGCTCGCGCTGATCGGCGCCTGCTGGATCGAGATCCAGGTCGCGAGCCTCGCGCGCTGGCGCGCCGGTGGGAGCGAGCGGCGCTCGCGGCGCGAGGGCGTGCCTTCCGACGACGACGAGCTGCTGCGCGCGGGCATCGAGGCATCCTCCTTCTACTGGGCCTACTTCGCGGCGATCGGCGTGATCGCGTTCATCGTCCTGTACCTGGTATGAGGCGATGAACCTGAGCCGCTGGTCATGGGATCCCTCGCTCGTGTACGTGGTGCCGGCAGCGGTCCTCTACGCGCTGGGGAGCCGGCCGAAGGCGGGGCGGCCGAGCGTGCTCCAGGCGGCTGCCTTCTACATGGGGCTGCTGTCGATCGTGATCGCGGTTGCATCTCCGATCGACGCCTATGCGGACGAACTGCTGTGGGTGCACATGCTCCAGCACATCATTCTACTCACCGTCGCGCCGCCGCTGATCCTGCTCGGGCGCCCGTGGCCGACCATGTGGCGAGCGCTGCCGCTGCACTCGCGTACCGTGCTCGCGCGCGGAGTCGCCAAATCGCACCTCGCCGCCCCGCTGCGCGCCCTCGCGGGGCCGCTCGCGGCGTGGATGCTCTTCAACGGGGCGATCGTCGTCTGGCACATTCCCGCCGCGTACGACCTCACAGAGCGCAACGGCGCGGTGCACGCCGCCGAGCACGCGATGTTCTTCTTCTTCGGCCTGCTGTTCTGGGCGCGGGTCATCGACACCGGCCCGCTGCGGCCGCACCTCGCGTGGCCGGCCCGGATCGCCTACATCGTGGGTGCGATGATCGTCGGCTGGGTCCTCGCGATTATCTTCGTCGTGGCGCCCGAACCGATCTACCAGCACTACGCGGACCTTCCGAGCCGTCCCGGCGGGATCAGTGCGCTCACCGACCAGCAGCTCGCGGGCGGGATGATGTGGGTCGGGGGCTCGATCGCATACACGATTGCGCTGCTGATCGGGCTGTATCAGTGGGTCGCCCCGGAGCCGCCGCCGCGAACGCCGGCACTCGACGCGGTCGGCTTCCCCCGTCCCCCCGACGGCCCAATGCCAGCTCC
This sequence comes from uncultured Solirubrobacterales bacterium, assembly GCA_963724305.1. Lineage (GTDB taxonomy): Bacteria > Actinomycetota > Thermoleophilia > Solirubrobacterales > Solirubrobacteraceae > Palsa-744. The sequence goes on from CAVRUG010000002.1 coordinate 396,375, forward strand.
GAACGGCTCGCCCATCCCGGTGCTGGAGGAGGCCACGCAAGCAAGATGAGGAGGTTGAGCGGATGACAACGGTGGTGCTGGACTCGTCCTACCTGTCGGCGTCGCTGCTGACGATGCTTGTCCCGATGGCCGCGGTGATCGTCATGCTCGCCTGGGGTGTGTTCCTGATACGGCGGCACGAGCGTCACCGCGAGCATGTCGATGCTCGCAACCGACCACCGGCGGGTGCGGATGCGCCCCGGGGTTCGCGCTCGCCCCCCCAGGAGGGCTGATGGACACCCCCACTTCCGCGCCGGCGAAGCCGCCGGGAGCACGGCGGGCGCTCGTGCTCGGTGTCCTCCTCGGCGCCGGTGTCGCCGCGCTCGTGGTGGGCGCCCTCGCGTTCACCCGGCCGTCACCGTCGTCACCGTCACAGATCGGGGCACTCGCGAGCAACCCTACGCTCGACCCCGGCACGCCGATCCACGGGACCGCCCCCGATTTCACGCTGACCGATCAGTTCGGGCGAGCCGTGTCGCTGTCCGCCTTCCGCGGCAAGGTCGTGATCCTCGCCTTCAACGACCCGCAGTGCACGACGATCTGCCCGCTCACCACCACCGCGATGGTCAAGGCCAAGCGGCTCCTCGGGCCGGCGGGCGCTCACGTGGAACTGCTGGGCGTCGGCGCAAATCCCGCCGCGACCGAAACACGCTGGGTGCGCGCGTACTCGCAAGCGCACGGGATGATGCACGCCTGGCACTTCCTCAACGGTCCGCTCGCACGCCTGGAGCGCGTTTGGCACGCGTACGGGATCGAAGCGCAGATCGTGGCTGGTCAGGTCGATCACACCCCCGCCGTGTACGTGATCGACACGCAGGGGAAGCTCTCACGCCTGTTCATGACCCAGATGTCCTACGCGAGCGTGGGACAGCTCGCATCGCTCTTCGCGCGGGCGGCCGCGAGCTTGCTGCCGGGGCATCCGCCGGTGCGTTCCGCGGTCTCCTATGCCCAGATCCCCTTGATCGAACCGACGACCAAAGTCACGTTGCCGCGGGTCGGCGGTGGCAGCGTGCAGTTCGGCACGGGCGCCAAACCGCGGCTGATCCTGTTCTTCGACACGTGGGACTCTGAGGTGACGGGTCTCGCGCGGGAACTCGAGGCACTCGACGCCTACGCCGAATCCGCTGGCCACGAGCGACTGCCGGCGCTCACGGCGGTCGACGAGGCGAGCGTTGAGTCATCGCCCGCCGCACTGCCGCGCTTCCTCCGCTCGCTGCCCCACCCGCTCTCCTATCCGATCGCGATCGACTCGAGCGGCCGTCTGGCGGACGGCTACCGAGTTCAGGACGAGCCGTACCTGGAGCTGATCTCGCCGTCGGGCGGTTTCCTCTGGTACCAGGATGTGAGCACGGGAGGGTGGCTCACGCGCGCCGCGCTGGTCAGCCAGATACATGCCGCGCTCGCACCCGCCCCAAGTTCCACAGAGATGGGCGCCGATGCGCGTCAGCAGCTGGCGAGCTCGCCCCCTGCGCTTGCGGAACTGCACCGCCAGGCCGGTCGGCTCATCGGCTCCGAGTCGGCGCTTGCGGCTCGCCTGCGTGGCCTACGCGGTTATCCAGTGGTGCTCAACGTGTGGGCGTCGTGGTGCGGGCCCTGCCGCTCGGAGTTCCCCTTGCTCGCGAACGCATCCGTGACATACGGACGGAGGGTCGCGTTCCTCGGCGCAGACACCGAAGACCAGGCGGCTAACGCCAGCTCGTTCCTGGCCGACCACCACGTCGCATATCCCAGCTACGAAGCCAGCACGGAAGCGCTCAGCTCGCTCGCCGCGTTCGAGGGCGTCCCCACCACGATGTTCTTCGATCGCGAAGGAAAGCTCGTCCATGTGCACTCCGGCCAGTACGAGGCGCAGGGGACGCTCGATCACGACATCGAAAGCTACGCGCTCGAGGATTGACCACTTATTCTTCTTCGCCGGCAGGTTCCTTCTCGTGCGAGGATTCGATGAGGTGGAAGTCGTTCGAGCGAGTGGGGAAGGAGCAGTAGGCCTCGATCGTCCCGACATCGCGGACGCTTCCGCCATCGTCGTTGCAGCGACCTTCGTTGGCGTCGTATTCGCGCATCTCTTCAGGAGTCAATGGCTGCGCGCCGGGTTGGCGCCGTCCGGTGGGCTCTCGCGCGCCGCGACTGACGCTGGTGTTAGTGCCGCCGACGGTGAGACTGTGGGTACCCTCGGTTGCGGGCCTGGAGCCCGCGCCGCATCCGGCGAGTGCCGCGCTCGCCGCAAGCGCGCTCAACGGCAGGCTCAGCGATAGCCCACGGGCCACCGCGAACTCCTCTACCCCCGCCTCGGAGGCGCTGCCGAAGCCATCCGCTGCGAATTTTCGCTCATGGTCTGATGTCGAGAGTACCGCGGGAGCACCCTCGAATGTCGCGGGCGAGAGACCGCGACGGCGCTCAAGCCGCCGGCGTCCAGCCGGCCGGGAAGGCGCCGGCCGGCACCTCCCCGTGGTACTCCGGGAAGCACTCCAGCGCGATTCGCTCGCCGGCACTGCCCGTCAGCAGCGGGCGTAGATCGCCGAGCGTCAGCAGCACGCGCAACGTCGCGCCGATCTGCAAGTCCGCCGCGTTGGGCTGCGCGCCGCCGATCACGCCGTCGGCGGCGAGCGTCTCGACGTGCGCGAGCTTCTCCGGAAGGCCCGCGAGATCCTCCTGCAGCCGCGCCGCCGAGATGCCGTGGTACTTCCACGTTCCGCGGACCAGGCGGATCGCGAAATCGGTGCCCGCGCCGTCCAGTGGGCCGACGCCACCGAAGGTGCCGACCGCCTCCGGGCGGAAGTGCAGCGACCCCCACGGTAGCCGTCGGCCGAGATCCTGCAGCTCCTCGTCGCCCCAGCGCTCCGCTTCGCGAACCGCGTCGCTGGGGTAGAGCGCGGGCTCGGGCACCAATTCCTCCAGCCGCGCCAGAATCGCCCGTGAGCCGTGCACCGGCTCGCCGTTGACCAGCATGCCCGGGACCGTGTGGCGCTCCTCGCCGTAGATCGCGCGCATCTGCTCGACGTGCGGGCCCGGCGCGAACTCTACGCGCTCGTACTCCAGGCCCTTCAGGCGCAACGCCGCGGTCGCCGTCATGCAGGGGTGCGACGGCGGCAGGACGTGCAGGACGAGCTCGGGTGCCATGTCCGCAGCCTACCGACCATTCGCATCCGCATGCGGGTTAGACCGAGGCCAGCTCCCGTACCTGGGTGAGCCGGATCGAGTTACCGGAGGGGTCGCGGAAGCCGGAGTCGATCCCGTAGGGACGCTCGGAGGGCGCTTCGGTGAACTCGACACCGCGCGCCTTGAGCTGCTCGTAGTCCGCGCGGCAGTCCTCGGTTGTGAGAAAGACTGTGCCCGCGAAGCCCTTCGCCATCAGCCCACGCACCTGCTCGGCGGTGTCGGGGTCCATGATCGGCGGGCCGGGGATCGCCATCAGCACGATCGCGACATCCGGCTGACCGACGGGCCCGACCGTAAGCCAGCGGAAGTTGCCCATCTCGGGCATCGTCGCGTCGATCCGCACCTCCATGCCGAGCTTCTGGGTGTAGAACGCGAGCGCCTCGTCCTGGTCGTGTACCCACAGATGGGCGTTGGCGATTTTGAGCATCGGGTCCTCCTGGGTCGTGATGGGGGGACGCGACCGACCGCGCATGACACGCAGCGGGCCACGTTCATCTGCAAGCGATGCTAGGCGCGCGCCGCGCCGTTGTCTTCTCGAAATGTGCTGTGTTGCGGGCGCCCGTAGAAACGCAACACGCACTCCGGCACGAGCGCGCGCGTCGCCGCGGGTGGATACGCCGCACGGTACGCCGTCGGCGAACGACCGAACGTGCGCTTGAAGCTCGTCGTGAACGAGCCCACGCTCCGCAGCCCCACCGAGAAGCAGATGTCGGCGACCGAGCGATCGGTGTCGCGCAGCAGCGCCGCCGCGCGCTCGAGGCGCCGCGTGAGTAGGTACGCGTGCGGCGACTCGCCGAATGCGCGGCGGAACTCGCGGCTGAAGTGCGCACGTGAGAGACCCGCCGCGCGCGCCATCTCCGTGACGCCCAACGGCTCGAAGTAGCGCGCGTCGGCGAGGTCCTTCGCGCGCAGCAGGTGGCGCGCGGGCGGAGCGAAGGCCATGGCACAAATTATCGCGGCGTGATCCGCGAGGGATGTGCGTCGATGCCGACCCCGCGCAAGCTCCTGAATCTGAAGGCCGTCGCTAACGCCGCCGCTCGAAAGCTCGCGTGTCCCGCCAGACAGTGCTCCGCCAAGTCCGAGCCGGCAAAGGCGACGCCGTCCAGGTCGTTGACGGCAAACATCCAGGACTAGGCTCCTGGCGCGCACGTAGGGTGCCGCAAGATGCGGCCAGTCGTGCTCGACACCAGCGTCATCTTGCCCGCGGTCCTCTCCTCGCGCGGCTACCGCCGCCGCTTCCTGTGGAAGTTGGCGCAAGCGGCACCGAGTACGACTATTGTTGCGGGCCTTGGCGATGTCTAAGTCACGGGATAGATACCGGGGTCGCCTTGCGGCAGCAGCGATCATGAGTGCGCTTGCACTTGTCCTGTCGCTTCCGGTTTGTGCAAGCGCAGATATACGTGCCTTCCCAGTCCCCGAAGGGGACGGTCCTGACGGCTTGGTCGCAGCTCCAGACGGACTGTGGTTCGGAGGTACTGCAGGTCTTGTGCGAATGTTGACCGACGGGATCGTGACGGTGATGGTCCCGGCCACGGGCGGTCCGACTGTCCCTCCTTACATAACAGAATTTATTCCCCACCCGCTTGCGGCGACCCCCAGCGGCGTGTGGGCGTGCTGGGACAGTTGGGAACGGGTGGGCGGCTGCCACGTGGGGAGCGAAACCCCTCTATTGCGCGTTTCGTCTACCGGCTATCAGACGTTTGCGGGCCCGTTTGGACCCTTTCCTTCGTGTGAAGAATACCGAAACTATACGAACTATGTGGTCAGCTTGACAGCAGACCCAGAAGGCGGGGCGTGGTTCACCATGGCGGAAGCCACAGGCTTGGGACCATCGCCTAGGGGCGTCGGACATATCAGTCCCGGTGGCCAGATTTCCGGGGACTGCTTTCCGGGGGCTTTTCCAACGGGCTCCGAACCTAGGAGTATCGCATATGGCAGTGATAATGCGCTGTGGTTCATCGCGCGGTACGCAGGCCCGTCTGATTCTGATCTCGTGGGCCGGATGACGATATCGGGGGCTTTTTCGTACTACCCAACCGGAGAACAAGTCATAAGAGATCTGACTGCAGGCCCTAGTGGGACGATCTGGTTCACAAGTGAGCCAGGCAAACTTGAACCTGGGCAGGATCACGGCGCTATCGACACGATCACACCCAGCGGAATCGTGACCCGATTCGCATTGCCAGAAGGTGTGATCTCAGACTCCATCGCAGCTGGTCCGGATGGCGCGCTCTGGTTTACGGCGACCGGTATCGGAAATTGTGGGTTCGGGGTTGGCCGGCTTGCGACGACTGGCACGATCACTTACTACGACTTGAGTGACGCACTCAGCGGATGTCCTAACCCATATGAATCCACGATCGTCGCCGGTCCGGATGGGGCGATGTGGCTCAATGCAGAAGGGGGCGGCCTCATTCGCATAACCACGTCAACGCCAGGCTCATCCACACCAATGCCCACCGCGACGTCTACGGCCGGCTCTTCCACGCAAGTGCCGGTGACGTCCACTGTCGTACGTCCGATCGTGGTCCCACCCGATGTGAAGCGGGCATTGAACACAGCAAAGCTTGGTGCGGAGGTGTCGAAGAATGCCGTCGATCGAGCGGACATAGGTATGCTTGTGTTCAAGCTTGTGCTTGCTGCCGCTGAGCCGGAGGTGGCGGTTGAGCTGCTGATGCCCGACCAGTTCGATGCCGCCGAGTTTCTCGGCGGGGCGCAGCTCGCCGATCTGGCGGCCGATCCCCCTCGAAACGACTTCACCCAGATCGCGAGTCCAGCGTACGTCCCGTTTGCAAGCGTGACGGCTCATGCCAGTCGTACCCTGCACAGGACTCGTGTTTGGAGCATCCTCATATCTGACATCGAATCCGCCGCAATGTACATGAGGGCATTTACGCTCTCTGTTGAACGGCTCCAGGGTGCTGCTGCTCAAGGAGAATGCGCGTGGATGCGGCGGCAGGCTCGAGCGGCTAGCCAAGACGCCAAAGCGGCGCGCCGGTATCTCGCACGCGAGCCGCTCGATGTCAAGCTCCTGCGTCGCGCTCTCAGTGCTGCTCGCGTACACGATCCTTCGATCACCGCAGCTCAGTTTCGTCACATGCAAGCTAGCGTTGCGAAGAAAGGACTCCCGGCGGACGTGACCGCCGCGCTACGGCGCTCCGGCCTTGGCGCGGCTGAGATTGCTCGTGTCACGACGTTGATCACTCATGCGAAGCCCCACTCAGTCCATTTTCTCGAAGCGCTAGGCCAGGATACGGGGAACCTATCGAACCTCTCGCGCGCACTGAATACCTTCGCGTCGGTGACCGGTCACGCCATTCAGTGCACGCCGGCCTGACGATTAGTCAGCGTGCGTCCACGCCGTCCAGACGGACACCGCTGAGAGTGTCCGGTCGATCTGTTCGAGCCGCTCCCGCCAGCGATTCAGCGTGAGGCTCTCGAGCGGCCCACGATCAAGGACGTCGAGCGCGAGCCCTACCCCCCACCGCAGCAGGGGCACCTCTTCGCGCTCGGCGCGCTCGGCTAGACGCCTGCGCGCGAGGATCGACACCGCCGGATCCAGGCCGGGGGTCTCGGCGGCAAGGATGTCAAGGTCCACCGGGCTGTGCTCGAAATCGAACAGCCGCCACAGGTTGCCCAGGACCACGCCGAGCTCGTCCCACGCGTCCTGCGCCCGGTAGGCGTAGGCCGACGCAAGCCCGAGCAGCGGGTCTTCCCACTTCTTGTACGAGAGCTCGGCGGTGTCCTCACGCGTGAGGTCATCGAGCCGGCCGGCCGACAGCAGGAGATCCCACTCTGGCGCTGCGACCCACGTGAGCGGCTCGACGCGCAAGATGCCGTGGGATCGATCGATGGCGAAGCTTCGATTCTCCCAGAGTGGGAAGTAGCTGGTGTGTTCGCCGTCGATCTCGGCGACGCCCTCGCCCGGGGCGTCGAGAACCCAGCAGATTCCGTCGCCGGCCTTGCCGGGTGCGAGCTCGGTCGTCCCGCCGCCTGGCCGCACGATGTGGCCCCGCGTGCCACTGCGGGGTGCCTGATCGAGCCCCACGATGTGACGTCCGTGCAGGTAAGCGAGGGGGGGTACACGTAGGCGTAGCGGCGGAACTCCGACGGAGTCAGGTAGCACTAGTTCGGCGGCTCCCGTGTCCGGTACCTGGACGACTTCTGACCAGTTTCCCCACGGCAGTTCGAGTCGGACTTCGGTCGGGCCGGGTGGGAACATGCGGAGGGGCTGCTGCTGGAGGTCCAGGAGCGACATTTGCTCGATCCCATGCCAGGGTGGCTCGTGGCCCTCAAGGCCGGGGCGACCCACGGTAATTACCCGGTGGGAGCTAAGCGATCCGGCGAGCCGAGCGGGGCCGCCTGTCGGTAGCTCGAAGTTGATCCCGCCCGCTGGGGGCGCGCTCGCTGCCTCGCCCCGCAGCTCTGTCGCGACGACTACGTCTGATGGGAGGATCTCGCGCATCACACGGGACCAGTCCGCGACGATGTCGCGCGCGGTTTCAGAGGCATCTGTACCTGTCACGTGGAATTCGGGCCCGTCCCCGTGCAGCTGGATCGTAACGCCGGGCGCGATCTCGCTGCCGGATTTGGGCTTCGCGGGGAGATCTAGCATGCTGGCGGCGTCGCTGTAGCGGCCGAACATCGCCGAACTGATCTGGCCGTCGGCGTCGCGCAGCTTGATCCCGAGCACATCCTCGCCATCGCCTTTAAACGCAAAGAGCACATTTCGATCGCCATCGAGCGTCGCGTCCTGGCGTGATTTCAGCGGGCTCCACGCGGCCTGAGGCCACAGGCTGCAGTGTGCGCTGATTCGATAGCCCTTCGGCAGCTGCGCTTGAACCGGCACCGCAAGGGAGCCCCCGTCCAGTGGCCAACGGGATGACCAATAGGGTGGATCGTCATCGAACAGGATGTCGATGTAGTCAACCTCCCCGCGGGCGTCGGCCGGCAAGACGTCGAGCGTAACCTGGCAGGTCTCGAGTCGTGCCAGCCGGTAGAGCCCGGCATAGCCGGGCGTCGCGCCGGCGGTTCCATGCAGCTCCAGCCGCGGGCGCTGTACTACGAGCGGCTGGCCGGCCCCCGTTTTTCGGTCCACCACGTGTGAGAGTCGGTGGTTTGGACCCCGTTCTCGTGGACACGGGTTGACTCGTGGAGTGTATGTGATGTAGCGGCTGGGCCGGTGGGCATGTGGGCAACGCGAAGCGTTGTCCAAGCGGTGTGGGCAGCTTGCTGTCCACACCGCGCCATGTCCACGGGCCGCGGGGGGAGAGGGGTGCCCGGCCCGGGGTTATGCCGCTACGCGGTTGATGCTCTCGGTGGCGGTGTACGCGCCGGCGAACGCGGCCGGGGTGCGCATCCCGAGCGCGGAGTGCGGGCGGCGGCGATTGTAGTCCTCTTGCCAGTCGCCGATCACCACGCGCGCCTCGGCTAAGGAGAAGAACTCCTCGACGTCCAAGAGCTCGTCGCGCACACGGGAGTGGAAGCTCTCCACGAACGGGTTCTGCCACGGCGAGCCGGGTTCGATGAACGCAGTTCCGGCCCCCGAGAGCGTGCACCAGTCCCGCAGCGCGTGCGCGGTCATCTCCGGCCCGTTGTCGCACCGCAGCAGCTCTGGGGCGCCGCGCTCACCGCACAGCCGCTGCAGTGAGCCGACGACCGTCTCAGCGTCGATGCTGCGCGCCACCAGCATCGCCAGCGACTCGCGGGTGAACTCATCAACGATATTCAGCAGCTTCAGCGCCCTGCCGTCGGCGGTCTGGTCGAACTGGAAGTCAAACGCCCATACATGGTTGGGACGCTCAGCACGCAGCCGCTCGGCTGGAACGGTCGAGGAGCCCAGCCGTCGGCGCTTGCGCTTGCGCACAGGAACCCGCAGCCCCTCCTCGCGCCATAACCTCTGCACCCGCTTGCGATTCACATCCCAGCCTTCCTCACGTAGATGGTGGTGCGCGCGGCGGTATCCCCACCGCGGCCGCTCCTTGGAGAACTTGCGCAGCTCGGCGCGCAGCGCCTGGTCCTCCTCGGCGCGCTTGGGCTCGTAGCGCTCCGTGGAGCGACGCTGCCCGACCACCCGGCATGCCCAGCGCTCGCTGACGCCGAGACGGTCGCGCAGCATCGCGACCGCCCGACGCCGACGGACTGGGCCTACCAATTTCCCGAGGAGATCTCCCGAAGCGCGCGGTTCTCAAGCGCCTGGTCAGCCACGATCGCCTTCAACCGCTGGTTCTCGCGCTCCAACTCCTTCAACCGCTTGACGTCCTGCGCCTTCATCCCGCCGTACTGGTTACGCCAGCGATGGAACGTCTGCTCGGAGACCCCGAGCGCCTTGGCGACCTCCGGGATGCCCTCGCCCTCGCCAAGCATCCGCTCGGCCTCCCGCAACTTGCGGATGACCTGCTCCGGCGTGTGCCTGCGTCGCTTCATCAGAGTTCCTTTCTAGCCCATCATCGCGGGCGCAAGAAACTCTCACAAGGGCCGGACCGAACTCAGGGGGTCAGGCCACGGCACCTGCCGCGCTGCCGCGTTGGTCACCTGCCGTCCGACGACCTCCATCACCTTCACGAGGTTGAGCGTCCGTTCACCGGTCTCGAACGACAGGGTGACCGCCTCCTTCAACGGCGCGTCGGGATCGAGCGCAGCAAGCAGGCAGCGGGTGAAGATGCCGCGTTCTCCGTCCTCCCCGGCCACCTGGCTCTGCGACGCTGCGTAGCACGTGACCATGCTGTTCTCGTCGCGCGCGGCCGGCTTGGGCGCGCCTGAGTGTTTGCCTGCCTCCACTCGCGGACGCGTGTTGTCGTCGTACGGGTGGTTCAGGCAGCCGTCCATGAACAGGAATTGCTCGCGGAAGGACATCTCGAGAAACACCTTGATGTACCACTCCAAGCCGAGGTTGACCCAGTCGTCCTCACTCGCCTCTTGCGTGAGGAACAGCGCCCCGGAGGTGTACTCGTGGAGCCCGTGGCCGCACAATGAGATGATCAGCCGCTCTGCGCCTGTGACCTTTTGCAGGGCCATGATCGACCTCCAGATGGTCGGCTCACGAGCGTCCTTATAGGGAAGCGCGAGTTCTGTGACCGCCGCTTGGCTGCTCGTGGAGGGTGCGGCGTGCATGAGGATCTGAGCATCCGGAACGCCTAGCTTGCGCAGCCACCTGACGGTCGCGACTGCATCGTTGACCGCGCCGGTGAGGCGACGCAGATCGGGCGAGTCGTACTGGTCGATCCCGATGACGAGCGCCCAAGTGGCGGCGGCTTGAGTGTCTGTGGGCGGCATCAGCTCGACGGCCAGGCGTCACGGATCAGTTCGTAGACGCGGTCGTTGCGCCAGTAAGCGCTGTGCGCCTCGGGAAACGGCACGCCCGACTCGACCTCCTGGTCGTTGATGCCGGACACCCCCGAGAAGGTCGCCTCTGCGCAGAACGAGAGGAGGTCGCTGCGGTCATACACGTTCAACCAAGGGACGAACGGCTGGGGATCGGTCTCGCCGGGTCGCAGGCGCTGGAGGGAGTCGATCGCGTACAGCAAGGGCGCCTGCGAGCCCACAGTGACCAGCGCGTCTGTCACGGGCGGAGTTTCGCGGGTCAGCAGGTCGACCAGCATTATCCCGCCGAGGCTGTGACCGACTGCGACGACAGGTCGTGGGAGGCTCGCCATCGCCTTGGCGACGTAATCGGCGATCGCGCTCCCACGCCTCTCGTAGTAGATGATGTCGCCGACTCCCGGCAGGCTCGTGGTCATGAGCTCACCGCGGCGCTCCCGTGCCATCGCACTGGCGCGCTTGACCGCGAACGCCTTGACGCGCTTCTTGATCCGGCCGCCCAGGCTCCGCGTCCCGGCAGGCGCGATCGCGGTCTCGATCGTGCTGATCAGGGCCTCCCGTGCAGCCACCTCCACAGCTGCTGCGGGCGGCTCTCCGCCGTCCTCGCGGCGGCGTGCCAACGCGGTCGCCACCACGGCGCGTGCGGTAGCGCCGACCACCTCTTCGTCGGCCGACGTGCCCGCTGCCGCTGCCGCGGCGGCAAGCTCCGGCGCGGCTGCCACTAGCTTTGCCGCCTGCACCACCTCATCGACGCTAAGGCCGCTGCCGCGCACATCCGGCGCGGTGGCCTGCAGCGCGAGAAGCGCGGCACGGGCTGCCTCACCGGGTGGTGCAGCGCCAACGACGACTTTCGTATGCCCAGGGCCTCCCTCTCCGGCGAGCCTCAGCTCGACCAACGGGTCCTCGAGCAGCATCGCCCAGAGAGCCACCTCGATCTCGGTGTCGCTCGGCGCGCCGTCGATCGCCGCGCGCGTCTTGGCGTCCGGAGGCAGAGTCGCGGCGATCCGATCGAGTGTCACGCCGACGTTAGCGCCCCAAGGGCAACCGACGAACTCGACCCCGTCAATGCCGTTGCGCTTGGCGCGCTCCTGAATCGTCGCCCACAGCTCGTCGTAGCGAGTTTGGCGCACACCGGTTCCGTGGACAAAAAAGAACGTTCCGAACACTACAAACCCCTCCTGGGAGACCAAGTCGATCTCCCAGAACCATATCGGCGGGTGCCAGGCATCGGCAGTGCAGCTCCCCTCAGCTCGACGACGCCCGCCGAGGATCGCGGCATGTTGGGCTAAGCCCGTCGATTACACGAAAGGCCCTTGCGGGGTCCTCGGGCGTCGAGTCCGGCCGCCAGACGGAAAGAAGCGAAGACCTCTGAATCCTGGAACACCGAATTCCGGCTGATGCCCTCGGCGGTGACGGTGAAGATCTGGAGCGTGTGCAGCTCGTATCCGCCACCGACGCGCCGATAGGCGGCGAACCCGGGCTGGCCGTTGGCCGCGACCGCCTTCAGACACCAGTCCGTTCCGGCCGCAGCGAAGACCCACTCCATGAACAGGCCGTAGTTGTTGGGGCCGGCAAACCAGTTGAGCATCGGTGGCATCTCCATGAGCACGTCCTCGGTGAGCAGCCGCTTGAGACCCTCGACGTCGGCGTGCTCGAACGCCTGCATGTAGCGATCGACCCAGGCCCGCTGCTCGGCTGCGGACGGCTCGCTAAGACCTTCCTGCCCGACCCCGACGTCCTTCACACGGGTACGCGCCCGCTGCAGGGAACTGTTCACCGATACGACAGTAGTGCCGAGGATCTCCGCTGCCTCGGACGCGGAGAAGCTGAGTACGTCACGTAGGATCAGTGCACCACGCTGACGCGCCGACAGGTGCTGCAGGGCGGCGGCGAACGCCAAGCGCAGGCCGCTGCGGTCGATCGCTACTCCAGCCGCATCGCCCGCGTCCAGCAACGAGTCCGGCAGGGGCTGGAGCCAGGCGACGTTCTCTCCCCGGACGAGCGGCCCGAGCGGGTCCGACGCGGCCACCAGCCCCGCCGGCAGTGGTCGGCGGCCGCGGACCTCCAAGGCGGTCAGGCAGGCGTTCGTCGCGATCCGGTAGAGCCAGGTGCGTAGCGAGCTGCGAGTCTCGTCGTACTGCTCCCGCGCCCGCCACGCCCTCAGGTACGTGTCCTGGACCAAGTCCTCTGCCTCATGAGTCGAGCCGAGCATCCGGTAGCAGTACGCCAGCAGCTCCGTCCGGAACGGTTCAACCAAGCGATCGAAGCCTTCTACCTTCGTCGTCACACCCGCGCCCCTTTCTCTGCTCTCACCGCCCGGGCGCCAGCACTGGGCTGTTGTGATAGGCGGCGATCAGCCACTGGCCGTCCCGCTTCTCGAAAACCCAGGTCGCGTTCACCTTACCCGTGTCGGGAACCTCGGTCTGGCCGGCGAATAGGATGCCGGATTCGCTGACGACGATCGCGGCGTCCCTGCCGACGAAGCGGAGGCTGAGCTGCTGGTTGTAGGTCGAGCTGCCCTTGAGTGGCCCCTCGAAGGCCAGGGCCATGGTCTCGCGGATCACGTCACGGCTATCGCGGAGCGAGCCGGTCATGATGGCGGTCGCGTCCGCGGTGTAGTTGGCGACCATGCCGTCGGCGTCGCCAGCCTCCCACGCCTTGTAGGAGTCAACCAGTGGGGCCTGGATGGCGGCCTCGTCTTCTACACGACTGTCTGACATCGGATTCTCCTTTGTGATCGGTTCGCCCGGGGTATTCCGGCGAACTCGTCAATACATACCGGCGGTGGAGTCAGAACTCATCGTGCTCGCGGCAAGAGGTGTTGAGGCGTGCTCGACAGGAGAGGCTGCCGTACGGGGTGCCTTGCGCCTGCCTGGCGCCGCCGATGCACAAATCGGACTACCGCTTGTAGCCGGCCTGGTCCGAGTGGCCGTTAGCTGATCTGTTCGGCCAGGGCGACGATGATGCCCGCGGGGCCGCGGAGGTAGCAGAGCCGGTAGCTGTCCTCGTACTGCGCCACCTCGCCGAGGAGTTCGGCGCTGTGGGCGAGCAGGCGGGCGACGGTGTCGTCGATGTCGTCGACGGCGAACATGACACGATGCAGGCCCAGCGTGTTGGGCGGCGGGTTCCCTGGCTCGGCGCCGACCGCCGCGGGGGCGTGGTACTTCGTCAGCTCCAGCTTGCTGTGACCGTCCGGGGTCCGCATCATCGCGATGTCGCTTCGGAGGCCGTCCAGTCCGACGGTGCGGTCTGCCCAGAGGCCTTCGATCTGCGCTTTGCCTTCCAGTTCCATGCCAAGCTCGGTGAAGAACGCGATGGCGGCATCCAGGTCTTCGACGACAATGCCGACGTTGTCCATCCGCAGAATCGTCATGGTGGAGGTTCTCCTTCTTCGTCGCGCAGCCCGTTGTGGCCACTGGTGTACCTAGGTCGGAGCCAGCGCCACATTCTCCCGAAAACGCTGAGTCTCGCGGAGCAGTACTCGCGGCATCCGGCCTGTGTGCTCAACTGCTCGGCCGGACGGACGGCACGCACTGGCGAGGAGATTCATGCTGGTTGGCACTGGAGAAGGCTTGATCGACGCGGAGTTGGCGGCGTACGTCGAGGAGAGCCGTGCCTTCTACGCTGCGAGGGCCGCGAACAGGGGCACCGATTCCCCGCCTGACCCCAGCACCCCGAAGGGGCTGCATGAGGTGCGGGCGCTGGAGGAGGCGCGGGCCAAAGACGCCGTCTCGACGATGGCGCCCGAGTCGCCGGTCGTAGAGACACTTGCGCAGGGCGCTGGACGCAGGGTGCCGGTGAGAATCCTTGCTCCTGAGAGCGGTACGGCGCGCGGGGTCTATCTGGACATTCACGGCGGCGGTTTCTACATGGGGTTGGCGGCACGCGGAGACGCGCACAATCGCAGCCTTGCTCACGCCCTCGGGATCGCTGTGGTGAGTGTGGACTACCGGCTGGCCCCAGAGCATCCCTGGCCTGCCGCACTAGATGACTGCGAGACGGCCGCGTTGTGGCTCTTGGAGGAGGCCGAGACCCGCTTCGGAACTACTCGCTTGGCGATCGGCGGGGTATCGGCAGGCGCGACCCTGGCGATGACGACGCTGTTGCGACTCCGCGACCGCGGTGTGGCCGAGCCCTTCGTTGGCGCTGCACTGCAATTCGGCACTTACGACATGAGCGGAAAGACACCGGCGGGTCGGCTGCTCGACGGCGAGTTCTTCATAGAGGCATACGTGGGACACGTGGCCGACCGCACCAACCCCGACATTTCCCCCATTTTCGGTGACCTGCGTGGCTTGCCTCCTTTCCTGCTCGTCGTCGGGAGCTTGGACATCCTGCTTGAGGACAACTTGGTCATGGCGGCCCGGCTGTCCGCGGCTGGCTGTGAGATGGATGTTCGCGTCTACCCCGAGTCTCCCCACGGCTTCACGCTCCACCCAACGGCGATGGCGAGCGCCGCGCTCGAAGACATCGAGTCGTGGCTTGCCGACCGCTTCCTCGACGCATTGTCAGAAGCGCGTGTTCTTGGTTGGCGTTGCTGGGTTCGGGCTCACTTCGGTTCTCTCTGCGCGTTCGCGTCGTCGATCCTGGACTATGTGTGTTTCGTTCGCTGCAGGGGTGTGTGCGGCGCTGGTGACGCCTACTGCATTGGCGGTGATCATCCACGTGTTGCTCCGTCGCCGCTCGCTACGGTAGGAACATGACTGCCCTCGGACGCACCGACCTCGACGTGTTCCCCATCTGTCTCGGCGGCAACGTGTTTGGGTGGACCGCCGACGAGCCGCAGTCTCACGCCATCCTCGACGCGTACACCAGCGCGGGCGGCAACTTCATCGACACCGCCAATTCCTACCTGGTCGAGCACGGCCGCTCGGAGACGATCATCGGGCGCTGGATCGCCAGTCGCGGGAGCCGTGACCAGATAGTCCTGGCGACGAAGGTCGGCGGCGGCCAGGGAGCGGTCCGTAACCTGCGGGCGGACACGATCGAGCGGGAGGCGCACGCCTCGCTCGAGCGCTTGCAGACCGACCGCATCGATCTCTACTACGCGCACTTCGACGACCAGGAGACGGCGCTGGAGGAGTCGCTGCCGGCCTTTGACGCACTTGTCAAAGCGGGCACGGTCCGCCACATCGGCGCCTCCAACTACACGGCCGGGCGGCTCACCGCGGCACTCGATTTCCAGCGCACGCACGGGCTTGCAGAGTTCACGGTCCTGCAACCCCACTACAACCTCGTCGAGCGCGACTTCGAGCACACGCTGCTGCCCGTCGCCGAGGCCTGGGAGCTTGCCGTGCTGCCTTACTTCGCGCTGGCCAAGGGTTTTCTGGCCGGCAAGTATCGGCTGGGCGGCGAGGCCGTCGAGTCCGCGCGTGCGGTGGCCGCTCGTGCTTACCTCGACAGCGGGGGGGCGGCGGTATTGGAGGCGCTCGACGAGGTCGCGGCGGCCCACGAGACGGCGGTGGCCACCGTTGCGCTCGCCTGGTTGCTGGCTCAGCCGCGGGTCGTCGCTCCGATCGCCAGCGCACGGACGACCGAGCAGCTCGAGCAGATCCTGCCCGCCGCCACGCTGAAGCTGACGCCCGCGGAGGTCGACCGGCTGTCGGCCGCCCGTAACCAGCGATGAGGCTAGACTCGCAGTCGATGTCGGAAATCTCCCCCGCCATGTATAGGGCTGGATCTGGCGAGCCGCTGGTGCTGCTGCACGGCTTCACCGCAGCCTGGAGGATCTGGCATCCGATCCTGGCTGACCTGGTCGCCCGCTACGAGGTGATCGCACCGACGCTGCCTGGCCACCACGGCGGTCCTTCCTATCCCACCGATCTGCCGATCACCTTCGAACATTCCGCCGACGTGGCCGAAGGACTGCTGGACGAGTTGGGTGTTGGCACGGCGCACTTCGTCGGCAACTCCATGGGTGGTGGCATCGCGCTCGAGCTGGCCAAGCGCGGCCGTGCGCGATCAGTCGTCGCGTTGGCGCCCGCCGGCGGCTGGAGCCGAGGCGACGGTGAGGGCCCGCGCATCGGGAATCTCTTTGCCAAGCAGATCAGAATGCTCATGCGAACCCACGCGTGGAATCAGCGGATCATGAGACGTCCCGGGACCCGCCGCTTGGCGTTCAGGGAAATCATGCGTCATGGGGAGCTTGTCTCCCCGGCGGATGCAGCCGAGATATCGCAGGCAGCGCTGGACTGCTCTATCAGCCAACGAGCGATCCAAACGCTGCTCGCCGACAAGGCTGAGCTCACGATCGGCGATCTCGATCGGATTAGCTGCCCGGTGCTGCTGGCCACCCCGCAGTTCGACCGGATACTGCCGGGTCCTCGCAACGCTCCTCGCTACCGTCGCGAGATACCGGGCGTCAAGGTGATCACGCTCTCCGACTGCGGACACGTGCCGATGTGGGACGACACCGAGTTCGTGACGAAGTTGATCGTCGAGCATGTCAACCGCAACCTCGGGTTCAGCCCTGAGACCCAGACAGATGTGCCGTCGCGGCCGGTGGCAGCCGGCGCTTGAGTTGAACGCCGGCCGCTCGATCGTTGTCTGTTGGTTTCGCCTCTACCGGCGCGCGTCTCCGACGGGCTCCAGCGGTGCCAGGGTGGCGACCTGGAAGTCGCGACTCACCGCGGCGACCTCGTCGGGAACAGCGGCGAGGTTGACGTTCGTGGAGAACCCCATCGCGGCGTCAACGGGACGGAAGAAGTCGTCGAAGTGGCTGGCGAGGATCGTGTGTGGCTGCAGGCGGGTCAGGATTCGCGCCCAGTAGTCGTGTGTGAAGCTGCGCCCGGCGACTCCGGCGAGGAACACGTCGACGCCGCTGTGGGGGAGCGCGTCGTCGATGAGGTTCGCGCTGCCCTGGTGGTAGAAGGTCGTTCCCGCGACCTCGACGTGGATGCCCCACACCTGGCCGCACTTGTAGGCGGATGGCGAGAGGGCGTCGAGATGCTCGCAGGTGAGCTCGCCATCAAAGGGGACCGCGAAGCCGAGCAGCAGCTTCGAGTGCAAGCTCGGGACAAAGGTGACGGTGAAGGGTCCCAACTCATAGGGACGGTGGGGCTGCACCTCGACGGCGTGCTCGCCCAGCCCATGGAGTCTCATGAGGTTGACCAGCGAGCTCGAGCCGTAGGCGGAGCACCCGTGGCGGCGTGCGATCTCGGGGACGTCGATCGCGTGGTCGAAGTGGGTGTGGCCGACGAGCACCCCGACGAGTCGCCCCGGCGGTCGTAGGTAGCGATCATGGAGGGCAGGGTTCGCCAGCGCAGGGGTGCGGCGCAGGACGCTGGCTAGCGGAACACGCGAGAGGTAGGGATCGATGTAGATCGTCTGTCCCTCGTAGCTCAGGCGGTAGCCCGCGACGCCGAGCCATTCGAGCTCGAGGCCCCGCGGTAGCTCGAGCGGCCTGCTCGCGAGCTCGCGCATGGCGTCGGCGTCGTGGCGCTCCCGCTCCCCACGGTGGGCGGAAAAGCGGGCGAAGCTCGCGATGTGGTGGAGAAGGTCTGGCACGGAGGCGATGTCAGCCTTTGAAGCTCGACGCGCCGCGGTCGCCGAACGGGTCGTCGCGTTCGCGCACCGCCTCGCGGAAGCCAGCTTCGGCGGCGCGTCGCTGGAACGCGTAGCCCTCGGCGGTGTGGCGGGCGACGCCGTCGAAGACGGTACCCAGGGTCTGAGTGCTGTTGAGACCGCGGGACATCGTCTCCTGGTTGACGAGCAGCTTCATCATCACCAGCTGATTGATCGGCATTTGTGCGATCCGCCGGACGAGGATCTCGGTACGCTCATCGAGCTGGGCGGCCGGTGGGGCCTCGATCGCGAGCCCCCACTCCAGTGCCTCGGCACCGGATAGGCAGTCGCCGGTGAAGAGCAGCCGCTTGGCTCGCTGCGGCCCCAGGCGGTGCGCCCACATCGACGTCGTCGGGGAGCCCCACACGCGCGCCGGTGGATAGCCGATCTTCGCGTTCTGGGCGATCACGAGCAGGTCCGAGCAGAGCGCCATGTCGGTGCCGCCGGCCACGCAGAACCCGTGTACCTTGCAGACGACGGGCTTGCCGCAGTGAAACAGCGACATGAACGCGCGGACGTTGCGGCTCATCATTGCGTAGTCGACCATCGGATCCCACGTGCCGCTCGGGTCGTGGTTGGCGGCGATCGCCGCGGGGTCAAGCGGCGAGCCCTGCTGGGTCGAGCCGCCGAGCTCGGACATGTCGCGCTCGGCGCTCTCGACGAGGTCGTATCCCCCGCAGAACCCCTTGCCGTTGCCCGCGAGCAGCAGCACGTGCACCGCTGGATCGAGGTCCGCCTGCTCCACGCACGCGGCGAGCTCGGCGATCAGCGTCGGCGTGAGCCCGTTGCCGCGCTCGGGTCGATCGAGCGTGATCCGGGCGATTCGATCGCCGACCTCGTAGGTCATCGTCTGTAGATCGCTCATCTCAATTTCCAAGTCCTGGTGTCGTAGCCGGCGAGGTTCGCGCCGAGAGCCTTGCCGCCAGCCCGAGCAGGCGGGGAGCGCCGCCCCGGTGAATGTTGCCGATGATGGCCCAAACCGCCGGTGCCGTCCTGCGCATCTCATATTGAAGGAAGGTGGTCATCACCAGCCGCTCGGGGTGCAGTCGCCACACCATGTGGCCCTTCAGCAGCGTCGATCGTGCTTCGAGATGCAGTAGCTCGGGTTCAGACGTCGCGATTCGCCAGCCGAAAAACGTGGTCGGGAGGGGCTAGAATCGCTGTCGGGTTGCGTTCACGATCGACGGGAAGAGACTGGATGATCGCGACCAGCGACGACGGTCCCCGCCGCTGGACGGGTGCTGTGGGCGAGCGGCTCCTGCGGGATCTCGCACCCCAGGTCCTCGCAGCCGTTGCCCGGCGTCATGGCCGCTTTGACCTCGCCGAGGATGCCACCCAGGAGGCGCTGATCGCGGCTGCGCAGCAGTGGCCGGCTGAGGGTGTGCCGATGAATCCGCGCGGCTGGCTGATCGCGGTCGCCACCCGGCGGCTGATCGATGCGCTACGCACCGAGGCGTCGCGGACCCGGCGCGAGGAGGTTGCGTCCGCGCAAGAGCCACCGCCCAGCGCTGATATCCCGGAGGAGGACGACACGCTGACGGTGCTGTTCCTGTGCTGCCATCCGGCGCTCTCGCCGCCGTCACAGCTGACGCTGACGCTGCGGGCGGTCGGCGGCCTGACGAGCGCTCAGATTGCGGCGGCGTTCCTCGTGCCGGAGGCGACGATTGCCCAGCGCATCAGCCGCGCGAAGGCAACGATCGCCGACGCCGGCGGGCGCTTCGCGCCGCCGCCCGACGATCAGCGTGGCGCGCGTCTGAGGGTGGTGCTGCACGTGCTCTACCTGATGTTCAACGAGGGCTACACCGCGACATCCGGCGAGCGGTTGCAGCGCCGTGAGCTCGCGCGCGAGGCGATCCGTCTGTCCCGGATGGCCCATGCGTCGCTACCCGAGGACGGTGAGGTCGCGGGGCTGCTGGCGCTGATGCTGCTGACCGAGGCGCGCAGCGGTGCGCGCGAGAGTCCTGACGGCACGCTCATCCCGCTGGTGGAGCAGGATCGCCTGCACTGGGACGGCGCGCTGCTGCAGGAGGGCGTACAGCTGATCCGGGAGACGCTATCGCGCGCGCCGCTTGGCCCCTACCAGCTGCAGGCGGCGATCGCTGCCGTCCACGCTGAGGCTCCGACCGCAGTCGATACCGACTGGCCGCAGGTTCTGAAGCTCTACGACCTGCTGCACGCGCTGGCGCCAAGCCCGGTCGTCACGCTCAACCGGGCGGTTGCGGTCGCGATGGTCGACGGCCCGCGCGCCGGACTGGTCGGCCTCGACACGCTGTCCGGCGACCGCCGGCTTGCGTTGTGGCACCGGCTCGCGTCGGTCCGCGCCCATCTGCACGAAATGGCCGGCGACACGCAGGCCGCGGTGGCTGGGTACGAGGATGCCGCCCGTCGTACCACGAGCATCCCCGAGCAGCGCTACCTGCGTGCCCGCGCCGAACGGCTGCGCGTAGATGTCGAGAACCCTTCGACAGCTCCGACCACTTGGTGAACGCCACGACCACGAGGAGGGGTATCTCGATGCGCTACATCCTGCTGATCTACCAGAACACAGAAGCCTGGAACGGCCTGTCCCAAGAGGACAAGGACGTCTTCATGCACGCCGCGGGCGACATCGTCGAGGAGCTGGCCGCCACCGGGGAGTGGGTCGGTGGCGACGGTCTGGCCGACGCCTCGCAGGCGCGGTCGACGCGCGCGCGCGACGGCATCGTCACGGTCACCGACGGGCCGTTCCTGGAGGCCAAGGAGGCGCTCGCCGGCTACTGCATCGTCGATGTCGCCACTCCGGGACGCGCCGAGGAGATAGCCGCGCGCTGGCCAGACGCCCAGCACTGGGGCATGGAGATCCGCGCGCTGATGCACGGCGGCGGGGAGGAGGGCTGATCGATGCTGACACTCTACGAGCACCCCTTCGCGCTCTACTGCCAGAAGGTTCTGGTCGCGCTGGGCGAGCTGGGCGTGGCCTACGACGTCCTGGAGGAACAGCGTGACTTCGACCGCGCAGAGCTGGCCGAGCTGTGGCCGCCGGCTTCGATCCCGGTGCTACGCGACGGCGAGGAGATCATCGGCGAGACCTCGATCATCATCGAGCACGTCGCCGGCGCGCGGCTGGTGCCGTCGCTGGAGGCCCGCAAGTGGGACCGCCTCTGCGATCAGTACGTATCCGACGCAGTCCAGGCGATCGTCCTCGACACGATCGAGGAGCGCTCCGACCAGCGCGCCGTCGCTCGCGCGCGCGGCCGGCTCGACATGGTCTACGGCATGCTCGAGACGCAGCTCGCCCAGCACGAGTTTCTGGCCGGCGATACGTTCACGATCGCCGACTGCGCCGCCGCGCCGGGCCTGTTCTACGCCCTGGCGATTCACCCATGGAGGGAGGGTGCGTATCCGCGGCTGACGCGCTACTACCGGGCGCTGGCGCACCGGCCGTCCTTCGCCAAGGTGATCGCGGACGCGCGGCCCTACCGGCATCTGTTCCCGCTGCCCTGGCCGGCCGACTTCGACCGCTACCACTAAGACGTCCCCGGACGGGCGTGCCACCGGCGACTGACGCCGTGGTCCGGCTCGACTGCTTGGCTTAGACTGAGCAGGCCTCCACCCGCGACCGTCCGAGGAGCGTCATGTCCACATCTCCAGCTGACTTCAACGCAAAAGTCATCGACGAGTTCCGCGCCAACGGCGGACGCGTCGGCGGCAACTTCGAAGGTATGCCGATCCTGCTGCTGCATCACACCGGCGCCAAGTCCGATGTGCAACGCATAAATCCGGTCGCCTACCAGGAGGACGGCGGGCGCTACGTGATATTCGCCTCGAAGGCGGGCGCGCCGACCAACCCCGCCTGGTACCACAATCTCAAGGCTCACCCCGACACCACGATCGAGGTTGGTACGCAGACGCTGTCGGTGCGCGCCAGCGAGGCCACGGATGGAGAACGCGATCGTCTCTTCGACGCGCAGGCGGAGCGTATGCCGCAGTTCGCCGAATACGCCGAGAAGACCTCGCGCACGATTCCGGTCGTCGTGCTCACGCCGAGCACGAGCTGACGTGCGATCTATGCGTCGCTAGACGGGTATCGCGGGCTTCGCGGATCGGCGTGCGCGGATCGGCGTGAGGTTGGCTTTCGCGGATTGGCGTGAGGTGGGGGTCGGCGTGAGCTCAGGCGATCTTGCGAAAGCTCACGCCATGCGCGCCTTCTCGCGCAGGCCCATGCAGCGCCGCACCCGCGTGCGCCACGGCAGCATCGCCAGCTCGTGACCCTGCAGCTCCGGCTCGCTCTACCACAGCTGGTCGATCTCCGCCAATGCGAGCGCTCGCTCGGCCGGCGGCAGGATCGCAAGGCTGCTGCGCGAGCTCGCCAGGTCGCGCAGAGTGGCGCAATCGACCGTCTGCTCGTGCGCGAACTCTTTGTCCTGAACGTCCGCAAAGCGCTGCTCCAAGCGCTGAGACTCGGGCCAGTGGCCGGGTCGCTCGAGCGCCGGTTGGCCGAGGATCTCGCGCAGCTTCGCCACCCACGGCAGCGACGTGTCAAAGCCGTTGCCCAGCAGGCCCAGCACGCCGGGCGCGCGCAGCACCCGTGTGATCTGGTGCTGCGCGACCTCGTGGTCGAACCAGTGAAAGGCCGCGCCGGCCACCACCGCGTTGACGCAGCCATCCGGCAGTGGCAGGCGCTCTGCCACCCCCTCGAGCACCTGGGCCTCCGGGTGCGCCGCGGCGAGGATCGCGCGCATCTCGCTCAACGGCTCGACGGCGACCACCCGGTGGCCAGCTGATGCCCCGGATGAGGTACGGCACGCGCAGAGGCATCCTCCGCGGTGGGTTGCGTGGACTGGCATCCCTGGAGCCGAGCTGCTACCGTTGCCGCATCAGGTTGGGCGATTCGCTCAACATCGCAGTGCCAGCGCTCGTAGCCTTGCTCAAAGCATCTCCGCGTTCGCAGCACTATCAACGCAGGAGGAATGCAATGGCTAGTGGAACCGTCAAGTGGTTCAGCGACGACAAGGGGTTCGGGTTCATCACGCCCGACGACCAGTCCAAGGACCTGTTCGTCCATCACACCGCGATCGTCGGCGAGGGCTACCGCTCGCTCGCCGAGGGCGCGAAGGTCACATACGACTCAGAGGCTGGCGAGAAAGGCCCCAAGGCCGTCAACGTCCAGGCTTCCTAGGCCCTTTCGCGTCTGTCCGCCGTGAGGTGGACAGACGCGGGCCTGTTTGGAGATAGCCGTGTCGCAGCAACCTGCCGGCGATGACACCGTTGTCATCGAGCACGAGGCAGTCGATCGCCTCGCCAATATCGTCGTAACCGTCCTACCAGTCGCCCTCCTGGGCCTCGCGATCTGGCTGGCGTGGGGTGGCGCTCTCCATTGGCAGGACCTCGTCGTCCTCGCGATCAGCTACATCGTCACCGGCGTGGGGATAACCGTCGGCTTTCACCGCCTGTTCACGCACCGCAGCTTCAAGACCAGTCGCCCGCTGCGCGCGCTGTTTGCCGTGTTCGGGTCCGCGGCGGTCGAGGGGCCGGTGATCGAGTGGGTCTCAACCCATCGCAAGCACCACCGCTTCAGCGACCTTGCCGGCGATCCTCACAGTCCCCACACCGATCACGGTGCCGGTTGGCGAGGTGCTCTCAGGGGTCTCTACCACGCCCACGTCGGCTGGATGTTCCGCGGCGTCGATCGCGCGAGCGCCGAGCGCTACGCCAAGGATCTACTCGCCGACCCCGTGATCCGCGTGGTCGATCGTACCTTCTTGCTGTGGGTGATTCTCGGGCTCGCGTTCCCCTTTGGACTTGGAGTTGCCTTGACCGGATCGGTGGTCGGCGGCCTGACCGGCATGTTGTGGGGAGGTGCCGTTCGGATC
This sequence comes from uncultured Solirubrobacterales bacterium, assembly GCA_963724305.1. Lineage (GTDB taxonomy): Bacteria > Actinomycetota > Thermoleophilia > Solirubrobacterales > Solirubrobacteraceae > Palsa-744. The sequence goes on from CAVRUG010000002.1 coordinate 420,308, forward strand.
CTGTTCTTGCACCACGCGACCTTCTCGATCAACTCCCTGTGTCACTTCTTCGGGCGGCGGCGCTTCGTCACCGGCGATCACTCGCGCAACCTCGCATGGCTTGCACTGCCAACCTTCGGCGAGGCCTGGCACAACAACCACCACGCTTTCCCGACCTCCGCACACCACGGTCTTACTCGCTGGCAGCTGGACCCCGGTGGATGGCTGATCGATGGCCTCGAGCGGGTGGGGCTCGCGTGGGACGTCGTGCGAATCTCCGCGGGCGTTCAGCGGAAAAAGCTCGCATCCGAGCCAAGCTGAGCACCAGCTCCAAGCTGAGCATCAGCTTATGCCAGAGCGCCGGTGAGCGGCATTTCCACTACGGCATAAAGGATCCATCCCGATAGGGACGTGCTTCTGGGGTGGGGCACCCAGAGCGGACAGGCTGGGCTCGCGGTGTGATAAGCAGGACCCAGTCCACGCTCATCGAAATGGCATGCAAGCGCTGAAGACCGCTATCGCCGTCGCCTGGATCATCTTCTGGGTCTACTGGTTGGCGTCGGCGTTGGGCGTGAAGGAGGGCAGAGCTGACCGGCGTCGGATCCCGCTGAATGGTCTGAGCGCGCTGTCGGTCATCATTCTCCTTCGCGTCTTCCGTGGTGGGAGCCTGGCAGTCCACAGCACGGTGCTCGGAGTAATCGGGGCTGTGGTGTTCGCGTCCGGGATTGCGCTGGCGATCTGGGCTCGCACCCAACTCGGGCGCAACTGGGGGATGCCGATGACCCAGAAGGCCGAGCCGGAGCTCGTCACCTCCGGCCCCTACCGGGTGGTCCGCCATCCGATCTACTCGGGCCTCCTTGCGGGGCTGCTTGGCACGGCGCTAGCCACCAACCTGATCGGCCTGGTCATCGTCGCGATTCTGGGCGGGTACTTCTACTACGGCGCATCGGTGGAGGAAAAGAACCTCATCGCAACGTTCCCCACGGCATATCCGGCGTACCGAAGCAGGACGAAGATGCTCATTCCCTTCGTCCTCTAGCCGCTCGCGCCGCGTCAGCCCGCGGCGGGCAACCGTGCGCAGTGATTGATGATCGCCAAGGAGCCGGCCGCACAGGCGGCGTGAACGAGGCGGAGCCCGACGGACAATGCGCATGGGTTAGCATCCAAGGAGGACCGTGCTACGCAACGTCGCGCTTTGGCTCAGACCGGCAGGGTGGCCGCCTCTGCCCGATGCGGCGCGCCGCCGGACGTGGCTGCTGGCGTGGGCTGCGATCCTCGCACAGGTCGTGTTCGTCGGCGGGTGGGTACTCGCCGGCGCTCTCGAACCTCATTACTCGCCGGTTCGCCAGTACATAAGCGAGCTCGGCCGGCGCGGCGCGGCGAACCCCTGGATCTTCACGATTTTCGTCGGGATCTGGGGATTGGGCTTTATCGCGCTCGCGGTCGCGCTCGTACCGGCGCTGCGTACGCGGCCGTGGCCGCTTGGCGATGCCGTTGTTGTTCGTGCTCGCCGGCGTGTGCGCGATTCTCGTCGGACCGCTGCACATGGACTGCTCACCGACGGTGAGCGCGGTGTGCAAGTCACGCGAAGCCGCGGGCGCGCTCTCCTGGCATCACTACGCGCACGAGTGGTTGAGCCTCGGCATCAACGTCTCGCTCCTGCTGACAGGCTTCGCTTTTGCCCGTTCGGCGTGGCCGAGCCGGCTCGCGCGACTCGTGTTGAGCGGCGCTCTCGTGCTCCTGGCCGCGTGGATCGTCACGTTCATGCTGCACGATTCGTTCGTCGGCTACCAGGGACTCGAAGAGCGTCTGTGGGCGCTCGTCGCCCAGGTCTGGGCCCTGCTGTGCGCGACGGTGCTGATCCTCGAGGCGACGCTTGAGCCAGGCGCCCTGCAGGTACACGAGGCTGCGATGCGAGCGTCATGCGCTGGGCGAGCGCGCCGCCGTCGGCGTCGGTCCGTCATAGTCCGCGCCGGCTGCCTGGCGGCGTGAGGATCGCGATGACGCCCTTGGGCGGCGGCGCCAGCAGCGAGCGCATTCGCCGCCATACTGGCGGCGATGTTCGCCGAGCGCTTCACGGCGCAGTTGCTCGCGGGAGAGCCGGCTCGCGATCCGGTTGCCGTCGCTGAGCGCCTGCTGGCGGTGCAAGGTCAGGATCCGCGTGGCGTGCGTCTCGCGATCCGTTCGCGCACCGTGGGTCTATCGGCCGCCGATGTCGATCGTGCCTTGAGCGAGCAGCGCACGCTTGTGATCACGTGGCTGAACCGCGGCACGCTGCACCTCGTGCGCAGCGAGGACTACCCGTGGCTGCACGCGCTCACCGCGCCGCGCACGCTGACGGCCAACGCGCGACGGCTCGCTCAGGAGGGCGTCTCGCCCGGGGACGCAGAGCGTGCCGCGAAGGCGATCGAGCGGTCGCTGGCCGAGGAGGGATCGCTCACACGCGAGCAGCTGCGCGAGCGGATCGCATCCGCGGGCGTGCGCACGGAGGGCCAGGCGCTGGTCCACCTGCTGATGTTCGCCTCGCTGCGTGGTCTCATCGTGCGCGGGCCGGTGGTTGGCAGCCGGCACGCCTTCGTACTCGTGCGCGACTGGCTGGGGGAGGCGAGGCCGATCGATCGCGAGCTCGCCCTCGCGGAGCTCGCCCGTCGCTATCTGGTGGGCCACGCCCCAGCCGACGAGCGTGATCTCGCGAAGTGGTCGGGGCTGCCGCTGCGCGACGTTCGCGCGGGGTTGAGCATGATCGCCCCCCACCTGACGCAACGCCGGGATGGGCTCCTCGGTCTCGCTGGGCGCAGCGTGTTGTCGTCGCCGTCGCCGCCACCGTCGCCGCCACCGTCGCCGCCTCCATTGCCGCCACCGCGCCTGCTCGGCGCATTCGACCCGGTTCTGCTGGGCTGGCGCTCACGCGAGGAGATTCTCAGCTCCCACCACCAGGTGGTCACAGTCAATGGCCTCTTTCGCCCCTTCGCGCTCATCCGCGGCCACGCCGTCGCCACGTGGAGCATGCCCGCGGGGAAGGTTGTGCTGGAGCCCTTCCAAGACTTGGGCCGCGAGGACACCGCCGCGCTGGCGGCCGACGCCGAGGACGTGCTGCGCTTCCTCGCTGGTCCCACATCGGAAGATATCGATGGCGAACGTCAGCCTCTAGGCGCTGCGCCTCTCCGAGAAGGCACACGCTGGGCGAGGGACCTCGGGGCCGATGAGTATCGTCGCCTTCACCAGCCAAGATCGAGTAAGACCTTGATCGGGTAAAGATCTGATAGAGCTGAAGTGATGCCACGCCACGCATTCGGTAGGAAAGATGAAGCCATGAACAAGCAAGGAAAGAGTGATCGCTGTGAGCGCTGAGACGGTGCCTCGGGCGGGTGCCGAGGAGGGCGAGCTCGCCCTCCCGCTGATGGCGATGCGCGCGGAGCTTGGCATGGTCGCGGCGTTGCTCGCCGCAGCGGGGTTGGCATGGTGGTGGACGGCCGACCGGATGGCGGGGATGGATGCGGGGCCGGGGACCAACCTCGGCACCGTCGGCTGGTTTACGGGCGTGTGGGCGGTGATGATGGCTGCGATGATGCTGCCGTCGCTCGCGCCGACGGCCGCCGTCTATGCGGCGTTGGTGAGACGTGAGCCCAGCCGGGTGCTGCTGTTTGCCAGCGGCTATCTGCTCGTCTGGAGCGCCGCGGGAGTCGTGGCGTACGGCTTGTTTGAGCTCGGCAAGAGCCTGTTCGCGAGCGCCCTGGCCTGGCACGGCGGTGGACGTCTGCTGGCGGCGGGTGTGCTGGTGGCGGCCGCGCTCTACCAGCTGACGCCGTACAAGCGCGCTTTCTTGTTGAGGTGCCGAAGCCCACTGCGATTCCTGCGTACGAGATGGCGCGAGGGCCGGTTGGGGGCGTTCTCGATGGGCCTGCTCAGCGGCGGATGGTGCCTGGGGTGCTCGTGGGCCCTGATGGCCGCTCTGTTTGCGCTCGGCGTCATGAGCCTCACCTGGATGGCGCTGATCGCGGGGCTGGTGGCGCTCGAAAAGGTCGGGCCGTGGGGACGCACGGCCAAGCTGGCGACAGCCGGCCTGCTGGTTGTGCTCGCGGTCGCGATTCTCGCCGTGCCCCGCGACGTGCCAGGGTTCGTCGTGCCGGGCACCTCGGGCTCGACGCACGCCATGAAGGCGATGGGGTCGATGCGGTAGAAGTCGGCGATCTGCAGACGCCATGCTGGTGGCACAGCTCATGTACCGCTGGGCCTGGCGGTTGAGCTCCAGCGCGGCGCTGCTGCCAGCAGCGCCGCGACCTCCTCGTCGGAGGTCGGGCTGAAGTCCTCATACCACAGCCCGATCGCCCACAGGTCCGCAGGAGTGTGCACGCAAACCACATCGTTGACCCACCCGCGCGCCGCGCGCGCCGACGCCGAGGCGGCGACCGGCACCGCCAGGGTCACACGTGCCGCGCCGCGCAGGCGCAGCGAGCGTGCAGCGGCCTGTGCGCTGTGACCGGTCGCCAAGCCGTCGTCGACGAGCAGCACCGTCCGCCCGGCGACCGCCAACCGCCGGCGCTCGGCGTAACGGGTGGCCGACCGTTCGGCCAGCTCGCGCCGCGCGCGCTCCACCGCCGCGTCGAGTCCGGCGGGCCCCAGCCGTAGCCGCCGCGCCGATTCCTCGTCGAGGATTAGAACATTATCCTCGGCGAGCGCCCCGATCCCGTACTCAGGGTTGCCGGGCGCCCCGATCTTGCGCACGAGCACAACGTCGAGCGGGGCGTCGAGCGCGCGCGCGACCTCGGCCGCCACCGGCACTCCGCCGCGCGGGATGCCCACTACGAGAGGGTTCTCGTGGCGGAGATCGCCGAGCAGTCCCGCCAGGCGGCGCCCCGCGTCGCGGCGGTCGGCCCACCGTGGGCTACTACTGGCGGAGTTTGCGCCTTGCATAAATCTCACCCGGCAAGCCGGCGCCAACCACCACCTCAGCCTGGCGACGCCGGGATCTACCACGATACGAGGGCACTCGGAATGATCTCCAGGGAACAGGGCAGCAGCCCACTGAATGTCGCGAACGACGGTCGCCTTGCGGGAAATCCCTGATGTCGGCCGCGGGCTTTGGCTGATGCCGGGAGGTCGAGCGGAGGGGAGACTGTGCGAGCATGGGTGGGACCCCGCACCCGAGGTCGCTCTGCGGCCGACCGCAACTTGTCCAAGCGCTGAACTGGAGATCACATGAGCGACAGGCCCGTTTTCATCTACGCCGCAACCTATTCCGACGCCGCCGGCGCCGAAGCGGACTACGACGCCCTCCTCGAGCTGCACGCGGCGAAGCTCGTAGGCACCTACGACGTCGCCCTGGTCACCAAGGACCCCGACGGCAAGGTGCACGTCAAAAAGCATGAGAAGCCGACCCAGCACGGAGCCTGGGGAGGGATCGCCGTCGGTGCGGTGGTTGGGGTTGTGGCGGCGCCGGCGATCATCCCGGCGGCATTGGTCGGCGGTGTCATCGGCGGGCTCGGTGGACACTTCAAAAAGGGCATCTCGCGAGGAGACGCCAAGGAGCTCGGCGACCTCATCGAAGCGGGCCAGGCGACGCTGTTGGTGGTTGGCGAGTCGCGCCTAGAGGAGCAGCTCGACAAGCTGCTGACGCGCGCCGAAAAGTCGATCGAAAAGGAAGTTGACGTCGAACGTGAGGAGCTCAAGCGCGAGCTCGACCAGGCGGAGAAGGAGAACGCCGCGGCCTGACGTTCAACCCAGCTCGCCGCGCGCGCCGTCTCGCCGCGGGCTCGAGGGCGGTTGCTCCTCCCTCAGCCGACCTGCGCCGTCGGCCGGACGAGAATCTCGTTGAGCGTCATGCGCCGCGGGCGCGTGACGGCGAAGGCGATGACCTCGGCGATGTCCTCGGGGGTGATCGCAAGGTCTTTGACGAACTGCTGTGTGGCGCGCTTGGTGTCGGCGTCCGTGATGTGGTCGGTCAGCTCGGTTGCCACGGCGCCGGGCTCGATGACCGTCACGCGGATGTCGGGCTGCAGCTCCTGGCGCAACCCCTCCGACCAGCCGTTGAGGCCCCACTTGGTCGCGGCGTAGACCGCGTTGCCTGCCCGGGCGGTGCGCCCGGCGACCGAGGAGATGTTGACGAGGTCGCCGCCACCGTCGCGCAGCTGGTCGAGGAACACCTCGGTCGCGGTGATTGCGCCCAGCAGGTTGACCTCCACCATCTGGCGCTGCTCGGCGCGCTGGTTGGAGGTGAACGGCGCGAGCAGCATCACGCCGGCGTTGTTGACAAGGATGTCGGCGCCACCGAGCTCGCCATGCACGCGTGCGGCAGCCGCGACGAGCGAGTCGCGGTCGGTGACGTCAGCCTCGATCGCGATCACACCCTCGCCGAGCTCATCGGCCAGAGCCTGGATGCGATCGGCGCGGCGGGCCAGCAGAGCGAGCCGGTGGCCGCCTGCCGCCAGCGCGTGCGCGGTGGCCTCGCCGATGCCGGACGACGCGCCGGTGATGACCGCAACGCGGCCTGCATTCTGGTCGGTGGTCATGGAGGCTGCCTTTCGTGGGGAAGGGTCGGGGGCGTTGCTTCATGTGCAAAGGGTTGGGGTGTTGGTAACGATAGGAGCCGGAAGTGGTGGCTCGCCACGACGTGCCAACATCCAGCGCATGACCGCGACGTCGAGCGCAGGGGGTGATGAGGACTCCGTCGTCTGGCGGGTCTTGAACGCGGCGGAGCTCGCCGAGATGGCTTCATTCGGCAGCGAGCACGCGACGGAGGCTGGGGATCTGCTGTTCCAGGCGGGAGAGGCATCATACGATCTGTTTGTCGTCATCGAGGGGGAGGTGCAGGTCGTGCGCCGCGACGGCAGCGAGGAGGTCGTCGTCGCCGAGTTCGGGCCGGGCGGGTTTGTCGGCGAGCTGACGCTGCTCACCGGCCAGCGGCGCTTCCTGACCTGTCGCGTCTCGCGGCCGGGCCGTGTGCTGGTGATCGAGCAGAAGGAGTTTCGCCGGCTGATGAGCCTGCGGCCGGCGCTCGGCGAAGTCATCTTCAGTGCGCTGGTCGCGCGGCGCGAGTTCCTGCGCTCCGGCCAGGGAGCTCGCGCGATCCGGATCATCGGGTCGCGGTACTCGGCTGAGGCGATGAGCCTGCGGGCGTTCGCCGAACACTCGCGCCTTGCCCACACCTGGATCGACATCGAGGATGCCGAAGATGTGGAGGGCTTGCTCGCCGGCATGGGTGTGAGTCTGCAAGACATCCCCGTGGTGGCTACCCCCACCGGGATGCTGCGTCGCGCCACGACGGCCACCTTTGCGGAGTCTCTCGGGCTCACCTTCCAGCCCACGCCCGGGTTCATCTTCGACCTCGTGGTGGTGGGTAGCGGTCCGGCCGGGCTCGCCGCTGCCGTGTATGGCGCATCGGAGGGGCTGCGCACCGTCTCACTGGACGCAGTTGCGATCGGCGGCCAGGCCGGTGCGAGCTCGCGCATCGAGAACTACGCAGGCTTCCCTAACGGCATCTCCGGTGGAGATCTCACCGCCAGGGCGGCCGTCCAGGCGCTGCGACTGGGCGCTCGGCTGAACGCGCCGTGCGAGGTGGTGGGCTTGAGGGCAGAGGGAAGCTTTCACGTAATCGTTCTTAGAGATGGCAGTGAGATCCCGACTCGCGCGGTGATCGTCGCCTCCGGAGCGCGCTACAGGCGATTGGCGGTGGAGGATCTGGAGCGCTTCGAGGGCGCCGGTGTGTATTACGCGGCAACCGATCTGGAGGCACGCGTCTGCGGTGGGTCGTCGGTGATGGTGATTGGAGGCGGGAACTCCGCGGGGCAGGCCGCCATCTACCTGAGCCAGAGCAACTGCGGTGTGACGCTGGCGATCCGGCGCGAAGATCTAACGCAAACCATGTCGCAGTACCTGATCGAGCGGATCGAGGCCGACCCGAACATCGATCTGCTCACCGATGTGGAAGTCCACGGTTTGGCCGGTGGGGATCGTCTGGAGCAGGTGACGCTCGGCCACCTCTCGACCGGCGAGCGTCACGCCGTCCCCTGTACGGGCCTGTTCTGCTTCATCGGTGCGCGTCCCGCGACCGCGTGGCTGGGCGACAGCGTGCTGCTCGACCCGGACGGATTCATCCTCACCGATCGTCAGCTCTCGGGGCCGCTGAGCACAGACACCTCCGCTCCGCTTCCGTTCGAGACATCCGCGCCGGGGGTGTTCGCCGCCGGCGATGTCCGCCGCGGCTCGATGAAGCGGGTTGCCGCCGCGGTGGGCGAGGGATCGAGCGCCGTGCGCTCCGTCCATGAGCGCCTCGCCAGTCAGGCCTGAGCTGGAGTAGGCTGGCATCGGTGCAGGCCAACCGCTCGATCCCGCAGGCAACCGTCATCCCGGTACTGATCTACCCGGAAGTTCGCGAGGCGGTCGAATGGCTCGGGCGAGCCTTCGATTTCGCGGAGCGAGTGCGCATCGGCGAGAACCACCGCGCGCAGCTGAGCTTCGGAGACGGCGCGGTGATCGTCGGCGACGTGCGCGGCGATCGCCGGCCGCCGCGGACGGGCGAGGTCACCCACTCCGTGATGGTGCGCGTGGAGGACGCGCGCGCACACTGCGAGCGGGCGCGCGAGCAGGGCGCGCGCATCGTGATGGAGCCAACCGACTTCGAGTACGGCGAGTGTCAGTACACCGCCGAGGACTTCGCCGGTCACCAGTGGACGTTCTCGCAGACGCTCCGTGATGTTGCCCCCGAGGAGTGGGGCGGGATCTTGTTGGGCTGATAATGCCCGATCGATCTGAGCCTGGATGCGCCTACTCCGGGACTTTCCTGCCGATCAAAGAACCAGCCGACCGGTATGCAGTAGTTGGTCAAGTGCATCGGCTACAGCATCTGCGGTCTGTGCTCCGGCATCGATGACGTGAGCCTCGAGCGGACCGAGATCCGTGAACTCGCGCGAGAGACGCTCGATGACTGTCGCATCGGATAGCCGGCCTGGCGCTCGGTCCCTGGCCCTCGATAGACAGACCGACAGTGGCGCCCGCAGCACAGCGTAAGCGACGGTGTGGCCTGCCCTGCGCAACGAGTCTTGAACCTGTGGAAGGAACCATCTGGGACTGATGATCCCGTCGATGATTGTGAAATAGCCAGCCTTGGCATAGTCCGCTGCGACGCTGGCGACGATATTCATGACGGTCGTGTTCTGCTCGTGCGACTCGGGCTTCCACGGCTCGATGTAGCCGGATTGGATGAAGTGGAAGAACTGGTCCGACTCGAGATGCACGGCGCGCTCTGCTTTGCCGGCGAGCAGCCGGGCCACGGTGGTCTTGCCCGAGCCCGGGGTTCCGGTGAGGATCATGATGGGGTGCTCGTCAGGCATGTCGCAGAGCTGAGTCGCTACTCGCTGGCCAGCGCGCTCAGCACGTCCAGCCGCGCCGCACGCCGCGCGGGGGCCTGGGCGGCGAGCAGGCCGGCGATCGCGGCGGCGATCAGCAGCACGATCAGCGTACCGACCGGGATCGAGAGCACGTAGCCCGAGCCCGACAGCGCGAAGGTGGTGACGAGGACGGCCCCGACCACCCCGATCACCAGCCCGAGGATGCCGCCGATCATCGCGGTGATCAGCGACTCGTAGCGGATCATCTGGCGGATCTGGCGGCGGGAGGTGCCGATCGCGCGCATCATCCCCAGCTCGTGGGTGCGCTCGTAGATCGAGAGCACGAGCGTGTTGACGATGCCGAACAGCGACACGACCACCGACAGCGCAAGTAGCACGTAGACGAGCAGCAGGAACTTGTTGACTTTGCTGTTCTGTTCGCTGGTGAACTGCGCGGCGGTCTGGGCGTGGGTCTGCGGGAAGCTGTGGCGCAACAGCGCATGAACGGAGCCCTCCACCGCGGCGCTGTCGGCGCCGGGCGCGTAGGCGACGAAGTCCACTCCGTCTTCGCGCTGCCCGAACGCCGTGCGCGCAAGCGAGCGCGAAATCGTGAGGTTGGAGAGCAGGCCGATCACTTCTTCTTTCACCACGCCCGCGATCGTCAACGTCAGCCTGTGCCGGGAGGGCGTAAGCACCGACAGGCGCTGCCCGACGCGCAGGTGGTGGGTGCTGGCGAACTTCTTCGTGATGATCGTGCCCCCCTGCCCGAGCGCTGCGAGCGTCGCCGCCGAGCCCTGTTCCCATTCGATCTTGTACATCTTCCCGAACGATTCGGGCTCGATCGCGGTGACGCGGCTTTCTTCGTCGATCACCGGCGCGCCCGCTTGCGCGAGGTCACGCACCTTGGCCTTCGTGAAGGCGATCGCGGTGACTGCGCCCACGCCGTGAATTGTCCTGAGCGCTGGCGCCACCGTCGCAGGGATGCCCCCTTGGCCTTGAGTGTTTTGCACGATCAGGTTACCCGCGAAGGAGCGGTTGACCGCACGGTCGATCGTCGCGTTGGTGCCGGCGGCGAGCACCGAGATGAAGGCGACCAGCCCCAAGCCGATGGTCAGCGCGAGCGCGGTCACGAGCGTGCGGCCGGGTTGGCGGATCGAGTTCTCGCGCGCGAGGCGGGCGGTGATCCCGCGCCAGCTCACCAGCCAGCCGATCGCGCCCGCGAGCGCCGGCACGACGCGGTAGTGGCGGGGCGGGCGCTCGCCGGGACGCCGCAGCCGCGCCCACAGGCGCGAGGCGCGCACGGCGAGCACCACCAGGACCAGTAGCGCGACGCCGCCGCCGATGACGATTCTCACCCCGACCACGACCACGAGGTACAGCGCGAAGCGGAGCATCAACGCCCGCCGGGTGGGCAGTGGCCGGGGCGGGATCTGCACGCCCTCCCGCATCGCCGCGATCGGCGGCACGCGCGTGGCACGCATCGCCGGGAACAGGCCCGCGAGCACCGTGACGGCGATGCCCACGCCGAGCGAGACGATCACGGTGCGCGCCTCCAGCACCGTGCCGTTGTCGGGCAGGTCGGCGCCGAACGCCTTGAACAGCCCGTCGAGCGCCGGCGCCAGGAGGATTCCGCCGAACAGCCCGATCACCGCCCCCACGATGCCCAGCAGCAGCCCTTCCTCGATGACCGCGCGCATGATCTGCCTGCGCGAGGCGCCGAGCGTGCGCAGCAGGCCGAACTCGCGGGTGCGCTGGGCGACGGTGATCGAGAAGGTGTTGAAGATGATGAACGCCCCAACGACCAGCGCGACGTAGGCGAAGATCAACAGGAAGGTACGCAGGAAGCCGAGCTCTTCTTCGAGGTTGGAGGTTTGGTTGGCGGCTTCTTCGGCGCCGGTGCGTACCTTCAGCGTCGCGGGCACCGCGGCGCGGACGCGGGTGGCGAGTTCCGTGGGGGCGATGCCGGGGCTGGCGGCGACGTTGATGCTGTCGTATACGCCCGGTTCGCCCGCGACGTACTGCGCCTGGCTGGGAATCAAGAGCGCGACGGTGGTGCCACCAAAGGATTCGCTACCCGCGAATCTGGCGATGCCCGCGATCGTGTAGCGCCGCGCGGGCAAGCGGCCGGCGATCACGATCTGCTGGCCGAGCCGCAAGTGGTTGCGCGCGGCGCTCGCCTGGTCGATCGCCACCTCTCCGGCGGTGCGCGGCAGATGGCCGTGGGTTGCGGTGAAGGCCTCGAAGCGCGGCGGCTGCAGGGCGTCGACGAGCGACGGGGCACCGCCGCTGGTGAGCCGTTTGCCGCCGGTCGTAAGCAGCGCCGCGTGGCTGGAGATGGCGCCCGCGGCTGCTGCCACGCCGGGCACCGCGCGCACGCGGGCGAGCGTCGCCTCGTTCAGGACTGAGGCTTCCGAGCCTCCGAGCGTTTCCTTTTCGGTGACGACCACCGCCTTGTTGGCGTAGGCGCTGGAGAAGACTTCCGCGAAGGCGTGGTTGATCGTGTCGGTGAGGATGTAGGTGCCGGCCATCAGCGCCACGCCCAGGGCGATCGCGATCGCTGTCAGCAGCACGCGCAGCTTGCGCTGCACGAAGCCGCGCAGCACCAGCTTGAACATCAGCCGCGACCTCGACGTGCCAACCCGTGGTGGCCCCGGGTGATCTCCGCGCGGTGGCCCCGGACGATCGACCCGGCACCCTCCTTGAACATCAGCCCACGGCCTTCATCAGATCCAGCGCCTGTTCGGCGCTCGTCGCCTCGCCGTCGTGCACGATCCTGCCGTCGGCCAGCACCAGCAAACGGTCGGCGAACGACGCCGCGTGCGCGTCGTGGGTGACCATCACGACCGTCTGGGAGAAGTCGTCGACGGCGTGACGCAGCAGTTGCAACACGTCGCCGGAGGATTTGGAGTCGAGGTTGCCGGAGGGCTCGTCGGCGAACACGACCGCGGGGCGCGAGATCAGCGCGCGGGCCACCGCCACCCGCTGCTGCTGCCCGCCGGAGAGCTCCGCGGGGCGATGGTGGAGCCGGTCGCGGATGCCAACCGTGTCGATCAGCCGATCGAACCACTCGCGGTTGACCTCGCGCCCGGCGATCGACAGCGGCAGCAGGATGTTCTCCTCGGCGCTCAGCACCGGCAGCAGGTTGAACGTCTGGAAGATGAAGCCGATGCGGTCGCGGCGCAGCTGCGTGAGCGCGCGGTCGTCCAGCTCGGTCAGCTCCACGCCGCCGACGCTCACCGTGCCCGCGGTCGGACGATCGAGCCCGGCGAGCAGGTGCATCAGCGTCGACTTGCCCGACCCCGACGGGCCCATGATCGCCGCGAAGCGGCCCGGGGGGAAGTCCACGGTGACTCCCGCCAGCGCATCGACGGCCGCCTCGCCTTGGCCATAGCGACGGCGCAGATCCTGCGCCCGCACGATCGGTTGGGAGCCATTGTCTGACGATGTCAATGGTTGGCTGGTGGGCATCCAGCCATGTTAGGCACCGGCACGGAAGGCATGTACATTTAGCGCTGGTTTGGCGGTGCAGATGCCGGGGCGAGCGTGCCCCACAGGTGTTGCAGCGCGTAGGCGCGCCACGGCCGCCAGCGCTCCGCGAGACGTATCGCCTCGCGTGGCGAGCACCCGCCGCCGAGCGGCCGCCAGCGCTCTGCCAGGCGTGTCGCCTCGCGTGGCGAGCACCCGCCGCCGAGCGCGGGATCGGGGCGCCCGAGCGCCGCCAGCGCGTGGCGCACGCCGAGGTCGGTGGGCAGGAACGCGTCGGGGTCGGCGAGCGCGCGCATCGCGATGTACTCCACCGTCCACGGCCCCACGCCGGGGAGCGCGAGCAGACGGGCGCGCAGCTCCTCGCGGTCGCTGCCGGAATCGATCGCAAGCTCTCCCTCGGCGAGCAGTCCTGACAGTGCCTGCAAGGTGTGGCGCCGGCGCGCGGGGCCGCCAGGCAGCTCCTCAGGTGCCGCGGCGGCGATCGCGGCGGGCGACGGGAACAGGTGCGTGAGCCCGCCGTCGGGCGCTGGCAGCGGCTCGCCCAGCGCCTGCGTCAGACGCGCGGCGGCGGTGCGGGCGGCGGGCACGGAGATCTGCTGTCCGAGCACGGCGCGCACCGCGAGCTCGGCGCCGTCCACGGCCCCGGGCAGGCGCAGACCGGGGGCGGCTTGCACCAGCGGCGCGAGCAGCGGATCGCCGGCAAGATGCTCGGCCGGCGCGGTTGGGTCGGCGTCGAGGTCGAGCAGACGCCGGCAGCGCTGCACGGCGGCGGTCAGGTCGCGCAGGTCGGCGAGGCGCAGACGACACTCGATCGCACCACCCACGGGAGCTAGCGCGACGACGCCGTGTCCGTGGGGCAGACGCAGCGTGCGCCGATAGCACTCTCCCACGACCTCCTCGACGCCGGGGAGGGCGCGCGTGCCGAGGAAGCTCAGCAGCCGTCCCCAGTCGAGCGGCTCGCGGTAGGTGAGACGCACGGTGAGCGGGATCTCCTCCGTGGCTGCGCCCGTGCCGTCGCGAATCGCGGTAGGGACGGGTTGGGAGGAGGAGGAGGGGGAGGGTTGGTTGCCGTGTGGTCGGGCGGATGGGTGGAGTCCGATCGCTCGCCGAGCCGCACGTCCGTTGGAGGCGGCGTCCCTGTTGTGACTGTTGGAGGCGGCGCCTCTGTTGTGACTGCGACCCGCGTGCGCTTTCTGCCGTAGCTCGGTTGGAGTGCGCCCGTACACCGCGCGGATCGTGTCGTTGAACTGACGCACGCTCGCGAAGCCGGCCGCGTAGGCGACGTCGATCAGGCGCAGCGACGTGGTCTCGATCAGGATGCGCGCCGTCTGTGCCCGCTGTGCACGGGCGAGTGCGAGCGGGCCCGCCCCGAGCTCGGCTGTCAGCTGGCGCGTGAGATGGCGTTCGCTGTAGGCCAGCCGCTGAGCGAGTCCGCTGACGCCCTCGCGGTCGACGATCCCGTCCGCGATCAGCCCCATCGCCCGCGCTGCCAGATCGCCACGGCGATTCCACTCCGGGGAGCCGGGCGCGGCGTGCGGGTGGCAGCGCAGGCAGGCCCGAAAGCCCGCGCTCTGGGCGGCGGCGGCGGTGGGGTAGAAGCGCACGTTGCGGCGCTTGGGCACGATCGCGGGGCAGCTCGGGCGGCAGTAGATCCCGGTGGAGGTGACCGCTACGAAGAAGCACCCGTCGAAGCGGTGGTCGCGGCTGCCGAGCACGCGGTAGCGCGCGTCGAAGTCCTCGGTGTTAGGCGTGTCGATCGTGCTCATGAACATCAGTATGAGGGGTGGGACTAGCGGAAATCGGACACCGACAACCCCCCGCATCTACCCCGTCCGATTTCCGCCAGACTCCGGCGCCGGCCGGTGTCAGAGTGAGGCATGAACTACACAACGATTGACGAGCCCAGTCGGAGAGCTGCTGGCGAGCGCCGACGCTGCGGGGCGGATCACCGGCCTGCACTTCTACGATGGCCATCGCCTACCAGCGCGCGACTCGAGCTGGGTGCGCGACGAGCGGGCGCTCGCGCCGCTGCGCAGCCAGCTGGAGGAGTACTTCGCGGGCGAGCGCCGCGAGTTCGAGCTCGAGCTCGCCCCCAGCGGCACGCCCTTTCAGATCAGCGTGTGGCGCGCAGCTGCGGGAGATCCCCTACGGGGAGACCGCCTCCTACGGCGAGATCGCGGCCGCCGTCGGGCCAGCCGGGCGCGGCGCGCGCGGTGGGGGGCGCAAACAACCGCAACCCGATCGCGATCGTCATCCCCTGCCACCGCGTGATCGGCGCGAACGGGACGCTCACCGGCTACGGCGGGGGGCTTCCCCGCAAGCAGCAGCTGCTCGCGCTGGAGACCGGCGGCGAGCGCTTGCGTAGGGGACATATCCGTAGGGGCCATAGGGACATATATCTCCGAGGCGATGCCCCGTCACCTGATCTCGATCGACCAGGTCGACGACGTGCTGGCGCGCGAGATCTTCCCGACGGCGGACGACATGGCCGCGGCACTGCGGATCCCCACGCGCCTCTCCAGCCTCACCGGGCAGAGTGGTGGCGCTGCTGTTCTTCGAGCCCTCGCTCGCGCACGATCCTCAGCTTCAGCGCCGCCGCGGCGCGGCTGGGCGCGGCGGTGATCTCCCACCGCGGCGTGGAGTCCTCCTCGCTCTCGAAGGGCGAGTCGATCGAGGACACGGTGCGCGTGGTGGGCAGCTACGCCGATCTGATCGTGCTGCGCCACGAGGCGGCGGGCGTCGCCCAGCGCGCGTCGGAGGTGAGCCCGGTGCCGCTGATCAACGGCGGGGACGGCCCCAACGAGCACCCCACGCAGGCGCTGATCGACATGTACACGATCGAGCGCGAGCTGGGCCGGCTGCACTCGCTGCGGGTGGGGATGGGCTTCGACCCCCGCCACTCGCGCTCGATCCACTCGCTCTGCCGCGGCCTCAGCCACTACCCGGACAACGACGTGCTGCTCGTGGGCCCCGAGGAGCTGTGGCTCGGACGAGGGCGAACTGCAGCGACCTGCGCGAGCGGGGTCTGCGGGTGGAGCAGAGCAGCCGACATGCAGGCAGCTGCTCGGCGCGCGAGGTCGTGTACGTCAACCGCTTCCAGGTCGAGCGCATCGCGGATCCGGAGACCGCCGCGGCCTACCGCGAGCGCTACTGCATCACCGCCGCATGACGTGCGCGGCTCGGAGATCAAGCTGCTGCTCGACCCCCTCCCCCGCATCCACGAGATCGCCGAGGAGGTGGACGACCTGCCGGAGGCGCTCTACTTCAAGCAGGCCGCCAACGGCGTCCCGATCCGGATGGCGCTGCTCTCGATGCTGGCGTAGGCGGGGTCAAAACCTCGTTTGGCACGGCCACTCGCTGCACCGTCGAGGGCTTTGGCGGCTGCCGAGCACGACGCTCTCGCTTAAGACAGTCGATCTTTCTCCGCGTACATGGCGTCCATGCGCGACATACCCTTCGGCGGGATGATGCCGCCGACGATCCAGAACGGGAAGAAGAAGAACCCGAGGATGAACATCACCCAGTGTCCGCCTTTGATCGTCCTGAGACCGAAGTAGATCAGCAGAAAAACGTAGAGGATGAACGCCAAGACTCCGATGCCTGCGTATCCGGCTGTGCTTACAGCTAGGAACAAGGAGAACTCCGTCCTGGTCGAGGGCTGCCCAGTCTAACGCGCTGCAAAGAGGCCGGACAGACGCCGGAAGTCGAGGCATCAACCTCGCCGCGCGCGTATGTGCCCCGGATGGCCAGGGAGGCCGAGCAGAAGCACACCTGCGAGTGCGAGTGCGGCGAGCACGGAGAGGCCCACGACCAGCGCGATGCCGCGGTGGCCCGCGGTGCGGTGCGCGGTGTGTATCACCGAAACAACGGCCGGGGGTGGCGCGGACGGTGATTGGGCAGCGCTCAGTGCGTACTCAATGCGCCCCACGCCGCGCCCGCCCACGCCGCGCCCGCCCACGCCGCGCCCGCCCACGCCGCGCCCGCCCACGCCGCGCCCGCCCACGCCACGCCCGCCCACGAGCGTGACCCAAGCGGCCAGCGCCCGACCGGTGCCCGGGTCAACCGCGACTGCCGGCGGCCCGTTGGGCCCGGGCGCGGCGACGAGTTCGGACGTGGTAAAGGAGACTTCACCCGGCCCCGCGTAATGGCCACGCGACGCGTGAATCGCCCAAGAATCGGAGCCTGCCCGCCCCGGCGGGCCGCCTGCCGAGCTCGGTGCTGTTCGCCAAAGCGCAAACGCTTCTGCGTCGGGCCCCGCGGCGAGATCGGCCAGTACCGCGTCAGTCACGGGCGCATGGCCGGTGTGAAACTGCTCTCCGTTCACGGGCGCATGGCCGGCGTGAAGCTGCTCTCCGTTCGCGGGCGCATGGCCGGCGTCAAGCTGTCCCCCGGTGGCAGACGTGCGGCTGGCGCCAGCCTGCCCGCCGGATGACCCGAGACCCGAGATCACCACCGGCGCCCAGGCGCCCCGGCGCAGCGACACTGGCGAGGCGCGCACGACGTAGTGGCCGGCGTTGACGCCGGTCCACGCGATCATCACGGCCTCGCTGGAGAGCCGCAGCAACTGCAGCGAGCCGGCCGGAGGGACGAAGCCAGCGAGATCGCGGAAGCGCTCGAGCACCCGCGGCGCTCCAAAGGCGAGTCCGCTGCCGGAGATACTCAGTTCGATCGTCGTGGTGGGCGCGTCGCGGGGCGCCACCGATTGGCTGCGCCACGCCACAATTGCGTGACCGTCATCGCTGACCAGCGCCCGCAGTTCCGGGTCGGGCGAACCGGCCGCGAGGCTCCCCAGCCTCTGCACTGGCCCGAGCGTGTCCACAGGGGAGAGCTCACGCGCATTGACCGCCCCGCCACTGGCCCACACCAGCAGGACTTCGGCGCGGTAGTCCATTGTCGCGGCCACCGCTTCGACCGGGCTGGAACCAACGGGCACCAGACGCGCGCGTCCGGGCGTTTCGCTGTAGTGGCGCTGCACGCGCACCGCGATTGCCCACCCCGCTGTGTTCGCACCGGGGAGGCGATCGCCACGTCGCCGAGGTAGGCGCTGGATGCCGTCACCGGCGCCGCCGGTCCGTCCAGCGGCCGTGCCGCCCCGAACGCGCCCGCTGTTCGGCCCTCTGCGAACGCGCCCGCTGTTTGGCCCTCTGCGAGGGTGCCCGCCGTTCGGTCTTCTGCGAGGCCGCCCGCTGTTTGGCCCTCTGCGAGCGCGCCCGCTGTTTGGCCCTCTGCGAGGGTGCCCGCCGTTCGGTCTTCTGCGAGGCCGCCCGCTGTTCGGCCCTCTGCGAGGGTGCCCGTGTCCACGCCTGTGCTCCCACCGGCAACCATTGTGCTATCCGCGGAACCGACCGCCACGACCTGCCCCGTCGCCGCCCCGGCGGCGGTCGCGACTTCCGCGGTCCCCCGGCGTTGGCTGTAAGTGACCGACCCATGCCGGGGAGATCGTCCCCGGCCAACGTCGCACCGAACGCCTCTCCCGCCGAGGCGCCAGAGGCACAACCCCGCGGCGCGGTCCACAGCAACACCCCCGACCCGCTGCGCACGGTGGGGCCGGCGTCTGGGAATACGACCGACGGCGCCGCCGCGGCAGCGAGCGCCGCCGAGCAGCCAGCGGGTCGCGCCGGCGCAGACCAGCGCGCGACGGCGGTGGGTGCCACGCACAGGGGCACGAGGAGGAGCGCGGCGATCAACCCCGCGCGAGCGTCGCGGGATTGCATCTGCAAAAACCGGACCGGCATCCGGCAATCGTAGGGGCCCATCGCTCAGTCGGGCCTCAAAGGACTCGTCGCCCTCGGGATCCCCGCGAGCTCCCTCGCTGCCGTCGACCCCGGCCCCCTCAAGCCCCGCCCGCGGCCTGCGTGGCTTCGCGGGCGCGGCGGTACTCGTTGACCACGATCTCGGTGAGCTCCTCCACGGAGGTCTCCGCCGTCGGCTTGTCGAGCGCAATCGCGCCGTCCTGGATCATGCTCACACGGTCGCACGCTTCGAACACGTGCACGTAGTTGTGCAGGATCATGATGATCGAAACCTTGCCGTCCGCCTTCAGGCGCGCGACCAGGTCGAGGATCATCGCGCCCTCTTTGGCGCCCATCGCCGCCAGCGGCTCGTCGAGCAAGATGATGTCGGCGTCGGAGTTGACCGTGCGCGCGACCGCGATCGCCTGGCGCTGGCCTCCGGAGAGCCGCGCCACGGACACGTCGATCCGCGGGATGTTGATGCCGATCTCATCCAGCGCTCGGCGCGCTTCGCGCTTCATCTCACGGTTGGCCAGGAACGGGATCGGACGGTGCACCTTCTCGCGGCGCAGCGCCAGGTTGTGGTAGACCGACAGTTCGTCGATCAGCGCGAGGTCCTGGTAGACAGTGTCGATGCCTTTTGCGCGCGCGTCGTCGACGCTTTTGGGCCGATAGGGCTCTCCGTGCAGGAACATCTTCCCCGTGTCCTGGTTCTGAAAGCCGCAGATGATCTTGATCAGCGTCGACTTGCCGGCGCCGTTGTCGCCGAGCAGCCCCAGCACCTCGCCCTTGCGCAGGTGCAGGTTGACGTCGCGCAGGGCCGTCACCGGCCCGAAGCGCTTGGCGATGTGTTCGACGCGTAGTACGTCATCTGGGGCCGAGACCGGCCCGACGATCGTCTCCGCCGGTGCGGGCTGATCAGCCACTTCGGGAACCCCTGCGCACGCGCTGCACGTACACGTTGACGGTCATCGCCAGGATGATCGCCAGGCCCAGGTAGAAGAGCTGATAGTCGGCGTTGACGCCCTTGAGGATCAGCCCGTCGTTGAGGATGCCCAGGAATAGGGCTCCGATCAGCGCGCCTACGACGGTGCCCGACCCACCGGCAAGGAGCGTGCCGCCGATCACCGCCGCCGAGATCCCCTTGAACAGGATTTCGTTGGCCCCGGCGACGTCTGGCTGAACCGAGGAGGCCCGGACCGCCTCGAGGATGCCGGCGAAGCCCCCGGCGGCGGCACAGAGGATGAAGTTGCGGATCATGACAAGCCGCACCCGCACCCCGGCCTCGGAGGCGGCCAGCTGGTTGGAGCCAACGGCCACCGTGTACAGGCCCCAGCGGGTGAACGTCAGCACGATCTGCCCCACGACCACGATCACGATCGCCCAGATCAGCTCCGAGTAGGTGCCTGCGCCGAGGACTTTTGCGAATGTGGAGACGTGATTGACCGTTTCGGTGAGCACGATGTGCGCCCCGTTGATCACGTGGTGGACGCTGACGGTGGTGCTCGTCACTTCCGCCCCCGGCATCGCGACCGGCACGCCGTGCGAGATGATCAGCGTCAGCCCCTCCAGCGTGAACAACATGCCGAGCGTGGCCACGAACGAGCTGATGCCGACGATCGCCGTGAAGAACCCGTTGATGAAGCCGACCACCATGCAGCCTGCCAGCGCGATCAGCACGCACGGCACGTACGGGATCCCGGCCTGCGCCAGCTTGTAGTAGAGGAACGGCGCGAGCAGGTAGGTCGCCCCGATCGACAGGTCGATCTCGCCCAGGATCATCACGAACACCTCGCCCGCGCCGAGGATCGCGAACGGGGCGAAGAATGGCAGCAGCGTCTTGAAGCTGGAGCTGGTGAGGAAGGTGCTGGTGGTCAACGAGAAGTAGATCGCCACGAGCAGCGTGACGACGATGATGCTGCCCTCGCGTAGTGAGAGCGCGCGTTCGAGCAGCGCCTTTTTTGTTGGCAGGGAGGTCCGGCGCGTGTGCGCCGGGCCTCCGGCCGATGGGGTCGATCCCTGCGCCGAGGCCGGAGCCGGGGTGGGCTCCAAAGACGAGCTGGCCACGGTCGCCGACCCTGGTTTATGCAGCGGTGCCTGCTGCGATCGGGACGACCTTCGGTTCGGAGGAGGTCCCCTCGAAGCGGCTCTTGGAGTTGACGTACGGAGCGACGGTTTCCTTATCGATGAATTTCAGGCCCGTGTCGACTTCCGCAGGGCCCGTCAGAGATCCGGACACCTGCCACAGGAACAGCTGCAGGGCTGGCAGGAACCCCTGCAGGTAGGGCTGCTGATCGATCGTGAATTCGATATAGCCTTCGTGGAGCAGTTTCTGGGTCTTTTCGGTCAAATCGAAGCCGCCGGCATGGACGCCTTTGTTGGTGAGCCCGAGCTTCTGCATCACGCCCGCCAGTTCCGCGGTGTCGCCGCCGTCGACGGCGTACATGCCCTTCGTGGTTGGATGACCGGTCCAATAGGCTTCGATCGCCGATTTCTCGCCCGATTCCAGGGAGCCAGTCACGATCGTGGCCACTTTGATCGGTGCGCCCGAGTCCTTGATCGCTTTTTCCGCTCCTTCGAGGCGCGGCTGCAGGTTGGCCGAGCCCGCATTGGCGGTGAAGATGACAACGTCGCCTTCTTTGACCGCGGCGACGATCCGCTTGCCCATCAATTCGCCCGCCAGTTTCAGGTCCTGGCCGATGTAGGCCAGACGCTTGTTGGGGGGCGAGGGGGCGTCGGCGTTGTAGGCGACGACCGGGATGCCAGCCTTCAGCGCGTTTTCGATGGGCACGTTAAACGCGGTCTTGCTGATCAGCGACACCGCGATCCCCTTGGCGCCAGATGAGACGGCGGTGTTGATGGCGTTGACCATCTGGTTGATGTTTTCGCTTTCAGAGCCCGTCCACTCGTAGCTTGAGCCCAGCAGTTTGCACGCGTCGGCGATCCCGTACTGGGTGGGCGTGAAGAACGAGTTGGTGGTTACGTGGTTGACGAACACGAATTTGTATTCCGGGTGCGAGCCGAAGATCGAGGCGGAGTTGCCGCCAGAAGAGCTCGCGCTCGAGCCGCACGCCTCTAGCAGCGCGCTCACCGAGCCTACGGCCGCGCCGGTCAGCGCGGTGCGGCGCAGAAACGAACGCCGGTCGAATCCCGGGGCCAGCCCGGTGGAATCGGATCCCACCCGCCCCTCGGAGTGCTCCAGGCGCTCAACCGTGTCGAGCACCAGATCGCTGTCGGACATCCTCATCCTCCTCCTTCGCTGAAACGGGGCCTCAAACGGAAATGGAGAGCATCCACCTCTATGTTTCCCTTGTCGGGCATTTGCTACTCGCGAATTTTTTTCAATCCGCCGACTGCGGGCCCCTGCCCGGAGCAGGCGAATCCTCGCCATTGGAGCTACGGGTGTACAAGGATGATTTGATCGCCAGCGGGGGTGAGCGCGCATCGCCCGTCGAGGATTGTCCCGATGGTCTAACCGCGGGCGCCAGGAGGGAGCGACTGCCATGGTCATCGTGCCGCCGGTATGCTCCCCGCAATGCCCGACGTGGTGAGAACACCTGATGAGCGCTTTGAGGGCCTGCCGGACTTCCCCTTCGAGGCTCACTACCGCGAAGTGGGCGGGCTGCGCCTCGCGCACCTCGACGAGGGCGAGGGCAGGCCAGTGATCTTCATGCATGGCGAGCCGACATGGTCGTTTCTGTGGCGCAAGGTGATCCCGCCGGTGAGGGATGCCGGCTTCCGCTGCATCGCCCCCGACTACGCAGGGTTTGGGCGCTCGGACAAGCCGACCGACGTGGGCTGGTACTCCTACGACCGCCACGTGGAGCTGGCGGCGAAGCTGCTCGAGGAGCTCGACCTGCGCGGCGCGACGATGGTGGTGCACGACTGGGGCGGTCCGATCGGGCTGCGCCTCGCGGTGGAACACGCCGAGCGGATCGACAAGCTCGTGATCACCGACAGCGGCATCTTCACCGGCAACCAGACGATGACGGACGCGTGGTTGGCGTTCCGCGACTTCACCGCGCGCACCGAGGATCTGCCGGTGGGGATGCTGGTGAGGGGCGCCTGCAAGAACGACCCGGGCGAGGAGGTGATCGCCGCCTACGAGGCGCCCTACCCAAACGCCGCGTCGAAGGCCGGCGCGCGCGCCTTCCCCGCGCTGATCCCGTTCGCGCCCGACGCCCCCGGCGCCAAGGAGGGGCGCGACACGCTGCACGCGCTGCGCGAGGACACCCGCCCGACACTGATCCTGTGGGGCGACTCCGACCCGGTGCTGCCGATGGGGGTGGCGGAGAAATTCGCAGGCGCGATCGGCGAGCCGCCCCCACGCGCGATCGAGGACGCGGGCCACTTCCTGCAGGAGGACAAAGGCCCGGAGATTGGTGCGATCGTCGCCGAGTGGCTTACGAGTTGAGACCTACCGCATAACCACTTTACAAAGTAAAGGGTTGGGGCCCCAAAAGTAAACACAACACCCTGCCTCGCCCTAGGGGAAGGATCGCCGGGCAGCGCCGGCAGGGCGTCCTTAGCTCGAGGCTTGTTCACCGATCTGCGCAACACTCGGCTTTGCCTCAGGGGAGGGTCGCCGGGCGGCGCCCGCGGAGGCGTCCTCAGCTCGAGGTTTGCTCGCCGATCTGCGCCTGCTCCGGCGCGGCCACCAGCGCCGGCTCGGACCGCGCGGCGCGCAGCTCGTAGTCGCGACGCGCATCGACATCGGCGTCGGCGACCACACGATCGACTCCCATCAGATGGCCGACGCCCTCGGCGATTGAACGCGGCAGTAGCGTGCCGAGCTGGTAGGAGCGCTTCGTCGATTTGGGCACCCACACTTCGACGGTACCGTGCTGGAGCGCCTCGACGATCGCGTCGGCCACTTCGGAGGGCTCGACATTGGAGAAGCCGCGCGCGTGCCCCAACCCGCCGCCCAGCTCGGTGTTGACGATGTAGGGCATCACATAGCTCAGATCGATGTGGGAGCCCATCAGGCGCAGCTCGCCGCGAACCGACTCGGTGAGGCCGACGACGGCGTGCTTGGTGGCCGAGTAGGTGGCGATGCCGGCGGTACCCAACTTCCCCGCCTGCGAGGCGACGTTGACGATGTGCCCGCGATCGCGCGGGATCATTCGGGCGAGCCCCAGCTTCATCCCCAGAATAACCCCGTGCAGGTTGATGTCGACGATGCGCCGCGCGGAGAGGTCGTCCTCGTCGAGGAACCGCCCGACGGGCATGATCCCCGCGTTGTTGACCAGAACGTCGAGCGGCCCGAGCTGCTCTTCGGAGGCGTCGAGGAAGCGGGCGAAAGAGTCGCGGTCGGTGACGTCCAGCGGCAGCGCAACCGTGCGCGGGCCGAGCTCCGCGGCGGTTTGCTCGGCGGTGGCGAGGTCAACGTCGCCGATCGCCACCCGCATCCCGGCCGCGAGGAAGGCCTGCGCGGTGGCACGGCCGATGCCGCGCGCGGCACCCGTGATCGCGGCGTTCTGGCCGGCGATGAGGCGAGGAGGCTTGGCCATCGCTGCAATGTATCAGCGCACCTTTCGAGCGCCAGGCGGGTTTGAACAGACGGACGACCTACCGGGAATTTGGGAGTGAAACACCCGGTGGGGCGCCATAGAGGAGAGGGGCACGCACTGCTCGGGCGATCCACGGCGTCGCCCGAGCGTGTGCAGTAGGGCCGCGGCTCGCTGGGGAGGGGGAGCGTCCGGCGCGCGTGGCTTCATATCCCAGCCTGTGGGGCGCTGGGCTTCCATGCCCAGCGACCGGCGGATGCTCGATAACCTGGGGCCATGGCGCACTTCATGTTCGAGGGGCAGCGGATCGCCTACGCCGAATACCAACCCGAGTTGCCCGGCGGGAGCGCTGTGACGCCGATCAGAAGCGCCACGCGCAAAAAACGCGCTGCCCAAGTGGTCGAGCGGCCCACCGCGCAGGAACGGACGCTGATCCTCGTGCATGGACTGCTGCTGGCGAAGACGATGCACGTGCCGCTCGCGCGGGCGCTCGCGGCGCGCGGCAACCGCGTGGTGACCGTCGATCTGCTGGGCCACGGCGAATCCGACCGCCCGCGCGACATGTGGCGCTACTCGATGCGCTTCTTCGCCGACCAGGTGGTGGCGCTGATGGATCACCTGAAGGTCGAGCGTGCGGTGGTGATGGGCACTTCGCTGGGGGCCAACACGGCGCTGGAGATCGCGCTGGAGGAGCCGCAGCGCCTGCAGGGGATGGTGATCGAGATGCCGGTGCTCGACAACGCGCTGCTCGTCGAGCGCGCTGGCTTTCACGCCCGATCCTCGTCGCATTGACGTTCGGGGAGCCGGTGATGAAGTTGGTGGCGCGCGGTGCGCGAGCGGTTCCGCGGCGGCTGCTGCCCCTCTACGGCAACGTGCTGCTCGACACGATCCGCCAGGAACCGGGACCGGGTGCGGCGGTGCTGCAGGGCCTTTTCTTCGGCCGCGTAGCGCCGCATCGCAACGAGCGGCGCAAGTTCCAGACGCCGGCGCTCGTGATCGGCCATCGGCGCGACCCCGTGCACCCTTTCTCCGACGCGGGGATGCTCGCCGAGGAGCTGCCCAACGCGCGTCTGCTGGAGGCCGACTCGCTGGTTGAGCTGCGTCTCAGCCCGGAGCGGCTAACGGGAGAGATCGCGGCCTTCCTGGACGAGGTGTGGGAGCGCGCAGCGGGACCGGCTAAGAAGAAGCAGGCGGCGTAGAGCGCCCACTTCCGCTGAGCGCCACGTGCCCGGGCGCCGTGGGCAGTGCCCTGCGCGGAGGCGGGCGCCTTGACGAGCCACACGAGTACCCGAGCGGAAGGAGTGGCCTTCGGTGCGGAGCTTCTTCAGGTGGGTGATCTTCTTCTTCAGCTTGTGCGAGCCGCTGAGCAGCACCCAGCCCGGTTCGGTGACCGTGGTGGGCACCTTGGCTCCGTTGGCGCCGTATATCTGCACGGTCAACCCGGGCGTCGGGGTGCGCAGTTCGAGGCTGCCGAGCGCGTGGGTTCGCGCAGATTGATCAGCAGGCCCTCCGCCATGTTGGGGAAGGAGTGCGGCTGAACCTGGGCGGTCCACGCAGTGGTGGGTTCCCCGTCGATCGCCAGCGCGGCATCGCCGAAGCCGGCTTCGGGGTAGTTGTAGGGGTTGTAGGTGGTGGCCGCGTTGGTGTCCAGCAGGATCGGGTTGGGCGGTTCGCTCTTGATTTCGATTCGGTCGTCGAGGTGCCCGTTTCGGTGGTGGTGGCTTTCGACGGCGTCGTCGTGGAGCCGCTGCCGGAGCCACTCGATTCTGACGGACTCGATTCGTTGCTTGCTTTGGGGGTGGGTGTGGGCGCCGTGAGCTTCGGCGGTTTGGTGGTGGAGGATGGTGGGAACAGCAGGTTGCCTTTGGAGGAGCTGTGAGGGGTGCTCGCGCCGCCCGTGCCGCTGGGTGTGGTGGGCGTCGTCGCCGCGGGCGCGGGGGTGGTGGGTAGGGCGGTGGTGGGCGTGGTGGCGGGCACGAGTGCCACCGTGTGGGGGCTCGGTGCGTTGTGTTCTTTGACGGCGGCCGCCACCGCCACCGCAGCGCCCAGCGCGAGGATCGCGGCGGTGAGCGCCAGCACCTTCAGCGGGCCCAGGTTGGGCCGCTCGTCGAGGCTGCCAGGCTCGCAGGCGCCGCAGTTGAGGCACCAATGCTGGCCGTCCTGCAAAGGGGTACCGCAGTGCGCGCAGACGTGGTCTTGCGCGTGAGGACCGGACCGGTTGGCCCCGTCGGAGCCGCCCGATTCGCCCTCGGGTGGAGCCGCCGGGGGCGAGGAGGCCGGCGACTGCTCGGAGCCGTGCGCGGCTGGTGGGTCAGCGAGCAACGTGTTCACTGCACACCGATTCTAACCGTGCCCCACCAGGGCGGCGCCGTACCCCTAAGTGTGCGGTCTACGCACGCGGCGCCGGTGGGCCTCCGGGGACGATCTCCCGGCCGCTGGGCCGCAACGCCTCGTCTAGCTGGAGCTGCCAGTAGTAGCGGATGAACGTGCGTCCCTCCTGGAACTCGCCGACGTGCGGTGCGATCGTCTCGCCGGCGGCCATGCGCACGATCAGCTCGGGGTAGGTGCGGCCGGGCAGCGCGGCATAGGTGGGGGCGGGGAAGGCACCGCCGAAGCGGGTGTTGACGTCGGTGATCCCCAGCCCCACCTCGGGGTCGCGGAAGACCTGGATCGTGGCGGGGCCCCGTACCGCGAGCGCCTCCATCGCGCACCGCCCCAGCTCGATCAGCTCGGGGTCGCGGATCACCGCGCCCTTGATCGACTCACCGCCGCGGGACTCGAGCATCGTGCGCGGGATCGCGTTCAGGCAGCGTCCCTCGAGGTCGCCGAGACAGTCGATCGAGAGCTCGGGCCCGCCCATCGCGCGCTGCACCATCACCGGCTCGCCCTCATACCCGGGGCGCCCACCGGCGACGTAGCGCACGAAGAAGTCCTTCTCTGCGCGGTCGCGCGCGAGGTGGATCGAGCGCGCGCCCGAGCCACGGCGTGGCTTGACCATCACCGGGTAGGACTCGGGCTCCTCCTCGGGCAGCACCGTCGGCGGCGATGGCAGCCCCAGGCCGCGAAAGCAGCAGGTGGGCCTCATACTTGTCGTACGTCGCACGCGCCACTTCGGGTGAGGGCACGAGCGCGGGCAGGGCAGGCGGGGTCTGATTCCCTCGCGCCAGCGCCAGCACCTCGATGTCGAGGTCGGTGAGCGGGATCACGGCGCCGACCCCGTGGCGCTCGCATAGCTCCTGCAGCGCGGGCACGTAGCCGGGGTCGGCGATCGGCGGGGAGCGCGCACGCACCTGCGCCGCGTATTGCGCGGGGGCCAGCGGGTTGGGATCGACGGCGATCGTCGTGGTGAGCTGCGCGAAGCACGCGACGATGTCGTAGCGCTTGCCCACCCCGGTCAGCAGGATCGCTGGGGACTCAGCCATTCGGTGCCCCTTGCCAGTCGCGATGTCCGTCTCCGGCTGGCTCCGTCGCTCTGCCATCCCCAAATCCCCCTCCAGCCCACCGGTCTCGCCCTTATACAGGCCCTCGCCGCCGAGCACCATCGCCGGCGTGCGCCACAGGATGCGCAGATCGAGCGCGAGCGAGCGGTGCTCGATGTAATAGAGGTCGAGCTCGATCCGCTCGCTCCAAGGCAGCGAGGCGCGGCCGTTGACCTGCGCCCAGCCGGTGATACCCGGTCGGATCGCCAGGCGCCCACGCTGGCGGGGGGTGTAGCGCTTGACCTGCACCGGCAGCGGTGGGGCGAGGGCCGATCAGCGACATCTCGCCGCGCAGCACGTTCAGCAGGTTGGGCAGCTCATCGAGCGAGGTGCGCCGCAGGAAGCGCCCCCACGCGCGTGATGCGCGAGTCGTTCGCGTCCACCGCCAGCCCGGCGCCGACGTGCTCGGCACCGTCGACCATCGTGCGCAGCTTCAGCAACTCGAACGGCCGCCCGCCGCGCCCGATGCGCCGCTGGCGGTAGAGCGCGGGGCCACGCGACTCCAGGCGGATCGCGGCCATCGCCGCCGCAAGCACCGGGGAGGCAGCACGAGCAGGGTCGCCGAGACCGCGATGTCCACCGCGCGGCGGATCACGGGGTCGCCCCCCGCGATGGGAGTCCGGACGGGCGCGTGCCCTCCGCCGCTTCCCAAGTGGCGGCGGTGCCGTGGCGCAGCCAATCCCACAGGCCGAGCGCGAGCATCGCTGTGGTGAGCACGTAGTAGCGAGCGACCAGCAGCACGCGAATGCGCAACACCCCGCCGATCCCGGCGGCGAACAGCAGGAGCAGTTGTACGGTGAGCGTGGCGACATACAGCGAGCCCGCCGCGGCGTCGCGCGCCACCAGCGCGATGTTGGCGGCCAGCGCGATCGCGTGCAGGAACGGGGTCAGATAGCGCAGCACGCGGTGGGAGATGATCATCAGCGCATACCCCGGGGGGTAGCCGCGCAGGGAGAGCATCCCGCCGCGCAGCACGATTGGCCAGGTGTGGCTCATCATGCGCCGCTTGCGCGCCAGCTCGCCCTCGATCGAGGGCACCATCCGCTCGGTGGCGCGCGCCCGCGGGCACGTACACCGCGCGCCAGCCGCGCTTCACCATGTTGAAGGGGAACGACAGGTCGTGGCCCATGATCGGATCGACCACGATGTAGGTGTCGCGACGAGTCGCGTAGATCGCGCCGTTGCCTGCGGTGATCGAGGAGAGCCGCGACTCCATTCCGCGCACCGCCATCTCATAGCGCCAGTACACCCCCTCCTGGTTGGTCGCCCCGGCGCCCTTCGCGCGTACGAAGCGCACCTGCCCGCAGCGTAGCCGACGTGGCGATCGGCAAATGCGCCGACGAGCACGCGCGCAGCATCCGGCTCCCACAGCGCGTTGGCGTCGGAGAAGGCCACGATCTCCCCCCGCGCCCGTTCAACGGCAGCGTCCTGAGCGCGGATCTTGCCCCCTCGTGTGAGCTCCAGCACGATGTCGGCGCCCGCCTCTCGCGCGCGCTCCGCGGTCGCGTCGGTGCAGCCGTCGCAGGTGACGATCACCTCCAGCAGCTCGCGCGGGTAATCCAGCGCCAGCGCGTTGGCGACCTTCGTGGCGATCACCGACTCCTCGTCGTGTGCTGCGACGATCAGCGACAGCGACGGCATTGGCGGGGCGAGTGAAGTGGGCGGATGCTCATCCCTGTGGGGCGAAGCGGCTGTGTGGGCGGGAGCGGGTGGATCGGCGAACAAGTGAGTCAGGACGGCCAACGCCGCGGCGTAGCCGAGCTGTGTCCACACGATCAGCGTGGCGCACACCCAGAAGAGGACCTCCAAGATCGTGTTCACCATCCCAAACCTTGCCTATCGCCGCACCCCTCGCTACGCTTGTTGGCGGCTAATACGCTGAGCGGGTTGTTCAGCCTCTTTTGGGGATCAGTGGGTTGTCCATTTAGCCCCTCCTTTCTCCGGGACGCACGATCCCGGAACGGCCCGGAGGGAAGGGCCGGCGACACACAGCGATCAACCATTCGAGCCACTCTACGGCGCTACGGTGACGGTACTCTCGCCCGAGTCATTGTGGCTGAGCACAGAGCGAGCCGTACAACGCGAGCGTGCGCTGGGCGATCGCATCCCACGAGTACGGTCCCGCCGCGGCGACGCGCGCGCTCTCGGTCATCGCGGCGCGGGCTGCGGGATCGGCCAGCAGCTCCCGCAGCTCCTCCCTTAGCGCGGCGGAGTCACCTGCCGGAACGGTGCGAGCCGCGCCGGTGGCGGCCACTTCGGGGAAGCCGCCGACGTCGCTCAGCAGCAGCGGCTTGCCGAACGCGAGCGCGGTGAACAGCACACCCGACTGGTCGGCCTCGAGGTAGGGCAGCACAACGAGGTCGGCACGCGTGAAGTACGCATACAGCTCCGCATCGGGGATGAAGCGAGGCACGAAGCGGACGTTCGGTGGCGCGTCCGCCATCAGCCTCGTGACATCCATGCGGGGCATGCCGACGATCCACAGCTCCGCGCTCTCGATCCCCCGCCACGCTCGCAGTAGCACGTCGAGCCCCTTGTAAGGGCGCAGCAGGCCGAAGAACAGCACCACCGGCCGGTCCGTGGAAGGCGGCCCATCCATCTCGCCCGCGCGCGCCTCTGCTTGCCCGCCCATCCGCGGGGTGGTGCTCAGAGCGGCGAGGTGAGTGAGAGCCCCATGCGGGATTACGTGCACACGGGCGGGATCCACACCCAGCTCCAGCAGCCGTTCGCGCCCGTGCTCGGAGTGCACGACCACCGCGTCGAAGCGTTCGTACAACCGCCGCTGGGCAGCCAGCTGCCCCGGCCGCGGCTCGCGTGGCAGCACGTCGTGGGCGGTGAGCACGAGCTTGGGGTGCGTGCTGGCCGAAACGGGGATGCTCGCCGAGGGCGAGTGTCTCCCGGCTTCGGTCGAAACGGGGATGCTCGCCGAGGGCGAGTGTCTCCCGGCTTCGGTCGAAACGGGGATGCTCGCCGAGGGCGAGTGTCTCCCGGCTTCGGTCGGAACGGGGATGCGAGCGACGCGGGTGTCTCCCGAATCGGTCGAAGGCGAGTGTCCCTCGGCTTCGGTCGCGGTGGGTCGCCGTCGCGGCAGCAGGTGGACGTCGAGCGGCTGCACGGTCAGCCACTGGAAGTGCACCACGTCGGCGGCGCGCGCGGCGCGGCGGTAGCGCAGCATGTCGGGCACGTGCTCCAGCAGCTTCAGCGCCTGGCTGGAGCGCGAGCGCTTACTCGACGCTGCCGCTCGATGGGCGAGCCGGTAGAAGAGCTCGCGCCGCTCGTACCCTTCGGGCGCGGGCACCGCCCCGTAGGCGAAGCGGCTGGTGAACAGCTCCACTTCGGCGCCGGCCCTCGCCAGCGCGCGACACAGCGCGTGGTCGTAGGGCGGCGTGTAGGCCGAGGGGTCAACGACATGGACGCGCACCGGCAGAGACAATAGGCGGGTGGGCGACGAGATCGAGCTGAGCTTCTGCGTGGTCAACACCTCCCAGCGGGAGCTCCTGTTGCGCGGGTTGGATGCGATCGCCCGTGAGCGGGCTGCGTTGCCCTTCATCACCGAGGTGCTGGTGCTCGACAACGGCTCGCGCGACGGCTCCGCGGAGGCGGCGCGCGCCCACCCGGCGGTGGACGAGGTGATCGCGCTCGGCGAACGGCGCGGCAAGGCGCTGAACGACTCGGAGTTGATGCGACGCGCCCGGGGGGGCTTTGCGCTGTTGCTGAACGAGGACTCAGAGCTTCTCCCCGGGGCGACGCTCGCGCTGTGGCAGGCGCTGCGAGCACGCCGGGATGCTGCCTGCGCGGGGGCGCAACTGCTGCGGCCAGGCGGCGCCTCGTCGCGGAGCGGACCAGCGGCTGCCGACCCGTCGGCCCCGGTTTGGCCCCCTGGGGACGCTGTCGTCGACCCGGTCATGGCGGCCACGAGCCTCTTCGCCCAGCCGTGTGCGTGGCGTTTTCCGACGGTCGCAACGGCGCTCGCCGGCGCGGTGTTCGCCCATCGGCTGTATACCGTGCAGAGCAAGGGCGCGCACACCCGCGAGGTGGACTGGTGCCAGTCCTCGGCGCTGCTCGTGCGGCGCGAAGCGGCCGCCCGGGTCGGGTATATGGACCCAGACTTCTTCGTCTACTCCGACGAGGTCAACTTCGCCCGGCGCCTGCGCGACGTCGGCTGGCGCAGCCTGTACGTCCCGAGCGCGCGGGCGATCCATCACGAGCAGCTCGCGACGGGTGGGGTGCCCGAGCGCCGGATCGTCGAAATGTCGCGCAACCGCGATCTCTACATGCGCAAGCACCACTCCCCCGCCGCCGCACTCGCGGTGCGGTGGCTGACTGCCTGGTCGTACGCCGTGCGCGCGCTCGCCGCACTCGTGCTGCCGGGCCATGCGGGTGGGCGGGATGCGAATCGCTTCTGGCGTCACGTCACTGCAACGCTGCGCCCAGATCGCGGCGAGGGCTTGCGCGAGGCCGCCGCCGATTACAACCGTGCGGACACGGGCGGACGGGGCGGGCGGGCTCCGGGCGGGCCGGGCGGACGGGCTCCGATACCTCCATCTTGAGTGGCCTGTCTTGTGATCCTGAGGCGCCGCTTAGGTGGCGGTGGCATAGTTTGACCTCGCTGTGAGCTCCCCACCACAGACATTGGCGGCCGCCTCGAACGGCCATGAGGCATTGGCGACCGCCTCCAATGGCCATGAGGCCTCCGCGGCGCCGGCGGAGAAGTCATCCGCGGCGAGCGCCGAGAAGGGAGCGGCGAAGGTAATCGTGGTGATGCCGGCGCTCAACGCCGCGCGCACGCTGGCGGCGACCGTGTCGGGCATCCCCCGCGAGTGGGTCGACGAGATCATCCTGGTCGACGACGGCTCGCGGGACGGCACCGTCGAGCTGGCGCGCACGCTGCCGCTGCGGGTCATCCCCCATCCCCACAACGTGGGGTATGGCGGTAACCAGAAGACTTGTTACCTGCAGGCGCTGCAGGACGAGGCCGACGTGGTGGTGATGCTGCACCCCGATGGCCAGTACGAGCCGACGCTGATCCCGGAGCTCGTCAAGCCGATCCTCGCGGGCGAGGCCGATCTGGTGCTCGGGTCGCGGCTGATGGAGAAGGGCGGCGCACTTCAGGGCGGTATGCCGATGTACAAGTACATCGCCAATCGCGCGCTCACGACGGTCGAGAACCGTGCCCTGGGAACCTCGCTCTCGGAGCTGCACACCGGCTACCGCGCCTACTCGCGCGAGCTGTTGATGGGGATCCCGTTTCTGCGCAACTCACTGGACTTCTCGTTCGACTCAGAGCTGCTGATGCAGGTGGTGTACTTCGGCTTTCGCATCGCCGAGGTGCCGGTGCGCACGATTTACTCGCAGGAGGCCTCCTCAGTCGGCGCGCGGGCCTCGACTGTGTACGGGCTGAAGACGCTCAGAGCTCTGCTGCGCCTGGAACTGCACCGGCGCGGGCTGCTGCGCAGCCGGAAGTTCACCGCGTAGAGCAGGTGCGAGGCGCGGGCAGGCGATTGTGGATGGTGGTGCAGTGGCTGGAGTAGAGGGCGTGGAGGGCCGCCTCGCGCGCACCGCGCCCCCCGCGCCTGCGGACGCCGTGGTGGTGGCGCCGGCGCCGCGATTGCCACGCCCACACCTCGACCGCTTCGACATCCTCCTGCTGGCGGTGCTGGTTGCGCTCTCGCTGTGGACGCTCGGGCTCGACCTGTGGCAGGTGGTGGTGCACGGCCGCATCTGGACCGGCACCGAAGCGGTGTACCAGGAGGACGGGATGCAGTCGCTGATGTGGATCGAGGGCATCCTCAAACACGGGGCCAGCCCCGACCTGTATGTGCTGGGGCATACAGCCGCCGACTTCTTCCAGCCGCTGCTGGCGATCTCCGCCGGGGT
Source organism: uncultured Solirubrobacterales bacterium (assembly GCA_963724305.1). Taxonomy (GTDB): domain Bacteria; phylum Actinomycetota; class Thermoleophilia; order Solirubrobacterales; family Solirubrobacteraceae; genus Palsa-744. Next base: position 453,694 of record CAVRUG010000002.1, read on the forward strand.
CGCGGCGCTCGGGGTCGCGCCCTATGTGGCGCTGCTGCTGTGGAAGCCGGTGGCGATCGTCGTGATCTTCCTCGCGGTTCGCGCCTACGTCTACCGCACCATGCGCGGTCTCTGGCCGCGCCGCGCGGCGTTTGCGCTCGCGTTGTTCTTCGGTTGGGGGGCGGTGATCGGGGACTCGTGGATCGTGTTCTGGTCGTGGGGCTACCCGTTTGCGCTGATCGCCCTGGCGTGCGCGATCGGCGCGCTGCTGGCCTACGCACGCGACCGTGCCGCCGGACGCGTTGGTCTGCTGGCGCCGCTGCTGGGAATGCTGGCGAGCTGGTTGCATCCCTGGCAGGGGGAGACGCTGATCGTGATCCTGATCGGGTCGGAGCTCGTGCTGCTGGCACGCCGCGAGCGGGCCGCCGTGACGGCGCTGGCGCTGACCGTGGCGCTCACCGCGCTGCCGCTTGTGTACTTCGCGGCACTCGTGCACTTCGACGGCGTCTGGCAGCGGGAGCGGGAAGCGGCGCTCAGCACCTATCCGGTGTGGCTGGTGGTGAAGGCGTTCGTGCTGCTGATGCTTCCCGCGGCGCTGGCCTACCGGATGCGCGCACCGAGCTTCATCGCGCTGACCGCGCGCGTGTGGCCATTTGCGATCGTCGTGATCTTCGCGCTGTCGGAGTGGCAGGGCAGCGGGTCCACCCATGCCCTGCTCGGTGCCACGGTTCCCCTGGGGGTGCTGGCGGTGGAGGGCATCCGCACACTGCCGTGGAGTGACGTCTCCAAACGCTTGCCCCGTCCCGCGGTGTCGCTGCCGGCGCTGGCGGTGATCGCGATCGCGGTGTTGACGATCCCGGGCACGATCTTCATGCTCAAATATGGGCAGAAGTCCGTCAAACCGCGGCGGGGTAACGCCAACTTCATCTCCCACGGCGAGAGCGCCGCGCTCTCCTATCTCGCGCACGATCCGCAGCCTGGAGGAGTCCTCACGCGTTTCTATCTCGGCATGGTTGTGCCGGCGCAAACCGGCCGCCAAACGTACACCGGCAACTGCTATTGGTCGGAGCCAAATTGCCGCTATCGCAGCGTCACGGCCGAAGAACTGCTCGCCGGCGAGCTCTCCCCGGTGAAGGCGCAGGCCTTCGTGCAGAGCACCGGCGCGCGGTTTGTGCTTGGCGACTGCCGGGCGATCAACCTGACGGAAGAGCTTCAGCCAATCACGAGCGCAGTGCATCGCTTCTCGTGCGCCACCGTGTATGTGATCGGCTGAGGGCTGCCGCGCAAACTACGGTGTGAACCCGTTGTGAGCCCTATGCCATAAGCACCGTCTTGGTGCCGCCGCAGAGGCAGTGCTCGCGCAGCGCGCGGGGAGCGTCGTCGAGTGGGGCGACGTTGGTGGTGACGAGCTCCGGGCGCAGGCGGCCGTCGGCCATCAGCTCCAGCACACGAGGCATCAAAGGGCGCGTGTGGGGGATGCCGACGTGCAGCGTGGCGCGGCGGACGTACATCCGCAGCATCGGCAGGCGAGCACCGCGGTGCAGCCCGCCGGAGCTCGTGCAGATGCCGTCGGGGGCGGTGTGAGCGAGGGCGGTGGCGAGCGGGTCGGCGCTGATATGTACCACCAGCGGCGCGGGGGCGTGCCAGCGCAGCGCCCAGGGTCGCAGCGCATTCAGACCCAGCCGCTCGGCGTGCGCGCGGACGTGGGGTCGAGAGTCCACGAGGGTGATGTTGCGGGCGCCCAGCGCCCGTGCGATCAGGCCGGTGTAGAGCGGGGTGCTGGCGGTGAACGTCGCCTGCCGCGAGAGGCAGGCGAGGATCAGCACCTCGGCGTCGGGGTCCGCGTCCAGCAGCGCGGGTAGGTGGGGGCCGATGTGGCGGTAGGCGTCGCAGAGGTTGTCGGAGACGCTCGCGGCGGCGGCCGGGTCGATGCCTGCGGGCAGGGGCACGAGCATCGCCTCGGCGTAGGGGACGGCGAGCTGATCGGAGAAGGCGCCGCCGAAGTGCCCGGTGGCGAGGCCCATGCCGTAGGCGGAGAGCGGCGGCACCGTCAGGCAGCTGCCGGGACACCCGCGGCGGCAGGCGACGCAGGCGCCGCAGCTGATCTGGAAGGGGACGACCACGCGGTCGCCCGGCCGCACTGTGGCGACGCGCTCGCCGACCGAGAGCACCTCGGCGACGCATTCGTGTCCGAGGTGCAGGGGCAGCGCCAGCTGAGTGATGCCGAGCAGGAGCGGACAGTCGATGTCGCAGGTGGCGGCGGCGATCGGGTGCACCACCGCCCCGTCGGGGCCTGGCGCAGGCGGGGCCGGCGCCTCGCGCCAGCGCAGCTGCGCGCCGGGTGCGGCGGTGAGGACCCGCATCTGTGGGCGCGTGGGGCGCCGGCGCTGGACGGCGCTGTCGCCGGCGGTGGCGGCCAGTCGCCGCAGGCGCTGGGTGCGGTTGCGTTCGAGCAGCAGCGGCATCGCGGCGGCGGCATCAGGAGAGAGGAAGCTGGCGTAGTGGCGCAGCCACCCCCGCGGGCGCCGGGCGCGGGCAAAGGGGAACTGGACTTGCGGGATCGAGCGTATGCTCAAACCTTACGGTACTCGGGCACCCACGAGCCATCGTCCTGAGCCACGAAGTCCTGGAAGAGGTTGGGCGCCTCGGCGAGCATGATGCGGGCCACTTTGTCGAACACGAGGCGCAGCTCCTCCTCGGCGCCCTCTGCAGTGCGCATCTCGATCACGTGGCGCAGCGTGCGGACGTTGGCGGTCCACACGATGTCGGTGGAGAGGCCGATCGGCGCGAGCCGGCGCAGCGCCGAAGTTACCTCCTTCTTGACGTGAAAGGGCACTCCCTCCTCATCGATCCCAAGCGTGGCGGCAGCGCTGAGCTGAAACTCCTCCAGCTGCTCCACGATCGAGAGCACCTGCTCGCGCACCGGCTCGAGCGCCGGTGGCACGCGGAAGCCGATGTCGGTAAGGCGCACGTAGCGCAGGCTCTCCTGGCTGAAGGCTGAGCCGGCGCGATGCCTGACAAGCTCGTGAGTAAAAACACGCGAACAGTTCCGTATGGCGAAGGAATAGTTGGCGTGCTCCAACACGCTTCCGTGGCCGGAGCGCAGGATGTTGGCGAAGTAGGCCTGCCGGTCGGTGCGTATCCTTGAGACATTCGGATTCAGGCCCGGCTCCCAGCTGCGATAGCAGGCGCGTCCGCCGAACTCGACCAGCAGCTCGCCGGCGTTGACGGCACCAACTGCGCTCGTGCCGGAGCCCCGGGTGTCTCCCGCACGAGTCGTGCCGGTGTTGGCGCTCGTGGTGCCGTCTGCCGCCTCGCCGAGACGGAGATCCAGCCACGACTCGCCGCCGACATCCTCGAGGTACCCCCGCAATCCATCGAGGTCGATCGAGGGGCGGGCGATCAAGAACACGCTGGGGGTGGTTTCGTGCATTGGGGCGAGCGATGCTAGGCCCTCCTCCGGACACTCCCGTGCGGCTGAGCGCCAACGAGCTGCACGTGTGGAAGCTCTCGCTCGACGTGTCCACCGAGACGGTGGAACAGGCGAGGAGGCTGCTCACGCGCCAGGAGCTGACACGGTTCGAGGCCATCCTCGTGCCTGCCGCCCGTGTCCGCCGGATGGCTGCGCGCCTGGGTGTGCGCGTGCTGCTGGCGTCTTATCTGGGGATCGACCCGCGCGAGGTGGAGATCGCGTACGGCCCCAATGGACGCCCCGAGCTGGTGGGGGGGCAAGGGCTGGTGGGAGGGCATGGGCTGAGCTTCAACCTCTCGCACACCGCGGATCTGGCCGTCTTCGCGGTCGGGCGTCGGCGCGCGGTCGGCGTGGACATCGAGGCGCTCGCGCGACGTGCACCATCGGCGGGGCTGATCGCAAGGACTCTCAACCCCGGGGAGTCGGCACGCGTCATGCGGGTGAGCGGGCAGCCGCGCACCGAGGCGTTCTTGCGGTACTGGACGATCAAGGAGGCCTGCGCGAAGGCGCTGGGCGCCGGCCTTGCGTTTGACTTCCGCGACATCGCCGTCAAGGGCCGCGCCGCGCGGCCACGCCTCGAGCTTGCCGACGGTGCCGCAGAGCAGTGGCGGGTACGGCTCTTGCGTCCATGGCCGGGCATCGTCGGTGCCGTGGTCGCCGACGGGGAGCCGTGGCGGTTGCGTGTGCGGGAGCTGAGGCTTGGGTAAAAGCCCCAGGCACTCGCGAGCAATCAGGCCGAGGCGCCTCGCGTGTGCTCGGCCCGCTGCTTGAGCCGGCGCAAGAGGTAGCTCATCGTGAGGGCGTGCCCCCGAGAGGTGATCACGAGCAGGCGGTAGGCCCGACCGCGCACTCCAGGGAACACGCCTCGCGTCTCGGCGCGCACCAGCGATCGGCCCGGCGCGACTTCTTCGACCCGGAAGAGGATCGCGTAGCGCGAGAAGCGATGCGAGCCCTCCAGCACGATGAGCTCCCCCGGCGCCATATCGGTGACACTCCACCCGGGCAGCGTGGAGCTGACCCGCAGGGGGTTGGCGCCCCCGCGCGTGGTCTGCGCGCAGTGGAGCACGTACGCGAAGCTCCTGCTGATCCGCCCGGAGAAGGCCCGATCCACGACTTCGCGCAATACCAACCACGCACGGCTGGCGCGCACGGAGACGATGACTCGATGCTCATCGATCCGTGGCAAGGCCTCTGGGGAAGTGTCGGCTATCGCATTCATCCCGAAGTCCTGAGAGTCGCACGATGGTAGCACCCACCAAATTCGCCACCTACTAAGCTGCTCCACGATGTCCACCACAGTCGCCCAACCAGCCGACCCCGAGCTCGAGCAGACCGCCTGGGACCTCGAGCCGCTGGTGGGCGGCGAGGGCGAGGCAGGGGTGCAGAGCAGGCTCGACGAGGCTCTCACCCGAGCGCAGGCGTTCGCCGAGCGCTACGCGGGCAAGCTCGGCGAGCTCGACGGCGCCGGCCTGCTGGAGGCGATGCAGGAGCTGGCGGCGATCTACGAACTGGTGGGCCGCGCCGGCACATACGCCGGACTGCGCTTCTCCACCGACACCGCCAACCCGGCGAACGGGGCGCTGCTGCAGATGGTGCAGGAGCGCGAGACGGCGCTCGAGACGACGCTGCTGTTCTTCGAGCTGGAGTGGGCGGCGCTGCCCCGGGAGCGCGCCGAGGAGCTGCTGGCGGACCCGGGCCTCGACTTTTGCCGCCACCACCTGCGCAACGTGCGCCGCTACCGCGAGCACCTGCTGACGGAACCCGAGGAGAAGATCCTCTCTGAGAAGTCGCTCACCGGCGCGACCGCGTGGGCGCGGCTGTTTGAGGAGCTGACCTCGGTTATCGAGGTGGAGCTACCGAGCGCGCTCCGGCAGCCGACGAACGCCGACGGTGCGCAGCGGGAGGCCGAGACCGGCGGCGGCAGCACCGAGCGCGTCGCACTCGACGTGGCGCTCAGCCGCCTGGCGCTGCCCGACCGCGAGGTGAGGCGCACGGCCGCCGAGGCGGTAACCGCCGCGCTGGCGCCCGGGCTGCGCACGCGCGGGTATGTGCTCAACACGCTGCTGGCGGACAAGTCGGTCAACGACCGCCTGCGCCGCTACCCCAACTGGCTGGCGGCGCGCAACCTCGCCAACGAGGCGAGCGACGAGTCGGTGCAGGCGCTGATCGAGGCGGTGCGTGGCCGCTATGAGCTGGCGCGCCGCTGGTACCGGCTGAAGGCGGGCCTGCTGGGGATCGACCGTCTTGCCGACTACGACCGCATGGCGGCGGTGACACAGGACGAGGTGAGCTTCACCTACGCGCAGGCGCGCGAGCTGGTGTTGGACTGCTACGGCTCCTTCTCCCCCGAGCTGGGGGCGCTCGCGGGGCGGTTCTTCGCCGAGCGTTGGATCGACGCGCCCGTGCGCCCGTCGAAGCGCGGGGGCGCGTTCTGCGCCTCGGCGGTGCCATCGGCACACCCGTACGTGCTGCTCAACTACACCGCGCGCCGGCGCGACGTGCTGACGCTCGCACACGAGTTGGGTCACGGTGTGCACTTCGCGCTGGCGGCGGGTCAGGGCGTCTTTCACCAGGGCACGCCGCTGACGCTGGCGGAGACCGCCTCGGTGTTCGGCGAGACGGTGGTGTTTGGGCGCCTGCTAGCGGAGGACACCACGCCGCAATCGCGTCTGGCGCTGCTGGCGGAGCACTTGGAGGACATCATCGCCACGGTGTTCCGCCAGGTGGCTATGAACCGCTTCGAGGAGCTGGCCCACACCGGCCGCCGCGAGCAGGGCGAGCTTTCGGTGCAGCGCATCGGCGAGCTGTGGGCACAGAGTCAGGCGGAGCTGCTGGGCGACTCTGTGGAGATCACCGAGGGGTATCGCAGCTGGTGGTCGTACATCCCCCACTTCATCAACACCCCCGGCTATGTGTACGCGTACGCATACGGGCAGCTGCTGGCGCTGGCGGTGTACGAGCGCTACGAGCAACAGGGGCCGGACTTCGTGCCGCGCTACCTGGAGCTGCTCGCGGCGGGTGGCTCGCGCAACCCCGAGGAGTTGGGCAAGATCGTCGGCGTGGACCTCACCGACCCGGGCTTCTGGGACGCGGGCCTCGATCTCGTGGAGCGCCAGCTGGAGCTGGCCGAAGCGGCGGCGCGCGCGGCTCAGGGCTGACCGCTGGCCTCGCGGACCGGGCTGACCGGCTGGCCTCGCGGGGCTCAGGGTTGACCGCTGGCCATATGGTCACCCGAGACAGACCGAACCTAAGCCCCACGGGGAGTCCCGTCGATAGGGTCCCGTGATCGCCCGCGCGCTGCTCGCCCTCACCGTGACGCTGACGATGGCGGCCGGTACCGCAATTGCCCCGCTCCCGGCGGCCGCGCAGCCGCTGAACTACATGGCGCTGGCCGAACAAGGGGAGCACCAGAGCGAGGCGTGGCGCTCAGGGGGCTGGTATTGCGAGTACCTGCACTGCACCGGCGAATACCCGCTGCTGACGATCTGGGGCGATGTACGCATGTTCGAATCCGTCGATGCGCTCGAGCTCGCTGCGCCCTCGCCGGCGCACCGCGCGCAGGTGGACCGCTTCGGCCACGCCTCCGAGCGCTACTGGAACCCTTACCTGAACGGGTATGCCCCCTACCCTGGTGACCGCTACCGCGGCGCGGAGGCGTGGTTTGACGACAACGGCTGGTTGGGCGTGGCGTTTGTGGATGCCTACAAAGCCACCGGCGAGCGCCGCTACTTGCGCGACGCACAGCGCGCCTTCGACTTCGCCACCGCGCAGGGCTGGGACGCGGCGGGGGGCGGCGGCATGTGGTGGAATACCGACCACCCCTACCTGGCCGGCGAGGCGCTGGCCTCCAACAGCCTGCTGGGGATGCTGCTGTATGGGGTCAACCACAGCTCCCACCAGCTGGAGGAGGTACGCAAATTCATCGACTGGGGCAACACGCACGACATCGGCTTTCACGGCCTCTACCTGAGCGGCGGCCCGGGCAGCACCGTGATCGACTACGTGGAGGGGCCGTTGATCTACGCCCAGTACCTGCTCTGCCAGGCGACCGGCGACCAGGAGTACTGTGCCCACTCTGCGACCCAGGCGCAGTCGATGACCGAGATCTACGGCGTCAAGTACAACTTCGCGCCGCTGTACGACTCGATCTTCATGGAGTGGATGATGGCCTACGGCAAGGCGGTGGGCGACAACCACTGGCTGGAAGTGGCGCAGACCAACGCCGCCGCGGCTGCCCAGCACGCCACGATCGGGGACGGCCTATGGCTGGGTAGCTGGTGGGGTGGCCCGATCAGGGACTCGCAGACGGTGCCCGGGATGTTCCGCACGATGGCGGGCACGACCAGCCTGTTCGCCTGGCTGGCGTACTACTCCTCCTGATCGCCTCCGTTTAGCCGCGCCTCGCAGCGGGTAGGAGGATCCCGTCGGACTGTTCGACGGGCCGAAGGAGAAAGATGGCTGGGGTGCCAACTGCCCGGCGCAGCAAGGCGCACGGGCCGGCAAGGGAGGGCCACGAGGACGCAGTGGCGAGCGCGAACGGCGCTGAGCAGGCGCTGCTGGAGGATCTGCGCCGCGCGCTGCGGGCCGTCCGCGAAGGGGACTTCTCCGCGCGACTCTCCACTCGCCGCCGTGGCCTGCTCGGCGAGATCGCGGCGGAGTTCAACGACCTGGCGGCCACCAACCAGCGGATGGCCAAGGAGCTGGTGCGCGTCGGGCGCATCATCGGCCGCGAGGGGCGCATGACCGAGCGGGCGGCGCTCGCTGACGCGAGCGGTGAGTGGGCGACGAGCATCGACTCGGTCAATGCGTTGATCGACGATCTGGTGCGGCCCACCACCGAGGTCGCGCGCGTGATCATGGCTGTAGCCGAGGGCGACCTCTCGCAGAAGATCGCGCTGAAGATCGAGGGTCAGCCGGTGAAGGGCGAGTTCCTGCGGATCGGCACGACCGTCAACACGATGGTCGATCAGCTCTCCTCCTTCGCGGACGAGGTGACGCGCGTGGCGCGCGAGGTCGGCACCGAGGGCAAGCTCGGTGGGCAGGCCGAGGTGAAGGGCGTGTCGGGCACCTGGAAGGACCTCACCGACTCGGTCAACCGAATGGCTTCCAACCTCACCGATCAGGTGCGCAACATCGCGCAGGTTACGACGGCGGTGGCGCAGGGCGACCTCTCCCAGCACATCACCGTCGATGTGAAGGGCGAGATTTTGGAGCTGAAGAACACGATCAACACGATGGTGGATCAGCTCTCTTCGTTCGCGGATGAGGTGACGCGTGTGGCGCGCGAGGTCGGCACCGAGGGCAAGTTGGGCGGCCAGGCCGAGGTGCAAGGCGTGTCAGGCACCTGGCGGGGGCTGACCGAGAGCGTGAACTTCATGGCCTCCAACCTCACCGATCAGGTGCGCAACGTCGCGCAGGTTACGACGGCGGTGGCGCAGGGCGATCTCTCGCAGAAGATCACCGTCGATGTGAAGGGCGAGATTTTGGAGCTGAAGAACACGATCAACACGATGGTGGATCAGCTCTCTTCGTTCGCGGATGAGGTGACGCGTGTGGCGCGCGAGGTCGGCACCGAGGGCAAGTTGGGCGGCCAGGCCGAGGTCGAAGGCGTGTCGGGCACATGGCGGGGACTGACCGAGAATGTCAACCAGCTGGCGGGCAACCTCACCACGCAGGTGCGCGCGATCGCCGAGGTCTCCACGGCGGTGACGCAGGGCGACCTGACGCGCACGATCGCCGTCGAGGCGCAGGGCGAGGTGGCGGAGCTGAAGGACAACATCAACCAGATGATCGCCAACCTCAGGGATACGACCAAGCGCAACGAGGAGCAGGACTGGCTGAAGACCAACCTCGCCCGCATCTCCGGCCTGATGCAGGGCCAGCGCGAGCTGCGCACGGTCACGCAGGTGATCATGTCGGAGTTGACCCCGACCGTATCCGCCCAGCACGGCGCCTTCTTCCTGGCCGAGCCCACGCCGGGCGGCGACGGCTCCGACACCCGCCTGCGCCTGATCGCCAGCTACGGCTACCAGCAGCGCAAGAGCATCTCCAACACCTTCGAGCTGGGCGAGGGCCTGGTGGGGCAGGCGGCGGTGGAGCGTAAGAGCATCCTGATCACCGAGGCGCCTGCCGACTACATCTCGATCACCTCGGGCCTCGGCTCGGCGGCGCCGGCGAGCATCATCGTGATGCCGATCCTGTTCGAGGAACAGGTGCTCGGCGTGATCGAGCTGGCTTCGCTTCAGACCTACAGCGAGAGCCACCGCACGTTCCTCGAGCAGCTGATGGAGACGCTCGGCGTGGTGCTCAACACGATCATGGCCAACATGCGCACCGAGGAGCTGCTGCAGCAGTCGCAGTCGCTCACCCAGGAGCTGCAGACCCAGTCCGAGGAGCTCCAGCAGCGCCAGGAGGAGCTCAAACGCTCCAACGCCGAGCTCGAGCAGCAGGCACAATCGCTGAAGGCCTCCGAGGAGCTGCTGCAGTCCCAGCAGGACAAGCTGCAGGGCGCCAACGAGGAGCTCCAGGAGAAGGCGGCGCTGCTGGAGGACCGCAACCTCGACATCGAGACCAAGAACCGCGAGATCGAGCTCGCGCGGCTGGGCCTGGAGGAGAAGGCTGCGCAGCTGGCGCTCTCCTCGAAGTACAAGTCGGAGTTCCTGGCGAACATGTCACACGAGCTGCGCACGCCGCTCAACAGCCTGCTGATCCTCTCCAAGCTGCTGCTGGAGAACGAGCACGGCAACCTCAGCGAGAAGCAGCTGGAGTTCACTCGCACGATCTACACCGCCGGCGCCGACCTGCTGCAGCTGATCAGCGACATCCTCGACCTCTCCAAGATCGAAGCCGGCAAGATGGAAATCCTCCCCGATCTGGTGAGCGTGGCCGACGTGCAGGCGTACGTCAGCAGCACGTTTGACCCGATCGCTGCCGACAAAGGGTTGCGCTTCACGATCGACACCGACCCAGCCTTGCCGGCGACGATCGTCACCGACGAGCAGCGCCTGGAGCAGGTGCTCCGGAACTTGCTCTCCAACGCCTTCAAGTTCACCGAGGAGGGCGGCGTGACGCTCAGTGTCGAGCGCCGCGCCGGCGGGCGGATCGCGTTCGCGGTGTCTGACACCGGCGTCGGCATTCCCCCGGACAAGCTGCAGGTGATCTTCGAGGCCTTCCAGCAGGCAGATGGCACAACCAGCCGCAAGTACGGCGGCACCGGCCTCGGCCTCTCGATCAGCCGCGAGCTGGCGCGCGCATTGGGGGGTGAGATCGAAGTGTCCAGCACCGTCGGGGAGGGCACGATCTTCACCCTCGTGCTGCCGCTGAGCTACCCGCGGCCGATGGCGCACACGCTCGACCTGCGCGCGGGGGACACGGGCGCCCACGCGCCCGCGACGCCACCGTTGACGCCGGCCCCCACCACGGAGCCTGACGCGATGCCACCGTTGACGCCGGCTCCCAATACGGAGCCTGCCACGCCACCGCTGACGCCGGCTCCCACCACGGAGCTTGCCGCGACGCCACCGCTGACGCCGACCCCCACGGAGTCGGCCCCGGCGCCGGTGGCAACGGCTGCTCCAGCCGCGCTCGGCGATGAGCACACCGGCAGGAAGGTGTTGATCGTGGACGACGACGTGCGCAACCTGTTTGCGCTCGCCAGCCTGCTGGAGGACCGCGGCATGGAGGTCGTCTTCGGCGAGACCGGCAAGGAGGCACTCGCCACGCTGGAGCGCCACCCCGACGTGGACATCGTGCTGATGGACATCATGATGCCGGACATGGACGGGAACGAGACGATCGCGGCGATCCGCCGCACGCGCGGCCTGGATGAGCTGCCGATCATCGCCGTCACGGCGAAGGCGATGGAGGGCGACCGTAAGCGCAGCCTCTCCGCGGGTGCCTCCGACTACATCACCAAGCCGGTCGAGCCCGAGCGACTGCTGGCGCTGATCGGCACGTGGCTGGGACCGTGACATCGGCGCAGGACGGCGCCGGCACCCGACAGCGGTCGGTGCCGGAGCAGGCCCTGCCTGAGCGGGCCATGCCTGAGCCGGCCGCGCCGGCGCCCGCGGCGACGAGCATCCTGCTGGTGGACGACGACGAGGGCGGTCTGCGCGCGCTGCGTGCCGTGCTGGAGCCGCTGGGGCAGCGGACGGTGAGCGCCAGCAGCGGCGAGCAGGCTTTGCGACGACTGCTGCGCGAAGAGTTCGCGGTGATTTTGCTCGATGTGCGAATGCCGGGCTTGGACGGACTGCAGACCGCCTCCTACATCAACGCGCGGGCGCGCACCCGGCACATCCCGATCATCTTTCTCACCGCTCACGCCGAGGATGTCGAGCAGGTCTTCAGGGCGTACGCCGCCGGGGCGGTGGACTACGTCGTCAAGCCGTTCGATCCAGATGTGCTGCGCAGCAAGGTGGCGGTGTTCGTCGAGTTGCAGCGCGAGCGCGGCGAGCGCGTGCGCGAGGCACGTGCACGGGTCGAAGCCGAGGCGATCGCTGCCACATTGCAGCGCCACCTGCTGCCCGACCGGCTGCCCGAGGTGCCGGCGCTGACGATGGCCGCGCGCTACCGCCCCAGCGAGCGTCTCGCTCAGGTCGGCGGGGATTGGTATGACGCGATCGAGCTGCCGGGCGGCGGCATTGGTCTGGTGATCGGCGACGTCGTCGGGCACGGCGTGCACGCGGCCACGTTGATGGGGGAGCTGCGCGCCGCGCTGCGCGCGTATGCGGTGAGCCAACCACGCTCGCCGGCCGCCGTGGTGGGGGCGCTGAACGAGTTTGTCACCAGCACTCATAGCGTGCGTATGGTGGCGACCCTGCTGTACATGGTGGTGGACGAGGATGGCGCTCACGTGCGCTTTGCGAGCGCCGGCCACCTGCCGCCCTTGCTGATGGGCGCCGACGGGGAGACGCGCTTCCTGGAGTACCGCCACGATCCCCCGCTGGGCGCCGAGGAGGGGACCGTCTTCGGCGAGTGGGAGGGCAAGCTGGATCCGGGCAGTACGGTGATGCTGTACACCGACGGGCTGGTGGAGCGCCGCGGCGAGGCGATCGACGCGGGGTTGGAGCGCCTGCGCGAGGTGTTCGGCGCCGGGCCGACCGCCGACCTGGAGGGGCTTTGCTCGCACGTGCTGGAGCGCGCACTTGAGCCCGGGGATGCGCAGGACGACATCGCGCTGTTGGCGGTGAGGCTGGTGGTGGAGGCGCAGGGAGCGCTCGAGCTAGATCTACCGGCCGAGCCGGCGTCGGTGCCGGTGGCGCGGCATCGCATCGAGCGCTGGCTGGCGGCGACGGGCGCCGGGCGCGATGATGTCTTCGCGATCAAGCTGGCGGTGAGCGAGGTGTGCGCCAATGCGGTGGAGCACGCCTACGACCACGAGGCTGGCCACACCTTCCGCGTGCACGCCGAGCGTGCCGCGGAGGAGGTGGTGATCGAGGTGTCGGACTCCGGACGCTGGCGCCGGCCGCGCGGATCGCGGCGCGGGTGGGGGTTGGGGATGATCGAGCAGCTGATGGATGCGGTGGACGTCGAGCGAGCGCCCTCCGGCACGACCGTACGCATGAGCAAGGCGCCCGCCGACGGCACGATCAAGGCGCCCGCCGACGGCATGGTCAAGGCGCCCGACGACGATGAGCAACCCTGAGCAACCGGCCTGCTGGAGGGCGCCTGCCGAGGCCGCCGCACTGGCGGTGATCGAGCGCTCCGAGCGGGATGGCGTGCGGATCGTGGTGGTGGCCGGTGAGCTGGATGTGTCGAATGTAGGTGGCCTCGAGGACGCCACGCGTGGCCTCTCCAACGAGGCCCTGGGGCTGGTGGTGGACCTGCGCCGCGCCACATACATCGACAGCGCCACGATTGGCATCCTCTTCAGGCTGCATCGCAGGTTGAGAGGGCGCGGGCAGGTGTTGCGCGTGATCTGTGTCCCGGGCTCGAACGCGTGGCGTGTGCTCGAGCTGACCGGGTTCGATCGCCGCTTGCGAGCCGAGCAGGATCGCGAAGCGGCGATCGATGCGATCCGTGTGGCCGTGCCGCTCGGCGACGAGGGCTCTTAGCGTTCGTCCACCGCAGTCGCCGTCAAGCAGCAATTCTCCACGCGTCGGGTGCCAGCGACCTCGATAGTCGGATTTCGACTGCCAATATAGTACAATGTAAGCGCCACGGGGGGTCTACGCTGATTTCTGCTGGTGATTACGCTTTTTCGACTTCTTGACTTTGATGGCTACAACGGCAGCCGATGAGTCCGGATGCACGCGATCGGGAGCGCGCACGCAATCGGGAGCGCTCGCTCGATGAGATTCGCGTGGAAGTCGCCGAGCGGCTGCGAGCGCGTCGCACGGAGATCGTGGAAGCGATCTTCGACTGCGTGCGCGAGCTCGTGCCCGACCCCGCCGGAAGCGAGGATCCCGAGCTCCTTGTGGGCTTGCGTGGCGCGGTCGTCGGCGCGATCGACTATGGCCTGACCTGCGTCGAGCGGGGGGAGGAGTGGTCGGAGGCGATCCCGCAGGCGACGATGAGCCAGGCGCTCCGCGCCGCCAACGCCGGCGTTAGCCTCACGACCGTGCTGCGCCGCTACGTCGTCGGACACCAGCGGCTGTCGGCGTTCGTGCTGGAGGAGATCGAGCACGGCAACCCCTCGAATGAGCAGCGAGCCGCGATGCTGTCGCAGACCTCGACGGCGCTGTCAACGCTGCTCGGCCGGCTGCAGACGTCGATTACGGAGACGTACATGCACGAGATCGCGCGCAAGACGCGCTCACGCGAGCAGCGCCGCGGCGAACTGGTGCAGCGTCTGCTGGCCGGCGACTGGGTGGACTCCGGTGAGCTCGGCTACGAGCTGCGCACCGAGCACATCGCGATCCTCGCCGCAGGCACCGGCGCGGCGGAGGCGGTGCGCGCCGTGGCGGGGGAGCTGGATCGCCAGCTGTTGAAAGTGCCACGCGTGGATGGAACCGTGTGGGCGTGGTTGGGTGGGGGCCGCGGGCTGGCACTCACACGGATCGAGTTGGTGCTGAGCGAGGAGGCGTACGCCGATGTGAGGGTGGCGATGGGCGCACGGGCGCGGGGAGTGGTGGGCTTTCGCCTCACCCACCAACAGGCGCAGGCGGCGTTACGGATCGCCCACACCACGCAGCGGCGCATCACCTGCTTCGAGGATGTGGCGCTGGAGTCGCTGGTGCTCCAGAACGGGGCGATGGCGGGCTCGCTGATGGAGCTGTATCTCTCGCCGCTCGACGACAACGGCGATGGCGCGGAGCTGCGTCAGACGCTGCGGGCCTACTTCGCCGCTGGTCGCCAAGCATCGGCCGCCGCCTCCGCACTCGGCGTCGAGCGCCGCACGGTGACCTACCGCCTGCACAAGATCGAGGAGCTGCTCAAATGCAGGCTGCACACGCGTCTGGCGGAGCTCGAAGTTGCACTGCGCTTGGAGGAGCTGCTCGGAACTGAAGGTGAATTTGTTTCTCACCCAACGGCGCGTCCGCGATGAGCCACACCGGAAACGCCGCACTGCTCAGTGCGCCACATTGACGTAGGTCTCGGCTCCGGCAGCTGATACAAATATCTCGATCCTGGTCCATAGTAGGATCACAATTTTGTTTCTGACTACCAGTATGATGCACAAATTTCCAACATTCAATCCACGCGAGCGCTCGCGCGTGGGCCTCGCGCCGAAGTGTGAATTCATCGATCGAAACGGGAGGCATGGAGGATCTACCGGCGCCGGTAGATTTACGGGCACCCAGCGCTACCGGGGTTGCTTGGTTGCAATGGTGAAAGGTGGCGACCTGCCGCGACGCGAATATGCTGGTCGTGTGCGGAAGATGAGGTTAAAAATTTAGATGCGACAGGTGGACGTAGACGGTAAGCCGCAGTCCCCCGCGAACGGTGGGCGACGGGTTGCCGCGACGCTCGGGCGACAGCTGGCTGCTACTGGCGGGCGACAGGCGGCTACGGGCGATGAGCGCCAAGCGGCCACGACTGCGGGGCGAGAGGCAGCAAACGGTGAGCGGCAGGTAGCCATGAATCCGGTGGCGTGGATCGTGCAAGGCGAGCTGGATCTGGCCGATTGGGTCGCATACGGGCGGCGGATTGGAGTTTCGGGGCGGAGCTCTGGATGGTGGATCGGCGATTGGCTGAGGTATGGGAATGCGCGGTTTGGCGAACGCTACTCGCGCGCCTCGAAAACCACCGGGTATGACCCGCAGACGCTGATGAATATGGTGTATGTGGCGTCGCGCTATGGGGTGGAACGACGTAGGGAGCATTTGTCGTGGTCGCATCACGCCGAGCTGGCGGCGCTCGACCAGGAGGAGCAGGAGCGCTGGTTGACGTTGGCCGAACAGGAGCGGTGGTCGTTGAGCGACCTGCGCGTGGCGTGTCGCAACAGCCGCGGCAAGCGGGGCGCCGAGAAAGTGGAGGGCAAGCGGGGTGACAGCCTCGGCGCGGCCCCAAAGGGGTATGCCTGCCCGCGGTGCGGTTATGTCTCGACTTAACGCTTACGCACACTTGCACGCGACTTGAGCGAGGCTGGCGAGGCGAGTAGCTTGCACGCACGATGCGTCAATCGCAGCTGCTGGCAGGCAAGCGGATCCTCATCACAGGGGTGTTCGACCACGAAGGGAATCGGGTATGCGATTGCCCGCGAAGCCCAGGAGGCGGGGGCGGAGATCGTGCTGAGCAGCTTTGGCAGGATGCGCGCGATCGCGGTGCGGGCGGCCCGCCAGTTGCCACGTCCCGCGGACGTGTTGGAGCTGGACGTCACTAGCGAGCAGGACTTGGCGCGGGTGGCGGAGGAGCTGCGGCGTGGGTGGGGGTCGCTGGATGGGGCGGTGCACGCGGTCGCGTATGCGCCCCCCGAGGCGATGCGGGGCGAGCTGCTCTCTACCCCGGGCGAGGCGGCGTGCCGCGCCTTCGGCACGAGCGTGGTGTCGCTGGCACGGTTGGCGGCAGCGCTGCGGGAGTTGATGTGCGGCGAGGGGGAGCGGAGGGCCAGTCTCGTGGGGCTCAGCTTCGAGTCCTCGACGGCGTGGCCGTCGTATGACTGGATGGGGGTGAGCAAGGCGGCGCTGGAGTCGGTGGCCCGCTATCTCGCGCGTGATCTCGGAGGCGACGGGGTGAGGGTCAACACGGTCTCGGCGGGCCCGATCCTCACGCTGGCGGCGAGCGAGATCCCCGCGTTCGAGGAGATCGCCGACACCTATGCCGCACGCGCCCCGCTGGGATGGGATCGTTTCGATGCGGGGCCGATCGCGGGGGCTGTGTGCTTTCTGCTCTCCGACTGGTCGCGGGGGATGACCGGCCAGACGCTGCACGTTCGACGGCGGCTGCCGTGCAGTGGGGATGGCACCGGTGCGATGAGTCTGCTCGCCCGCGACATGGTGCCGGTGCAATGAGCCTGTTCGCCTGCGAGACGGTGCCAGTGCGATGAGCCTGCTCGCCTGCGAGACGGTGCCAGTGCGATGAGCCTGCTCGCGGGCAAGCGTCTGCTGATCACCGGCGTGGCGACCAAGCACAGCATCGCCCACGCGATCGCCTGCGAGGCACAGGCGGCCGGCGCGGAGGTGATCCTGACGAGCTTCGGGCGGGTGCGCTCGATGACCGAGCGCTCGGTGAGGGCACTTCCGCGGCCGGCCCGCGTGCTGGAGCTCGACGTGGGGGTACCGGAGCACTTCGATGCCCTGCGCGAGCTGATCCTCAGTGACTACGGGGCGCTCGACGGGGCCGTCCACGCGATTGCGTGGGCCCCGGAGGAGGCCTTCGGCGGACGCTTCCTGGAGGCGTCGCGCGAGAGCGCGATGGAGGCGCTGGGCACGAGCGCCTTCTCCTTCAAGGCACTCGCCCAGGCGCTTGCCCCGGCCTTCGCCGCCAACGGCCGCGGCAGCCTCGTCGGGCTGGACTTCGACGCCACGGTGGCGTGGCCACTGTATGACTGGATGGGGGTGTGTAAGGCGGCGCTGGAGTCGATCTCGCGCTACCTCGCCCGCTATCTCGGCGAACAGGCCACGCGCGTGAACCTGATCGCCGCGGGGCCGATCGTGACGCCGACGGCCAACGGGATCCCGGGCTTCTCCGAACTGATCGAGCTGTGGGGGTATCAGGCGCCGCTCGGATGGAACAGTCGCGACCCGCGACCGGTGGCGCGCGCCGCGTGCTTTCTACTGAGCGACTGGGCGGAGGGGATCACCGGCGAGATCCTCCACGTCAACGGCGGCTTCCACGCGATGGCGGCACCATTTCCCGAGCGCATGAAGTGGGGGTCCCAAGCCGGAGCGCCTCCCAACCCG
The DNA here is from genome assembly GCA_963724305.1 of uncultured Solirubrobacterales bacterium. Lineage (GTDB taxonomy): Bacteria > Actinomycetota > Thermoleophilia > Solirubrobacterales > Solirubrobacteraceae > Palsa-744. Next base: position 471,427 of record CAVRUG010000002.1, read on the forward strand.
CAGTCAAGTCAGGCGCCGGCAGGGCCTCCCAACCCGCAGTCAAGTCAGGCGCCGGCAGGGCCTCCCAACCCGCAGTCAAGTCAGGCGCCGGCAGGGCCTCCCAACCCGCAGCCAAGTCAGGCGCCGGCAAGGCCTCCCAACCCGCAGCCAAGTCAGGCGCCGGCAAGGCCTCACGACCCGCAGTCAAGTCAGGCGCCGGCAGGGCCTCACAACCCGATGCCAAGTCAGGAGCCGGCAAGGCCTCACGACCCACAGCCAAGTCAGGCGCCGGCGAGCGTGCGCTCGACGAGCTCCGTGAGGATGCCGTGAGTGCCCATCTCGCGGTAGGAATCCACCCCCGCCGTATGCAGCGCGATCACACTCTCGCGCCAGCGAACGCATGAGGTCAGGGCGAGTGTGAGCTGGGAGATGAAATCGGCGAAGGGCGCGGCGGTGACATTGGCGATCACGGTCATCCGCGGCGTCCCGAACTGCGCCATCGCGAGCGCCTGCCTGAAAGGCGCAACCGCGGCGGCCATTGCGCTGGAGTGAAGCGCGGCGGGCACGCGCAGAAGCACCGTCTTCAGCTCGCCCTCCGAGCGAGCCTGCGCGCGCGCGGCCCGCAGGCGCTCGAGCGGGCCGGAGAGGACGAGCTGCGCGGGCGCGTTGTCGGCGGCGAGCGTCAGCCGGTGGCACTCCCCGAGCCGCAGCGCCAGCGGGCGCGGCCCCATCACAGCGAGCAGCCCGCCGGGCGCGCCGGAGTCGGCGGCGCGCTGCATCGCCGCCCCCCGCGCGAGCACGATCCGCATGGCCTCGCGCGGGCTCAGGCAGCCGGCGGCGGTCAGGGCGGTGAGCTCGCCGAGCGAGTGCCCGACGGCGAAGTCCGCAAGCGGCTCGCCCGCCGCACGCCAGTGCGCGAGCGTGCCGCAGAACACCGCCGGCTGCAGGTAGGTCGTCCCCTCCTCCGCCCGCTCGAACGGGTCGCCCCCGAGCTCGTCGGCAGCCTGCTCCAGCAACTCGGCGCAGAACTCGCGGGCGAGCTGGTGCATCGCGCGATCCTGACTGCCCTGGCCGGGGAACAGAAGGGCGCTGCGGGAGCTGGGCAAATCGCTTGCGGGATCGGGGTGGGGAGGGGGGAGCGTCCGCGCGCGGGAACGCGTAGACCAGCCTGCTAGGCGCGGGGCCTCCTGCCCCGCGTTGACCCTGGTTGACGAATGGGCGTATGTGTCGGTGGTGCGCGACATCGTCGTTTCCTCCTCGCTGGCCATCGGGCCGCACACACGCTGGCAGCGACGCGAACCGCTGTCGAGACGCAGACGGGCGGGCATGGTGTGGTGCTCGCTGAATCGAAGTCAGGGGTGCTGGCGCGTGTGGTGTGGTGATTGCCCGCATCGAAGTCAGGGTGTTGGGGTGCGTGGTGTGGTGATCGCCTGCATCGAAGTCAGGGTGTTGGGGTGCGTGGTGTGGTGATCGCCTGCATCGAAGTCAGGGTGTTGGGGCGCGTGGAGTTTGGTCGTGAGCGGTCGCGCTGGGTACGCTCGGCGACCGATCGTGAACGATCGTGCGATTCATGGATATGACACTCGAGCTCGCTCCCCCATCCCCCCTCCCACTCGCGGAGCCCGTCGCTTCGCCCCCGCTCTCTCCCCCGCGCATGAGGATGGAATGCCTGCTGGACCCGGGCTCGCTGCAGCTGCTGAGGACGCGCGTGCGCTCGCAGCGGCTAGGCCAGGACGCGTACGACGGCGATGGTGTGCTCACAGGGATCGGCACGGTGGAGGGACGGCCGGTGGCCTGCTACGCGCAGGATGCCCGCGTGGCCGCCGGCTCGCTCGGCGTGAGCCAGGCGGACGCGATCGTGAGGCTGTTGGGGATGGCGCGCGAGGCGCGTATGCCAGTCGTCTCGTTCCTGGCATCCTCGGGGGCGCGGATCCAGGAGGCCGTGGCGGCGCTCGCCGGGTATGCCCGCGTGTTCAACGAGATCGTCGCGCTCTCACGGGTGGTGCCGCAGATCTCGATCGTCACCGGGGTGTGCGCGGGCGGGGGCGCCTACGCGCCGGCGTTGACCGACTTCGTGATTATGACCCAGTCGGCCGCGATGTTCCTCACGGGGCCGCGGATCGTGCGCGACGCGTGCGGAGAGGACGTCACCGTCGCCGAGCTCGGCGGCGCACGGGTGCACCGCGCCAACGGCGTCTGCCAGCTCGTGGCGGCCGACGACGACGATGCTGCCACGCAGGCACGGTGGTTGCTCTCTCACCTCACGCCAGGACCCGCAGAGCGTCCCACACACGCCGCCCCGATCGCGGGTCGGGTCGCCCGCGATCCCGGTTCCCTGCTGCCATCGCGCCCAAGTGCGGTGTACGACGTGCGCGATGTGATCCGCGCGCTGGCCGACGGCGAGGACTTCCTGGAGACCGACGCCAGCTGGGCGCGCAACATCGTGACCGGCTTTGCCCGCATCGGCGGCCACGCGATCGCGGTGGTGGCCAACCAACCGCGGTTCATGGGCGGAGTGATCGACACCCACGCCTCGGAGAAGGCGGCGCGCTTCGTAGATCTGTGCGCCGCCTTTGGGCTGCCGCTGGTGGTGCTGGTCGACACCCCGGGCTTCATGCCTGGCACGCGCCAGGAGGGGGAGGGGATCATCCGCCACGGCGCGGGCATCGTGAGGGCCTTCGCTGCGGCACGCGTGCCCCGCTTCACGGTGATCCTGCGCAAGGCGTACGGCGGCGCGTACATCGCGATGAACTCGATCCACCTCGGCGCCTCACTGGTGTATGCCTGGCCGGACGCGGAGATCGGCGTGATGGACGCGCGTAGCGCCGTCAGTTTGATCCACCGCGCGACGCTCGCGCAGGCGGGCGATCCCGAAGAGCTGCTGCGTACGCTCGCGAGCGACTATCGGCGCGAGCATTGCGCGGCGCTGGTGGCGGCGCACGGCGGCTTCGTCGAACGAGGTGATCGCGTCGGCCCAGACGCGCGCCTGTCTGTGCTCGGCGCTGGCGACGTTCGCTTCCGCTGGAGTGGGGGGCCACTGATGGACTTCGAGTGGACGAGTGAGCAGCACGAGCTGCACGCCGGTGCCGTCGAGGCGGGCGAGCGCATCGCGGCCGCGCAGTCGCGCGCGGATGGGCAAAACGCGTTCAGCGCGCAGGCGTGGGGCGCCGCGAGCGCGTTCGGCCTGGCGGGCCTCGACGTGCCGCGCGAGTACGGCGGCCTCGGTCTCGACCGCCTGACGACCGCGCGCGTGCTGGAGGGCTTCGGCGAAGGCTGCCCGCAGCTCGGCTTGGTGTTCTCGGCCGCCGCCCACCTGTTCGCCTGCTGCGGGCCGATCGCCAGCGCGGGCAGCCGCGAGCTGCGTGAGTCGCTGCTGCCGCGCCTCGCCAGAGGCGCGCTGATTGGCGCCAACGCGATCACCGAGTCGGAGGCGGGCTCGGACATCCTCGCGCTGCGCACGCTGGCAACCCGCGACGGCGACGGGTATCGCATCACCGGCGAGAAGACGCTCGTCACCAACGGGCCGGTGGCCGACGTCACGATCGTCTACGCGCGCACACAGCCCGAGGGCGGGTATCTCTCGCTGAGCGCGTTCGCAGTCGAGCGCGACACACCCGGCTTCATCGCGGGCGAGCCGTTCGCGAAGGTCGGGCTGCAGGGCTCGCCGACCGGCAGCATGTATCTGCAGGAGAGCCCGGTGCCGCCCGAGAACCTGATCGGCGCAGAGGGCCAGGGTGCGCTGATCTTCAAGGCGGCAATGCAGGCCGAGCGCGCCTGCCTGTTTGCCGCCTACCTCGGTGCGATGACGCGCCAGCTGCGGGAGGTGGTGAGCTTCGCCGCCGAGCGCCGTCAGTTCGGTCGGGCGATCGGCAAGAACCAGGCGATCTCGCACCGCATCGTGGACATGAAGCTGCGCTTGGAGGCGGCGCGGCTGCTGGTGTACCGGGCATGCTGGCTGCTCGACCGCGGGCGCGACGCGATGGTGGCGGTGTCGCTCGCCAAGATCGCTGCCAGTGAGGCGGCGGTGCAGTCGGGGCTGGACACGATCCACATTCACGGCGGCCTCGGGGTGGTTTCGGAGACGGGGGTCGCGGGGCTGCTGCGGGATGCCTTGCCCGCGACCCTCGTCTCGGGCACTTCGGAGATGCAGCGCGACATCGTCGCGGCGAGGTTGGGGCTGTGAGCACGCTCGAACCGAGCGCCACATTCCTGGGCGCGTCGGAGATCCTGCGCGACATCGTCGCGGCGAGGCTGGGATTGTGAGCACGCTCGCGCCCAGTCCCGCGCGGATGCGCTCGCTCGCGGACGTGTTCGCGAGCGGGCTGGCGCGCAACCCCGACGGTCCCGCCGTGCGCGAGCCCGGTCGAGAGGTCAGCTACCGCGAGCTCGACGTGCTGATCGAGCGGCTGGTGGCATCGCTTCTCGAGCTCGGTGTGGGCCGCGGGGAGCGCGTGGCGGTGTGGCTGCCCAAGTCGATCGAGGCGATCGCCGCGATGCAGGCCGCTGTGCGCGTGGGCGCGGCGTACGTCCCGATCGATCCGCTCAGCCCAGCCGAGCGCGTGCGGCGGGTGCTCGGCGACTGCCAGGCGTCGGCGTGTGTGGCGAGCGCCGAGGGCATCGAGCAGGCGCTGGCGGGGGAGCTCCCCGGTCTGTCGCTGGTGACGCTGGTGGGCGGCGGCAGGTGGGAAGTGCGGCGCGGCGTCGATTGGCGGGGTGTCGATGGGGGCGGCGTCGATGAGGGCGTCGTCGATGAGGGCGTCGTCGATGAGGGCGGCGTCGGTCGGCGGCGCGTGAGCGAGGCGCCTCCCGTGGGCGCGCTCGCCGATACGACCTCCCCGGGCGAGAACGAGCTCGCTTACATCCTCTACACCTCGGGCTCGACCGGCACGCCAAAGGGGGTATGCATCTCGCACCGCAACGCGCTCGCGTTCGTCGAATGGGCGCACTCCGAGCTCGCGCCGACCGCCGAGGACCGTTTTGCCAACCACGCGCCGTTGCACTTCGACTTGTCGGTGCTCGATCTCTACGTGGCGTTCCTCGCGGGCGCCTGCGTGTGCCTGATCCCGGAGACGCTCTCGTTCATCCCCGCGCGCCTGGTGGAGTTGGTGCACACCGAGCGCATCACGATCTGGTACTCGGTGCCCTCCGCGCTGATGCTGATGGAGCGCGCCGGGCTGCTGGAGGATCCCCCGCAGGCGCTACGCGCCGTGCTGTTCGCCGGCGAGCCCTTCCCGATCGAGCCGCTGCGCCGTCTGCGCGGCGCGCTGCCGCAGGCGCGGTTTTTGAACCTGTATGGGCCCACTGAGACGAATGTCTGTACCTGGTATGAGGTGGGCGAGATCGACGAGCGGGCCAAGCGACCGGTGCCGATCGGTAGGGCGTGCTCGGGCGACAAGGTGTGGATCGAAGATCGCGACGGCTTCCCGGTGCCGGTCGGCGGGCGCGGCGAGCTGGTGGTGGAGGGGCCGACGGTGATGCTCGGCTACTGGGGCGCGCCACGGCAGCGCGGGCCGTATCGCACCGGCGACATCGCCGAGCGCATCTCGCCCGAGGAGTACCGCTACGTGGGCCGCCGCGACGCGATGGTGAAGGTGCGGGGGCACCGCGTGGAGCTGGGCGAAGTCGAGGCGGCGCTGGTCGCCCACGAGGAGATCCGCGAAGCCGCGGTGGTGGTGCTCGGCACGGGCCTCGACAGTCGTCTCGTGGCCGCCGTGGTGGCGCGCGCCGACCCCGCACCGGGGCTGCTGGAGATCAAGCGCTGGTGCGCGGAGCGCCTGCCGCGCTACATGATCGTGCACGAGTTGCGCGTGCTCACCGAGCTGCCCCACAGCCGCAACGGCAAGCTCGACCGTCGCGCGCTCGCCGCGCAGCTGTCGGTGGGGGGGCCGTCTCCTGCGCAGCTACCGGCAGGGGAGCAGGCTCCTGCTCAGCTGTCGGTGGGGGAGCAGGCTCCTGCTCAGCCCCCGGCGGGGGAGCAGGCTTCTGCGCAGCTGTCAGCGGGGGAGCCGGCCCCATGAGCTCGGTCGAGCTGGTCTCCTATATCGAGCCGCTGCGCGCGTTCATCGAGCGCGACCACCTCGACGGCCGTGTGACGCTCGCCGACGACGCCCCGCTGCTGGAGTGGGGGGTGATCGATTCGCTCGCGCTCGCCGATTTGATGGCGTTCATCGAAGAGCGCTTCGCCGTGAGCGTGCCGCTGGAGGCGGTGACCCCGGCGAACTTCCGCACCCTGCAGACGATCGCGGCAATGCTCCAGCGGCTGGCGGCCGATGAGCGCTGAGATGTCCGCCGCTCGGCCCCCTTTGGCGATCGTTGGCGTGGGCGCGCGCTTGCCCGGCAGCAGCGGCCCCAGTGGGTTCTGGGAGACGCTGCTGGGAGAGCGCGAGGAGATCGTCAACACGCCCGCCTATCGTGCGCGCACGCGCGCCAGCGAGGAGCGGCCGCCGACGCGCCGCGGCGTGCAGCGACGAGGCTCGATCGGCGACGTGGAAGGGTTCGATTGGCGCGCCTTCCGCATGTCACCGCGGGAGAGCAAGTACGTCAACCCCCAGCAGCGGCTGCTGCTGGAGACCGCCTGGGAGGCGCTCGAAGACGCCGGGCTTCCGTTTGAGCGCATCGCTGGCACGCACACGGCGGTGTTCATGGGAATCATGTGGCCGGACTACGCGAAGCTGCTCGCCGAGAACCACGCGCAGCTCGCCGCCTACGCCACCTCGGGCGTGGGGTTTGCGCTGGCCGCCAACCGCATCTCCCACGCCTTCGACCTACGTGGGCCAAGCGTCTCCCTCGACGTCCAGTGTGCCTCTTCGCTGGTAGCGGTGTGCCTGGCGGCGTCGGCGATCTGGAGCGGCGACGCCGAGCTGGCGCTGGCAGGGGGCGTTAACCTGATTTTGGCGGCGGACTCCGACGTGATGATGGGCCGCGCGGGCATCCTCTCGCCGACCGGCCGCTGCATGACCTTCGACGCCGGCGCCGACGGCTTCGTGCGGGGCGAGGGCGCCGGCGTGGTTGTGCTCAAGCCGCTCGCGCGCGCGCTCGCCGACGGAGACCGCGTGCTCGCGGTAATCCGCGGCGCGGCGTGCAACCACGATGGGCGCCGCGCGGCGCTCACCGCTCCCTCTCACGACAGTCAGGTCGAGCTGGTGCGACGCGCCTGCGCGAGCGCCGGGGTGCAGCCGCGCGAGCTGGACTATGTGGAGCTGCACGGCACCGGTACGCAGAAGGGCGACCCGATCGAGGCGCGGGCGCTGGGGGAGGCGGTTGCCGGGCGCCAGCAGGGCGATCCCTGCCTGGTGGGCTCGGTGAAGACCAACATCGGCCACTGCGAGTCGGCGGCGGGTGTTGCCTCGGTGATCAAGGTGGCGCTGGCGCTCCACCACGGGGTGATTCCGGCGACGATTAACCACACCGAGCTGCACCCCGAGATCGACGCGGGCGCGTTGGGGGTCGAGCTGGTGACGGCGGCGCGCCGATGGCCGACGCGCACCCGTCCGTGGCTGGCGGGAGTCAACGGCCTTTCGCTAGGCGGTGGCAACGCGCACGTGGTGCTCGAGCAGGCGCCCGTAGTGGGGGCGAGTGCCGATGGGGGCTGCATTCTCCCCGGGGCGCCCGCCGTGGGAGCGAGTGCTGATGCCGAGGGCTACACCCTCCCCGGCCCGCCGGTGTTGGTGCTGTCGGCGCGCACCGACTCTTCGTTGCGTGAGCTGGCGCTCGCCTATGCGCGCCATCTCGAAATGCTCGGCGATGACCATGCTGCGCTGCACGCGACGTGCGCAGCGGCGGCATTGCGACGTACCCACCACGAGCGCCGTGTGGCGGCCTTTGCCCAGAGCGCCGCTGAGCTCGTCACGGCGCTGCGCCGGTTCGCTCGCGTTGCCGCCGGCACGGCCGTGTCACTGCCACCCCCCCGTACGGCGCCCCGGGTTGAGCTGTGGCTATCCGCGGATTTCGACGCTCACGCGCTGGAGGTGCTGCGCGGGCGCTTGGCCGGGTGGGGTGTGGCGGAGGCCTGCACGCTGGTGGGCACCGGCGAGCCATCGTGCCCGAGTGCCCCAAACCGGGAGCAGAGGCTGGAGCTCGGGCCGTCAACGAGCCCGCAGGAGTTGCTCGCGTTTCTCTACCGCAGCGGCTGTACGGTGCACTGGCCGGCGATCTACGGCGCCCGCTGCGCGGTGGTTGCGCTGCCAACTTACTGCTGGGAGCGTGAGCGGCTGTGGATTGACCCACTGCCGGAGAGCGCGGTGGTGGACGGAGTCAGGGGCGATCTTGCGCGCGCCGGTTGAGAGCCCCATGCAATCCGGCTGTGCGCTGGTGAGCGGCGCTTCGCGTGGCATTGGCGCGGCCTGCGCCCAGCAGCTGGCGCGGAGCGGTTGGGCCGTGGGGGTGAACTTCCGCGCGAACGAGGCGCAGGCACTGGAGACGGTGTGCTCGATCGAGCGTGCCGGGGGACGCGCGCTGGCGCTGGCGGGCGATGTCTGTGAGCAGGGGGATGTCGAGAACATGTTCGCGCGCCTGGAGGAGGTGTATGGGCCGGTGCTGGTGCTCGTCAACAACGCGGGGATCACGCACGACGCGCTGGCGATGCAGTTGCGCGACGAGGAGTGGCGGAGTGTGATCGAGACGAACCTCGGCGGGGCCTTCCGAATGACGCGTCGCGCGCTGCGCGCGATGATGCGCGCGCGCTTCGGGCGGATCGTCAACGTGGCCTCGCTGAGCGCGCTCCGGGCCATTCCCGGGCAGTCCAACTACGCGGCCTCAAAGGCCGGGCTGATCGCTCTCACGATGACGATCGCGATCGAGGTGGCTCGCCGCGGCGTGACCGTCAACGCGGTCGCGCCGGGCCTGATCGAGACTGACATGACGCGCGAGCTGCTCAACGGCGACGTGCACGAACGGGTGCCGGCGATGCGCATCGGCGAGGCCTGCGAGGTTGCCTCATGCGTCAACTTCCTCGTCTCCCCCCAAGCGGGGTACATCACGGGAGCGGTGATTCCAATCGATGGAGGCCTCAGTGCGGCGGCGACCTCACCTCCCTGAGCCGCGGCTGTCGCACCTCCCTGGGCCGGCCGCGACGCAAGGATCGGGGAATTCGGGCCGGACGGGGCGATGATCGATTCACACCCCAATACGCACGCCCGCTCGCTGTTCTCGCGTGACTTCGAGGAGCTGCACACCGGCGAGGAGTTCCGGACGCACGGTCGCACGATCGGCGAGTTTGACCTCAGCGCCTTCGGTGCGCTCACCGGGGACTGCGCGCCGCAGCACCTCGATCGCACCTTCGGCGAAGATGGCCCGTTCGGCGAGCGCATCGCACATGGGGCGCTTGTGCTCTCCTACGCGCTTGGTCTCGTCCCGGTCGACCCCGACCGTTTGATCGCGTTGCGCTCGCTGCGCGATGTGAAGTTCAAGCAGCCCGTGCAGATTGGTGACACGATCCACGTCGAGGGGCGCATCGGGGTATGCGAGGCCGTCAGCGACAGCGCCGGCTTGGTGGAGGTGATGGTGCGGGTGTTGAACGATCGCGGACAGCTTGCCGCGCGCATGGCGGTGGACGTCATCTGGCAGCGTGGTGCCCGCGAGCGCGGCGGGGACGCACTTTGACACCGGTGTGTGGCCCTCCTTATCGTGGCGGTGTGCTTATGCGGTGTTCACGAGTGAAAAGAGGGATGAAGTGAGGGGCGCAATCGTCGAGGCCGACGGCTGGGTGGGCGCGGGGCCGGCCTCTATCAAATTTCACTATGACCAGGGCAACGAGTTCTTTGAGCTGTGGCTTGGCAGCACGATGACTTACTCCGGCGCGATGTGGGAGGGCGCGGAGGACGATCTGCGTACCGCCCAGCTGCGCAAGCTCGACTATGTAGCCGAGCAGGCGCACGCCGCAACCGCGCGGCGCGTGCTGGACATCGGCTGCGGTTGGGGCGGCACTTTGCGCAGGCTGGTGGATGAGTACGCGGTTGAGCAGGCGGTGGGGCTCACGCTCAGTGAGTCTCAGGTCGCCTACGTCAACGACGCGCGCGACCCGCGGGTGGAGGCGCGGCTGCAGGACTGGCGCACGTTTGAGCCCGCGGAGCGCTTCGACGCGATCGTCTCGCTGGGGACGATCGAGCACTTCGTGAGCATGGGCGCCGGCGCGGAGGTGCGGGCACAGACTTACCGTGAATTCTTCGCGCGCTGCCACGAATGGCTGGTGCCGGGGGGCAGGCTGGTGCTGCAGACGATGGCTCCGGGTCAGGTGCGGCCCGATCGCCGCGGTCTGCGCGATGTGCGTCTCGTACTGACGAAGATGTACGTAAACGCCGGCCCTCCCTCGCTGCGCGAGCTGATCAACGGCTGCGAGGGCCGCTTCGAGATCCTCTCCGTGCGCAACGATCGCATGGATTATCCCCCCACCTTGATGAGCTGGCACAGGAATCTGCTGGCCAATCGCAAGCGTGCGGTGGAGATCGTCGGCGAGGAGGAGGTGGAGGTTCACGAACGCTTCTTCGTCGGGCTATCGCGTCTCTTCATGCTGGGCAACGTGGAGCTGTTGCGCTTGTCGTTTTCAGCGCTCTGATGTGAGTGCACCACCAATTTCAAATCACCACCAAAGGAGGAGCCTTGTCCAATCCAACAGCAGATGAGGTGCGTCAGCTGATCGTCGACGAACTGAGCGAGCTCGCCGACCTGAAGCCGGAGGAGATCAAGCCCGAGGCCACCTTCGAGGACCTCGACATCGATTCACTCGATCTGGTCGAGCTGGCGCAGATAATCGAGGAGCGCTACGACGTCAGGCTGGAACGGGATGATTTCAAAGACATCACCACGGTGGGCGCGGCGATCGACGTGATCGTCAGCCGCTGTGTCGGTGTGGCCGCGTGAGGGCACAGTGTGAGCGCGCTCCCTGCGGTTCCCGCCGACAGCTTCGTGGAGGATCGGGAGCTGCGCTTCGACGCGACGGTGTCGCGGCAGTACGCGCACAAGCGCGCGGTTGAGGAGGCCTTCCTCACCGACATCATCGTGCGCCAGAGCCACGCGCAGATTCTCGCCTGTGCGCAGCTCCCGCGCAGCCACACGCTGTACAACGAGGTCGAGAACGGCTTTCACGATTTGCTGCTGATCCTCGAGATCGCACGGCAGGGAATGACGATCTACGGGCATGGGATGCTGGAGGTGCCCCCGGGGACTGCCTTCGTGATGAGCGGTTTGCGCGTCGAGGCGATCGCACTCGACGCATTGCGCCAGGGCGATGCGCCCGCCGAGCTGGTGCTCGATGTGCCCTTCGGCAGGGAGCGGCGCGATCGTAGGGGCCGCACACGAGGTTATGCGCTGACCGGCAAAGGAGCGATCGACGGGCGCGACGCGCTCGCGTTCAGCGGTGAGGCGCTGCTGATCCCGGAGTCGCTCTACGAGCGCGTCCGCAGCGTGCGCGTGGAGGGGGAGCGCGATCCCCGCCCCGCGCCGATCGCGGTGGAGCCCGCGCGCGTTGGGCGCCGCTGGTCGCGCAACGTGGTCGTCGGCGATGCCGTGCCCGCCGGCGCCGAGCTTCGCTGCGCGCTGATCGCCGACACGACCCATCCGTCGTTCTTCGACCACCCGCTCGACCACGTGCCGGGGATGCTGATGCTCGAGGCCGCGCGCCAGGCGGCGCTGCTGTATGTGGCCGAGCGCGGTTGGTCGCCGGCGGCGACGGTGCTCGACGCGTGCGAGGGGGGCTTCACGCAGTACGCCGCGCTGTGGCCGCCGGCGCTGTGCCGGGCGCTCGCCAGGCAGCCGTTGGCGGCGGAAGGGGATACGGGGTCGCGGCTGGCGGGGAGCGAGGCGCCCGCCGAGCATTTGCGCGTCCACTTTTCACAGGCGGGCCAGGACATCGGCTACGCGGATGTGCGCTTGCGGCGCGTGGAGGCGTGAGGAGATGGCGAGCGCGATGCCCTACGACGACAACGCAGAGAGCATCGTGAGCGCGCCACGTGGAGCTGCACGGGATCTCGTGGGGCGCCGCTACGCGATCGTCGGCGGTGGGCTCTCGGGTCTCGCCGCGGCGTGGTATCTGCAGCAGCGCGGCGCCGAGACACACCTCATCGAGCGCGATGGTGCGCTCGGCGGGCGCGCTGGCTCGGGGCAGCTCGGGGAGCGCGTGGTCACGCTCGGCGGCAAGAACATCGGTCGCGGCTACACGCGCTTTCGCGCATTCACCGGCAGCCTCGGCGAGCATCCTTACGAGCATTTCGGGATCAACAGCTCGCGGGTGATCGACGGTCGCCTGGTGACGTTCGACTCCGAGCACCGCGGCCGCGCGTTGCGCCAGTTTCGCGGGATCCCCCCGCGCGACGTCGGTCGACTGGGCCGACTGGCGCTGACGATCCGCCGCAATCCGGACGCGCGCTACCTGAGCGAGGCGCGCTGCAGCGATCTGCAACGGCGCCACCGCGGCCGAAGCGTGCAGGAAGCCTTCGGCGATGGCTTGCGCGAACTGCTGTTGCGCTCGCTAACGGTGCGCGTCAGCGCGGCCGAGCCCGCGGAGGTGCCGATGGGCAACGTGCTGCCCTACGTGAGCATGATCCTCGACAGCTACGAGCAGCTCGCCGGGGGAATGCACGAGGTCGTGGCGGCCGCCGCCGAGCGCTCCCGGGTGCACCTGCACACCGAAGCGCGCGGCCTGCTGGTCGAGGACGGCCGTGTCCGCGGCCTGCGGCTGGCGGACACCGGTGGGGGGAGTGGGTCCAGCGGTGCGGGTGAAACCGGGGAGGCGAGTGGGCCTGGTGGGGTGAGTGGGCCTGGTGAGGCGGGCGAGGCAAACGGGTCAAGTGGGGCAGGCGCCAACGAGCGGGTGGAGCGCTTCGACGGCGTCGTGCTCGCCGCGCACGCACACGCCTCCGCGCGCCTGCTCGCCCCTACCGCCCCGCGCCTGGCGGCGCTGCTCGAAGAGGTGCGCTACTTCCCCGTCACGGTGCTGCTCGCCGAATACGAGCGGCCGGTGTTCGACGCACGCGTGCGCGCAACCGTGTTCGGGGCACAGGAGCCGCTGAGCAACGCCGGCGCGTACGGGCTGGAGGACCTCAACGTGGTGCGCTTCACCTTCAGCGGTCGCCGCGCGCGCGAGCTCGGGGAAGGCGAGCCCGACCCAGAGCTACTCGCGGAGATCGCCGAGCGAACGCTCGCGCCCTACGCAAGGGTCACCGGCAACCGCCGCCGCGCGCTGCTGGCACGCCGCTTCTCACCGGGGCTGTGCGCCTACCACCCCGAGCAGGCCGCGCTCCTGCGGGGCGTGGCGGCCTCCGCGCTGGAGCTTCCCGGTTTGGCGCTCACGGGGGACTATCTGCGCGGCTGCTCGATCGAGGCCTGTTTCCGCGCCGCCGAAGAGCGGGTCGCGGCGATCGGATGAAGCCGGGTGACGCGATCCCGTCGCTGCTGGTGACGCCGCCGGGCGATGTGACGCGGCGCTACGCGGAGGCATCGGGAGACCACAACCCAATCCATCTCGATCCGGCGGCGGCGCACGCGGCCGGCTTTCCCGCCCCGATCCTGCACGGTCTCTACACGATGGCGCAGGTTGCGCGCTGCGCGCGGCAAGCTGGTGGGGGCCGTGAGCTGCGACGCCTGGTGGTGGACTTCCGCGGATTGGGGCTTCCCGGAGAGACGATCGAAATCCGCGGCGCGGTCGAGGAGCTATCGGCGACGCACCTGTCGCTGAGCCTCATCGCCAAGCAGGGCACGCGCAGGCTCGTCCGTAACGCGACCGCCGAGTTCGTGGGCGACGACACCCCGGGGTGTGAAGGTGACGCCCTCGGGCTGAGCGGTGCCCCCGCGCCCAGTAGCAGTGCTGGCTCAGTGCGCGGCGGCGATGCCTCAGCACTTGGCTGACGACTCGGAGTCCGAGGCGGCGATGCCTCAGCACTTGGCTGACGACTCGGAGTCCGCGGCGGCGATGCCTCAGCGCTTGGCTGACGACTCGGAGTCCGTCGCCCCCCGGCTCGCAGCTGTGCTGGAGTCGCCCGCCTGGAAGGCGTTGGTGGGCAGTTCGGAGAGACGACTGCGAACCCAATCGGTGGCGCCGGGGCCGGGTGTCGGCACAATCTCCCCGAGCTCGATCGGCTCTCCGCACGATCCGCACACCAGCTGCGGGTCGGCGTCCTCGCCGCAGCGAGTGTGCTTGAGGATGATCGACGGCCCCTCCGGCCCCATCAGGTACTTGTCGCCCCACTGCAGCAGCGCGACGACGATTGGGAAGATGTCGCGTCCGGGCTGCGCCAGGCGGTATTCGTTGCGCGTCTCGGCGGGACCGTAGGGTCGCAGTTCGAAGATCCCTTTCGCCACCAGGGTCTTCAGCCGGCTGCTGAGGATGTTGCGCGAGAGCCCGAGGTTGTTGGCGAACTCGTTGAAGCGCTGCGTCCCGAAGAACGCCTCGCGCAGGATCAGGAAAGTCCAGCGATCGCCCAGCAGCTCAGCGGCGGCGCCAACGGAATCCTCGGCCAAGCGCTCTTGACGGCCCGTCGTGCTCATGGTATCGTTTTGATACGGATAGCTTTTCGATACGGATATCGAATCAATATGGATAGCGATTGGAAACCGTAATGTCGGATGCTGAAAAGGTTATCGCACGCGTTTTGGGCCTACCCCCCAACGCACCCACTCGACTCGTGTGGCGATCGACGGACCACGCCCGAGAGGCGCGCCGCCCGAGGGGTGCGCTGAGGGGTGCGCCGCCCGAGGGGTGTGCTGAGGGGTGCGCCGTACCTGCGGGAGGCGCTGAACATGCATAGCGTGGCCCGCAACCCCGCGGATCTCTATCGCCTCTTTGCGGAGCGCGCGAACGCGGGAGACTTGGAGGGACTGGTGGCTCTGTACGAGGGGGATGCGACGCTTGTCAATCGCGTCGGCGTGCACGCGCTCGGCGCCGGGGGAATTCGCGAGAGCCTCGACAGCCTGCTGGCCCTGGTTCCGCGCTTGACTCCCACCAGCAGCAAGGTAGTGACGGCCGGCGGCTTGGCGCTGCTCTCCAGTCGCTGGCAGATGGCGTTCGGCCCGCTCGACGACGATGCGATCAAGCTCGAGGGCACCACCTATGAGGTCGCTCGCCGCCAGCCGGACGGGAGCTGGCGCTATGCGATCGACGACTCCTCGGCGCTGCTGGCGCCCGTCATGCACCTCGTGCCGAGAGCTGAAAATGGGCAGTGAGCACTCCGACCGCCGCGGCGCGCGCGCCCGCGCGAAGTCGAGCCCCCGCCGTCCGGGTGCTTCCCGGCAGCGCCCGTCCGGCAGCGGCGGTCGCCGCTGGCAGGGCTCTCGGATCTCGCACGTCTCGTGCGAGCGTCGCCGCCCCGCTCGGCCCCCCACGACTAACTCACAGTTGCCATCTGGCAATGCCGGTCATCAAGATGGATACACCAATCGGGAAGCAGCCTTGGAACAGGCCGCTTGGAGGTATCTGAAATGGGTGAGCGAGTTGTAATCACAGGAACAGGGGCCATCACCTCGCTGGGGGTTGGCTCGCGGGTCCTGGCCGAGCGATGGATCGCCGGCGAAAGCGGCATCGCCGATTCGTGTTCGAGGTGCCTCGACTTCGATCCCCACAGCGTGCTGGACCGCAAGGAAGCCAGGCGTGCAGATCGCTTCACGCACCTCACGATCGGCGCCGCCGAGGAGGCGCTCGCCGAAGCAGGATGGCGAGACGGGGGTGTGCCCTACGAGGCCGAGCGCGTGGCGTGCATAGTCGGCACCGGCGTGGGGGGCATCGCGACGCTCGAAGCCCAGGTGGGGAAAACTGCAGCCAAGGGCTTCAAGGGCATGTCGCCGCTGACGGTGCCGATGATGATGGCCAATTCGGCGGCCGGCTACCTGGCGCTGCGGTATGGGCTGCGTGGCCCGAGCTTCTCGGTCAGCTCGGCGTGTGCCACCGGCGGACACGCGATCGGCACCGCCACGCGAATGCTCCAGTGCGGCGACGCCGATGCGGTCATCGCCGGAGCGTCGGAGGCGGCGGTCACGGCAGTGGGGCTCGGCGTCTTCAACGCGATGGAGGCGCTTTCGCCGACCGGTCGCTCGCTCCCCTTCGACGCGCGCCGCGACGGCTTCGTGATGGGCGAGGGCGCCGGCGTGATCGTGCTGGAGCGAGCGGCGTATGCCGAAGCGCGAGGGGCGCCGATCGTCGGCGAGATCCTCGGCTACGGGACGACCACCGACGCGCATCACATCACCGCGCCCGACCCCGCGGCGCGCGGCGCCACGCGTGCGATCGAACGGGCACTCGAGGACGCCGGGTTGAGGCCGGAGGACGTCGACTACATCAACGCCCACGGCACCGCCACCGAGCTGAACGATCGCTCGGAGACGATCGCGATCAAGCGCGCGCTCGGCGCCGCCGCCACGCGCGTGCCGGTGTCCTCGACCAAGTCGGTGATCGGGCACCTGCTCGGCGCCGCCGGCCTGGTCGAGGCGATTGCCACGGTGCACGCGTTGCGCGGCGGCGTGATTCCGCCGACGGTCGGCTACGAGGAGCGCGAGGAGGGGATCGATCTCGACTACGTCCCGCGCGCCCGGGCGTACGAGCCCAATGGCAACGGGGGGCGGGTCATCGCGCTCTCCAACGCGTTTGGCTTCGGCGGCCACAACGTCGTGGTGTGCCTCTCCGTGCCCCTCATCAACGGCAACGAGCGCAACGGACCGACCGCCGAGCACTCATCGGGTGCGCGGCCGGAGGAGACGGTGTTGATATGAGCGCGACGCAGAATTCGCATCGCGTGGCTGCGCGGCCCGCGCACCGGGTCGCGCAGCGCGACGGCTTCCCCAAGCCCGCGGCGGACGCGACCGCGCTCGTCACCGGCGCCTCCTCGGGCATCGGCGCCGAGTTCGCGCGCGCACTCGCGCAGCGCGGCCACGCGCTCACGCTGGTGGCGCGGCGCGCCGACCGACTGCAGGCGCTGGCCGCGGAGCTCTCAAGCGCCCACGGAGTCCACGCGGACTGGATCGCGGCCGATCTTGCCGACCCCGAGCAGCGCGAGCAACTGCATGGCGACGTGCTTGCGCGGGGGCGCCGGGTACAGGTGCTGGTGCACTCCGCCGGGTTTGGCATCTACGAGCCTTTCCTGGTCAGCGACCAGCGGCGTGAGCTCGAGCAGATCCACCTCCTGATCGAGGCGATCGTCGATCTGAACGCGCGCTTCCTGGCGCCGATGGCACAGCAGGGGTGCGGGGCGATCATCCACCTCGCCTCGACCGCCGGCTTTCAGCCGCTGCCGGGCAACGCCAACTACTCCGCGAGCAAGGCGTTCGTGCTGGCGCACAGCGAGGCGCTCGGGGAGGAGCTGCGGGGCACGGGAGTGACCGTGACGGCCGTGTGCCCCGGGCCGGTGCCCACCGAGTTCTTCGAGGTTGCCCACCCGCTGCTCGTCTATCGGATCCCGCGGATCTTCTGGTGCAACGCCGAGCGCGTTGCCCGCGATGGGATGCGGGCGGCCGAACGCGGCGCGCTGTGGGTGGTGCCCGGCCGCTGGTGGGTGCGCGCCTTCTACACCCCCTACCGCTCCGCGCCCCGCAAAATCGCGATCCCGATCGCGCGCTGGATGACGGTCGGCGAGCTGGGGCGGATGCGTCGCGGCCACGCCGCCGACCCACGCGCGACCGAGGCGGCGCACGAGCCAGTGGAGGCCGCGTGAAGGCGATCGTCAACCTCTGCGTCGCGCGTCCCCGCACCACGCTTGCGGTCTGGTTGGTGGTGGTCGCCGGTCTCGGCGTCGCCGGCCTGAAAATCGAACAGCAGCTGCACCTCACCAACCCGACCGTGCCGGGCACCACAGCCGCCAAGGCGCAGAGCCAGGCGGGACGGCTGTTCGGTCAGGAATCGACGCTCGCGGTGCTGCTCACTGGCGGCGAGCGGCAGTTGAACGCCGGCGGCCCGCGCGTCGCCGCGGCGCTCGCGCGCATCCCGTACGTCTCCGTTGTCTCACCGTGGCAGGCCGGTATGCCGAGGAGCCTGCGCCCCGACCGCCACAACGCAGTGGTGCTGCTTGGCGTCAGGCAGCCCTTCGAAGACGTCGGCAAGCAGACGGTGCCGGTGATCCAGTTGACGCTCGCGCGCACCGCGCCCCCCTCCGTCAAGCACCACCTCACCGGCTATGCCGACCTCGCGGCCGGCATCGAGCGGGCGAGCTTCGCGGCGCTCAAACAGGCCGAGCTGATCGCGGCGCCGCTGCTGTTCATCCTGCTGCTGTTCGTCTTTCGCAGCCCAGTCGCCGCGAGCGTGCCGCTGTTTCTCGGCTTCAGCAGCGTCGCCAGCTCGCGGGGGCTGCTCGCGGGGCTCAACGGCGGCGTGCTCGCGCTCGACTCCTCGGCTCTCAGCCTGGCGAGCATGTTCGGTCTCGCGCTGGGGGTGGACTACTCGCTCCTGCTCGTGTCCCGCTTTCGCGAGCAGCTGGCGGAGGGCGCGGAGCCCGCGGAGGCGGCGCGCATCGCCGGGGCCACGGCCGGGCGCACCGTGCTGGTCGCGGGGTTTGCCCTTGGCGCGGGGATGACCGCCGGGTACTTCGTGGCGCCCGGGCGCATCCTCTCCTCCGGCAGCGTCGGCGGTCTCGCCGGCGTGATCGTGAGCGTTTTGGGTGCGATCACCGCTGTGCCCGCGCTGCTGACTCTGCTCGGCCCGCGCGTGAATCGCTGGCAGTTCGGCCACGGCATGGCCGGCGCCGGGGTGGCGTCGTTCGCCTGGCGGCTGATCACCAGGCCGGCGCTCGCCGGGGGCCTCGTCGCGATCATGCTCCTGGCGCTCGCCAGCCAGGCCCTGTCGGTGAAGGTGAGCCCGCCAAACGACGCGTCGCTGCCGCCCGGCAGCTCACAGCTCAAGGATTTGCAAGCGCTGGGCACGCGCCTGGGCGGTGGCTGGATCACCCCGTATGAAGTGATCATCCACGCACGCCATGGGCTGATCACCGATCCCCGTGTCCTCTCCGCCCTGGCGGCGTGGGAGGGGAGGCTGGAAAAGCAGCGGTCGGTCGCGGCGGTGGTGGGACCCCAGGCTGTGTACGGCGGCGAAGGCCCGCCCAGCGGGCAGGGCTCGTTCGCCTCGCGGGCGGAAATCGGGTTGGAACTACTGCGCGACGCCCCGCCCGAACAGCGCGGAGCCGCGAGCATCGCCGTCAACCTGGATCGTGGGGGAACCGCGATGCGGATGGAGGTGATCGAGCGCACCAAGCCCGCCGCGGCCCTCTCCGGCGATCACGCGGCGATCCCCGGCGACCCCCTGCGCAGCCGCCTGGTCGAGCAGGCGCAAGCGATCGCGGCGCAGACCGGCACGCAGATCTACGTAGGTGGACCCGCGGCCGAGCTACAGGACTTCACGACCGCCAGCCAGCAGCGCCTGCCACTGCTGATCCTGGTGCTCAGCCTCGTGACCTTCCTGGTGCTACTGGTGGTGATGCGCTCGGTGCCGGTTGCGCTGGCCGCCGTCGCGCTCAACGTCCTCACGGTGTGTGCGGCGCTGGGCGTGCTCGTGCTCGGCTTTCAGCACTTCGAGCGTCTTCGGGCGCGAAGGCCCACTCGACGCGATCATCACGCCCGCGGTGATCTCGGTCGCGTTCGGGCTGGCGATCGACTACGAGGTGTTTCTGCTGGCCCGCATCCGCGAGGGCATCGCGATCACCGGTGACACCGACGAAGGACTGCGCTATGCGCTTGACAGGACGGCCGGGATCATTACTGGAGCTGCACTCATCATGTGTAGCGTCTTCCTCGCGTTTGCGAGCGCCAACCTGATCAATTTGCGCGAGTATGGGATTGGCCTTACGGTGGCTGTGCTGCTCGATGCGACGGTGGTGCGACTCGTGCTGCTGCCAATGATCATTCGCCTGCTCGGCCCCCGCGCGTGGTGGATCCCGGCATGGCTGGAGCGCCTCGTCGGCCGTTGGCACCTGGAGAGCCCCGCCGAGCGCCCAACTCCCCAACCACAACCTGCGGCGATTCGACTATGAGAAGGAGCACCATGCGCTTTCATTCACTACCCAATTCGCTCTCTGTACGCATCCTGCTGATCGTCGGGCTGATTATCTCGTGCGCCGCCGCGAGCGTCGTGCTGTTCGATGTGGAATCGTCACATGCCGGTGGGGCAAACGTGCGCGGCGCGAAGGCGGCGAAGACGGAAACACTGAACGAGAGCTTTCACCTGCACCTCACCAAGGTGAAGGGCGAGAAGATCGAGGCACAGGGCAAGGGCACGGGCACGATCACGGGTAACGTCACCTTCAACCTGACGCTCGTCACCGCTTCCCGGGCGACGGCGGAATTCAGCGGCACGAACTCGAGCGGCACGATGACCGGCGGCGGCACCGGCAACTATCACGTGGCCGGTGCGATCTCCTATTTCACCGGAAACGTCACGAACGTGCACGGCAAGGGACGCTACTCCGGAGTTACCAATCTCGGCATCAAGCTCAGCGGCAGCGTCAACCGCAAGACCTACGAAATGTCGATGACGATGCAGGGCAAGTGGCATGAGTAGGAACGCCTTGCGCCCGGCCGTCTGGTTGGTGGGAGCCCTGCTGCTCACGCTGGGCCTGCCGGCGGCCGCCGCCGCGGTGGCGCCGCCGCCCGTCACGCTCCGGGCGGCGCTCGATCCGGAGCAGCTGGGTGAAAGCACCACGGTGTCGGTCGGCTTTCAGATCGCCTCTCCACCCGGGCAGCTGCCCTCGCCGCTGACCGAGTTCGACGTGCGCCTGCCCGCTGGCATGGGCCTCGCGGCCACCACGCTCGGCCTGGAAACGTGTTCCACCGAAGCGCTCCTGCGCGGCGGGGCGGCCGGTTGCTCGGTCGAATCCCGGATGGGCTTCGGCAGTGCCTCGGTCGAGGCGTCGCTCGGCTCACAGTTGGTGAACGAGTCGGCGCGTGTCTCGATCCTGATGGGCCAGCCGATCGCGGGACACACCACGATGCTCTACTACTTCGAAGGCAAGGCGCCGGTGATCGCCCCGCTCGTGTTTCCCAGCGAGGTGCTGTCGGTGGCCAACTCACCCACTTCGGAATTCGACACCGCGATTCCCCCGATTCCCGGGCTGCCGGGCTCCCCCGACGTGTCGATCCTGAGCCTGCGCGCGAGCATCGGTCCCAACCATCTCACTTACTACAGGCGCGTGCACGGGCGTCTCGTGGGCTACCGGCCGATCGGCATGTCGGTGCCTTCCACCTGCCCCCGAGGGGGCTTCGTGTTCTCGGGGGAGTTTGGCTTTCAGGATGGGGCGCACACGACAGCAAAGACCACGGTCGCCTGCCCACGGTTGGCGCACACCCCGAGAGGTGCTCGGCCATGAGGAGGATAAAAGCAGCCATCCTGCTGGCGCTGGCGCTGGGGGGTGGGGTCTTCGTCTCGGCGAGCGCCAATGCGCTTCCCGACAACCGCGTCTACGAACTGGTGAGTCCCGCGGCAGAAGAGAACAGCCTCATCCCCCTCGGCGCGTACAGCTCTCGGGAAGGGACGGCCGTCGATTGGGAGGCGATCGGCGGCCTCGGCAACGCGACCTCGGGTGGCATCAACTTCTTTCAGTCGCGACGGACGAGCAGCGGCTGGCAGACGGCGGCGCTGACGCCGAGCACCCCCAAGCCGCTCGGCGCGCTCGAAGAGCAGGCGCCGGTGTTCTGGAGCCCCGATCTCAGCCAGACGATCTTTCTCACGCCGGCCCCATTGGCGCCCGGTGACGACGACGAGGGTGCGCTGGACCCCTACCTGGTGTCCACTGGCGGTCAGGTGACGTGGCTCTCCCAGGGCTCGCAGGGCGGTAGCGCTCCCGACGAGGCCACCTTCGACGCGGCGACGCCCGATGCTGGCCAGGTGGTGTTCAGCACCGAAGAGTCGCTCACCCCCGAAGCGGTGGGACTCGAAGCGGGTCCCAACCACGCCTATCTCTACGTGCGCGACGTGCAGGCCGGCGAAACCCACCTGGTGGACGTCAAAGACAGCGGGGAATTGCTCGACCCCGAAGGCGCGATCCTCGGCAACGGCTCCGACATCGCCTCCGGCGAACCGCCCGATTACACCTACCAGCAGGCCGACGGCGGCGGCACGACCACCAACGCGATCTCTGACGACGGCGCGAAGATCTTCTTCGAGAGCCCGCCCCCGGGGGAAGAACACTCCACGCATCTGTACATGCGCGAAGACAACAGCCGCACGGTGGCGATCGACGACCCCGAATCCTCTGGCTTGGCACAGTACGAGGGCGCCACCGAAAACGGCTCGCTGGTGTTCTTCACGAGCGATGAGGGGCTGGCGGGCGATCCCAACACCGACGAGGAGATCTACGAGTACAACACGCAGACACAAACGTTGACGGCGATCTCGGGTGCCAGCAGCGGCACCGTGGACGGAGACGTGGTGGGGGTGAGCGCGATCGCCAACGACGGCGCGCGCGTCTACTTCGTGGCTCGCGGCATGCTGGCGTCGAACATGAGCGAAGACGGCGAGATCGCGATCGAAGGCGCCCCCAACTTCTACGTGTATGACACGGAAACAGGTCAGACGACGTTCATCGCCAACGTGAGCAGCACCGGCGCGGAACCCGAACTGGGCGTCGGGCCGCTGGTGGCCGAGCCGGATATCTACCGCTCCGCCTACCCGACTCCCAACGGCGGGGTGCTGGTATTCGAGTCCAACGCCGATCTCACCGGCCAGAACACCAGCGAATTCTTCGAGATCTACCGCTACGACGCGGACAGCGGCGCGCTGATCTGCGTCTCCTGTACCCCCGAAGGGGTGACCCCGACTGAAGATGCGACGCTGGGCGGGTCGGGCGGTGGAAGCTACGCTCCTCCCTCGCAGGCGGTGCCGATGAGTGAAAATGCCTCCCGCATCTTCTTCGAAAGTCCCGACCCGCTGGTGCCCGAAGACACCAATCCCGACCGGCCGCCCGAATCCTCGACGCGGTATGAGACGGAGGTGTATGAGTGGGAGAATGGGCAGGTATCGCTGATCTCAGATGGCCACGCCGCTGTTGCCTCCGGTCTCGACGGCACGACGCCAAGCGGCAACGACGTGTTCTTCGAGACCCCGGAGAGCCTGGTGCCAGAAGAGGAAAACCCGGGCTATTTCAACATCTACGACGCGCGCGTGCCGAAACCGGGTGAAGCGCCGCCGCCCAGGAGTGAAGCGATTACCACCACTTCATGCGCCGGTGCGGAATGTCGGGGCCCGAGCGCTCCGCCGCCATCGTTCCTGCCGCCCGCCAGCGCATCGCTGCAGGGCGCGAGCAACGTCACGCCGACGGTGCCGAACGTGGCCGACAAGAAACCAGCCACGCGCAAGCGTGGCAGCGAGTCGAAGAAGAGAAAGAAGCAGCGGCGGGGCAGGCACACCAAGCTCGGCAAGCGGGCGGGGCGGACAGCGCAGGGGCGCCGCACGCACGGGAAGGTGGGATGACGATGACGATCACGATCACGCTCTCACGGCTCCGGCGCGGGATGGCGCCGCTCGTGCTGGCGGGCGCGTTGCTGCTGGCCGGTGTGTTCATGCTGGTCCTGTTCCCCGGTGCGGCCCGTGCCCAGGGCTCGTTCGGGCTCTCTTCGTTCAGCACCGAATTGTCGGACACCCAGGCGGGCACGCACCCCGACGTCGACGTGTCGTTCGGGCTCAACACCGACCCCGAAGAAGAAGGCAGGCCGATCGGCCAGCTGCGGAGGGTGAAGGTCGATCTGCCACCGGGACTGATCGGCGATCCGCAGGCGATCCCCAGGTGCACGCCACATGAATTCGAGGAGGTCGAGTGCAAATCCTCATCCGAGGTCGGCGTGATGGTGACCTCGTTCATCCTCAGGGGAGAAATCGACAAAGGGCCGATCCCGATCTACAACCTCACCCCATCGGCCGGGCATGTCGCGACGTTCGGCATCTCGGTGCTGCTCTTCTCGATGCTGATCCAGCTGAACGTGACCCACCACGACGGCAGCTATGGGCTGACCGCGGAAATCAACGATATCCCGACATATGTCCCGATCGGGGCCGCGTCGCTGCAGCTGTGGGGCGTGCCCGGCGATCCCAGCCATGAACAGCTCCGCGTCGATGAGCTCGGGACGCTCCAGCCGACGCCGTCCACCGTCCCGGTGGTGCCGTTCATGACCAACTCCACCGATTGCGACAGTGGCCCGATGACGACCACGATCAGCGTGGAATCGTGGGAAGACCCGGGCGAGCAGGTGGAACAGTCCACGACGATGCCAGCCCCCAGTGGATGCGAACGGCTGGAGATGGCACCGACGATCGCCGCCGCGCCCGGCACCACCCGGGTGGATTCGCCCTCGGGATACGAATTCAGCCTGAAGGTGCCCCAGAAAGAAGAACCGTATGGCATGGCGACGCCCGATCTGCGGACGATCGAAGTGACGCTGCCACCGGGAGCATCACTCTCGCCCGCCGCGGCGAACGGCCTGCAGGGCTGCTCGGATGAACAGCTTGCCGCCTCGAGCTGCCCCAACGCCTCGAAGATCGGCACGGTGTCGCTGCGCTCGCCGCTGCTGTCCCAGCCCCTCACCGGCACGCTCTATCTGGGAACGCCCACGCCAACGCAGCTGTACCGGATCTTCCTGATGGCCTCGGGCGACTCCGTGACGATCGATCTCAGCGGCCAATTGAAGCTCAACTCGAGCACCGGCCAGCCCACGGTGATCTTCGAAGAAGCGCCGCAGTTGCCCTTTGAAGAACTCCACCTCAGCTTCTTCGGCGGGCCCGGCGCAGTGCTCGCCAACCCCGCGACGTGCGGGCCGGCGAGCACGAGCTCGACGATCACCTCCTACGGCGAGCAGGTTGCGAGCCCCTCCTCGACGTTCGTCGTCGACGCGAACGGCAACGGAGGCGCCTGCCCGGCGAGCCGGCCGTTCAGCCCGAGCTTCAGCGCCGGCACCGTCTCCGCGCTCGCCGGCGGCTTCAGCCAGTTCACGTTGACGGTGTCGCGCGAAGATGGCCAGCAGGATCTCTCGACGATCACCGCGCAGTTGCCCCAGGGGTTGCTGGCGCTGCTCTCGCGGGTGTCGCCGTGTGCGGAAGCCGCGGCGGCGAGCGGTTCCTGCCCGCCGTCCGCACGGATCGGCTCGGCGACGGTGGGCGCCGGCGCCGGCTCGCAGCCGCTTTATCTGCAGGGGCAGGTGTATCTGACGGGGCCGTACGCCGGTGCTCCCTTTGGCCTGGCGATCGTGGTGCCGGCGGAAGCGGGGCCGTTCCATCTCGGCACGATCGTCGTGCGGGCGCGAATCCTGGTTAACCCGAAGACGCTGCAGCTGACGATCGCCTCCGATCCGCTACCGCATATCCTCGACGGGATCCCGCTACGCGTGCGGATGCTCAACCTCACGATCGACCGGGAAGGGCTCGTCTTCAATCCGACCGACTGCGTCGCGCAGACGATCGGCGCGACGGTCGCCTCGACCGAAGGTGCCAGCGCGGAGGTTTCGAGTCCCTTCCAGGTGGGAGGCTGCGCGGGATTGCCATTTGCCCCGAAGGTGACGGCCAGCACCCGGGCCAGGGCGAGCGCGGTCGGCGACGGGGCGTCGCTCGATGTGAACATCGCCTCCGGCGCCGGCGCTGCCAATCTCCGCTCGGTGATCGTGCAGCTGCCGGCGCACCTGCAGTCGCGCCTCAGCACGATTCAGCAGGCGTGCGCAGCGGCGACTTTCGCGGAGCGGCCCTCGTCGTGCCCGGCGGCGTCGCTGGTGGGGACGGCAACCGCTCAGACCCCGGTGCTCTCCTCGCCGCTGAGCGGGAGCATCTACCTGGTGTCGCACGGTCAGAGCTCGCTGCCGGGTCTGGTGATGGCGCTACAGGGGGATGGGATCACCGTGGAACTGGAAGGCGTGATCAAGATCTCCAAGCAGGGGGTGACGACCAGCGCGTTCCGGGAACTGCCGGATGTGCCGCTCACATCGCTGAGCCTCGACCTGCCGGCGGGACCGCATTCGGTGCTCGGCGCCACCGGCAGCCTCTGCGCCAAGGCGCTGGGGCTCCCCTACACGCTTACCGCGCAGAGCGGCGCTGAGATCCAGAACGGGACGAAAGTCGCGGTGAGCGGCTGCCCGAAGAAAAGGAGGAGGAAGGTTGATTAAGGCATCGATTCTCATGCTTGCCCTGGTACTGGCGTCGGTGTTTGCCACGTCCGCGTCGGCGAGCGCCAATCACCCCACCGGTGCATACGCGCCCTTCGCCGGATGTCCGCTGAGCTCCATCGCCAACCTCTGCATGGTGAGCGACGTAACCGGCGGCGAAGTGGTGGTCGGCAAGCGGGTGGTGCCGATCGGCAGGACGATCGAGCTGCAGGGCGGGCTGAACTCCGACACCGAAAGCGGGGAAATCGAATTCATCGGCGCCGAAGAAGGCGCCACGCTGACGAAGGTTGCGCTCCCGGTGCCCGGTGGTCTGCTCAGCCTCCTCACGCCGGCGCTGCTGCCCGGTGTGCTGCAGCAGAGCGTCGAGAGTCTGATTCACGGCGGGATGAGCGCGGTCACCGCGACGCTCGAACTCGCGGCGCCGGCAGCCGACATCAAATTGAGCGCCTCCAACCTGCTCGATCGCGAAGCGACCGCGCTGCAGCTCCCGGTGAAGGTAAGGCTGGGCAATCCCTTCCTGGGAAGCAACTGCTACATCGGCTCGGAAGCCCATCCGATCGTCCTGAATCTCACAACCGGCACGACCAGTCCTCCGGCTCCGAACAAGCCGATCAAAGGCGGCTGGCGTACCTTGGCGGCTCTGGAAGGGGCCTCGGTCATCGAGCTCGGTGGCACTGTGCTCGTTGACAACGCCTGGGCTTCGCCCGTCGCCAGTGGCTGTGGCGGCGCGTTCTCCAGCGTGGTGGACGCGGTCATCAATGCTCAGCTCGGCCTGCCCTCCGCCGCCGGACACAACACCGCGATCCTCAGCGCGAGCACGTTGGAGCTGGCGGCGGCGGAAGCGGTGCAGCTGAGCGAATAGCCCTAGAACAGCCCGAGCCCGCTGCCCACGTGGCGCACGAGGTCGAACAGCGGCTGCGGGATGATCCCGAAGAAGAGCGTTGCCGCGCCAGCGAGGATCGCGACGAGGAGGACCTCCGGCTGTCTACCCACCGGGCGGACTGGCGCGATCTCGGCGTCGAGCTCGGAGGAGCCGCCGGCGATCGCCGGCAGCGGCCCTGCGGGGGATTGGGAGATCCCGGTGGCCGCGCTCTCATCCGGGGAGGGCGCCTCCCGCATCCACATCGCGGCGATCACCGGCAGGTAGTAGCCGAGCGAGATCATCGAGCCGACCACGATCACGATGCCAAGCCACGTGTAGCCGCCGGAGACGGCGGCGTCGATCAGGTAGAACTTCCCCATGAAGCCTGCGGTGGCGGGGATCCCGGCGAGGCCGAGCATCGCCAGCGTCATCGGCCACGCGAGGAACGGCTGCTCGCGGCCGAGGCCCGCCAGCGCGCGGGTGCTGTCGCCGAGGTCGGTGGTGCGCTCGCGCGCGACGATCACCGCGAACGCGGCCATGTTCATGAACAGGTAGACGGCGAGGTAGAAGACCGTGGCGCGCACCCCCAGTTGGGTGGCGACGACGACGCCGGCGAGCATGTAGCCAGCCTGCGCGACCGAGGAGAAGGCGAGCATCCGCTTCAGCGAGGACTGCCCGAGCGCGCCGACGTTGCCGACGATGATCGTGATCGCCGCGAGCGCCGCGACGGCCGGGCCCCAGCTGCTCTGGGCTTCGACCAGCGCCACGTCGAAGAAGCGCAGGAAAACGCCGAGCGCGGCGGCCTTCGTGGCGACCGCCATGAACGCGGTGACCGGCGTCGGCGCGCCCTCGTACACGTCGGGTGTCCACTGGTGGAAGGGGGCGACCGAGGCCTTGAAGGCGAGGCCGGCGACCGACAGCGCGATGCCGGTCAGCAGTAGGACGTTGGTGCTCAACCCGTTGCCGGAGATTGCCGCAGCGATCGCGCCGAAGTCGGTGGCACCGGTGGCGCCGTAGATCAGCGCGATCCCATACAGCAGCGTCGCCGAGCCGACCGAGCCGATGATCAGGTACTTCAGCCCCGACTCCAGCGAGTGCTCGCGTTTCATTTCGGTCGCGCACAGCACGTACAGCGGGATCGACAGCAGCTCCAGGCCGATGAACAGCGCGACCGTGTTCTGCGCCGCCGCCAGCAGCGACATCCCCGCGATCGAAGTGAGCAGCAACGCGTGGAACTCGCCGTGGCCGGCTTCTTTGGAGGCGAGCGAGCGCCACGCCAGCAGCACGGTGGCGGCACCGCCGGCGATCAGGATCAGGTTGAGCATCAGCGCGAGGTCGTCGATCCGCAGCGCGCCGGAGAGGATCGACTTCCCTTCGTTCCACTGCCAGATCGTGAGACCTGCGGCCGCCCCTAGCGCGACGAGCGCGAGCGTGGGCACCAGCTGCTCGCGCACGCGCCGGGAGCGCAGCAGGCCGACTAGCAGCACCACCGCGGCGCCGCCGAGCAGCGCGATCAGGGGCGAGAGCCCGGCGAAGTTGACGGGCGGGCCTTTGAGATGGGCGGTGGCGAGCAGCGTCATGGAATCGTGCTCGCAATGGCGGAGGAGCTTGCTTTCTGCGCGGCCTGTGCGGAGGCGACAGATGCCTTGACCGACCCTTCGCTGCGGCTGAGTGCCAGCTGCGGGTAGACGGCGAAGAAGATGATCACCGCGACAAGCGGCACCAGCACGGTGGAGTCGAGCAGTGCGATCTCACGCGAGTCAACGCCCTCGCGGACGCGGTTGTGCATCGCTCCGATGAACAGGCGCAGCGCGTAGACGCTCGCCATCACGACGCCGCTGAAGGCGATGATCGCGATGACCAGCTTCGCTTTGAAGACGCCCAGCAGGATCAAAAACTCTCCCACGAAGTTGGCCGAGCCGGGCATCGCCAGCGTGGCGAACGCGACGATCAGGAAGAGCGTGGCGAGCACCGGCGCGCGGAAGGCGAGGCCGCCGAGGTCGCCGAGGTCCTCCGAGCCCCCGGCGCGCTGGGCGAGCAGGGCAATGATGAAGAACAGTGGCGCCACCACGAGGCCATGGTTGACCATCTGCAGCAACGCTCCCTGGGCGCCCTGGGGGTTGAGCGCGAAGATCCCGAGCGTGATGAAGCCGAGCTGCGCGACCGAGGAGAAGCCGGCGATCAGCCGCACGTCGGTCTGCGTGAAGGCCATCACCGAGCCGTACAGGATCGAGGCGAGCGCGATCAGCAGCATCAGTGTCTGGAAATGCACAGCGGCGCGCGGGAACAGCGGCAGCGCGACTGCCAGGAAGCCGTAGGCGCCGACCTTGGAGAGCACCCCGGAGAAGACCATCAGCACCTCGATCGGCATCGCGCGGTAGCCGTCGGGCATCCAGCCGTGCAGCGGGAAGGCCGGCATCTTCACGAGGAAGGCGGCGGCGAAGCAGAGGAAGATCCACTCCTGCGAGCCGGTGCTGAGCGGCAGCGCGTGCATCGAGGAGAGCACGAACGTCAGCGGCGTGCCGTGCTGTTCGGAGGTGAGCACGCCGGCGGCGATCGCCGCGGCCAGCATCAGCAGCGAGCCGACGAGCGTGTAGATCACGAGCTTGAGCGTCGCTTTCACGCGATCCGGCCGGGGATGGGATGCCCGCCCGCCCATGGGGATCGAGGGCTGCCAGTTGACGCCGACCAGGAAGTAGAAGGGGATCAGCATCAGGTCGAAGAAGGCGACGAACAAAGCGAGGTCCTGCGCGAGGAACGCCCCCAGCACGGCGGACTCGGCGAGCGTGAAGAGGAAGAAGAAGAGCGCCGGGCGCTCCGGTTTCAGCGCTTCCTTGCGCACGTTCAGCGAGAGGGTGGCCGCTGCGAACAGCAGCGTGGTCAACCCTATGAGGAAGACGTTGAGCCCGCTGACGCCGAGCTTGTAGTGGATGCCGAGCGCGGCGATCCACACGACGTCGGTGACGTGCTGCAGGCCGGCGCCCGAGTGGTAGTCGGCGATGTAGCCGATCGAGAGCCCGAGTGCGGCGAGCGAGCCGAGCAGCGCGACGCGTGCCGGCACGCGCTCGTTGGCCCCCGAGAAGAGCGCCCCCACCACGCCGCAGGCGAGAGGGAGCCAGATGAGGATCGAGAGCGCCGGCATCAGGACTGGAGCAGGAAGTAGAGGCCGACCGCGCCGACGCCGAGCAGCAGCAATGCGGCGTAGTAGCGCAGGAAACCGCTCTGCACGGCGCGCACCGCGGCCGAGCCGGCGCGCACGACGCCGGTGGTGCCGCCGATCAGCGTGCCGTTGACGAACACGCGCTCGACGGTGCCGCGCGCCCAGCTGCCGGTGGCGGCGGCGGGGCGCACGATCAGCAGGTCGATCGCCTCGTCGAAGTACCACTTGTGCCACAGCAGCTCGTACACCGCGCCGAACCGCGCGCGCGCACGGACGGCGATCGCCGGCTCCTTGACCCAGATGCGGTACGCGATCGCGATCCCGCCGAGGCCGAGCACCGTGCCGAGGCACAGCCCGAAGATCAACAGGCCGTCGCGGGTGTGGGGTTCGTACAGCGGCGAGCTGGCGAACGTGGGCCGCAGGAAGTTGACGATCACGTCGTCCACGCCGGGGACCTGCACGAGCCCGGCGCCGATCGCTCCGACCGCGAGCACGCTCATCGCGACCCGCATCGGCAGCGCCCGCTCGGCGATCGTGTGGTGGGGGCCGGGGAAGCCGACGTCGGTGTCCTCCACTTCGCCGTTGGCCGGGTTGGTCGGCACCTCGGCATGGTGGAGGTGGCCGCCTTCGAGCTCGCGTGCCTCGGCGACGGGGTCGCCGTAGAAGGCGCGGAAGATCATGCGGAAGGTGTAGATCGCGGTGAGGAAGGCGCCGAGGTAGCCCATCACGTACAGCACCCAGTGCCAGCCACCGCGCTCGGCGGTGACGAGCAGGATCTCATCCTTGGAGAAGAAGCCGGAGAACGGGGGGATGCCAGAGAGCGCGAGGCCGCCGATCACGAAGCAGGCGAAGGTGAACGGCAGCGCCTTGCGAAAGCCGCCCATCTTCTCCAGCGACTGCTCGCCGGACATCGCGCCGATGATCGAGCCGGCGCCCATGAACAAAAGCGCCTTGAAGAAGGCGTGGGTCATCAGGTGGAACATCCCGGCGGCGTAGGCGCCGACCGAGACGCCCATGATCATGTAGCCGATCTGCGACATCGTGGAGTAGGCGATCACGCGCTTGATGTCGGTCTGCACGAGCGCGATCGTGCCCGCGATCAGCAGCGTCAGCGCGCCGATGATGGCGCCGGTGTCCTGCGCGGCGGGGGCCAGTTCGAACAGGGTGTGCATGCGCGCGATCAGGTACACGCCAGCGGTGACCATCGTCGCGGCGTGGATCAGCGCGGAGACGGGGGTGGGGCCCTCCATCGCGTCGGGCAGCCAGGTGTGCAGCGGGATCTGCGCGGACTTGGCGGCGGCGCCGACGAGCAGCAAGAGGCAGCCGGCGGTGATGTCGGCTTCGCCGGAGTGGAACACGTGGGGCGCGGCGGCGAACACCTTCGTGAATTCGAGGGTGCCGGTGTGCTTGAAGATGAAGTAGGTGCCGAGCACCAGCCCGACGTCGCCGACCACGTTGATCACGAACGCCTTGATCCCCGCGCGCGTGGCGGTGGTGCGCCGGTACCAGAAGGAGATCAAGAGATAGGAGGCGGCGCCGACGAACGCCCAGCCGACGATCAACAGCAGGAAGTTGCCGGCGAGCACCAGCAGCAGCATCGAGAAGACGAAGAAGTTGAGGTAGGCGAAGTAGCGCGCGAAGCCGCGGTCCTCTTCCAGGTAGGAGACCGAGTAGAGGTGGATCATCGTCGAGATCCCGGTGACGACCAGGATCATGTAGACCGACAGCGGGTCGACGAGGATCGAGACGTGTGCATCGATCCCCACCGTCACCGCATAGCTCCACAGCGAGGAATTCAGCTCACGGCCGGACGGCGCGTGGCCCTGCAGCTTGATCAATGCTCCGAGTGCGGCCAGGAAGGCGAGGCCGATCGCCGCCGTGCCGATCCACCCGGCGACGCGGCCGGGTAGCACGCGGAAGCCGAAGCCGATCACGAGCGTCCCCAGCAGCGGGAACAGCAAAACCAGCCAGCCAAACGTCGTCGCGCTCACCCTTGGAGCTCCCGCATCTCATCGATGTCGATCGGCAGCCGGCGTCGGTAGATCGCGACGATCATGCCGAGGCCGATGCAGACCTCGCAGGCGGCGACGGTCATCACGATCAGCGCGAGGATCTGTCCGTCGCCGTTGCCCCACATGCGCGCGAACGCGATCAGCGAGAGGTTGGCGCCGTTGAGCATCAGCTCCAGGCAGAGCAGCACCACGAGCGGGTTGCGCCGCACGATCACGCCGACGGCGCCGAGCGCGAAGATGATCGCCGAGACGGCGAGATACCAGGCGATGCTCATCGCTTGCCGACCCCCTCGGCCATCGTGCCGGTGCCCTGAGCGCGGATCAGATTGAGCGGCGCGAGCTGGGTGGTCTCCGACTCCTCCTCCAGCCCGCCACGGCGGCGGGCGAGCACGACGCCGCCGACGGCGGCGATCAGCAGCAGGAAGGAAGCCATCTCGAAGGCGAGCAGGAAGCGGGTGAGCAGCAGGTTGCCGATGTAGGCGGGGGTGCCGTAGGTGCGCGGCCCTGGCGTGTAGCCAGCGCCATACCCTTCGATCGCCTTCAGCCCAGAGCCGAGCAGCGCGATCAACAGCTCCACCAGCAGCGCCCCACCGAGCACCGCCGCGGCGAGGCGCATGTTGGCGCCGGGCGGGTGGGAACCCGATCGCCGCAGGCGAGCGCCGATTGCTTCGTCGGCCTCGCCGACATAGGCGACGACGAACACGTACAGCACCATCACCGCGCCGGCGTACACGACGACCTGCGCGGCGGCGACGAATTCTGCCCGCAGCAGCAGGAAGAGGATCGCCAGCGAGAGCAGGTGGGCAACCAGCGAAAGCACCGAGAAGAACGGGTCGCGCAGCGCGATCACGCCGATCGCTCCGGCGATGGCTCCAAAGGCCGCGAGGAAGAAGAAGATCGTGCTCACTCGCCCTCGTTTCGCAGCGGTGTGCGCTCGAGCGGCTCGGCGAGCAGCATCTCCTTGGTGAAGATCAAATCCGAGCGCGAGTAGTCGGAGAGCTCGTAGTCGTGGCCCATCGTGATCGCGTCGAACGGGCAGGCGACCTCGCAGTAGCCGCAGAAGATGCAGCGCGACATGTTGATCTCGTACACGGCGGCGTAACGCTCGCCGGCGGAGACGCGGTTCTCGGGCGTATTCTCGGCCGCCACGACACGTATGCAGTCGGCCGGGCAGGCGGCGGCGCACAGCGAGCAGCCGACGCACTTCTCCAGGCCGGTGTCCTCGAACTTGTGCAGCTTGTGGCGACCGCGGAAGCGCGGGTAGACGGGGGTCTTCTCCTCGGGGTACTGCACCGTGACGACCGGTTCGCGCATGCGGCCCAAAACAGTGAACAGACCGCGCACGGTCTCGCCGAACGTGCGCCAGGTGCTGCGCGCAGGACCGGGCGCCGGCGTGCGGCTGACCACAATCACATCGTCGCCCGGGCTCCACGCCGTGACGTTGAGGCTGGCGCCGACGCCAGCGGCGGAGGGAACCGGGGCCTGTGGCGTCGGCTGCGGAGGTGTGGGCGGCGGGGTGGGCGTGGACATCAGTGCGTCACCACCACGAGCACGGCCGTCACCAGCGCGTTGAGCGTGGCCAGCGGTAGCAGCACCTTCCAGCCGAAGGACATCAGCTGGTCGTAGCGCAGGCGCGGCAGCGTGGCGCGGACCCAGATGAAGAAGAAGGTGAAGAGGCCCATCTTGAACAGCACCACGAACGGGTTGACCCACCCCGGCGGGTGGATGCCGAACGGCAGCAGCCAGCCGCCGAGGAACACGGTGGTGACGATCCCGGAGACGACCAGCACGTTGAGGTACTCGGCGAAGTAGTAGGAGGCGAAGCGCCCGCCGCCGAACTCGGTGTTGTAGCCGCCGACCAGCTCGGCGTCGGCCTCCGTCAAATCGAACGGGGCGCGGTTGATCTCGGCGAAGGAGGCGGTGAGGAAGATCAGGAAGCCGACGAATTGGGGTATCAGGAACCACATCCCTTTCTGTGCTTCCACGATGCCCGTCAAGGAGAGCGTCTGCGCGGTCATGATCACGCCGACCAGCGCGAGCCCCTGCGAGACCTCGTAGGAGATCAGCTGGGCGGCGCCGCGCATGGCGCCGAGGAACGAGTACTTCGAGCCCGAGGCCCAGCCGCCGAGCATCACCCCGTAGAAGGCGATCGCCCCGAACGCGAACAGATAGAGCGGCCCGATCGAGACGTCCACCCCGTACAGCCCGACCGGCTTGCCGAAGATGTGCTGGACGTTGCCGAACGGGATCAGCGCGAACGCGGCGACGGCCGTGAGGATCGAGATGACGGGCGCGAACGCGAACAGGAAGCCGATCGACGTGGTCGGTCGGAATTGCTCCTTGGTGAGCAGCTTGAGGATGTCGGCGAGCGGCTGCAGCGCGCCGTAGGGACCCACGCGGTTGGGGCCGTAGCGCGACTGGAAGCGCCCGAGCAGCTTGCGCTCGGCGAGCAGCACGACAGGAACGAGCTGCAGGCCGACGGCGAAGATCACGACGGCCTTGAGGATCTGGATCCACCATTCTTCGTAGAAGCCGACGATGGCGAGGACACTCATACGTCTTCCTCCAAACCACGCTGCCATGGGCACGTAGGTGAATCGAGGCCCGCCCACCCGGGACGCAGTGAGCGAAGTGTGCTGGCCGAAACGGGGATGCGAGCGAAGCGAGTGTCTCCCGGCTTCGGTACACGAGCGATCGAGGATGCTGGCCGAAACGGGGACTTGCGCCGAAGGCGCGTGTCACCCGGCTTCGGTCCAGCGCCGCCATACGTGTTCATGGCCCCACCGCCACTGGTGCAACCATCGCCGCCAAGTCGTCCAGCACTCTGCGCTCGTCCCGCGTCTCGCCCGGACGCGCCACGCCGGGCCGCAGCCGCTGGACGCGGCCGTCGGGGTGCACGACGGTGCCCTCCTTCTCGGCGTAGGCGAGCGCCGGGAAGACGACGTTGGCGTGCGCGCGGACGCCCTCGGTGAGGAACGTGGCGTGGGCGATCACGGTGGAGGCCCGCTCCAGCGCCTGCTCCCACAGCTCCGGCTGCGCCCACGGCGAGCGCATGTGCTCGGAGGAGGGCAGGGGGATGGGCCCGCGAGCGGGTCGGCGTCCAGCAGGTAGACCGCGGCAAGCTCCCCGGCGGCGAGCGCCGCGGCGATCCCGTGTGCGTCGAGCCCGTCCTCCTCGAGCTCGCCGAGCTCCGGACCGGCGTTGGGGAGCACGCCGGCCTCGCGCAGGCCGCGGCCGTTGGCGTGCGCGGGGATTTCGAGCAGCCCAGCGCCGTCGATCCCGGCGAGCCCCAGCGTGGCGGCGAGCTCAAGCAGCGCACGCACGGCCGGCTCGCCCTCCGTGCCGGTGCCCAAGCGCTCGTGCCACAGCACGACAACCTCCTCGCCAGCGGCGCGCAACGTGTCGAGCAGCTCTTTGCGAGCGGCCTTATCAAGCAGTTGCTCCCGCCCGGCGGGCACCAGCCGCAGCCCGTGGCGGCGCACCCCCTTGCGCAGCCGCAGGTCGAGGATCGCGGCGTCGGCGATCGGTTCGCAATCGAGCAGCAGCACGGCGTGGGCGAACTCGAGGTCGCTCACCGTCGCCTGCAGGCTGGGCTCGGCGAGCGCCTGCAGCAGCTCTAGCGGCAGCGCGCCCGCGACGCGCGAGTCCAGATGCGGCGAGCCAAGCACCTCGCGCACGAGGCGCGCGAGCAGCAGGCCCTCCTCGTTGGTGGCGCCGCCGCCCGCGAGCGCGCCGACGCGCTCCCCCGCGCGGCGAAGTCCGGCGGCGGCATCCTCCAAGGCGCGCTCCCAGGAGACGGGGCGAAGCTCGCCGCCGTCGCGCACGAGCGGCGCGGTTACGCGTGCGTCACCGCCGAGCACGGGGTAGGCGAAGCGACCGCGGTCGCACAGCCAGCCGTCGTCGACCTCGGGGTTCTGGCGGGAGAGCACGCGCAGCACGCGCTCGTCGCGCACGGTGAGCATCACGTTGCACTGAGAAGGGCAGAGCGTGCAGACCGAGCCGGCGTCCTCGATATCCCACGGGCGGGCACGGAAGCGGTAGGGCTGAGAGGTGAGCGCGCCGACGGGGCACAGCTCGACGATGTTGCCGGAGAACGGCGCGACGTAGGGGTGGCCGTCGAAAGTGGAGACGTAGGAGTGGGCGCCGCGCTCCTGCAGCACGAGCTGGTGGTCTTCGGAGATCTCCTGGGAGAAGCGCACGCAGCGGTAGCAGAGGATGCAACGCTCGCGGTCGATCGCAATCAGGGAGGAGAGCGCGAGCGGCTTGACGAAGTGGCGCTTGGGATCGACATAGCGCGAGAAGCCGCGGCCCCAGCCGAAGGTGATGTCCTGCAAAGGGCACTCGCCGCCCTTGTCGCACACGGGGCAGTCGAGTGGGTGGTTGATCAACAGGAACTCGACGACCGAGTTCTGCGCGGTCTTGACGCGCTCGGATTGGGTGTTCACGACCATCCCGTCCTTGACCGGCGTGGAGCAGCCGGTCTGCAGCTTGGGGATGCCCTCGATCTCCACCAGGCACATGCGGCAGGCGCCAACCGGATTGCCGAGCTTGGGCTCGTAGCAGAAGACGGGGATCTCGACGTCGCCGAGCTTGGCGGCGTCGACCAGCATCGAGTTCTCGGGCGCCTGCACCTCGAGGCCGTCGATCGTGAAGGTGATCGTCTTTGGTTGGGGCCGCGGCATCAGTGGGCCTCCCCGTGGGATCCCGCGCCGGCGCCAACGAGGGCGGGGTGGGCGGGGCTCCCATCCCCGAGCACGCCCTCGGCCGCCGCGATGTCGCCGACGCCGCCGCGCAGGCGCGCGGACGCCATGTGCGCTTCGAACTCGTCTTTGAACTTGGCGATCATCGAGCCGATCGGCATCGCCATCGCGTCGCCGAGCACGCACAGGCAGTTGCCGATGATGTGCTCCTGCACGGAGGCCATGATCTCGAGGTCCATCGGCGTGGCCTCGCCGGCGTCGATCCGCTCGAGCATCGTGACCGTCCAGTTGGTGCCCTCGCGGCAGGGGGTGCACTTGCCGCAGGACTCGTGGCGGTAGAACTTGGCGACCTTCAGCGCCACATCGAGGATCGGCGTGGAGTCGTCGACGACGATGACGGCCCCCGAGCCGAGCATTGTGCCGGCCTTGGCCATCGAGTCGAAGTCATAGGGGATGTCGAGGTCATCGCCGGTCAGCACGGGAGAGGAGGAGCCGCCGGGGAACCAGCACTTGACCTTGCGCCCTTCGGGCGGCCCGCCGGCGAGCCCGTAGATGAGCTCGCGCGAGGGGATGCCGAGCTCGATCTCGTAGTTGCCGGGCCGTTGCACGTGCCCGGAGACCGACACCAGCTTCGTCCCGGTGGAGGTCTGCACGCCGAGCTTGGCGTACTCATCCCCGCCCATCCGCAGGATCGTCGGCACGGTGCAGAGCGTCTCGACGTTGTTGATCAAAGTGGGCCCCTGGTAGAGACCCTGGTTGGCTGGAAAGGGCGGCTTCAGGCGCGGGTTGCCACGCTTGCCCTCCAGCGAGTCGAGCAGGCCGGTCTCCTCGCCGCAGATGTAGGCGCCGGCGCCGCGATGGACGACCAGCGAGAGCGAGGTGTCGGAGCCGAGGATCCGCTCGCCGACGAACCCGGCGGCGCGCGCTTCGGCGAGCGCGGCGTCGAGGATGTCGGCCTGCAGCACGTACTCCCCCCGGATGTAGATAAACGAGCGCGTCGCCCCCGCGGCGTGCGCGGCGATCACGATCCCCTCGAGCAGCATGTGCGGGGACTTCTGCATCAGCTCGCGGTCCTTGAAGGTGCCGGGCTCGGACTCGTCGGCGTTGCACACCAGGTACTTGTCCATCCCGCCCTTGGGCAGGAACGAGACCTTCTTGCCCATCTGAAAGCCGGCCCCCCCGCGCCCGCGCAGGGCGGAGGCTTCGAGCTCGTGCAGCACGGCTTCGGGCGGCATCGCAAGCGCCTTGCGCAGCGACTCGTAGCCGCCGCGGCGCTGGTAGACCTCCAAGGTGTTGAGCCCGGGCTCGTCGATGTGGTCGAACAGGAGCTTGTCGCTCACGCTCTCACCCCCGATCGGAGAATGTCGGTCACGATCCCACCCCCGGATCCGCGCAGGGTCGCCGCGCAAGCTGCTTCTCGGGCAGAACCTCGCGCCCGGCACGGATGTCCTCCAGCAGCTGCGGCACGTCGGCGAGCGTGAGCGGCCCCACGTAAGCACCGTTGACGGAGGCCATCGGCGCGATGTCGCAGGCGCCGAGGCACTCGAACGAGCGCACGTTGAATTCCGGATCCTCGCCCGCCGCCGCGCGCATCGCCTCGTACAGCTCGTCGGCCCCGCACAGCGAGCAGGAGATGTTGGTGCACACATACACGGAGTGGCGCCCGACGGGGGTGGTCTCGAGCATGTCGTAGAAGGTGGCGACGGCAACCAGCTCGGCGGGAGTCAGCCGCATCACGCAGGCGACCTGATCGATCGCCTCGGGCGAGCACCAGCCGTGCACCCGCTGCGCGGCCTCGAGCGCGGGCAGGATCGCGGAGCGGGGGTCGGGGTACAGCGCCATGTGCGCCTCGATGTCGGCGCGCAGCCCCTCCGGCACCTCCGGGGATGGGGACCCGCCCACCCCGGGGATCAGCGCCGGGTCCTTGTCGAGGTCGGCGGCCATGTCCCAGCCGGGCACACGCGAGCCGTGGGCAAAGCGGGGGACGCTGCTCATGCGGGCCTCCTGTTGTTCGGGTGGGTGCATGCACCCACCCGCCGGATGGCGCATGCGCCATCCGGACGATCGCCGCATGCGGCGATCGTAATAATCGATCTATACCTTCGGACGCATGCCCCGATCGTAATCATCGATCTATCCCCCCGAGGATCGGGTCGAGCATCGCCGTGGTGGCGATCAGGTCGGCGATGTAGGCGTCCCGCGTCATGTGCGCGAGCGCCTGCAGGTTGACGAACGAGGGGTCGCGCATGTGCACCCGCGCGGGCTTGGAGGAGCCGTCGGAGCGCACGAAGCAGCCCAGCTCTCCGCGGGGGGACTCGATCGGGTTGTAGATCTCCCCGGGCGGCACGCGGAAGCCCTCGGTGACGAGCTTGAAGTGGTGGATCAGCGCCTCCATCGAGGTCGCCAGCTCGTGCCGGGGCGGCAGCGCGACCTTGCGGTCTTCGGTGATGTACGGTCCCTCGGGCAGCCCGTCGAGCGCCTGTTCGATGATGTGCACCGACTCGTAGATCTCCGCCATGCGCACGGCGAAGCGGTCGTAGTTGTCGCCGACCGTGCCGATCGGGATCTTGAAGGAGAAGTCCTCGTAGGAGCTGTAGGGGTCGGCCTTGCGCAGGTCCCACGGGTTGCCGGCGGCGCGCAGCAGTGGACCGGTGACGCCGAGCCCCAGCAGCGTGTCGGCGTCGAGCGGGCACACCCCGCGCAGCCGCTGCAGCACGATCTCGTTGGAGTTGAGGATCGCGCCGTACTCGTCGGCGCGCTTGGGCATGATCTTCAGGAACTCGCGCACCTTCGCCTCGAAGCCCCGCGGGATGTCCTCGATCACGCCGCCGACCTGGAAGTAGCGCGTGTGCATGCGCGCGCCGGAGGACATCTCGAACAGATCGAGGATCAGCTCGCGCTCGCGCAGGCAGTAGAGGAAGATCGACGTGGCGCCGAGGTCGAGCACGGAGGTGCCCAGCCAGATCAGGTGCGAGGCGATGCGGTTGAGCTCCAGATGGATCACACGCAGGTACTGCGCGCGCTTGGGCACCTCGACCTCCAGCAGCCGCTCGACGGCGCCGCAATAGGCCATCGCGTTGAAGTAGTAGGAGAGGTAGTCCATCCGCTCGATCACGGGGATCACCTTCCAGTAGGCCTTGTCCTCGGCGGTCTTTTCGATCCCCGTGTGCACGTACCCGATGATCGGTTTGAGGTCGCGCGCGACCTCCCCCTGGAGCGTCACCATCAGCCGCAGCACGCCGTGCGTGGCGGGGTGGTGGGGGCCGAAGTTGAGCGTCAGCAGCTCGTGTGTGGCGTCGTCGCTGGTGGCGATCGCGTCGGCGCTGACCCCGGCCGCGCCGCCCACCCCCGACTGGTCGAGCGTGATGCTCTGCTCCCGGCGGCGGTAGTCGGAGACGGAGCTCATCGTGGGGCCTCCATCCCACCGCCGCCACGCTGTGCCGAGCCCTGA
Organism: uncultured Solirubrobacterales bacterium; assembly: GCA_963724305.1. Lineage (GTDB taxonomy): Bacteria > Actinomycetota > Thermoleophilia > Solirubrobacterales > Solirubrobacteraceae > Palsa-744. The sequence goes on from CAVRUG010000002.1 coordinate 511,631, forward strand.
TCGTTCATCGCGGCGCCCCGAGCGTGGGGTTGTCGTTGTAGGTGAAGCGCACCGGCTCGCCCCCGGTGGGGAAGTCGCGCCGCTGGGGGTGGCCCTCGTAGTCCTCGGGCATCAGGATCCGGCGCAGGTCGGGGTGGCCGTCGAAGACGACCCCAAACATGTCGTACACCTCGCGCTCCTGGTGGTCGGCGGTGGGCCATTCCACGGTCACCGAGTCGACCTGCGGCGCGGAGGTGGGCACGCGCAGCAGCACCGTGAGGCGATCGACGCGGGCCATGTCCAGAAGCTCGTAGTGCACGCCGAGGCGCGGCTCGTGCGGGTAGTAGTGAACGCCGTGCAGGCTCGCCATGAACGCATACCCCCGACCGCGCAGGTGGGCGAGCGCCGCCCGCACGCGAGCCGGGTCGATCTCGACCGTCGCCCGTTCGCGGAAGAACACCGTGTCGCGAACCGTCTCCTCGCCGAGCTCCTCCCGAAGTCCGCGTGCGAGTAGCTCCAGCCCCGTCGCGTCAGGCATCGCGCTCCGCTCGGGGGGAGGTCGGTAGGGAGGCCCGCCCCCCTCCCGCTACAGCCTGTCCCTCTCCCGCCACGACGTTCTCCTCCGTGCCGACGGCCTCGTAGCGCTCGCGCCAGCCGGCGTCGGGGTCGTCCTGCACCAGCTTGCGCAGCTTGAGGATGCCGTGCATCAGCGCCTCCGGCCGCGGCGGGCAGCCGGGGACGTGCACGTCGATCGGCATGAACTTGTCGGCCGGCACCAGCGCGTAGTTGTTGAACACCCCCATCGAGCTGCAGCAGGCGCCCATCGAGATCGCCCACTTGGGCTCCAGCATCTGGTCGTACAGGCGGCGGATGATCGGTGCCATCTTGATCGACACGCGGCCCGCGAGGATGATCAGGTCGGCCTGGCGGGGGGAGGCGCGGAACGCCTCGAAGCCGAAGCGTGCGATGTCCATACGCGGGCCGGCGGTGTGGAACTGCTCCATAGCGCAGCACGCCAACCCGAACCCGAGCGGGAAGAACGAGTTGGAGCGCGCCCACGCCACGGCGCGGTCGAGCGTCGTCGTCAGCACGCGTTCTTCGACGTGGCGTTCGAGCTCCGCGCCCTCCAGGTGGGCGGGGAGGTTGAGGCCGTCCATCTCGCCGCCGCGCAGCAGCTGCGGCGCGTTCAGCCGGTTGACCTGCAGGCGACCGGGATCGACCGGGGCGCCGGGTTGGGGGCCCACACCGGCGCCGGGGCCGGCGAGCCGGGTGCGCCTCACCTCCACTCCAACGCCCCCCTCCGCCATACGTACACGAACGCCACGACCAGCAGCACGATGAACACGGCGGTCTCGCTCAGCGCATAGCTCCCGAACGCTCGCAGCTGCACCGCGATCGGGTAGAGGAAGATCACCTCGATGTCGAACAGGATGAACAGCATCGCGATCAGGTAGAAGCTGATCCCGAAGCGCAGCCCCTGTTTGACCTCCGACGGCAGGCCGCACTCGTAGGGGTCCTGCTTCTGTTTGATCGACCGGCGCGGACCCAGCACGCCGTTAAGTACGCGTGAAGGCTCCCCCCCACGGCGCCGCCGAGGATCAGGAACACCAGCGCAGGCAGAGAGGAACGCAGCACCGCGGCTGTTATACCACCGCACGCCGATGCTTGTGCAAGAGTGTTACATAGTGACGATTGGTGCGAGATCGGGCGGTTGTGGAGGCGTCGTTCGACGGGGGGCGGCGCGTTGAACGAGGCGGTGGTCGTCGGCGCGTTGGCGGCCGCTGCGGTCAACGCGATCCCGATGGCGGTGGGCGGTTGGAGCTGGTATCGCTGGCACCCCAGCCGCCTCTTCTGGGTGCTGCTGCGGATCGGCCAGGGCGCTGCTGTCGTGTTCGCCCTCGCCGTGGGCGTGCTCGCTGCCGCCGGCCACACCTCGAGCGAACGCCTCTTCTACCTCTACGCCTTGCTTCCCCTGGCGGTCGCCTTCGTCGCCGAGCAACTGCGCATCGCCTCGGCTCAGACGATCCTCGACCAGCGCGGCCTAGATAGCGCCCAGGAGGTCGGCCGGCTTCCCGAGGCCGAGCAGCAGGCCGTGGTGGCCGCAATCGTCCGCCGCGAGCAGGGCATCATGGCCCTCTCAGCGCTGGTGGTTGTGTTCCTGCTGCTGCGCGCGGCGGAAACCGCACACGGGGTCTGAGCTGGTTCAACGCCGCACCTCGAACGCTCGCTCGCGACGTGGCCCGGGACTGTCTGATGAACGGCGTTGCGGTCTAGCGCCGCACCTCGAATGCTCGCTGGCGGCGTGGTCCAAAGCGGTAGATCGAGAAGTGCGCGTCGAAGCTGGCGGCGCTTGTGACACCCAGGCGCTCCATGACGGCGAAGCTAGTGCGGTCAACGATCGAGAAGTCCTGGTCGGGGAACGCCTCTCCGATCTGCCATGCCGTGTCGAGGTCGCCGGGCAGGACCGTCTCGACGGTGGCTAGGCCTTTGCGGATCGCCGCCCAGAAGCGCTCTGCGTTTGCGTACCCGCCGAAATCGCGTATCAATCGCCACGACTCGACGATCACGTGGTCTGTCGTGGTGAGGCTCTCTGCGTCGTGCAGCAGTTCGGCCGCACGTGTGTGGTGTCGGTCGTGGGAGTCGGTGGCGGCGTAGAACGCGGAGGTGTCAACGAACAGGCTCAACGATCCGACGGGCCCGTCTCTCGCTGGTGCTCGTTCCGGGCGGCTTCGCCGAGGTACCTGTCGATGTTGCTGGATACGTCGGAGACTCCCGAGTCGAACAGACCAAAGATCTCGCTGATGTCGCCCTTTGGCTCGTCGCCGAGATCTCGGTCGAGTGTTCTGCGTACGTACTCCGCAAAGGAGATCCCGAGGTCCGCGGCGCGGCGCTTGACGCGCCTGTGAGCGTCGGCCTCGAGCGTGATTTGAGTACGCACCACCATTGGAGTGCCATCATACCATCATCTTGCGTGGAGGCGCGGGAGATGGCGGCAGCGGTGGGTCACGCGCGGTCGCTCTCGCAGGAGGGCTCGGCTGCCTTCGAAAGCGATGCTGCGTTGACGCCGCAGGCGCTCCCGGGGTATCCCAACGTGTATGAGTACCACGCAGGTCAGGTGAGCCTGATCTCCGATGAGCGGGAACTGGCGTTCCCCGAGGGGTCCCACAGCGCACTGACGACCACCGGCGGGGCGCTTTGTCCCCGGACGCTGAAGATCCCGACCACGATCACCTCGCAGAACGGGGCGATCATCCACCGCTCCACCCCGATCGCGATCACCGGCTGCGCCAGCCACAAGACCAAACACACCAAGAAAACCAGAAAGGCCAGGAAGGCCGAGCGCGCAGGGAAGAAGACCGGGAGCGTACGGAACGCCGCAAAGACCGGGGCCGTCGGGAGATAACTCCCGGTGGCCAAAGGTCAGCGCGTGTCGTTTTTCGAGTTCACTGTCTCAGCTCATCTCCGCCGTCGCAATCAGATGCACCTCGGGACGTTCGCTGGCGATCTGGCGCAGCCTCCCAGAGAAGCCGGTGCGATCGAAGAAGTACAGCGCAGGGTCCTCGACTCCCAGCATCTGCGCAATGGTCTGGAGCTTGTCGAGCTCGCTGGCGTCGTGGGCACTGCTGCTCCACTTGCACGAGCCGAGCGCCACGATCCTCCCATCGGCGTCGATGGCGGCGACGTCCGCCTCATAGCGACGGGTGCGCAATCCCTCGGGGGTGCGGATGCGCTTCGAACCCCACCAGCGGCCGACCTCGACAGCCTCAGGGACCTGCTCGAGGGCCCAACGGTGGCAAACCTCCTCGAAGGCGTCGCGCGAGACGAACTCGTCCAATGCCGGCAGCACGGTCTCGCGCAGGTGTGCCCTGGCGGATTCGCGGCTCTGCAACCGACTCTCGTACGGGGCGACGAACCTGAACCAGAAGCGCAGAAATGGGTCGGTGATCGCGTAGAGCACCTTCGTGCCACTCTGCATCGTGATCGGGCGGTGGCGGCGCACGAGGCGCATGTCCTCCAGTGTCTGCAGGAAGGAGCGAGCGTCGTTGGGGCGGCGCTGGATTCGCTGCGCGATCTCGCCGAGCTTGGTGTGGCCGGCGGCGATCGCCCGCAGCGCGGACATGTAGGTCTCGCGCTCGCGGATGCGGGACTCCTGGGCGAGCAGGAACTCCGGCTCGTGTCGCAACAGCGAGTCGGGAAGCAGAATCGTCCGCAGGATATTGTCTGCGAGATCGTTCTCGGGATCGATTGCGTCGAGGTAGTAGGGCATCCCGCCGTACACCGCCCAGGCGCGAATTCGGTCCTCGATGCTCCAGCCTGGCAGGAACGGCTGGATGCTCGACCACGCAAATGGCTCGACTCGCAACGAGCCGGTACGGCGACCGTAGGAGACGGCCGCGTAGCCGACGACCTCTCGCTCAAAGAACGACACGTCGCTGCCGGCAAGGATCATGCGCAGGTTGGGATCGTCTGCGTGACGTTCGATCAGGTCGTTCACCAGCGAGCCGATCTCCGCGTTGTGCCGCGCGAGGAACTGGAACTCGTCGAGCGCGATCAGCGTTTTCCCGTCCTGGAGCAGTTCGTCGAATGCGGCGAACGCCGCGCGCCAGCTCGTCAGCGGCTGCTCTTGGTACACGCGCCGCCCTGTCAGGCGGGCGATCTCTCTGCTGATGTCATCGAGGTGGTCGCGTTCGCTGCCGGCGGTCGCCTCGTAGTACAGGCGCCGTCGCCGCTCGCCCCAATGCGTGATCAATCGGCTCTTGCCGACTCGCCGGCGGCCGAAGACGATCACGAGCTCCCCACGCTTCGAAACCCAGCGCTCCTCGAGCCCTTCGAGCTCGTCCTTGCGATTGAAGAACTCCATTCTTGTTCGCAAAGATACTACCATAGTCGAATCGATTGTAAACCACTGTTTGCGAACGATGTCTCTCGAGGTCAGGCTCAAAGTTGTCCTGGCGAGGGGTGCCGGCGAGCGTTTCGCCAAGCCAGGCGCGTGCCTGCTCAAAGTGTGCGGGATCGCGGCTCAGCGCACGATCAGCGTGGCCGCCATCCCCAGCACGGTCTGGTTGCCGACGGTGCTGGCGAGCAGATAGCGGCCGGGGGCCAGCGGGGTAGTCAGCACCAAGCCGCACTTCCCGGGCAGCAGCGTGGGGATGCCGGTGAGTGTGGTGCGTTCGTTGGAGTCGAGGGTTCCCCGCTGCAGCGTCACGTTGTGCGTGAGGATGCCGCGGTTGCATGCCACGATCCGCAATGATCCCGCCGGCACGCTGACTGTCTGCGGCAGGATGCGGTACTCCTCGAGCGTGAGTGCCAGGCGGTGGCCTGCTACGTGCACCGTCCGCCCGGCTCCACAGCCTGCCAGCAGGAGCGGCGCGAGTAGCGCCGCAACGAGGGACCGTGGTCGCATCCGCCGAGCCTATATATTCCGCCTCGCATGAGCGCCCGACTGAAGCCTCGCATGAGCGCCCCACTGAAGCTGGCCGCCACGCTGGTCGCGGCCGCCGTCGCGTCCGTGGGCGTCAGCGCCTGCGGCACGCAGGGCATCCAGCTCTCCAAATCCAGCCCCTACTACAAGGGGGCGGCGCTGTTCCTGCAGCGCTGCTCGGGCTGCCACACGCTCTCCGTGGTCGGCGCCGAGGGCTCGGCTACCAGCATCAAGGATCGGGTGCGCACAAACGGCCCCAACTTCGACTTCCGCAAAGAGGAGTACAACCAGGTGCTCTACGCGATCCGCAACGGTGGCTTCTCCGGCGCAATCATGCCGCAGAACATCGTCCTCGGGGTGCAGGCCCAGGCGGTCGCGGCGTTCCTTGCTAAGTACGCGGGCTTGCAGGCTCCCAAGGTGCCGTCGATCGAAAACACCGCGATCCCGGGCTCTTCGGCAAGCTCCACGAGCACCCCGGCCACCTCCCCGACCGCCACCGCGTCCACGACGAGTACCTCGGCCTCCGCGAGCGCCGCGACGGTCTCCGCTGGATCCAGCGGCAAGCACGCCACCAAATAGGGCGCTGCCCGGAGGCTTGGTCGCGTGCTCGACATCAAGCTGATCCGCCAGCAGCCCGAGGAGGTGCGGGCGGCGCTCGCACGGCGCGGGGTGGGCGAGGGGAGCGCGGCGGCCGGCCTCGACCGCGTGATCGAGCTGGACGAGCGCCGCCGCGCGCTGATTCCCCAGCTGGAGGAGCTGCGCGCGCGGCGCAACGCCGCCGCCGACGCGATCGCCCGGGCCAAGCGCGCCGGGGAGGATGCCGACGGGGCGATCGCCGAGCAGCGCGAGTTGGGCGCGCGCGAGAAGGAGCTAGCGCAGGGGCTCACCGCGGTGGAGGCGGAGCTCGACGCGGCGCTGCTGCCGCTGCCCAACCTCCCCGACCCATCCGCCGCCCCCGGGCCGGAGGACGAACTGGTGCGGGTCGTGGGGGAGCCCGGGGTGGGCGGATCTCAATTGCCCCCCCGCGACCATCTGGAGCTGGCGGGTTCGCTAATCGACATGGACCACGCCGCCAAGCTGTCGGGCGCGCGCTTTGCCTACCTCAAAGGCGACCTGGTGATGCTCGAGCTGGCACTGGTGCGCTGGGTCCTGGAGAAGCTGCGCGGGCACGGGTTCGAGCCGGTGATCCCGCCAGTGCTGGTGCGCGAGCGGGCGTTGTATGGCACCGGCTTCCTGCCCGACACCGAGCAACAGATCTACAGTCTCCCCGCGGATGAACTCTTCCTCGTGGGCACTTCCGAGGTAGCGCTCGCCTCGCTGCACGATGAAGAGATCATCGACGCCGAGCGCCTGCCGCTGCGCTACGCCGGCTTCTCCCCCTGCTTCCGCCGGGAGGCCGGTGCCGCCGGGAAAGACACGCGCGGGATCTTCCGCGTGCACCAGTTCGACAAGGTGGAGATGTTCAGCTTCGTCGAGCCTTCCGCCGCAAGTGCGGAGCACGAGCGGATCCTCGCGATCGAGGAGGAGATCCTCGGCGAGCTGAGGTTGCCCTACCGGGTGGTCAACATCGCCGTGAACGACCTTGGCGCCCCCGCCGCCAAGAAGTACGACTGCGAGGCGTGGCTGCCCTCCCAGGGCCGCTATCGCGAGCTGACATCGTGCTCCAACACGACCGACTACCAGGCGCGGCGCCTCAATATCCGAGTGCGGCGCGACCGAAGCCGGGAGACACTCGCCTCCGGCGAGCATCCCCGTTTCGGCCAGCGCACAGAGATCCTCCACACGCTCAACGGCACGGCGGTCGCGGTCGGGCGCACGATCATCGCGCTGCTCGAGAACGGTCAGCGCGAGGACGGCTCGGTCGTGCTGCCTGCCTGCTTGGCCCCGTTTGGTGCGCCCGCCGAATTGCCAGCTGCCGCGTGAGGGGATTTATGTGGGGGAGGGGTTGAGGATGTTGTTCATTTTCAGCCCCCAACCACTTCACAAAATGAAGGGTTTGGGGCCGAAAAGAATCACAACCGCTCCAGCGCGTAGCCGATCTCCAGCCCGGTGGAGTCGACGATGTCATCGACGCGCTCTTCGTGCAGGACGCGGTAGCCGGCTCGCGTGAAGAGCTCCAGCCACTGCGCATGGGGGAGCAGTCGCTGGGTCGTCACCGAGTGCAGCCAGATGTAGTAGTTGTAGTAGCCGCGTCCCTGGCGGTCTGAGCCGACCAGCTCGCTACGACCTTCCTCGTAGGGGTTTGACACCTCGATGATCAGCAGCTTGGCGTTGGGGAAGCGCGCGCCGAACGAGCGCAGGAACTCGACTGTCCCCTCGACGCCGCGCTGGCCGACGATCTCGTGCAACACGAACGCCGAGACGACGAAGTCCACCTCCTCGCTCGGCACGTAGTCGGGCGCCGAGGCGTGCTCGATCGCGATGCGGTCCTCCATGCCGGCTTCGCGCACGTGCGCCCGCGCGGCCTCCACCGTCTCCTGTGCCAGCTCCACGCCGATCGCGCGCAGGCCCGGGTGCTGGGCGCACAGCATGATCAGGTAGAGCGCGCTGCCGCAGCCGTAGTCCAGCACCACCCCCTCGGAGGCCCCGAGCCGCTCGATCAGCCGCAGCGTCAGCGGCACGGCGTCGTAGATCGCGATCCGCGCGCTGCCGGTCGCCACGCGCAGGTGGTTGCGCTCGATGCTCCCGTCGCCCTCGCGCATCAGCCTGCCCACGCCTTTGAAGAGCTCGCGGTAGCCCTCCATCAGCAGCTCCAACCAGCCGTGCACGGCACGCAGCTCCGAAAGGTCTTCGGCGAGGCGGTACGTCCCGGCCTCTCGCACCAGCGCGCCCTCGGAGTGCAGCGCCTGCAGCAGCGCGCCGGTCAGCTCGCTCCCCGAGGCGCCCGCGTTGGCGCTGCCGGGCGAGCCCAGCCGCTGCGCCAGCTCCTCGGCGCTGACGCCCTGCTCCAGCGCGCTCAGCAGCGGCTCGTCTTCGAGGATCGCCATCAACAGCTCCGCCGTCGCCCACCCCGCGAGGTAGTCGAGCGCTCTCAGCAGCGTCGGTCGGAAGGCCGCGCGGTCGATTGCCTCGGGGGTCGCCCGGGCGATGGTCTGGCTGGCGCCGTTCATGCTGGTACCTCCTCCTTGCTTGGGTTTGCCTTGCTCGGGTTTGGCCCCGCCTCGCGCAGGCCCTTGATCAGGGTCAGCCCTTCGATCAGACGGTCGGCGTGCTCGCGCAGGCTCACGCCGATCCGCAGCCCCGCCGGCGCTCCGAGCGGGGCGGTTGAGGCGACGATCACGTTCCACCGCGCCGCCAGTCTCTCCCGGATCGCCGTCGCCTCCACGGGCGAGGCGCACGTGACGAACACGAAGTTGGTCTCGCTGTCGTGCACGCGCTCGAATAGCGCCACCGCGCGCAGGCGCTCGATCAGCTCGGCGCGCAGCGTGCCCACCTCGTACGCGTGGCGGCGCGGGAAGCCGGCGTCGCTCTCCAGCGCCCCGATCAGCGCTTCCGCCGCCAGCCCGCTCGTCGTCAGGTATGCCTGTCGCGCGCGCAGGCGCGCGATCAGGCCCTCCTCGCCGAGGAGGCAGCCGATCCGTAGCCCCGCCAGGCCGTAGGCCTTCGAGAAGGAGCGAAACACCAGCAGGTTGGGGTGCTCCGCCAGCCACTCCAGCCCCGGCGCGTGCGCGCAGAAGTCCGCGTAGGTCTCGTCCAGCAGCAGGTACGCCGAGCGCCACAGCAGCGTACGTAGCACCGGCGGCGCGAAGGCGTTGGCAGTCGGGTTGTTGGGGCTCGCGAGCATCACCAGCCGGCCGGGAGTCACCGCCCCGAGCAGCTCGCGCGGGAGCGCGTGCTCGGTGGTCAGGGCGAATGCCCGGCAGCGGTGGTTGAGCGCCGCGGCGCGGTCGCCATACCCGTCGAAGCCCGGAGTGATCGTGTAGGGGTCGCCCAGCTCGAGGATGCAGAGGTCGGCCGCCTCGTCAACGCCGGTGGTGAGGATCAGCTGCCGCGGATCCACCCCGAGGTGGTCGGCCGCGGCGGCCGTCGCGTGCGCCAGCGCCTCGTGGGGATAGATGTGCCCCCGCGCGATCGCGGCACGTACTCGCTCGACCGCGCCCGGCGGGGGCCCGCGCAACGCCTCGTTGCGGTCCAGCTGCGCCACCTGGCTCCCGGTGCAGGGATCCACTATCGCCGTCATCGATCCCCCTCAGGCTCTGCGCATGGCAATCCCAACGCGCCCATACCGGCGGCGAGCAGCGTGCGCATCGCACGAGCGGTGCGCGCACCCGCCTCGCTGGTGAGGTAGCGGCGGCTGAGGTGCCCATAGAAGCGCGCGAGCTCATATACGTCCACTTGCTCCACCGCGCGCGCCAGCAGCCGGCGGTGCACCTCGGACTGCATCACCGCATGGCGGTACTCGCCATCCTCCGGCGCCGGGTCGGGCGGGCCGTCGTGGCGTGGGTCCCAGGCGCTCACCGCCGCGCGCGCGATCTCCCACCCCACCCCACCGCTGAGGTCGAGCATTTCGGCAAGCGTGAGATCGACCGGCTTGCGCGTCGGGCGCCCGAGGTAGAACCCGAGAGTCACCAGCGCCGCGAGGTTGCGCGCTCCGAAGCGTCCCTCGCTCCGTGCGGCCAGCTCCTTCAGCGCCGGCGAGACAGTGAGCCGCTCGAGCATCCCGTCGATCAGCGGGGGCCTGCCGTTGCTCGACTTCACCGCGTGGCCTTCGACGGTGACCATTCCGTAGATCACGTTGCTGCTCGGATGGTGCAGCGGCCGGCGTCGCTCGCGGTGGGGCAGCGCTGCACTGGGCGGGCGCCCACCGGCGTCGGATGGATCCTCCACATCCGTGGGCGCCGGCCGCTCGCCGTGCATCAGCCGCTCGTGGTAGCGCACATATGCCTGCCACTCCTCGCCCACCAGCTCGATCGTGCGGGTCTCGCCGAGCGTCTTGTGCAGCGAGCGCCACAGCGCGATCGTGCGCAGATGCTGGGTGGGAAAGCCGTCGGCGCGCGCCAGCAGCAGCTGTGGGTACTCCTGCTCCCGCGTCTCGTACACCACCGCTCCGCTCTCCGTCCGCGTCAGCACTGCGCCGGCCACCCCGCGGTCGAGGATCCACCGCGTGAGTGGGCGCGAGTCCGACTCGTACACCAGTCGGTCGAGGCTCACGCCGAGCGCCGCCAGCGTCTCCTCCTGGCCCGTCAGCGCCCACCCGCGCAGCTGCCGCCAGCGCTCGACGATCTCCGGATCGCCCGCGCTCATCCGCTCCAGCAACTGGTCGGCGAGGTCGTCGCGGACAGCGGCCTCGGCGCTCAGCGCCGGGTCGTCGATGGCCTCGCCGGCGCTGTCCGGCGCCCGCGCGGCGTAGCGCCCGAAGCATTCGCCGACGAAGTGGTCGCGCTTGACCCCGAGGCTGCGCGGGGTGGCGTGCTCGGGCAGCTCCATGTAGCCCGCCAGCGCTTCGCCCATGCTGCGGCAGTAGTCGCTGACCTGGCTCTGGCGCGTGACGTTCGCCCCCGCCGCCGTCAACGTGCCCACCAGCGCCTGGCCGAGCGCGATGTTGCGCAGGTGGCCGATGTGCAGTGCCTTGGTGGGGTTGGCGTCGCAGAAGTTGACCACCACCTCGGCTCCCCCGAGCAGATCGCGTGCGTCCAGCACGCCCCCGTCGGCGGCCTCCAGCCGCTCGCCGAGTCGCGCGATCGACGTGTCGGCGAAGCGCACGGTCAGCGAGTCCGCGCGCGCGCTCACGGCCGCCACGTCGGGGAGCGCGGCGAGCGCCTCGCGCGCCGCGGCCAGCTGGACGGTGCCTGCTCCACGAGACTGGAAGCTGCGAATGCCGCCGCTGAAGATCTGCGCGTCGGCCCCCTTGCGCGAGCTGTGAAGGGGGATCACCGAGAAGCTGGCCTGCGGCGCAAGCGCGATCAGCGCCTGTAAGAGCCGGTCGAGCACTTCACGGGCCGCGACGGAGGAGGTGCGCCCGTCGGGGCTCCCATGCCGCTCGGGGATCCCATGCGGGACGGCGTGCGGACCGAATCATGAGGTACGCCCGGCGGGGCTCGAACCCACATCGGCGGCTTAGAAGGCCGCTGCTCTTAGACCGGCGACTCGCGAGGGCTTTCTCGTACCAAGCGACCGCGACGCGGCAGATAGCCGCCGGCCGGCGAGCTTCGTGGGCACGCGGCCCGCGGCTCGTCGCCGGTTGAGTGACTACACCTGGAGATTCGGCGCCACTGTTGTCGTGGCCGTTAGCCAGTTGAGCTACGGGCGCGTGGGCTGATCCGATCATCGCGATCGAGGGTAAGCCCGGTGTCGGGATCCCGCAACGCAAATTGCGAGCAGTGCCGCCGCGGCGCTCCTCGCTACCCCGCAGGCACCCACGTTTTCCCTGCATACGGGCGAAATTCAGAGGGGTGACAGCTGGCGGCAGAAGCCCGAATAGTGGGAAACAGCTGGGCTGGAGGGTTTCCAATTCGAGCCCGAGGTCCTGAAAACACTCGCCTACAGCTGGCGAGATAGGCTGGACATTGAGAAGATACTGCCGAAGGCAAAGATCAAGCTTGCCGCCGAGGAGGCCGACCGCCGGTGTCCTCGCGACGTTGGCGACTTTCACGCGGAGAGGAAGAGGTCACGTGCAGGAGCCAGGGGGTCCGGAGGACGACGACGAGCGCACACGCATCTTCAGGGCGATCGCCGCGGCCGTCTGCGCCCAGGGCGAAGGCGAGGGGTCCGGCGGGATCAGATGGGGGGAATCGATTTCCCTCGCGGACATCGCCGCGCGAGCCGGTATCTCACCACGCAAGCTCCGGTCGCAGTTCGCCGACGTCGAAGCGTGCTTCCTCGCCGCCTTCGAGTGGTGCTCGGAGCGTGCCAGCACCGCAATGGCGCAGGCCTACGCCGGCGAGCACGGCTGGGTCGAAGCGATCAGATCCGCATTAGCCCTCGCGCTCGAGCTGATCGAGCAGGAGCCCGACCTGGCGCGGTTGTGGATCGTCTACGCACTCGGTGGGGGCCCGCGCGTGATGCGCAGTCGCGCTGCGGCGATCGCGGCAATGTCCGAGTACGTCGATCGCGGGCGGCTGGAGTCGAGGGTTCGCGCCGAGCCTCCCGCGATCACCGCCGAGGGGGTGGTGGGGGCGCTGCTCGCGGTCCTGCAGACGCGTCTGCTGGCCTCCAAGCCCGGGCCGCCCAGTGCGCTGCGAGGTGAGCTGATGAGTCTGATCCTGCTCCCTTATCTGGGCAGCGCCGCGGCGAGGCGCGAGCTGACCCGGCCTCCCGGACGATCGCCGAGCGGTCGTCGCACGCCACCGCGCAGCGGGCGTGCGGTGATGGAGGGTGCGGGCCCGCGGCTCACCTACCGCACTGCGCGTGTCCTGACGGCGATCGCCGAGCGGCCCGGATCGAGCAATCGCGAAATCGCCAACCGCGCGGAGGTTGTCGACCAGGGCCAGATCTCCAAGCTGCTCAGCCGCCTGGAGGCGCAGGGCCTGATCGCCAACGTCGGCGGCGGCGGCCTGCGCGGTGCCCCCAACGCGTGGGAGCTCACGCTCCGCGGCGAGCAGATCCAGCACACGATCGCGCACACGGCCGCGACCTCTGAGCGAGGGTATTAGGGCACCCTAATTAGGCCGACCTAACCTGTGCTAGGGTTCCCGCTGAGAGCATAACCTAGTAGCGAGGTCGGGATTTGAAACCTGTCGAGAAGCAAGCGCCCCGCCGGCGTCTGGCGGGCACACAGGCGAGCATGTACATCTGGACCGCGGTCGTGCTCGCGGTATCCGTGATCGCGGTGATCCTCGGCTGGCACGCGCGTGGGGGCACACCTGACCCAACGGATCCCGCCAACCACGTGGGGAGCACGAGCGCCGTGCTCGACAGCGGCGTGCTGGTGTTCCGCGAGGGCCTGGAGACGATCCTCGTGCTGGCCGCGGTCACCGCCAGCTTCCTGGGCTCCAACCGCGCCTACCGCAAGCCGGTCGCGGTCGGTGGCGGGCTTGCGCTGCTGGCGGCAGTCGGCACCTGGTTTGTAGCGGTGTGGTTCATCGGGATGTTCGGCGGCAGCGGCCTCGCGGTGCAGGCGGCGACGGGCATCCCGGCGATCATCGTGCTGTTGGTGGTGATGAACTGGTTCTTCCACAAGCTCTACTGGACCGGCTGGATCTCCCACCACCACAAGCGCCGCCGCGGCCTGCTCGGCGGGGTGGGCGAGAACACCGCGCGCGCCACCATCATCGGATTTGGCCTGCTCGGCTTCACCTCGGTGTACCGCGAGGGCTTCGAGATCGTGATCTTCCTGCAGGCCCTGCGCGAGCGCTTCGGCTCGAGCGTCGTGCTGGAGGGTGTGGTGCTCGGCCTGCTGTTCACGGCCGCCACCGGCGTGCTGACCTTCGGGCTGCACCAGCGGCTGCCGTACAAGAAACTGCTGATCATCACCGGCGGAATGCTGCTGGTGGTGCTGTGGGTGATGGTCGGCGAGGAGGTCAACGAGATGCAGCTCGCGGGCTGGATCGGTACGACCCCGATCCCCGGCGTGACCCTGCCCGGCTGGATGGGCACGTGGTTCTCGATCTTCCCCAACGTCGAGACGATCGTCGCCCAGGTGGCGGCGGTGGGGTTGGTGGTCGGCTCCTACTTCGCCGCTCAGTACATGCGCGTCTGGCGCCCCCGCCGGCGGGGCGAGCAGGTGGCCCGCCGCGCCGAGGCCCCGCCGAGCCGTGGCGAGATACTCCCGCGGCGTGCCGGCAAGGTCGTCATTCCGCAGTAGTCACCGGCGGTCACGGTGCAGTGGTCACTGGCGGTCGCGGCGCAGTAGTAGTCACGGTGCAGTAGTCACCGGCGGTGACGGCGGGCGTGACGGCGACGATGCTTGCGGCGGCGCTTGTGGTGGTGGTGGCGCGAGTGGTGTGAGCCTTTGGAGGCGGGGGACCCGGCGGCTTTGCTGCTCGACGAGGAGCCTTTGGAGGTGCTCTGAGCGGGGTTGCTAGAGCCTGCCGAGCCGCTCGAGCCTGCATCGAGGCCCCCACCGACCCGCTCTTCCTCTTCGATCTTTTGGGCGGCCAGCTTTTCCGCTTCGGCCTGCTCAACCTTTTCCAGGGCCTGTTGTGCTTCCGCCGCTTTCCTTGATTCGGCTTCTTCTGCTTCGCGGACGCTCCTGGCGAGTGCTTCTTCTTCGGCTCTCTTTTCCTGCCTGGCTTTTTCTTCGGCGTTTCGTTTGGCTGCTGCTTCTGCTTCTGCCTTTTCACGGACTTCTGCTTCGGCCTTCATCACCGCCTCTTCTTCGGCGCGCACTTTCTTGACCTCTGCTTCGCTGCCGGGCTGGAGCGCTCCGACTCCGTTGGGGGTGCCGACGCCCGCGGGGCCGTTGTAGCCGGGGCCCGCGTTGCAGATCAGGACACCTTTGCCGCAGTCGAAGGCGAAGCGGGAGGAGGACGGTTCCATCGAGCCGCTGCAGGAGGTGTATACGCCATCGCATTCGCCGTTGCCGCCTTCGGTGACGGGGTGCAGTAGGCCGGTTTCGAGGTGTTCGTAGAGCGTCTCCGCGGGGTATTTCACGCCGTGCGAGCCGCCGGCGAGCGCGAACATCGAGGCGACGATCGGCGAGGCGACGCTGGTGCCACCGATCGGCCACCAGTAGAGCGGCGTGTTGACGAGCTCGACTTTTGTGCCCACCACTTCTTCGCGGAGGTCGGGAACCGAGTCGTAGACGGCGACGCCGCTGTAGGGGTCGCCGTCAGCCGAGACGTCGGCCACGGCGCGCCGTTCTCCGCAGCCCACTTGCGCCCAATCCTTGACTTTGCGCTGCCATTCCTGGGCATCGAACTGCGTGCTGCAGCCACTGCCACCGGCGCCCAAATTTTCGCCCTCGGGGTCGGGGTCCTCATTCCACACCGTCTCGCTCTGCCACAAACTCCCACCGACGGTCAGATGCGTACCACCCACGGCGACCACGTGAGGCGAGGCCGCCGGGTAGTCGGCGCCTTCGTAATATTCTTCCCCGAATTCCCCGGCTTCTGCTGCGTCGGTCCAGTTGAGGTAGCCGTCGTCGCCCGCGGCGGCGGTGATCACGGTTTCGGGGTGATTGAAAGCGGGGCTGTCGAGTTCGAGTCCTTCAAGTTTGGGTTCGGAGCCTCCCCAGGAGTTGGAGACCTCGGTGTCCGCGGCGGTGGTTTTTTCGCCGCCCAGCTTCACGGCCGTTTCCTCGGCGGCTTCGAGGTCTTCGTAGGAGTCGGAGTTGGCCTCGACAAGCACGATGTGGCAGTGGCGCTGGCAGATCGCGTGGGCGGTCTCGATATCGGTGGAGATCTCGATCGCCCAACCGTCGGCTTCCTCAACCTCGTAAAGGGCCGCTTCTCGTGTGGCTTTGCTTGCTTTGGCGTTTTTGTAGATGTTGAGCTCCGCTTCCCGTTCGGCTTCGCTTTTGGGAAACGGCAGATCCCCCCGTTCACCGCGCTGGTTGACCTTCTCGAAGCAGCCGTTCGCTTCGCTGCATTCTTCGATGCCGAATTCTTTGTCGTAGACCCCCAAGTCGGTTTCGGCTTCGGGGTCGTTGTAGGCGTCCACCAGCGCAATCGTCTGCGGCTTGGAGGCTGGCGCTTCGGCGAATTCGCCCGGGAAGTAGGCAGTACGCAGGTCCGCTGGACGCAGTCCATAGTCGCCGCTTTTGGGACTTGGGGATTCGAGCGGGCCGCTGCGGGTCATGCCCAGCGGATGCGTGCGGGCGCGGGCTTCGCCGCTCTTCGGCACGAGCTCCACCGCGAGGCAACTGGCGTGCCCGGGCGCCGGCGCCGGACAGGCCGGGCGCGTCAGGTAGGCGGAGGTGGGCAGCGGCGCCACCGAGCCTGCCGCGGCGGCGGGCAGGGCGAGTGCGAGCAGCATCCCGGCTGCCGCCAACATGGCTGAGCGAATGTGCGTTTTGAGCATCCCTGAACGCTGCACCTCGATCGGGTCCACCTCGCAATGATCGACGGTAGCGGGTCAAAGTATGAGGGGAAGCGGCTTGGACGGACGGACGAAGGCTCCACGCCGTGCGGGACAAAGGCTCCACGCCGTACGGGGACGAAGGCTCCACACCCGTACGGAGGGACCCGGGCTGTCGGCACCACAGACGGACAACAGATGGCACTACAGACGGACACCAGATCCACGCTTCACCCACGCCCGGCCTTTCATCTACGCTGAGACCCATATATGTCGCGCAAGCTCGGCATCGTGCCCGTCCCCAACTCGCGCTCGCGCCAGGAGGCGCTGGAGCGACGCCGCGAGGCAAGCCTGGTGCTGGAGATGGCGCGGCTGCTGCTGAAGGGGGAGAGCCTCGCGCAGGTGCTGCCGACGGCGGCGGCGAGGATGGCGCAGGCGCTGGAGTTGCAGTCGGCGGCGATCGTGATGGAGGCGGTCGAGCCGGACGCGCGCAGCGTGGCGTTCCCCCTGCGCGAGGGCGATCGCCGCCTGGGCACGGTGGTGGTGGGGGCCGACAGCTCCGAGCGCAGCCTCTACCGCCTGCAGGAGCGCGTGGTGCCGGCGCTGGAGGCGCTGCTGAGCGCGGCACTGGAGCGCGAAACGCTGCAGGGTGGGGTCGTGGAGACGGCGGCGCTGCGCCAGGCGGACGTCGTCAAGACGGCGCTGCTGCGGGCGGTGTCGCACGACCTGCGCAGCCCGCTCACCGCGATCTCGACGGCGGCCGAGGCAATCGCACTGCCGGGCGTCTCCGCGCCCGAGCGCGAGGAGCTGGCGAGCGCGATCCTGGCGGAGACGCGCAGGCTGTCGCGCCTGGTGGACAACCTGCTGGACCTCTCGAAGCTCCAGGCGGGCGCGGCTGAGCCGCGACGGGAGTGGCTGTCGGTGGAGGAGATCCTCGGGATGGCGCTGGAGGACGTAGCGCCGCCGCCGTCCTCCAACCACAGCACCCCCCCCTCCTCCTCCCCATCACAATCCCCGCACGAGCAGTTCCACGTCACGATCGACCGTGACCTGCCGCTGGTGCGCGCCGACTCCACGCAGCTGGAGCGGGCGTTTGTGAACGTGCTGGAGAACGCCCGGCGGCACTCGGGCGGCCACCCGGTGTCGGTGCGGGCGCGGGTCGTCAGGACGCTGGCGGGCCAGGGCGACCGCCTGATCGTGCGCGTGGTCGATCGCGGCCCAGGCATCCCGCCGGCGCAGCTGGAGCGCGTGTTCGAGCCGTTCTACTCCGCCGGCACGGCACGCGGTGGGCGTCGCGGCTCCGGCCTCGGGCTGGCGATCGCGCGCGGCTTCCTCGAAGCCAACGGCGGCTCGCTGCACGTCGAGTCGCTGCCGGGGCAGGGCGCGACGTTCGTGTTCGAACTGCCGTTGGAGCGGGGTGGTCCCGGGACGGCGGCCGTGCCGGCACAGGTATCGGGGGCGGATGGGGGTTGACGCCGCCCCGGCGCCGCCGCGGGTGCTGGTGGTGAACGACGAGTTGCAGATCCTCCGGGCCCTGCGCGTGGTGCTGCGCGAGGCCGGCTTCGAGGTGATCGCCGCGCAGAGCGCCCCGGAGGCGCTGGACCTCGCGGCGGTGAAGGCCCCCCGCGCGGCGATCATCGACCTCGTGCTGCCCGGCGGCGATGGCGTCGAGGTGACGCGCAGCCTGCGCGAGTGGAGCGAGATGCCGATCCTCGTGCTCTCCGCGGTCGGCGAGGAGGAGCAGAAGGTGCGCGCCCTGGAGGCGGGGGCCGACGACTACATCACCAAGCCGTTCGGCACGCGCGAGCTGGTCGCGCGTCTGCGCGCGGCGCTGCGCCGCAGCGATGGCGCCGGCGAGGAGCAGCCGACGATCGCCGCGGAGGGCCTCGAGATCGACCTCGCCGCGCACGCGGTAAGACGCGACGGCCAGCCGGTGCACCTCACCCCGATCGAGTTCGAGCTGCTGCGCGTGCTGGCGCAGAACCGCGGCCGGCTGATGACCCACAAGGCGCTGCTCACGGAGGTGTGGGGCCCGGGATACGTTGACGACATGCAGGCTCTGCGCACCCACATTGCCCGGCTGCGGGGCAAGATCGAGCCGCCTGGCGAGCGCCCCCGTTACATCCTCACCGACCCGGGCGTCGGTTACCGGTTTTCAGGATGAGCAGCTTCGCTGCGGGGGTTGCTGTGGTTGCGCTCGCGGGCGTGGCCGCGGCTAAATCGTTACTCCCCGAAGCCCTCGAACAGCTCCTCGTCGGGGATTTCTGAGATCGAGCGCGGATCATCGTCGATTCGGCAAGAGCCGGAGCCGGATAGCGCGAAATTGCGATCCGGAGATGGTTTGGGCTGGTAGGCCGGCACGGCCTCGCGTAGGATCTCCGCTTGCAAGGTTCCCTCTTCGTGCGCGAGCCGGGCCGGCCGCTCGGCCAGATACACGCTGATCTTGCGCATGATCTCATCGTAGGGAATCGCGTAGGGCATAGAACGCAAATACGCTGAGCCGATGACGAGACTCCCGACCGCAGTGCTCACTGCCGCGCTGGCTGCGCTTGGGGCACTGGCCGTGACCGTCGCCGACACCGCGATCGCCACCCCCACCACCGGCTACCTCGCCGCCCCCACCGAACAGCTCGCCGTGCCAGGGATGGCGGACGGCGCCGAGATCACCCCCGAAGGCGATCTGTACAGCGGCTGGGCCGAGTACGAGCTGCGCTTCGGTAGGCGCCTGCAAGCCTGGAACCAGCCGACGCGGACGCTGCCCGACCCCGGGGTGCCGCTGCTGTCGAGCGCGCTCGCCGACGGGCATGTGCGCTACACGGTGACGCTGTTCGCCGTCCCGGTCGATGGGCGGCCGGTGGTGTATGAGACGGTGACGGCCGCCAACGGCTCTCGCCGACCGCAGCAGGCGAAGGTGGCGATGGTGCTGGCGTACGCCCGCGGCCGTCAGATCCGCGGCCCCCACGGCGTGCTCACCGGCCCGTACCGCTACGAGCGCCCGGTGAGCTCCAGTGTCCCCGGCGCCTACCAACAGCCAGGCCAGCCATTCTCGAGCAACTTCAGCTACACGGTTACCGGCCGTGACCTCGACCGCTCCGGCCTGCTGCTGGCGCGCGGCCCGGCCACCCTCAGCCGACCGCTTGCAACGCCAGCGCTGAATATCCTCTCCACGCCCCACGACGGCCGGGTGTTCAGCGCCCGCTTGGAGCCCCGCGCCAGCGTGAGCTTCACCTGGCAGATCCCACTCGACCCGTCGCCGGCCGGTGCCGGCGCCGACCGCGCGCTCGACGCCCTGCCGCTGGGCGCCGCGCGTGCGGCGCTGCGTGCGCTGTGGGCCTCCCAGGAGGCGGGGATGATGCGGATCGAAGTGCCCGAGGCGAAGGTAGATGCGACCTACCGGGCGGCGATCGCGGAGATGCTCGAATCGCGCATCCTCACCCCCACCGGCTGGGAGCAGTGCCCCAACCGCCTGCAATACCGCGCCTTCTGGGTGCGCGACGCGGCGATCGAGACGCAGGCGCTTGACCTCGCTGGCCTGCACGCCGCGGCGGCGCAGAATCTGAGCTTCATCGACGCCTTCCAGCAGCCCGACGGGCTGTTCATCAGCCAGGCCGGGCAGTACGACGAGTGGGGTGAGGCGCTGTGGGCGCTGGCCCAGCACGCCGAGCTCGCCCGGGAACCGGCCTATGCCGCCGCGCAGCTCGGGCGGATCGGAGCCGCGATCGGCTGGCTGTCGGCGGCCAGCGCGGCCGACCCGCTGGGGTTGCTGCCTCCTAGCAACCCCGACGACAACGAGCTGGCGTACGGGCACATCGCCGGCGACGACCTGTGGGCGGCCGCGGGGCTGCGCTCGGCGATCGCCGCCGCCACGTTGGCGGGGCAGAGTGCCGACGCGGCTGCATGGACCACCGTTGACCAGCGCTTCGAGGCCGCGCTCGACCGCGCAATCGCCGCCGCCGTGGCCCGCGAAGGCCACATCCCTCCCGTGCTCGACGCGAAGGGCGGCCAGGATTGGGGCAACTACTGGGCGGCCTTCCCCGTGCAGGCGCTGAGCGCCGGTTCGCCCGCCGTGGCGGCCACGCTGCGATGGGCGCGCGCCCACATGGCCGAGGGCCTACCCACCTACCTCGGTGGCAGCGAGCTGCACGACTACTTGGGCTTCCGGATCTTCCAGACCGAGCTGGCCGCCGGGGACACCGCGGACGCGGTGGCAGGGCTGTACGCGGAGCTGGTGCACACCACCGCCACCGACGGCGGCTGGGAGACCGGCATCGGGCCCTACCGTGGCCGCGCTTCGGCCACCAACCTCGCCCCGCACGGCACGTTCGCCGCTGAATACGTGGCGCTGCTGCGCAACATGCTGGTGGCGGACACGCCCGCCGGCGGCGTGCAACTGCTGGCCGGCGCGAGCCCCGCGTGGTTGGGGCCGGGGCAGCACATAACCGTGGCCGCCGCGCCCACCGACCACGGCGCAATCTCCTTCGTTGAGCGCTCCACATTGCACGGGGAGACCCTCACCTGGCACGGCACCCTGGCCGCTGGCACCCGGCTGAGCTGGAAGCTGCCGGGGTGGGCCGGTGACGCGCGCACCGCGAGCGGGCCGGTGAGCGGCGGAGCGATCGTGCTGCACGGCGACTCTGGCTCCCTCACGGTGACGTTCAGTGGTCGCCGTCCGGCGCAATCGTATGCGCGAACTGCCGCCGCGCTGAACGCTGCCTACCGCGCACATGGCCGCCCCGCGCCATTGGTGGCGGCTTCGTAACGAAATCGTTATACGCGCGAGCGGAATCGTCATATCCTCGTGACGGCGCAGCGAGAATAGTGCACGTATGGACTTGGTGGCGGTGGTGATCGGGATCGCGATGTTCGCAATCCTGCTCGCGATAATCGAGGGGATCGACCGAATATGAGTACGCCTCCGTTGGGCGCGTTCATCGCGCACATGAGCGGCGCCGACTTCTTCGGCCTGGTCGTCACTGTGCTGATTATCGCCTACCTCTTTTACGCTCTCATACGCGGAGAGAATCTGTGAGGCGGCCATGGGTCCTCGACCACCCCACGGCGTTGTTTTCACTAGGAAACTCTAAGCTGCGATGACCTTCTACGGCTGGCTGACGATCGTGCTGTTCGCGATCATCCTCACCGTGCTCGCCCTGCCGCTGGGCAGCTACTTGGCGAGGGTGTACACCGGCCAGCGGGTCTTCCTGACGCCGCTGTTCTCGTGGCCGGAGCGGATCCTCTACCGGATTCTGCGGGTCAATCCGAAGCTCGAGCAGGACTGGAAGGCGTACGCGAAAAGCCTGATCGTCTTCTCGCTCGCGGGGTGGTTGCTGCTGTACCTGATCTTGCGCACCCAGGACGCCTTCTGGGTGCCCCACGCGCTCAACCCGCTCGGCTACCACTCACCGTCGTGGAATGTGAGCTTCAACATTGCCTCGTCGTTCATGACCAACACCAACTGGCAGTACTACAGCGGTGAGACGACGATGAGCTACTTCACTCAGATGGCGGGGCTCACCGTCCAGAACTGGCTGTCGGCCGGTGTCGGGATCGTCGTGGCGGTGGCGCTGGTGCGCGGGCTGGTCGGACGCACGGGCAAGAGCCTCGGCAACTTCTGGCAGGACATCGTGCGCACGATCCTGTACGTGCTCGCGCCGCTATCGGTGCTCGTCGCGCTCGTGTTGGCCTCCCAGGGGGTGATCGCCAACTTCTCCAACTACCTGGTTGTTCACACGATCACCGGCTTGCAGCAGACAATCGCGATGGGGCCGGTCGCCTCGCAGTTGTCGATCAAGATGCTCGGCACCAACGGCGGCGGCTTCTTCAACACCAACTCGGCGCACCCCTTCGAAAACCCCACGCAGTTCACCAATTTCTTCGAGATGCTGTGCGTGCTGATCATCCCTGCTTCGCTCGTGTTCATGTATGGCCGCATGACCGGCAACCGCCGTCAGGGGTTCGCGATCTACGGCGTGATGATGTTCATGTTCCTCGGCGCCGTGTGCGTCGCCTACATCGCCGAGGCCCACGGCTCGCCTGCGCAGCATGCGGCCGGTTTGCACACGGGTGTGATCAGCGGCTCGGGCGGTGGCAACATGGAAGGCAAGGAGCAGCGCTTCGGGATCGCCGGGTCGGCGCTGTTCGACGTGGTCACCACCGTCACCTCCTGCGGAGCGGTCAACAGCGCGATCGAGTCATTCACCGGCATCGGCGGCGCCGTGCCGTTCGCCAACCTGTCGGCCAGCGAGGTTATCTTCGGCGGCGTCGGGACCGGGTTGTACTCGATCCTGCTGTACGTGCTGCTGGCAGTGTTCATCGGCGGGTTGATGGTGGGGCGCACGCCGGAGTGGTTGGGCAAGAAGCTCGAGGCGCGCGAAATCAAGCTCGCCGGCCTCGCCATCCTGATCACGCCGCTGGCGGCGCTCCTCGCCACGGCGCTGGCCACCGCGAGCAAAGCCGGACGTGCGTCGATCTCTGAAGTGGCGACCTCCGCCAAGCTTGGCACCCATACGCCGCAGGCCTTTTCCGAGACCTTCTACGCCTACCTCTCTCAGGCCAACAACAACGGCTCGGCGTTCGCCGGCTACACCGGCTACATCCAGCCCAACGCGGGCAACCTCGGCGCGCACGGCATCAGCTTCGCCGATCTACTTGGCGGCTTCGACATGATGTTCGCGCGCTACGCGCCGATCCTGTTCGCGCTCGCCGTCGCCGGCGCGCTCGCCGGCAAGCGCGTCACCCCCGCGGGCCTCGGCACAATGCGCACCGACAATGGCACGTTCGCGGTGCTGCTGATCGGCATCATCGTGCTCGTCGGCGCGCTCACCTTCTTCCCCGCCCTGCTGCTCGGTCCGATCGTGCAGGGTCTGACGGGGCACCTCTACTGAGATGAAACGCGACATTGTCACTTCGGCAATCGGCATCGTGGTGTTCACGATCTTGCTCGGGCTGGTCTACCCACTGGCGATCACCGGCATCAGCCAGGTCGCCTTCCCCGGCGACGCCAACGGACAGCAGATCAAGATTGCGGGCAAGGTCGTGGGCTCGAAGCTGATCGGCCAGAACTTCGGCAAGCCGATGCTCGAAAGGAACGGCAAGCCTAAGGAAGTGAAAGGCGCGGTCGTGACCGAAGCTGATCCACGCTACTTCCAGTCGCGCCCGTCCGCCACCGAAGACGGAGCGTACAACGCCGCCGCCAGCACCTTCTCCAACCATGGGCCCAACAGTGTGAAGACCAAGGAAGCCAACGAAGAAAACATCAAGGCCTATCTCGAACTGAACAAGAGCCCGATCACCAAGACCGAATATGACCCCGGTCTGACCGTGGCGAAGATACCGGTCGATGCGGTCAACAGCTCCGCCTCGGGGCTTGACCCGGAAATCTCACAGGCCAACGCCTGGATCCAGGCGCACCGCATCGCGGCCGTGCGTCACCTTTTGCTCGCCACGGTGGATGGTCTGATCACCAAGTACACATCTGGACGCGGCCTCGGCTTCTCCGGCGAACCGGGAGTGAACGTGCTCCAGCTCAACCTCGCGCTCGACCGCCTGAGCAGGTGCGTGCCCAGCCTCAGCCTGTTCCACCCTGGTCCCACCCCACCCGGGTGTCGAAAGGCGATAGGAGGCTAAGCGATGACTGATGGGGCCATGACCCACGAGCGCCAGGCGGTGTCGCTGTTCCAGCGCGAGATCATCGTGCACGCGCTGATCGACAGCCTCAAGAAGCTCGACCCGCGCGTGCAGGTTCGCAACCCGGTGATGTTCGTCGTCGAGATCGGCTCGGTGATCACGACCGTGACGTGGTTGATCCAGGCGTTCGGGGGCAAGCCGCTCGGCGGCGGGCACCAGCCGGCGTGGTACACGCTGACGATCGCCATTTGGCTGTGGCTGACGGTGATCTTCGCCAACATGGCGGAGGCGTTCGCCGAGGGTCGTGGCCGTGCGCAGGCCGACACGCTGCGTTCGATGCGCAAGGAGACGGTGGCGACGATGCGCGACGGCACGACGAAGGCCGCCTCGGAGCTGACCCGCGGCGACATGGTGGTGGTGGAGGCGGGCGAGCTGATCCCCGGCGACGGCACCGTCACCGAGGGGATCGCCACGGTCGACGAGTCCGCGATTACGGGCGAGTCGGCGCCGGTGATCCGCGAGTCCGGCGGCGACCGCAGCGCCGTCACAGGCGGCACGCGCGTGACCTCCGATCGGATCATCGTGGAAATCACCCAGGAGCCCGGCCACTCCTTCCTCGACCGCATGATCGCGCTGGTGGAGGGAGCCGAGCGGCGCAAGACGCCCAACGAGATCGCGCTCAACATCCTGCTGGCGGCGCTGACGCTGATCTTCATGATCGTGGTTGCCACGCTGCGCCCCTTCGGGCTGTTCGCCGGCACGGCGATCTCCGAGACGACGCTGATCGCGCTGCTGGTCGCGCTGATCCCGACAACGATCGGCGCGCTACTGAGCGCGATCGGGATCGCGGGGATGGACCGGCTCGTGCGCCGCAACGTGCTCGCCCTCTCCGGGCGCGCCGTGGAGGCCTCGGGCGACGTGGATGTGCTGCTGCTCGACAAGACCGGCACGATCACGATCGGCAACCGCCTCGCCTCGGAGTTTATCCCGATGCCGGGCGTGGCCGAGTCAGACCTCGCCGAGGCGGCGCAGCTCTCCTCGCTGGCGGATGAGACGCCGGAGGGCCGCTCGATCGTGGTGCTCGCCAAGCAGTACGGGCTGCGCGAGCACGACATGAGCACGCTGAACGCGACGTTCGTGCCGTTCACCGCGCAGACCAGGATGAGCGGCGTCGACTACGACGGCCAGCAGCTGCGCAAGGGCGCGGGCGACGCGATCGTCGAGTTTGTCAAGCAGGAGGGTGGCTCGCCGCCGCCGGAGCTGCAGGCGCAGCTGGAGCGGATCGGCCATGAGGGTGGCACGCCGCTGGCTGTTGCGCGCGACAGCCAGGTGCTGGGCGTGATCTATCTCAAGGACACGATCAAGGAGGGGATGAAGGTCCGCTTCGACCACCTCCGCGCGATGGGCATCAAGACCGTGATGGTGACCGGCGACAACCGCCTGACGGCGGCCAAGATTGCCGAGGAGTCGGGCGTCGATGACTTCCTCGCCGAAGCCACGCCCGAGGCGAAGCTGGCGCTGATCCGTGAGCAGCAGCAGGAGGGGCGCCTGGTTGCGATGACCGGCGACGGAACCAACGACGCGCCGGCGCTCGCGCAGGCCGACGTGGGTGTGGCGATGAACACCGGCACGCAGGCGGCGCGCGAGGCGGGCAACATGGTCGATCTCGACTCCAACCCGACGAAGCTGATCGAGATCGTCGAGGTGGGCAAGCAGCTGCTGATCACGCGCGGTGCGCTGACCACGTTCTCGATCGCCAACGACGTCGCCAAGTACTTCGCGATCCTGCCGGCCGTGTTCATCAGCACCTACGCCACGGGAATAGGATCCCACCCACCCGGCAAGGGTCCGCTGCACGTGCTCAACATCATGAACCTCGGCACGCCCGAATCGGCGATCGTCTCGGCGATCATCTTCAACGCGCTCGTGATCCCGCTGCTGATCCCGCTGTCGCTGCGCGGCGTGCGCTACCGCCCGATCGGCGCGAGCGCGCTGTTGCGGCGCAACCTCTGGATCTACGGCCTCGGCGGCCTGATCGCCCCGTTCATCGGGATCAAGCTGATCGACCTGGTCGTGCACAACCTCCTGGGGGCATAGCGCCCGCCAAGCGTGGCAGCCCGATCTTGCTGTCTTTGGCCTGTCGGGGCCCCTACCTGTGCCCGCCGAAGACCCCTACCGGACCCGCGTGCGCTGGCGGGCTTCCAGTGCCATCGCCTGCGCCACCTGCTCGCGCAGTGTCCGCAGCTCGCGCTGGCGTGCGATCACCCACAGACCCATTAGCCCCACGACGAGCAGCCCCACGAAGCCGAGTAGTGAGCCGACTTTGGCGAGCGTGCTTGCCTCGTGGGCCGCGGGCGGAGGCAGTTTGAAACTGCGTGTGGTTGCCGTCGCGTGCGAGCCGGCGGTGGCCGTGCCGATCACCGGATGGGTGCTCTCGGCGATCGCCAGTATCTGCTGCGGCGAGAGGTTGTTGGTGAGCGTGTTTTCGATCCAGTAGGCCGCATTCCCTTCGCGCCAGGCGATCGTCTTGAGGTGTTCGCCGTCGTAGAAGAGGCTGTAGGTGCGCGAGCCGACGTGAACTTCCTGGTTGGGGTTGCTGAGCAGCGGCGAGTCGGTCCAGGCGCTGCCCTGGATGTCGTAATACTGGCCCAGTTCGCCCTCGTTGACGACCACCACATAGGCGGGGTACAGCCGCCGACCCGGGCCCGCGATGTCATACCAGCGCACTACGTCCGGTTCGGATTCGGCGGTGGTTTCCTGGCCACGTGGCACCTGCACGGCGAACGGCAGGCGCGGGGCGATCGCACGGGCTTGCGCGAGCGTGGCGCTTGGGGTGGGTGACAGCGAAGGCGGGGGCGGGGGGGCCGCGGGACGCCCGCGCGCGGAGTGGTGTGCGCCGCCGCCCGAGCCGTGCAGCCGGTGCGGGGCGATCGCGGCGGTGCCGCTGAGGAAGGAGTGGGCCGCTTCTTCGAGCTGCTGCGGGGTGGCGGTGTCGTAGGTGCTGTGCAGCTCGACGTGGAAGGGCACCTGGCGCACCGGCTTGCCGGCCGATTCGACCAGCAGCTCGAGCAGCTGCAGCACCTGCGCTTCGCTGCGCAGGTCGGTTTCGACTGCCTTGCCGACGATGCGCTCGAACTTTTCACGGTTTTCAAAGAGCGTCGGCCCGTACTGGGCCTTGACGTCGAGCAGGAAGCGCTGGTCGCG
This sequence comes from uncultured Solirubrobacterales bacterium, assembly GCA_963724305.1. GTDB lineage: Bacteria > Actinomycetota > Thermoleophilia > Solirubrobacterales > Solirubrobacteraceae > Palsa-744. The sequence goes on from CAVRUG010000002.1 coordinate 538,758, forward strand.
GGCGTCGCGGATCAGCGACGTGCTTTCGTGGCGGTTGGCCACGAATTCGAGCGCTTCCTGCCCGCACAACCGCTGGTAGCCGGGCTGCAGGTTGATTTCGAAGTACTGTTCGCCGCCCGGTTCGTTGACGTGGTGGTAGGGCTTGTCGACGGTCATATACACACAGCCCATTTCGTCAACGGCCCGCTTGAAGCGCTTGAAGTTGGTGACGAACACGAGGTTGGGCGTGACGCCGATCACTTTCGTGAGCGTTTCGACCATCAGCTTCACGCCGCCGGAGGTGCTTTCGCCGCTTTCCTCGTAGCCGAAGGTGTAGGCGGAGTTGATCCGGTTTTCTTCCAGCTGCCCGTTGAGCCGCGTGAACGGCACGCGCAGCTCGCGCGGGATCGAGAGCATCGAGATCGTCGGCTTGCTCGGGTCGATGCGCACCAGCAGCATCTCGTTGGAGTGCGGCAGCACGGCCCCGCCGGGGTTGTCCTTGGGGGGCGGCCGTTCGTCGTTGCCGACCAGCAGCAGCGTCTCCGGCGCGCCGCTCGCCGCCTGCGGCAGGATGCTCGCGGCGATCTTCACCGGCTTGTTCTGGCGCAGCGCCGCCACCACCTTGCTGACCTCGTTGCGCGCCAGCACGGCGCTCGCCGCGCCGGAGAGCAGCACGACCCCGATCCCCCCGAGCAGCACGCGCTTGGCCATCCACCAGGGACGGCGCGGGGGCTCCGGGGGAAGCCGGCCGGGGGGCGGCGCCCCGAGGGAGGGCGGCGGTGGTGTCGCGACGGCGCTCAAATGACTCGATCTGGAGAGTAACGGCCCCTGTCCCGGGATCTGCCGGCAGGCGTGGTGGCCATGTCATCCACAACGGACCCCAACCACTTCACAAAATGAAGGGTTTGGGTGCGAAAGCAATACATTCAACTGGGACCGCAACCAGCCGCTAGGTCCCGCTCACCAGCACCAGCGCGAACGCCACGTAGGCGGCGATGATCAGCGCGCCGGGGAGACGGCGCAGGCCGCGGTCGAGGTAGGCGATCGCCAGCGCGGCCGCGGTCAGACCGAGGTAGCTGACGGCGATGAACGTCGTGGGCCCGGACGGGGCGCCGAGACCGACGATCGCCCCCGGGATCAGCAGCCCTGCGGCGACGTTGAGCGCGTTGCTGTTGAGCGCGGTGCTGAGCGTCGCCGCGCCGCGGCCGCGGGAGGCGAGGTAGACGGCGGCGACCGCGTTGGGGAGGCTGGTGACGGCGGCGAGGATCAGGCCGCCGACCACGATTTCGGGGATCGCGTGGCGCGCACCGAGCTCCGAGCCGGTGCGCTCCATCGCGATCGAGGCGCCGACTACGATCAGCACCGCGAGCGCCGCCAGCGCTCCGTCACGCGCGCCGCCGCGATCGGGGTGGATCGCCACTTCGAGCTCCTGCTCCTCCTCCCGGACCGCCTCCGCCAGCCAGGCCGCCCACGCGTCTGGCAGCCGCAGCCGCGCGAGCCGCTCACGGCCTATGCCAAGGACCAGCAGATAGGGCACCAGCAGCGCCAGCGCCGCGAGCAGTCCCACCGCCGGCGTCAGCGCTCCAACCACCACCAAGACGCAGATCCCGGCGATCCACAGGCTCACTGCGCCGCCGAGCTCGATCACGCGCCGGTGCAGCGAGATCCGCCCGGCGACGACCGCCGCCAGGCCGAGCAGCGCCGCCAGGTTGAAGACGTTCGAGCCGATCACGACGCCCGCGCCGATGTGCGTGTCGTGCCGGGCAAGCGCCGTCACCGCGGCGGTGATCTCGGGCGCGTCGGCGGCCAGCGCGGCGAGCATCCCCAGCAGCGCCTCGGAGAGGCCCAGCCGCACACCCACGCGCTCGAGCCGGATGACCAGCGCCCAGGACGTGCCGAGGCTCACAACGACACCTGCTAGGAAGATGGCGCCCAACAGCGTGTCGGACAAGCTCCGCAGGCTATCCGACGTCCAAGTAAAGGACAATGACGCGATGCCGAGCGATCGCGGTCACCTCAAGGTCTTCATCGGCATGGCCGCCGGCGTGGGCAAGACGTTCCGCATGTTGCAGGAGGGCCAGGCCGAGGCCGAGGCGGGCCGCGACGTCGTGGTCGGCTATCTGGAGCCGCACGGGAGGATGGAGACGGTCGCCCAGGCGGAGGGCCTGGAGATGGTGCCGCGTCGCAGGGTGCGCTATCGCGACACCGAGATCGAGGAGATGGATCTGTCGGGGGTGCTGGCGCGCGCGCCAGAGCTGTGCCTGATCGACGAGCTGGCGCACACCAACGCCCCCGGGGTGGAGCACGAGAAGCGCTACGAAGATGTGCGCGACGTGCTGGAGGCCGGCATCGACGTGTTCTCCACCGTCAACGTGCAGCACCTGGAGAGCCTCAACGACCAGGTGACGCAGCTGACGGGGGTGCGGGTGCGCGAGACGATCCCCGACGCGGTGCTGTCGGCGGCCGATGAGACGGTGCTCGTGGACATCACCCCGGAGGCGTTGATCGGCAGGCTGCGCGCCGGCAAGGTGTACGCCCCCGAGCGGGTGCAGGCGGCGCTCAGCAACTTCTTCAAGATCGAGAACCTCGCGGCGCTGCGCGAGACGGCGCTGCGCCAGGTGGCGGAGGGTGTCGAGCTCGAGCGCCGCGGTCGTGAGGCGCCCGTGATCCGCCGGCGTGACGACAGCCTCGTCGCCAGGACGACCCCGCAGGTGATCTCCGAGCGCCTGCTGGCGCTGGTGACCCCGACCCCGCGCTCGCAGCGGGTGGTGCGCCGCGCCTGGCGCTCGGCACAGCGGCTGGGAGCGGAGCTCGACATCCTGGTCGTGCGCCCGCCGGGGGCGACGCCCAGCCGGGAGGAGCGCGAGCAGCTGGAGGCGCTGCGCCGGCTCGCGTCGGTGCTGGGCGCGCACTTGCTGATCGAGGAGGCCGACGAGGTTGCGGAGACCGCGGTCCGGGTGGCGCGGGGGCGGGGCACCACCTACCTGCTGATGGGCACGCCCAAGCCCCGCAACGCGTGGCGGCGCCTCAGCCAGCCGGCGCTGCCGTTCCAGCTGCTGAAAGGGCTGCCGGGAGTGGATCTGCGGATCGTCGCCGATCGCACGCTGCTGCCCACGGGAGAGGTCGCGGAGGAAGAGGGGGCGGTGCTGTGAGTGGCCAAATCGCAACGGTGGGCGCGCGGGCGCACGGAGCTGGGGAGGCGAGGTGATGACCCTCCTCGGGGTGGTGCTGATCGTGGTGGCGCTGGCGGCCGGCTTCGGAGCCGCTGTGGCGCTCGAGCGTTGGCGGCGCGAGCGCGCGTTGCGAAGCGGCGAGCGGGTACGCCGGATCGCATTCCCGTTCACCGGCGAGGGGCTCTCCGAGCCGGCGCTGGCGGCCGCGCTGCGGCTGGCGCGCGCCGAGGGCGCGACGCTGATGCCGGTGTACCTCGCGCTGGTGCCGCTGCGCCTGTCGGTGGATGTGCCGCTGCGCAGCGAGTGCGACGTGGCGCTGCCGATGCTGGAGGCGATCGAGCGGCGCGCGACTCGCGCGGAGGTGCCGGTGGACGCGCGCATCGAGCGTGGACGCACGGTGCGCCACGCGCTGCGCGAGCTGTCCGCGCACGAGCGCTTCGATCGGATCGTCGTGGCGGCCGGCGCGGACAGCTCGGGGGAGGGCTTCACGCCCGAGGCGGTGGCATGGCTGCTGAGCAACGTCCCCGGCGAGGTGATCGTGCTGCGCGCAGCCAGCGCGGCGCCGCAGACCGCGCTGCAGCTGGAGGAAGGGGCGCAGGCCGTGTTGCACAACCCGGGGGAAGCGGCGCCACCGCAACCCCGGGGCGCCTAGCCTGTTGCGATGAACATGCTCGGATCCCTCCCCCGTAAGCCCACGGCGGCATTGCTCTGTGTGGCGCTGATCTGTGTGCTGGTGCTCGCCGGCAGCTCCGCGGCAAAGACGCGCGCGCGTGGCCCGTCCTACATGACCGGCCTCAGCGACTCGCACGACGAGATGTTCGGCAACTCGCTGTGGCAGCAGCTGCACACGCAGATCGCGCGTCTCACGGTGCCGTACGACGTGGCTGTGCGGCCATACGACCTGGAGCAGGCGGAAGCGTGGATTCACGCAGCGGAAGCGCATCACCAGAAAATCCTCCTCGCCTTTTACCACTCTGAGTACACGCCGATGAAAATGCCGAGCGTGGCCGTATACAAGCGAGATGTGGCGAAGTTCATCAAGAAGTTTCCCCACATCCGCGAATACCAGGCGTGGGACGAGGCCAACCGCGGGTATGTGCCCGGCTACTTCCGGAGCCCCAGCGCAGTGCAGGATGCGCAGTACTACCAAGCGCTCAAGCGCGACTGCATTCCCTGCACGGTCGTCGGCCTGGACGTGCTCGACCAGGACGACATATACCCGACGATCGACTACATCGAGGAATTCAAGCGCGAGATCGGCCGCTTGAGAACCGTGATGCCCACGACATGGGGCCTGCACGACTACTCGGACGTCAACCGCTTGGAAAGCTGGCGCACGCGTGACCTTGTGGCCGACCTCGGCGGTGAAGTGTGGCTGACGGAGACCGGCGGGATCGTGAAATTCGGCAACGACTTCCCAAACAGGAACGGTTCGGGCCTCAGGCGCGCAGCGAAAGTGCTGCAGTTCACGTTCGGCGTGGCGGCCTCCAACCCGCGGATCAAGCGCCTTTACATCTACGACTGGACGGGCGGCACAGCCTCCACCCGCTTCGACGCGGGTCTGACCAACGCCCACTACAAGCCCCGCCTGGGCTATGTCGTGGTTTGCAAGCAGCTACATGCCAAGCGCTGCAACGTCAAGACGGTCGATAACTGATCAGCGAGATCGGGGCACCGTTTGTACGGTTGCGACAGAACTAATTGCACCGAACAACTTCGCTGAGGAATCCCACCCCTCTGTGCTCCTGCGTGGGTTATACTGAAAGTGTGACCTACAAGGTGGGACCCAAGGGCCAGGTGGTTATCCCCAAGGCGATGCGCGATCGGGCAGGCATTGGCCCGGGCGATGAAGTGTTGTTCAATGAGGAGCAAGGTGCTATCCGCATCCGTAAGGCGATCACCGATCCAGCGGAGCGCCGAGCGATCCTCGAAAGACTGCAGGGTTCGCTGAAGGGTGGCAAGATCGATCCGATAGCGGGACTCGAAGCAGAGCATCGCCGTGAGGTCGAGGCCGACGAACGCGAGCGGCGTATGCGTGGGCTTTGACAGCTGTTCTTGACGCCTGGGCGGCGCTTGCGTTTCTGCGTGGTGAGCCCGCCGCCCCTCGTGTGAAAGAGTTGATCCTCGGCAAGCGGGCGCTGATCTCCTCGATCAACCTTGGTGAGGTGCTGTACTGGACGGAACGTGAGGAGGGGAAGCAAGAGGCGCGTGATCAGATCGACTGGCTGCGGACTCTGATGGTGGTTGAGGACCCCGATTGGCCACTCGTTGGTGCTGCTGCGCATATCAAGGCGGGCGGGGGTCTTTCCTACGCCGACGCATTCTGTATCGCAACCGCTCAGCGTCACAATGCCAAGCTCTACACCGGCGACCCCGAGATCCTGGCGGTTAACGTGTCGGTGGAGAGGGTTGACCTGCGCGAGGGGCCCTGAGGCGTCGCCTCCCCCGGCGCATTGCGCCAAACCCGCGCCCCGACCAGCGCGAGGAGCGCCAAGCCGCAGGCCAGCGGGACGAGCGCGCGCAGCGGGTAGGGGCCGAAGTAGGCGCCCTTGGTGAGCGCCTTCGGGTCGCCGGAGTGGAGGATGTCGAGCAGGCCCTGGTGGTCGATGCCGAGCAGCGTGGGGGCGAGCGCCGCGTACAGCGCCCAGGCGCCGAGCGCGAGCAGGCCGGCCCGCAGCGAGCGGTTGCTCAGGCGCATGTGGGGGGTGACGTACGCGGCCAGCCCGATCGCGCCGAAGGCGGGCAGCAGGAAGACCCAGATCTCCCCCCAGCCGCGGCCGAGGCCGTAGGCGGTGGCGATCGTGGGCTGGAAGAAGCCGTTGAAGAGGTGGCGCATCCAGCTGACGGTCTCGGTCTCGTAGCCGATCAGGGGGTGGGCGATCGCCGCGAGCACGTTGCAGGTGATCGAAGCCGCGGCGAGCGCGATTGTGGGCCCGGGCCACCGCTTGAAGGCGATCGCCAGCGGCAGCGCGAGGAATGGCAGCGTCGTGGCGAGGAAGCGGGGGCCGGGAGTGCCGCCGCCGAAGGGCAGGAAGTAGCCGGAGTTGTAGGCGAGGTACAGCAGGCACGTGCCACCGATCACGAGCGCCTCGGCCGTGCGGCCCCGCCGGTACAGCGCGACCGTACCGAGCGCCCCCATCACCAGCACCGGCGAGAGCGTCGCCAGGCCGCGAGAATCGCCGAGCAGCGTGGTGGCCACACGCAGGGAGGGGGCGGTGATCCCGAAGAAGCCTTTGTGCTGCTGGGGCACATTGGCGTAGGCGATGTGCGTGAGCGAGTGGAAGGCAGCGAGGTTGTAGAGCGCGAGCGGCACCAGTCCCACGAGCGCCCCCACCGCGAAGGCGCCGCCGCGGCGCAGCACCCCGAGCGGCGTAAGCGTGTCGCGGCGCGAGAGCAGGTACAGCCCGAGCACGCCGGCGAGCAGCGCCAGTGGGTACTCGGAGGAGATCGCGTAGCCGAGCGCGAGGCCGGCCGCCCCGCACAGCCACGCGCGCGGGGGCCCGTCGCGCTCGCGCATCAGCATCGCGAACGCGGCGAAGCCGAGGAAGGCGGTGAAGATGTGCGAGAACAGCAGCGTGGAGAGGCTCAGCGCCACCGTGCCGAGGCCGAGCGTGATCGCGGTCGCCGCCCCGAACCCCGGTTGCAGGCGTTCGGCGGTGCTCCACACGAGCAGCAGCAGCAGCAGGCCGGGCAGCACGTTGCCCCACAGCCCGATCAGGTAGATCAGCTCGTCCTCGCGCGGCTCGGCGGGCGATTCGCGCGCCCACTGCTGCGCGTCAACCGCGTTCAGCACCGTGTACCAGGGCATCACGAACAGCGCCAGGCCGGGCGCGCGCGCGGAGTACCAGTGCCCGTGGTAGAAGACCTTGTCGCCCGTGTTGTGCTGGTAGGGGTCGATGTTGGTGTGTTCGTGGTAGAGCGCTTGCAGCAGGTCGTAGTGCGAAGTCTGATTCCAGGAGAAGTCCTCGATCAGCGTCGCGAAGGAGAGCCCCACGAGCAGCACCGCCACGAGCGCGAGGCGCCTCTTTCCTCTGGTGATCCGCGCTACGATCGGCTGAGGATAATGCGAGTCCTGGTTGTAGGAGCCGGAGGTGTGGGTGCGGCGTTCGCGGCGATCGCCCAGCGCCGGCCGGCGTTCGAGCACGTGGTGCTGGCCGATGTCTCACCGCAGCGTGCCGGGGATGCGGCCGCGCGCCTCGGCGAAGCCGACCGCTTCACCTCCGCGCAGGTGGATGCGTCCAGCCAGGAGCAGTTGGTGGCGCTGATCGACAGGCTGAAGCCCGACGCCGTGCTAAACGCCTGCGACCCCCGCTTCAACGAGCCGATCTTCGAAGCCTGCTTCGAGGCGCGGGTGACATACCTCGACATGGCGATGACGCTCTCCAAGCCCCACGAGCAGCGGCCGTACGAGCTGCCGGGCGTGATGCTCGGCGAGCACCAGCTTGCCCGGCACGAGCAGTGGGAGCAGGCTGGTCTGCTGGCGCTGGTTGGGATCGGCGTCGAGCCGGGGCTGTCGGACATCTTCGCGCGCTACGCCGCCGACGAGCTCTTCTCGCAGATCGAGCAGGTGGGCGTGCGCGACGGTGCCGACCTGGTGGTCGAGGGGTACGACTTCGCGCCGACCTTCTCGATCTGGACGACGATCGAGGAGTGCCTGAATCCGCCGCTGATCTGGGAGCGCGAGCGTGGCTTCTACACCACCGCTCCCTTCTCCGAGCCCGAGGTGTTCGAGTTCCCCGAGGGGATCGGCCATGTGGAGTGCGTGAACGTGGAGCACGAGGAGGTCGTGCTGATCCCCCGCTGGGTGGCGTGCGAGCGGGTCACGTTCAAGTACGGCCTGGGTGAGGAGTTCATCGGCGTGCTGCGTACGCTGCACAAGCTGGGACTCGACTCGACGCGACCGGTTTCGGTGCGCGGCGTGGAGGTATCCCCGCGCGACGTGGTCGCCGCCGCGCTGCCCGACCCGGCGACGCTCGGCGAGCGGATGAGCGGGCGCACTTGCGCTGGCACCTGGGTGACGGGCACCGGCCGTGACGGCGCCCCGCGCGCGACCTACCTCTACCACGTGGTGGACAACGAGCAGACGATGCGCGAGTACGGCTGTCAGGCAGTCGTGTGGCAGACAGCGATCAACCCTGTCGTCGCGCTCGAGCTGCTCGACGATGGCACCTGGCGTGGCACGGGTGTGCTTGGCCCCGAGGCGTTTCCGCCGGGCCTGTTCCTGGAGCGTTTGGCAGCATTCGGCTCACCGCACGGCCAGCGCGAGGAAGCGGTGTAGGCCTGAGTAGGCCCTACCTACGGCCCCATGTTCTCATCGAAGTGGCGGACGAACACGATGACGCAGCGCAACGGGCCGAAAGTATTCCGGCGAGAAGGCCCTGACCCAGTCCGCGGTTGATCAGTAGCGGTCCCTCTTATGCTGGTTCTCAGTGTCCCAGCAGCCAGGCGAGGATGCCGGCGGGGATCGCCCATATGGGCTCGTCGGGGCCGGTGAGGAGGGGCGTGCGGGTTGCCATCACCCCGCGTCCGTGGCGGGCTTTCATCGTGAGGGCGTCCTTGCGCCAGCCGGCGTCGGTGTACTTGCACTCGAACGGGATCTCGAGGTCGGGGCCGACGAAGTCGATCTCTGCGCCGGTCGCGGTTCGCTCGTACATCACCCTGTCGGTTTGCACAAACGCGGCGGGCGCGTGCAGTGATACTGCTCGTGCCAGTGCGAGGCCGATCTGTTGCTGGGTGAGCTTGGCGGTGTCGGGGGCGGGGTGGCTTGCGTTGCGGCGGTGGGCGAGCTGGGCGACGAGGGGGTCCACGAAGTACAGCTTGGGCTGCGCGGCCGTGTTGGGTCTTCCGTCTCGGATGCGGTGGCAGCGCCACGCGAGGAATGCGCGGACGAGGTCCTCTATGCGGTTGATGGCGCTCTGATGTCCGGGCAGGCCGACATCGCGCGCAATGCTGGAGGCGTTGATCGGGCTGCACAGGTTGGTGGCCAGGCGATCGAGCAGCGCCGTCACGTCGGCCTCGGACATCGGCGCCGCGCGGATGGCATCGCCCAGCACGACATCCCACAGGCCTTGGACGAACCCGTCGCTGACCGCGCCGCTTCCCACGTGCTCGCCGACGGCACGTGGGAAGCCGCCGACGTCGAGATACAGCTCCCACGTGTCCGCCAGCGCGTCGCTCCACGGCTCGACGGCCGAGATCGCGTGTTCGGCTTGGGGGGTAAGGATGTCTTTGGGGTGGATGAGGAGCGGTGGCAGCTCCTCGAAGCCTCCCAGCGCTTCGCAGAACGCGCGGAAGCCCATCGGCAGCAGCAGCCGGTCGGAGTCCGCGACGCCGCCACGGCGGTCGGCGAGGTCCTTGCGCGCCTGCCCCAGATCGCGTGCGGAGGATCCGGTAAGAACGACACAGGCCTCGCGGAAGGTGGTGTTCTGATCCCGCAGCTCCTTGATCACCTGCGACCAGCCGGGCACGGCCGTCACCTCGTCGAGCAGCCAGTGGCGCGGGCCGGGCAGGGTGCGAGTGACGCTATGCCCCTGTGCCACCAGGCGCCGCAGGTCCTGCTTGGTGAGTCCGTCGCAGGAGCAGTAGAAGATTGTCTTTGGGTTGGCGCCCTGAGTCAGCAGCTGTACGACGGCGCGCTTGAGCTCCAGGCTCTTACCTACTCGGCGTGGGCCCCTCAGGACGTATAGCCCCGGCGCACGGATATCCGCGAGCGGCTGCGGCTCGTAGTTCAGCGGCAGTCGCCCTGCGGCTCTCAGGTCGGGATCGTCGGCATCCCAGCCGGCCCGTGCCCGCCATGGGCTGCGCTCGGTCAGCAGGCGTCTGAGCTGGGTGTCGTTCATCTACCGATGATAGCGGTTTGCCATATATTTTGGTCCACCATCTAGCGAAAAAGGATAGTATTTGGCAAGCAGTCTGCCGGATGTTGCGGGGCGACGTAGGAGCGGGCGCGGCGACCCAGCCGCCGCGCACCGCTCCTCTGCCCCAGGGCAGCTTGAAAAACCTCAGAAATCCACGCGCTCAGGAACCGGCCCGGTCGGCGGCGGCTGCTCGAGCAGCCCCGGCCGCGCGGTTTCGGTCTTGCGCGAGAAGAACTCTTTGAAGTACGGACGCGAGATCAACATGATCACCGCACCGAGCAGCATCCCGCCGATGCCCATCCACAACGGCAGCGTGATGCCGAGAATCGGCGCGGATTCGACGTTCTTGGTTTCTGAGTAGTAGAACGCCGCCTTGATCCCGATTCCGAACAGCATCAGGCCGCCCAGGACCGGGCCGACGCCCATCAGCAGCAGGTTGTGTGTGCTCTCTCGCAGCTCGCGACGGAAGTACCAGGCGCAGGCCACCCCGGTGAAGCCGTAGTAGAAGCAGATCGGGAAGCCGATCGCGGTCAGCGAGTCCACCAGCACGCTTTCGGAGAGCAGCAGCAGCGCGATCGTGATCGCGATCGAGAGCAGGCCGAAGCCGAGCGTCGAGACGGTGGGGGTGAGGTAGCGTTTGTGCACGCGGGCGAGCAGGGAGGTGACCGCTTTCCAATGCGCCATCGAGAGCGTCGTGCGAGCGGTCGGCAGGATCGTCGTCTGCGTCGAGGCCGATGCCGAGGTGAGCACCGCGATGATCAGCAGCTTGTCCAGGCCGCTCCCCAGCACCCCCGACCCGAGCGCGCTGAGCACATCTTCCTGGTTGGCTTCGTTGGTGAGGAAGGCGGTCCCGTGGAATGACTGGGCGGCCGCCGAGACGACGACGTAGATCAGCACGAGCAGGATCGTCGACATGACCGCCGCCTTGCCGGGGCCCTCGGCCGGGTCCTCGGACTCCTCGTTGACCGCAACGCCGGAGTCCCAGCCCCAGTAGATGAACACTGCGAGCAGCAGCGCCACCACCAGGTCGCCGAAGCTCATCGCAAAGGGGTTGATCCAATCGAGCGACGGCTTGATCGAGCCGGCCGGCGGGTTGCTGCCGTAAACCTTGACGAACGTGACGACGGCGAACAGCCCGAGGATGAAGATCTCGGCGCTGAGCAGGAACTGCTGGATGCGCGCGGATAGCTCGATGCCGCGGTAGCAGATCCAGGTCATGATCGCGATCCACAGCACCGCGCCGATGATGATCGCCGCTTTCGATTCGCCGAGTTCGGTGAAGCCGAAGAGCTTGAAGGTGTAGATCGCCGCGATGTCCGCCAGCGAAGCCATCACGATCACGTCGGAGAGGAAGATCGCCCAGCCGTTCAGCCAGCCCGTGGACGGTCCGAAGGCGCGCGTGACCCACGCGAACGTTGTGCCCGCATCAGGGTCGGCGCGGTTGAAGTATTTGTAGGCCGAGGCGACCAGCAGCATCGGGATGAACGCCACCAGCATCACCGCCGGTGCGTGCACGCCGACGCCCTTCACCGCGACGATGAACCCGAGGGTTGCCGCCAGTGAGTAGGCCGGCGCGGTGGAGGCCACGCCGATCACGATGTTGGAGAGATACCCGATCGCGTTTTTCTTCAGGCCCTTGTCCATCACCCCCGATGGATCGGGTGTACCGGATTCCGCGACGCTCGCAGTTGCCATCTCGCCCTCCCTCTGAAGTAGAACGGTCGGCGGTCCCAGAACAATCGGTGGCCGTCGTGGCAAACGCTACGACCACTGCGAACTGGCGCCAATGGGCGCGATCCCCAAAGTTTCCGCTTGCTCTTGTACGTCTCGTACAATCGGGCCAGGAGGTCTTGAACGAGCAGCGCATTGATACATGCCTGAGGCCGCAGTACGGTTGTGCTAAGTGTCTATTCAAGCGGCACGGAGTTCCGATAGCAGAGACTGGAGGAGACGGAGATGGCCACCAACCTGAGCGATCCGATCATGGGAACGGAGTCCGCTACGTCGCCGCCACCGGCAGCGGGCGGAGGCGACCTCCAGGATCTGGCGAAGCGCCACCTGTGGATGCACTTCACGCGGATGGGCACCTACGCCGAGCACGAGGTGCCGGTGATCGTGCGCGGCGAGGGCTGCTACGTGTACGACCAGCACGGCAAGCGCTACCTCGACGGGCTCTCGGCGCTGTACTGCGTCAACGTCGGCCATGGCCGCGCCGAGCTGGGGGAGGCCGCGGCGGAGCAGGCAAAGGAGCTGGGCTTCTACACCAACTGGAGCTACGCCCACCCCCGCTCGATCGAGCTGGCGGCGCGGATCGCGAGCCTCACTCCCGGGGACCTCAACCGCGTGTTCTTCACCTCCGGCGGCTCGGAGGCGGTGGAGAGCGCGTGGAAGCTCGCGAAGGCCTACCACGCCGCCCGCGGGGAGCCCAGACGGCACAAGCTGATCTCGCGCAACCTCGCCTACCACGGCACCTCGATGGGCGCCCTGACCGCCACCGGCCTGCCGCCGTTGCGCGAGCCGTTCGAGCCGCTGACGCCGGGGGGCCATCACGTCGCCAACACCAACTCCTACCGCTGGAAAGAAGACCGCGACCCACTGTGGGCGGCGGACGCGATCGAGGAGGCGATCCTGTTCGAGGGTCCCAACACCGTGGCGGCGGTGATCCTCGAGCCGGTGCAGAATGGCGGTGGCTGCTTCGTCCCGCAGGAGGGGTATTTCCAGCGCGTGCGCGAGATCTGCGACCGCCACGGGGTGCTGCTGATCTCCGACGAGGTGATCTGCTCGTGGGGGCGCCTCGGCTACTGGTTCGGTTGCGAGCGATTCGGCTACGAGCCCGACATGATCACCACGGCGAAGGGCATCACCTCGGCGTACGCCCCGCTCGGCGCGGTGATCGCCTCTGACAAGCTGATCGAGCCGTTCCTGCACGGAGACGCGATCTTCAACCACGGCTTCACCTTCGGCGGGCACCCGATGTCGTGCGCGGTGGCGCTGGCCAACATCGACGTGATCGAGCGCGAGGGGCTGTGCGGGCACGTGCGCGCCCGCGAGGGTGAGTTCCGCGCGATGCTGGACAGCCTGCGCGACCTGCCGATCGTTGGCGACGTGCGCGGCGCCGGCTACTTCCACGCGATCGAGCTGGTGAAGGACAAGGAGACCAAGCAGACGTTCAACGATGAGGAGGCGGAGTACCTGCTGCGCGGCTTCCTCTCCGGCGAGCTGTACCGCCGCGGGCTGATCTGCCGCACCGACGACCGCGGCGAGCCGATCGTGCAGCTCTCGCCGCCGCTGATCGCCGACCGCGAGCAGTTCGAGGAAATCGAGGCGATCCTGCGCCCCGTGCTGAGCGAGGCGTGGGAGCGGATCGGGAGGCGGTAGGGACACGACCGATGAATACGAGGAGGGGGATCCAGGGGCAATGCTGACCGTCGAGGGCCTCGTCGCGGAGCTGGGGCTGGCGCTGATCAGCGGCCAGGAGGCGGCGAAGGGCCACGTTCGCTGGGTGCACTCGACCGAGCTGCCGGACCCGACCCCGTGGTTGCGCGGGGGGGAGCTGCTGCTGACGACCGGGCTGCAGCTGCAGAGCGCGAAGACCCAGCGCGAGCTGATCGTGCGCCTCGCCGCGCACGAGATCGGCGGCCTCGGCTTCGGCACCGGCTTCGCCCACAAGCGCCTGCCGCCCGCGCTGGCCGACGAGGCGCGCAAGCGCGACTTCCCGCTGTTCGAGGTGCCGTACGAGCTGCCGTTCATCGCGATCACCGAGCGCGTGTTCGCGCAGCTGCTGGACGAGCGCTACGAGATGCTGCAGCGCAGCATGGCGGGCGACGTGCTGGCGGAGGCGCTGACCGGGCGGCTGTACCCCGACGAGCTGCAGGCGAGGCTGCGCCCGTTCGGGATCGGCGAGCGCGCGGCGGTGCTGGCGTTCGCGCCTCCCGACCCCGCGGTGGCGGCTCCGCTGGTGGAACGGATCCTCGCGCGCGAGGACCTGCTCGGCGAGCCGGCCGGAAACGGCGCGGGCGGCGGCAGGCGGCTGGGCAGCCTCGTGGCGATCCGCGCGGGGCTGCTGTGCGCGGTGATCGACGGCGGCCCGCCCCCGCCCGTGAACGGCGTTCACCTCGCCGAGCATCGGGCCCCCGGCGAAGTCGACCCGATCGCGCTGGCCCGCAAGATCCGCGCCGACCTCACCACTCGCCTCGGGAGCGAGGTACGCGCCAGCGCCAGCCGCGTCGCTCCGACGCAATCGCTGCGCCTCAGCTTCCACGAGGCGCGCTGCGCGCTGGAGGCGATGCGCCTGCAGAACGGCGGCAGCGCGGAGGTGGTCGCCTCCTACGCCGACCTCGGCGCCTTCCAGCTGCTGCTCTCGCTGCAGGACGACGACGCGCTGCTGACCTACTGCCGCGGCGTGCTCGGCCCCGTCGAGGCGGGTGAGGGGGAGTACGGCGACGAGCTGCTGCGCTCGCTGGACGTCTTCATCGAGCACAACGGCCACTGGGAGAAGGCCGCCAACGCGCTGTACTGCCACAGGCACACGCTGCGCTACCGCATCCGTCGCGTAGAGCAGCTGACGGGCCGCGACTTCTCGACAGCGCGCGATCGGATCGAGTTCTGGCTGGCGCTGCGAGGACGGGAGCTGGCGCGGTGAGGTGCGGATTTATTTTGATGGGGACCCCCACAAGGGGGGTCAGGGAGGGAGCTGTTTATTGGGATTCCGGCGATGACAGGAGGTCACCGCGATGAGGATCGGGGTCCCCAGCGAGATCAAGCTGGATGAGTACCGCGTCGCGTTGACACCCGCGGGTGTGCGCGAGCTGAGCGCACGCGGCCACGAAGTGGTGGTGCAGGCCGGCGCGGGCGAGGGCAGCGCGCTGTCAGACGAGGAGTTCGTCGCCCAGGGCGCGCGGATCGTCCCCGACGCGCGCGCGGTGTTCGCCGAGGCTGAGCTGGTGCTGAAGGTGAAGGAGCCCCAGCCGGGCGAGGTGTCGCTGCTGCGCGAGGGCCAGACGCTCTTCACCTATTTGCACCTCGCCGCAGAGCCGAGCCTGACGCGCGGTCTGCAGGCCTCGGGCGCGACGTGCATCGCCTACGAGACGGTGGAGGACCCCCGCGGCAACCTGCCGCTGCTGGCGCCGATGAGCGAGGTGGCGGGCAAGCTGGCAACGCAGGCTGGCGCCTTCATGCTCGAGAAGCCGCTCGGCGGCCGCGGCATCCTGCTGGGCGGCGTGCCCGGCGTGGCGGCCGCCACGGTGCTGGTGATCGGCGGCGGCGTGGTGGGGATGAACGCAGCGATCATCGCGATCGGGATGCAGGCCGACGTGTTCGTGTTCGACCGCTCGATCGACCGCCTGCGCGAGCTGGAAGTGGCGTTCGGCGGGAGGGCCTCGACGGTGTACTCCTCGACGCTCGCGATCGAGCAGATGCTGCCCTCCGCCGACCTGGTGATCGGCGCGGTGCTGATCCACGGCGGCCGCGCCCCGCACGTGATCAGCCGCGAGCAGCTCGGCCTGATGCGCCGCCACGCGGTGCTGGTCAACGTCTCGATCGACCAGGGCGGGTGCTTCGAGACCTCGCACCCCACCACTCACTCCCACCCCACCTTCGAAGTGGATGGGGTCACCCACTACTGCGTGGCGAACATGCCGGGCGCGGTGCCGATCACCTCGACGTACGCACTGACCAACGCCACGCTCCCCTACGTCCTGGCGCTTGCCGACCACGGCATCGAGGAGGCGCTCGAACGCGACCCTGGCCTGCGCCTCGGGCTGAACGTCAAGGACGGCGAGATAACCCACCCCGCGGTGGCGGAGGCGCTCGGTACGGCAGTCGGCCAGGGAAGCTGAGTGGTGGCCGTTTCACACCACACGAGCCCCACCCCTGACCCCCCTTGTGGGGGTCCCCCTTCCCAAAAAATAGTTAACCCAGGAGGCGACGATGGCCACCCAGATCGAGACCCTGAGCAACTTCATCGACGGTGAGCGCGTCCCCTCCGACGGCGACACCGAAGCGATTCTCAACCCGGCAACCGGTGAGGAGCTGGCGCGCGCGCCGATCTCGAGCCCAGAGGAGGTCGACCGCGCGGTGAGGGCCGCGCGCGCCGCGTTCGAGGGCTGGTCGAATACGACACCGGCGCAGCGTGCGCAGGCGCTGCTCGCGATCGCGGCTCTGGTCGAGGAGCACGGCGAGGAGATCGCGCGTCTGGAGGCGCTGAACGCGGGCAAGCCGATCGAAGCGGTCACGAATGACGAGCTCCCGGTGATGGCCGACAACCTGCGCTTCTTCGCCGGCGCCGCACGCTGCCTGGAGGGCAGGGCCGCGGGCGAGTACATGGAGGGCTACACCTCCTTCACGCGCCGCGAGGCTGTCGGGGTGATCGGGCAGGTCACGCCGTGGAACTACCCGCTGATGATGGCGATCTGGAAATTCGCCCCGGCGATCGCGGCTGGCAACACGGTGGTGCTGAAGCCCGCGGAGACCACGCCGATGACGACGATCCGCCTTGCGGAGCTCGCCGCGGACGTCCTCCCGAAGGGTGTGCTCAACATCGTCACCGGCCCCGGTCGTCCGACCGGTGAGGCCCTGATCAACCACCCCGACGTCAACATGCTGGCGCTGACGGGCTCGGTGGACACGGGCAAGCACTTCGCACGCACGGCCGCCGACTCGCTCAAGCGTATGCACCTCGAGCTGGGAGGCAAGGCCCCCGTGGTCGTCTTCGACGATGTCAGCCTCGAGAGCGCGCTGGAGACGATCGCCGGCACCGGCTACTACAACGCCGGCCAGGACTGCACGGCGGCGACGCGCGTGCTCGCCGCCGGCGGCGTCTACGACGACGTCGTCTCAGGCCTCGCCGGCCAGGCTCAGGGGCTCGTGATCGGGGATACGCTCGCATCGGAGACGACGCTCGGCCCGGTCAACTCGGCCCGCCAGCGTGAGCGTGTCGCCGGCTTCCTCGAGCGCCGGCCCGCAAATGCGGAGATCGTCACCGGCGGCGCACAGCCAGAGCGGCCGGGCTTCTACATCGAGCCGACGGTCATCGCCGGCCTGCGGCAGGACGACGAGATGATCCAGCGAGAGATCTTCGGTCCGGTCATAACAGTGCAGCGCTTCGGCGACGAGGCCGAGGCGATCGCTTGGGCGAACGCCACCAAATATGGCCTCGCCTCATCGGTCTGGACGCGCGACGTCGGCCGCGCCCTGCGGGTCTCCAAGGCGCTGCGCTTCGGTTGTGTGTGGATCAACGATCACATCCCGCTCGTCTCGGAGATGCCCCACGGGGGGTTCAAGGAGTCCGGCTATGGCAAGGACCTGAGCGTCTATTCGCTCGAGGACTACACCGTGGTAAAGCACGTGATGGCCTCGCTTCAGTAGGCCGATGGGCGGCGCTTGGCGGTCCTCTACGGAAACATGATCTCGTCGAAATGGCGGATGAAAATAACGACACAGCAGACGAACATGATGAGCACGAGTGCCCACAGGGGCGCGCCGAGGACGAGTGCTCCGGCCATCAGGGCGCCCATCAGCAAGGACACGGCGAAGTCGTAGCGGTCGAAGAGGTCAAAGCCGGTCATGAAGCGACCTTAGCAATGAAGACAAAGAACATCAACAGCCCGCCGCCCATCCCAACGAGCAGGCCGATTCCCAGCCCTTGGTTGATCCGTTGAGCCAGGGAAGCGGGCCTGCTCGGGATGAACAGCGCCACGGCTGCCGGCAGCCCTGAGAAGAGCACCGTGCAGGCGCCGAGGATGGTCGCCCAGGCGAGCAGGCCGTTGGCAACGGCGGTCCCCAGCGAGGGGTTCGCGTGGCAGAAGACGTGGATGACGGCTGTGATGAGCACATCAAGCACCGTACGGTCTGCTTGGGACGAAACGCTCGGCCGAGACCCAGATTGCCCGTATTTATGAGTATCAGCCGCAAAACTTGGCGCGATATCGTCACTTTGCCGGTGGAGCCGGATGGCTGGCGGCGTTTGGGGTTGCCGGACTGTGCCCCAATCCTTTGGGACTTGACAGCAAGACGCAGGTGTGGTTACAATGGCGTTGCTGTTGGCCACCCCGGGTGGCTGGACGGAGACATAAGACCGGGTTGGGGTCAACCGACCTTTGTGGTTGACTCGACGCGCGAGCAGGGGATTGATTGGGTAGAGGGCCTGGGTCGCGAAGCGTTATGAGGGAGCTTGTTCAGCGTGTTTTCTAGAGGGAGAAACGTGATGGGGGTCGTTGCACCCGCCGTGAGAAGTGATGCTAGATGCGCCAGCTTGGCGCTGTCGCATCTCTCTCTCTCTCTCTCTCTCTCTTGCCCTAGGGACCCCGGGGCTGAGAGCCTCGAGCGCTTTCGTCGGTCGGCTCTAGCGGGCCGCTCGGATTCCCCCGGAGGGGGAAGGGGAGATGTGCGTGGCAGTCCGGCTTCCCCTCGCGGGGGTGGGGTTCGCCCGGCCAATGGCCTCGGCCGGCGTCTCACTTGGAGCGCGGTCTGATGCCCGCGCGTGCGACGGCACGACGCAGCACCCCGGTATCGCACGGCACAACGGCGCGCGCGGCGGCGAAGGCAGTGGCGAGGCGTCCGGCGGGTGAGGTCTTCTCGCACGCACGTCTGGTTGAGATCCAGCGCGCGCGGCTGCTGGCCGCGGCGGTCCGCGCGGTCGATGAGCTGGGTTACGCGGATACCACGGTCGCGGACATCACGAGCCGCGCGCGGGTTTCCCGGCGCACCTTCTACGAGTTGTTCTCCGATCGTGAAGCGTGTCTGGCGGCGGTATTGGAGGACGCGCTCGGCCTGATCCGCGCGGAGCTCGACGCGGCTGAGCTGGATGGTCGGGCGTGGCGTGAGCGAGTCCGTGTGGGGCTGTTCACGATTCTCTCGTTCTTGGATCGTGAGCCGGTGCTCGCACGGGTCTGCGTGGTGCAGGCACTGCGTGGCGACCCGCGGGTTCTGGAGCGTCGCGAAGCGATCCTTTTGCGGTTGGCGAGTGTGGTTGATGAGGGGCGTCTGTCGAGTGTGCGTGCGGAACGGTGTACGCCGTTGACGGCGGAGGGCCTGGTCGGCGCGGCGTTTTCGATTGTGTACGCGCGGCTGCTGCGGGGTGAGCGCCGGCCGCTTACGGGTTTGTTGGGCGAGTTGATGGGGATGATCGTGCTGCCCTACCAAGGTGCAGGTGTGGCGCGGCGCGAGCAGGTGCGCCCCGCTCCGGCGCCGCCTTCGCGGAGTGTGCGTGCGGGGCGTGGATCCGTTGACGGTGTGTCTGATCCGTTGGGTGGCGTGGCGATGCGGTTGACGTATCGCACGGCGCGGGTGTTGGAAGTGATCGCCGAGTTGGGTGGGAAGGGTGGAAATCCCAGCAACCGTGAGGTGGGTGAGCACGCAGGGATCTCCGACCCTGGGCAGGTTTCAAAGTTGTTGGCGCGTTTGGAGCGTTTGGGGTTGCTCGTGAATACGGGTTCGGGGCGTGTGAAGGGGGAGCCGAATGCGTGGGCGTTGACCGCGAAGGGGGAGGCGGTCGCGGGCAGCATCCGGATGCGCTCCCCCGTTGTTGATGAGTCTTGTGCCGGTGCGCCGTCGGGCGCGTCGTTGTTCACCGATCGAGGGGTTCTCCCCTCTGTTCTCGAGGAGGAGATGGTTCGATGATCGCTCGTAGGTTGATGTTCACCGGCGTGGTTTCGTTGTGCGTGGTGGTGGGGTTGTTGTTGCTGGGGAGTGCGGTGGCGTTGGCGGCGGGCGTGCCGGCGATCGAAGGCGAGTCCTTCACGGATATCGGGTCTTCGAGCGTGACGCTGAACTCCCAGATTGACCCCAATGGTGAGTCCACCAGCTACTACTACGAATACGGTTCGAGCACGGCGTATGGGTCGAGGACCCCCGAAGTGTTTCTCGGCGAAGGGGAAAGCGCGCTGCCTGCTCCGGCACACGTAGAAGGCTTGACGACGAGCGGGGAATACCACTTCAGGGTAGTGGCGGTCGGCGAAGCGGGCACCGAACGTGGCGCGGACGAGACATTCCGTACCCTGTCCGTTGGTCTGCTCGGCTTGCCTGACGGCCGGGTCTACGAACGTGTCACGCCTACAGACGAACGTGGCTTCAGCGTCTACGCGTCACTGGCTATCGGAGACAGGCTGTCGTACGCGGAAGGCTTGTATACCGAGCGGCCGTTTCAAGCGGCGGCAAATGGCGATGGAGTGGTGTATGTGGCGAGCCCGTCGACGAGTGGGGGTAGCGGTTCCAGCGGGGAATATGAGGGAAACGATTATCTTGCGACGCGGTCGCCGGGGGGTGGGTGGACGCAGGTCAATTTGCAGCCGCCGGGTTACCGTAAGGCCGAATATCAGGCGTTTAGCGACGATCTCTCGACTGGGTGGCTCATTGCCCGGGGCGAATCCGGGTTTGAAGAAGAATTGCCGCCGCTCTCGCCCGAAGCGCCCGGCAAATACAAGGTTCTGTATGCGCGCTCCAACAACGACGGCACATATCAGCCGCTGTTCACCAAGACAGCGACGATCCATCGCGGCGACGAAGAATTCGGAGCCTACCAGGCCGGTGAGACCTTGGGGGCTGAAAATCCGGCTACGTATGCAGGTTCGTCAGCCAATCTCAGTGAAATGCTGTTCGAGGCCAATGACGCGCTGACGGGAAGTGCCGTGGATGGCGGCAAAAGGGAGAACAATCTCTATCTGTCGGTTGACGGTCGGTTGAGCCTGGTGAACGTGCTTCCGGATGGTAGTTCCTCGGAAGCGAACGCGACGTTCGGTGGTCCTCCAATTGGAGGGGAAGGGACGAAATTCAGTACGTTCCCGGATTTTAGCCATGTGATCTCCGCTGATGGGTCGCGGGTGTTTTGGACGCAGATCGAAGGCGAAAAGTCTCCTGCGCTGTATGTGCGTGAGAACCCTGCGCAGCCGCAGAGCCCGATCGAAGGGGGGCGCTGCACGGTGCCGGCGGATGGGTGCACAGTGCTGATCTCTGAAGGGGGCAGGTTCTGGACGGCGACGGTGGATGGGTCGAAGGTGTTCTTCACTAAGGGCGATCTCTACGAGTACGACGTTGAAGACGGCTTGACGACCGATCTGACGCCCGGGGTCGAAGTGCAGGGCGTGATCGGCGCCAGCGAAGACGGCGAATACATCTACTACGTCGATACCAGTGATGAGCTTGAGATGTGGCACGCTGGGACGTCAACAGCGATCACGCAGCTCTCCGGGCGAGACGGTGAAGAAGTGGGGCCTTACAAGACTTACAGGGGGCCGCGTGGGGACTGGACGCCGGGTCTCGGGACTCGTACCGCGGAGGTGGCGCCCGATGGGCTCGGGGTGGTGTTCATGTCGAGGGAAAGTCTGCCGGCGGTTGGCTTCCCGGAGGGGTATCGCGACGAAGGGATGGAGGAGGTGTATGCGTACGAGGCGCAAGGCGGCCGGTTGTTCTGTGTCTCGTGCAACCCGAGCGGTGAGCCCCCGGAACGCAACCAGGAGACCGAAGCAGGTCTAGACAATGAAGCGGATGCGGCGGCTGCGTTTTTGCCGATCAGCTATAGCCATACGTATGCGCCGCGGGTGATCTCTGACGGTGGTGGCCGGGTGTTCTTTGACAGCGCCGAGCCGTTGGTGGCGCAGGACACGAACGGTAAGCAGGATGTGTATGAGTGGGAGCGTGACGGTGTCGGCAGCTGTCGGGAAGCGGATGGGTGCATCTACCTGCTGTCGGGTGGCACGAGTGGGTCGGCGTCGTGGCTGTTGGACGCGAGTACTAGTGGGGAAGACGTGTTCGTGATCTCGCGCGCCGAGCTGGTACCGGGTGACGCGTATGAAGGGTTTGCCGTGTATGACGCGCGGGTCGGTGGTGTGCAGCCGGTGGTGGCGCCGGAGTGTACGGGGTCGGGTTGTCAGGGTGTGCCGCCGGCGGCGCCGATCTTTGCGACGCCGGCGAGTGTGACGTTCGCGGGGGTCGGGAACTTCCCGGCGCCGTCGAGCGTGTCAGGGTCGGTGAAGAGCAAGCCGAAACCGAAGGCGAAGGTGTTGACGCGTGCGCAGAAGCTTGCTCGGGCGTTGCGGGCGTGTCGGAAGCGAACGGGGCGGGCGAGGTTGGTGTGTGAGGCGCAGGCTCGCAGGAGGTATGCGCCGCGGTCGAAGGCCATGGGTTCGGCAAGGGAGGGGAGGTAGAATGTTCGCGAAGCGTGTGTCTTTGCTGCTGGTGTTGAGTGTTGTGGTGCTGTTGGCGGGGTCGGACTCTGTGTGGGCGTCCACGCTGGCGCCGGGGTGGGAGATCTTCACGAGGACCGCGCCGACCAACCTCCCGCCCGGTGGCAGTGGCCAGGTGGATTTGTATGTGTATAACACTGGCGCGGGCACGGGTAACGCTCCGACGGTCACCGACGAGCTGCCCAAAGGCGTGACGGCGACCAGTGCGACCCTGGGGGTGGTGGTGCCGGTTGGAGGTCTGGTTGGTGGCCCTGGAAGCTCCGAGGGCGAATGTATGGTGGTATCCGCGCAGCGGGTGACTTGCACGGCCGGTGGTGTGCCGCCGGGTGCGGTGATGGAAGTCACGATCGACGTCAACGTTGAAGGTGACGTGGCTTCCGGTAGCGAAGGGTCTAACGTGGCGGGTGTGAGTGGGGGTGGTGCGCCTGATTCAGCGAGTGATGTCAAGGGTGTGCGGTTCGGTTCGGTGTCGCCCGGGTTCGGGTTTGCGGGTTTCGATGCGTGGCTTTCGAATGCGGATGGCACGACCGATACGCAGGCGGGCTCGCATCCGTACGCGTTGACCACGGTGTTTGCGACCAATAGCACCGGTGTAGGAGCGTTTGAAGAATATCCGGTGGGTAACAGGCGGGCGAAAACGGGTGGCGAAATGCGTGATGTGGTCGTGAATCTGCCGCCCGGGATCGTCGGCAACGTGACGGCCGTGCCGCGCTGTTCGCGCAGACAGTTCGACGGTGAACAATCAGCTATCGAAAACCCCAACACGTTCTATCAGCCGACCTGTCCGGCCGCGACGCAGGTAGGTATCGATCAGGCGCTGCCCAACGGCATTCATGTTTCGTTCAAGGTTTATAATCTGGTGCCGCCTCCGGGTGTGCCCGCCGAGTTCGGGTTCAGCTTCGAAGGGGCGTTGGTCTTCCTGGATTTTGGGGTGCGCTCGGGTGGGTCAAGTGCGCTGGCAAGCGACTACGGGATCAGCGCGCACGTCGATCCTTTCCCGCAGAAGGGAGTCGTGTTCAACACTGTTACGATCTGGGGGACACCGGGCGAAGCGAATCACGAAGAACAGCGCGGAGGGGTGCCCTCTGGGGCGGCGTTGACACCGTTGTTGACGGTTCCGACGTCGTGTGAAGGCCCACAGGAAATCTCGATCGAAGCGCTCGGCACGTGGCAGAACGAAAACGCGCGAGCACGCGCCTCGATCCTTACGCATGACAGCACGGGCACCCCGGCCGGGTTTACGGGCTGCGATCATCTCGGGTTCGGCCCGTCGCTGAGTATCGCGCCGGACACGACCGCGGGGGACACCCCGGCGGGGCTGACAACCGAAATCAAAGTACCGGAGGAAGGCCTCTCCAGCCCCGGAGGGATCGCCGCGTCGAATCTCCGGGACGCGACGGTCGTGCTACCCGAAGGCATGGTCCTCAACCCTGGCCGAGCGGCCGGCCTTGCGACTTGCCCGCTCGACCAAGACGGGGTTGACCAGGAAGGCCCACCCCAGTGTCCGGCCGCATCCCAGGTCGGGACCGCGGTGATCTTCACCCCGGTGCTGCCCGAACCGCTTGAAGGCAAGGTGTATGTCCTGGAATCCCAGCCGCCGGACGTGAAACTGCTGGTAGCGCTCGCGGGGCAGGGCGTCGAAGTCAAGGTGGTAGGCGACGTGCACCTGAACACCACGACCGGGCAGTTGACGACGGTGTTCAAGGAAAACCCGGAGCTGCCGTTCACGAGCTTCAAACTCGCATTCAGCGGCGGGTCGCAGGCGGCGCTCGTGACCCCACCGACATGTGGGCTGTTCACGAGCGCCTCAGACTTCACGCCGTGGAGCTCCCCCGCCGTGGAAGACGTCTTCTCGCCGAGTAACTTCCAGATCGCCACGGGCACCAATGGTGCTGCGTGTGCGTCGCCGCTGCCATTCACGCCGAGCATGATCGCCGGCGCCACAACCGACCAGGCGGGTGGTTATACGGCGTTCTCATTGTTGCTGTCCCGGGCGGATGATCAGCAGCGGATCTCCAAACTGCAGTTCAAGACACCGAAGGGCCTGCTCGGGATGATCAGCCACGTCCAGCTCTGCGAAGAACCACAGGCCGCGAAGGGCGAATGCCCCCAGGGGTCGCAGATCGGGCACACGATCGTGGGTGCTGGTGCGGGCCCTGATCCGTTGTATGTGCCGGAGGAAGGCAAGCCGGAAGCCCCGATCTACATCAGCGGCCCCTACGAGGGAGCCCCCTACGGTCTGCTGATCGCGGTCCCCGTGATCGCCGGCCCGTTCAACCTGGGGACGACGGTCGTGCGGGGGAAGATTGAAATTGATCCGCAGACCTCGCAGTTGACGATCACGACGGACCCGGTGCCGACGATTCTGGATGGGGTGCCGGTGGATATGCGGACGATCAACGCGGTGATCGACCGCAAGGAATTCATGTTCAACCCAACCAACTGCAACCCACAGTCCTTCTCAGGCACAGCAACCAGCACCGAAGGAACCCAAGCCCCGTTGTCGAGCCCGTTCCAGGTCGGGTCGTGTCGCAGTCTCACATTCAAACCGGGGTTCAAGGTTTCGACGTCAGCGAAGACATCGCGGACGCAGGGTGCGAGCCTGGACGTGAAGATGACGCTCCCCGACGAAGGGGGCCTGAGCAGCACCGCGAACGTCCAGCGGGTCAAGGTGTCGCTACCCAAACAGCTCCCGACACCGTTGAAAACACTGCAGAAGGCGTGTTTGGAAAAGACGTTCGCGGAAAACCCCAAGAACTGCCCCGTGGCCTCTCAGGTTGGGACGGTCAAGGTCTCAACCCCGGTCCTCCCCGGCGGCCTGACGGGCACCGCGTACTTCGTCTCCCACGGTGGCGCGAAGTACCCGGAACTCATCATGGTCCTCATAGGTCAGAACGGTGTGACGGTGCAGGTGCATGGCGAAACGCAGATCAGTAAAGCGGGGATCACGACCGCGACGTTCGCGACGGTACCTGACGTGCCGTTCTCGAACTTCGAACTCACTTTGCCGCAGAGGGAATTCCCGGCGTTGACCGCGAACGGGAACCTCTGCAAGGGCACGTTGCTGATGCCCACCGAACTGGTCGGCCAGAACGGCCTCGTGATCCAGCAGAACACGAAGATCGCCGTCACCGGATGCCCGAAGTTGAAGCACAAGAATGCCTCTCACAAGAAGAAGAAGAGCAAGGGGTGAGCCGCTCAGGACACGCTGCCGCGCGGCACGACCCATCGCGTGGGCTGGCCGGTGAGTGCGGCGATGCGATCGAAGTCGGCGTCGTAGTGGAGCACGGTCAGAGCGGCATCCTCGGCGCAGGCGGCGACGAGGAGGTCGGGCAGTGGCACCGCTCGGTGTTGCGAGTGCTTCGCGAGAAGTGCCTGAACAGCCAGCGCGCGATCGACGATCTCCTCGGTGACGGGGATTCGTGGTAGTGCGCGCAGCGTCGAGGCGAGCTCTGTGTACACGGCTGAGGTCGTGGCGCTGAACAGCAGCTCGAGATCGACGATGCCGCAGGTG
The DNA here is from genome assembly GCA_963724305.1 of uncultured Solirubrobacterales bacterium. Taxonomy (GTDB): domain Bacteria; phylum Actinomycetota; class Thermoleophilia; order Solirubrobacterales; family Solirubrobacteraceae; genus Palsa-744. Next base: position 564,460 of record CAVRUG010000002.1, read on the forward strand.
GCGATTGCACCCGAGAGCAGCAGGGGCTCAATGATGTTGCGAACCCGAGGGCGAGTCTCACGCCGTGTCAGGGCGCTCTTGTCAGCCAGGTAGGTCGGCACCGCGCGGGCTGTCAGCGCCAAGCGCCGGTCATTACGTCGGGGTCGTCGAGTTGGAGTGCGTCGGAATCGAACAGCAGTTCCACGAGCCGCTGACGCTGCTCGAGCTTGATGACGCCGTCGAGCGCCAGGTCAACCGTGTCTGTGAGCGTGGTGGTGCCAAGGATGTCCCTGGCGGCGTCCACCTTGGCGAAATCCACTTCGAATGATGTCTTGCGTCTCGTCGCCGCGCTCATGGCCTCGAGGATAGCAAAAACCATGCCGAGAGATAGCGACCATTGGGGGCTGTCAGTATCCGCGCGGGCATAGGACTTGACAGCAAGACGCAGGTGTGGTTACAATGGCGTTGCTGTTGGCCACCCCTGGGTGGCTGGATGTAGACATAAGACCGGGTTTGGGTCAACCAGCCTTGTGGTTGACTCGACGCGCGAGCAGGGGATTGATTGGGTAGAGGGCCTGGGTCGTGAAGCGTTATGAGGGAGCTTGTTCAGCGTGTTTTCTAGAGGGAGAAACGTGATGGGGGTCGTTGCACCCGCCGTGAGAAGTGATGCTAGATGCGCCAGCTTGGCGCTGTCGCATCTCTCTCTCTCTCTCTCTCTCTTGCCCTAGAGGGCACCGCCTCGAACACGCTGATCGCCAGGCCTTAAGCGGCCATCCCGCTCCCGCTCGCGGGGATGGGGTTCATGCGGCCAGTAACTCCGCCCGGCGGCCAGCCCGGAGGACGGTCTGATGCCCACGCGCGCGGCGGCACGGCGCAGTGCCCCGGCATCCCGGCCTCCGGCGGCGAGGCGTCCCGCGTCCAGCCGGCCCGCGTCCAGCGCATCCCGCGTGTCCGAGGGCGCATTCTCTCACGCGCGTCTGGTCGAGATCCAGCGAGTGCGTCTGCTGAGCGCGGCAATCCGTGCGGTCGACGAGCTTGGCTACGCGGACACCACGGTCGCGGATATCACAAGCCGAGCCCGAGTCTCCCGACGCACCTTCTACGAGCTCTTCGCCGATCGCGAAGCGTGCCTGGCGGCGGTCCTGGAGGACGCGCTGGGGTCGATCGCGGGGGAGCTGGCCGCGGCGGACCTCGACGGCCTGGCTTGGCGCGAGCGGGTCCGCATCGGCCTCTTCACGATTCTCTCGTTCCTGGATCGCGAGCCGGTCCTCGCCCGAGTCTGCGTGGTGCAGGCGTTGCGCGGCGGTCCGCGAGTTTTGGAGCGTCGCGAAGCGATCCTTTCGCGGCTGGCGTTGGTGGTCGACGAAGGGCGCCTGTCGAGCGTGCGGGCTGAAAGGTGCACGCCGCTCACCGCGGAGGGCCTGATCGGAGCGGCGTTCTCGATTGTGTATGCGCGGCTGCTGCGTGGTGAGCGCCGGCCGCTGGTTGGGCTGCTGGGGGAGTTGATGGGAATGATCGTGCTGCCCTATCGGGGGGCTTCCGCCGCGCGACGGGAGCAGGTGCGTCCCGCGCCGGCCGTGTCCACGCGGTCCACGCGTGCCCGGCGCGGGTCCGCGGAGAGCGTGCTCGATCCGCTCGATGGCGTGGCGATGCGCCTGACGTATCGCACCGCGCGGATCCTCGAAGGGATCGCCGAGCACCCGGGGTCGAGCAATCGCCAGGCGGCGGAGCGTGCGGGGATCGCGGACGCCGGACAGGTCTCGAAGCTGCTGGCGCGGCTCGAGCGCCTGGGGCTGCTCGCCAATCGTGGTCCGGGGCGTGTGAAGGGCGAGCCAAACGCGTGGTCGCTCACCGCAAAGGGTGAGACGGTCGCGCGAAGCATCCGCATGCACGCCCCCGCTGATGATGAAGCTTGTGCCGGTGCGCCCATCGGCGCGTCGTTGTTCACCGATCGAGGGGTTCTCCCCTCAGCTCTTGAGGAGGAGATGGTTCGATGATCGCTCGTAGGCTGATGTTCACCGGTGTGGTTTCGCTGTGCGCGATAGCGGGGTTGCTGGCCAGCCCGATGGCGTTGGCGGCGAAGAGCCATGGGTTCTCCTCATCCTTCGGCGTGTTCGCAAGCGCACACGGCGTAACCGTCGATGACTCCGCGGGCGCGTCGAAGGGAGACGTGTACGTTGTGGATCAGGGCGCATCAGGGGTCGAGCGCTTCACCGCTGCGGAAGCCCAACACGACGAAGCGGGCGTTGCGCTCACGGGCGCCCCGTTACTTGCGCCCACAGGTGTAGCGGTCGATGACTCCGGGAGCGCGTCGGCTGGTGATGTGTATGTCGCCAACCCAGGGAAGGGCGTGGTGGATAGGTTCAGCGGTGCGACGGGGAAATTCCTCTCCGCGATCGACGGCAGCGAAACCCCGGATGTGGGCGTGCGCGGCTTCGAACCGGTCGCGGTCGCGGTGGACCCCGCGAATGGCGAGGTGTTCCTCGCCGACGCCCATAACGGCTTGGTGGATATCTTCTCGCCCGGGGGAGTGTTTGTCTCGCAGTTCGCGGCGGGTGGGTTGGGTGCTTTGACGGGTGTCGCGGTGAGCGACGAAGGCGACGTGTATGTCACCGCGGCCGGCGGCGAAGCACTGGAGCTGCTCGCAGCGGGCGGCTACACGTCGGTGCTGCCGGTTGGCGTGGGGGTGAGCGCTGTGAGCGTTGACCCGGTGAACGGAAATGTGTATCTGGATGAGGGCTCCTCGATCGTGGAGCTCAACGCGAAAGGGGAATCGCTTGGGAGCTTCGGCTCGGGCTCCCTGGAAGGATCCGCGGGGCTCGGCGTGGATAGTGCGAGCGGCACGGTATATGCCTCCGATGGTGCGAGCGCCGCGATCTTCACAGAAGGTGAAGCCCCCAGTGAACCGGCCACTGGCACGGTGACAGGAGTGGGTAGCTCCGAAGCCATGTTGCATGGTGATCTGGTGGGCGGGGAGAGCGGCTACTACTTCGCGTATAACCAGGGGCAGAGCTGCACCGGCGGCGGGAGCACCCAACCCACGGCGGCGAGCGGCAGCGTCGAAGTCTCCACACCGCTAACCGGGCTGGCCCCCGCAACACGGTACGAGGTGTGCCTGGTCGCGACCAACGCGTTCGGTCAGACCCAGGGCTCGGCGACGGGCTTCACGACCTCGGCGGTCCCGCCGACGATCGAAGGGGAGTCCTTCTCCGACGTCGGGTCCTCCAGCGTGACGCTGAACGCCGAGATCGACCCGAATGGCACGTCCACCGGCTACTACTGGGAATACGGGTCGAGCGCTGCGTATGGGTCGAAGACCCCTGAGGTGTCCCTCGGCGAAGGGCACAGCACGCTGCCGGCTCCGGCGCACGTGGAAGGGCTGGCGCCGAGCGGGGAATATCACTTTAGGGTCGTTGCGGTGAGCGCGGCTGGCACCGAACATGGCTCGGACGCGACGTTTCGTACTTTGTCTATTGGTCTGCTCGGCTTGCCCGACGACCGGGTCTACGAACGCGTTACGCCTACAGACGAACGTGGCTTCAGCGTCTACACACCATTGATATTTGCATACTACCTGTCGTACGCAGAAGGCTTGTATACCGAACGGCCGTTTCGGGCGGCGGCGGACGGCGATGGGGTGGCGTATGTGGCGAGTCCGTTGAACGAGTGGGGGCAGCGGTTCCAGCGGGGAATTTGAGGGAAACGATTATCTTGCGACGCGGTCGCCCGGGGGTGGGTGGACGCAGGTCAATCTGCAGCCGCCGGGTTACCGTAAGGCCGAATATCAGGCATTCACCGACGACCTCTCGACAGGATGGCTCATCGCCAATAGCGAAAGTGGCTTTGAAGAAGAACTGCCGCCGCTCTCGCCCGAAGCACCCGGCAAGTTCAAGGTTCTGTATGCCCGCTCCAACAGCAATGGTGTCTATCAACCGCTGTTCACCAAGACGGCGACGATCCATCGCGGCGAAGAAGAATTTGGGGCCTACAATGCCGGTGGAATCATTGGGGCTGAACATCCGGCTGTGTATGCTGGTTCCTCGGCCAATCTCAAGGAGATGCTATTCGAGGCCAATGATGCGCTGACGGGAAACGCCGTGGAGGGCAGCACGGAAGAAAACAATCTGTATCTGTCGGTCGACGGTCAGTTGAACCTAGTGAACGTGCTTCCGGATGGTAGTTCCTCGGAAGCGAACGCGACGTTCGGTGGTCCCCCAATTGGCGGGGGAGGGGGGGAGCCCAGTACGTTCCCGGATTTTAGTCATGTGATCTCTACGGACGGATCGCGGGTGTTTTGGACGCAGTTGTCTTCCGGGGCGCTTTATGTGCGTGAGAACCCGGGGCAGCCGCAGAGCCCGCTCGAAGGGGAACGCTGCACTGTGCCGGCGGATGCGTGCACGGTATTGGTCTCCGAAGGTGGCAGGTTCTGGACGGCGACCGCGGATGGGTCGAAGGTCTTCTTCACCAAGGGCGATCTCTACGAATACGACGTCGAAGATGGCATGACGACCGATCTGACACCCGGCGTCGAAGTGCAGGGCGTGATCGGCGCCAGCGAAAACGGCGAATACATCTACTACGTCAACACCGCCAATGAGCTGGAGCTGTGGCACAACGGGACCGCCACGGTGATTACACAGCTCTCCGAAGGAGATGGCGAGAAGGTAGGTCCCTATTGGGGGGAGTTCGGGCCGCGCGGCGATTGGACATCTGGTATCGGGACGCGCACGGCGGAGGTGACGCCGGATGGGCTGGGGGTGGTGTTCATGTCGAAGGAAAGCCTGCCGGTCGCCGGCTTCCCGGATGGGTATCGCAACGAAGGGATGGAGGAGGTGTATGTGTACGAGGCTGAGGGCGGCCAGTTGTTTTGTGCCTCGTGCAATCCGAGCGGGGAGCCACCGGAACGCAACCAGGAGACTGAAGAGGCCTTTCGTGGGAGGGCTGCGGCGGCTTTTCTGCCGATCAGTTACAGCCATACGTATGCGCCGCGGGTGATCTCCGAAGGTGGTGGCAGGGTGTTCTTCGATAGCACCGAGCCGTTGGTCGCGCAGGACACGAACGGTAAGCAGGATGTGTATGAGTGGGAGCGTGATGGTCTCGGTAGCTGCCGCGAAGCGGACGGGTGCATCTACCTGCTTTCGGGTGGCACGAGTGGGTCGGCGTCGTGGTTGTTGGATGCGAGCTCGAGTGGGGAAGACGTGTTCGTGATCTCGCGGGCCGATTTGGCGTCCGATGATCCGTATGAAGGGTTTGCTGTGTTCGACGCGCGGGTTGGTGGCGCGCAGCCTGTGGTGGCGCCGCAGTGCACGGGGTCCGGTTGTCAGGGCGTGCCGCCGGCGGCGCCGATCTTCGCGACGCCAGCGAGTGTGACGTTCGCGGGGGTTGGGAACTTCCCCGTGCCGTCAAGCGTGTCGGGGTCGGTGAAGAGCAAGCCGAAGGCAAGGGTGTTGACGAGGGCGCAGAAGTTGACGCGGGCGTTGAGGGCGTGTCGGAAGCGAAGAGGGCGGTCGAGGTCGGTGTGTGAGGCGCGGGCGCGCGGGCGGTATGGCGTGGGGTCGGGGGCCAAGGGTTCGGCAAGGGAGGGGAGGTAGGATGTTCGCGAAGCGTGTGTCTGTGCTGCTGGTGTTGGGTGTCGTTGGGTTGTTGGTGGGGTCGGGTTCTGTGTGGGCTTCGACGCCGGCGCCGGGGTGGGAGGTCTTCACGAGGACCGCGCCGACGAACTTGCCGCCTGGTGGCACGGGCCAGGTCGATTTGTATGTGTATAACACTGGTGCGGGCACGGGTGACGGGCCGACTGTTACCGATGAGTTGCCCGAAGGCGTGACGGCGACCAGTGCGTATCTGTTCGTGGGTGTGGCGATCGGAGGCTTTGATCTTTACGGTCCCGGTAGTTCTGAGGGTGAATGTACGGTGGGGTCTGCGCGGGTGCTGTCGTGTACGGCGGGTAGTGTGCCGCCGGGTGCGGTGATGGAAGTCACGATCCATGTCAGCGTTGAAGACGATGTGACCTCGGGTAGTGAAGGGTCGAATGTGGCGGGTGTCAGTGGGGGTGGCGCGCCCAGTGCCGCGAGCGATGTCAAGCGTGTGCGGTTCGGTTCGGCATCGCCCGGGTTTGGGTTCGCGGGGTTCGATACGTGGCTTTCCAACGCGGACGGCACGATCGACACCCAGGCCGGGTCGCACCCGTACGCGTTGACTACGGTGTTCGCGACCAACAGCAACGGGGTGGGAGGATTCGAAGAATACCCGGCGGGTAGCGGGAATGTGAAAACGGGCGGCGAACTGCGTGATGTGGTCGTGAATCTGCCGCCGGGCATCGTTGGTAACGTGACGGCTGTGCCGCGCTGCTCGCGCAGGCAATTCGACGGCGAAGCTAATTACGAAGGCGCACAATTCGAACCGTCGTGTCCGGCGTTAACGCAGGTCGGTATCGACCAGGCGCAACCAAACGGCATTCATGTTTCGTTCAAGGTGTACAACCTGGTCCCGCCGCCGGGTGTCGCTGAGCAGTTCGGTTTCAGCTTCGAAGGGATACCGGTCTTCATGGATTTTGGAGTGCGCTCGGGTGGCCTGAGTGCGCTGGCGAGCGACTACGGGATCAGCGCGCACGTCGATCCCTTCCCGCAGAAGGGCATCGTGTTCAACACGATCACCGTCTGGGGGGAGCCGGGCGAAGCGAACCACGAAGAACAGCGTGGAGGACCATCCGGGGCGGGGTCGACGCCGTTGCTGACCGTGCCGACCTCCTGCGAAGGTCCGCAGGAAATCTCAATCGAAGCACTCGGTACCTGGCAGAACCAAAGCGCACGTGCGCACGCGTCGGTCCTCACGCATGGCAGCACGGGCATCCCGGTCGGGTTCACCGGCTGTGATCATCTCGGGTTCGGCCCGTCGCTGAGTGTCGCCCCGGACACGACCGCAGGGGACACCCCGGCGGGGTTGACGACCGAAATCAAAGTCCCCCAGGAAGGCCTCTCGACCCCAGAAGGGATCGCCGCGTCGAACCTCAGGGACGCGACGGTCGTACTACCCGAAGGGATGGTCCTGAACCCGGGCAGGGCGGCCGGCCTGACGTTGTGCCCGCTCGACCAAGACGGTGTCAACCAGGAAGGCCCACCGCAGTGCCCGGCGGCGTCGCAGGTCGGGACCGCGGTGATCTCCACCCCGGTGTTGCCCGAACCGCTTGAAGGCAAGGTCTACGTGGTCGAATCCCAGCCGCCGGACGTGAAACTGCTGATCGCGCTCGCCGGCCAGGGCATCGAAGTCAAGCTGGTCGGCGACGTGCACCTGAACACCAGCACGGGGCAGTTGACGACGGTGTTCAAGGAAAACCCGGAGCTGCCGTTCACCAGCTTCAAACTGTCCTTCAGCGGTGGGTCGCAGGCCGCGCTCGTGACCCCACCCACGTGTGGACTGTTCACGAGCACCTCGGACTTCACCCCATGGAGCTCCCCAGCCGTCGAAGATGTGTTCTCGCCAAGCAGCTTCCAGATCGCGACCAGCACCAACGGTGCTCCATGTGCCTCGCCGCTGCCGTTTACCCCGACGATGATCGCGGGGGCGACGACCGACCAGGCGGGTGGGTATACGGCGTTCTCGATGTTGCTGTCGCGGGCGGATGATCAGCAGCGGATCTCCAAACTGCAGTTCAAGACCCCGAGGGGCCTGCTCGGGATGATCAGCCACGTCCAGCTCTGCGAAGAACCCCAGGCCGCGAAGGGCGAATGCCCAGCGGGGTCGCAGATTGGGCACACGATCGTGGGTGCTGGTGCTGGCCCGGATCCGTTGTATGTGCCGGAGGAAGGCAAGCCGGAAGCCCCGATCTACATCACAGGCCCCTACGGGGGCGCCCCCTACGGCCTTGCCATAGCGGTGCCGGTGATCGCTGGCCCGTTCAACCTGGGGACGACGGTGGTGCGGGGGAAGATCGAAGTGGATCCGCAGACCTCGCAGTTGACGATCACGACGGATCCGTTGCCTGTGGTCTTGGATGGGGTGCCGGTGGATATGCGGACGATCAACGCGGTGATCGACCGCAAGGAATTCATGTTCAACCCCACCAACTGCAACCCACAATCCTTCTCAGGCACAGCAACAAGCACCGAAGGAACCAACGCGGAACTCTCAAGCCCCTTCCAGGTTGGCTCCTGCCGCAGCCTGACGTTCAAACCGGGGTTCAAGGTCTCGACCTCGGCGAAGACGTCACGGACGAAGGGCGCGAGCCTCCGAGTCACGATGACGCTGCCTGACGAAGGTGGCTTGAGCAGCACCGCGAACGTCCAACGCGTCAAGGTATCCCTGCCGAAGCAGTTGCCGACGCCGTTGAAAACGCTGCAGAAGGCTTGTTTGGAAAAGACGTTCGCGGAAAACCCGAAGAACTGCCCGGTCGCGTCGCAGGTTGGGACGGTCAAGGTCTCAACCCCGGTTCTCCCCGGTGGCCTGACCGGCACCGCGTACTTCGTGTCGCATGGTGGTGCGAAGTACCCGGAACTGATCATGGTCCTCGTGGGCCAGAACGGCGTGACGGTGCAGGTGCATGGGGAAACGCAGATCAGCAAAGCTGGGATCACGACCGCGACGTTCGCGACGGTGCCGGATGTGCCGTTCTCGAGCTTCGAACTCACGTTGCCGCAGCGGGAATTCCCGGCGTTGACCGCGAACGGGAACCTCTGCAAGGGCACACTGCTGATGCCCACCGAACTGGTCGGCCAGAACGGCCTCGTGATCAGCCAGAACACGAAGATTGCCGTCACCGGGTGTCCGAAGGCGGTGCGCCATGAGCGCAAGAAGGCCCACAAGAAAAAGAAAAAGAAGAAGAAGTGATGGTGGGTTCTTCGATGCGGTGCTATGCTGGAGATGGAGGTAGGCCCTCCGTGGTCGCCGTGCAGGCGGAGATCACAAACCACCGTAAGGTGCGGCGGTCAAGAGCCGCTCGTGCTGAGCGTTACGGGAAAAGGCGTGCCTTTGAGCGCGTCAGGTGTGACTCAGTGAAGGCGAACGAGAGTGAACCGCAGGTGAGTTGTCGAAAGGCAGTGGATGATATCAAAACCGGGCCACAGCCTTTGGCTCGGGATGAGTCTGGCGGGTGCCTGTTTATTGGCCAGATGGTGTCCGGCATGTATGCGGCGCGAGCGTGGGTCAGGCTCTTGCATGGAACATGGGAACCTGTCGTTCTGCGGGACGAGCAGCTAGTGGCTTCTGGCCTGCGGCTGGTTGTTTCAGGGAGGGCGCCAAGTGGCCGAAACCGCGAGGCGCGAACTCCTGTTGCGGGGCACAGGGGCGGACCGTCCGGTAGTAGCGTTGAAGGTCCCGTAATGGGGCTGAAGCGAAGCGGGCGGGCCATTCAGACGAGGCTCTTGGGCAACCACGAGTGTGTGGGAGGAACCAATGGTTGAGTCGAAGTCGCAGGTGAAGTCGTTTGTTATCTCTAAGAAGGTTGTTGTGGAGGCTTGGGAGTCTGTGAAGGCGAACCAGGGCGCTGCTGGTGTTGACGGGGTATCGATAAAGGATTTTGAGAGGGACCTCAAGGGGAATCTCTACAAGGTCTGGAATCGGTTGTCCTCGGGTTCGTATATGCCGCCGGCGGTGCGGGCGGTGCAGATACCGAAGAAGCACGCGCTAGGGGTCAGGACTCTTGGTGTGCCCACTGTCGCGGACAGGGTTGCGCAAACGGTCGTTTACCGATATTTGGAGCCGAATGTGGAGTCAGTCTTCCACGCGGATTCATACGGTTATCGCCCGGGACGCTCGGCGTTCGACGCGGTCGGGGTGTGCCGAGAACGGTGTTGGAAATACGATTGGGTAATCGACTTGGATTACCAGTCGTTTTTCGACTTGCTTGACCACGAGCTTGTGCTGAAGGCGGTAGCTGCCCACACCGATGAGCGGTGGATACTTCTCTATGTGGAGCGGTGGCTAAAAGCGCCGACCCAACAGGAGGACGGTACCGTGGTAGCGCGAGATCGAGGGACCCCACAGGGTTCAGCGATTTCCCCAGTGCTGGCGAATGTCTTTTTGCACTATGCGTTTGATGCGTGGATGTCGCGGGAGTTCCCGGATGTCCCGTTTGAGCGTTACGCGGACGATATCGTCACGCACTGCCGTAGTGAGCACCAAGCGCGGGTCGTACTCGATGCGATCACGCAGCGGATGGCGTCGTTGGGCCTGGTGTTGAATCTGGGCAAGACGCGCATCGTGTATTGCAAGGACAACAAACGCACGGGCTCTCACGAGCACGAGCGGTTTGACTTCCTTGGGTACACGTTTCGTCCCCGGCTGTCTCGCGGGCGTGGTGAATTGTTCACCAACTTCACCCCGGCGATCAGTGACGACGCCGCTAAGAAGATACGTCGAACGATCAGGCGATGGAGGATTCATCTATGGAGCGGAACACCCCTCACAGAGATTGCGCGGGAGATCAACAAGACCGTGCACGGATGGGTCAACTACTACGGGCGGTTTACCCCGTCTAGGTTGGCCAGCTCGCTCAGGAGCATCGACAAGTACCTGGTGCGCTGGGCGATGCGAAAGTACAAGCGACTTCGACGGCGTTTCATGCGAGCATGGGAGTTCCTGGAGCGCGTAGCAATACGCGAGCCGAAGCTCTTTGCTCACTGGCGCGTCGTCACACATGCCAACGACCGAATGGTGGGAGCCGTATGAACGGAGACGTTCACGTACGGTTCTGCGAGAGCCTGGGGCTGCAACGCCCCGGGCCACTCACCAAGGCCTCTCACAAGAAGAAGGGCAAGGGCAAAAAGCACCATCGATAAGCTCGCGCGACGGGGCCTGTCGCTCAGGGCACGCTCGCGCGTGAAGTGGCTAGGACCCTTAGGGCCTATCCGGATAACCCCATGACGCCCATTTGTTGCCAGGTGATCAGGGCGAGGCAGAACTTCAGTAGCGCGTCGTGGTTGTCGGGCTTCTTTGACCAGCGGATCAGCAGGGCGCGGTAGCGGTTGATCCAGGAGTGGATGCGCTCTACGACCCAGCGGCGGGCGCGATGGCCGAGATCCTTTCGTAGTTCCAGTGCCTCCTCGCCACGACTGCGGATATGTGCTGTGAAGTCGAGACCCTGCAGGAGTTCGCGGATGAAATCGTGATCGTAGGCCTTGTCCAAGCAGACGCCCTGGGGATGCTCCTCGGTGGGTTGGGGGCGATCGACGGGAACACTCTGAATGGTCTCCTCGGCGAGCTTGCAGTCGTTGCGGTTGGCGCCTTCGGTCGCCAGGCCTAGTGGGATTCCCGCGGCCTCGCACATCACGCTGCGCTTGACACCGAGCTTGCCGCGATCGGTCGGGTTCGGCCCCGTCTTCCCGCCTCCCAACGGGCTTTTCCCATCGATCCATCGATCGACAGCCAGCTCCAGTCGATCCCCACCTCCTCGTCGTAGTCACGCAACGCCTGCTCCCACAGCACATCGAAGAACCCCGCCTCGCGCCACTCCTGGAAACGATCGTGCGCGGTAGAACCGGAGCAGATCCCGGTCGCATCCAGTGCACGCCACTGACAGCCGGTACGCAACACAAAAAAGATCCCATCAAGAATCACCCGGTCCGGCACCCGCGGGCGCCCACCACCAAACCGGTGCGTATTGACGTGCTCAGGGATCAGCGGCTCGATCCGCTGCCACATCTCATCAGGGATCCGAAACACACCCGCCATCGTACGGTGCCCCGAACCCCCCACCGACGCATCATCACCGACGGACTCCGACATCTGAGGCGCTGCAAAGTTGTTATCCATGCAGGCCAGCTACGACGGCACACCCCCGAACCCTCCCGAGTTATCCGGATAGGCTCTTAGCAGGGCACGACATGAATCGAGCGTCGCGATGCGGAGGCGAGTCGGCGGATGTGGGCGGGATCGCTGGTCAGGATGCGGTCCCCCGTGGTGGCGATCGCGACGACCGTCGCATCGGCCGCGTCCGTCACCCCCGCCTTGCCGAGGAGCACGCCCGCCTCCTGTCCCAGGCGACGGTCCACGGCCCGGACGTCAACCGCTTTCAGCAGGCGCGCGAGGTTTGCCTGCCGCCCATCTGCGTCTCGCCATACCTCGGCGACGACCACGCCTGTGCTGCGCAGCGCCAACCCGCTGCGCTCGGCCACCCGGAGCTTCGCGGCCATTGCTCTGTCGCCACGGTCAACCGCGACAAACGCTCCGGTGTCGAGCACCAGCGCGCTCATGCAGCCCGGGACGCGACCGGGGGCGATACGCCAAGCTCGGCAGCCGCGGCGGCAATCTCCTCCGAGGTGAGCGGGCCGTGCCTTGCCTCCCACTCCTCGAGGTAGTCGGCCAGCGCCTCTGCGCGCAGCTTGGCGGCGGCCGCCTCGGCCAGCCAGGCGGAGAGGCTCGAACCTCGATGTCGCGCCGCGCTGCGCACTGCATCGCCGAGGTCGGGGTCGAACGAGATACTGAGCTTGTCGACCTTCACAGGGGTCTAGAATACCATGGTATGAACTACTGCGGTAAGGCAAGCCGTGGTTCGCGGGATGTTGCCGCGCGGCCCATCCTTGTGTGGGCCGGTCAACGGCCGCCCGGAGGGGGAACACCGGAGGCGAGAGTCAGTCGATCGAGCCGGGCGGGGCGACCCACACGCTTTCGATCCCGAGCACTCGGCAGAGGGCGTCGAAGTGGCTGTCGTAGTGCAGTACCCCCGCGCCCCGCTCGGCGGCCGCAGCCGCGATCAAGTAGTCGGTGGCAGGCAGTCGCCGCTCACCGCGCAGCTCGCGTGAGGCGCCGATCGCAGCGGCGCCGGCCTTGCGCGTGACTGGCGCCGCAGGCAGGGCGGCGAGTGTGCGATCGAGGCTGGCGAACCTCTCCTCGTCGCGGGCAGCAGCGAGCAGCTCCAGTACGACCACGGGACATGCGATCAGCAGGTCTGACCCCTCGGTGGCCAGCCAGCGGGGGAGCACCGCCGGATCGCCCTGGCGGTTCCAGGCCGACGTGTCGAATACGAGCGGTTCGCCCGAGCCATAGGGCTCAGCGGCGTTCGGCATGGAGGCGCTCGGAGACCGACCAGTCGTAGCCGTCGTCCTCCCCGGTGGCTATTCGCCGCAGGTGCTCACGGGCTTCCAAACGCGCGTTTTTCTCGGCGCGGATCGCCTCTGCGCCACGCAGCGCGAGGTCATGCACGGCACGCGACCGGGGCTTGGCTCCGCCTAGTTCCCTAACCGCGTCTGCCAGCTCGGAGTCGAGTGTGACCTGGACGCGGAGCTTGGTGGACGGCATACCGTCAGTGTACCACCCCGGTGGTACTCCTAGCGGGTGAGGGGCTTCGACACCACTCAGCCTCCAAGGAGGTCCGGACGAACAACGCTCTCAGGAACTACACCTAGAACCTGAAAGATCGACGTGAAGCCGGTGGCGAAGCCGTTGCGCGCCGCGCGCAAATAGAGGCGCCACACCCTTACGCGCTCGCCGCCAGCCAGCCGCTCGGCCTCCTCGAGGTTGGCGTCCAGCCGCGTGATCCACTCGCTCAGCGTGTCCACGTAGTCCTGGCGCAGGCCCTCCACGTGCGTCGGCTCGATGCCGGCCCGCTCCAGCGCCAGCATTACGCGTGAGACGTGCAGGGGGGCCGCGTCGGGGAAGACGTAGCGCTCGGAGAAGGCGCCCGCCTCGGGGTCGCCGTGACGCAGCCGCGCGATGCCGTGGTTGAGCAGGCGGCCGCCCGGGTCGAGCAGGCCTGCGAGCTGCGCGGCATACGCGTCGATTTGGCTGGCGCCCACGTGCTCGACCATGCCGATCGAGGCGATCGCGTCGAAGCGTTCTCCTCCCGCGCCCCCCAGGTCGCGGTAGTCGCATAGGCGGATCTCCACGCGATCCTCGAGGCCTGCCTCCACCACCCGGCGGCGGGCCAGCTCGGCCTGGTTGGGGGAGAGCGTGATCCCGACGGCGCTGACGCCGTGACGGGAGGCGGCGTGCAGCACGAAGCTGCCCCACCCGCAGCCCACGTCGAGTAGGCGCTCGCCCTCCTGCAGGCCGAGCTTCGCGCACACCAGCTCGCGCTTGGCCAGCTGGGCGTCCTCCAGCGTGGTGGCACCGCGCGAGAACACCGCGCAGGAGTAGGTCATCGAGGAGTCGAGGAACAGCGCGAAGAAGTCGTTGGAGACGTCGTAGTGGTGGCGCACCGCGCGTGCGTCGCGCTCGCGGCTGTGGCGGCGACCCCGCGGGCGCAGCTCGCTGGCGGGAACCCGCGGCGGGCGCGTCAGGCCGCACGCCCGCACCGCGGCGAGCGTCAGGCGCAGGCGGGTGGCGCGATCGATCGGGGGCGCCTTGAAGCGGTCGAGCAGCCCGATCACGCGGTCGAGGTCGTCGGCCTCCAGCTCGCCCGCGGCATACGCACGGCCGAGGCCCAGCTGCCCGGGGGCGCGCAGCAGGTGGGCCACGGCGGTGGGGGAGCGCACGGTGAAGACCGGCCCGTCGGGCACCGTCGCCGGCAGCTCCGTGCCGTCCCAGAAGCGCAGCGCGAAAGGACGCTCGGGCAGCGCTAGCGAAAGCTCGCGGCGCAGTGGCTCAGTGCGGGCGAATGGCATCGGTGGCGGGGTCGGTCTGGTGTTGTGTCGGGGTCACGATCACAGGGCTGGGGGGTGTGCCGTGGAGGGCATCTACTTAGGGTTGCAACTGCAGTTGGTTTGGTGCGTGATCATGGGATCGGGGGCGTGTCTCGCGGGCTATCGGTATCGGTGATCTCTACTGTCCGGTCTCGGCGGTAGCCTCGCTGCGACAGAGTAGAACGATGCTTGCTAGCTTGCCAGTAGGCCCGACATGATCGATACCCAACTTCCCGGCACTCTGGACGAGGATCTGCCCGGGCCAAGCGACTTACAGCCGGCCTCTTCGGGCGATGGCGTCCAGTTTGCCACCCCCGGGCCGGACGACGTCCAGCCGGTCGAATACGAGTGGCTCAACCGCGCGCTCACCGCGCTGATCACGATCGGCCCGATGGTGGCGCTCGGCTTCGTCGGCTGGCAGATGTGGGACGGGCTGCTGCACCGCAGCGATCTGATCGTGTTCGCGATCCTCTACTTGCTCACGGGGCTCGGCATAACCGTCGGCTTCCACCGCCTCTTCACCCACCGCTCCTTCAAGACCTACCCCGCGGTGCGCGGCGTGCTGGCGGTACTGGGGTCGGCGGCGATCGAGGGGCCGATCATCTCGTGGGTGGCCGACCACCGCAAGCACCACGCCTTCTCCGACAAGGACGGCGACCCCCACAGCCCCCACGTCGACCACGGCGTCGGCCTGCGCGGCGCGCTGCGCGGCCTCGCCCACGCCCACCTCGGCTGGCTGTTCATCCACACCGAGCGCGGCTCGCGCGAGCGCTACGCCCCCGACCTGATCGCCGACCCGGTGGTGGAGTTCGTGGATCGCACCTTCTTCGTGTGGGCGATCGGCGGCCTCGCCGCTGCCTTCGCCCTCGGCTACGCGATCGGCGGCACGTGGCAGGCCGGGCTCACCGGCCTGCTGTGGGGCGGGGCGGTGAGGATGCTGGTGCTGCACCACATGACCTACTCGATCAACTCGCTCTGCCACTTCTTCGGCCGCCGCGACTTCGCCACCGAGGATCACTCCCGCAACCTGCTGTGGCTCTCGCTCCCAACCCTCGGGGAGGCGTGGCACAACAACCACCACGCCTTCCCCACCTCCGCCAGCCACGGCCTCAGCTGGCGCCAGCCCGACGTCTCGGCGCTCGTGATCCGCGGGCTGGAGCGCACCGGGCTGGCGTGGGACGTGGTGAGCGTCCCCGAGGAGCGTCAGGCCAGCAAGCGCTACGCCGCTGCCTGACACGCGCGCTACACCGCTGCTTGGCCCGTAAGCGCTACGCCGCTGCCTGACACGCGCGCGCTACACCGATACCTGACGCGCAGCGCTGCACCACTGCCTGACGCGCGCGTCCAGGTCTCTCAAGCGCGGGGCGGCCTACCCTTGACCCCATGACCCCCGCTCCCATCCCCCCGGTGCGCGAGATCATCGCCTCGCGGACGGGGGAGGAGCTGGAGCTGAACGACCGCCACCTCAACCCGCAGATGGGGCGGATCCTGCGCACGCTGGGGTTCGACAGGGTGTGGGTGGGGGGCGAGGGAGCCCACCTGGTCGACTCCACCGGGGAGCGCTACCTCGACCTGTTCGGCGGGTATGGCGTGTTCGCGATCGGGCGCAACCACCCCGAGGCGATCGTCGCGATCGAGGAGACGATGGCGGCGCGCACCGGCAACCTGCCGCAGCTGGGCGTCACGCTGTTGAGCGGCGTGCTCGCCGAGCAGCTGCTCGGCCGCGCGCCCGCGAGCGTGGCGGCGATGGTGCCCGCCAACAGCGGCACCGAGGCAGTGGAGGCGGCGATCAAGATCGCGCGCGCTGCCACCGGCCGGCCGCGGATCCTGTACGCCGAGCACGCCTTCCACGGGCTCACGCTCGGCTCGCTGTCGCTCAACGGCGACGCCCACTTCCGGGAAGGATTCGGGCCGCTCCTGCCCGGCTGCGACCCCATCCCGTTCGGCGATCTCGACGTGCTTGAGCGCGAGCTTGCGCGGGGCGACGTCGCCGCGTTCGTGGTGGAGCCGGTGCAGGGCAAGGGCGTCAACCTGCCGCCCGCTGGCTATCTGCAGGGCGCCCAGGAGCGCTGCCGCGCGGCCGGCGCGCTGCTGGTCTGCGACGAGGTGCAAACCGGGCTGGGACGCACCGGGCGCTTCTTCGCGCTGGAGCACTGGGATCTGCAGCCGGACATCGTCACCGTCGCCAAGGCGCTCTCCGGCGGCCTGGTGCCGATCGGAGCGGTGCTCGTCTCGCGCGCCGCCTTCGAGCGCGTGTTCGACGGGATGGAGCGCGCGGTACGCCACGGCTCGACCTTCGGCGGCAACGACCTCGCCGCCGCCGCCGGCCTCGCCACGCTGCGGGTGCTCGACCAGGAGCGCCTGGTGGAGCGCGCCGAGCGGATGGGCGCGCTGCTGCTGGAGCTGACCCAACCGCTGGTTGAGCGCCACGCGATCGTGCGCGACGTGCGCGGCCTCGGCCTGATGTGGGCGATCGAGCTCGGCCCGCCCGAAGGCCAGGTGGCGCGTGCGACTTGGAACGCACTGGAGCGGGCCCAGCCCGGCCTCTTCTCGCAGCTCGTCACCGTCCCCCTGTTCCACGAGCATCGCATCTTCTGCCAGGTGGCCGGCCACCGCATGAACGTGATCAAGGCGCTGCCGCCGCTGGTGATCGAGGAGTCGGAGATCCGCCGTTTCGCCGCCGCGCTGGAAACGGTGGTGGCCGCGACCGAACGTATGCCATCGGCGCTGGCCCGCTTCGGAGCACGGATGGCCCGCAACCTCGCCAGTACCCGCTAGCCTGCCGGGCTGCTATGCCCGTTCCCCGCGATGACATCCGCAACGTCGCGATCGTCGCCCACGTCGATCACGGCAAGACCACGCTCGTTGACGCCATGTTGTGGCAGTCGGGCGCGTTTCGCGCCGGCCAGGACGTGGCCGAGCGGGTGCTCGACTCGATGGACCTCGAGCGCGAGAAGGGGATCACGATCCTCGCCAAGAACACCGCGCTGCACTACGCCGGGGTCAAGCTCAACATCGTTGACACCCCCGGCCACGCCGATTTCGGGGGCGAGGTGGAGCGGGGGCTGACGATGGTGGACGGGGTGCTGCTGCTGGTGGACGCCTCCGAGGGGCCGCTGCCGCAGACCCGCTTCGTGCTGCGCAAGACGCTGGAGGCGCGGCTGCCGGTGATCCTCGTCGTCAACAAGGTCGATCGCGCCGACGCGCGCGTGGCCGAGGTGATCGACGAGGTGTACGAGCTGTTCCTGGATCTCGACGCCGACGAGTCGCAGATCGAGTTCCCGATCGTCTACTGCAACGCCAAGGCGGGCGTGGCGTCGCTGGAGTACGACGAGTCGGTGACGCGCGCCGCGGCGGTGGGCGGGGATCGGGCCGGGGGAAGCAGGGCAGATGGGAGCGGGTCTGGGGCCGGCGGAGGGCAAGCCGGGTCTGGTGGCGGCGGGGCGGGTGGGAGCGGGTCCGGGGCGGATGCGGGCTCCGCCGCCGGGGATGGGAGTAGCCTGGCGCCGCTGCTGGACCTGCTGCTGGAGCACATTCCCGCGCCGACCTACGAGCCCGACCACCCGCTGCAGGCGCTCGTCACGAACCTCGACGCCTCCCCCTATGTGGGGCGCCTGGCGATCTGCCGCGTGCGCAACGGGCACATCCGCCGCGGCCAGCAGCTCGCGTGGTGCCGCGCCGACGGCTCGATCGAGCGCGCGCAGGTGTCAGAGCTGTACGTGACCGAGGCGCTGGAGCGCGTCGAGGCGCAGGAGGCTGGCCCTGGGGAGATCATCGCTGTGGCGGGGATCGCCGAGGTGACGATCGGTGAGACGCTCGCCGATCCCGAGGACCCGCGGCCGCTGCCGGTGATCACCGTCGATGAGCCGTCGATCTCGATCACGCTCGGCATCAACACCTCGCCGATGGCGGGCCGCGAGGGCTCGAAGCTGACCGCGCGCCAGCTGCGCGACCGCCTCGACGCCGAGCTGATCGGCAACGTCTCGCTGCGCGTGCAGCACACCGGCGGCGTGGGCTCGGAGTCGTGGGAGGTGCAGGGCCGCGGCGAGCTGCAGCTGGGGGTGCTAGTGGAGATCATGCGCCGCGAGGGCTTCGAGCTGACGGTTGGCCAGCCACGGGTGCTGGAGCGCACGATCGACGGCAAGCGCCATGAGCCGGTCGAGCGCCTGTCGATCGACGTGCCCGAGGAGTTCGTCGGCGTGGTCACGCAGATGCTGGCGCTGCGCAAGGGCCGCATGGAGCACATGACCAACCACGGCACCGGCTGGGTGCGGATGGACTACCTCGTGCCCGCCCGCGGGTTGATTGGCTTCCGCACTGAGTTCATCACCGAGACGCGCGGCACGGGGATGATGCACCACGTCTTCGACCGCTGGGAGAAGTGGGCGGGGGAGATGCGCACGCGCGCCTCGGGGGCCCTGATCGCGGACCGCCGCGGCGAGACCGTCCAGTTTGCGCTGATGAACCTGCAGGAGCGCGGCACCATGTTCGTCGGCCCCGGCGAGGAGGTGTACGAGGGGATGATCGTCGGCGAAAACGCCCGCTCGGAGGACATCGACGTCAACCCCGTCAAGGAGAAGCATCTGACCAACATGCGCTCCTCCACTTCGGATGTGCTGGAGCGGCTGATCCCGCACCGCAAGCTCACGCTCGACCAGGCGATGGAGTGGGTGCGCGAGGACGAGTGCGTCGAGGTGACGCCCATCACGGTGCGAATGCGCAAGGTGGAGCTGGGTAAGACAGAGCGCATGAAGGCGGCGCGCACCAGACGCGGAAAATGAGTGCAATCGAGGTCGCGGGGCTGCGCAAGAGCTACGGCGACGTGCACGCCGTGCGCGGCATCGACGTGTCGATCGACAGCGGCCAGACGGTCGCGCTGCTGGGGCCCAACGGCGCCGGCAAGTCGACCACGATCGACATGATCCTCGGCCTCTCCAAGCCCGATGGCGGCACCGTGTCGGTGTTCGGTGGCACGCCCACCGCGGCCGTGGATGCCGGCCAGGTCGGCGCGATGCTGCAGACTGGCGAGCTGATCCGCGACCTCACCGTCGGGGAGCTGGTGTCGATGGTCGCCTCGCTCTACCCTGCGCCGCTCGATCTCGCCGAGGCGCTGGAGCTCACCGGGCTCGGCGAGATCGCCGGGCAGCGCACGCAGAAGCTCTCCGGCGGCCAGACCCAGCGTGTGCGCTTCGCCGTGGCGCTGGTTAGCGACGCCAAGCTGTTGGTGCTCGACGAGCCCACCGTGGCGATGGACGTGGAGGGCCGCCGCGCGTTCTGGACGACGATGCGCGAGCTGGCCGCGCGCGGCAAGACGATCCTGTTCGCCACCCACTACCTGGAGGAGGCCGACGCCTACGCCGATCGCGCAATCCTGATGGCGCACGGCCTCGTGGTCGCCGACGGGCCGCCCACCGAGATCAAGGCGATGGTGGGCACGCGCACGATCCGGGCCACGCTGCCAGGCGCCGACCTCGACGCGCTCGCGCGGCTGCCGGGAGTCAACGGCGCCGATCGCCGCGGCGAATCGGTGGTGCTGAGCTGCACCGACTCCGACGCCGCGATCCGCGCGTTGCTGGCGGCTCATCCCGACGCCCGCGACATCGAGATCGTCGCGGCCGGCTTGGAGGAGGCGTTCCTGCAGCTCACCGCGGAGGACGCAGACATTCGCGCGCCCGCGAAGGGCGGGGCGGCAATGGGCGCGGAGGAGAGGGGCACGGCAGCGTGAATGCGCTGGCCTACACCCGCTTCGAGCTGCTGCGCACGTTGCGCAACCGCCGCTTCTTCATCCTCTCGCTGGGGTTCCCCGTCGTGCTCTACTTCCTGATCGCCAGCCCCCAGCGACACAACCACAGCGTCGGCGGCACCGGCGTCTCGGCGCCGCTGTACTTCATGGTGGGGATGGTGTCGTTTGGGACGATGAGCGGGATGCTCTCCGCGGGCGCTCGCATCGCCGCCGAGCGCGCCGTGGGTTGGAACCGTCAGCTGCGGATCAGCCCGCTCTCCACGCGCGCCTATCTGCGCGCCAAGATCCTCACCGCCTACATGATGGCGGTGCTGACGATCGCCACGCTCTACATCTGCGGGGCGGCGCTAGGGGTGTCGCTGCCCGCCGGCGAGTGGCTGCGCATGACGGTGCTGATCCTGATCTGCCTGATCCCGTTCGCCGCATTGGGGATCGCGGTTGGCCACATGCTCACCCCCGACTCGATCGGCCCGGCGGTGGGCGGCGGGGTGGCGCTGCTGGCGTTCCTCGGCGGCACTTGGTTTCCGATCCCCGCCAGTGGCTTCCTGCACGACGTCGGCCAGCTGCTCCCCTCCTACTGGCTGGTGCAGGCCTCGCGCGTGGTACTCAGCGGCCACGCGTGGCCCGCCAAGGCGTGGATCGTGCTGGCCGCGTGGACCGTGATCTTCGCGCTGCTCGCCCGCCGCGCCTACCGCAACGACACAGGACGGGTGTAGACTTTTGTCTGCATACTGCTAGGGGTCAATCTGCCCCCGCCGCGGGCAGGTTTCGGAGTCAGAAACATTCAAGAGCGATGTGACCAACTATCCTTCGCAACAGTCAAAGTTCGTCTCAATGCGAAGCAGGTCGTAAGGATTTGTCCACAATAACTATGGCGATCAGGGTCAAACTTGCCGACGGCGCGGAGTTCGTGGTTCAGGCGAAACTCGCAGAGTGGGACGCAGCTTTCCGTCAGGCGGCCACGGCCAACGCCATGCTGGAGATCCAGCTACCAGACGGCAGTATCAGGCCGATTGATCCTCGCTCGATTGAATCGTTCCGGGAGGAGCCGGAGGCGGCGGCGGGTCTGGAGGCTCAATTTCGAGGGACGGCGACTGAGTAGGGTTGTCAGGCTCTACGAGGATCCCGCGGAAGCGGAATCGTCTGCCGCTGAGTTCGAACGGCCCGGTCATCCGAGGCAGGAAGAACACCTCGATGGCGAGGATCACGACGACCACGCCGGCGAGCAACCAGACCCTTTCGACGAGAGTGTAGGCAAAGGCCCCCAAGGTGGCGATAGCGACGGTGGGTGGCAAGAAGCGCATCACTCTGGGGCGTCTGGGCTATCGACGCGAGGCTGAGGAGTAATCGCGGTTGACGACCTGCCCGCCGGTCGCGGATCCCCCATCTTGTTGGTGCATAAACACCTCCCCACCGCCTGTCCGGCGGCTTCTGTTCGACTGAGCCGGACACAAAGCCCCTTCCCAAGCTCTATGCGTACAGATTAGTATCAGATCAGGACTATCAATGCCAACGATATAGTCTGGGTCTGAAGACAACGGTCTGCGCACGTGCGCGCCGCGTGTCGCGAACCGCAGCGCTAGGGTTCTGTCGATGCGCAATTCGATCACACGCTTCGCCCCGTGGGCAGCATTCGGGGCGCTCGCCCTGTCGGCCCTCCTCGCCCCGTCCGCGCTCGCCACTCACTTCCAGCTCGAGTCATACGCCGAACTGCTGGCGCAGCTACACAAGCGCGAAATCGTCGCGATCGTGCTGCATCCAACGGGCCCCAGGGCCCACGCCTCGGCGCGCAACGGGCAGCACTTTACGGTCACCTACACGCCGGCCGAGGTGGCGCCGCTACGCGCGGCGGCGACGGCGGGCGGCTCTTCGTTTGCGATCGCCACGGCGAAGCCCAAATCCACCGCCACCCACCACAAACTGCGCTACATCGCGGGTGGGGTGCTGATCGTCGTGATCGTGGTTGTGCTGGTCGTGCTGCTGATTGGCCGCCGCCGCACGCTGGAGGAGGAAGGTCCCGGCGGTGAGGCGGCCTCCGCGTCTCCGCCCACGGGCTCGAGCTGAGGCCGATCGACGCCGGGCACGCACACGGGCACTTGCACGGCCCGTTCCACGGCCCGCCGGCCTCCGCGCGCCGGGTTGGGGCGGCGCTGGCGCTGATCCTGGGGTTCATGGCGGTCGAGGTCGTGGCGGGGGCGCTGTCGCACTCGCTGGCGCTGATCTCCGACGCCGCGCACATGCTCACCGACGCGGCCGCCCTCGGACTCTCGCTGGTGGCGCTGCGCCTCGCGGCGCGCCCGGCGCGGGGGGCGATGACGTATGGCTTCCTGCGCGTCGAGGCGCTCGCGGCGCAGGCCAACGGGATAACGCTGCTGGTGCTGGCCGCTCTGATCGTCTACTCAGCCGTGGTGCGGCTGATCTCCCCGCCGACGGTGTCGGCGTGGACGGTGGTGGGGGTGGCGCTGGCGGGGATCGCGGTCAACGGCGCCGCCACTGCCGCGCTCGCCGGCGCGGGGCGCGAGTCGCACATGAGCATCGAGGGCTCCTTTCAGCACATCCTCACCGACCTGTTCGCGTTCATCGGCACGGCGCTCGCCGGGGTCGTGATCCTCCTGACGGGCTTCCAGCGCGCCGACCCGATCGCCTCGCTGGCGATCGCCGCGCTGATGTTGCGCTCCGCGGTGGGCCTGCTGCGCGCCTCGGGGCGGATCTTCCTGGAGGCCGCCCCGCCGGGACTCGACCCGCAGGAGATCGGACACGCGTTGGTGGCCCACCCCGGCGTCGTCGAGGTCCACGACCTGCACGTGTGGGAGCTGTCCGCCGGCTTCCCCGCGCTCTCGGCGCACGTGCTGGTCGCGCCCGAGGCCGACTGTCACGCGGCGCGGCGCGCCCTGGGGGAGCTGCTGGTGGAGCGCTTCGGCGTCGAGCACACCACGCTGCAGGTCGAGCACGCGGGCGGCGAGGAACTGCTGGAGCTGGAGTTGCCCGACGGGTGAAAAAAAAGGGGAGGAGGAGGGGGGTGCTGTTTTCTTCTTCTTGGGCCTAACCAAATAAGAACAAGACTCAGTCTTATTATGGTAGGGTGGCGGCGTGACCGACACCCAACCATTGGAGAGGACCCCGGCGCGATGATCCACGCACGTTCCACAACCCGCCCACGTGTCGCCCTCGCCGCCGTGCTCGCCCTGGTTGCCGCGCTCGCGGCCGTGGTGGCGGCGGGCTGTGGAGGCAGCTCCTCGGCCTCTCAGGGGGGAGGCTCCTCGAACGCGACGATCGACGCAGTCGCCGCCGAGAACCAGTACGCGAACGTGATCGAACAGATCGGCGGCAGGTACGTGAAGGTCGCGGCGATCGAGAGCAACCCCAACACCGACCCCCACACCTTCGAGGCCAGCCCGAGCGTCGCCGAGGCGGTCAGCGCCGCGAGTTTGCTGATCGAAAACGGGGTTGGCTATGACACCTACATGGAAAAGATCGAGTCGGCCTCGCCGAGCTCTCAGCGGAAGGTGATCAACGTGCAGCACCTCCTCGGTCTCCCGGACTCCACTGCGAACCCGCACCTTTGGTACAAACCGCAGACGATGCCGGCGGTCGCCAAGGCGCTGGTCGGCGACCTGTCGGCGCTGCAGCCCGCGCACGCGGGGTACTTCCAGGAAAACGCCAAGCGCTTCGAAGCATCGCTGAAGCCGTGGTACGCGGCGATCGCGAAGCTCAAGGCCACCCACCCCAACACGCCGGTCGCGACGACCGAGCCGGTCGGCGACTACATGCTCGAAGCCGCCGGGACGCAGAACATGACACCGTTCACGCTGCAGGCAGCGATCATGAACGGCACCGACCCGGCACCTCAGAACGTGACGCTGCAGAACGATCTGTTCTCAGGGCACCGGGTGAAGGTGTTTCTCTACAACCAGCAGGTCACCGACTCGTTGACCGAATCGTTCAAACAAGCCGCCAAGCGCGCCGGGATTCCCGTGGTGGGCGTCTACGAGACGATGCCGACGCCCGGCTACAACTACCAATCGTGGATGCTCGCCGAGGTCAAGGCCCTGGAAAAGGCCGTCGCGCAGGGTATCTCCACCGAAGAACTGTGACCCCAAACGGCGCACCGGTGGGCAGGGACGTCGGGAGCGCGGATGGCGCACCGGTGGGCAGGGACGTCGGGAGCGCGGATGGCGCACCGGTGGGCAGGGACGTCGGGAGCGCGGATGGCGCACCGGTGGGCAGGGACGTCGGGAGCTCGGATGGCGCACCGGTGGGCAGGGACGTCGGGAGCTCGGATGGCGCACCGGTGGGCAGGGACGTCGGGAGCTCGGATGGCGCACCGGTGGGCAGGGACGTCGGGAGCTCGGATGGCGCATCGGTGAGCAGTGACGTCGCGGGTTCGGATGGCGCACCGGCAACGAGCAAAGCAATCCTCGCGGTGCAGGGGGTGAGCGTGCGGCTGGCAGGGCGCACGATCCTCGACCAGGTCAGCTTCCAGATCGCGCCGGGTGAGTTCACGGGCCTGATCGGATCCAACGGGGCGGGCAAGACGACTCTGTTCCGGGTGATCCTCGGCCTGCAGGCGGCGAGCACCGGAGAAGTGCTCGTCGAAGGCCGCCAGCACGGACGCCGCCATCGCCTGATCGGCTACGTGCCGCAGAAGTTCCTGCTCGACCCGGATGTTCCGCTGCGCGCACGCGATCTCGTCGGGCTTGGCATCGACGCGCACCGTCTCGGCCTGCCGCGGCCCTCCCGAGCCAGGCGGGCGCTCGTCGAAGAGATGCTGCACGCCGTCGATGCCACCCGCTTCGCCGACACACGCGTAGGCAAGCTCTCCGGTGGCGAGCAGCAGCGCATCCTGATCGCGCACGCGCTGATCGCCCGGCCGCGGCTGCTGCTGCTCGACGAGCCGCTCGCCAATCTCGACCTGGGCAGTGCCCACGAGGTGGTGGCGCTGCTCGCGCGCATCGCCCGCGAGCAGAAGATCGCCGTGCTGATCTCCGCGCACGAGATCAACCCGCTGCTGCCAGTCATGGACCGCATCGTCTACCTCGCCGCCGGGCGCGCAGTCAGCGGCACCATCGAGGAGGTCGTCCGCGCGGATGTGCTCAGCCAACTCTATGGTCACCACGTCGACGTCTTGAACGTCCACGGTCGCGTGCTGATCGTCGCCGGAGCTGGCGAGGACCACGACCTCAGCGGCCACGAGGGCGTGTTTCCCGGAGCTGGGATCCAGTCGTGAGCCACCACGTCCTGTCCCCGATTTTTGGCCCCGGGTTCTTCCAAAGCGTCCCACGCGGCGCCGCCCAACACCTGGCCCTCGACCTATCCCCGATCTTCGCCTCCGGCTTCTTCGAAAGCGAAGCCGTGCAAATCGCTCTCGCCGTCGGGGCGCTGGTCGCCGTCGTCACCGGCGTGGTCGGCGTGTTCACGGTCATCCGCGGTCAGTCCTTCGCCGGCGAGGCGTTTGGCGATCTGGGAACCACCGGTGGCTCCGGCGCGTATCTCGTGGGAATCGGGACGCTGTGGGGCTTCGTGCTGGGCAACGTGATCGCGGCTGGCGCGATGGAGGCGATCGGCGTACAGCGCTCACGCGGGCGTGATCTCGCCACAGGGATCGTGCTCGGCGCCGGAATCGGACTGGCCGCGCTGTTCCTCTACCTGTACACCACCGAACACAGCACCACCGGAGCCACCGTCACGATCTTGTTCGGCTCGGTGTTTGCGATCTCCAGTTCGACGATCCCGCTGATCCTGCTGCTGAGCGTGATCGTGCTGGCGATCGCGCTCACGCTCTACCGTCCGCTGCTGCTCAGCTCCATCAACGCCGAGATGGCATCGGCCCGCGGAATCCCGGTGCGGCTCGTCGGAATGCTCTACCTGCTCGCGCTTGCGCTCGCGGCGGCGCTCGCGGCGATCACGATCGGCACGATCCTCTCGACCGCCCTGCTCGTCGGGCCTGCGGCGAGTGCGCTGCGACTCACCACGCGCCCACTCACCGCGCTGCTGAGCGCCGCCGGCATCGGCATCGGCGCGATGTGGCTGGGCATCATCCTCGCCTACGACAGCTTCCATTGGCCGCCCGCCGGACAGGGATGGCCAGTGAGCTTCTTCGTCGTGACGCTCGTGTTCATCGCCTACCTGCTATCCGGGCTCCCCGAAGCCAGACGCCGCCGGCGAGCGAGCCAGACCCCGTCTCCGTCCCCATCTCCACTCGCGCAGCCCGCGACCCCGAGTTAGCACGCGTACGAGATGTTCTCCGGTTTCATGGTCAACGCCTGGGAGGTCGCGAGCATCGTCGCGGTGGTCGCGGGAGTCGTTGGCTTCTTCACGGTCCTGCGCGGGTCGGCGTTCGTCGCGCACGCGCTCCCCAACGGGTCCTTCGCCGGCGCCGCCGGCGCCATCCTGATCGGCGTCAGCACGCTTCTCGGCCTCGGCGTCTTCGCGCTCGGCGGCGCTCTGACGATCGGCCTGCTCGGCCGCAGGGGTCGCCATGACGTCGCGACCGCCCTCACGCTTGTGGCGATGCTCGCCCTCGGAGCGCTGTTCCTCAGCTTCACCAGCGAGTACGCACCAGCGGTCTACTCGCTGCTGTTCGGCGAGATCCTCGGAATCAGTCCCAACGAGATCGCGCCAACCGCGATCCTCGGCGCCCTCTGCATCCTCGCCGTCGCCGTCCTCTACCGGCCGCTGATGCTCTCCTCGGTCCTCCCCGAGGTGGGAGAGGCACGCGGTGTCAGCGCCTTCCGGATGGAGATGCTGTTCCTTGCCGTCCTCGCCCTCGCGACGACGATGACCGTGCCCGTCGTCGGCACGCTGCTGATCTTCAGCCTGATGATCGGCGCGCCGGCGGCCGCGCGCTCGTTCACCGACCGGCCGCTGCTGGCGATGGCTCTGTCGGTTGTGATCGCGTTGCTGATCGTGTGGAGCGCGATCGCCGCCTCCTACGAAACCAACTACCCCGTGGGGTTCTTCGTCGGCAGCGCCAGCGCTCTCTCCTACACGATCGGGCGCCTCTGGGCGGCGTGGCGCCGCGGCAGGGGAGCGACCGTCCTACTACCCTTCTCTACGAACGTTCTATGAGCAATGACACTCACACCGACGAGTGGGCCAGCCGCGCGGAAGCGGCGCTGGCAGCCGCCGGCCGCCGAAGTGGCGGTGCCCGCCGCGCGCTGCTGCTGCTGCTCGGCGAGCAGAGCTGCGCGCTCACCGCCAGCGAGCTCGAACAGGAGTTGCGAGCGCGCTCGGACCGTCCGGT
Organism: uncultured Solirubrobacterales bacterium; assembly: GCA_963724305.1. GTDB lineage: Bacteria > Actinomycetota > Thermoleophilia > Solirubrobacterales > Solirubrobacteraceae > Palsa-744. Next base: position 591,977 of record CAVRUG010000002.1, read on the forward strand.
GAGCCGCGCGAGCGTCTACCGGATCCTCGATGAGCTCGAGCACGCCAGCTTGGTGACCCGCGTGGAAACCGGGCAGGGGGTGGTGCGCTACGAGCGCTCGCACGACGCCGAGGGCGCCCACCACCACCATCTCGTGTGCGACACCTGCGGCGTGGTGATGCCGTTCGCCGACGAGGCGCTCGAGCGCGCGATCGACGAGCTCAGCGAGCGCGTGCCGCTGGCCGTCTCCGAGCACGAGATCGTGTTGCACGGCGCCTGCTCCGCCTGCGCCTCCTAGCCCTACCTGCCTGGTGGGTGCGACCCGCCCCGTCTCGCGGAAACAGCACCCTCCCCCTCCTCCTCCTTTTTCAGCCGACCTTCTCGCGTCTGCGTGCGGCGCCGTTCAGCGCGAGCGCCTCCTCCTCGGCTGGCAATGTGCGCACCGAGGTGCCCTCGATGTTCATGCGCGGCAGCCGCTTGTCCAGCGACGCCGGGAAACTCCAGGCGCGCGGGCCGACGATGTGCAGCAGGGCGGGCAGCAACATGCAGCGGACGATCAGCGCATCGAGGAACACGGCGCTGGCGAGGCTGAGGCCGAACTCCTTGATGACGCGGTCTTCCCCTAGCACGAAGGAGAGGAACACGCACACCATGATCGCCGCGGCGGCGGTGATTACGCGGCCGGTCAAGGCGAGGCCCTCGCCGACCGCGCGGCGGTTGTCGTGGGTGTGGGTCCACTGCTCGTGGATGCGCGACACGAGGAACACCTCGTAGTCCATCGAAAGACCGAACACGATCGCGAACAGCATCACCGGGATGAACGACTCGATCGGGCCCGGGCTGACCCCCATCAGCCCCGGGAACCAACCCCACTGGAAGATGACCACGATCACGCCCAGCGAGGCGCCGATGCTGAGCAGGTTCATGGCGGCGGCCTGCAGCGGGATCACCAGCGAGCGGAACACCACCATCAGCAGCAGCGCGGACAGCAGCACCACCACGCCGATGAACAGCGGCAGCTTGTGGGCCAGCACGGTGGCGAAGTCCACGCCGCCGGCCGTCACGCCGCCGACGTAGGCGACCATGCCGGTGCGCGCGGCCACCGGTGGGATCACGTGTTCGCGTAGATCCCTGACCAGCACGGTGGTGGCGTACGCCTGCGGCGAGGAGTCGGGGTACACCGAGAAGGTCGCCACTTCGCCCGTCGGGTTCAAGCGCGGCGGAGTGACCGAGACGACGCCGGTCGTCGAGGCAAGCTCGTTCTGCAGTTCGTGCAGGGCGCTTGCGTCGTCGCGGTGTGGCAGCTTCACGACGACCTGCAGGGGCCCGTTGAAGCCTTCGCCGAAGCCCTCCGCGAGCAGCCGGTAGGCCTGGTAGGTGGTGGTGTTGGAGGGATCGTTGCTGGCGTCGCTGGAGCCCAGCCGCAGCGCGATCGCGGGCGCGGCGATCAGGAGCATGATCAGTGCGGAGGGCACCGCCACCCGGTGGGGGTGGCGCCCCACGAAGTTGCTCCACCGATGCCACATCCCCTCGCGAGGCGCGGGCGCGCCGTTCCCCGGGATGGTGCTGCTGCCGCCGGCCGCACCCGTCGCCGTGGCTGCGCCGTTGCCGGAGACCGCGGGCGCTCCGTTGCCGGCTGCTCCCGCGGCGGCAATGCCGTTGCCGCCCACCCCCGCGCTCGTCGCCGCGGCTTCCCTGCGCTCCCGCCGGCGCGTCCGCCGGCTTGGCCTTGCCAGGCGAGCGCCCGCGAAGGTGAGCAGCGCGGGCAGCAGGGTTAGCGCGCTGAACATCACCAGTAGCACCCCGATCGACGCCGAGATCGCCACCCCGTAGAGGAAGTCGACGCCGAGCAGCATCATCCCCAGCAGCGCGATCACCACCGTCGTGCCGGCAAACAGCACGGCGCGGCCGGCGGTGTCCATCGCGTGCACCACCGACTCTTTTACCCGCCCGTGGGTGGGGCCGGGGCCGGCGTAGGCCTCGCGGTAGCGGGTGAGGATGAACAGCGAGTAGTCGATCCCCACGCCGAGGCCGATCATCGCGGCCAGCTCGGAGGAGAAGTTGGGGGTGTCCACCACGTGCGTGAACAGCGCGATCAAGCTGAGGCCGGTGCCGAGGCCGAACAGCGCGGTCACGATCGGCAGTCCCATCGCCAGCAGCGAGCCGAAGGTGATCAGCAGCACCACGATCGCCGCCATCAGCCCGACGGCGGTGGAGAGGCCGAAGCCGGCCTGCTGGGTGGCCTCGATCGCCTGTCCGCCCAGCTCCACCTGTAGACCAGGCTGCCGCGCAGCCTGAGCCACTTTGACAACGCGTTCGGCTGCGCTCACAGGCAGCAGGTTGGCTTTCTCATCGAACACCACCGTCGCGAACGCGATCTGGTGGTTGGCGGAGATCGCCTTGCCCGCGGACGGTCCCGCGTAGGGGCTGATCACCGCGGAGACGTGCGGCAGCCTGGCCACTTCGGTGAACATCGCGCTCATGTGTGCGCGCACCCCGGGGTCCAGCACGCTGCCGTTGGCGACGCGGAAGACGATCTGGTCGCGGTCGCCCGCCTCCGTCGGGAAGCTGTGCTCCAGCAGGTCCGACGCGCGCTGCGCGTCGGAGTTGGGGAGCGTGAAGTTGTTGGAGTATTCCGTCCCCGCCGAGGAGGCGAAGGCGCCCACGGCGACGATCATCGCGATCCAGCCGATCACGACGAGGCGGCGGTGGGTGGTTGACCAGCGGGCGAGCTTGAGCATCCCGAGAGCTTAGAAGCTCAGCGTCAGTTCATCCGCGGATCCAGCGGCATTCGTGCCATCAGCGCGTAGGCGCCGCCCTTGCGGGCCAGCACCTGCGCCCACAGCTCCTCGGGGTCCTCGGTGAAGACGTCGTCGGGCGCCGCGGGGTGGGCGATCCAGTCGCCGTTGTCGAGCTCCTCGTCGAGCTGCCCCTCGCCCCATCCGGCATAACCGGCGAACACCCGGCGGCGGGCGATCGCGTCGGAGAGCTCGTCGATGTCGGCCTCCGGCGCGGGGAAGCCGATGCGCCCGAGCACCAGCAGACCCGCCGGCGAGGGGTCGAGGAACTCGGCGAGGAACACGATCGCGTTGGGCTGCACGGGCCCGCCTACATACACCGGCTCGAGCTCCCCAGCGGCCTGCTCGAGCTGCGGCACCGCCTCGCCGACCGTCACCGCGGAGGGGCGGTTGAGCACGATGCCCATCGCCCCCGCTTCACTATGGGCGCCCACCAGCACCACGCTGCGCCGGAAGTTGGGGTCCATCAGCGACGGCGCGGCGAGCAGCAGCTGTCCGCTCAGCGATTCCTCCATGTCTTCAGGCTACCCCTGTAGCGCAGCACCCATGCCACCCAGCTGCGGATCGCCACGGGGCCGGGCACTCGTGCCACCCGGCTGCGGATCGCCACGGGGCCGGGCACTCGTGCCACCCGGCTGCGGATCGCCACGGGGCCGGGCACTCGTGCCACCCGGCTGCGGATCGCCACGGGGCCGAGCACTCGTGCCACCCGGCTGCGGATCGCCACGGGCCGGGCACTCGTGCCACCCGGCTGCGGATCGCCACGGGGCCGAGCACTCGTGCCAGCCAGCTGCGGATCGCCACAGGGCCGTGGACCCGTACCGTCATCCGTCTCCACCATCTGCGCATGATCACTACACGGTCACAATCGGCACCCGCGCCCAGTGCAAACATGCAGGCTGTCCCGATAGGGCATAGGAGCGACGTGCGTTCCGTGCAGCCGGTACACAACCTCTCTCTCCCGCCGGCTGCCTCCCGGATCTCACGCCGGCCCGAGGCCCCCTCAACCTCGGCGCCAATGTGAGCGTCGGCGGCCCGCAGCACAGGGCCGCCGACGCTGCGTCGCCTCGCAGATGTTTACTGGCGGTGCCGCGCGCCGGTTATGCTGATCGCGCATCGCGGAATAAATGAAGAGAGGTTCGACTCATCAGCCTTGCGGCCCGGTGTCGCCCTCTCGTCGAGCGAAGGGCGGCAAGCATGGCGAAGACACCGCAGGTGGGAGAAGAGGCACCGGACTTCGAGCTGCCGGGCACCGACGGCCCGTTCAAGCTCTCCGAGCATCGGGGCGAGCGCGTGGTGCTGCTGTTCTACCCGGGGGATCGCACGATGGTCTGCACCAAACAGTTCTGCTCTTACCGTGATCGGACGGAAGACTTCAATGCGCTTGGTGCGACGGTTGTCGGAATCTCGGCTCAGGACGTTGCTTCGCATGAGGACTTCGTCGCGAAGAACTCGCTCACGGTGCCGCTGCTAGCCGATGCCGGCGGGGCCGTTGCAAAGCAGTACGGCGCATGGGGAGGGCGGCTCGGTACCAAGCGGGCGGTGATCGTCATCGACGAGCAAGGAATCGTGCGGCATCGCCACGACCATCTACTCGGGCTCGACTATCAGTCGGTGGATGAGCTGAAGGCGGCGCTCGACTCGCTGCCCACTCCGGCCGCCTAACGTCGGGTCTGGCGACAGCGCTGTACACGAGCAGGCCGGCGAGGGGGTCTGTCGCGGCCGGCGTTGACGGGTGGATGGCAGAGGATCGGGATGTGGCAGTGTCGTTCAAGGGGTGAGTGGTCTGAGGCCTTGCAGGAGGGTGGTTAGGACATCGCCGGCGTCTGCTCGCGCTTGGGTTGGATCGTCGCTGTCGGCGATCGCCATGCATCCTTCGAGGATCGCCCCGGTGAGCATCAGCGCGAGCATCTTCAAGGGGAGGGGCCGGACGACGCCGGCACGGATCGCGCGCCTTAGTGCGCCGCGCAGTACGACCGCGCCATAGCGGGTATCCACGTGGCGGATCGTGTCCGCGTCGAGTACGGCCTGCGCGTCGTGGAGCACGATGCGCTGCACGCGCTGGTCGAGGTGGGCGTCGAGCATCGCCTGACAGCCGGCACACAGGTCCACCCACGGGTCGGGCTCCAAGAACGCCGCCGCCACGCGCTCTGACACCTCGCGCTTGACCTGTTCGTAGACGCCGGCAAACAGCTCTTGCTTGCCGTAGTAGTGGTGGTAGAAGGCGCCCTTGGTGACGTTTGCGGTCTGCGCCACATCATCGATCGAGGTCGCTGTGTAGCCGCGTTCGCCGAACAGCGTGCAGGCGGCGTCCAGCAGCGCTTGGCGGGTTGCCGCGCCCTGCTTCGCCTTCTTGCCCTTGACATCCGTACTCTGAGTATGCATCATACGTACCGTCAGTATGCTAGCGCAGGTCAACGACAGGAGGAGACAATGCCCAAGTACGTAATCGAGCGCGAGATGCCCGGAGCCGGGAACCTTAGCGCGGCTGAGCTGCAGGGAATCGCGGCGACGTCCAACAAGGTGATCGGCGAGCTCGGTCCGGAGATCCGCTGGCTCACCAGCTATGTGACAGACGAGAAGATCTACTGCGTCTACGTCGCCCCCGATGAGGACATCCTGCTCGAGCACGCCCGCTGCGGCGGCTTCCCTGCGGATCGAATATCCAAGGTCTCAACCATCATCGACCCATCGACCGGCGACTGACGGCGCTCGACGGGGGAGCAACGGAAGTAGACTCGGCTGTCAACAAAAGGGGGTCGTTTTGTCGTCGTCTGTGTCGGATTCTGAGCTGAAGGCGCGCCACCGCGCGATGTGGGCGTCGGGTGATTACCCGGATATGGTCGAGACGTTCTTGCTGCCGTTGGGGCCGCGGTTTGTGGAGGCGTGCGGCATCGGTCCCGGCAATGTGGTCCTGGACGTGGCTGCCGGGACCGGCAATGCGTCGATACCCGCCGCGAAGGCCGGTGCGCAGGTCACCGCCAGCGATCTGACACCGGAGCTGCTCGAGGCCGGCCGCGTCCGTGCTGAGAGTGAAGGGCTGGCCCTCGAGTGGGTGCAGGCCGACGCCGAGCGCCTACCGTTCGAGGACGAGTCGTTCGATGTCGTGATCTCCTCGATCGGCGCGATGTTTGCTCCGCACCACCAACAGGTCGCCGACGAGCTTATCCGCGTGTGTCGCCCGGGTGGCAAGGTCGGGCTGCTGAGCTGGACCCCCGAGGGGCTGGTCGGGGCGCTATTCAGGACGATGGGCCCGTTCGTGCCCACCCCGCCGCCGGGTGCACAACCGCCACCGCTGTGGGGCAGCGAGCAACACATCGCCGAGCTGTTCGGCGAGCACGTTGACTTCGGACTGCTGGCGCGTGATGTCTTGGAGGTCACTGCCTTCGAGCACCCACGTGACTTCGGCGAGCACTTCAAGGCGCGGTACGGCCCGACGATCGCGGCGCGTGCGAATGCAGCCAAGACCGGACGCGAGGCAGAGCTCGATGCCGCTCTGGACGAGCTGTGCGAGGAGTGGGACCGTGGTACCCCGGGGGATGCGCGCTTTGAGATGGAGTACCTGCTCGCGGTGGGCACACGAACGTGATGGCGCGCGGACTCACCGAACGTGCCGTACGCGAATCGCGTGCAAGGGGGGAGGACCGGGAGTGGCGTCGAGAGTCTCCCCGATAGCCTGAGGGAACTGTGGTTGGCACCCCCTGGGACGCAAACACGTACGACCGTACCTCTGAGCCGCAGCAGTCGTGGGCCTCTGAGGTACTCGCGCGTCTTGCGGGCATCGCAGCCGATGCGACGGTGCTGGACGTCGGCTGCGGAACCGGGCGCGTCACCGAAGCGCTCCTCGCGTTAGTGCCCGAAGGCCGGGTGCTGGCCATCGACGCCTCCACGGACATGGTGGCGCTCGCGCGGGACAGGCTCGGCGAGCACGCGCAGGTGTGGTGTCAAAGCGTCCTGGATCTCGATCTGGACGAGCCGGTTGACGCGATCGTCTCGACGGCGACACTGCACTGGGTCTCAGACCACGACCTCCTCTTCTCACGGCTGGCCCGGGCGCTGCGGCCAGGCGGCGTGCTGGAGATCCAGTGCGGCGGAGAAGGCAACATCAGTCGCGTTCGCGACGCGATCCAGGCGGCCGCCCGCGAGTGCGCTCCGGAGCTGTTGGATTGGTCGCCTTGGATCTTTGCGGGTCCGAGTGAGACCGAACGACGCCTCGTGCAAGCTGGCTTCGGCGACGTTCGCTGCTGGTTGGAGGAGCGCCCCACATATCCCGATGATGTCGATGCCTTCGTGCGCACCTCGATACTCGCGGCGCACTTCGAGCGCCTACCCGAAGAGCGCCGTGAGCGATTCGCAGCGGCGGTCCTGGCGGGCGTGCGCCTGCCACTCGACTACGTGCGCCTGAATGCCTCAGCGCGGCGGCGTGTGCGTAGCTAGATGTGGGTCCTTCGCATGGCTAGTCTTCAACGGCCGGCGCTCTGTATCTAGTCACGTACAGCTTTGTCTTTGACACGGAGGCAAGATGGCGTATTCAAGCGAGATCGCTATCGCCCGGGTCTGGGACTCGAACGTCGCGAATACCGTAGGCCCGGCTTCCTGGCGCCACAGGCCGTTCTCATCGGCGTCCATGCCTAGGCAATCGCGATACCACGCGCCCAGGGCCACTGGGTCGGCGGCACGTATGAAGTATCCACCGATTCCCAGCACACGTTCCATGTCGCTATCTTGCCACGCCGGCGACTAGGGGGGTGTGCGCTACGTAGCGGCCGGAGGCCCAAACCAGGTGATCAGCGCGTCGCGCAATCCGGTTTCTGTGTCGTCCCCAACCCAGGCGACGTATCCGTCCGGCCGGATCAAAACGGCGATGGGAGCGGTGACCGCGCCGAGTACCGGCAGCTCCCACGGGCCGCCATATTCAGCGTCGATCAGTTGGACGCGGTCCGTCCATAGGGCAATGTTGACGCTGCCGGGCTCACCGAGGTTGAGCAGTACCGGCTCGGCGCCATGCAGCAGCTCGAACATCCGCAGTGGACCGTCGGCCGTCACGAGGTCCAGATCGGGCATACGACGTCCGAGCAGCGGATGTCCCTCGCCGAGGTCGTAGCGAATTTCCAGCCCGGAGGCAATTCCCACGAGTCGCTTGCGAGGCTCGTCCATGCTCGCCAGCTCCGAGACCACATCGACGATCGCCTTGATCCCCTCGTCCGGGCGCTGGAGCGCAGTCAGGGCCATCGTGTGCCGGAGCACTCCGGCAGCGACCGGGTGGCGCTCCTCGTGGTAGGTGTCCAGGAGTGACTCCGGGGAGGTCCCGTTGACCACCTGAGCCAGCTTCCAGCCCAGGTTCACCGCATCCTGGACACCGACGCCGAGGCCCTGTCCCCCCGCGGGGGAATGCACGTGCGCCGAGTCGCCCGCGAGTAGGACCCGTCCCGCGCGGTAGCCGGCTGCCTGGCGGGCCATGTCGGTGAACCTCGAGATCCAGGTGGGGCTGTGGATCCCGAAGTCGGTGCCGTAGACGGCGATCAGCCCCTCGCTCAGATCGCGCAGGGTGGGCTCGCCGCTGGTCACGACCTGGCGCTCGGTCACCATCACGCGCACGGGTCCCTGGTCCTTGTAGATCACCTCGCCTTCGCGGATCTCGTACTCCAACCTGCCGAGGGCGTGCATACCGAGGGCGTCATTGCGGATGCCCAGCTCCGGTTTCTCGGTCATCTGCACCTCGGCGATCAGGTTGCTCCTGGTCGGATCCCATCCAGGGAACTCGATGCCCGCCGCTTTGCGGATCAGGCTGCGTCCTCCGTCGCAGCCGACGAGATACCGCGCCCGCAGCGACTGGCCGTCGGAGCGCGCGACCTCGACGCCGCTGTCGTCCTGCGCGAAGCCCGTCACTTCGCAGCCGTAGTGGATCCGCACTCCCAGCTCGGTGATCCAGGCGGCCATGATCCGCTCGATCTGGTTCTGCCAGAGGCCGAGCGAATAGGGATGACGCGTCGGGAAGTCGCTCATGTCCAGCGCGGCCGCGCCAAGTCTTGCGACCTGAACCACCTGACCCTCCGCGAAGAAGCGATCGGCGATCCCACGCTGATCGAACAGCTCGATCGTGCGCGAGTGAAGGCCGCCGGCCCGCGAGCCGGCGAGCACGTGGTCGGGACGCCGCTCTACGATTGCGACGTCGACCTTCGCCAGCGCCAACTCGGCCGCCAGCATCATCCCCGTCGGCCCTCCTCCGGCAATCACCACCGCATGCTCGCTCATGGCTGTCCTCCCATCGGATAAGTCCAGAAAAACGCTCGCATTTCGCCGCTCCATTTCCATAGGCTTTGGTCTCGGTCGGCGGTTATACAGCACTACCCGGGGCTTCATGAAGGCCTTGCGAGTGGTATAAATTGGAGGTGGAGAGGAGTAGTAATCGTCTTTCCGCGCCAACGCCGAAACTGCACTCTCGGAGTTGGATTGCCGGTCAGTGGATGACCTCGAGTCGCGCTGTGTCAAGGCCGGTTGAATAGTCACCCCCCCTTGTGTGTGGTGGGGCGCCCGTGTAGCGGAGCCCGTAGGGCGTAGCGGAGTGGGCGCCCGTCGCTCAGTGGTGTGGGGGTGGGCGCCCGAGGTCCTTGTCGCGCAGGCGGTAGCTGTCGCCCTTGAGCGAGAGGATCTCGGCGTGGTGGACGAGGCGGTCGATCATCGCGGCGGCGACGACTTAGCAGCACGACGTTCTCCTTGGCGTGCAGGAAGTCCAGCTGGCCGAGGTGCTCGATCACTTGCTTCTTGACGGAGCGCTGGAAGGTGAAGTCGAACTCCTCGAGGGTCTTGCGTGAGGGGAAGCGCGCTGCCTTGATGCGGCTCGTGTCAAAGCGGAAGTAGGGCTGCTGCGGGACGCGAAGGACGCTCCGAAGCGCGGTCTGGGGCATCGGCTCAGGCAGCGCTCGCATGCGCTTGCGCTCCTCGATCAGCCGCTCGCCGGGAACGGCGCGGATGCCGCGGTGAAAGCGCGGGTTGGCGCGCCCTGTGAACCAGCGGTCGAGCTGGTCCTGGAAGTCCAGCGGGTTCGCGAAGCTCCGTGCCGGCTCAAAGCTCGTGCGCATGAAGCGGTGAGTGCGCTCCAGGGCGCCCTTGGACTCGGGGTCGCGTGCCTGCAAGGATCCGCCAGCCGAGCGCCAAGCGCCCGCAGAACGCGGCGAAGTCCTCGCTGGCGTGCCGCGGCCGTCGTGGATCGCTCCCTCGCGGTCCCAGACGATCGTCTCGGGCAGCGCGCCCAAGTGGAGAGGCAATGGCTCATGCCCCACGCGAGGTCCTCGAAGCGCTTGGAGAACACCAGGGCGCCAGCGGCGGCCCGCGACCAGCCGAACTCGCAGGTCACGACATAGCCCTTGCGGGTCTGGCCGTGCCCGACCGGGATCTCCCGCCTGCGGCTCGACAAGGTCGAACTGGGCGAGCTCACCAGGTCGATAGACCGTGCGCTGATAGGTGCGCTTCGGGCAGAGGATCGGGCGCAGCTCGCGCAGATAGTCATCGAGGATCGTCTTTGAGCCCTGATAGCCGGCTTCTGTGATCAGCTCCCGGATGCGGGTGTTGTGATCCCCTCCACCTCGCGCAGCAGGCCGAGCGATCTGCTCACGATGGGGGTCGAGCTTCGAGCCGGCCGGCGGCCGCGAATAGCCCGGGCGGCTCAGGGCTCGCTGAATCGCCCTGCGGATCGTCTTCCGATCCCGGCCGGTGCGCCTGCGCGATCGCCTTGATCGAGAGGCCCTCCACGAAGTGCATGCGGCGGATCTCCGCCCACTGCTCCACAGCGATCAACTCCTCCTCCTGGCCTCGGCATGGCTAACCGAGCCAGGCTCTCACCCCGACCAGGGGGTCCCTTTTTCAACCGGCCAAGGGTGGGGAGTATTCAGGCGGCGCCTACACCCTGGAGGTGCTGCCGGGTGCGTCGTCCACGAGGTAGACCATGGCCTGCCTCGATTTAGGGCTCGCCGAGAATCTCGAGGCAGCGCGCTATTCGATCGGCGACGAGGTCCACAAGCCGCGCGGGCAGTGGCCGTTCGAGCGCCGTCACCTCTGGTGCCGCGGCGGACTCGGCGAATGCGTCGGGCGCGCGACGCGCTAGCTCGAGCAGTCGTTGCCTAGCTGCGTCGGGGTCGAGGCCGAGTTCCCGTGCGGCCGCCGGCCATGTGTCTTCGTAGGGCAGCACCCGATAGTCGCCGCCGATCTTCATCGCGAAGTGCAACGCGCGCTCGTGGGTGCCGTAGGGCAGCGCCGAGGCGATGTCGTACAGGGGGGCAAGGCGCACCTCTGTAGCGGCCAGCAGCAGTGAGTAGTTCTTGGCATGGGCATCCGTCCCGACGATCAGCCAATTCCATGCGAGCGCGTCGAAGAAGCGCCAAACCGCGTCACCTGCGGCGCGTGCGGGCATCGCTTCGCGCATCAGCCGCACGACATCGCCTGGTCCCGGGCCACCTTGATTTTGATACTTGCGCCCAGGATGCACGCCTAGCGCCTGGCAGATGTCCTCTTGGTGGATCCTCGCCAGCCTTCCCTCAACAAGGCGCCGGTCGTAGCGGTCTACGACGATCGCGCTCTCGTCCTCGAAGCGCGCAACGCGGGTGTGAGCCACCGCGAGGCCGACGCGTCGCGCCGCGTCCAGGCAGAGGTGCTCGTTGAGGTCGTGGTCGTCGAAGCCCGCAACGGCCGGCTTAAGGATGTGAGTGGTCGCGGCCGATCCCGAGGGGAGCCCCCAACGGCCCCCCTGGAGCAGCAGGGCGGTCTTGGCCTGCGCTCCGGCCAGGCTGAACTGGCCGCTGAAGTCCCGCCCCAGCCAAGATGTTGTGTCTTCGCGCAACTCTTGCAGGCGCTGTGCAATGTCATGCTCGCTCAGCCAAGTGATCTTCCCAGGCTGCGCGATGAGCGCTTCGACGTCCTCGGGTAGTGCGAAGCGGACGGCACCGGCGCAGTCATGGCCGATTGGGGTCGATAGCAGCGCAAACGGCGAAGCCGAGGTGTGAAAGTTGCGCGCCCACCGGGCAAGAACTGCCTCGTTGTCGGGCAGTAGGCCCCACAACCAGGGCGTGATGGTGGCATCGGAGTGGGTACCCACGGACTTCGGCATCGACACCGATAGGGGAGTCGCGCTCGGTAGGGCACGGTATGTGCGGTCGTAGTCGAACCGCAGTCGTGCACCTTGCAAGCGAGTGATCGTGCCCGCCACGGCATCATCGAGGATGACTTTCAAGGTGTCGGTCATCGGTCTCGGTGCTCGTCGATCAAGGCATCGAGATCGACTGGGTGGCCGGGGACGGGAGTCCCAGCCTGCTCCTCGAGGCTCAGCTCGAGCCGGAGTCCGAGCGCGTCCATCACACGTAGGATCAAACCAAGCTCGGCATTGGGTTTGCCGGCCTCGAACTCGTAGATCCACTTACGCGAGACGCCCGCCTGCGCGGCAAGCTCCGCCTGACTCAAGCCAAGGTCTCTGCGACGTCCGCGCACCGTGGCCGCGAAGTCTCGTATCGAGCGTGCTATTACATTCACAGTCTTCTCTGCCACCGTTTGGTAGCAAAGATAGCATGAAACCGTACAGTTTCAAATCACGCAAGGAACCGTTCGGTAGCAAAAAAAGTGAGAGTGGCAATATGGTTGGGCATGGGCTTCGCTCACGTCTCGAGCGTGCTCGCGATCCCGCCGAGCTCTCGGGATAGGTCCCTCCGTCCACCCTCCTACGAACCCGGCGCGCCAAGCAACCCCGCCGCGGCGCCCACCGTACCGGCGGCGAGCAGGGTCAGCACGACGCTGCCGCGCAGCGCGAGCAGCACGACGGCCGCGGCGGCGAGTAGCGCGTACTGCCATGTTTGGCTCAGCGCAAGGGCGAGGGGGACGGCCGAGCCGACGATCGCCCCGGCCGCCGCGGGGGCCGCCCCGGCGAGGAACGCAGTCACGCGCTCGTCGAGCAGCAGCCGCTCGAAGCGGGTGGCGCCGAACAGGATGAACGAGAACGACGGGGCAAACGCGACGAGCGCAGCCAGGAGCCCGGCGGGCAGCCCGCCGGCGGAGTAGCCGACGGCCGCGACCGTCAGCGTCACAGGCCCCGGTGTGACCTGCCCGAGCGCCACGGCGTTGAGGAACTGGCTTTGGGTCATCCAGTGGTAGGCGCCGACGGCGTCCGACTGCATCAGCGGGACGATCACAAACCCGCCGCCGAACGCGAGTGCGCCGACCTTCAGCGCCGTCCATATCAGCGCGCCCGTGCCGCCCGGCTCGGCCACCGCGGCGAGCAGCGGCCATGCGTGCAGCCCCATGCTGCCACCGGCGAGCCGGCGCTGCCATGCAAGCTCGATCGCGCCGCACGCCAGCAGGATGAGCACGAGCCACGGGCCGGTGGTGGCCGCCGCCACTCCGCCCGCGAGCGCATAGAGGAGAACGCGGGGCCGCTGCTGCTCTGTCGTGCGCCTCCAGATCGGCACGGCCACGCCCAGCCCGGCCCTGATCGCGACGGCGGCGACGACAGCCCCGGCTCCCATCCCGGCACCCATGATCCAAGGGGGCGGCGACCCAGCGAGGAACAGCACCGACAGCGCGAGGATCGCCGCCAGGCCCGGCAGGATGAAACCGAGTCCGCCGACGAGCGCGCCCCTGGGGCCGCGCAGTCTCCAGGCGCAGTAGATCGCAAGCTGTGTCGAGGCCGGTCCGGGCAGCAAGTTGGTTGCCGCGATCGCACGCTCGAACTGATCCCCGGTCAGCCACGCACGGCGTGTCACGCACAGCTCGCGGAACAGAGCAACGTGCGCCGGCGGCCCACCAAAGCCGATGCACCCGATGCGGCCCCACTCCCGCGCGATGGTGCGCAGCGACACGCCGGTTCGCGGCGGTGGGTCGGGTTGTGGGCACAATGAGGCTGTAGCTGCGGCGGCGGTGCCCACCACTCGATCGTAATCGGCGGAAGAAAGCATGGTGGGTGAAACGTGGTCCGATGGCAGTGGCGCTCGGTAGCGAAAATGAAGCGGACGATGAGCCTTCCACCAGGACTATTACGAGCATGAGCGGAGCAGATATCGGGCTTGCCCTGTCGGTGTTCCTCGCCTGCGCGGTCGAGGCGGTCGAGGCGCTGACGATCGTGCTCGCCGTGGGCACCACGCGCAGCTGGTCGTCCGCGATGAGCGGCGTCGGCGCCGCGGCGCTTGCGCTCGCCGCGATCGTGGTCGTGCTTGGCCCCGCGCTCACCTCACTGCCGATCGGCGTGCTGAGGGTGATCGTGGGCGGTCTGCTGCTGATCTTCGGCCTGCAGTGGCTGCGCAAGGCGATCCTGCGCTCCGCGGGGCTGAAGGCCAAGCACGACGAGCTGCTGATCTACGAGCAGGAGACGCAGGCCGCGCGCGCGGCCGGGGGCCGGCGCGCGGGCTTCGACGGCTACACCTTCACGATCGCCTTCAAGGGCGTGCTGCTGGAGGGCCTGGAGGTGGCGTTCATAGTGCTCACCTTCGGCTCCAACCAGCACCGCGTCCCCCTGGCCGCCGCTGCCGCCGGGCTTGCCGTGCTCTTCGTCGCCGCTGTGGGCGCCACCGCGCGAACCCCGCTGGCAAGGGTGCCGGAGAACACGATGAAGTTCGTGGTTGGCGTGATGCTCACCTCCTTCGGGATGTTCTGGGGCGCCGAGGGGGCCGGTGCGAGTTGGCCGGGCGCCGACGCGGCTCTGCTGGCGATCATCCCAGGTGTGCTCATCGCCGCGGTCGCGATGGCCAGGGCCCTGAGCCATGCCGCTTACCCAGTCCCTCTCGAGCAGGTCCACACGACGCCCAACTCGCTGAGAACCCCACCGTGAGCATGCAACGAGTACAGGCGCTCCTGCTCGCCGTGTGGGAGTTTGTTGCGGGTGACGACTGGCGCACCGCGGTCGGGGTCGTCGTGGCACTCGGGTTGACCGCAATCGTTGCGGCCGCGGCGATCTCTGCCTGGTGGGTGATGCCACTCGCGGTGCTCGGGCTGCTCGCGCTCTCGATCCGCCGCGCGGCACAGGGCAACTCCCGTCGATAGCCTGGAGTGACAGCCTGAGGAGGTTTGGTGCACGAACCGATTTTGTTTCGCGACCGTGGGCGTCCGGCGCAGATCGTGCTGGGCGGTGTCGTTCCCGCGGTGGCCGGCGGGATCGCCGGTGTGCTCGTGGGAGTCTCCAGCGGCGCCTACTGGGCATACGGCGCACTCGCCGCGATCGGTGCGATCGCGGCCGGCTTCGAGCACCAGGACGGGTGGGGTGGTGCCGACCGCGGTCTGGTGGGCGGCCTGATCTACGGGATCGCTCTACTGGTGGTGCACGCGATCCTCGACACCCACGCGAAGGTGTCGCTCGGCAGCTTTCCACCGTTGCTCGTGGTGGTCACCGCGATCGCCGGCATGCTGTTGAGTGCCCTCGGTGGACGGATCGCACGTCTGCGGCGGGAGCGCAGAGCCGCGTCCGGCGAGGCTGAGTGAGCTCTGGCTACGCCGGCTGCGCGACGGCGAGGCTGAGTGAGCTTCGATTACGCCGGCTGCGCAACCTTCGCGTGAGCCAACCGAGCCAGCGCCGCGCGATGGCGCTTGGCACCGCCCAGCAGCGCCGCATCGAGCTGCGCGCGCTTGAACAGCCAGTGCACGTCTGCCTCCCACGTGAAGCCGATCCCGCCGTGCATCTGGATCGCGCCGGCCGTGACCGACTGACCGCCTTCGGCCCCCGCGGCGCCCGCGAGCGCCGCGGCCTCGGGTAGCAGCCCCGGGTCGGCGTCGGCGGCCCAAGCCGCGTAGTAGGCACTCGAGCGCGCGCTCTCGGTCTGGAGCAGCATCTCCGCGCAGCGGTGCGCCACGGCCTGAAAGGATCCGACGGGGACGCCGAACTGCTTGCGCTCCTTGACGTAGGCGAGCGTCATATCGAGCGCGCGCTGGCAGACGCCCACGACCTCGGCGGCGATCGCGGCGCGAATCCGATCGGCCGCGCCGGGGCCGAGGGACTCCCCATCTCCCGCGACGCTCGCAAATCGCCGGGTGGGGTCGATCGAGACGAACTCACCGGTCTCTGGTGAGGCGATCAGCTGCGCCTCCTCGCCGTCGATCACGAGCACCACCGCGGCGCCAGCGGCGTCGGCCGCCAGCTCGCGCGTGCCGATCCCTGCGCTCAGCTGCCCCGCGGCGAGCCCCGGCAGCCACCGGGCCCGCTGCTCGTCGCTGCCGGTGGCCTGGATGACCGCGGCGGCTGTGGCCGTCGACAGGAAGGGCGTGGCCGCGCAGGCATACCCGAGCTCCTCGGCCAACACCGCCAGCTCGACCGCGCCGAGCCCCTGGCCACCGTGCTCCTCGGCGACGGCGATCCCCGGCCAGCCGAGCCCCACCAGCTCGCTCCACAGCGCGGGGTCGTACGCCGCTGCCTCGGCCGCCTCGCGTACCTTGGCGAACGGCGAGCGCGCGGCGAGCAGCTCGCGCGCGACGTCCTTGATCTCACGCTGGTTGGAGTTGAGGTCGAAATCCATGGTCGGTCTCTAACGCGACTTCGGGAGGCTAACGCGACTTCGGGAGGCCGAGCACGCGCTCGGCGACGATGTTCTTGAGGACCTCCGTGGTGCCCCCCTCGATCGAGTTGCCGCGGGCGCGCAGCAGCTCATACGCCCATGGATCGCCGGCGCGCAGCGCGCCGGGGCCCAATAGCTCGGCAGCGAGCTGCGTGAGTCGCTGGTTGGTGTCCGACCACATCCACTTGGTTAGCGACCCCTCTGGGCCGGGCTGGCCGTACTTCTCGATCGTTGTCAGCCCCCGGTAGGCGTTGAGCCGCACAATCTCGGTGCGCAGGTGCAGCTCGCCGAGGCGGTCGGCGACCACGGGATCATCGAGCAAGCCTTCGCGGGCGGCCTCCTCGATCAGGCGGTCGAGTAGCTGGCGCATACGGACCTGCAGGAAGAACCCCAGGCCGGCGCGCTCGTTCATCAGCGTCGTGAGCGCCACCTTCCAGCCGTTGCCGGTGCCTCCGAGTACGTTCTCGCTCGGCACGCGGGCGCCGTCGAGGAACAGCTCGTTGAACTCCGGCTCGCCGGTGATCTGGCGCAGCGGGCGGATCTGCACGCCCTCCTGCTCCATGTCCAGCAGGAAATAGGTGAGGCCTTTGTGCTTGGGGGCCTCGGGGTCCGAGCGCGCGACCAACATGCACCACTTCGAGTACTGCGCGGCGCTGGTCCACACCTTCTGGCCGGTGAGCACCCACTCATCGCCATCCCGCACGGCGCGTGTCTTCAGGCTGGCGAGATCCGAGCCGGCGTCGGGCTCGGAGAAGCCCTGGCACCAGATCTCATCCGCGGTGAGGATCGGCGCGAGGTAGCGCTCCTTCTGCTGCTCGGTGCCCCACGTCATGATCGTCGGGCCAGCCAGCAGCAGGCCGAGTACGTTGGCGGGCAGTGGCGCCCCGGAGCGGCCGAGCTCCTCGAAGAAGATCGCCGATTCGGTGAGCGTCGCCCCGCGGCCGCCATACTCGCGCGGCCAGTGCACGGCGGCCCAACCGCCGTCGGCGAGCCGGCGCTGAAAGTCGCGCCGGTAGGCGTACTGCCGATCTTCGTCGCCTTCCGGCGCCGGCCCCGGGTCGTTCGCGGCAAACCAGTCGCGCAGCTCGTCGCGGAACGCGATCTCCTGTTCGCTGAAGGTCAAGTCCATGGCCCTACTCCACCGCGCGCCGAGCGTGGATCGCGATCAGCTCCAGCTGCATTGACCGAGGCTCCTCGCCGGGTCCCGGATGCAGCCGCCGCCAGGCGCCATCGGAGCCGAGCTTCCACGCGTTCTGGTTGTCGTGGAAGGCGCGGTCCAGCACGTCCAGCAGTTCCGCGCGCAGCTCAGGGGCCTCGATCGGCACGGCGAGCTCGACGCGGTGGTCGAGGTTGCGCGGCATCAGGTCGGCGGAGGCGATGTAGACCAGCTGCTCGCCCCCACGCCGGAAGGCGTACACCCGGGAGTGCTCGAGCAACCGCCCCACCACCGAGATCACGCGGATGTTCTCGGAGATCCCAGGCAGGCCGGGGCGCAGGCAGCAGATCCCGCGGACGTTCAGATCGACCTGCACGCCCGCCATCGAGGCGCGGTAGAGCGCACGGATGCAGGGGCCGTCCACCAGCGCGTTCATCTTCATCGTGATCTGCGCGGGGCGCTCGGGGGAGTGCGCGGCGATCGTGCGATCGATCTCGGCGATCAGCCCGTCGCGCAGCTGTGTGGGGGCGATCAGCACCTTGCGGTAGTGCAGCGGGCGGCCGTAGCCGGTGAGGTAGTTGAACATGTCGGTCACGTCCGCCCCGATCTGCGGGTCGGTGGTGAACAGCCCGAAGTCGGTGTACAGGCGCGCGGTGGTCGAGTGGTAGTTGCCGGTGCCGATGTGCACGTAGTTGCGCACCCCCTCGCCCTCGCGGCGCACGACCAGCACGCACTTGACGTGCGTCTTCAGCGCCGGCTGGCCGTACACGACGTGCACGCCGGCCTCCTCCAGCGCCTTGGCCCAGTGGATGTTCATGCGCTCGTCGAAGCGCGCCTTGAGCTCCACCAGCGCGACCGCCTGCTTGCCGCTCTCGGTGGCGTTGACCAGCGCGGGCACGAGCGGCGAGTCGTCGCTGGTGCGGTACACCGTGAGCTTGATCGCCAGCACGTCGGGGTCGGCGACCGCCTGTTGCACGAAGCGCTCGACCGAAGTGGAGAAGGAATCGTAGGGGTGGTGCACCAGCAGGTCGCCTTCGCGCATCGCAGCGAGCACGTCGGGCCGCTCGTCCTCGTGGCGCAGCAGCCGTGGGTGGGTGATCGGGCTCATCGGCGGGTCGCGCAGCTCGGACATACCGGGGAGGCGCACGATCTGCCACAGCGAGCCCATGTCGAGCAGGCCGTCGACGGGGTAGATTTCCTCCTCGGCGACGCCCAGCAGGCCGACCAGCTCGCTGCGCAGCGGCGCCGAGCAGTGGGCGCCCAGCTCGACGCGTACGATCTCGCCGAAGCGGCGGCGGCGCAGCTCGTCCTCGACCGCCTGCAGCAGGTCGGCGGCGTCGTCGGAGACCTCCAGGTCGGCATCGCGGGTGACGCGGAAGAGGTGGTGGTCGACGATCTCCATCCCCGGGAACAGCGCGCCGAGGTGGTGGGCGATCACCTCCTCCAGCGCGACCAGCGTGACCCCCTCCGTGGAGGCGCTCTCGCGGCCCCCGGTGGTGGCGCCTTCGGCCCCGGCAGCGGCGCCCTCGCGGCTTCCCTTGGTGGTGCCCTCGTCGGTGATGGTGGGAACCTCGATGAAGCGGGGCAGGATCTCGGTTGGGACCTTGACGCGCGCGAACACCGTCTGGTCGGTGACCGGATCGCGCACCAGCACCGCCAGGCTCAGCGACAGGTTGGAGATGTACGGAAACGGCCGCCCCGGAGCCACCGCGAGCGGGGTGAGCGTGGGGAAGATGACCTGCTGGAAGTGCTTCGCCAGGTGCGTGCGCTGGCGCTCGTCGAGCTCCTCGAAGCCAACCAGGTGGATGCCGTTGTCAGCTAGCGCGGGTCGCAGGCGCTGCTCGAAGCAGGCGGTGAGGCGCCCACCCAGCTCGAGCACCTGCTGGCGGATCAGCCCGATCGTCTGGGAGGGGGTTGCCCCGTCCTGGGAGGGGTTCTCCACGCCCGCCTCGATCTGGTCGTGCAGGCCGGCGACGCGCACCATGTAGTACTCGTCGAGGTTGGTTGTGTAGATCGCGCAGAACTTCACGCGCTCCAGTAGCGGCAGCTCCTCGTCCTCGGCAAGCTGCAGCACGCGCTCGTTGAAATCCAGCCATGACACCTCGCGGTTGAGATACAGCGAGGGATCGCTCAGGTGGCGCTCGGTGGGCGCTGGCGACCCGGCGAGCCCGCCCTCCCCGGCGAATCGCGCGGAGTCTGTCCGTTCGCCTCCCCGCTCGCGGTCGTCCACCGACCCATCCGGCGTGCCCCCGGCCCGGGCGGCTCGCTCCGAGATGGGCGCTGGCTCGTGCTCGGCTTGAGTTCGATCTACGCTCATGCAACCCTCAACGCTACACCCAGAACATATCGCTACTGTGAAGCGCGAGGGAGATGCCTCGCCAGCTCTGGTTGCTACGTCATGCGGACGCCGAGCCGCACGGAACCCGCGAGGACTCTGCGCGGCGCCTCACCGAACGGGGCGAGCGCCAGGCGCGGCTGGCGGGCGAGGCGATCGCATCGATGGGCGTGGAGTTCCAGGCGCTGCTGAGCAGCCCCAAGGAGCGCGCGCTGCGCACGGCGACGATGGCGGCGCAGGCGTGGAGCGAGCGACCAGGGGTCGGGGGCACACAGCCCAAAGGGCTGGGTCAGCGCGAGCAGATCGAGATCCACCAGCCGCTGGCAGAAGGCTTCGACGCGCGGCAGGCGCTGGCGCTGATGAGCGCCCTCCCCACCCGCTCGGCGCCCGCCGGTCGAGCAGCCCCACCCGCTCGAGTGCTACTCGTCGGCCACGAGCCCGACCTCTCGACGGTGGTGGCGGAACTGACGGGAGCGCGCATCGACCTGAAGAAGGGCGGGCTGGCGGTGGTTCGGATCGACGGCGCAAGCGGGGAGCTGGTGGTGCTGCTGCGCCCCAGCGAGCTAGCGCTGATCGCGAAGGGCCGGGCAACCGTGAGCGCCACAGCTCCCTGACGTCGGGGAGTGGAGATGCCTCTCAAGCGCTCCATACTTCACAAAATGAAGGGTTGGGGTGTAAAAAGTGCATACACAACCCATAACCTCGCCATCCCGTACACGCGGTAGGGTCCCGCTCGTGGCCAACGGACGCTCGGCATTCATCACCGGAATCACCGGCCAGGATGGCTCCTACCTGGCGGAGCTGTTGCTGGAGAAGGGGTATGAGGTGCATGGCATGGTGCGTCGCTCCTCGACGGAGAAGTTCGAGCGGATCGAGCACCTGCGCGAGCGGATCACGCTGCACCAGGGCGACCTGCTCGACCAGCGCTCGCTGGTGGACGCGCTACGCGCGGCGCGCCCGCAGGAGATCTACAACCTCGCGGCGATGTCGTTCGTGGCGGTGTCGTGGATCCAGCCCACGCTCACGGCGGAGTTCACCGGGGTGGGGGTGACGCGGATGCTGGAGGCGATGCGCGAAGTCTGCCCGGAGGCGCGCTTCTACCAGGCCTCCTCGAGCGAGATGTTCGGCAAGGTGCGGGAGGTGCCACAGACCGAGCACACCCCCTTCTATCCCCGCTCTCCGTATGGGGTCGCGAAGGCGTACGGGCACTTCATCACGGTCAACTACCGCGAGTCCTACGGGCTGCACGCGACGTCGGGGATACTTTTCAACCACGAGAGCCCCCGCCGGGGGCTGGAGTTCGTGACCCGCAAGATCACCTGGCACGCCGCGGCAATCAAGCTGGGGTTGGTGGAGAAGCTGCGGCTCGGCAACCTCGACGCCGAACGCGATTGGGGGTATGCGAAGGATTACGTGGAGGCGATGTGGCTGATGCTCCAGCGCGAGCAGGCCGAGGACTACGTAATCGCCACGGGCACGGCGCACTCGGTGCGCGAGTGCCTGGAGATCGCCTTCGATCAGGCGGGCGTGGAGATCGACGAGCGGGTCGTGATCGACGAGTCGCTGGTGCGACCCGCCGAGGTCGATCACCTGATCGGCGACGCCACCAAGGCGCGCGAGGACCTCGGGTGGGAGCCGCGGACGAGCTTCGAGCAGCTGATCAGGCTGATGGTGGACGCCGACCACCAGCTGCTGAGCGGCGCGGATCGCAGGCTGGTGAGTGGCTGAGCCTCCCCGCCGCGCGCTCGTGACCGGGCTGACGGGCCAGGACGGCTCGTTCCTGGCGGAGCTGCTGCTGGCGGAGGGGTATGCGGTGACGGGCGTGGTGCGGGGCTGGCCGCGTGCCTCGCTGGGAGCGTCCGAGCACCTGCGTGGCCAGTTGGAGGTGGTGCCCGGCGAGCTGCTCGATCCCGGGAGCCTGCGCGCGGCGGTGGAGGAGGTGCGCCCGCACGAGCTCTACCATCTCGCCGCGCCGTCGTTCGTGCCGTCCTCGTGGGAGCGCCCGGCGGAAACCTGTGCCGCGATCGTCGATGCGACGGCGGCGCTACTGGAGGCGGTACGCGCGGTGGACCCTGCAATCCGCGTGTGGGCGGCCAGCACCGGCGCGATCTTCGGCGACGCGGGGGAGAGCCCCCAACGCGAGGACACCCCCTGCCGGCCGGAGAGCCCATACGCGATCGCCAAGCTGGCCGCGCGCGACCTGGTGGGGGCAATGCGTGCCCACGATGGGATGTGGGCGTGCTCGGGGATCCTCTACAACCACGAGTCCGAGCGACGCCCGGAGCGATTCGTCACGCGCAAGCTCACGCGCGCGGCGGCGGAAGTGGAGCTGGGGCTGGCCAGCGAGGTGGAGGTGGGGGACGTGGATGCCGTGCGCGACTGGTCGTTTGCGGGAGACTTCATGCGTGGCGCGTGGCTGATGCTCCGGCAGGACGAGCCCCGGGACCTGATCCTCGCAAGCGGCGAGCCCCACACCGTGGCGGAGTGGGCGCGCGCGGCGTTCGCCTGCGTGGGCCGGGAGGCCGAGGACCACGTGCGCGTGGCGAGCGAGCTGGTGCGCGTGCCGGAGGCCACGCCGATGGTGGGCGACCCCACACGCGCGCGGGAGCGTCTGGGGTGGCGCTCGGAGGTGGGTTTCGAGCAGCTGGTGGAGCGGATGGTGCGCGCCGACCTGCAAGAGCTGGGCGCCAGCTCGTCGGGCGGGGCGCAGGCCTGAGCCGGCCACCCGATCCGGGATCCCATCGCCGGCCTGAGCCGGCCACCCGGTCCCGAGGTCCCATCGCCGGCCTGAGGCGGCTCGCCGGGCGAGCCGACGCCCGTGCGCACGGCCGCGACTCATTCGGCCGTGGCCGCTTCTTCCAGTTCGTTTTCCAACAGCTGCGGCTCTGGTAGGTGGTAGGTGTAATTGTCGCGCTTGGCGCTCTGCCTCCACGGGTTGTATGTGATCGTATATCTGGCGACGGCTCCTTTGTACAGTGTGAACTTTTGGTTTTTGCCGCTGGGCTCGGGTGTGCCGGGCGTCAGCCAGGCTAGTCCGACCCCCCGCATCGTTCCGATTTCCCGCATAGCTCCAAACCATGCCTCCGTCACCGGCGGCGGCAGCACCATGTAGCCGCGTGCCACTTGCGCTGTACCTGTTTCAGGTCTTATCAAGGTGTATGTGCCGTCTTCGGTCAGAACGGGGACGAATTGGGGGCCGCTGTTGGCGGTGAACCGGCGCACCCCGCCCACTGCGCCGAAACGGTGGATCAGGGCCAGCACCGGTTCGACCGCTGGTGCTAGAAACAATGCCGGACCAAAACGTCCATCAACGGCGACACTGAGCGGGCTGGCGCTGGAAGGGCTCGTGCCGAGCGCGTACACGAACGGCCCATCGCGCCCGTCTGTCATGAAGTAGGCCGTCGGGCAGCCCGCGATCTTGGTGCCTGGCGCTTCGCCGGCGCTGCCGAGCAGACCGGCGGGGTCGGGGCGCAGCCTGCGGATCAGATCCCACGGGATGAAATTCACTGGGCGTTATCAATCTATCAACCATTTGGTCACACGCACCAGTTGTGCTATGGCGATACTTGTGGAGGGGTGTTGCGAGCGTCGGCTTTGGCGGCGCCGGATCTGGTGTGCGTCGGCTTCGGTGAGTTCCTCGCCGTTGCCGGGTGGCCGACTGGCGAGGTGCCGAAGCTCGATGACTACTTCGCCGCCGGCGGTGGCCGGCCTAGACCAGCGCCTCGACCTGAGCCCGCTTGGAGGCGAGTGTGTCCTCCGGTGTCGCAGCCGACTTGGGCTGCCGTGCGGCTGGGGTGTCCCCGCCGAGCGTGCCTCCGGGCAGGGTGGAGGACCCCTCGCCGCCCCCGGCGGGCGAGCCGTCGGCGGGTTCGGCGGCGAAGCGGTAACCGATGCCGAAGTGGGTGTGGATGTAGCGCCACTCGGGCGATGCCTTCTCGAGCTTCTGGCGAAGCTTGCGCACGAACACGTCCACGGAGCGGTCGCCGCGCACCATCGCGTAGCCCCACAGCCGCGAGTAGATTTCCTCGCGCTCCAACACCCGCCCGTCGGCGGCGGCGAGCAGCTCGATCAGCTCGAACTCGCGGCGGGTGAGGTCGAGGCTGTGGCCGGAGACGAACGCCTGGAAGCGGTCGGAGCGGATCTCCACCTCGCCCGCGGTGAAGGACTTGACCTCGGCGCGGCCGGCGGGCCGGCGGCGGCGGCGAACGACGCTCTGGATGCGGGCGATCACCTCCTCGGGATGGCAGGGCTTGGTGATCCAGTCATCGGCGCCCAAACGCAGACCGCGTACCCGCTGAGCCACGGTGGAGGGGCCGGTGCAGACGACGATCCCCAGATCGGGGAGCGCGCCGCAGAGGCGCTCTAGCCACTCCCACGCTTGCGGCCCGAGCACGGCGAGGTCGACGACGAGCGCGGAGAGGCGCATCGCACCGATCGCCTCAGGCGGGACGGGGCTGGCGAGCACGCGGTGCTCCCAGCCAAGCCGGTCCAGGCGCTTTGAGAGCACCTGTATGAAACCGCTGTCGCGGTCGAGAACGGCTACCCGCAGTGGCGGGGCTGTCGAGGAGGGGCTGCGAGTGTCCGCTTGGCCCCCCTGCTCGGCGCGGATGGTTTCCATCATCGCGGGCTCCAGTCTAAGCAAATCTCGGGCCGCTGTGGTGCCGGCTCGGACGATGGTCACAGGATAGTAACAGTGGAAGCCCGCTAATTGCGACAAATGCCACCCAATCCCACCCGATCGGGGTGCTCAATCCTGCCCGAACGGGTGGGAGGAGTCGGAGAACTCGCGGAACAGACCGGTGACGACGAACGCGACCTGCTCGCCGATGTCGACGGCGTTGTCCCCCACGCGCTCCAACGCTCTGGCGACGAGGATCATATGCATCGCCCATTCGCGCGTGTCTGGGTCGTCGCCGATGTCAAGCGCCATCCGGAAGATGTCGCGGTTGAGGCGGTTGATCGCCCTGTCCTGGCGCACGAGGTCTTCGGCCAGCGCGATATCACGGGCGGCGAAGGCGGCCTTGGACTGGGTGACCTCCGAGCGCGCGAGGCCGCCCATCTTCAACAGCCCCTCGAGCAGGGGACGGCGCACCGGGGGCTCGTAGCCGGAGAGCGGGATCAGCTTGGCGATGTTGACGCACTGGTCGCCCATCCGCTCGATGTTCTTCATCACGTGCAGCAGCGCCGCCACGACTCGCAGGTCGCCGGCCACCGGGGCCTGGAGCGCGAGCAGCGAGAGGATCCCCTGGTGGATCTCCAGGTAGCGCCCGTCAACGCGGTCGTCGTCGGCGATCACCATCTGGGCGAGCTCGACGTCCTGGTGCTCGAGCGCCTCGAGCACGCGGTCGAGCTGCTCGACGATGATGTCGAGCCCGCCGAGCGCACGCCGCTCGAGCTCGCGCAGCTGCTCCTGGAAGTGCTGGCGGGGGGTGGTTTTCGACCCCGCGATCCCTCCCGTGCCTCCCGTGAGCGCGGTGGTGCCTCCCACGCGTGAGCTTCCCCTGGGCGGGACGGGCGTGCGTCCCTCCGAGGAATCAGCCGAACTTCCCGGTGACATATTCCTCGGTGCGCGAGTCGGAGGGTTTGGTGAAGATCTCATCGGTCGGCCCAACCTCCACGAGCTCGCCGGCGAGCATGAACGCCGTGCGGTCGGCGACGCGCGCGGCCTGCTGCATGTTGTGGGTGACGATCACGATCGTGATGCGCCGCTTGAGCTGCTCGATCAGCTCCTCGATCTTCAGCGTGGCGATCGGGTCCAGGGCGGAGCAGGGCTCGTCCATCAGCAGCACCTCGGGGTCGACGGCGAGCGAGCGGGCGATGCAGAGGCGCTGTTGCTGCCCGCCGGAGAGCCCCACGCCAGGGGAGGAGAGGCGCCCGGAGACCTCATCCCAGAGACCGGCGCCGCGCAGCGCGCTCTCCACGCGATGCTGCAGCTCGCCCCTCCGGGAGCGGCCGATCGTGAGGCGCAGGCCGGCGGCGACGTTGTCGAAGATCGACATCGTCGGGAACGGGTTGGGCTTCTGAAACACCATCCCGACGGCGCGGCGCACCGCGATCACGTTGACGGCGGGGTCGTAGATGTCGAGCTCGTCGAGCAGCACGCGGCCCTCGGCGCGGGCGCCGGGGATCTCCTCGTGCATGCGGTTGATGCAGCGCACCATTGTCGACTTGCCGCAGCCGGAGGGGCCGATGATCGCCGTCACCTGGTTGGGGGGGAAGCGCAGGTCGATCCCTTTCACCTGCTCGGAGGAGCCGTAGAAGGCGCGTAGCCCCTCCAGGCGCACCTCGTGCGCGACCTTGCCCACGGATTGAGCGCCTGGTGTGCCTGTCGCGGCCTCGGTGCTCGCCGACGGTGCCGGGGAGCCGCCGGCTGAGGAGGAGCGTTCGTGCGGCTGGAGCATGTCCTCAGGAGTCTGCTGGATCGGGGAGGGTTGTGCGTCGGGGCTCATGCAAGGCGGCTCCTACGGGCGATCAGGCGGGCAACGAGGTTGAGTATGAGGATCATCGCGACGAGCGTCAATGCGGCGCCCCACGCACGGTTTACCACTTCGGTGGTCGGAGATGTGACGTCGCTGTAGATCTGGTAGGGCAGCGAGTTCATGAACTGCCCGAGGTTGAGGCTGGTCTGGTTGGTGTGCCCAGCGGTGAACAGCAGCGGCGCGGTCTCGCCGGCGGCGCGGGCGATCGCGAGCAGAATGCCGGTGAGCATCCCGGTGAGCGCTGTGGGCAGCACCACCCGAAAGATCACCTTCCAGCGCGGCGCCCCGAGCGCGAGCGCGGACTCGCGCAGGGCGCCGGGCACCAGCTGCAGAATGACCTCGGCGGAGCGGATCACCACGGGAAGCATCAGCAGCGAGAGCGCCAGCGAGCCCTTGTAGCCGGCGTAGGTGGAGCCGGTGCCGATGATCAGCGCGATGTAGATAAACAGCCCGAAGACGATCGAGGGGACCCCGGTGAGCACATCGACGAAGAAACGCACCGTGTGCGCAAACCAGGTGGGCTGGCCGTACTCAACCAGCCACAACGCGACGCCGACGCCGACCGGGATCGCGATCGCCGAGGCGAGCGCGACCATCTTGAGCGTGCCGAGGATCGCACTCTTGATCCCGCCGATCGAGGAGCCCCCAAAAAAGGTGCTGCCGGTCGGATCGGTCGTGAAGAAGCTCCAGCTCCACGCCCCCAACCCCTTTTTCAAGAGGTAGTAGACGATCAGCACGAGCGGCACCAGTGCGATCAGCGTGGCCGCCAGCAGGGCCCCGCGTGCGAACCGGTCCCTGCGTCGCCGCCGCGGGCTGACCGCGAAGCGTGCGAGGCGATCGGGTGTTGCCCCGTGCGCACTCATCGAAGGCCCGCCCCGGTTGTGGTCGGGAGGGGGGTCGTGGGGGCGCATCCGCGCGCGTGGACGCGGAGACCGGCCGGCTGGGCGTTGGCCGAAACGGGGATGCGCGCCGGAGGCGCGTGTCTCCCGGCTTCGGTCCTCCTGCCCCACGACCGACGCTTGCGGGTGGCGCTCACGCGCCCACCGCCGCGGCGGCGCCAAGGTCGGCCGACGACCCCTCGCTCGCTCTGCCGCGGGAGCGCCCGCGCGCGGCGCGCAGCACGAACAGGCGCGCGATCGCGTTGACGAGCAGCGTGAGCACGAACAGCACAAGCGCACAGGCGAACAGCGCCGAGCGGTGCAGGCCGGTGGCCTCGCCGAATTCGTTGGCGAGCACCGCGGCGAGCGTGTAGCCCTGGCCGAAGAGATGGTGGGCGAGCGTGGGGGAGTCGCCGATCACGATCGTGACGGCGATCGTCTCGCCGATCGCGCGGCCCAGCCCGAGCATCGCACCTCCCACGATCCCGGGGCGGCAGTAGGGGATGATGGCGATCCGGATCATCTCCCAGCGGGTCGCGCCGAGTCCGAGCGCGGCCTCCTTGTGGTCGGGAGGCACGGTGCTCATCACCTCGCGGGCGATCGCGGAGACGATCGGGAGGATCATGATCGCGAGGATCAGCCCGGCGACGAAGCAGTTGGGGATCGTGACGAGGCCGCCGCCGACGAAGGGGATGAAGGAGAGGCGGTCGGCGACCCATTGCTCGGCTGGCTGAAGCTTGGGGGCGAGGAAGAAGATGCCCCACAGCCCGTACACCACGGAGGGCACCGCGGCGAGCAACTCCACCAGGACGGTCAGCGGTGCGAGCACGCGTCTGGGGCAGAGCTCGGTGAGGTAGACGGCGGTGGCGACGGCGATCGGCACGCCCATCACAAGCGCCAGCGCGGAGGTGATCAGCGTCCCGACGAGCAGCGGCAGCGCGCCGAACTGTCCGGCGCTGGGGTTCCAGTCGTTGCCGAAGACGAAGTTGAATATGCCGGCGGCGGCGAACGCGGGACGCGCTTCGCCGAACAGGCGCACAAAGAAGTAGACGATCAGAACGAGGATCAGCGCGGCGAGCGCGGTGAGCCCGTACTTCAGGGCGCGGTCAGGCAGGCGCGCAAGCGGTGAGCGTTCCAGTAGCGAACGCCCACCGCCCGAGGGAACCGATGCCGCCTCCATGCTCAGCCTGACCGGTGGGTCAAACCGAAGCGCGGGGGCGGTATCAGCTCAATTCTCAACATGCGCTTCACACTGTGTCTCAGACTAGCTCAGCGGTGAGCCTTCGCATTCAAGGCCGCCCACGGCTTCCTTGGACTTGGCGAGGATCGCTGCCGGCAGTGCTGCATAGTCGGCCTTGGAGAGGATGCTCTGCCCTGCGCCGAGGCCGTAGTTGAGGAACTTCACGACACCTTCCGCGGCCGCCTTGCCGCCGGGCACGCCGGCTTTGCACATGTCCTTGTAGACCACCACGAAGGTCTGCGAGGTGATCGGGTAGGCCTGCGGTGAGGAGGGGTTTTTGATCGCGAAGCCGAGGTTGGCCGGCACTTCGATGCCTTCCGCGGCCGCGCTGGTGGAGGCCAGGGTGGGCGCCACGAAGTTGCCCGCCTTGTTCTTCACGCTGGCGTAGGTGAAGTTGTGCTGCAGCGCGTAGGCCTGCTCGACGTAGCCGATCGCGCCGGTGGTCTGCTCGACTGCGCCGGCGACGCCGGCGTTGCCCTTGGCGCCGGTGCCCGTCGGCCATGCGGGTTCCTTGCTGCCGGGGCCAACCTTTTTCAGCCATTCGGGGTCCACGGCGGCGAGGAAGCCGGTAAAGCCGGCGGAGGTGCCCGAGGAGTCCGAGCGGTGGATCACGGTGATCGGGGTGCTCGGCAGCGTGACGCCTGGGTTCAGCGCCGCGATTGCGGGGTCGTTCCAGGTTTTGATGTTGCCGAGGTAGATGTCGGCGATCGTGGTGCCATCGAGCTTGAGGCCGGATTTGACGCCGGGGAGGTTGTAGGAGACGGTGATCGCGCCCAGGAACATGGGGATCTGGACCGGTTCGCCGACCTTGCCGAGAGCAGCTTCTTCTTCTGCCTTGAGCGGTGGGTCGGAGGCGCCGAAGTTGACGGTCTTGCTTTCCAGCGCGGTGATGCCGGCGCCGGAGCCGACGGCCTGGTAGTTGACGGTCACGCCGGAGCTGGAGCCCGAGGCGCCCCACTGTTCGTAGACGGGTGCGGCGAAGGTGGAGCCGGCGCCGGAGATCGTGGCGGACGAGCCGCTCGCGGAGTTCGTGGTGCCGGTCGTCGAAGTCGAGCTGCCGCAGGCGGCGACGAGCAGCGAGAGCGCCGCCACGCCCAGGACCGTCGCGGCTGTCCTTTGCAAGTTGATCACTATTGCGTCTCCCTAATGGCTTTTTTGGTGGGGGTCAATGGATCGGAGCAGGGCGGGGCATACGAGTTGCACGAGGCGCTCCCGCCCGGATGCTGCCAACCCCACTCTCTTAGTCCACCGCCCCCGCCGTGTGAAAATTTCGTGAAGGTTGGGGTTGGCGGTCTGCCATACGGGGGGAGGTCGGGAGTGGGGTAGGCCCCCCTCCCGCGAGAGGCTGGGGTTGGAAGCGGTAGCCGAAGCCGGGGTGGGTGTGGATGAAGCGGCGGTCGGGCATCGCGGCTTCGAGCTTGGTGCGCAGCTTGGAGACGTACACATCCACCGAGCGGTCGCCGGTGCGCAGCTCGCCTCCCCACACGACGCGGTAGAGCTCCTCGCGCGTAACGATCGTTCCGAGTCGCTTGGCCATCGCGACGAGCAGTTCGAACTCGCGCACCGAGAGGGTCAGCGCCTGGCCGGTGGCGAGCGCCAGCCCCTCGGCGGGGTGGATCTCGAGCTCCCCCGCGTAGATGGTGCTGCCATTGCCATTCCCGAGAGGCTCTTCCACGAGCCAGCATGATCGACGTCGGCGAGCGCCTCGGAGTTGCGAACTCGTGATTCATTCGTGAAAAAAATGTGAAAGACATCGAGGAGTCGGGCGGGCAGCGCCTCATTGGGGCCGCCCGGCGAATATCCTGCGCCGATGAGTTTTCTGAGCCGTGGCATGGACAGCTCCCTGATGGAGTTGGTGGAGGAGGCGGGGCGCAACGTCCAGCGCTCGAGTCTGTTGATGCGCGACCTGTTGGCGGACTTCCCCGAGCACGCCCCGTTGGCGCGCGACCTGAAGGTGTGCGAGCAGGAGGGGGACCGCATCACCCACGACATCATCCACCGCCTCACCGCCGGCCGCCGCGTGCGGGCGCCGTTCGCGGCCAGCGACGGCTACGCGCTGGCGACCGCGCTGGATGACATCGTCGACTACACCGAGCACGCCGCCGCGCAGATGGTGCTGTACGGCGTGGAAGCCCCGATGGAGCAGGCGGTCGAGTTCGCCGAGGTGCTGGTGGGCGCCGGCGAGCAGATCGCCAGAGCGCTGCGCTGCCTGCGCACCGGCACCGAGCTGGGCCCCCACCTGGTGGAGATCCATCGCCTGGAGAACGAGGGCGACCGCCTGCAGCGCGACGCCGTCGCCTCGCTGTTCGCGGGCGGCATCGACCCGATGGTCGTGATCCGCTGGAAGGACATCTTCGAGTCGCTCGAGGCCGCCGTCGACGCCTGCGAGACCGTCGCGCACGTGCTGGAGGGGATCGTGCTCAAGCAGCGGGGGCGCTGGCGCTGATCTGCGCCCTGGCTACCCCACGCCAGCCGGCTCCGGGTCCGCCGCGGTGGTGGAGTCCTCAGGTGCCAGGCTTTGCGACGGGGCGGTCTCGGGCTTGGTGCTCCCCGGACGGGCACGGGCGAGCCACAGCCCGCCGCAGGCGAGCAGCGTGGCACAGAGGATCCAGCCGAGCGCGGTGGTTTCCACGCCGACGTACTTGAGGCCGGAGGCGAAGATCACGAAGGCGATCGCGGGGCGGACGTAGCGGTCGGGCATCGTCGAGGAGAAGCGCGAGCCGATGTACACCGCGGGCACGCTGCCGATGATCAGCGAGGTGGTGACGCCGAAGTTGACGTGGCCGAAGGCGAGCGCCCCGAGTGCGGCGGCTGCCGTCAGCGGGACGGCCTGCGTCAGGTCGGTGCCCACCAGCTGGCCGGCCCCCAGGGCGGGGTAGAGGAACAGCATCAGCACGATCATCAGCGAGCCCGAGCCGACCGAGGTCATCCCCACGATCAGCCCGCCCACGATCCCGATCGCAACGGTTGGCAGTGGGCGCGCCACCACGTCGTGCACGACCCCTGTGCGGGTGTTGCCGGCGCGGCGGTCGAGTGCCATGCGTAGCACCATCGCGCCGGCGCCAACCAGCAGCGCCGTGCCGAGCACGATCTCGATTTTTTCCTGGTCCACCTTCGAGCCGCCCATCAGGTGCAGCAGGTAGGCGCCGAGGAACGCCGAGGGCACCGAGCCCAGCACCATCCAGCCCACCAGCTTGAAGTTGACGGTGCGTGCGCGCATGTGCACTCCCGCTCCGACCGGGCGCATCACGACGGCGGCGACGAGGTCGCTGGAGATCGCCGTGGAGGGCGTGATCCCGAACAGCAGGATCAGCATCGGGCTCATCAGCGCGCCTCCGCCGGCGCCGGTCATGCCGACCAGCAGCCCCACGATGGCGGCCCCGAGGACTATGTATGGGTCGACGTGCATGGAGGTGGTGGTTGGGGGTTTAGTGGTGTCCCGCAGTGGCGTCCAGCGCGCGGGAGCCGACGCGCGGGAGCCGACGCGCGAACGCTCCTTTATACCAAAGTCGATTGACGAAGTAAAGCCGATCGATCAACTCTGGTTTAGGCGCGCGGCGCCCCACGATGTGGCGAGGTTTCGATGCCGCGCGTCTCTGCCTTGGACGCTGCATGTCGGGCGGGTGCCTGCGGTGTGCTTTCGGAGACGCCGGCGCCGTTCGCCTGACTGGCGGCCACTCAGAACGTGCTCGGCGGCGCGCTCGCTTCGACATGCGCGCCGGCGGCGCTGCCGATGAACAGCACCTGGAAGGGGGTGTTGCCGTGCGCCGCGACCTCGCTGAGCACCGCCCGCCCCGCCGCCACGATCCGCGCGCCGCGGCGGGCTACTCCGTAGACGACGAGTTCGCGCTGCGTCACCGCGGAGTCGTTGTGGACGGTGCCCGCCACGCCGCTGCTGCCGCCTTCTTCGTTGGCGTGCACGCCCGTGAGCACGATCTGCGGCACGGTGGCCGGCGCCTGCGGCGCTTCACCGACGACCGCGCTGACGCTCGACGGCGCTTCGGCGACCTGCACCTGGTCGTCGATCCATTCCAGCTGCGCGCCCGCCGGGAGCAGCGACACCGCCGTGAGTGCCGCTTCCAGCCCGGCGCTGTTGTTCTGGTAGAGCGTGCTCCCACCCTTGCCCTTCACGGTGATCGCGATCGGCACGTCGCGCAGCGCGTGGGTGGAGACGTTGCGCAGCCGCACCACTACCGCCGTGCCTTCGGAGCTGTACACCGCCTGCGTGTTCAGCACCCGCACCGCGCTGCTGGCGTGGGCGATCGACAGGCCCTTGGCGGCTTCGACGGGGTGCTCGGCCTTGGCCAGCTTCGCCTGCTTTTCGAGCTGCGCGCTCTTTTCCTGGCTGCTCTCGCATCCGCCCAGTGCGAGCGCCAGTATCAGCACCGCGCCGACGCACCCCGTGCGCCCTTCCCTCGCCCGCTTCAGCGACGTGCCGAACCGCGGTGCGAGCACCCGCCCCCCCCTCCTCCTCATATTTTTGCCCTTCGGCTCACCCGAAGGCTCCGCTGATGTAGTCGCGCGTGCGCTGCTGTCGGGGCTGGTCGAACACCTGCTCGGCGGTGCCGTACTCGACGAGCTCGCCGAGGTGCATGAACGCGACGTGGTCGGCCACGCGCTGGGCCTGCTGGAGGTTGTGGGTGACGATCACGATCGCCACGCTCTCGCGCAGCTCGACGATCAGGTCCTCGATCACCGCCGTGGAGATCGGGTCCAGCGCCGAGCAGGGCTCGTCGAGCAGCAGCACCTCCGGGTCGGCCGCCAGCGCGCGCGCGATGCACAGCCGCTGCTGCTGGCCGCCCGACAGCGACAGCGCGGGGCGGTCGAGGTCATCGGCGACCTCCTCGTGCAGCCCGGCGCGGCGCAGTGCTTCCCGCACCGCCGGCTCAAGCGTCGCGCGCCGGGCGCGGCGGCGGCGCCGGCCGGGGGCCTCGCGCAAGGCGTAGGCGACGTTCTCGAAGATGCTCATCGGGAACGGGTTGGGCTGCTGGAAGACCATCGTCACGCGCCGGCGCAGCGCGTTGACCTCGATCTCGTGGATCTCTTCGCCGTCCAGCGTAATCCGTCCGGCGCGGCCCGCCCCGGCGGTGATCTCGGTGAGGCGGTTGAGCGAGCGCAGCAGCGTCGTCTTGCCCGACCCGCTCGCGCCGATCAGCGCCAGCACCTCGCCCCGGCGCACCGGCAGGCTGACGTCGCGCACCACCCACCGCTCTCCGTAGGCGAGCGACACCGACTCGATCCGCATCCGCTCTTCCGGGGGGTATGTCGCCGCCGGGCGTGCCGCGCGCCGGCGGGCGAGGATTGGTGACCCGCCCGCGCCGCTTGTCACCGCACCCGCGCCGTTGCCCGCGCCGTCGGCGGGCGGCGTGGGCGCCACCACGCGCGGGTGGCGGTCGGCCGCGATGCGGCGTACTGGTGGGGGGAGCGTGCTCATCGTTTGGCGCTCCAGGCGACTGTGCCGGGGGACAGCCCTTTGCTCAGGCGTGTCACCAGCGCGTTGAGTCCCAGCACGATCATCAGCAGCACGAAGCCGGCAGCGTACGCCTTCTGCGGAGAGTTGCCGTCGCCGGTTGGCGCGTAGTAGTAGATGTAATAGCTGAGCGTCGAGCCGGTGCCGCGCAGCGTGCTGAGCACAGGCCCCCCTCCGGCCCCTTCGAGCTTCAGCGTGTTGAGCAGGATCAGGATGATCGCGGTGTCGCCGATGATCCTCCCCATCCCCAGCACCGCGCCGCTGGCGATCCCTGTGCGGCTGGAGGGCAGCAGCACCCGCCGGATCGTGGTCGCGCGCGTCTTGCCAAGTGCGTAGGACGCCTCGCGCATACGGGCCGGCAGTTGCAGCAGTGCCTCGCGCGAGGCGCCCACCACCAACGGCAGCGCCAGCACCGACATCATGATCCCGGCGTTGAGGAACGACTGGCCGCCGACCGTGCCGTTGCTGGCGCTCCCGGAGAGGAACCCGAACAGCGGACGCGCGAAGATCAACAGCCCGAACAGCGCCAGCACGATGCTGGGGATCCCGGCGATCGTCTCGACCCCCGATTCCACGGCGCGCGCCAGCCACCG
Source organism: uncultured Solirubrobacterales bacterium (assembly GCA_963724305.1). Classification (GTDB taxonomy): domain Bacteria; phylum Actinomycetota; class Thermoleophilia; order Solirubrobacterales; family Solirubrobacteraceae; genus Palsa-744. The sequence continues at coordinate 626,425 of CAVRUG010000002.1, forward strand.
CGGGCGGGCGTACTCGACCAGCCACACCGCGATCCCCACGCCCGCCGGCGCGGCGATCGCGATGCCGATCGCGGTCAGGATGAACGTCCCGATCAGCGGGTCGAGGAAGCCCCCTGAGTGCTTTTCCTGCAGCACCCCCGTCGAGGGCGATTCGACGAACAGGCTCGGGCGCAGCGCCGAGATTCCCTTGACGAACATGAACACCACGATCCCCACCGCCACCACGCACAACCCGATCCCCACGGCCCAGCACAGCCAGTACGCCAGCCGGTCCACCAGCGGCCACGACGAGGTCGATTCTCGGCGTGGTCGCACGATCGCCGCGGCGGGCGGCTGCAGTGCGGGCCCTGTGGCCGCCATCAGATGCCGATCCCGTAGCGTTTGAGCGGCTGCCTGACCGCCCACCCGGCGAGTGACAGCAGCGCCGCGCTGAACAGCAGCAGAGCGCCGAATGCGTACACGGTGTGCCCGATCGGGGTGTTGGGGTTGTCGCCAAATTCCTTGACGATCGACGCCGCCAGCGGCTGGATCGGCTCGAACAGGAACGTCAGCCCGTCGAGCGGGTTGGGGGCGAACGGCCGTCCGCCGCCGAGCATCGCGAGCATGATCGCCTCGCCGAGCGCGCGCGCCGTTCCGAGCACGGTGGCGGAGACGATCGCCGGTCGCGCGGCGCGTACCGACACGCGCCAGATCGTGCGCCAGCGATTGACACCCAGCGCCACCGAGCCTTCGCGCCAGGCGGCCGGCACTGCTGTCAGGGCGCCGGAGGTGAGCGAGATCATGATCGGCAGGATCATCACCGTCAGCACCAGCGTGGCGGTCAGCAGACCCTCGCCGCTCAGCTGCACCACGTACTGCACCGATTCCTTGCGCTGGGTGCTGATCAGGCTGTTCACCCAGGGCGCGATCAGCAGCAGGCCCACCAGTCCGTAGATCACCGACGGCACGCCCGCCAGCAGCCGCACCACCGGTTCCAGCACGCGCCTCACCGGCACCGGCGCGAACTCGGTGATGAAGATCGCTGCGAGCGTTGAGACCACCAGCGCGATCGCCACGGCGCCGACGGTGCTCAGCAGCGTTCCCCAGATCAGCGGCCAGGCGCTGAAGTACAGCAGCGGGTGGCCGGGCAGCGCGGTGCCAGTCTGCATCGCGCGGAACTGCGTGACGGGGTCGCCGCTGTTGCCAAACCAGCTGAGGCCGTTGGCTTCAAACGATGGCCAGCCGTTGACCAGCACCGTCACCAGCATCGCTGCGATCAGCGCCAGCGTGCCGGCGGCCAGCGTGCCGAGCAGGAACTCGACGCGCCGGTCGCGGGCGGCCTCCTTCAGATGCGCGGCGAGCTCTGCGGCGTGCCGCTGCCGCGCCTCGGTTGGATTGGGAGGCGCGGCCGGCGGGACGGTGGGGGGGTACGCCTCAACACTCACAGCCGTCCGCCCGCCGCCACGCCCCCGCTCGCCTTGGCTTCCGCTAGTGAACGGCGATCCAGTCGGAGTTGATGATGTTTTTGGTGGTCTTGTTGCCGCTCGTCACCCAGGCGATGAACTTCTTTGTTTCGCCCTTGGGTTCGCCCTTGGTGACCATCCAGAAGTTACGCACGCCGCCGTACTGCCCCGAGCGGGCGTTGCGCAGGTTGCACGCCACGCCCTGATAGTTGGCTGCGTGGACGCCTGAGGTGTAGGCGAAGGAGACGAAGCCGATCGCGCCGGGGGCGGCCGAGACCGCATTCTGCTCTTCGCCGTTTGAGTCCTCGGTGCTGGCGGCGGAGGAAATCCTCAGGTCTTCGCCCATGAAGATGTCCTGGAAGGCGTTCTGCGTACCGGAAGCGCTCGAGCGGTCGAACAGTTCGATCGGACCGGACACCTTGGCTTCCGGGACTTCGCTCCAGTCGCGGATCGAGCCGCTGAAGATTCCCTGGATCGTCGTCTGGGAGAAGTTGGGGACGGGGTTCTTATCGTTGGTGATCACGCAGATGCCGTCGCGCGCGATCTTCGTGAACACCAGCCCTTTGGGGTCGGTGCTGAGCGGGTCGCGCGAGGAGTCGCCGATGTCGAAGCGTCCGCTTGCTGCGCCTGCGACGCCGATGTCGGACTGCCCACCCTCGACCTTCGGTTCGGGGATGTGCGGAAACTGATGGTGGTAGGCGGCCGCCAGTTTCTGGGCGAGCGGGAGCACAGAGGTCGAGCCCCCCAAGATCAGGCGCTGGGTCGCGATGGCCGCGGCAGGCACGGCGAGCATCAGGGCGAGGGTCAGCGAGACTGCGAGGGTGCGGTGAGCGCGCACTGGATCAGCTCCTTTGCGTGTGTTCGGTGGACGGGGGAGATGGCGGTTGTCGTGAGACGGGCATCGTATGTGCGATGAGGTTGCATGCGCGATGGCGTCTGCGACGCTCGAACACAGGTCGAAGCGGGAGGTTGCGGAGCACCTCCATGAGGGTCTTTAGTCTCTGCGCGACCATTGGAGCACCCGTAAACAAGTGGTTTACAAGTGGAGAAAATTTGGTGAAGAAAGGTCGAGTCTCACCCACCGATGTTTTGTTTTTGTGAAAGGGGTTTGCTTTTCCCGCCCGCTCATGTAGACCTCCTGGAGATCCGGCGCCGACCACTCGTCGCCACCTTCGATCGCCTCTACATGCGGCCACCGCCGCAGTGAGGCCATCGCCCATGACCGACGAGCCCAGCTCCGATAACCCCGAGTTCCCGCCCGCGCCGCCGCCCGCGGCGAGTAATGGAGTCTCGCCCACCCGCGCCAACGGCCGGGGTGCGCAGGCACCCGAGACGAACCGTGCCACCGTGCGCTCGGGTCTGGCCAAGCGCCGCAGCCCGGTGCTGGCGACGATCGGCGCGGGCCTGCAAAGCGCCCGGCGGATCGCCTTCCGCGACCCGATCGCGCTGTTCCTGCTGCTCGCCTCGATCGCTCTGGCGATCACGTTCGCCGCGCTGCTCGGCTCGATCGCCCCCAGCAGCGCCGGCCAGCAGGTGCCGCTCAGTACCGTGCACAAGCTCGCCGGTCGCCATCAGATCGCTACCGCGCTGCTGCTCGACCACGACAACCGCGTGGAGCTCGTGACGACTGCGAAGGCCCCCCGATCGCGGCCGACGGAGCGCTCCTCCTCGCCGCGGCGGCGAAGCCGGCAGGTCGGCAGCGGGCCACTGGCGGAGCTGCTGCTGTCACCGTTCCCGACGGTTTGGTCGGTGCCAAGGTGCTTTGGGCCGCCTACCCGGCATCCGGCGCGCAGACCCAGCAGCTGATCCACGAACTGGAGGCCGGCGGCGCGGTCGTCAGGGTCGACCAGCAGGCTGGCAAGGGCGCCACGATCATCGTCCAGTTCCTGATCCCGATCCTGCTGCTGGTCTGCCTCTTCTCGCTCTTCATGCGCCTCGGCGCCGAAGGCGCGGCGGGCGGCATCGCCGCCTTCTCGCAGTTCGCGGGCAAAGGCGAGCAAGAAGGGCAAGGGCACGCGCCGACCGCATCACTTTCACCGACGTGGCCGGCGCCGGCGAGGCGGTGGCCGAGCTGCGCGAGATCCGCGACTACCTCGCCGAACCGCCGAAATACCTGAACGTGGGCGCCGCGGCGCCGAAGGGCGTGCTGCTGGTCGGGCCCCCGGGGACCGGCAAGACGCTGCTCGCCAAGGCGGTCGCCGGCGAGGCCGACGCGGCCTTCTTCTCGCTGTCGGGCTCGGACTTCGTGGAGTCGCTGGTGGGCGTCGGCGCGGCGCGCGTGCGCGACCTCTTCCGCAAGGCGCGCAAGGCGGCGCCGGCGATCATCTTCATCGACGAGCTCGACGCCGCCGGGCGCAAGCGCGGCGCCGGCATCGGTCAGGGCAACGACGAGCGCGAGCAGACGCTCAACCAGATCCTCGTCGAGATGGACGGCTTTGCCGGCGACGGCGGCCTCGTGGTGATGGGCGCCACCAACCGGCCCGACATCCTCGACCCCGCGCTGCTGCGCCCGGGCCGCTTCGACCGCCAGGTCATGATCGACAACCCCGACGTCCACGGGCGCCTGGAGATCCTGCGCCTGCACGGCGGCAAGCGCCCGCTCGCGCCCGACGCCTCGCTGGAAGAGGTCGCGCGCCAGACGCCCGGCTTCAGCGGCGCCGAGCTCGCCAACGTGATCAACGAGGCGGCGCTGCTTGAGCGTGCGCGACGGGCGCGCGGAGATCGACCAGCAGACGCTCGAGGAGGCGATCGACCGCGTCGTCGCCGGCCCCGCCAAGCGCCACATCCTGACCGACCGAGGAGCGCTGGATGATCGCGATCCACGAGTCCGCCCACGCGGTCGTCACCGAGGCGCTCGGCCAGAGGACCTCGACGCGCAAGCTCTCGATCGTCGCGCGCGGCCGCCCGCTGGGCACCGCCGCGCACATGCTCACCGACCGCGACCAGGTGATCATGAGCGAGCCCGACCTGCAGCGCCAGCTGATCTCGATCGTCGCCGGCCTGGCGGGCGAGCGGATCGCCTTCGGCAACCACTCGACGAGCGTCAACGACGACCTGCACGCTGCGACGGCGCTGGCGCGCTCGATGGTCACCTCGTTCGGGATGTCCGAGGCTCTCGGGCTCGTGACGATCGGCGAGAAGGGCGGCGAGGTCTTCCTCGGCGCCTCGCTGCAGGACCTCGGCTCGGTCGCGCCGCGAGACGCTGAACATGATCGACAGCGAGGTCGAGCGGCTGGTTGGCGACGCCGAGGCGCGCGCCGCGGTGATCCTCGACCGCAACTGGTCCACCGTCGAGGAGACCGCCACCGCGCTGCTTGAGCAGGAGACGCTTTCGGGCGTGGCGCTGGAGGCGGTGCTCTCCACCGTGCAGGAGGTGACGCTCGAGGACCTGCGCGACGTGCGCCGCGCCTCCACCTCTCCGCCGCGCTTCACCCAGCGCGCCGACTCGGATCAGGCGTGATGAGCGTTCGCGCGCACCGCTTCCTCCCACTTCCCTTCCCGGTCACCCGCGACGACCACCAGCTCGCGGAATGAGAGCTCGCCCGCCACGCTCGCGACGCCACCTGCCATCCCCCGCGATGGTGATCGCGCTGATCGCGCTCGTCTTCTCCACCACCGGCCTCGCCGACGCCGCCCGCCACGCGGTGGTGGCGGCGATCGACGGGCACCCGATCAGCTCCAAGCCCCACGCCGGTGCGCTGCTGACGCTGGGGCGCAACGGGAAATTTCCCTCCGCGGCGATTCCCACCGTGAGCACCGCTGAGAACGCCAAGCGCTTCGATGGCAAAACGGCCGAGCAGATCGTCGCCACCTGCCCGCCCGACAGCGTCGACCTCGGCACCTGGTGCCTGGAATCGACGCCCTTCCCGCTCACCAATGCCGATCTCGGCAAGAACAACTTCATCTGGGCCTCCAAGAAGTGCGAGGAAGAAGGTGGCTGGCTGCCCTCGGCCTCCGAACTGCTCGGCGCCGCCGCGCGGGTGAAGCTCAAGTCCACGATTCACGACTCGCCGCTGACCGCGACGATCAACCTCGACCCCACGCGCGGCCTCAAAGACGAACGCGAGATGAGTTCCACGCTGGTCACGACCGAAGCGGGCTCCGCGGCGGCCGGCTTCGAGGGGGTCAGCGAAGGCGCGACCGGCGACCCCCGCCAGGGCCAGCCCAACCCGATCCCGCTACCCGCCAATCCGCTGCCGGAATCGCTGCAGTACGTGGATGTTTACTCCAACGGCACCAAAGGCGGCTTCGCCGGCTCGCAGCCGGTCAACGAAGCGCAGAACTTCCGCTGCGCCTACGCTCCCTCGCCGGGGGCGCTCAATAAATCGACGTCGTAGGACTCCGCGGCGCGGGGCGGGTCGATTCCGCGGAGTGACTTTATTCAGGCCGATGTCGGCGAAGGGCCTTGAATCTTGTAACTGTTTCGTGATCTTTTGGTGAAGTACCTGCTTGGACGGGGGTCCAAGGGTATGGGCGCATATATCTTGGTCTCGATGCGCGTCGCCGTGCCGATTTCCCGCTTCCCGGCGCGTCGCCGGTCCCTGCTGGCGTTCGTGGGGACGATGCTCCTCACGATCTTTTTGCTGCCTACGCACCTCGCGCGTGCGGTGATCCTGCCGGCGCAGACGATCGAAGGGCCAAGCGAGGAAATCGTCGGCTTCGGTGGGGTGGCGATGTCCGAAGATGGGACCGGGGGGCTGGTGTACCTGAAGCGAGTGGATGGGGTTGCGCACGTGTTCGTGTCGCGCTACGTGGAAGGGCACTGGCTGGCGCCGATCCGTGTCGACACCGAACAGCCCTACGCCGCGAGCTGGCCGCGCATCGGCGCGGCCGACGGCGGGGAGCTGATCGTGGTGTGGGCCACGCCGTTCGCCACCTACCACGAAAGGCCGGTATACGAGCTGCTCGGTGCCGAGCTCGGGCCGGGCGCCAGCCAGTTCGGCCCGTCGATGATCGTCGACCGGGATATCGAAGAAGCGACCGGCACGAGTCCCGACCTCGCGGTGAGCTCCACTGGGCAGGCCGACGTCGTCTACAGGGTGGTGCAGCCGTCTAACGCCGCTGGCGTGGCGCTGTTGCGCGCCGGCGACGTCGTCGAGCAGGTACGCGTGGCGCATTTCGACGGGCAACGCTGGTCGGACCTCGGCGTGATCAATCGCGACGCAGGCGTCGGGATGCGCCCCCCCACATCGGCCAACGCGCCGGCGATCGCGATCGGCCCGACGGGTAACGGCCTCATCGTCTGGCAGGAGCCCAACATCGAAGGCGTGGCGCGTATCTGGGCGCGGCGGATCTTCGATAACAGCCTCGACTACGTGATGCCGATCAGCGCCGAAACCTACAACAATGCGCCGATCGCCCAGGATGCCGACGCGCCGAGCGTCGCGGTCTCGCGGCTGGGCCAGGGCGAGGTTGCCTACCGCCAAGCGGGCGGGCCCGGCTCGCCGCTGCCGGGGCCGCGCGTCTTCTTTAACATCGTGCCCGATGGCGAATCGGCGAGCGGCGCCGAGCCGACGGGTGCGATCGTCGCCGACCAGGACGTCTCCGGCGCCGGGGCGTTCGTGGGGCCGCCCAGCATCGACACCGACGAAAAGCGCTCGGTGCGGATTGTCTATGACAGTAACGGCACTCCGCGCGTGATCGAGGGCGACGACAAAGGGCTCACCGGTGCGCTCTCGCTCGGTCCCCCGTTCGCCGGCGCCGAACCGTATGCGGCGAGCGTGATGAATCCCCTCGGCGGCGGCGTGTCGGCGTGGCCGAGCGCCGATGCGCAGGGCGACCCGGCGGTGGCGATCCGCGAGGACTTCCCCGACGGCGCCGTGCAGACGGGATTGGTGAGTGGCGGCGCGGGCGGCGAAGTCGCCGAACTGTCGGTGGGGCGCTCGGGCCTGGGCGACGGCATCGTGGCCTTCCGGCAGGGGCCGTTCGGCAACGCGGCGATTGTCGCCGCTCCGGTGAGTGCGCCGCCGGTTCCCTCGATCGTCAACATCCCCAAAGGGTGGGTGAAGCCCGCTGAGGCGGTCGTCTCGTGGGCGCCGGCGGTCAGCGGCGACGGGCCACTCACCTACCGCGTAGTGCTCGACGGCCGCCCGCTGGCGGTACCCGCCGGCAAGCTCGAACTGCGGCTCGACGCGCGCGGGCTCGCCTCCGGGCGTCGGCGGGTGCAGGTGCTGGCCACCGACCGCGACGGGGAGTCGACGCTCAGCGCTCCAGTCACGCTGATGGTCAACGGGGTGGCGCCTACCGTGCGGATTGCCCGCACCGCGAGTGGGACGGCCGTGAGCGTGCAGGTGCGCGACCGCTACTCGGGCATCGACGCGCGGGCGGTGAGCGTCAGCTTCGGCGACGGCCACAGCGCCGGCGGGCGGACGCGCTATCTGCACCGCTACGCCGGCGTCGGCGTCTACCGCGTGGTGGTGCACGTGCGCGACAAGCTCGGCAACGCCGGCCTGCAGAGTCAGTGGGTGAGCGTGCGATGAGGAGATTGGACGTGCCATCGCCGCGCTGGCGGCGGCTGCGGGCTGGCTCGCTGCCAGCCCGCGCTCGCCTGCTTGCAACCATCTCGCTGACGGTGCTTGCGAGCGCGGTGGCGGCAGCCGCCCCGGCCGGCGCCGATGTGTTAGGACCGATCTCGCTGGTGTCGGAGGGAAGCGTGCCGGGAGCCCCCGAAGCGCAGCAGAGCGAATACGCGCACGACTCCGCGATCTCCGGCGACGGCCGCTACGTTGCGTTCGACGGCTCCTTCCACGGCGTCACCGGCGTGTGGCGCGCCGAACTGCGTGGAGGAAAGGTGGTCGGTGAAATCCAGCAGGTGGCAGGCGGCGACGCCGAGCTGCCGTCGATCAGCGAAACCGGGCAGTACGTCAGCTTCACCACCAACGAAGGCGCAAGTCTCCCCGAAATCACCTACGGCCTGCACGGCGAAGCGCCGACTGTGCAGACTGGGAAGCAGGAAGCGGTGAACGTCTACGTGCGCAACATGGCGATCGGCCATGAACAGCCGGAAGCGTTTAAGACAGAAGCGTTCAAAATCGTCTCGGCGCTCAACGGCTCCGACGAACCTCTGACATACAGCGACGTGAGAACGGAAAGGGGCTCGGTGGCGGCCGGGCGCTCGGCGATCGACGCCGAAGGCAACGAGGTCGTGTTCGTGACGACCGCGGTCTCCGACCTCGCGCAAGGCACGCCCGCCGAACCGGAGACCCCGGCGCTGCAGGTCGCGGTGCGCAACCTGAACGACGACACCACGAAACTGGTGAGCGTCAACCGCGAAACGGGCGGACCCGTGTCGGTGCAGGAAGGGAGCGTGACCTATGGCGCGGTCTATCCCGACTCCGACTCGAGCACCGGCACGGCTCCTGCGTTCGCGCCGCCGGCGGCCTACGGCGGCGCGATGCCTCCCCCCGGCGCCTCGATCAGCGCCAACGGCTACGCGGTTGCCTGGATGGGGACGAGCATCGAACAGCAGGCGCCGCTGCTCCCCGGGGAACACCGTGGCCCTAACTACACCGAGCCGCTGTGGCGCTGGATCGAACCGGGCGCGGAAACGCCCATCGAGCGGGTGACCGGCGGTTCGGATCCCACCAATCCAGCCTGTGTGGCGAGCGGTGAGCTGAAACTCCCGGCTACAGCGTCCACAACCGACCCTTGCCAGGGCCCGTTCGTCGCCGAAAACGGACACCCGACGGGGGGACTCTGGATCGGAGGAGAACGGGGCAACCCGATTCCCCAGCTGAGCGGAAGCGGCCTCATCGTGGCGTTCCTCTCCAAGGCGCCGCTCGTCAGCGCGGGCGAAAACTTCGGCATCGGCGACGCCGGGCAGCCGAGCGATCTGTACGTCAGCGCGATGGTGCCGAGCCTTACGCGCGACCAGGCGCTCACGCGGCTCACCGAGCTCGCCGGCGGTGAAGGGGCGCCGCTCGCGGACACCGCGCAGATCTTCGACTTCGCGATCTCGCCCGACGGCGAGCAGATCGCGTTCACGACTGAGCGCACGCAGTTCCCGCTCGGCTTCCCGGCGTTCGTCAGCCCTCCCGCCGGCGAAGCGGGGATGGACGAACTGTTCGACGCTGATCTCGCCGACGGCACGCTCACGCGCGTGACGCACGGTTACGCAGGCCCCGACGAACCGAGCGAAGCGCCACACGGGCAGACGATCCCCGGTGAAGACCCCTATAAACTCCAACCCGGCGACGGCGCGCTCTCGCCCTCCTTCTCCGACGACGGCGGCGTCCTGGCCTTCTCCTCCACGGCCTCCAACCTCGCCTTCGGCGACGGCAATACCCCCCCCGCGGGCCCGCTCGACGGCAGCGACGTGTTTGCCGTCGAACGCGCGGAATTCACGCCGCTGCCGACCCCTCAGGAGATCTCCGCCGCGCCCGAAGCTGCGATCGACCCCGCGTGGCAACTCGGGGTGACGGCGCTTTCGCGGCCCGACGGGAGCGTGGTGCTATACGTGCGCACGCCAGGCGCTGGCACGCTGAGCGCGCTCGCCAGGGGCTCGGTGCCGGTTGCGGTCGCGGCCGCGCCGGCTCGCCGCGGTCGGCGGGCCTCTCGTAGCCGGGGGGCGTCCCGCACCCGGCCAGACTCCCGCGACCGTCAGGCGTCCGCCGCGCGCGTGGGTACCGCGCGCGGTACCCACGGGCATCGCCAGTCGCGTGAGACCGTCAGCACCCGCACGCTTGCGACGGCCAGCGAGCGCACCGGCGCCGCAAGCGAAGAACCGGTGGCGCTCGTGCTGGAGCCCGCCGCGCAGTACGCTGCGCTCGCCGCGCGCGGCGGCGGGCTGTCGGCGAGCGTGAGCCTCACGTTCACCGCGTCCGGTCATCCGCGGCTGCGCGCGAGCGTGGCGGTGTCATTCTCGCGCACCGCCCGCCCGGCGGCGCGGGCGCGAAGAGCAAAGGCTGATCGCGACGTCCACGGAGCAAGGGACAGGGGATGAGTATGCGCTGGGCAGCACTGGCCGCGAGCGGCGCCTCCCGAGCGGCGCGAAGCCTCATTGTTGGGGGCACCGCGACGCTGGCGCTCGCGCTCGTTCTGCCGCTGCCGGTGGCAAGCGCGCGCGAAATCTCCACCTGGCGCCTGGAACAGCCTCGCGTCGCGGCGGTGCCCGCCGGTCTCGGCACGGTCGGCGACATCGAGTTCTGGGCGCCCGACCGCGGCCTGCTGATCACGGCGGGCAACACGCCCACGATCCCGCCGGGTATATGGGCCTACAACGGCGCCGAATGGCACGAGCTCGCGGAAGTCTGCGGCGGCGCGGAAGCGCAGGGCGGGCGCATCGCGTGGGCCGGTCCCAGCGAATTCTGGACGGTGTCGGTGGGTCGCCCCGGCCAGGGGGGGGCGACGAGCGAACGCCACGAACCCCCGCCGCTGATCGACAACACGCTCTGCCACTTCGTCGGCGGGCAGGTGGTGGGCTCCTACGCGCATCCCGCCTTCGAAGCGGACTCCTACATGACGATGCAGACCGCGGGCTGCCTGGAACCGCCGGACTGCTGGTTTGCCGGCGACCCGCTCCTCGCTCCCCAGGTGGGGGCATTTCAGCTGCACTGGAACGGGAGCGCGCTGGAAGCCGAACCGTACTTGGGCGAAGGGCACCCGGTGGATGCGATGCAGCCGTTCGAACGGCGGCTGTACGACAGCGTCAACATCTCCAAGCTGGACGCGATCATCGGGGGCGGGGTCGGCGAACCGCCGGCCGTGCACTGGATCAATCCCCCCGGCGTGCAGCCGACCCAGGGCGGCGAAGCGGAAATCCCGCTGTACGGCCCTCACGAGCTGCCCGAAGCGCTCGGCGCCCTACGTCTCTCCGCCGCTGAAGGGTCGCTGTGGGGGGCGGCCGGCTCGAAAAGCTCGGAATCCTCCGAACCGGGGCAGGTGACGGTGGTCGTCCGCCGCCACGGCGCGGGCTGGAGTCAGCTGATCGGCCCGAGCTCCGCGCCGCTGCCGCCGATCCTCGCACCCGAAGAGGAAGCGCAGCTGCTGGGCGGCGAAGCGAAGGAGGCAGCCGTCACCGCGGTCGCCGCCGAGCCCGGCACCAACAGCGCATGGATCGCCCTCGCCGCGCCCGAAGGCTCGCCTTCGGATGCACGCGCCGTGCTGGTGCACGTCTCCGCCGAAGGCAAGGTGCTCGAAACGCAGACGCTCCCCAACGTGGAAACCGAACCCGGCACCGGCCCCAAGGGCGCCGCGGCGAAGCTCACCTGCCCGGCGCAGAACGACTGCTGGCTGGTGACCACGCAGGGCTGGCTGTTCCACCTCGCCCCCGAACACGAACGCACGCTCCCCAAGGACCCCGCCGAAGGGGAATACTTCGACGGCCTGATCACCTACCGCCCACCCGACCAGGGCCTGCCGCAGGTGCCACCCGACGCGCCGCCCGCCGATGACTCCGGACTGCCCGAAGGACCGCCGCCCTACGGCGAAGAGATCACCGCACCCTCCTCCAAGGCGACCGAAGAGCGGGTCGCGGTGCCGCTACTCTCGCGCCTGCACAGCCGCCTGATCCACGGCAGCACGCTCGAATTCCGCTTCCACTTGGCGGTGAAGGCGCGCGTCCGCCTGATCGCCAGGCGCCACAAGCAGCTCGTGGCGCAGACGCCGATGCGCACGTTAAGGCCGGCAATCGCAGCCTGCTGCTGCGCTTGAACCCGCGCCGCTGGCCGACCAAGCTCGGGCTGCAGACGCACGCGCTCGCGAAGCTGCCGACGCGGGCGGCAGGCGGGGAAGCCGGCGGTGGCAGCAACACCGTCAGCACCGGCTTCACCGTGCTTCCCGGCACGCCGCTCTCCGACGAATTGGACTCGCTGCGTTGAGCTCGCTGCGCAAGCGTCAACGCCGGATCGCGATCCGGAGGACACTGCTCGTGAGTGCGCTCGCGGGCGCGCTGGCGCTCGTGTGGGCGTTGACGGGATCGCGGGCGGGCCCGGGTGCCGTGCCGCGCGCTGCAGCGCAGTCCGCCATCGAAATGCCCACTCCCCAGGTCGACGCATCCGTGCCGGCGAGCGACGTGACGATGATCGGCGCCACACCCCAAGAACCCGGTCTCGCTGCGGAAGCCGACGAGACTTGGGGGATCGGGAAGAGGGGGACCGCTGCCACGCTCGTCCGCTACCGCGCGGAAGCGGGGTGGACGCTCGGTGGAGAACTGGAGGGTGCCGGCGGCGAAGTGCTCACAGGCTTTTCGCTCGACGGCAGCCCGCTGGCGGCGCAGATGACGCCGCGGGGTTTCGGCGCGATGGTTGGAAGCATCGACTCGCAGCCGGCCGTGCTGGTGCGCGAGCCCGGCCAGCCGTTCGTCGCGACGGCGCCGGTGGCGACCGAAAGCGAAACGCCGAAGGCGGGCGAAGAACCGCTGCTGCGCAAGGACGAATCGTTGTTCGACCCGCTGCTCGAAACAGGCACCGACCTTGCCGCGCGCGCGCCGCTGGTCGCCCCGCTCGAAGAAGCAGGGGGGGGTGCCGGAGCGCTGATCGTCCCGGTCCTCGCAGGCGCGGGCGTGGAGGATCAGGTGCTCCACTGGGACGGCCACAGCTGGACGTCCGAGCCGATCGCGATTCCGAAGGCGAGCCTCGCGGAATTCCGCGTGCTGGGAATCGGCGCGAGCTCCCCGACCAACGCTTGGCTGCTGGCGCAGCTCTCCGACAAGGCTGCCTACCCGGCCGGCGCGGTCGCGCTCTTCCGGCGCGTGCGTGAAGGCGAAGGTGCGGGCGCGAAGTGGAACTGGCAGCCGGTGACGCCCACCGGCAAGGGTGAAGAAGCCGAACCGCTGACGGTGCCACTGCAGGGCGCGCCGGCCGTTCCCCTCAGGGTCGCGGGCGAGGGCGAATCGCCGCGGGTCGTGACCCAGGTGCTGACCGTGACGAGCGAAGGGGTGTGGGTCGACGGCGAACGCGGCGACCTACCGAGCGGCGGCTCGAGCGAAGGCGAGGCGTCGACGACGCTGTTCTTCAAGCCCGAAGGCGCACGCGGCGGCGCGGTGCAGCGGAGCTGGTGCCAGCCGGCGGCGGGCGCGGCCGCCTGCGAACGAGAACTGCCCGAAGCGCTCCCGGCCACGGCCTCGCGCAGCATCGCCTGGAGCGGCGCGGAAGTGGAACCCGCCCACCCCGGGCAGTTCGGCGCGCGCGTGATCAGCGGGCTTACCAATGGGGTGAGCCTGCGGCTGCGGGGGGAAACGTTCGAACGGGTGCTCGCGCTCGGCGCTGGCAAGGGCGCGGAAGCGACGCCCGGCGCCGAGTATGGCGCCGCGTTCAGCAACCCAGGCGAGGGCTGGCTCGGCGCAAGCTCGCTGCCCGTGCACCTCACGGTCCACCACTACGAACCCAGCCACGTCACGCCCTGGCAGGTACCCTTTCGCCACCCGCTGCTCGCGATTGCCCCCCAGCCGGGCGCGACTCCCGGCGCGCTCACAAGCGAAGCGCTCGCGGTCGGTGACGTCGGCGCGGTCGCGCGCTTCAAGCCCGGCGAGGGGTGGCTGCCCGAAAGCCTGTTCGGCCCCGGCGAGCGCGTGGAAACCCCGAGCCTGCGCGCGGTCGCCTGGCCCACCCCGAGCCGCGCCTTCGCGGTCGGCGACGAAGGCGCGATGTGGCTGTGGCGTGCCGAAACGGGCCTATGGGAACGCGACCCGGCGACGCCACTGAACTTCCGCGGCAACCTGCTCGGGATCGCGTTCGATCCCGGCAACCCCGCGTACGGGTTCGCCGTGGGCTCGCCGAGCATCGGCGAGGGAGCGAGCGGCCCTGGCGAACCGGGGGTGCTGCTGCGCTACGGCAAGACGTGGACGCAGGAAGCCGATCTGCCCGAACAGGTGCGGAGCGCGAGTTTCACGTCGATCGCGTTCGCCGGCTCGGAGGCGATCGCCACCTACCTCACGCGGCCGAGCGCGTTCGTCAACAATCAGATTGGCGGCGTGCTCGTCAAAACCGAAGAAAAATCCCCCTGGGAAGTTGACCAGCAGGCGGCGGCGGCGATCGGCGCGGGAACCCCGACGGCGGTTGCCGGGCTGCCCGACGGGGGGGCGGCGCTCCTGACTGGCGGCGCCGAAGGGCGAGTGTACGAGCGCGAGACGGCTGGCGCCGCGTGGCAGCCGACGGCCGTGCCGCTGCCCTCGGGGACGTGGGGCTCGCTCGCGCTGTTCCGCGAAGGCGGGGCGCTGCGCGCGCTCGTCACCGGCGGCGGCGTCGAGGACGAATCCGAAGCGCTGAAGCCGCCCCCCGGCTTTCCGCCCAACTACCTCCCCCCCCTGCCGCTCGCCGACGGCGGGCCGCAGAGCGACACGGTGCTGCGCCAGAGCGCCGAAGGGTGGAGCGACCAGACGCACGAACAGGACCCGGCGGAGGGGCAGCCAGGGAACTACGTCTACGAAGACCTGCCCTACCGGCCCGATCCGACGCTCGCGCTGATGGTCGAACCGAATGGGGGCCAGGGGTGGGCGGTCGGTGGCGTCTTCGACAGCCACAACGAACGACTGGAGACCTCATCGGTGGAGCGCTATGTGCAGAATCCCGCCGAAAGTCAGGCGCCGCTCGGAGTCGGCGCCTCAAAGGTGCCGCTCAAAGCCGAACCGACGTTCGCGGTCGGTGGCGGCGCCGCGTGCGCGGCCCCCTGCGCCGACCGCGCGCGAGCCGGGACCGGGCCGCAGGTATGGCTCTCCTCGGCGCTCGCGCTGGCCAAGCGGATCGGCGTGCGCGCATTCCTGTACACAGGGCCGGGGGTCACGCGTGGCGAAGTCAACGGACCGCGGGAGTTCCCGATCCCCTATGAACACGAGCTCGCCGAGTACGAGGCGATCATGGCCGGCGGCGGGCTGCCGGCGTACTCCGCGCTCGCACCCGAGGAACTCGACGCGCGCCCCGAAGCCGACGGCGACGAGGCCGACCTCGAGCAGGCGTTCGCGCCCTTCCCGGCGCCGCTGGGCGCGGGTGCGGCGGCGCCCGAACTCGCCGAAGCGCCCGAAGGCAGCCGGCCCGAACGCACGCCATGCGCGCACAAAGTCGGCTGCGAGGCCGCCTACTACGCAATCGACTCGGCCGGCCCGACGGGCACCGTGCGGCTGATCTTCCTCGACGACTCGGGCGAAGTCGAACCGACCCAGCTGGAATGGCTGCGCGGCCAGCTGACCGGCGCCGCCCGCGCGGGAACGCCGGCGATCGTGCTCGGCAACGCCGACCTCGAGCAGCAGATCCACGGTGGCAGCGCGCAGGCGGCCGAAGTCGCGCGGGTGCTGCTCGACGGCGGCCACTGCGTCAGGGAACGGGCGGCGAGCTGCCCGTCGGCCTCCGCGTACTTCTACGATGCTCCCGAAGAAGACGTCAGCGAACCGCTCGATGTTGGCGAAGAATCGATCCCGACGTTCGGCTCGGGCACGCTCGGCTACATCGAAGCGAACAACGAGTCGTTCGCCGACTTCCACGGCGCAAGCGGCATCCTGCTGGCGCAGGTCGAGGTCGCGGCGCGCAACTCCACCGACAACCGCGCGCCGGTCACCGCGCGGCTGATCCCCGACATCGGCGAACTCGCCCTGGAAGCCAAGCAGGGGCTGCTGCTGCGCCGCAGCAATCCGGCGCAGTTCGCCGGGCTCGCGCGCCGTCCCCGCGCCGGCACGCGATCGATCAAGAACCAGGAAGAGCTCGCGCAGGATCCCTACATCCCGATCCCCGAGAACTGCGTCGGCGAAGCGTGCGCCAAAGGGCTGTTCCCCGAATACACGTTCAGCTCCTCCGACGAAGAAGTCGGTCAGTTCGTCGCCCCCAATCTCGCGGCGATCGCCGCCAACCCGCTCGCGGTGCTGCAGGGGCCCACCGGCAGGCCGGTTCCCGATCCCCAGTCGGACATCTTCTGCCCGTACAACGCCGGCACGACGACCGTCACGATCGAGGCGGGCGGCCTGGCGGCCTCGCTGAAGGTGACCGTCCAGCCCGGCAGCGTGCGGGAGCCGTGCGGTACCGTGCCTCTGAAGAACCCGCCGCAGCCGTATGAGCGGGTCTCTGCGACTCCTCCGCCTCCCCCGACGCAGCCCGCCAACGGCGCGACGCCGACGAGCGCGCCAGTCGTGCCGCTGCCGCCGCCCCCCCTTCCGGCTGTCCCGGCGATCCCGCCTGCCCCCGTGCACGCCGCGCCACCGCCCGCGCCGCGACCGTTCTTCGCGTCCCTCGCCGTGCCGCTGGCACTGGCGCCGTTCGTGCCGCCGCCGCTCACGCCGGAGGCGAATCCGACCCCGCCGAGCGGCACTTCGGCGGTGACCTCGCCGGTCGAGGCCGCGCAGAAGGAAGAGGAGGAGGAGGAAGCGACTGAGTCGGTCTCCAACCAGGCGGTCGCCTACCGCGCGCCCGAACACGAGCCCTCCCCCGCCTACATCCTCGGCGCGGTTTTGCTGGCGGCGTTTGCGGGCACCTCGCTGCGCCGCCCGCGGCGGGGGGAGCGCGAAGTGCGCGTCGCCCCGGCGACGCTGACGGGCATGCGCGCGCAGCGGGCGATGCGCCCGCGCGGGGGGCGCCGGCGATGATCGCGCTCTGGCGGCCCTCACCGCGTCTGATGGCCGGCGCCGCGCTGGAGGGGTCGCCATGACGCGCGCAGACGCCATCGGTGACGACACGTTCACCGATTGGCAACATGCCGCCGCGCGGGATCGGCGAGGCTTCACCGTGTCGCAGGCCATGAACGTCACGAGCACGAACATCCCGCCGCGCCGACTTTTGCTGCTCGCGCTCGCAGGACTCGTCGTCGCATTCGCAGTCTGCGCCGGACGTGCGCAGGCTGCGTCAGGCGTGTGGGGAGCGCTGGCGAAACCGTCGCTCCTGAAAGCGGGCGGCGGACCCGGCGAGATCGAGACCGAAGACGGGCCCGCGGCGTTTGCCGTAGATCCGGCGACCGGCGGCTTCTACGTGGCCTCCCGCGTCAACGAAGAAGAAGAAGGGACGCCCAGCGAATTCAGGCTCGAGCGCTTCAGCGCGGAAGGCAAGCTGGAAGCCGAAACGACGATCTTCGCGCCGGAATTCAAGGTCGCGAAGACACACACGTTCGCCCACGAAGTGCAGCTGGCGGTCGACTCGGCGCGCGAACGGGTGTATGCGCTGATCGTCTACCCGCGCAACGAAGAATCCGTCAAACTCGACGCGAGCACGCCGGCTGCTGGGCAGCTCTATGCGTTCAGCACGGCCAGCGACGGGTTGAGTTCCGTCAAACTTGACAAAGGCCACCCCGAACCGATTGTCTCCGAAGTCGGGTTCAAAACTCAAGCGGAAATTACCAGGGAAGCGCTGCTCGATCCGCGCGGGATAGCGGTCGAACCGAAAGACGGCAACCTCTTCATCACCGGCAGGATCGACGAAGCCGAAAACGTGAAGGTGCGGAAAGGCGCATATAAAGAATGCCGCGGCGTGGCGCAGCTCGTGACGATTCAGGAAACAAGCGGCACGATCACCGGCGCGCAGCTCGGAGCGCGCTACGTCGATGATGAACGCGCGCTCGCGAGGCTCCACTGCGGTGAAGAAGGGGAAGTCGAAGAACCCAACGTCGCGCCATCCTCGCCCGTGATGACGGCGCAGGGCAAGCTGCTCGTGTGGGAGAGCCCCGGGCGAAAAATCAGGTGCGAAGAAGAAGAAGAAGAAGAAAAAGGCAGCTGCGCCGCGGGCGAAGCCGCCACCGGCGAAGTGTGGGAACTCGAACTGACGGGCCAACCGATCGAAACCACGCCCGGCGGCATCGAAGAGCTGCGCGCCAAGCCGCGGCTTCTGTTCGGCATGGCGCCGGAAGAGAAGTTGGTGCAGTTTCCTCCGCTGGAAGAACAAGAACCGGTCCGGAACATGACGCTCGTCGCGGACGGGTCCGAAGAAGGGACGCTCTACCTGCAGTCGGAACTCGATATCCCGGGTGCCGGGGGCAACGACGCCGATGTGGTCGTGCTGCACTACGGCGAACCGGCAGGCGTGGCCAAGCTCGAATACGATGGCTGGACGGGAGGCGCGCCGGAAGCGGGCGCCTCCAAAGGCTGCGTGATCCCCCTCCCCAGCGGGCTCACCGCAGTGCCGGTTGGCGGCTTCAAGGACACCGAAGCGGGCAAGGAACGGGAAGGCGTGGTCGCGTTCGACGTGTTCCAGAACGGCAACCACGAAACGGAAATCGAGAGCCTGCTGTTCGGGCCGAGCGGCATGACGGCCGCGGAAGAATGTCCCCAGGCGAAGCTCACGCCCCCCACCGTGAAAGTCGGCAAGAAAGAAACCGAAGTCAAGGAACTTGCGCTCGGCGAAACCGCCGTGCTCTCCTCCAACGTGGAAGGCGCGAACGCCAAGAGCGTTGAATGGAAGCTCGAAAATGAAACGACTCACGAACCGGTGGTGAGCATCGACGGGGGCTTTGAGCTTCAGACGACGCGGGCCGAATACACGTTTTCGCACTCTGGGAACTACAAGATCACCGAGATCGTCGCGAGTGACGATCTGGCGGCGCCGGCGCTGGAAGAGACCACCACCGTCCCGGTGAAGCACTCCGAACCAGTCATCAAATTTACGAGCTATCCGACCTCCGTCACGCGCGAAGAACAGAGGGCGACGTTCGAAGCCCAAGTCGAAGACAGGAACACGCCGGCGACGCCGTACAAGTATGTCTGGAAGTTCGGCGACGGCAGCGAAGAAAAAGGCGAATCGTCCACTGGGACGATCGTCGCCGAACACACCTACAGCAGCGTCTGCGCGCCCTGCAGCGTGGAACTCGAAGTCACCGACCCCGAGCACTACAGCGGCACCGCGACGGTTCCGGTCGAAGTGCACGAAAAGCCGTCGCCTGGGGGCGGAGGAGGAGGCAACACCGGTGGTGGAGGGAACACGGGCGGTGGTGGCACGACCACCACTCCTACTACTACGACGACCACCACTACCACCCAGCCGACTCACGTGACGCCCCCGCCGCCGACGCGCGCACAACTGCTCACGAAAGCGCTTTCATCTTGCAAGAAGGAGCCGAAGAAGAAGCGCGCCAAGTGCGAAGTGACGGCCCGTAAGAAGTACGGGAGCAAGCCCAAGAAGCGCAGCAAGAAGCACAGGAAGTAGTTGGCGGGGGGGCGAGGAGGAGTCCTCGAGAACCCCGAGCACGGGCGGTTGTCTACAGCTGCGAGGCCCGTTGCCGTTCAGTTTCACGCACGGGTCCAATCGTTGTTATCAAGCGGTGAAGCTTCGCTTGTCGGCACAGGATCGTAACGCCAGCTGGCGGTGCACCTGAAAATGTGTGAGTCGCGGGGGAAGTCAACTCCCGTCCGTGTGGGCTCACTCCCGTCCGCGAGGGCCGGAGATCCGCACGTCCTTGGTAATACAACAGGAGGTAGCCACGCAATGATGTCCTCTTCAGGACGCCGTCTGCTTCTGACGTGCATCCTCTCGGTGGCCGCTCTGGTCGCCGTGATGGTGCCGGGAACGGCGAGCGCCAATACGTCAGATCTGGGCCTACAGTGCTCGGGCGCAAACATCAAAGGCAACGGCTCGTCGTTCCAGGCGCCGATCCTAAAAAAATGGGGCGCTGAGTTCAACGAAGTCGAAGGCCTACCGAACAAAAACGTGAAGGCCTGTGGCGGTACGCAGGGCTCGAAAGGCAAGCCCAAAGTTGAATACCTGTCAGGTGGAAGCGGCGCCTGCCTACACGGCTGGGGCGCGGAATCGACCGAACCGCTGAAATATGCAGAATTCGCCTACTGCGGCACGGACGAAGCGCCGAACCCGGAACAGAAAAAAGAAATCGAAAAAAATAAAATCAGCGGGGAAGGTGCCGAAGGTGAAGCGCTGGAGGAGATCCCGGTGCTGCAGGGCGCGGTGGCGGCGATCGTCCACCTCCCCGAAGGCTGCAAGGCCAGCAGCGAAATCACCATCAAAGGCGTGAAAACCAAACTGGGTCGCCTAGTGTTCGACCGCGCGTCGCTCGAGGGCGTCTTCGCCGGCAAGCTCCGCAGCTGGAAGGCGGTTCTCGCGAACCAGGCGAAAGTCACAAAAGACCCGGGCCTCGATGCGCTGAGCTGCACCGGCGGCACGGTGAGCGGCAAAGAACTCGCCGCGATCAAGTACGAAAACGAAAAAGGCGAAGAAGTGACGTTGCCGGAAGGCACGGCCGCGACCATCGCTGAGGAAGAAGCGGAGATCATCACCCCGGTCGTCCGTCTCGACCACTCGGGCACGACCCACATCTTCAAGTCCTTTTTGGAGCAGGTTGACACCGAAAAACTCGAGATGGAAGCGTACCCCGTAGAAGTCGGGGGCAAGGCGACCGGCTGCGGTAAAGCGCTGCCGGAAGAAAGCGAGCCTTGGACGTCGGTGTCGGAAGCGTGCCAGAACCAGCGCTGGCCGACCGCGGCGCACATCGTGCGCGGCACGGAATCCGGCAACCCCGGTGTCGTCAAGCGGGTCGACCAGGTGCAGAGCACGGTCGGCTACGCCGATCTCGCCGTGGCTCGGGAATTCCACTACTTCTCGGGTAACTGCGAAGTGCGTCCCACCGAATGCGGCGGGGAAAACAAACCGGACGAACAGAACACCAAGTTCTGGGTCGAGGTGCAGAACACCAAAACGGTGACCGCTGCCGGGTTCTCGGAACCGGGGACCAACGGTGACGTCGAAGCGGCGGCCAACTCGCGCTGCAAAGCGACCAAATACACCGACGAAGCGGGCAAAAAATTCCCGCCCGAAAACACGCGCAAGCCGTGGAACGAAGCGAAGGCCGAACTCACCGAGACCGAATACTCGATCTGCGGCCTGACCTACGACCTCGCCCTGCGCCAGTACGGGTTCTTCCCGGGTCTCGACGAACCGTCCGAGGAAATCCTCGGCAAAGGCGAGGCCAACACCGTCCACGACTTCCTGCTGTGGGCGCTGAACACGACCAAAGACGGCGGCGGATCGCTCGAGAAAGGCACCGATTACGAAAAACTGCCCGGCACGATCATCAAAGAGGCAGAAAAAGGTGTCGAAGAAATCGGGTACAAGAAACCAGGTACGGCAGGAGCCAAAGAAAAAACCTGATTCGCCCGATCGCACCCAGGTAAGCGTCTGAGTGCACCAAGTAGCCAGCTCCGGCCCGCCCCATGGAAGGGGCGGGCCGGCCGCCGTTAAGACCCGCGCTTCACTCGGCGAGATGACGGCGATCGATGACCGCTACGTCGAGCGCTGGTCGCTGTGGAAGGACCTCGAGATCATGCTGCGCACCGTGCCACACGTGGCTGGGGCGGCGGGGGTGGTAGGAGATCGACCGGCGCTGGGCGCCCAACAGCAGGCCGCGATGCGACATCAAGAGTCCAGCGTCGTGCGTGGCGGTGCTCACGTGGGACGCTCGTTGGGCTTGCGTGCGCGCACGATCGCCGAGGCGGCCTGCTCATGGACGCGGTGGGTCTGTCGTATCTCGATGTCTGTGAGGCCGGCGTCCGCGAGTGCGCTTGTGAACTCCCGGGGGGTGAGCGCTCCGGCGATGCAGCCGGTCCACTGCCGCATGTCGGCGCGGGTGGCGTCGTCCATGTCCTCGTCGGCGATCACGTCGGAGATCGCGAAGCGTCCGCCGGGGCGCAGGACCCGTGCGACCTCGCGCAGCACCCGCGGCTTGTCGCCGGAGAGGTTCAGCACGCAGTTTGAGATCACGATGTCGACGCTTGCGTCCGGGAGCGGGATCGCCTCGATGTAGCCCTTGTGGAACTCGACGTTCTCGACGCCCGCCTGTTCGGCGTTGGCGCGAGCGAGGGCGAGCATCTCGTCGGTCATGTCCAGGCCGATCGCCTTGCCGGTGGGGCCGACGCGCCGTGCGGAGATCAGCACGTCGGCTCCTGCGCCGGAGCCCAGGTCGAGCACTGTCTCGCCCTCTTCCAGGTCCGCGACGGCTGTGGGCACGCCGCAGCCAAGCGACGCCGCAACAGCCGTCTCGGGCGCCTCAGCTGCCTCGGCCGGCTGGTACAGCGCACCGCCGAACACCTGCTCGCCGGCGGCGTCGGTCCTCGACACGGCAGGGCCGCAGCATGAAGACGTCGCCGCGGTCGAGGTGGGCCCACCTGCGGCCTGGTGCTCGGCGACAGCACGGGCTGCGGCTGCGTAGCGCTCGCGGACGGTCTCGCGGATGTCGGTGGTGTGCTCGGTCAGCTCAGCCATGCGGATAGCTCCTTCAGTGCGTTAGGGATGACGTAGTAGTAGGCCCATAGCCCCTTGCGCTCGGAGTCCACGATCCCAGCGTCGCGGAGCTTCTTCAGATGGTGGGAGAGTGTGGGCTGGGAGATGTCGAACAGGGGCACGAGCTCGCAGACGCAGACCTTGCCGGCGTGCTTGCGCAGCACGTCCACGAGCGCCAGCCGGATCGGGTCGCCGAGGGCCTTCGCGACCTCGGCCATCCGCTGCGCGTCCTCACGCGCGACGTCGGGGTAGACGATGGGCTCGCAGCAGCGCTCGCCGGCTGCTCGCTTCTGCTTGGGCGCAAGCTCCAGATCGATAGGCATCTATACACATATACCAATAACACTCGCGCTTGTCGATGTAATACGATCTGCACCATGTACGCCGACGATGCGCCCTCCACCGAGCAGCAGCCCGGCGAGCGTCCGATCCGCTATGCGCTGTTCGTCTGCAACCACAATGCTGGGCGCTCGCAAATGGCCCAAGCGTTCTTTGAGCGCTATGGCCTCGAGGATGTGCGCGCCGAGTCCGCCGGCACCGAACCCGCCCCCGAGATCTGGCCGTCCGTCGTCGAGGCGATGCGCGAGGTCGGCTTCGAGCTCGCCGGGCGCAAGCCGAAAAAGCTCACGATCGAGATGCAACTTCACGCCGATTGGGCGATCACGATGGGCTGCGGCGACGCCTGCCCGTATGTGCCCACCGTCGTGGAAGCATGGGACGTTCCCGACCCGAGAGGCAGACCGATCGAGGATGTACGTGCGATCCGCGATGGGATCGACGCGCACGTCCGCAGGTTGATCATGCAGCATCTCGACGCGATCCGCACGGATCGCACCGCACATGAGCAACGCCTCGCAATGCTGCTGATGATGCTCAACGACGAATTCGCTGCTACCAAGTCCGCCGCGGAAATCCGCGCCTGCGCCGATGCGGTTCTCGCAGGCTTTGACGGGGCACGCGTGCGCACCCATGTCCTCGTGTTGGCACATCGGCGGACACGCGAATGCCTGCGCCAGGAAACCTGCGAGCTACTTCTCCAGGAGGGTTCGTGAGCTGGCATCCAAACACGGCCAGATGAGCACACGCGTAGGCATCAACGGCTTCGGCCGCATGGGGCGGCTGGCACTGCGTGCAGCGTGGGGCTGGCCGGAGCTCGCGTTCACGCACGTCAACGAGCTGCATGGGGACGCGAGCACGGCCGCCCACCTGCTGACGTTCGACTCGATCCACGGGCGATGGTCGCAGGACGTGCACGGCGACGGTGACGTGCTCGCGGTCAACGGGAGCACGCTCGGCTACAGCAGTGCCGCCGAGCCCGCGGATGTGCCGTGGGGCGAGCTCGGCGTCGAGATCGTGCTCGAGTGCTCGGGCAGGTTCCGCACGCCGGAGGCACTCGACGCATATTTCCAGCGGGGCGTGCGCAAGGTGATCGTCGCCGCGCCCGTGAAGGAGAGGGCGCTGAACGTGGTCGTCGGCGTCAACGACCACCTCTACGATCCGCAGCGCCACCATCTGCTGACGGCGGCCTCGTGCACGACCAACTGCCTCGCGCCCGTGGTGAAGGTGATCCACGAGGGGATCGGGATCCGGCACGGGCAGATCACGACGCTGCACGACATGACCAACACGCAGACGCTCATCGACGCCCCGCACAAGGATCTGCGCCGGGCGCGCGCCGCGAGCGTCTCGCTGATCCCCACCACGACGGGGTCGGCCACCGCGATCGGGCTGATCTTCCCCGAGCTCGAGGGCAAGCTGAACGGGCTCGCCGTGCGCGTGCCGCTGCTCAACGCGTCGCTGACGGACTGCGTATTCGAGGTGGCCCGCGTCACGACGGTCGATGAGGTCAATGCCCTGCTCGAGACGGCGGCGAACGGGTCGCTGGCGGGCATCCTCGGGTGCGAGCGGCGGCCGCTCGTGTCGGTCGACTTCAAGGACGACCCGCGCTCGGCTATCGTCGATGTCCCTTCGACGATGGTGACGGACGGGACGCAGGTGAAGATCCTCGCGTGGTATGACAACGAGTGGGGTTACGCCAACCGCCTCGTCGAGCTTGCGCGCACGGTCGCGGGCAGTCTGCTGGGCGACGAACGCACCGTGGGCTCCGCCTGGGCGAATGGCCAATAGCACGGCAACGCCCGCCGGAGTCAGCGCACAGCAGCGGCGCGATGATCTGCGCAACTACGTGCTGGGGACCGCGGCGTATTGGACCGAGACGCTCGTTGACGGGGCGACTCGTACGCTCGTGCTGTTCTACTTCGATCAGCTCGGCTACAGCCCGCTGCAGGTCGCCTCGCTGTTCATCCTCTACGAGATCGCGGGCGTCGTCACAAACCTCGTCGGAGGCTGGCTTGCCGCCCGGCTGGGATTGAAGGTCACGCTCTTCATGGGCCTCGCGACCCAGATCCTCGCGCTCTGCATGCTTGGCTTCGCGCCGCCGTCGCTGCTGGTCGTCGCCTATGTGATGGTCTCCCAGGCGCTCTCGGGCATCGCCAAGGACCTGACCAAGATGAGCTCCAAGAGCGCCGTCAAGCTGGTCGTGCCCGAGAACGACCAGTCCTCGCTGTACCGCTGGGTCGCGGTTCTCACTGGGTCGAAGAACGCGCTCAAGGGCGTCGGCTTCTTCCTCGGCGGCCTGCTACTCACGCTCTTTGGCTTCCAGACCGCCGCGCTCGCGATGGCGGTGCTCGTGCTGATCGTTCTGATCGCCACCTCGAGCCTGATGCGCGGCTACCTCGACCGCCCGGACAAGACCGCGAAGTTCAAGCAGATGTTCTCCAACAACCGCGCGGTGAACATTCTCGCCGCCGCGCGCATCTTCCTGTTCGCGGCTCGCGACGTGTGGTTCGTGGTCGCGCTGCCGTTCTACCTCTACTCCGTCCTGGGCTGGACGTTCTGGCAGGTGGGAACCCTACTCGCGGTGTGGGTGATCGGCTACGGCGCGGTCCAGGCGGCCGCGCCGCGCTTCGTCCGCCGCCGTGTCCGTGGCTCGGGCCCCGATGGCGAGCCCGACGGCCGAACGGCGATGTGGCTGGCGCTCGGGCTGGCGGTGTGTCCGGCCGCGATCGCGCTGGCCCTCATGGCGGGCGTCGATCCCACGCTTGCGATCGTCGGCGGCCTGATCCCCTTCGGCGTCGCGTTTGCGATGAACTCCGCGGTTCACTCCTACCTGATTCTCGCCTACGCCGACAACGACAAGGTCGCGATGAACGTTGGCTTCTACTACATGGCCAACGCCTGCGGGCGCCTCGCCGGGACGGTCCTCTCAGGGGTGATCTATCAGTGGCAGGGCCTCACCGCCTGCCTGTGGGCATCGGCGGGATTCGTCATCGCGGCCGGTCTGCTGTCGCTGATGCTGCCGAGCGAGGCCACACGGAGTACACGGCCTGCCCGGCTCTCGCAGGCGGCGTAGCCTCATTGAGTGCCACCCGCCCCCGACGCTCTGCGGCGCACTGCCGCGAAGCCCATCGGCCTCGCGGCGGTGGCCGGGGCGCTTGTCGACTGGGAGGATCTGGAGGAGACGGTGAAGGAGATCTCCCCGCTGGAATCCTGACAAGTTCCCCGCTGGATACTCCTCGGCCATCCCTGCGAGAAGAGCAGGGGAGCGAATGGGGATGAGGACGTGACCAAGCAGGCTGTAACCAACTCGTAATCATTCTGTGAAGCCGGGTCTCATTCGGCTCGGAGCGGGCTCGCGGCGGGTATGTTTGGCCGTCTTGATGAGCCTCGCCGGATCCTGCCTGCGACCACAATCGCCTGCCTGCACCCCACGATCGGCGGCTCAAGCGAGAATCTCGCCGGTTTCGGCGTTGATAGTTGGTTGTTGGTGGTCTCGGGCCGGTTTCAAGGATGGAGCTGATGATGATCGATCGTATGTGGCGTAGGGCGATAGAGGGGTTGTCGCGACGACTCCTGGTGACCGGGTTGCTCGTGCTGTTGGGGGCAGGCGTCGCCTTGCACCGGGGCTCGGCCGAGGCGAGCCCCTCCACGCCGGTCGTCTCGTTGATCCAGCAGGGCGAAAAGCTCACGGGCTTGGGGGAGGAAGGCGAAGGCGAGCTCGGTTTTAGCGTGGCCGTGTCGGCCGACGGCGACACCGCGCTGATCAGCGGCCCCAGTGACGATGGTCACACCGGCGCGGTGTGGGTGTTCGTTCGCTCGGGCTCCACCTGGACCCAGCAGGGTCCCAAGCTGACATCGAGCGGTGAACAGGCCGGCGAGGAGGAAGAAGATTGCGAGGATGAAGCTGGCGAAGAAGCCGGCCTATGCGGGTTCGGTCACAGCGTCGTGCTGTCGGCTGACGGCAACACCGCATTGATCGGCGGGCCTCGCGAGGACGACCATCGTGGGGTGGCGTGGGTCTTCACCCGTTCGGGCACGACCTGGACTCAGCAGGGCTCGCTCACGGGCGGGGAAGAGAGCGGCAGCGGTCACTTCGGTCGCAGCGTGGCGCTGTCGGCCGATGGCGACACCGCGCTGGTCGGTGGCGGCGAGGACAGGGGTGGCGGTGGGGCGGCGTGGGTGTTCGCCCGTTCAGGCACGACCTGGGCTCAGCAGGGCGCGAAGCTCACCGGTGGTGGGGAAGAGAGCGGCGAAGGCTTCTTCGGCGTGAGCGTCGCGCTGTCCTCCGACGGCGACACCGCTCTGATTGGCGCCCCCGGTGACTCCGGCTACCTCGGGGCCGCGTGGATGTTCACCCGCGCCGGTTCGACGTGGACCCCGCAGGGCGCGAAGCTCACGGGCGCGGGCGAAGAGAGCGGTGAGGGCAGGTTCGGCTACAGCGTGGCGCTGTCCGGCGAAGGCGAAACCGCGCTGGTGGGCGGGCGCAGTGACCATGAAGGCGCCGGCGCGGCGTGGGTGTTCGCTCGCTCCGGCTCCGCCTGGGCTCAGCAGGGTCCCAAGCTCACAGCGGGGGACGAGAGCGCCAAGGGCGAAGTCGGCTACAGCGTGGCGCTGTCCGGGGACGGCGACACCGCGCTGATCGGCGCCCCCCACAACGACGGCTACGCCGGAGCGGCATGGGTGTTCACGCGCTCTGGCTCTGCCTGGAATGAACAGGGCGCGGAGCTGACAGGTGGCGGGGAGGTCGGCAATGGCCAGTTCGGCTACGGCGTCGCGCTTGACGCCACCGGCGAAACCGCGATTGTTGGCGGCTTCCACGACAACCGCAAGGTCGGGGCGGCGTGGGTCTTCGTGGGCGACCCCGCGCCTGGGTCCGATACACCACCACCGCCTCATAGTGACGGTGGTGGTTCCACGGGCGCCGGCGGCGAGGGCACCGTCGGCGACGGCGCTGCCACGAGCGTCACAGCCCACGGTGGTGTGCTGAGCTTCAAAGCATCCAGGGGGGCGACCTGTGAAGTGTTGCTGCCGCACAGGAACATCCAGGTGCAGAGCCGCTGGCGGGCGGCGCTCGAGCTCCGGGCGGGCCCGGGTGTATGCCGGGGCAAGCTGACGCTGCGGGTCAGGACGAAGAACAACGGTGGGCGTCGTTACAAGACGCGGATCATCGGGACGGGCCGCTTCTCCATTGCCGCTGCCAAGACCAAGACTGTGATCGTGAAGGTCAGGCTGAACAGGGTGGGGCGTGCGCTGCTGAGGGCGGGTCACGGACGACTGCGCGCACGCCTCACGATTCTCAGGCTGTCCCGCGCGTCGGCACGGGCTCAGACCGCGAGGGTTCGTCTGACGCTGCAGAAGACCCATAAATCGACAAAGCCGAAGGGGTAGTTCGGTACATATCGGGCGCTCTATCGGGCGCTCTCTCCACGAGGCGTTCGAGCGACGTGGAGATCCGCTCGCATACGACCTCCGGCGCAAACAGCCTTGCGGCCTCTGCACGGGCAGTCAACCGTATCTGTGTGGGTTCGGCTCTCAACCGATCGAGCATCTCAACGATCGCTGTGGCCATGGCCTGTACGTCGCCCGGCGGAACCTCCGCGACGACGGATCTGCTCACCTCCTCGATCGCTCCGACCTCACTCGTGCCGACGACCGGCACGCCTGCCGCCAATGCCTCCGCGACGGTGAGCGCGAACGGCTCATACTTGCTGGCCTGGAGCAGCAGGTCACTGGCGGCGAGCTCCAACGGGACCTCCGATGCGCCAACTGGACCGACGTATTCGAGGTTCCCGGCAGGCAGGTCCTCCAGCAGCTTGGTGTAATCCGACCACAGGCTTGGCCCGCCCACGACGCGAACCCTCACGTTAACGTCGCGCTCGAGCAGCGCCTCAGCCACAGCCACGACATCCTCAATGCCCTTGCGCACGGCGAGCCGCCCGAGTACGAGAATCGTTGGCGGTTGTCCAAGCGGCTTATCGGCCGCGGGAAACCGTTCGAGGCGCACAGGGTTGGCAACGACCGTCGTGTCCTTTATGGGGAAGCCGTAGTCGCGGATCAGATGATCTCGAAAGACGCTGCTGATGCACACCAGCAGTCCGGCGCGGCGGATCCGCACCCTCTGCACAAGTGCGCGCACGGCCATGATCGCCGCGACGATCGCAAACGTGTGGCGGGGCTGGCATCGCAAGGCAAGCCGGCGCTCGGCGATCAACCACCTCAGCTCGCCGGCGACATGGGTCTCAGGGTGAATGACCAGCGGGATGGTGCGTCCCACACGCGAGGGCACCGCGAGGTTCTCGATGCTCGAGAATTGGTAGATCAGGTCATACGGCTCCCGCCCGTGTCTGGAGGCGATCTCCCGCCGCAGTCGCAGCGAGGCGAAGCCACGGGCGAGCAGGCCACTCGCAAAGGCTCCAATCTTCGTGCGGCTATACCAGCTGTCCCACCGCCAGGCGCTCGTCCCCCACACGAATGTGAGGTTCTCGTTTGCGGCAAGCCGGGCAGGCGGCTCACGTGGTGCCGCCGGGAAGAAGCAGTCAATTCTGTGACCGAGCGCGGTCAAGCCATCCAATAGCTCCATCGCGACGCCCGGTACGCCTCCGCCCTCGCCCGGGGCGGGTCCGAGCCACGCTATGCGTAGTGGTTTGGCGCACACGCTGCCGGCACTCTATCGAACGTCCTGTTCTGGACCGCTCGAGTCACCTCTGCCGAGAGCCGGCGCTGGAAGGCGGCCACCGAGAAGCGCTTGGCGTTGGCCACGGTGGTCGCTGCGTCGAAATCGAGTTGGTCGATGTCCCGGATTGCCTGGACAAATGAGTTGACATCGTCCAGTGTTGCCAAACGCCCGGTCTGCCCGTTGACCACGGTCTCCAGTGCCCCGCCGGCGGCGGCGGCGATCACCGGTGTTCCCGACGCTTGGGCCTCCACAGCCGTGATGCCGAACTCCTCCACACCCGGTATGAGCACCGCACGAGCGCTCGCGTACAGCTCGACGAGATCTCTGTCGCTTGCGCGCCCGAGGAACTCGGCCTCGGGGTAGGCTTCGCTGAGCGCGGCATGGTGGGGCCCGGAGCCGACTATCTGAATCGGCACGCACGCCCGGCGGGCGGCCTCTAGCGCGATCTGCAGACGCTTGTGACGTAACAGCTCCGAGACCACCAGCAGCGAGTCCCCTCGTTTGCCGGGAGCAAAGCGGTCGGTCTCGACCGGCGGATAGATGACCGGCGCATCACGGCCGTAATAACGCTTGATCCGTTCCTGGCTGAGTCGCGAGATGGCGATGTAAGCATCGACCCGGCGACTAGCGGAAAGGTCCCACCGGCGGATCCGGCGCAGCTGGTGGCGCAGTACCGGACGCAGCAGCGGAGAAATCTCGCCGAGGGCATAGTTTTCCTCATCCCACGCGTAGCGAAACGGCGTGTAGCAGTAGCAGACGTGCACGGCACCCTCGGGAACGCGAACGCCGTGAGCGAACGCGCTGCTGCTGCTCAATACGACCTCTGATGGCGGGAGCTTCAGCCGTTCAACGGCCAGCGGATAGAGCGGCAACAGGCGTCTGAACGTGGACTGGTCTACCCTTAAGCGCTGCAGCGGCGAGGTTGTGATCGTGCGACCCGCGAAACGTCCGTTCGTGCCCTGCTCGTTGTGGAGCAGGGTAAAGATCTCGGCTTGGGTATAAAGATCGGCGATCGCCGCGAACGTGCGCTCGGCGCCGCGCATCACCAGCAAGTAGTCGTGTGCCAAGCTGACGCGTACAGCCGCTGGTGGAGCGGCGGATGGGTAGTCGTGGGTGCGCCCGGTGTGCTCGCTCTTCGGCAGCTGCGATGAAGGCGAAGGCGCTATGGGATCGCGGACGAGGCTCGTAGCGGTGGCCCCGGCGGGTGGTGAAAAAGTGGAGAAGCGATTCATCGCGGGCACACGGGTAATCACCAGCCGAGCGGAGGATCCGCTGGCCAGAGCGCGACACAAACCGAACTCGACGCAAGCTATCCCTCGGCCGCGTGCCAGTTGTGAAATCTTGGGAAAGGGTTCTGGGAAGTTGTTTAATCTTGGAGAAGATTTTTGGCGGGGGATAATGTAAGAACAACTGGACTTCGTGTCCCGAGGCTCGAGGATGATCCTCAACCGTGGTCGCGCCGGGCCGGGTGTTCTACGAGTCGGGATTTTTGGTCGGTCGAACGCGATGGTCCGCCTACGGTGGCATTGGGCTATGTTTCGCCGTGTGTCGGACACCCTGCTTCGAGTTCTCGGCTGGCGCTCTCTGTTGATCCACGGCGACCCGTGCGTCCTCGATCGATGGTTGTGGCTGCGACGGCACCTGCGCCACGGAAACGCGAGGACATTTGACGCGGGCTGCGGGAACGGTGGCTTCAGCATCTATGCGGCGCGTGCCGGAAACGAGGTCGTGGCGGCCTCGTTCTCATCGGATGAGCAGCAGGCGGCACGCCGCAGGGCCGGTGAGCTGGGTGTGACGGGGATCGATTTTCGCATTCTCGACCTACGCGAGTTGGAGCATTTTCGTGACTCGCTGGGCAGCTTCGATCAGATCATCTGCTTTGAGACGATCGAGCACGTGCTCGACGACGCTGGCCTCGTGGGCAAGCTCGCGGCGATGCTGAGGCCCGCGGGGCAGCTGCTGCTGAGTACGCCCTTCGAGGATCACCATCCGCTCTACACCGAGGAGCGCAACCCCAGCGAGCAGGAGGACGGCTCGCACGTACGCTACGGCTACTCGCAAGAGCGCCTGTGTCAGATCGCGCAGGGCGCAGGGCTGCGGGTGCTCGACGAGGGTTTCATCAGCGGGGTGGTGTCCCAGAAGCTGACCGATCTGATGCGCAGGCTCAGCGAGCGAATCGGCCGTCCGGCCGCCTGGGCGATCGTCCTACCCCTACGCGCGCTCGTTGTGCTTGACGCGCCGCTGAGCAGGATGTTGCGCTATCCGCATCTGAGTGTGGCGCTGTGCGCCGTCAAGCCCGCCTAGGACGGATCGCGTGCGTATCCTCATCACAGTTCCCTGGGGACGGCGCCTGGGCGGCGCCGAGGCAATGCTGCAGGGCGTGTTCGACGGGGCGCGCGAAGCCGGGCACGAGCTTGAGCCGGTCTTTTTCCAGGACGGCCCGTGGCCGGCGGAGCTCACGCAGGCCGGCTTTCGCGTCGAGGTGATCGATGCCGGGCGTTTGCGCGAGGCGCATCGCTGGCTCGTGACCGTGCGGCGCCTGACCCGGTTGCTGCGCGCCCGCAAGCCAGACCTGATCCTCAACTGGGCGGCCAAAACGCAGCTGTACGGCTCGCCCGCGGCGATGCTCGCCGGTATGACCGACCGTGTGGTGTGGTGGCAGCAGGCGATTCCGCGGCGCGATTGGATGGACATAAGCGCGACACTGCTGCCGGCAACGGCGGTCGGTTGCTACTCGCGCGCCGCCGCGCAGGCGCAGGCGCGCCTGGTCCCGGCGCGAGCGACCTTCGTTGTGGGCGCCGGCTCGCCGCCGCCTGCCGGCCGACCGAGCGACGCGGTGTCGCCGTCACTGTCGCCTGCGGGTGGACCGAGCGACGCGGTGTCGCCGTCGCTGTCGCCTGCGGGTGGACCGAGCGACGCGGTGTCGCTCTCGCTGTCGCCTGCGGGTGGACCGAGCGACGCGCCGTCGCTCTCGCTTCCCAGCGACGTGCCGATCGTGGGCCTGGTCGGGCGCCTGCAGCCATGGAAGGGGCAGGACCGGATGCTGCGCGCTCAGGCGATCCTACGCGAGCGCGGTCACCGCATGCACCTGGTGATCGTGGGCGGGGACTCCTATGGGCTCTCGCCGGAGTATGCGGCCTCGCTGCCACCGCTGATCGAGCAACTCGGTCTCGCCGCAGAGGTGACGATGACCGGCGAGGTGCCCGACGCCGGCCCCTACGTCGAGCAGCTGGACGTGCTCGTCAACGCCTCCGATCCCGAGCCCTTCGGGATCGTCATCCTCGAGGGCATGGCCCGCGGCGTGGCCGTGGTGGCCGTCAACTCCGGTGGGCCGGGCGACTTCGTACACGACGGCCAGACGGGCGCGCTCGCCCGCTCGGGTCAGCCCGCTGCGCTCGCCGACGCGCTCGAGCCGCTGCTCACCTCGCCGGAGCTGCGTGAGCGCTTGGGCCGCGCCGGCCGCGAGCGCTACCTTGAGGAATTCACCACCGCTGCCATGTGCAGGCGCTTTTTCGCCGAGATGGAAGGCGTCCTGCGACGCAATGGTCGCTAAGGGGCGCGCACCGCGCCTGTCACGATCGACACGCAGGTCAGTCGCGGGTAGCGCTGCCTGATAGCAGCGGGCCAGCTACGACCGCCGCTCAGCGAGATCACGTCCGTCCCGGCGAAGATGGGCGCCTGCACCTGCAGGCCCTCCTCTCCGAGGACGCGCGCGATCACGTGCGGCAGGGCGGGGGAGATATGCGGCTCATAGCCGGGGCGAAAACTCGTCAGGTGGCCTCGCAGTCCAAGTTCCAGGCGGTTGCGAAGCGTGGCCAGGTTGGGCGTTGAGACGACGATCCGACCCCCGGGCGCAACCAGGCGGGCGGCTTTTCGCAGTGCGGTCCACGGCGCCTCGAGGTGCTCGATCACCTCCACCAGCAGCACCCGGTTGACCACCGGCAGCTCGTCGGCATCCTCCGCCGCGATTGTGTGAAATTTCACGTCCGCGTCGAGGTCCGCGTCCAGCCAGTCGATCGGATCGATGCCGTGCAGCTCCGACGGCAGCCACTCGTCCCTGATCCGGCGCAGCAGGTCCCCGCGGCCGCAGCCGATGTCTAGCCAGCGCAGGCCCGGCTGGGGATCGGCGGCCGACAGCGCGCACGCCACGATCTCCTGCATCGACGCGCCGCCCGACTCCAGCTGGTCTGCATATGTGCGTGCGTCCGCCATGCCTACCCGGCCCCGTTGCGCAGACGGCTGCGCAGGCTCACCCAGCCGCGCCGGCGCAGGCGCTCCCGAGCGCGCTGAGGATCGCTCGTTGCCAGCAGCGCCGGCGGATCCCACAGTTTCCTGTTGTGGGCCTCCTCGGGTGCGCACAGGATCGGGCCCGTCAGTCCCTGGCGGACGCTCAGCACCGCATAGCCGTGGGTCTCCAGCAGCTCGGTCACAGGTGTCGGCGGCGGCTCGTGCTCCTCGAAGAGGATGTCCCGTATGAGCCTGCGCGAAAGCAGCCCCTCGGCGCCTTGGAGTGCGGCCAGCTCGTGCATCTCCACGTCCAGCTTGAGAACTCCGACAATGCCTGAGACCTCCTCGTCGAGCCGAACCGTCTGCACGTCGGTCGTATCCGCGCTGGCGACGTGCTCCAGCGAGGCGGTGCCCTTGTTTTGTGCGAACGCCTCCGGGTCCACCGCGAGCGGCAGTGTTCCCGCGCTCATCGACACGGCTGCCTGGCGGGCCTCGATCGTAGTCACGTGCTCCTCGCGTTCCCACAGGGCCACGTTGCGAGCAAGCGTGGCGAAGATCAAAGGATGGGGCTCGAAGGAGGTCACGTGCCCTCGCGGCCCCACCGCGCGGGCGAGCAGGCTTGACATCAGGCCGACGTTGGCGCCCGCGTCGATCGCGTTCTCGCCCGGGTCGGCAAGGCGTGCGAGCGTCTCGGCCACGGTCAGGTCGTAGACGCCCGTGCGCGCCACCGCCTGGCCGAGCGGATCGGGCCAGCAGTACAGATGCGCGCCCCACGCTGTGCGCACCAGGCGCAGATCGCCGCCCGGCTGGTCCTTGGCGCGCAGGCGCAGCGCCAGCTGGGAGGGCCTGTACCAGTAGTAGGGCCTGTTGACGAACCGGTAAGCGCGCTGCATGGCAGAGGGTGGACGGTGGGCGATTTCGCTCATGGCGGCGCGGCTCACTGTAGAGGTTGCCGGCATCGCCCGAAACTTCCGCACGGGTGAGCGAGGTTTTGGGATGCGGCGCCGGCCTGGCAGACTGCTGGCGCACATGCAAGGCGACAGCGAGATCGAGCGAGCCGCGGTGGGCGACGTCACGATCGTCGCCAACGACATCGGCGGGGTGGGTGGCATGGAGCGCCAGCTGACAGATCTGATCATCGGCTTGCGCGGGCTCGGCCACAACGTCACAGTCATCGCGCGCACGTGTGAGCTGCCTGCGAATTCAGGCTTGACATTTCACAGGGTGAGGGCGCCGGGACGCCCGTTCCTGATCGCCTATCCATGGTTCATCCTGGCCGGCTCGCTGGCCGTTCGCCGATGGCGCCGCGGCGTGGTCCAAGCGACGGGTGCGATCGTGCTCAATCGCCTCGACGTGCTCGCCGTCCACTACTGCCATCAGGTCGGCCCGGTCAATCCCAGCCGCTCCACGCGCCTGTTCCGCGCGCAGGCGGCGATGGCCGGCCTACTCAAGCGCTGTGGCGAGCGCATCTGCTTTCACACCAGCCGCGCCAGGGCCGTCGTGTGTGTGTCAGACGGCGTGGCGGCGGAGGTGCGCGAGCATTTCCCGGCACTCGCGGATCGTGTCGTGACGATCCGCAACGGCATTGACACGGACGTCTTCGCCCCCGGGGTGAGGGGTCGGGATGCACAGGCATTGCGCGCCTCCTTGGACCTGTCTTCGCAGGGGCTCGTGGTCGCGTTCGTGGGCAGCGAGTGGGAGCGTAAGGGCCTCGAGAGCGCCATCCGCGC
Organism: uncultured Solirubrobacterales bacterium; assembly: GCA_963724305.1. Classification (GTDB taxonomy): domain Bacteria; phylum Actinomycetota; class Thermoleophilia; order Solirubrobacterales; family Solirubrobacteraceae; genus Palsa-744. The sequence goes on from CAVRUG010000002.1 coordinate 661,967, forward strand.
CGTTGCGCAGAGACCGGAGTGGACGCTGCTGGTCGCTGGAGGCGGCGAGCGAGCCCGCTATAACGCGCTCGCCGAGCAGCTGGGCGCGCGCGAGCGCTTGCGCTGGCTGGGAGTCACATCCGACGTGCAGCTCGTCTACCAGGCTGCCGACGCCTTCGTGCTTCCCTCCAGCTATGAGACCTTCTCGCTGGTCACCTTCGAGGCGGCAGCCAGCGGTCTGCCGGTTCTGGCCACGCCCGTGAGCGGCGTGCGTGAGCTGATCGAGGACGGTCACAACGGCTTTCTGATCACCCGCGACCCGCAGCTCATCGCTGCGCGCCTGGGGCAGCTCGCCGCGGATCCCGAGCTCAGAGGCCGTCTCGGCCGGGCAGCACGCGAGTCGGCTCTTCACTATTCCGGGCAGCGGATGGTGCGGGAGTACCGCGAGCTGTATTCCCGGCTGGTTGCTCGGGGGACACATGAGCCGTGGAGTGACCCCGTGCGTTTGCGCTAGTGGAGTTGCCCGCTCGGCGCGCGGTCGTCGCTGGCCAGCAGATCCTCGATGAACGTGCACATCCGCCGCTGCTGGGCGAGCTTGTCAAACGGGTCGCCCCGTCTGTGCAGAGTCGCCTCGCGCCGCCGTGCGATCTCCTCCGTGCTCAGCGTGTCCAGGAGCTGGGTGAGCGCGCTGACGTAGACAGGGCTCCAGGGAGCCCGCCCGGGCAACCTCCAGAAGAAGCCCTCGTCGAGGTCGTAGGCCACCGGATTCTCGCCCGTGACGATCGGAAGTCCCGCGGCGAGGTACTCGCTCAGTTTGGTCGAGTAGCGAAACGAGCCCACGCCGTTGACGCTCTGGGGCAGGCTGGCCACATCGAAGGCCGCGAGGTATTCGGGAACCTCTTGCGGCGCGACGCGACCGGGAAGCAGTACCCGTATACCAAGGTCCGCGCCGGCCAGCTCGCGTAGTCGCTCGAGGCCAGGGCCGTCGCCGACGACGCACACCGCCACGTCGCGGCGCCGTACCTCGGCGATCGCGCGAATCAGCTCGGCGCCATAGACGTAGCCGACGCGGGCGCTCCAGTTGAGCGACCCGACGAGGCCCACGACGAGCGTGTCGGGCGAGATGCCAAGCCGCGCCCTGATCGTCTCGCGCGCGTCATCTGCAGCGCGCTCGCGCGTCCAACCGGGGGCCGTCATCGCGCGCGGAGCCCCGAACGTGATGGCGCGGCCGACCAGGTAGGGCGTCCAGCCCACATATCCGGCGCAGCGCCGGCACAGCAGACGCTCGTAGAGTCCCCCGAGCAGGCCCACCGCGCGCGATCGCAGCCCCAGGTAGGGCCCGACGGCGTCGCCGCTGCTGACCACGAACGGAACTCCCAGCAGGGCGTCGATCGCCAGCAGCGCGACGCCGCCGGCGATGCCTGTTCCCTCCATCACCACAAGGCTGGGGCGCCGCGTACGCACCGCTTTGATCAGGCCGACGGCAGAGCGGAGCTTATTGTCATGATCGAACGCGTAGGGCTCGGCGCCCAGCGGCTCGAGCAGGCAGCGCAGCCGTTCGAAGTCGAGATGCGTCTCGCCCTGCGTCGCAAAGCACAGGATCCGCCTGCTGTCCGAGTCCTGCACTTTTGCCCTCCGAGTTCACCAGTTCTTCACCAGCTCGTGTGCCGTGTGAGGAATGCTACCTGCCCCGCGCAGCGCACAGTTACCTCTCGGAGAGACCCCGCACAGACAGGCGGCCAACGGCGGCGCGCAGCTCCGCGCCGGCTCCTGTTTGGTCGGGTACCCTTGGGCGGCGTACACCCTAAGATGGCTGGCGCACACAGTCCGGGACAGGCCCTCAGTCGATGAACGACACGACCACCGACGCGACCAGCATCATCGCCCCGCTCTGGAAGCGTAAGTGGCTGATCCTTGCCGTTGGCATCGTCGTAGCGGCTGCCACTTATCTGTACTACAAGCATCAAACCGCCACATATACGGCCACCACCCAGCTTTATCTGGGCGGCAGCGGCGAACAGCAGGGGGGAAGTAACTCCGGCGCCAAATCCCCAGCGGGCCGCGCCCTGACCAATGACGTCGGCGTTCTCAACTCCGCGATCATCGGTGAAACCGTCCGCAAGCACATGCGCGCCGAAGGCGATACGGCGGCGCTGCGTGGCAAGGCGCAGTCCACGGCGAGTCCGAGCAGTTCATTCATCACCATCACGACGAAGGCGCGCACCGCTCGCGGCGCTGTGAGCCTCGCCGACGGATACGCGCAGGTGTTCATCCGGCGGGCCCGCGTCAACTACAGGCGGGGCCTACGCACGCAGTTGGAAAATGACACCCGGCAGCTACATCGGATCGAACGGCCGCCACCGAGCGTCAAGGGCAAAGCATCCAAGGGACTCAGCGCGTCCTCGACGATTGCCGCTGCCAACCTGGCCACGAAGATCAATTCGCTCGAATCCCAGCTGGCGTCCTACTCGGGCGTCCAGCAGGTGGGCAAGGCCCAGGCCATCCCGGTGCTGACTTCACCGAAAAAAAACGCGATCTTCGGATTTGTGCTTGGGATCGTGCTCGCCTCGATCGCGGCCTACGCGCTCGGTCGCTTCGACCGCCGCCTGCACTCCCTCGCCGAGATCGAGTCGATCTTCCAGACGCAGATCCTTGCGGCGCTCCCCGCGGTCAAGAGCCCGGTCGTGCGCCCCGACGGGAGTCGCGCGCCGGCCAAGTCACTGCTCGAGCCGCTGCGCCGTCTGCACACGACCCTCGAGCTCGGTGACATGCTCGAGCGTCGCCCCGACAACCGCCCTCGCACGATCCTCTTCCTGAGCGCCGAGGCTGGCGACGGCAAGTCCGCGCTCGTGGCCAACCTCGCGCGCGTGCAGTCAGAGGCGGGCGCGAAGGTGGTGGTCGTCGAGGCCGACTTTCGCCGGCCCACGCAGGCCGGGCTGCTTGACGCCGGCGGGCCTTACGGGCTGGCTGACGTACTTACCGGCAAGGTGCCCGTCGAGGAGGCAATGCAGTCGATTGGCTCGTCGGCTCAAGTGGGCATCGGCGCCGGCGCGGCGGAGGCGGTCGGCGGCGTCTCGACGGTCGTGGAGTCAGTCGGCATGGGCTCGGTGTCGGTGCTCGTGGGCGGTGGGGCGGTCGCCAACCCGCCGGCGCTGCTGGCCGGCGATGCGATGGGCGCCCTCTTGCGCGCTCTCGCCGACGAGTTCGACTACATCCTGATCGAGGCGCCGCCGCCGCTGGAAGTGAGCGACGCGATGCCCCTGTTCTCAGCTGTTGACGGCATCGTCATGGTGGCGCGCATCGGCCATACCCGCGACACCACGGCCAAGCGGCTCGCGCAACTGCTCGGGCGCGCCGCGAGTGCGCCACTGCTGGGGGCGGTCGTCAACTGCGTGCCCCGCAAGGACATCGAAAGATACGGCTTCAGCTGGGCGCCTGTGGACGCCGGCCGGCGAAGCAAGCTCATCGGTCGATGAGCGCCCTCTTGGCACTTCTGCCGGGCATGGGCGAAAGTCATCCGTATGTGCTCAACCGGCGCATACGCGAGCTGGTGCTGGTCGGCGCCGGCAGCGCGATCGCGCTGGCCCTTGCACTGGCGATCAGCCTAGAGGTGTCGAAGCCCAACCTCCTGCTCGTGCTCGGGCTGATCGCGGGAGGGCTGGGGATAGTGGCGCTCGTCAGCAGCGACCGTTACCCGGTGACGCTCACACTCGTCGTGCTCTATCTCGGGCTGCTCGAGGGGCCGGTGAAGCTCGGCAGCGGTGCCCATGAAGCGGCTTCGGTCATCCGCGACATCCTGATCTTCGCGGTCGTGCTGGGCGCGATGCTGCGTTTGCTGGTCAAACGGGAATCGATCACGCTGCCACCGATGTCGGCCTGGGTGCTGGCCTACGCCGCGCTGGTGCTGGTCGAGGCCTTCAACCCCAGCACCCATGGGATTCTGAAGATCCTCGGCGGCTTTCGCCAGCAGCTGGAGTGGACCCCTTCTTCTTCTTCGGCTATGTGGTGATGCGCTCGAAGAAGCGTTTTGCCGGGCTGTTCCTGATCCTCGGCGTGCTCGCTCTGGCCAACGGAGTGGTGAGCACATATCAGAGCCGCTTGAGTGCCGAGCCAGCTCGCCAGCTGGGGGCCCGGCTACCGTGAACTGGTGTTCGGGGCCAATGGGATCTCGGCCCGCACCTTTGCGAGCGGAGGCTCCACGCGAGTGCGTCCCCCGGCGCTCGGGACGGATTCCGGGTTTGGTGGGGCGGTCGGCTTGGTGGCTCTGCCGGGAACGCTCGCGCTGCTGGCCACCGGGCGGCTGCGCCGACGATGGCCCGTGCTGTTGCTGTCCCTGGGGGCCCTCGCTGGCGTCGCCACCGGGCTCGGTCGGCTGCAGGTCGTCGGCGCGGTAGTCGCCCTGTTGGCGTTCATCGGGCTCGCATTCAGCTCCGCCGGACGGCAGATCACCCGGCCGCTGGCCGCCCTGCTGGCCGTCCTGGTGCTGGCCCTGCCGCTCGGGGCCGCGTTGGTGTCCTTCGTGGGCAGCTCGACGTTCTCGCGCTACACCGAACTCGCGCCCGGCAGGGTGACGGAAGCGAAAGACACCAAGACCAACGAAGTGGCGCACATCCCCAGCCAGATCGCGGCAGCGCCACTCGGGCTCGGGTTGGGGACGGTCGGTGCATCGGCCGGCTTCGGAGGGGTGCAGAAGGATCTGCTCGAAGGTCACGGCACCGGCGCCGAGTCCCAGTACAAATTCGTCCTTGACGAACTGGGGTTGCCGGGCTTGCTGCTCTGGGTTGGGCTGCTGATCAGCATGCTCGCCCTCGCGCTGCCTCGGCTGCGGCGCGTACGGGACTTCGAGTTGCGCATGGACCTCGCGGCGATGGTGTCACCGATCATCGCGATGGCGGTGATGGGCTTCTCGGGGCCGGTCATGTCGAGCGCGGCGCTCGGTCCATTCTTCTGGTTCACGGCCGGCGTCATCGCCTACTGGTTCGCCGGGCCGGGGCGCCAGATCGCCTTCGGCGGGGCCGCGCCCGGAGCGGGGCGCCAGGTCGCCTTCGGCAGCGCCGCGCCCGGATCGGGGCATCCGTGAGCGTCAGCTCGCCTGACAGTCGCGATTCGGCGCCGCCACCGACCGGCCCGGTGCTAGCACCGGGCCGGGTGCCCGACTTCTTCATCGTCGGCCAGCCCAAGAGCGGCACGACGGCGCTGTCTGACATGTTGCGAGGCCATCCGGGCATATACATGCCGGCGAGCAAGGAGGCATGGTTCTTTGCCACCGAGCTGCTCGAGCGCACGCCTCCGCGCCGGGAGGGGACTCCGCAAACGCTCCAGGAGTACCTTGCCTGGTTTGCCGATGCTACGCCCGAGCAGTTGATGGGGGAGGTATCGCCCCTGTATCTGTGGTCGCGCACGGCGGCGCCGCGGATCGCCGAGGTTGCGCCCGAGGCGAAGATCATCGCGATCCTGCGTGAGCCCGCCACGTTGCTGCGTTCGCTTCACCTGCAGTTCGTGGAGACATACATCGAGACCGAGAGCGACTTCGCGAAGGCGATCTCGCTCGAGCCCGCCAGGCGCGAGGGACGCCATATCCCGCGTCACTCCTACTGGCCGCGCACGCTGCTGTATTCAGAGCACGTGCGCTACGTGGAGCAATTGCGTCGCTATCAGGCGATGTTTGCTCCGCAGCAACTGCTTGTGCTCATATACGACGACTTTCGCGCTGACAACGAGAGCACCGTGCGCCGCGTGCTGCGCTTCCTGGAGGTTGACGACATGGCGCCGGTGGAGGTGCTGGAAGCCAATCAGTCGGTGGCCGTGCGCTCACAGCGTCTGCACGAGCTGGTGCACGCAGTGATGGTCGGCCGCGGCCCGGTCACGCGCGGGGTCAAGGCGACGATCAAGGTGCTCACTCCCACCGCGATGCGCCGCGGGGCGCTGCACGCGACGGAACGCAACGTCGTCTACCGCCAGCCAACCGCACCTGACGAGGCGTTCATGCTGGCGCTGCGCCGTCGCTTCAAGGGGGAGGTGCAGGCGCTCAGCGACCACCTGGATCGCGATCTGATCACACTCTGGGGCTATGACGACATCGAGTGAATCCGTGGTCTCCCAGCGGCGCTCGCCGTTGCGAACCCCGGACTTCTTCATCGTGGGACACGCCAAGAGCGGCACCACGGCCCTGTATGAGATGCTGCGCCCGCACCCGCAGATCTACATGCCGGACGCCAAGGAGCCATGGTTCTTCTCGACCGACATGGAGCCGCGCTTCATACCGCGGCGAGTCGGACGCGGGCCGCAGACGCTCGAGGAGTATCTGGCGCTGTTCGCGCCGGCCCCACCCGAGCAACGCGCCGGCGAGGCCTCATCGTCATATCTGTGGTCGCGCACGGCGGCGGCGCGGATCGCGGAGGTTGCGCCCGAGGCGAAGATCATCGCGATCCTGCGCGAGCCCGCGAGCTTCCTGCGCTCGCTTCACCTGCAGCTGCTGCAGAGTCACGTGGAGGTCAAGAAGGACTTTCGCACCGCGATCTCCCTCGAAGAGGAGCGCCGCAACGGCCGCCAGATACCGCGCCAGTCCCACCGTCCGCAGCTGCTGCAGTACGCACGGCTGGTGCGCTATGTCGAGCAGCTGCGCCGCTACGAGCAGCTGTTTGCCGCCGAGCAGATCCTGGTGCTCATCTACGACGACTTCAGAGCCGACAACGATGGCACACTGCGCACGGTGCTGCGCTTCCTTGAGGTGGATGACACACGAGCGCTGGAGGTGCTGGACGTAAATCCCTCGATCATGATGCGCTCCCAGCAGCTCGATGATCTCGTGCACGCCGTGTCGGTGGGCAGGGGCCCGCTGTCGGGCGCCGCCAAGGCGACGGTCAAGGCGCTTGCGCCCCGGCAGGCGCGCCGTCGCCTGCTCGACTTCGCCAGGCGGCGTGTGGTGCACGGGCAGCCGCCGCCGCCCGACGAGCGCTTCATGCTGGAGTTGCGCCGGCGCTTCAAGGGCGAGGTGGTGGCGCTCAGCGAGCACCTGGATCGCGATCTGGTCACCCTGTGGGGCTATGACAACATCGAGTGAGCAGGCGCTGGTCGCCGGCCGCCAGCAGCGCGCTCGCCTGCCGGACTTTTTCATCGTGGGACATGCCAAGTGCGGTACCACAGCGTTGTATGAGACGCTGCGAGTCCATCCCGAGATTTATATGCCCGCCGTCAAGGAGCCGCAGTTCTTCGCGCGCAATCCACAGACGCCCGAGGGCGGGGGCGCAGCCAAGACCTTCGAGCAGACCGGCAGGCACAGGGAAACGCTTGAGCAGTACATGTCGCTGTTCGCGGCTGCCGCACCCGAGGAACTGGCCGGTGAGGCCTCGACCTTCTACCTGTGGTCACACGTCGCGCCTGCCCGGATCGCCGAGCTGAGACCGGACGCGCAGATCATCGCGATCCTACGCGAGCCCGCCAGTTTCCTGCATTCACTACACCTGCAGATGCTGCAGAACCGCTCGGAGACCGAGAAAGACCTGCGCAAGGCCATCGCCTTGGAGGAGGCGCGGCGCCGGGGAGAGCAGATTCCCGACGACGCTCACTGGCCGGAGGCGCTCATGTACTCCCAACGTGTCCGCTACGTCGAGCAGTTGCGCCGCTACCACTCGGCGTTCGCTCCCGACCAGATGCTGGTGCTGATCTACGACGACTTCCGGCGCGACAACGAGGCAACGGTCAAGCGTGTGCTGCGCTTCCTGGGGGTTGACGACACGTTCTCGCTGGAGCCCCGGCGCGCCAACCCTACGGTAGCGGTGCGCTCGGAGCACATGCGCAGCGCCGTGCGCGCGGTGCAGCTGGGCAGCGGCCCCGTCTCGCGCACGGCAAGGGGCGCGCTGCTCGCCGTGACGAGCAGCCGCATGCGCAGGCGGGTGCTGTACCCGCTGCGAAAACGCGTGCTCTACAGCGCGCCGCCGCCGCTCGACGCCGACTTCATGCTCGAGCTGCGCCACCGCTTCAAGGGCGAGGTGGTCGCACTCAGCCAGTACCTCGATCGCGACCTGGTCGCCGAGTGGGGCTATGACGACATCCGCTGAGCCGGCCGGCGCTCCGCAGACCGCGCAGCGCCGGCGAGTCCCCGATTTCTTCGTCGCGGGCCACACCAAGTGCGGCACGACCGCGATGTACGCGATGCTCAGGCGCCATCCGCAGATCCACATGTCGCCGGTGAAGGAGCCCCGCTGGTTTGCCAGCGACCTGCGTTACGCCAGCCCGCCGGCCAGGGGCAATCGGCTCCCGCAGAGCTATGAGGAGTACCTGGAGCTGTTCGCGGGGGCGCAGCCCGGCCAGCTTGCCGGCGAGGCCTCGCCGATGTACCTGTGGTCGCGCGAGGCGGCCGCGAACATCGCCGCGGTGGCGCCCCGCGCGCGCATCGTCGCGATCCTGCGCGAGCCCGCGAGCTTCCTGTATTCCCTGCACAACCACTGGGTTTTGCATCACGTGGAGGCCGAGCGGGACTTTCGCCGGGCGATCTCGCTCGAGCAGGCGCGCCGGGAGGGCAAGCAGGTGCCCAGCCCCTCCTACTGGCCGCAGGCGCTGCTGTACTCAGACCACGTGCGCTACGTCGAGCAGTTGCGCCGCTATGAAGCGGTGTTGGGGCGAGAGCGGATTCTGGTGCTCGTCTATGACGACTACAGGCGCGACAACGAGGCCGCGGTGAGGCGCGTGCTGCGCTTCCTGGAGGTGGACGACCAGGCGCCGGTGCATGTGATGGAGACCAACACGACCAATAAACGGCTGCGCGCCAGGCGCCTGGACGCGGTGGGGCGCAAGCTGTACACGGGCACGGGGCCCTTCGCGCGAGTGACGAGGGGGAGCCTGAAGGCGCTGATGAGCGAGCGGGTGCGCACCGAGGTGCTGCCGGCGATGCGTCGCCGCATGGTCTATACGGAGGTGCAGCGGCCCGACGAGCGCTTCATGCTGGAGTTGCGCCGGCGCTTCAAGGGCGAGGTGGTGGCGCTCAGCGAGCACCTCGATCGTGACCTGGTGGGCCTGTGGGGCTACGACGGGCTCGACTGAGGCGCGGGTGGCTGTGGCTATGACGGGTTCGACTGGGCTGATGGCTTGTCGCCGCCATCGGTAGTCAGCTCCCAGCGAACCTCGAAGCGATGTACGGCGGGGTCGGCCAGCATCTGCTTGGTGCCGCCATCGAGCGCCGGGAACTGGGTGCGATAGGTCCTCATCGCCGCGAGCTTGGCCGCCGCGGCGTCGTCGTCCAGGCGCTCGACATGCGCGGAGCGCAGCGGCGGCATCTCCGGGACTCCCTCCAGGAACGACAGCCAGAACGCGTTGACGTTGCGATTCGCTTCGGGCTCGCCGCCCTGCACCCAGTGTGGCCAGCCATGCGTGACGCAGTAGGGCAGATCGACGTACAGGCTCACGGGCATGCCCGCGCGCGCGAGCATCCTCCCGTAGCGGCGCACCAACTTGTGGTCGGGGTGGCCGCCGACGCCCGCGGGCACGTACACGTGCGATGCGCTCGGCACCTGGGCACACAGCGCGCTGTCGAGTTGCTCCAGCGGCGGCCCGGGCTGCGCGCGGTACTGGTTGTCGAGGAAGGGCAGGTTGATCGGCGTGCGCTTGGCGAGCGCGAGCGCGGCCGCGTCCTCGGCCAGCCGTGCGTGCGTCTGCGCGGCCGAGTCCTCGGCGCCGGTGATCGCATCCCACAGCGTCAGGCGCCCCGGCGGCGGCGATCCTCCGAAGACGTTCACAACATTGCACTCCTGTTCGTCCGCCAGGATGCTCCAGCAGTCGAGGACCGCATCGTCCCAGTGCGGTGAGAGCACCAGCGCGGGTGCCTGCGGATCGACTCGCAAGATGGTGTGAAAGCGGCCGTCGCGCTGCGCCACGCGGCGGGCCTGGATGCGCCGGCGCAGGACGCGTTGGAGGCTGTTTGCGCGGGCCGGGGGCATCACTGAAGAGCCGGCAGTATAGTCGCCGGCATGCGGGTTCCCGACTTCTTCATCGTCGGCCATCACAAGAGTGGGACCACCGCCCTGTATGAGATGCTGCGCCGTCACCCGCAGATCTACATGCCCGACGTCAAGGAGCCGCGCTATTTCGCGGAGGACTTGCGCTTTCAGTTCGAACCGCAGCCGTCGAATCACCTGCCAAAGACATATGAGGAGTATCTGTCACTGTTCACGTCGGCCAGGCCCGATCAGCGGGTCGGGGAGGCGTCGCCGTCATACCTGAAGTCTCACACCGCCGCGCAGGCGATAGCGCGTGTACAACCTGCCGCACGGATAATCGCGATCCTGCGCGAGCCGGCGAGCTTCGTGCGCTCGCTGCAGCTGCAACTGCTCCAAGAACATGTGGAGACCGAGACCGACCTGCGCCAGGCGGTCGCCAACGAGCAGGTGACTCACGGTGGGCGCCAGGTGCTGCGCTACTCCGATCACGTTCACTATGTCGAGCAGCTGCGCCGCTACCACGCCCGCTTCGCGCCCGAGCAGGTGCTGGTGTTGATCTATGACGATTTTCGCAACGACAACGAGGCAACCGTGCGCGGCGTCCTGCGCTTCCTGGATGTGGACGACCAGGCGCCGATTCACGTCGTGGACGCCAATCCCACGGTGAGGGTGCGCTCGGTGCGCCTCGACGGGCTGACGCGCAAGCTCTACAGTCGCTCGGGCCCGGCGAAGGCGCTCAACACAACGGTCAAGGTGCTCACCCCGCAGCGCGCCCGCCGCCGCATGATGCGCACGATCCGTAGGCAGATCGTCTACGGCGAGCCGCAGGCGCCGCCGGAGAGCACGATGATGGAGCTGCGCGCCCGCTACAAGGCGGAGGTGGTGGCACTGAGCGAGTACCTGGATCGCGACCTGGTTGGCCGTTGGGGCTATGACCGGGTTGGCTGAGCAATCCCGCGCCGAGTCCGCGCAGGCGATCGGAAGCACCCTCTGGCGTGAGCAGGCGTGGCGAGGCCAGGAGGAGGCCCTGCCCGGCGGGAGCGTCGTGCTGACCTGCTCGGCCCAGCTTGGCGAGGGGGGTCTGGGGCGCCACGCGCAGGAGATCGCCGACGCCCTTGCGCGTTGCGGGCGCCAACCGGTGTGCATCTGCGGCGCCGACCCCGCAAGGCCCGCGGTCGGCAGGTCGCGCCGTCTGCTGCGGCGTGCCCTCAACGCGCCGCTGGCGCTGCCGCCGCTGCACCTCGCGGCCGCCCAGCGCGCGCTGCGCTACAGCCGCCAATTCGACGCCTACGCAGCGGGGGCGCTGCCGGCGGCCGATCACCTGATCGCCTTCAACGGCACGGCCCTGCAGCAGGTTCGCGCGGCGCGGCGCGTGGGGGGCACGACTGGGGCGGTCCGATCGGGTTGCGACATGTCCACGGCCCTGGTGTCCGCCACGTCGCACTTTCGCCTGCTGGCGCGCCAGCACGCGCTCGCCCAGCGCCAGTATCCGCTGGAGGAATCGTGGGCGACGCGTCTCCTCGAGCGCAACCTCAGCGAGTACGCGCACGTGGACCGGATTTACGTCTCCTCGGATTACACACGCGATTCGTTCCTCGCCGAGGGCGTCGGCGAGGAGGTGCTGGCGCGGCTGCCGCTCACGCCGGATCCCCGCTTCGAGCCGGCTCTCGCCGCCGACGCGGGCTCGTCCACTTTCGACATCGTCTTCTGCGGAACCCTGTCGGTCGTCAAGGGGGTTCCGCTGCTGATCGATGCCGTGCGGGCTCTGCCTCACGCGGACCTGCGGCTCTTTCTGGTAGGCGGCTGGAAATCGCGCGGGATGCGCCGCTTCGTCGAACGGGCGTGCGCCGCGGACCGGCGCATATGGGCCGGTCACGGAGATCCCCTGCCGCGCCTGCGCGGCGCGCGCCTGTATGTGCACCCGACATACAACGACGGCTTCGGCTACGCCCCCGCGGAGGCCCTGGCGTGTGGCGTGCCGGTGATCGTCTCCGAGGACACCGGCATGAAGGACCTGGTCGATCCGGGCCGCAGCGGCACGATCGTGGCGACCGGCGACCTGCGCGCACTCACGGAGGCCATCGACGCGGCCTATCGCGGCGAGCTGTGCAGCGGCTGAACGGTGGGCGGGGGCGCGATGCAGTCCAGCGCCGGGGCGCCGCGGTCTAGCTCTGGCACACAGTCAGGCGGCGGCATCCCGCGGTCTGGCGTTGGCACGCCGCTGTCTGGCGTTGGCACCCCGCTGTCTGGCGTTGGCACCCCGCTGTCTAGCGTCGGCGCGCCGCGGTCCAGCGCCGGGGCGCCGCTGCGGGTGGCCGTCGTGGGGGCCTCGGTGCGGGCCACGTGCGGCGTGCGCGACCACGCCACGTTGCTCATGCACGCGATGGCGCAGGAGAACGTCTCGCCGTCGCTGCACTGGCTGACCCGCGAGCAGTCCTCATTGCCGGCCGCGCGCGCGGAGTTCTCCGCATGGACGCGTCGCCTCGCGCGCGAGCTGGACAGCGACCCGCCCGACGCGGTGCTCATGCACTACTCGGTCTTCTCCTACTCGCACCGCGGTCTGCCCCTCTTCGTGCACCAGACGCTCAGGGCGCTGCACACCGCGCGGATCCCACTGGTGGCGATGATGCACGAGCTTGCCTACCCCTGGCGCTACTCGGGATGGCGGGGGGACCTGTGGGCGCTGACCCAGCGAGCGCTCCTGATCGACGTCATGCGCGCCTGCCGCGGCGCGATCGTGACCGCGGACGTGCGCGCGCAATGGCTGGCTTCGCGGGCGTGGCTGCCCACCAGGCGCGTGCTGGTGGCGCCCGTCTTCTCGAATCTCCCCGCTCCCTCCGCTTTGCCGGCGCGGGCGGGCGCTCACCTGACGATCGGCGTGTTCGGCTACTCCTACGAGGGCGCGTCGCTGTCGCTCGTGCTCGACGCCCTCGGCCAGCTCGAGGGTCGCGGCGTGCAGGCGCACCTGCGCCTGCTGGGTGCGCCCGGCAGCTCCTCCGACGCGGGGCGGGCCTGGCTTGCCGCGGCCCGCGGTCGCGGACTTGAGTCGCTGATCTCCTTCTCCGAGCGACTCCCGGCCCAGGAGCTGTCCGACGCCCTGGGGGCCTGCGACGTCCTGCTGTTCCCCGACGCCGCGGGGCCGTCCTCACGCAAGGGCAGCCTGGCCGGGGCGCTCGCGTCGGGCAGTCCGGTCGTGGCGCTGCACGGACCCAACACCTGGCACGAGCTTCTGGATGCCGAGGCCGTGTGCGTGGTGACGCCAACGCCGGCCGCGCTCGCGGAGGCCGTCTGCGATCTGCTCGGCGACGAGCGGGCCCGCGCGGCGCTCGGGGCACGCGGGCGCGCGTTCGCGCAGAACGAGATGGGCCTGGCGCGAAGTGTTGAGGCTGTGATGGAGCTGCTGGGCGAACGGGTCGGCGCCCGCCGTGCGTGGTCCTAGTAGCGCCTCACCGAGCGCCACATCATAGGGATGGGGGTGGCTCCCGACGTTTCATTTCGTATCTATCAACACAAGGGGAGTCTAGGTATAATGTCCTCTACATCGCAGGATCGCCGCTCAAGCGCGAATGGGCGACTGCCGATCACCTGAAGTACACAAAATCGCCCCCCTGCTATGGCCCCCGAGGAACAGCCCTCAGTCGATGTGATCGTGCCTCCTGAGCACCAAGTCGGCGTGTATGCGAACTGGGCCGCCGTGTCGAGCCAGTCGCCGCACGACATCAACTTGGACTTCATCCAGCTTGTACCCGGCGGAGGCATGCCAATGCCAATCGTAGTCGCACGCTTGAAGCTTTCGCTTAGCTTCCTGATGCCGCTGATGCAAGTCCTCAGCAACCACCTCACCACGCACGAGCAGTTTTCCAACCAGTTCGAGCAGAAAATTGAGCCGCCACCAACGGCGGAGGAGGAACCATGAACGCTACGCTCGTTGCGGGCGGTCTGTCTATCGTCGAGGATGTCGTCGAGATCGTTCCCGAGGGCGCGAGCCGGGCGTCTTTGCGGTACCCGCGCCCGGAGCCCGTCGAGAACTCCTACCCCATACCGCTCTTCTCAGCTCGCCTGTCCGCCAAGGTCCGCCGTAGCGAGAATGGTTGGATCGCCCAAGCGGCGGACGTGGACGAGATCGGCCACGGAGCAACGTGGAAAGCGGCTCTTGACAATCTACGCGACTGCGTCGAGCAGTACCTGAAGTTTCTGCGGGATGATGCACCGAAACTCGCATCGGACATCTCCCGCCACGCTGACTACATCGCGCTGTTGGACACACCACGGGATTTGTGGTTTGCGTCGGTGGAGATAGATGCCTCCCGCGGTGGAATGAGTACCGGAAGGTCATCGATCGTAATGGCTTCACACTGGCCCGCTCCAAGAAGCATGAGACCTGGGTCAAGTACAACGATGCGGGAGAGGTCATTGGTCACACAAACGCCTCCCACGGTAACAATCAAATAGCAGATAAGACCCTTTTCAGGGATCTACTAAAACAGTGCAAAAAGACGGAGAAGCATTTCTATGAAGTCCTCAAGGGAAAACCCAAAGCCGCAGATGATCCAGGTGCCGATTAGTCAGGTTACACCTGACCCGGTGTCCGGCTATACACCCGAGGATTTCTGGCGCGAACTTGGCGAGGAAAATGCTGAGTTTGACCGCTTTCGGCAATTGACAAGGAGCCTGCTCGCCGTGCCTAAGAGCGAGGTTGACGAGAAACTGGGCTTGTAGGTTAAGTGCAGGCCGCGCTTGAGCAGCGACCAGAAGTTCTCGATGCCGTTGATGTGGACCTGCCCATCGACGGAGGGCGCGGCGTGATCGACCGGCGCGTGCTCGAAGTCGAGGGACCGCGTCAATCCGGCGCGAGCGCGTCGCGATAGGCCGCAAGTAGGGTGGCCACGTGGCGCTGCGCCGAGAAGCGCTCGGCCACCAGCTCTCTGCCTGCCAGACCCATCGTTCGTTGCAGTTGGGGATCGCCAAGCAGGCGCTCGAGCGCACGGGCGAGCGCGTTGACGTCCCCGGGCGCGACCGCGATGCCACATACGCCGTCCTTCAGCCAGTCCACGATCCCGCCGGTGGCGCTGCCGACCGCAGGGCGCCCGGCGGAGAAGGCCTCGATACCGACGATCCCGAAGGGCTCGGGCCACAGCGACGGGACCGCGAGCACCGACGCGTCGGCCAGCTCCTGCGCGAGCTGCTCGGGTCCCATCCAGCCCTTGAAGTGCACCCGCTCTGCGATGCCAACGCGCGCTGCCAGCGCGCGCAGCTTCGGCTCACGCCGCCCGGTCCCACATATCACCAGATCGGCATCCACCCGGGCGACCGCGCGAATCAGGACATCGACGCCCTTGGGCAGCACCAGCCGTCCGGCGAATACCACGCGCCGTCGCGTGTCGTATCCAGACCCCTCGCGTGGGGTGGTGGTCGGGAAATAAGGAATCACGGCCCGCCGGTCCAGGCCGTTGGCGGCCAGGTGCCGGTTGACGGCGCTGGAGTAGGAGACCACCAGGTCGGCCTCCCGGTACATCGCAAGCCCGCGAGTCACCCCCAGGTACTTCGCGGGCAGGGTTCTCGGGTAGCGCGTGTGTGCACACCCTCTGAGCGCCAGATTGGGTATGCAGCCCGGTCCATGCGCCCGCGTGCATTCCCGACCGGGTGAGAAGTAGTAGACACCCGACGTGCAGCCAGGAAAGCCGTGCGCGCTGATCACCACGGGCGCTCTCGCGCGCAGGCCGGTGACGATCGCACGGTCGTCGACCTGATGGATGTGAACGATCTCCGCGTCAACCGACGAGATGTCGCCCAACCTCTCCTCGACGGGAATGTGCGTGTCCAGCAGCGTGGGACGGTGGTGCAGCCGCACTCCATCGGCCTGCTCGCCGCCGTTGATTCTCGCTGCGAGCACGTGCACTTCGACGCCGTCGCGAGCGAGCGCGGCGGCGCTCTCTTTGACGTGGGCCGCGACGCCGCCATCCCTGCCCCACAGCGGGGTCACGAGCAGCACTGAGCGCGGCGGGTGCGCGTCGGGACCGGACGCCGGCCCCTGCATGCTCTGCGCCACGCTCACGGCCCGCCACAATATCGCCCGCTCGGCGGAGCACGCGACGTCAGACGCCTCGTTCGATATTCTGCCCAGCTCCGATGGCCATGCGCTTGGTGACTAAGCGGCGCAGGTCCGCGGGGGCGCCCGGGACAGGGCGTCGCTTGGGCACACAAGCAGGTGCCCAGCCGCGGTGATTCGCGATCTCGGATCCGTGGACGACGACCGGCTCGCGGCGGATGTGTGCATCGTCGGGTGCGGGGCGGCCGGCATCACGATCGCGCGAGAGCTCGACGGATCGACCCTGCGGGTGCTGGTGCTCGAGAGCGGCGGGCGGGCGGCCGATCCGCGCGTACAGGAGCTCTACCGCTCCACCGTGGTGGGGCTGTCGCACGGGGGTATTCACGATCTGCGCTTTCGCGTGTTCGGCGGCTCGACCACGCGCTGGGCTGGCCAGGCGCTGCCGCTGCTCGACACGGACTTCGAGCGTCGCGCCTGGGTACCGCGCAGCGGCTGGCCGCTGACCCGGGACGAGCTCGAGCCGTACTACTGGCGCGCGGCCGAGGTTATGGAGGTGCGTCCGTTCGCGCGCAACCCCGCCGGGAGTGGCCCGCGGCGTTGGCGCCGCCGCCCGCATTCGATCCTGGGAGGCTCGTTCCGTACTTCTCGCAGTTTGGCCCGCGGCCTGACTTCGCGCTGCGCTTCGGGCCGGCCCTCGAGCGCTCCCCCAACGTGGAGGTCCTGCTCGACGCCAACGTCGTGTCGCTCGTCCCGGACGTGGCGGTGTCGCATGTGGCCAGCGCGCGCGTGCGATCGCTGGCGGGGCGTGAGATCGAGGTGCGCGCTCGGCAGTTCGTCCTCTGCGCCGGCGGGATCGAGGTGCCCAGGATCCTGCTCGCCTCGGACGAGCTCTGCGACGGGGGCCTGGGAAACGGGCATGACCTCGTGGGACGCTGCTTCCAGGACCACCCTGGCGTGGAGGTCGGTGCGCTCGTTGGTGATCGACGGGCGATCGCGAGGCAGTTCGGCCCGGCGCGCGAAGCGAGCATCAAGCTGCACAGCTACTTCGCGATGGCCCCTGGCCTGCAGCGCGCCGAGCGACTCTTGCAGGCCAACGGAGCGGTGGTATTTCAACAGGCCGACTCCACCCGTGCCGGCAAGCTCCTATTCAACGCCCTGCGACGGCCCGAGCTGCGCGGCCAGCTGGCTCCTGCCCTCGGCACGGTGCTGCGCGACCCGCTGCCAGTGCTGCGCTCGGGGTGGCGGTCCATTGTGCGGCGGCGTCCGGCGCTTGACACGAGCGGGACGGCGCTTCTTGCCGTCGGCGGCGAGCAGATCCCCAATCCCGACTCCCGCGTGCGGCTCGGCGAGGATCGCGACGCGCTGGGCGTGCGCCGTGCCGTCCTGGACTGGAGGCTGACCGAGCACGAGGTCTGCACGTGGCGGCGGATGGCCGTGCTGGCGGCGGGGGAGCTCGAGCGGCTCGGGCTCGGGTCCGTCGACCTCGACCGCTTTGCGCTCCCTGACGACCCGAGCGAGCTCTCGGGTCGGGTCGTGGATGCGGGCCACCACATGGGCACAGCGCGGATGGCCGAGGACCCACGCGAGGGCGTGGTCGACCGCGACTGCCGCGTGCACGGGCTCGAGAACCTGTGGATCGGGAGCTCGGCTGTCTTCCCGACCGGCGGCTTCTCCAACCCCACCTTTACGATCGTCGCGCTGTGCCTGCGACTGGCGGACCGTCTCAGGAGCATCGGGACGTGAGGTCGGTCGTCCTGCCTGGCGGGAGCCATACATCCGCGCTCGGCTTCGGCTGCGCTGCGCTGGTCGGCGGGCGCACGCGCAGAGAGTCGACTCGCCTGCTGGAGGTCGCCTTCGACGCCGGGATCCGCCACTTCGACGTGGCGCGCGTCTATGGCACGGGGGATGCCGAGGAGATCCTGGGCGCGTTCGCCCGCTCGCGAAGAGACGAGGTCACGATCGCGACGAAGTTCGGTATCGATCCGCTGCCACCGACACGCTCAGTGAACCTCGCCAAGCACGTCGTGCGCAGCGCCGCCCGCCGTTGGCCACGGTTGCTGACGCTGCTTCGGCGTCAGACGGGCCGGGTCGTGACGCGGGGGGCGTTTTTCCCGGAGAAGGCTCGTTCGAGCCTCGAGGTCAGCCTCGGCCGGCTGGGGACCGATCGTCTCGATCTCTACCTCCTGCATGACTGTACGCCGGAGGACTGGGCGCAGGCCGCGCTCAGGCAGGAGCTGCAGAAGCTGGTGGCCGAGGGGATGGTAGGTGCGTTCGGGCCGGCCACCGGCAGGGAGTCCGCAGCGCGGATCCTAGAGTTGACCGGATCAGCACCCACCGTCCTGCAGTCCGAAGCCAACCTGCTCGATCCGCCGCTATCCGCGCCGGGTGTCGCATTGGGCGTCACGTTCGGCTGCCTGCGGGGCGCGCTCATCGCCATCGGGGGATATGTCGGCAGCGATCGCGTTACCGCGGCGAGGTGGTGCTCGGAGTTAGGCCTCGACGTCACCTCGCCCGACGAGCTCGGTGCGCTGCTCGTCGCCGAGGCGCTCGATGCCAACCCGGGCATCGTCCTGTTCTCGAGCGGCAGCGAGCAGCGCATCGAGCGTTACGCGAGCGTCGCGACGAGCGAGCCCTTCGACGCGACGCAGCTCGCTACGCTGCGGCACCTCGCCGGCGAGCTGCCTGTGCGCCAGACGGTCGATCTCATCTAGACTCGCGGCGCCGGTGTCAAGCGTCTCCGTGGTGATTCCCGCTTACAGCCAACCGCGGATGCTCTCCGAGGCGCTGATGGGCATACACGTACAGACCGTCGCCCCCGCCGAGGTGATCGTCATCGACGACTGCTCGCCGCAGCCCTTGGAGCAGGCGACCGAGGTGCCCGCCGGCCTGCCGGTGCGCTTCGTGCGCAACGCTCAGAATCTCGGGCCGGGTGCAAGCGTCGTGCGCGGCATCCGCGAGTCGCGCGGCGAGCTGCTCAGCACGCTCAACCACGACGACGTGTGGGAGCCGTTGTTTCTCGAGCGCCTGGGCGGCGTGCTCGACGAGCATCCCGAGGCCTGCTTTGCGTTCTGCGATCACGGTGTGATGCTCGCCGACGGCGAGCACGACGAGCGGCGCTCGCGCGAGCAGAGCGCGCGCTTTGGCCGCCTCGGTTTGCGAGGCGGATTGCTCACGGGGGAGCGTCTGTACAGGGCAGCGCTCCTGGACAAGGCGGTCGCGGCGTCCTCGTTCACGCTCGTGCGCCGCACCGCGCTCGACCTGGAGCTGATCGCAGCGGGCGCTGACACGTGGGATTACTGCGTCGCCGTGGGCGCTTGCAGAACCGGTGAGAGCGCCGTGTATGTGGACGAGCGCCTCGGCTGGTACAGGTTCTCGCCGACGATGCTCTCGACGACCTGGGTCAACCCCGCCAAGCAGGTGCAGCTGGCGCGAGCGCAGACGATGACTCTGATGGTCATCCTGCTGTCGGCTCGCTTGGCATCGGTTCACCCCGAGGTGCGCAGGCGCCTCGGCCTGGCCGTCCGTCATGTACTGATGGCGGCGCTGCGCACCCGCGATCCCCGCAGCATGGCCACAGTGACCACACGTATCTTCGCCGGCGCGCACGAGGCGAGGCGTCTGGTTCGATAGCCTGCCGACCGCGATGGCCATGCGGCTGGTAACCAGGGCGATAGCGTCGGCGTCGCGCCGACTGGATCGGCCAGAGCTGCTCGCGGCGGTCAACGCGACGGCTCGCCAGACACAGCTGGAAGAGGTGGGGATGAGCGCCGTGCTCGCGGGCGTACTGCGCGGCGAAGGAACCTACGTCGATGTCGGCGCCAACCGCGGCCAGGTTCTGCGCGAGGCCGTGCGTGTGGCGCCGCGAGCCGCCCATGTCGCCTTCGAGCCGATTCCGCAGCTGGCCGCGGAGCTTGCCCGCGCGTTCCCCCAGGTGGACTGCCGCCGCAAGGCCGTCGGCGCCCGGGCTGAGGAGGCACAATTCTGTTACTTCCGGGGACTGGATGGCTGGAGCGGCCTGCGTCGCCATCCACAGATCGATGACAGCAGAGGCGATCCTGAATACATCACAGTGCAGGTCTCCACGCTCGATGCCGAGCTGGGCGACCTTTCACCCAAGGTGCTGAAGATCGACGTCGAGGGCGCCGAGCTGGCCGTTTTGGAAGGCGCCCGCTCGATCCTCTCCCGGGCGCGGCCGGTGGTGATCTTCGAGCACGTTCACGACACCGCCGAGCTGCACGGCGTCGCGCCGGGGGATCCATGGGACCTGCTCACCGATCTGGACTATGAGATCTTCTCCGTGACCGGCGCCGGTCCGTTCACGCGCGCGGCCTTCGCCGGGAGCGCGAAGGTGGTCAACTGGCTGGCCGCGCCATGTGTACGTGATGTGAACAACGACGGGTGCTCCTCGCGCCACGCGCAGGTGTCCCATTAGACTCCCGAACCATGGCGGCCGATGCAGACCCCCAGATCGCGGATCGCCCGCGGCAGGGAAGGATCCCGGACTTCTTCGTCGTCGGTCACGGCAAGAGCGGCACGACGGCGTTGTGGGACATGCTCAGGCAGCACCCGCAGCTCTATATGCCTTACAACAAGGAGCCGTGGTTCCTCGCTGAGGAGATGCGCCCGCTGGCTGCGCTGCGCCCGGAAGGCACCGGCAGCACCCCAAGCACGGTCGAGGAGTATCTGGCGCTGTTCGCCGAGGCGACCCCCGACCAGCGCGCGGGCGAGGCGTCGTCGTTGTATCTGCGCTCGCACACGGCCGCCGCGGGCATCGCCGAAATGCAGCCGGCGGCACGTATCGTCGCCGTCCTGCGCGAGCCGGCGAGCTTCCTACGTTCGCTGCATATGCAGTTTGTGCAGGTCTATGTCGAGCCGGAGAAGGATCTGCGCAAGGCGCTCGCGCTGGAGAGCGAGAGGCGCCAGGGCCGGCGCCTGCCGAGCAACCCTTACTGGCCCGACGCGACGCTCTACTCAGAGCACGTGCGCTACGTCGAGCAGTTGCGCCGCTACCACGAGCGCTTCGCGCCCGAGCAGGTGTTGGTGCTCATCTACGACGATTTCCGCCGCGACAACGAGGCAACCGTGCGCAAAGTGTGGCGCTTTCTGGAAGTCGACGACGACCATCCGGTGACGGTGAGAGAGGCCAACCCCACCGTGCGCGTGCGGTCCCCGCGCTTGTACTCGATGGTTCACACATTGGCCGCGGGAGACGCGCCGGTGCCGCGAGCCGTGCAGGCGGCCGCCAAGACGCTGGCGCCGCGGCGGCTCAGCCGTGAGTCGGCGATGGCGATCAGGGATCGGATCGTCTATGGCAACCCGGATCCGCCGGATCGGGAGTTGATGCTTGAGTTGCGTCGCCGATTCAAGCCGGAGGTGGTCGCGTTAAGCGAGTACCTGGACCGCGACATGGTTGCGCTTTGGGGCTATGACAACATCGGCTGAGCCGGCCGCCGGCGCTCCCAAGCAGGCCCAGCGGGTACCGGATTTCTTCATCGTCGGACAGGCAAAGTCCGGTACGACCGCGCTCTACACAATGCTCAAGCCTCATCCGCAGATCTTCATGTCAGCGGTCAAGGAGCCGCGCTACCTGGCGAGCGATCTACGCGACCGCTTTCACATACCGGCCACGGCGCCCGTGCCCGACACGCTCGAGCAGTACCTGTCGCTGTTCGCTGACGCCGCTCCGGGGCAGCTGGCGGGGGAGGCCTCGCCGTCCTATCTCACCTCGCGCACCGCCGCGGGCGCGATTGCGCAACTGCAGCCGGCGGCTCGCATCATCGCGATCTTTCGCGAGCCGGCCAGCTTCCTATACTCGCTTCACCTCCAGTTTGTGCAGGCGCACGTGGAGACGGTCAAGGATCTGCGCAAGGCGCTCGCGCTCGAGGACGAACGGCGCCGGGGCAAACGGGTGCCGCGCCGCTCGCACCGCCCCAACGTGCTGCTCTACTCCGACCACGTGCGCTACGTCGAGCAATTGCGCCGTTATCACGAGGTCTTCCCAGCCGAGCAGGTGCTGGTGCTGATCTACGACGACTTCCGCCGTGACAACGAGGCCACCGTGCGCAGGGTGCTGCGCTTCCTCGGCGTCGACGAGGAGCTGCCGACGGTCCCGCGTCAGGTCAACCCCACCGTGCAGGTGCGTGCGCAGCGAGTGCACCAGTTGGTGCACTCGCTGGCCTCCGGGCGCGCCCCGATCGCGCGTGGCGTCCAGGCTACGGTGAAAGCGATCACGCCTCCCGGACTCAGCCGCAGCTCGGCCGTGGCGATTCGCGATCGCATCTTCTTCACCGCGCCCACCGCGCCCGACGAGCGGCTGATGCAAGAACTGCGCCAGCGCTACAAGGGCGAGGTGGTCGCGTTGAGCGAGTACCTGGACCGCGACCTGGTGTCGGAGTGGGGCTATGACGAGCTCTCCTGAGTCAGCCGGGGGGCTATGCGTGCCCGAGTCGGCTGGCGGGCCACGCGCGCCCGAGCCAGCCGGGGGGCTATGCGCGCCCGAGCCAGCCGGGGGGCCATGCGCGCCTGAGCCAGCCGGCGGGCCACCCACATCGGGCGCTCCCGCGGATGCGGCAGCGATCTCGGTGGTCGTGCCGACGTTCAACGACGTGGGCCGGATCGGCGATGCGCTGAGGTCGATCGTCGAGCAGACGCTGCCCCCGGGCGAGATCGTCGTGGCCGATGACGGCTCGCAGGATGCGACCGAGCGGTTCGTGCGCGACTTCGCCGCCAGCCAGGCCGGCGGCGTGAGGATTCACTATGTGAAGCTCCCGGGTCACTCGGGTGTGGTGGCTGCGCGCAACGCCGGGATCGCGGCGGCGCGCGGTGAGTGGATCGCCGAGTGCGATTCCGACGACGTGTGGGCTCCCACCAAGCTGGAGCGTCAGCTGGGGTTCCTGCGCGCCTGGAATGGTCGGCAGCACATCGCGCTGCTGGGCACGCACGGTCACAACATGAACGACGCCAAGAAGATCATCTCGCCCGCCGTCATGGGCCCGATCAGCGAGGCCGACTACGACTCGGTGAGACAGACCGGAGGCATCTTCTATGTGATTCACTCCTCCGTGCTGTTTGCGCGCTCTGACTTCGAGGCCGTGGGTGGTTATTCGACCGACTACGGAGCGGCGGATGAGTTCGACTTCTTCTGTCGCATGGCGGATCAGGGGGTCGTGATCAACCTGCCCGAGGCGCTTGTCTACTATCGCAAGCGGGCGGGCTCGATGCAGATGGACAGCTTCTGGGATAAACAGCGGGGCGCTTGGCGCGTCGCCGAGAACCAGCGCCGGCGCGTGGCCGGCAAGGACCCGATTGGCCCAGAGGAGTTCGCCGCTCAGCTGGCCCGCGCACCCGCTCGGGAGCGCTTCACGCGCGCTAAGAACGTACGGGGAATGTATTACTACCGGGTTGGCGCCACCGAGATGGTCAACGGCAGGCGCGTACGAGGAGGCTGGAAGCTATTGCTGGCGTCGCTGCTGGACGGCGCGCGTCTACGTGCGGGTGTGCGCAACGCCGTCCGCGCCCGGCTTGCCGGGGTCGCGCGCTCACCGGGCGCAAGTGCAGCGCAGACGCACGGTGCTGGCTCTGCCGGGGCAGGCCAACCCTAACGCGCTGCCCACAGATCAGCGACGCGGTCGAGGATCTCAAGGAAGCGGTTGCGCTCAGTGGGGAGACCATGATCGATGCTCTCCCGATGCGCGCACGCGAGCATCGGCTCGAGCTCCTCGGGCGAGGCCGAAAGCGCCGTCAGCGCCGCCTTGACGATCGCCCGTTTGCTGCGCTTTGGCACCAGACAGGTCTCACCGTCCCGGCAGAAGGAGCGGTTGCCGACGCAGTCCGGGCAGACGACCAGCGTGCCCAGGGCCATGCTCTCCAAGGCCGGCATGTACGCGCCCTCGATGGAGGCGGGTAGATGCACGGTGATCCGCGCGCGAGCCATCGCCAGCAGCAGTTCGTGCCTGGGGATCGTGCGGTCCACGAGCAGCACACGGTATCCAGCGCTGCGCAGACGGTCGGCGACCTCGCCTCCCAGCTTCGGCTCCTTGACTGCCAGCAGCACGCAATCGATGTCGCGCTCGTGCGCCGGCAGCGGTGCAGGCAGCTGCTCGAGGTCGAGGCCAATCGGCACGGTGAAGATCGGACCCTGCACCGAGCGTAGGCTCTCGAGTCCTTCCTGAATCTCGGCGCTGACGCAGATCCGGATCGCGGGGTGCACGAGGAACTCGTGCAACGGAGCCTGCGCGCGCGCCGGGCGGAAGTCCTGGATCAGGTTGACGATCGGCAGTGGCGAGGCCGCGCGTTCATGGGGCTCGAGCGACCGCCAGTCCATACCTGCCAGGAACAGCACGTCCGCGGACGCGCCCTCCTGTGGGCCGATCACAGACTCGCGCAACTGCGACCAAGGGTTGGTTGCGTCCCACACTGAGTCGGCTGTGAAGCGGATCAGGGCATCGTGAGACGGCGAGCTGCGCACGTGCTCGAAATAGTGAAAGACCTTGAGGTGGCCGCCTCGAAAGCGCTGGAAATTGCGGTGGAAAACGACGGTGCTCATCGCTGGGCTCGCTGTCCGCGCATGACGATCCGGCTCAACCGTCAGTTGAGCTTGTCGTAGCCCCACAGCGAAACCAGGTCTCGATCCAGGTACTCGCTGAGTGCAACCACCTCCGGCTTGTAGTGGCGGCGCAACTCGATCATGAAGTTCTCATCTGGCGGCGGTGCTTGGCGGTACACGAGACGTTTGCGAAAAGGATAGAGAACCCGCTTGCGCAGGCGGGGCGAGGTGAACGTCTTGACGATCGCCTTCACCGGCGCCCACACGCCCCGTCCGGCCTGTGCCCGACTCGACAGGCGCTCCAGGCGCCGGGAGCGTACCGCGATCGTTGGATTGGCCTCGAGCGTCCGCACCATGGCGGTGTCGTCCACATCGAGGAAGCGCAGGACTTCTCGCACGGTGCACGCGTTGTCGCGCTTGAAGTCATCGTAGATCAGCACGAGCATCTGCTGTGGTGTGAATGCCGTCTCATAGCGGCGAAGCTGCTCGACGAACTGGACGAAGTCCGAATACATCAGCATTTGCGGCTGCTCCAAACGCACAGGCAATTCCTTGCCTTCGCGTCTCACCTGCTCCAGGGACAACGCGCGCGCGAGGTCGGTCTCGCTCTCGATGTCTTCCTGCAAGCGCTGCAAGTGCAGTGAGCGCAGGAGGCTGGCCGGCTCCCTGAGGATCGCGATGATGCGCGCAGCCGGCTGCGCCGCGGCGATCGCGTCCGCCGCACAGCGCGACCTCAGATATGAGGAGGATGCCTCACCGACACGCTGCTCGGGACCCGCGGCGGCGAACAGCGAGAGATATTCCTCCAAGCTGGCCGGCAAGAAGCGCGGCTTGTGAAGATCCAGTGTACCGGCGTGAAGATCGGGGCGAAGGTCGCTTGCAAAGAACAGCGGCTCCTTCAGCTCGGACATGTAGATCTGCGGATGGCTTCTCAGCATCTCATACAGCGCGGTTGTGCCACTCTTGGGTTGGCCGACGATGAAGAAGTCTGGAACCCTCCCCTGAATCCCCCGGTCACTGGTGCGTGATGCAGTTGACGCCGACATCGGCGGGGAGCTTACCAACCGTATACTGCGTTCGACACGAAATGAACCTCGCTGCGCGCAGACCCCCAGCTCCAGGTGACTTGTATCGGCGTGCGAAGCAGCTGCGTAGGGCTCGCCACGAGAGCCACTTCCAGCCACGACTGCGTTTTGACCGCGAGTCCCCCGCGCTGGTGCTATCGCCCCACTGGGATGACGCGGTACTGGATTGCTGGGGCCTGCTGGCCAGCGACCGCGAGCTCGCGGTGGTGAACCTGTTCGCGGGAATCCCGTCGCCCGGACGCACCGGGTTGTGGGAGGCGATCAGCGGCGCGCGCGACTCCGCCGAGCGCGCACGTGTGCGGATGGCCGAGGATCGGCGGGCGCTCGTCCTCGCCGGCCGCGCGCCGGTGAACCTTGCGCTGCTCGACGAGCAGTATCGTCGGCAGAGTGGACCTTCGGGCGTCGAGTTGGCCGAGCTCGATCGCGCCCTGACGGCACAGCTGGCGGTTGCCTCGCACGTGTATGCCCCGGCCGGTATCGGCGCACACCGGGATCACGTGCTCACACGCCGCTACGCGCGCGCGTTGCTGCGTGCGGGCGTGCCTGTCAGCCTCTATGCGGATCTGCCATATTGCACCTTTCACGGCTGGCCGTCGTGGGTCGATGGTGGCGAGCCGGCAGCCAATCGCGACGTGGACGCCTACTGGAGCTCATTCCTCGGGGCTGTGCCGGAGATGCCCGCGCTTCGCTCGGGCGAGGTGGTGCGCCTGGACGCACGGACGGCGGGCGCTAAGCGTGAGGCCATCGGATGCTACGAGACAAGCCTTAACTACGGCGTCAGACGTTTGATGGAAGATCCCGCGTTCCACACTTTTGAGGTTCGCTGGGAGCTGGTAGCTGCGACCCACGAACCCTGAGTCTGCGGCGTTCGGGTCGTGCTGGTTACAATCCGCGGCCATGTCAACTGCGCGGGGCGAGGGATCGCCGCAGTCATCGATGGGAACGCGGGTGTCGATGTTGATCGGCGATCGGCGTGGGTTGATCGTTGTGCTCTGCGTGACGTCGATAGTCGCCGCTTTCGCCGAAGCGGGAACCCTGGCAATCATCGGCCAGGTGGCGGCGAAGCTGGCCAGCGGGGCCAAGCACGTGCATGTCAAACTCGGCCCGGTCGTGGTGCACACGTCGATCGGGAGGATGATCTTGGTCGCGCTCGTGCTCACGCTCGTGCGACTCGTATTGCAGTGGCCGCTCTCGAGGGTGCCGCCACGAATCGCCACCGACGTGGGAGCGCGCCAGCGCACGATGATCTTCCGCGCGTTCACTCGTGCATCCTGGGCCGTCCAGTCCAGCGACCGGGAGGGGACGCTGCAGGAGATCATGACCAACCAGACGGCCCAAGCCGTCGTGGGCGCGCTGCAGGCCACCGGACTGATCATCAGCGCGATCACGTTCACGATCTTGCTGGCGTCGGCAGTCCTGCTCAGCGTCGTGGCCGCCGGCCTGGTATTCATCATCGCGATCGTGATGTTCGCGGTGCTGCGACCCCTGCGATCGCTCGGGGCTCAGCTCAGCCGTGCCGGATCCCAGGCGCAGGTCGAGTACGCCGGGGGCATCGCCGAGGCGAACCGCCTCGCCGAGGAGACGCAGGTGTTCGGCGTGACGGACGCTCAGTTCACCCGGATCGGCGGCCTGATCGATGCCGTTCGAGGGCTCGGTTTCCGCACTCAGGTAATCGTCAGACTGGTGCCCAACCTCTATCAGACCCTCATCTTCCTGGTGCTGATCGGAGGCCTTGCGGCGCTGAACATCTACGGCGGCGGCCACGCGGGCTCGCTTGGAGCGGTCATCCTGCTGTTGATACGTGCTTCCCAAAACGGTCAGGCCGTGCAGGGCGCCTACCAGGGATTGCAACAGTCGCTGCCGTACATCGAGCGCCTGCAGGAAGCCGAGCACCGCTACGCGCGGAGCGCTCCGGTAGAAGGCACCGCGCCACTGCAAGCGGTCAACACGCTCGCCTTCGAGGGTGTCAGCTATGCCTATACACCGGGCCGGCCGGTGCTCTCGGATGTCAGTTTCACCGTGCAGGCCGGCGAGGCGATCGGCGTGGTCGGCCCGTCGGGCGCGGGCAAGTCGACGCTGGTGCAGATCCTGCTGCAACTCCGGACCCCCGACAGCGGTCGCTATTTGATCAACGGCGCCGCAGTGCAGAGCTTCTCGCGCGCTGACTGGCACAGGGTGGTCGCATACGTGCCGCAGGAACCGCGCCTGTTGCACGCGTCGGTCGCCGACAACGTCCGCTTCTTCCGCGACATCGACGATGAGGCCGTCCAGCGGGCGTGCAGATTGGCTCGTATCCACGATGACATCATGAGCTGGTCGCATGGCTACGACACGCTCGTGGGGCCCCGCGCCAACGCGGTCTCAGGCGGCCAGCAGCAGCGGATCTGCCTCGCGCGCGCGCTCGCCGCGCGACCTCAGGTACTCGTGCTCGACGAGCCCACAAGCGCGCTCGATCCACACTCCGAGACCTTGATCCAGGAGTCGCTGACCGCGCTCAAGAGCGGGCTGACGCTGTTCACGATCGCGCACCGCATGTCGACGCTCGACATGTGCGACCGCGTGATGGTGATTCTCGACGGTCGTCTCGTGGCGTTTGACACGAAAGCCGTGCTGCGGGAGGAGAACCACTATTACCGCTCTGCGTCGAATATAGCCGCCGGAGCCGTCGGGGGCATATTGCCTTAGCTGAGGCTTTGGACGATGCCGAGGTTCAGACGCTTGAGAGTAAGGCTGAGGTCGTTTCGTCATGAGCGATGGCTGAAGCGCCTCAGCGAGCGCGGGGTGCAGATCGGCTCCGGGTCCTGGGTAGCCGAAGGGTCGCGGATCGGGGCGGGCACGGTTATCGGCGACAACACGCGGATCAACGGACCCGCAGTGATCGGCAAAGGCGTGCAGATCGGATCCGGTTCGTGGGTCGCCGAGGGGTCGCGGATCGGGTCGGGCACGGTCATCGGCCACAACACGCGGATCAACGGGCCCGCGCTGATCGGTGGCTTTGGACGGGCGACGATCGGTCCCTATTGCGCGATCGGCCATCGGCTCACGATTCTCACCGATAACCATATGACGCACCTCCCCAACATGCAGTTCGCGCTCAACGACGCGCTTGGCCTTCCCGCGATCGCGATCGCCGCCGATGTGGCTATCGGGCCGGCGTGCTGGGTGGGGGATGGGGTCACGGTCCTCGCCGGCGTAACCGTCGGCGCAGGCGCGGTGCTCGCCGCCGGATCGGTGGTAACCGCTGACGTGGCTCCGTTTGCCATCGTGGGTGGCGTGCCGGCGCGGGAGATCCGCCGCCGCTGCAATCCCGAGGTGGGGCAGGTGCTACTGGATTCGGCGTGGTGGGATTGGCCACCGGATCGCCTGTCACGCAACCTGGAGTTCTTCGGCACCGACATCACGAGCGTTTCACCAGAGGTGCTCGTCGCCACCATCAAGAGCTGAGTCCGCGGGAGCGCTTGTCCGAGGCACCTTGCCCTTTTCGACTTGATGTGACGCTGCGGGACGTCCTCATTCACACCTGTGAAGGCTCCACCACCTCGCTGGCTCTGCGATGCTGCCCGAGCATGAACGCTCGTCCGCGACTACTCGTAATCACCCCCGACTTCCTGCCCGCGCGTGGAGGTATCCAGGTGCTCGCGCATCGACTCGCCGCGGATCTGAAGGGCTTCGAGACGAGGGTCGTCGCGCTCGACTCGCCGGGCGCTGGACGGTTTGACGCGGCGAGCGGTCTGGCGGCGAGCGGTCTAGCGATGCGGAGGGTACGCGGCGTCGGGCCTCCGGGAGCAGGGCGCAACATCCAGCTCAACGCCTTCGCGCTGCTCGAGGCGTTGCGGTTTCGACCCCACGTGACGCTCAGCGTGCACATCGTCGCCAGTCCCGCCGCGGCCGCCGTCAGTTACGCGCTCGGGGCGCGAACGGTGCAGTACTTCCACGCCAAGGAGATCGCCGCCAAACCGAAGCTGGCGGCGTTCGCGGCCGCCAAGGCGCATACGGTGATCGCGGTCAGCGCCTACACCTCGCGCCTGGTCACAGGACTCAGGCCGGGCCGCCCCTCGCCCGCCCGCCTCAATCTCATCCCCCCGGGTGTCGACCTGCCGTCCGATCCCAGCCCGCAAGCGACGGACCGGCCCACATTTGTGACCATCGCGCGTCTGGAGGATCGATACAAGGGCCACGACGTATTGATCCGGGCGCTTGCGCTGGTGCGCGCGAAGGTGCCCGACGTCCAGTGGATCGTGATCGGGGACGGACCGTTGCGCAGAGAGTTGGAAGCGCTCGCCGGGTCCTGCGGTGTGGCGGATTCGGTTCGGTTTCTAGGTGCCGTCACCGACGAGGAGCGCAACTCGTGGCTGCGGCGCGCCGACCTGCTCGCGATGCCCAGCCGCCTCCCGGGTGCCGGCCAGGCGGGGGAGGGCTTCGGCATCGTCTACCTGGAGGCCGGCGCCTACGGCAAGCCCGTCGTGGCGGGCAACGTTGCCGGCGCGCTCGACGCGGTCGCCGACGGCGAGAGCGGGCTGCTCGTCGATCCTGCCGATCCACTCGCGGTGGCGGACGCGATCACCAGGCTGCTGCTCGATCCCGAGCTGGCGCAGCGGTTGGGCGGCGCGGGGGCAGAGCGGGCGCAGAGCTTCGCGTGGCCGGTGATAGCCGAGCGAGTCGAAGCGGTGATGCTCGAAGCGTTGCAGGCATCCCCTCGCTTCCGCGCCCCGCGCCGGCGGTCGGCCGAGGGTTCCGCTCGGACCGTGGCGTCTGAGGGCTCCGCTCGGACGGTAGCGTCCGAGGGTTCCGCACGGACCTTGGCGTGAAGGTTCTCTACGTCAACCACACAGCCGAGATCAGCGGAGCGGAGCGCTCGCTACTGAGCCTGCTCGCGGGGC
The DNA here is from genome assembly GCA_963724305.1 of uncultured Solirubrobacterales bacterium. GTDB lineage: Bacteria > Actinomycetota > Thermoleophilia > Solirubrobacterales > Solirubrobacteraceae > Palsa-744. The sequence continues at coordinate 692,440 of CAVRUG010000002.1, forward strand.
TGCCCGATACGGCGCACGCCCGCGTCGCGGCGCCGCGCGGTCGGCTGGTCGCGGCCGTCGAGGATTTGGGCGTATCCGTCGATACGATCGCCGGGACTGCGGGCAGCCTCAGATTGCATCCCCTCCACACACCGCGCGCGCTCGCCGAGATGAGTCTCGCCGGGTTGCAGGTGCATCGCGCTGCCCGCGTGTACGGCGCCGACCTGGTGCACGCGAACTCGATCCGGGCCGGGATCGTCCTCGGGCTCGCACGCCCCCCCCGGGCCGCGACGGTCGTCCACATACGCGACTGCTTGCCCCCGAGCCCCGTCGCGACCGCCACGATGCGCCTGATCGCCGCCACCGCGACGACGGTCGTGGCCAACTCGCGGTACACAGCTGGCGCGGTGCGGGCGCAGGCGCCGGGTGCACGTGTGGAGGTTGTGCACAACCCCGTAGACCTCGAGCGCTGGGATCCCACACGCATCGATCGCGCCCGTGCTCGCGCCCGTCTCGGCGCGGCCGGCGAGCGCCGCGTGCTGATGGGGGTGGTCGCCCAACTGAGCCCGTGGAAGGGTCAAGCCACCGCGATCGAGGCGCTGACGTTGCTGCGCGAGGAGAGGATCGACGCGCATCTGCTGCTGATCGGCTCAGCCAAGTTCGTGGCGCGTGCGACGCGCTTTGACAACGAGGCCTACGTGGCGAGCCTGCGGGCGCGGGTGGCGGACACAGGCTTGGAGGACCGCGTGTCGTGGCTGGGAGAGCGCGAAGACGTTCCCGAGTTGATGCGCGCCCTGGATGTCCTGCTGCTCCCCTCCAGTGAGGAGCCGTTCGGGCGCGCCTTGATCGAGGCGATGGCTATGGGCGTGCCGGTGCTCGCCACCGATGTCGGCGGTCCGCCCGAGATCATCGAGGACGGGCGCGAGGGCTACCTGCTCTCACCGCACGAGCCGATTGCGTGGGCCCGTGCGGTTCGCCGGATCGCCGAGAGCTCGGACCGGGGCTTTGAGATGGGACGCGCCGGGCGCCGCAGGGTCGAGCAGGAATTTACCGTCGGCCATCACGTGGCCGCGATGCTCAGCGTGTACGAGCGTGCGATAGCGCTCGACGGCGCTTCCGCACGGGCGCGGGGGCGGCGTGAATGAGGACGGTCGCGCTGGAGCCGGACACCTGCCTGCCGTTGGCGACTTTGACGAATGCGCGATAGGGCCCTCCGCGGCCGTGACGGATGAAGAGCACGCTGCTGAAGCGCGAGACGCTCGCAGCCCCTCTCCTGAGCACCGTGCCACCGACGGTCGCGGGCCCGAAGCCGGGCCTCACGCGCTGGAATGCGACCTCAGCACCCGCCACCGAGGGTGTGACCGTTCCATAGAGGCGCACAAGCCCTTGGCGCCCGGCGGGGCGCACGTGCAAGGTCACTCGCACCGCGACGTGCACGATCACCGTGGCGCTGGAGATGGGCGGCGTGTCAAGCGTCGCCACGCGCAACTGGGTGTTCTGCGACAGGTCGGCGACGGAGAACGAGAAACCGCCAGCGGTGTTTGTGAGCTGGGGACTGCCAATGTCGGTGAAGTTGCCGAGATAGGGGAACGGACTGCCCACGAGAACGACCTCGCGGTTGCCGCTGCCCGTACCGGTCAGGGTCCCCGCGATGGTGACCGGGCTCCCGAACACGACCGGTCCGAGCAGCTTGCCGATCGTGAACTTGAGCGGGATCTTCTTGGTTGTGAGGATGCGATCCTGCCCGGCGATCGTCGCACCTGCGGTGGTCACGACCACCACGCGGTAGTGATACGTGGTCCCCAGTTGGAGTTCGGAGATGGGCTGGCGGACCCTGACCGTCGCGGTGGTGCCGCTGCCGGCTGAGATGGTGGGCGTCTGCGCGCCATAGGCGGTGGTGGGGCCGTATTGAAAGTAGTAGCCGACTTCTGCACCGTGAGGGTTGATCGTCCCCTCGAGCGTTGCCGATGAGCCGCCGATCTGAGTGGCCCCACCGGTTGACGCGGCTGGCGGCTTCGCTCCCGGCGTAAGCTCGGTGGCCTGCGAGGCGGAGGGCAACGCCAGCACCACGCTCGCCAAGAATGGCACCACAAGGACGATCCGCCGGCCGATTTTGAATCTCTTCATATCCGAGTCGCTCTCTATGCTCGCTGTTCTATCACACTGCCTGTTGCGTCTACCACGCGCTCGCGTGGTTGTTTTGCAAACACGAATGGCGGTAGATCGATGCGGCGCCGCGCAGCTGATGTCCCAAATGGGCTGATTTCAGGGATGACTTCACCGCTTGTTCACACCACTGGAATAGCCTATCGGAAGAATCGCCGTGTGCGAACTGGATGTCCGATGCTTGCAGGCGCGCCCTTGAGGGCGGGCTAGCTCCGGTTCGATGGCTCGATGTATCGGCGCATGTATGCTCTGCTGCCCTCTTGGCTTGCGCCAGGGGGGCTGGGGTGGCCCAAGCCGTTTGCATTTCGGTAACAAGAAGTTTACATCAGGTCGATCTGGATGTCGAACCGATCGACGCTGAGTCGGCTCGACTCTGGAAAGCGCGAAAAGGAGGATTTATGAGGATGAGACACGGCAGGATGGCGTTAGGACTCGCCGCCAGCATGATGTGCATGCTTGGCGTCGGTACGACGTCGGCATTCGCCGCCACATTCGACGCCAGCGGCGGAACCGGCGTGACGAAAGGCGTAAGCGTCATCAAACAGGAAGAAATCAAAGTGTGGCCGATGACGGTCGTGTGCACCAAAGCGACGACCAAGGGCGCGGTGCCCTCGGGTGAATTCGAAACGTTCGAAACTGAAATCAAATACAGCTCGTGCACCACTTTCAGTGGCAAGCTGGGGGTGACTGTGTCACCGGCAAAATTCGAATACAGCGCAGACGGCGTAGTGGCGATCACGTCGCCGATCACGATCAAACCCACCCTGTTGGGATGTCACTACGAAATCCCCGAACAGGCGGGCTTCACTGCGGAATCCCTGTTCTTCAGTAACGTTGATGAATTCAAGAACACAAAGGAATTCGAAAAAAAATACCCTGAAGGCAAGAAGGAGATCCAGGTCGAAAGCTTCCTCAAGGGAATGCACTACACGGCCGTTGGTTGGCCATGCGTCGGGCCGAAAAACTCGGAAGAAAAGAAAGAAGGCAAAGAAGTAGAAGAAGAAGGCGAAGAAGGGCAGTACAAGGGCAAGATCCAGGAAGAAGTGATTGCCGGCAACTTCTCCTGGCTCAAAGGCTAGTCCGAGTGGCTCCCGCGGACTGGTAGCCGCGGAACACGCCACATGCAAACGGCCGCGCCGATCTGTGATCGGCGCGGCCGTTGCCGTTGGTGGCCCTGATCGGACCCTATTCTTCGTTGCGCGTGCGGCGCCTGCGCAAGTACGCCAGCAGACCAACCACGATGAGAACGATCACGACGCCACCCGCGATGTAGCGCCGTTTGTGGGACGGGGGTTCTCCCGTGGCGACCTTCACCGTTATGCCCTTCGCCCTGGCATCGTTTATAAGCCGTTGCTGTTCAGCGGAGGGGAAGGCGACTCTCACTATGTGGCCATCCACGAGGGTGACGCGAAAGCTGTGGGCCTTGGTGAACAACGTCACTTTGCTCACCTGGTGCCCGTTCAGCTGACCTTCAAAGGTCACGAGGCTCTCGCTCGGGATGCTCGTGGCCGCGAGCGCTGTCGCGGTGGATACGAGCGCACAGACGCTCACCAAGAGCGCCACCGCCGCGACACGCCGCGACCGCATGAGCGCTGTGATGGCAACTCGCGGAGCTGCCCGCCGGCGAGATTGAGGCGATCGGGTTGAGTGGCGCATCGCGCGCACCCTAGCGCACCCGATGTCGTCGGTGTCGGGCAAGGGGTCACGCTGTGAGCTACCCACCGGCTTGACGGGCGTTGCGGCGCCGGGCGGTGGCGTCACATGAATTCGGCCAGCCAATCCCCACCCTGGCGGATCTTCTCGTAGATTTCCTGCGCTTGGCGCACATGGCGCTCTTCGACGCCGCGTTCCCACCGCTGCCAGCGCCCGCGGTTTGCCAGGCGGACGACCTCGCGCAACAGCGGCACAGGAGGGACCCGCAGGGGCCTGGGGGAGCCCGCGCGATCCTGTGGGCTCAGCTCACCCGTCCGAAAGCCCGCGCCGTGGTGGTAGATCGTGTCACCGTAGACCCCGAAGTACACGGGGTCGAGGTTCCTACGATTCGAGCGCAGGACCTGAACCCACGGCGTGTCAGTCAATTCCAGGCGGCGTAGGAGGTTCCCGCCGACGTCCGTGGTGGGCTGGCCGCGGGCGCTGGGCCACGTGGGGCCGGCCGTCCAGTCGCCAGGAAGCGCGCGCCAGGTCTGCATCGTCGTGACGCAGAAGCAGGGGTGGGGTTGGGGCTCATCGACGTTCTCGGCCCGCCGCACCGCCACCAGCGGCGCTCTCTTCAAGGCGTCGTCGATCAGTGGCATCGGGTTGGCGATTGGGAACGCATCGCCGTCTAGGAACATCAGCAGGTCCCCGTCGGAGGCCTCCTGGGATATCTCCATCGCCATGTGGTTGAGCTTGCCGGCGTGCGAACCGCCCTGCTCGAGGATCCGATCGAAGTGAACCGCATAGGAGTTGTCGATGCCCTGCAGCGAGGACCAGATCTGGTGGGGCACCGGGAGGTGCTCACGCAGGTGCGCGGTCTGGATCTCGATCCACTGCGTGGATTTGTAATGCACGGTTGCGACGTACAGCACTGCTGGACCTCCGGCCGGGGGCGATGAGCGATGCATCTTAGTGAGCGCGACCCTGTCAGACACGCTGACGCGGGCGCCGCACGCGGGGACGATCGGGTGCCGACACTGGATATCTGTCCAACGTCGGACCGCATGCCGCGAAGGTGCGGCGCCAGGCCCGATGAGTGCCGCAGATGGCAACCGCAGCCACATCGACTGTCGCCCGCGCAGCTTCAAACCGACAGACGCGCGCGCGTGGCCTGTGCATCGCCGTCGTTGCGAGCGTCGCCTGCCTGGCGGCAACCGCGCTAGCGGGGGTGGGTCGCGCCGACGCCGCCACGGCCATGGCCGCGTGGGGTGACAACAATGGCTGGCAGCTCGGCGCGGGCTACAAAAGCGGCTACAGCGACGTGCCGGTGCCGGTGGTTGGGGGAATCAGCGAAGTCACGGCGATCGCGGCCGGCTACCACTTCAGCCTCGCGCTGCTGCGCGACGGCACAGTCCGCAGCTGGGGTGGCAACGCCTGGGGCCAGCTGGGCGATGGCGTGCGCATGAGCAGCCCCCAGCCGGTGTCGCCGGTGGGGCTCAAAAACGTCACAGCGATCGCGGCAGGCGGCGGCCACGCGATGGCCCTGTTGGAAAACGGAACGGTGATGACCTGGGGGGGCGACACCTTCGGGACGTTGGGGAACGGGACCACCGGTAAAGGCAGGGAAGACGGCGTTGCCAGCACCGTTCCCGTTCCCGTGCCGGGATTGAGCGACGTCGTGGCGATCGCGGCCGGCGGCGCCGACGACTACGCGCTGCTGGGCAACGGCACCGTGGTCGGGTGGGGCGAAAACAAGGACGGCCAGCTCGGCGACGGCACAACGGCGGAAAAAGATACGCCGACGCCGGTTCAGGGGCTCGCTGGAGTGGTTGCCATCTCGGCCGGCGGGATGTCGTCGGTGACCGGCCATACGCTGGCCCTGCTCGGGAACGGCACGGTTATGGCATGGGGCGCGGACGACGCGGGCCAGGCGGGCAATGGCACAACCTCCAGTCACGGCTTGACACACCCGACGCCGGTGAGCGGGCTGAGCGAAGTCGTGTCGATCTCGGCGGGCACCGCTTACAGCCTCGCCCTGCGGCGGGACGGCTCGGTGCTGGCGTGGGGGAGCGATTTTCAAGGTCAGCTCGGCGTCGAGCCGATCGGACCGGAACTCTGCGGCATCGGATCGAGTCCCTGCAGCAAGCTACCGCGCGTGGTAAGCGGGCTGTCGAACGTCACGGCGGTCTCCGCGGGCTTCCGGACGAGCCTGGCGCTGCTGAACGATGGCACCGTGCGCAGCTGGGGGGCGAACAAGTGGGGGCAGCTCGGCGACGGCTCACCCTGGGAAAGCGACATCCCCGTCACGGGTGCGGTCACTGAAAGCGACGTACCGGTGGTCGTGACAGGTCTTAGCGGTGTCACCGCGATCGCCGCCGGCGAACAGCACGACCTCGCGCTGATGGCCGGTGAAATCGGCCCCGATGCAGGCCAGCTCGCAGGTAGCGAGCTGCCCGCACCCGCCTTCGACGTCAACCCCGGCGCTGGCTCGCTGACGGTCGGTTGGACGGCGAGCACCGGAAAACCCTGGCTTGTGCGCTGGCGGCGCAGGACGGTGAGCCCGCGTCCACGGTGGGGAAGGGACGTGACCCTCCCGGTCGGGACGCACAGCTACACGATTGAAGGACTCGAAGCCGAGGAATACGAAGTGTTCATCGTCTGCAAAGGGTGGGGCACCAGGTTCGTGGCGGGCACCCCGCTGCCGGGTCCTGCCCCGGCCACCGGGGTTGCACCCGGCCCGCCGGCAACGTCATAAGGGCTGGAGACGTAATGCTGACGGCGACGTCCTAAGGCCCGGGGGCGTACTGCTAGCGGCGACGTCCTAAGGCCCGGGGGCGTACTGCGCGCCGTCGAGGCGTTGCAAGCGCTGGTCGGCGCGCTGTGTGAGCACCTGCGCAGGCGGGTTCACGACGGTGGCCCCGGGCGGTACGTCATGGGTGACGATCGCGCCGGCGCCAATGCGGGCGGCGCGCCCGATACGAAGGTCCTTGCCGATCGGCGTGACGACGATCGCGTGGGCGCCGATCTTGACGCCTTCCTCGATGATCAATTTGGCGGGGGCGCCGACGTGGCCGCGGACGGTCAGTGTGACGTGATGCCACATGCTCACGCGCGGCCCGATCACAACGTTGTCGTGCACCATCACACCGAAGGCGTGGTGCTTGAAGTCGATGTCCGGCGCGACGGACGCGCTGATCGACAGGGAGTTGTGGTAGAGCAGCGCGTTGACGCGCTTGACCAGGAGAGCCAGTCGATGATGCCCGCGCTTGCGCAACGAGATCGACAGTAGCCACAATCTTGCGGGGCTCAGCACGCCAGCTCGCTTCCTCGTGGGTGCTGGATCCATTGGGGGTAACCTACCAGAGCAGTGGCTACGAGTAAGTGGTGGCCTGCACACACCCGTGAACCGAAAACGGCTGCGCCGAGCGACGCAGCCGTTTCAGTTCTGGATATTTATCCAACGAAGGTAACTACCCTCTAGGTATCTTTTCTGCGTAGATCTTCAGTTTGGTCGGGTTTTCGGTTTCGATCACTGCACTTGGTGAAGTAGCAGTGGCGAAATTGGTAACGCGCTGTGAAGGCGCGAGTGCGTCAAGCCGCTCGGCGGCTTGTCAAGCTGCCCGGGCAGTTGGGGTGGGTGTCGATTTGATCGGGAACACCGGTGCCAGCGTCGCCGCGATGTTCGCGTAGGTCAGGCGGCTGCGCATCCTCGAGGGCATCGGGAATTCCGCCGGTTCGAGCTCATGCGACGTGGTCGGCACCGTGAACGCGTATGCCGTGCGTTTGCTGCGGTTTGGGTCTCATACCTGCGCGGGCGCCGTCTGCGGCTGCCCGAGCGCCGAGGTCTCCGAGGCGTCGGAGACCGGCTCGGGCGCGAAGCGGTAGCCGATGCCGAAGTGCGTGTGGACGTAAACCCACCTGGGCGCTGCCACGGCGAGCTTGGTGCGCACCTTGCGCACGAACACGTCCACTGCGCGGTCGCGATGCTTCATCTCCCCGCCCCACACCTGTCGGTATATCTCCGCGCGGCGCATCACGCGATCCTCGCGGCCCGCCAGCGCTGCTAGCACCTGGAACTCGCGCACGGTGAGGCCCACCCGCGCGCCTGCCACCAGCGCCTGCATCTCATCGGGGCGCAGCTCGAGGTTGCCGAAGGTTTGTGCTCGCGAACCCTCCCCGTCCGGCTGCGAGCCGGGAAATGAAGATCCGGGGCTGGGAGTCGTGAGGGGCTCGAGGAAGCTGTCCATCGGGATGGCCCGATCTTGTGAAGAGTTTGTGAACAACGTGTTATGGCGCCCGCGGAGCGAGGGGCTAGTCTTTCACGTCCCCTCCTGCATGGGAGGTGTGTTCACCGAATCGTCACCAATTGCCGCCGGGGCGAAACCTTATGATGCAGAGCCTATGAAAGCCTGCGCTTACTGCGGCGCCTCGCTTGCCGACGATCAGCGCTACTGCCTGGAGTGCGGGGGACGCCAGGTCCAGGCGCGCAGCCAGTTTCTGAGCCGCTTCACGCCCGCCACCGTCTCTGGTCCCGCCCCGTCGGGGGGCGGCGGGGCTGCGGCCGGTGGCGGTGCCGCGGGAGGCGGGCGCTTCTCGGGTGCGACCGCCGTGGCAGGTGTCGGGGTGCTGCTGCTGGCGATGGGCGTCGGCGTGCTGATCGGTCGCGCGGGCGCGGGCAAAACCACCACCACGCCGGCGCAGGTGATCTCGGTTGCCACTCCCGGCGCCGCGGTCCCGGGCACGAGCAACGGCACCGCGCCGGCGGTCACGACGCCCGCGGAAAGCTCCTCTTCTGCCACCGGCACCAAAAACGGCGGCGGCTCGGGATCGACCACGAGCGGCGGCGGTAAAGGTTCGTCCTCCACATCCAAATCCTCCTCCACCACCAAATCTTCCTCTGGAAGCTCCTCGTCGGGGGGCTCCTCCAACAACGGCGGCGGCTCGAGCAAAACCAAGTCGAGCAACAGCGGCGAAAGCGCCGAGCAGAAAACTCGCAACATCCCCAACGTGGTGACGACGGGCTGACTGACATCCCCAACGTGATTGGAAAATGACCAAGCGATGGGCACCTGCGACATAGCGAGCATCAGCTCGATGGGCACCTGCGACACAATGAGCATCGGCTGATGGGTATCTTCGATTCGCTGCGCGGGCACCCCGACGCGGACGCTCCTCGACAAGCCCCCGCCGTGCCCGGTGGCTCCGGGCCCGGCCCCGCCGACGCCGGCGATGGGCGTGCCAGCCTGGAACGCCGGCGCGACGAGCTGCTGGCGCAGGTCGCCGAGCTGCACTGGGACCTCGGCGGCCTGGCCTACGAGATGGCGATTCGCGATCACTTCCGCCTCGACGTGCTGGTGCGCCGCGCCGCCGAGCTGCAGGAGCGCGACGCCGAGCTCGGTGAGCTCGAAGCGCGTGCTCAGCCTCCGCGAGCACGTCGAGACCGGCACCTGCCCCGACTGTGGCTCGGTGCACGGCCGCGGCGCGCTCTACTGCTGGCAGTGCGGCAAGGTACTGATGGAGCGCGTCCCGAGCGCCGCGACCAATGGCACCTCGTCGAGCGAGCCGGCCGGCGACGGAACGGCGGGCGCGACGGCTGCGCCGGCCGCCGGCGGGGAACGGGTTGAGGAGCAGACGCTGGTGCTGCCCCCAAGCGCACCCGTCGGCTAAGAGAGCGTCGCCCATGAGCGGGGATTCCCCTGTGTCAACGCAACCCCCCGGCGCCTGCGCGGAGTGCGACTCGCCGCTGGCCGGCGACCAGCGCTACTGCCTGAGCTGCGGTGCTCGCAACGGGCCGCGGCCTCCGGCGCTGGAGCGCATCCTCGAGGGTCTGGGGGCGAGCGGGCCGGCGGGGGTGCCGGCCCCTCCGGTAGTTGGGGGCTCGCGCGGTGCGCGGGTGGGCGGCCTTCCGAGTCCATTCACGGCCGCGGTGCTGACCCTGGCGATGCTGGGCTTCGGGACGGTCACCGGCGCGGCGGCGTCCAATCCGTCCGGAGCTCTCAGCGCGCTGCGCCGCGGGCCGCTCACGCTGCTGGTGCCCGCCCCCGCCGCGAGCACCCAGCTCGCCGCCGCGCCCCCGCCGGCGACCGAAGCAACGCCCACGCCGGAAGCGTCGCCTTCGAGCTCCGGCGAAGAACCGGGGTCCTCCCCGGAAGAATCGAGCTCATCCTCGGGCGAAGGCCACAAGCACTCGGGCAAGGGCGGCTCCAAAGGCTCGGGCTCGAAAGGGGAAGCGCCGAAGCTGCCGCCGGTGAAGCACGTCTTCCTGATCGTGCTCGCCGACCAGGCATACGCCCAAACCTTCGGACCGGAATCCCCCGCGCCCTACATTGCGCACACGCTCGAGCATCAAGGCGAGCTGCTGGTGCGCTTCTACGGCGTCGCCCACGAAGAGCTCGCCGACGAGATCGCCCTGATCAGCGGGCTCGGGCCGACCCCGCAGACCGCCGCCGACTGCCCGACCTTCGGCGACATCGTCCCGGGGCAGGCCAACAGCAAGGGGCAGTACACAGGAGAAGGCTGCATCTACCCCAAGGAAGCCCAAACCGTCGGCGAACAGCTCACCGCGAAGGGGCTCAGCTGGAAGGTGTATGCCGAAGGGTTGGCCTCGGCCTGCTGGCACCCCGAATTCAGTGCCCCTGACCCGACCTCGCAAGCGCCGCAGGGGGACACGTTCGCCACCTTCCGCGACCCCTTCACCTACTTCGACGGCGTATTGCACTCGCCGGAATGCAGCCACGACGACGTCGGCATCGAAGGGCTGGCGGGCGATCTGAAGAGCGCCAAGAGGACACCCGCGCTCTCCTACATCGTGCCCGACCTCTGCCACGACGGGCGCTCCACCCCGTGCGCGCCCGGCGCGCCGAGCGGCCTGCCCGCCGCCGAAACGTTCCTGCGCCGCGTCGTCCCCGAGATCCTCGCCTCTCCCGCCTACCACAAAGGCGGGCTGCTGATCATCACCAGCGATCAGGCGCCAACCACCGGGGAGTACGCCGACTCGAGCTCCTGCTGCAAGCAGCCGCGCTTCCCTGCGCCGGCGGCGACGACGCCGGCGGCGGGCAGTACCGGCGCGACCACAACCGCGCCCACAACTCCAGCATCGGCCACGCAGGGCACGGGGCCAGCGGCCACGACCACTCCCTCCACAACTGCCCCTCCTTCCTCCTCCCCCACCACAACCACGCCCGCTGCGACGACACCGGCCGCGACGACACCTGCGGCGACCACACCCGCGGCGACCACACCCGCGATCAAGCTCCCACCGACCGGCGGTGGCCAGGTCGGGGCGCTGTTGATATCGCCCTTCGTCAAGCCCTCCACTTTCGATCAGGAACCCTTCAACGACTTCTCGCTGCTGCGCACGATCGAGAACCTCTTCGGGCTCCCACCGCTCGGCTACGCCGCGACGCGCGGCCTCAGCTCGCTGGAAGCCTCGGTGTTCTCGGCCTGGAGCGGCGCCGTCGCCAATTCGTCATAGGTGACGGCCAGCCGGCGGCGAGCGACGCGGGCGAGTGTGCGCTCCAGCGCCCGCAGCTGCTGGGGGCGATCCCAGTGCGCGGGGGAGAGGTCCAGGCGCAGTGTGTCTCCCGCCAGCAGTGCGCCCGCGCGGATCGAGCGTGGGCCCCAGGCGGGGAGCAGCCGGCGGCCTTGGACGGGAAGGAGCCGGCCCGCGGGGATCGACAGGCCCTCGGCAGGCTCGGCGGCGGAGCCGTGCAGGCTCAACAGGCCCGCCCACCAGCGGAAGCGGGCGCTCACCGCGCGACGCAGCGCGGGCGTGTAGGCGTAGGCGGGCGCCACGAACCCGTCGGGCTCGATCCCGGCGAGCTTCAGCAGCCGCCAGCCGGCGTCCACGGCGCGGCGCGTCTCCTCGTCGTCGAGCCCGGCGAACTCCGCCGCGCGGCGGGCCCGCGCCCGGGCCGAGACGCGGTGTGAGAGGCTCGGGCGGCGCAGCTGCTCGTGCTGGAAGCCGTGCTGGGCGATTGCGTCGCCCGCGCGGCGGCGGTCCGCCAGCCAGTCGGCCAGCGCCGGCGAGCGCTCGCCCACGGGGTGCAGGTCGCGCGCGGGGATCACCAGCAGCGTCACGTGGTTGACGCCGTGCTCGTCCAACCAGGTCCTGATCTCCGTGCAGCGCTCGAACGTGGCCGGCTCGATGTCGTGCAGGGCGACTGCGATTGTACGGTCAGGCGGCACGGCGCGCCCCCGGGCTTCCAGCGGCGGCGCTGTGGGGCGACCCGTCGAGCACGCGGCGGTAGCCCTCGGCGAGGCGCTCCAGCGCACTCTCCCACGTGCGCTGGCGTACGCCCGTGAGCGCCACCGCCGCCAGGCGCCCACGTAGCAGTGGCGAGGCGGCCAGCTCCAGCACCCCCTCGGCGAGCGCGTCGGCGGCGGGCTCGCACAAAAGGCCGCTTACGCGGTGCTCGATCAGCGACGCGGGCCCCCCGGCGGCGACCGCCACCACCGGCAGGCCGGAGGCGTGCGCCTCGAGGATCACTTGCCCGAAGGTGTCGGTGGCGCTGGGGAACAGGAAGATGTCGGCGCTCGCATACACCTTCGCCAGCTCCGCGCCCTCCTGCCAGCCGAGGAAGGTGGCGTGCTCGCCGAGGCGCTCGCGCAAACGCTGCTCCTCGGGGCCGCCGCCGGCCAGCACGAGGTGCAGCCGCGGGTCGCGCGCGTGCGCGTCGAGGAAGGCGTCGGCGAGCAGGTCGGCGCCCTTCTCGCGGGTGATGCGCCCGCTGTAGAGGACGTTGATCTTGCCCGGCAGCGGGCGCTCGCCGCGTAACGAGGGATCGAAGCGCGAGCAGTCCACGCCGCGATCCCAGCGGGCGATCCGCGACGCGGGGATCCCCAGCTGCTGGAGCGTCTCGTCAGAGGAGGGGGAGGGGGAGAGCACCAGGTCGCACGCCCCGTACAGCGTGCGCACGGCGAGGTCCATCGCCTGGGCGAGACCCGGATCGCCCGAGCGCAGCGCGGCGTAGGCGGTGAGCTCGGTGTGGTAGCTGCCGATCAGCGGCATCCCCAGCCCGCGCGCCACCAGCGCGCCGGCGATGCCGATCGGCCCGGGCGAGCAGACGTGGATCGCGTCGAACGCGCCCTCCGCGAGGGTCTCCACCGCGGCGGGCAGTCCCGGCACCCCGATTCGCAGGCCCGGGTAGAGCGGCACGTCGAGCTCCGCCACCGCCGACAGTCGCCGGTCGACGCCCGGGTCGGTGCCGATCACCTCGATCTCGTACCCCTTGACGCCGCGCGCGCGGATCTCCTCGATCGTGCGCGACACTCCGTGCGTCGAGGCGATTCCGTCGGCCATCACCGCCACCCGCGGGGTCTCGCCCTCGCGCGAGTCGAGCTTCGCCTTCTCCGCCCCGAGGAAGGCGGCGGCGGGCGCGTAGGGGATCGCCGCGATGCAGCCCTCGAACACTGCGGTGGCGGCGGCCGAGAGGTTGACGCTGCCGCCCGCCTCGATCGCGTGCGCCACCGATTCCACGGCGCCACCCAGCTTGCGCTCGTGCGCGCGGCAGGCGCGGCGGTGAAGGTCGGAGTGGGTGAAGCCATCCGCCTGCATGTGCGCGATCAACTCGCTTTCGGGTAGCTCCACCGCGGCCAGCCAGGCACGCAGCAGCTGGCGGGCGTCGGTCGGTGTGAGATCACCGCCGGTCGGCCCGTGACGGGCGTCGCCTTCGCGCAACAGGCGCTCCGCCATGCGCATCACCATGCGGGGGTCCGGTCCCTGTCCTGTCCCGAGCTCATCCCCGCCGGCTCCCAGCGAGCGGGCGGCGAGCGCGATCGCGGCGTGCGCCCACTTGGCGGCGCTGCCCTGATCGCCGCGCGCACGTGTTCGCCCGGCGCGCAGATGGGCCAGCAGCTCCGCGGGCGAGTCGGCGGGTGGCGTCTCGGTGAACGTGCGGCCGATGTCCACCCCCGCGTGGTCGTCGCTGCCGCCGATCCCGATCCCGTCGTGTGTCGCGATGTAGATCGCCGCGGGGCGGTTGAGCTCCCGTGCGCGGGCGCCGTTGCGCACCTCCCAGATCGCGAACAGCTCCACCAGGCGGCGGCGGTGGCGAGGTAAGAGCGGGGCGGCCACCGTGTAGTAGGGGTGGGCCAGCGCGCACACGATCTCGCGCTCATCCATGTATTCGGCGCACGCCTCCACGTCGTGGTTGTGGCGCTGCAACCACTCGTGATCCTCCGGCGTGATCCCGTAGCAAAGCACGTGCACCGCCTGGCGCTCGCCGCGGAAGTGGGCGGTGAGCTCCTCCGAGACGAACACGTCGGGCCGGTCGGCGATCGCCAACACCCCATCGATCGTGTCGTGGTCGGTGATCGTCACGAAGTCCATCCCACGCTGCTTCGCCAGCGCGTACACCTCCTCCGGTGGCGTGGCGCACTCAGGCAGCCCCATCGCGCGCTGAACCCCCAGCCGCGATACCTCCGAGGCGAATGAGTGACAATGCAGGTCGGCGCGGCTCACCCGGTCGTCGATGCGCCCCGACCCTGTCCCTGCCTGCCCCTCGATGGTCGGCGCATCCATACCAGTAAGATTCGGCCGCAAATTGCGGGTTTTTGTAACGAGCCGGGAATCAGCTTGTGAACAGTTGGTGAACAGTCCCGGGGGGTACCCTCAAGGCTCCCTCGCCAGCAGGCGCTCGATCGCGGTGGTGAGCGTCGCCCGTACCGCGGCGCGCTCCAACCCCAGGTCGTGCGAGAGCAGCCACCAGGTGTGCACGTCGCACAGCACGATCAGCGCGGCTCGGCAGCGCAGGCGATCCTCTCCATGGCGGTGCTCCAGCTGTGGGCCGAAGGCGTACTCGATCCAGTCGTAGTGGATTTTGCGCACCATCTGCGCGAGTCCGGCGAGCGCGGGATTGCCGCCCTCCAGCCACGCCACGACCTGCAACCCGCGCTCACCCCACGCTTCGTAGTGGTTGAGCACGCTGTCCACGGCGTCCAGGACATCGCCCGGATGGGCGCTCCAACGCTGCTTGTACATCTCCACGGTACTTTCTGCCATTGCCTGCATCAGCAGCCCTTCCTTGGAGCCGAAGTGACGTAGCAGCGTCTGCTTGGTGACTTGCGCACGGCGTGCCAGCTCCTGTAGCGACGCCTTCTCCCAGTGGCCTTGCGTGAGCTCCTCGATCGCCGCGCCCAGCAGCGCCTCACGGGTGCGCTGCCGCGCCTCCGCGCGCGCCACCTGCTTGTACGGGCGCTTGCCGATCTCTGCCATCAAGTTTATTATCTGCTCGCCGGGTGTCATGGCGTCGCCCCCGCGCACGGTGGGAGGTGTCGCGCATTAGTCCTGTAGCGCCATCGCCGCCGGTACGCCGGCGGCGATGTAGCCGGGGAGCGCGAGGATCGCGAGTGCGGTGGCGCTCACCAGCGCGAGGCTCTGCAGGCCCGCCAGCGCGGTGACCGAGTGCACCACCGGGAAGTTGATCGTGTCGGCGAGCGCACGGTCCGCGAGCTGCTGGCCGTACAGGCCGAAGATCGCTCCCGTCAGGCAGCCCACGCCGACCAGCAGCAGGCTCTCCAGCAGGATCGTGCGCCACAGTTCGGCGCGCGCCAGCCCCTCCAGCTTGAGCTTTGCCAGGCGCGGGCGGCGCTGCCACACAAGTGCGCCCATCGCTGCCGCCATCGCCAGTACCGCGGCGAGCGGGATCAGCGCCGCGATTTGAGTGAGGCGGGCGAGCGCTACGCGGTTGAGTGCGCTCTGTTGAGCGGCGTGCTGCCGCGCGGTCTCCACCGCCAGCCCGGATCGATGGGGACCCCGCCCGTTCGGACCCAGCGCGCGTTCGATCTCGCGGGCGCCCTGGCCGGGCGTGACGCCGGAGTCGAGCGTGATGGCGTAGGCGGTTGCGTCCCCGCTGCCCCACGCGCGAGCGTAGTCGGAGGCGTTCATCACGATCGCACCCGGCTCCCAGCCGAGGTTGGTGGAGAACGCGGCGACGCGGAACGTCCGCGGGTCGGGGCTGGGTAGCGTGAACGCCTCGCCGACGCGCAGGTGGTGTTCTTCGGCGAGCGCCCGCGACAGCACTACCCAGCCCCCGGCGCGCACGCGCGCGGCTGCCTGTTGCGGATCGCCCTGCACGATCTGGTCGGCTGGCACCAGCGGCACGGCCGTGCGCGGCGGGGCGATCACCAGCACGCGGCGCGCGTCGTAGTCGAGCAGCCCGCTGCGGTAGAGACCCACCGCGCGCACGCCCGGCACCCGCCGCAGGCGTCCTTGCAGCGTCGGGTCGAACGGCGTGGTCTGCAGGAGGTTGTAGGAGCCGGCCGGTGCCACCCACACGTCGGCGAAGGCGTTCATGTCGCGCGTCGCTCCTTCGAGGCCGGCCAGCAGGTCGCCGTGCGCGCCCTGGATCGCGACGCTGCCGAACACCGCCACGGCGCCGGTCGCGGCGATTGCCATCGCCCGTGCGCGGGCCGCGCGCAGCTCCATCGTCGCGACGTGCGCCACGGGGCTGGTGACCCTGCCCGCCAAGCGCTTCACCACCGCGAGCGTGGCGCCGAGCGCGAGCGGGAGCTCCAGCAGCAGCGCCGCGAACAGGAGCACCATCCCCGGCAGCGCCGCGTCGGGCTTGGCCAGCAGGATCGCGGTGGCACCGGCGAGGCAGGCCAGGCCGGCGAGCGGAAGTAGTGAGGTGCGCTCGAAGACGGTGCGCGCGGGGTTGGAGGCGGTGCCCGCCGAGTTGGAGGCGATGCGCGCGTGGTTGAAGACACTCCCGAGGCGGCCACGCAAGGTGGTGCCGGTCGCACGGGGAAGGTCGCTGGGCGGGGCTTTGCCGGCGGGGCCGGCGATCGCCGCCAGCGGGTCACGCGAGAGGATGTCGCGCAGTGGGCTCATGACCGCCACGATCGCCGCCGCCATCCCGCCGCCGACGGCGAGCGCGACGCTCTGCCAGCTCACCTCGCGCGCGCTGCCGAGTGCAAACGCGAGCGAGAGGAAGGCAGGGTTGGTGTGGAACAGGTGGATCGAGAGCTCATCGCCGAATGCCAACCCGAGGGCGCACGCGATTACTCCCAGAACCAGCGCGTCGAACATCAGCACCGCGATCACCGTGCGAGGGGTGTAGCCGGCGCGGCGCAGGTCGACGATCAGGCGCCGCCGCTGCGGCACCGTCAGCAGCATCGCGTTGAACGCGAACAGAAACCCCACCAGCGCGCTGATCGCCGCGAACAGTGCCGTGGACTGGTTGCTGGCGGCCGCGGCCTTCGCGAACAGCGTCTCGTCGTAGCCGATCGGCTCGACGCTCAGCCGGCCCGCGGCGATCCGTTGAAGTGCCGCGCGCACCTGTGCTTCCGCGCCGGGCGAAGGCTGCACGAGGATGCGGCTCACGTGCGCGCCCACGCCGGCCAGTTCCTGCGCGAAGGCGAGCGGCGCCAGCGCGACCGGGGTCCCGACGAGCGCGCCGATCTGGTGGGCGTGCAGTTGCTCGTACAGCGGCGCGGTGGCGGTGTGGCCGGCGAGCTGGAAAGTCGCTTCCTGGCCGAACCGCGTCACGCCGAGCGCACGCGCGAGCGGCGCGGGCAGCACGATCGCGCCGACGCCGCCGAAGGGCGTCAGTTCGGTGTGGCGCACCAGCGTGCCGCCGAGCTTGGCGAGGCTGGAGTCGGCGCCCACCAGCTCCACCGACTCGCTGCCCCGCGGCCCGGAGGCGTTGGCGTCGGCTTCCAGCAGCGGCGCCGCGGTGCGCACGCCGGGGATCGCGCGCACCCTTGGGAGCGTGCTCTGCGGAAAGCCCTGTGGCGAGCGTGCCAGCAGCTGCAGCGTCGCATCGCCGGCGATCCCGTGTGTGAGCTCTCCCACCGAGCTCTGCAGGGACGAGCTGGATACCTGCGAGGCGAACAGCAGCGCCACCCCGGTGGCGATCCCGAGTACCGCCAGGCACTCCTGCGCCAAGCGCGCCCGCAAGCGGACGCGGTAGAGGCGCAGGACGTTGGTTGGTTTCACACAAGGACCTGCTCAGCCGTGTGCTCGCGGAGCCGCCCGTCGCATAGCGCGAGCGCGCGGTCGGCGTACTCGGCGGCGATCGGGTCGTGGCTGACGAGCACGACCGCCACGCCCCGTTCGTGGCAGAGCCCGCGCAGCAGCTCCAGCACTTCGCGTCCACGCTGGGTGTCGAGGCTGCCGGTGGGCTCGTCGGCGAGCAGCAGGCTGGGCTCGGTGGAGAGCGCACGCGCGATCATCACCCGCTGGCGCTCGCCCATCGAGAGCGTCTCGGCGCGGTGGCGCAAACGCTCGCCCAGCCCCAACCGTTCCAACAGCGGTGCCACCTCGCGCTGCGCTGCGCTCCAGCGGTGGGTCTTCAGCAGCTTCAGCACCGCGTTGTCGATCGCGCTGACGCCCGGCAGCAGGTCGAAGTTCTGGCGGATGAAGCCCAGTTCGGTGAGCCGGAAGCGCGACGCCTCGCGCTCGCTCAGCGAGGCGATGTCGCGCCCGCCGATCAGCACTGCGCCCGAGGTGGGCGCCAGCAAAGTGGCGACCATCAGCAGCAGCGTCGTCTTGCCCGACCCGCTTGGCCCGTACAGCGCCACCATCTCGCCCGGCTCCACGCGCAGCGACACCCCGTCCACCGCGCGTACCGGCTCGCCGCCGATCGCCGGGTAGTGCTTGACGAGATTGCGCAGCTCCAGCATCTATCAATCCGAGATCGGACCGCTGAGGCGCACGGCGATCGCGTCGTTGGAGTTCTGGATCGTGCCGTCGAAGCTGAGGCCCGAGCCGTGCGCGTGGCTGTAGCTGCCGGTGCCGCCGCTGATCGACATCGAGCCCGAGAAGCTGGCGCTGGCGCCATCCTTGCGATAGCTCGCGGTGGCCTCCCCCGAGATCGAGCCGCCGCTGCGGGAGATGCTCACTTCGGCCCGCACGTGGCTGCTGGAGATGATCGTCAGGCGCACACGGATCGTGCCGTTGAAAGTGCCCGAGGCCGAGCCCTGCTCGTCGAGCGTGAAGCCGTGTTTGCTGGTGAGGCGCAGGTTGCCGCTCTCGTGCAGGGAGACCGTCGCCGCGCTCCTTGCTCGCGGAGCGCCCGCGCGAGCGCGCCGCCTGGTTTTGATGAAGCGGTGCTTGACCGAGGGTGGGCAGGGCTGTGTGGCGACGGCGCTGCCGGAGGAGCCGTCGGCGTAGGTGAAGGCCGCGGCGAACGGCCACCCGCCGACGGGGCAGCGGGGCACCACCACCGTGTTGGCGCTGCGTGCCGGATGCGGGCCGAGGGTGCCGATCGTGAGCGTGAGGTTGGCGAGCGAGGTTTCCGACACCGAGGGCAGCGAGGGAACCGGCGGGATCGGGATCACGAGCTGTTCGCCGTAGGGGGCGTGAGCGGGGACGACGGTGCCGGTGATGACCACCTGCGCCGGCACCGGCGTCGAGCCTTCGCCGAGCAGCTCGAGCGTCGGGTTGTTGCCCTGCGGGGGGCCGACGAAGGCCCACAGCGCGACTTGCTCTTCGATCACCTTCGACCCGGCGAGCGCCTCCGCCAGCGCGTGCCCGCGCCCGATCAGCGACTGCGGCGGGCAGCCTTTGGGGCCAAGGGCGCGCAGGCGCTCTGCGCTGCAACTGCGCAGGCTCGGTATTTCAAGGGTCAGCCCGGCGGGAAGGCTCAGCACCGAGCGGTGCACCGGCGAAGGGACGCCATCTTCGCCTCCCGTGTACTGGATCGCAAGCGTCAGCGCGCCCTTGGCACCGGGGCGGTTGGGGGAGAGCGTGGGGGCGAGCGCCACGGAGGTGGCCGTCGCGAGGGTTGCTTCCGGCGCGGCTGCGATGCGCGCCGCGCCGGAAGCATTCACCCGCACGGGCGCTACCAACGCCGCGCAGATCGTCAGAGTCACAGCGAGTGTGCAGGCAGCCCTCGTTGTGATCGCGGGTGAGGTTTCAGGGCTTGGGCTTCGTCCTTCCGTCCCTCTGCGAGTCATCGCGTTTCGAGTCATCGCGTTCCCAGACCTCCCCGCACAGTGTCCTAATACTCTAGCACAGTATCAAACTTCTCTGATGTCTGCCACGAAATGTCAGGGGCATCCACAGCAAACTGCCCGGGCGTCCGCGGGCAGCCGGTGATGTGTTGTTCTTTTTCGACGCCCCAACCAATCTTCATGTTACCCAAAGTAACGCGAATATTGGTCAACGCTCCAACTTGTAAGTTGTTCACCACGCCGGGCCTCAGGCGGGCACCCGGTTGAACCGGCCGGAGCTCAGGTTGACTGTGTCGCCGGGCCTCGGGCGTGTGCATGGGTGGCGTGGCCGGAGCTCGGGTGGACTGTGTCGCTGGGCCTCGGGCATGTGTGCTTGGGCCACGGCCTGGAAGCGAGCCCCGCCTGCCCGGTCCGCCTGCGAAGTTCGCCACGCCGGCCGCGCCGGGCCCCGAGTTGCGCGCGCCCGCCGCTCGGCGCCTTAAGCTCTCGCGCGTATGCACCACCCGATCTCCTACTTCCAGGCGATCATCCTCGGCCTCACGCAGGGGATCGCCGAGCCCTTTCCGATCTCGAGCCTCGGGCACGCGGTGGTGCTGCCGCGGCTGTTCGGATGGAACATCCACCAGAACGACAAGTTCTTCCTCACCTTCCTCGTCGCCACCCACTTCGCCACGGCGCTCACGCTGCTGCTGTTCTTCCTGCGCGATTGGATCAAGATCGTCGGCGGCATCCTGCGCTCGCTGCGGACGCGCAAGATCGGCCACGACGACGTGTACGCGCGCCTCGGCTGGCTGCTAATTGTGGGCACGGTGCCCGCCGGCATTCTCGGGCTGGCGCTGCAGGAATCGCTGCGCAAACTGTTCGCCTCAGCCACGATCGCCGCCGCCTTCCTGATCGTCAACGGGATCGCGTTGCTGATCTTCGAGCAGCTGCGCAAACGCCCCCCGAAACCCGGCGACTACCGCGGCGACGGCGATGCCCACATCGCCAAGCTCAGCTGGCGCCAGGCGATCGCGATCGGTACCTCGCAGGCGGCGGCGCTGATCCCCGGCATCTCACGCTCGGGCTTCGCGATGGGGGGCAGCCTGCTCGCGGGGCTCTCCAACGAGGACGCCGCGCGCTACTCCTTCCTGCTCGCGACCCCGGTGATCCTCGCCGCAGCCGCGCTGAAGCTGCCCGAACTGCTCGGGGCGCAGGGCGACGGTGTGCGCGGCCCGGCGCTCGTCGCCGGCCTCTGCGCGGCGCTCACCACGTTTCTGGCGGTGAAGTTCCTGCTGCGGTTCTTCGAGACCAACCGGCTGAGTCCGTTCGGGATCTACTGCATCGCCTTCGGCGGGATCTGCACGGTTGCGTTCGTGGTTTGAAGGGTATTCGGGAAGGGGGAGGGGGAGGGTGCTGTTGTAGAGACGCGAGGCGTCCCGGCGTGTATCGGGCGCAGGTGCGGGCGGGTCGCGCTGAGGGCGGTGCCCGTAAACTTCGCGCGTTGCACAGAGGTGGAGTCGGGTAGCCGAGGTGGAGTCGGGTAGCCGAGGTGGAGTCGGGTAGCCGAGGTGGAGTCGGGTAGCCGAGGTGGAGTCGGGTAGGGGTGAAGAGGCCGCGGGGTGGCGGATGCCGCCGTGGGCCGCGGATACGCTGATAAGACCGATGCCACGCACCCCACCACTGCCGAAGACCCCGCAGCGCATGTTCGAGACCCGCAGCCAGGCATGGCGCGAGGTGGGGCTGGAGGAACAGGTCAGCACACACGAGCTCAAACGCGCACGGGTCGAGGGGCTGGTGCTGGCGGTGCTGTTCGTGGTCGTCGTGGTGCTCTACGACCATCGCGCTTCCCTATTCGGCGTCAACAAGGCAAAGACGCCGGGAGCAGACAGCGCGGTGCAGATCGTCACCGTGATCGTGCTGCTGATCCTCGGTTGGGGGGTGGCACGCGACGCCGGCCGCGCGCTTGCCCCAGCGCTCTTCCGGCGGATGGATCCCGCCACCGCGGGAACGGTGGGCTTCCTGATCCGGCTGGTGACGATCTTGGTGGCGCTGATCGTCGGGTTGAGGGTGGCGGGCGTCGAAGAACGCACGCTGGCGCTCGGCGGGGCGTTCACAGCGGTGGTGCTGGGGCTGGCCGCGCAGCAGACGCTCGGCAACCTGATCGCGGGGACTGTGCTGCTAAGCGCCGGCCCATTCCGCGTGGGCGACCACGTGCGCCTGCAGGGTGGCCCGCTGGCGGGCCAGCTGGAGGGGGTGGTCAGCTCGCTCGGGCTGCTGTACACAACGTTTGCGACCGACGAGGGCTCGGTGCTGGTACCCAACAGCGTGGTGCTCAACGTGGCCCTGCACACCGGCCGGGGGCGCATCGGCGCGCGGCGCTCCCGAGCCGCCGGCGTGCGCGGCAATCCGCAGAAGCCGGCAGCTGAGGCATCTGCAGCACCGGCCGAGAAGCCGGACGAGAAGCAGGCCAGCGTCGCCGGCTACCGCGCCCCGCCGCCCCCCACGCCATAGCGCAGCAGCAGACATCCTTCGCTCTCCAGCACGTCGCGCAGCTCCAGCTCGACCGGCGGTGACAGCTCCGCACCGCACACGATCCGCAGCGACGTCTGCGGGCCTCCGCCGAGCTTGGGGGCAAGCGAGAGAAACAGCTCGTCCACCAGCCCGGCGGCCAGCAGGGCGCCGTTCAGGTGGGGACCGCCCTCGCACATCAAGGTCTGCACTCCCCACCGGGTGTGCAGCTCGGCGAGCGCGGCCTGCAGATCGAGCTGCCCCTCGCGGGCCGCGCGCACGTACCCAACCGGAGCAGCTTGCTCTGCTGGGAGGCCCTGCGCTGGGGCCGTGGTGTGCCCGGGAGTCGCCTGCGCGCCGAGGGCGGCTGCTCCGCTGGAGTCGCGGGAGGGCGGTCCGTTCGCGTCGGGGGCGGCAGCTCCGCTGGAGTCGCCAGCCGGCAGCACGCCCGCGGCGGAGGGAGTGAGGATCACGACTCGCGCGCCGGGATCCCCGAGCAGCGGGACGCTCTCGGGGGAGAGCGCGAGGCTGGCGGAGACGATGCAGGCAAGCGGTTCCGCCGCCAGCCCTCGCTCAAGGCGCAACTGACGCCGCGACTCGTCTTTCACCAGTCGGCGGTAACGCTCGGCGCGCGCTGTGCCGGCGCCGAACAACACCGCGTTGACGGCGGTGCGCAGCGCAAGGAACAGCTCTTTGTCGGCGCGGTTGCCGATCGGTCCCGAGCGTCCCTCCAGGGTGGCGCGTCCGTCGGCGGTGGACGCCATGTTGAGGAACACGCGCGGGCGGTCCCTCGTGGGCCCGGCGGGCGAGCCCGGGTTCCACAGTCGCATGCGCTCGACGGCCTGCGCGGCGCTCGAGTGCCGCCCCGCGGTCTCGCCGATCAACGATGTAAGCACCGCCGGGGTGGAGGCGCTGGGATCGGAGCTCATCGACCCACCCTAGCCGCGGCAACATCTGGGGAACACATCCGCTGCGCTACCTGCTACCGTCGTCACCGATTGGGCCGGGCAAATAACCGGCATAAAGCAGTGCAAGCTCTCGCAGGTCGAAGCTCTTCGCAGCATCCTCCGCGCAGCAGCACGCACGAATCGTGGAGGAATGTCACATGCCTACTGGCACAGTGAAGTGGTTTAGCGACGACAAGGGATTCGGCTTCATCACCCCGGATGACGGGGACAAGGATCTGTTCGTCCACCACACCGGAATCAATGGCGAGGGCTACCGCTCGCTCCAGGAGGGCGCCAAGGTGTCCTACGACCCGGAGCAGGGCGACAAGGGGCCGAAGGCCGTCAACGTCCAGGCGATCTAGGGTGCCGCTGAGCGGCGCGATGCTGCGTCCTCAGTCGCTCGTGTACCGATCGTCGATCAGATGCGATCGACGATCGGCCAGCACACTTCGCTCCTTGCGTCCTCAGCCCTCCGGCACCCGTCACCGCGACGCCCTAGAGGCGTAGTTGGCAAGACGGGGATCGAACATAGAGCAGTACCTCGGGGGTCCGGTCACACACCGGGCCCCTTTGGTATGTGGAGAGAGGCGACAGATGGCGTGGTTGGGCGAGACGAGAATCGTTAGACGAGCGAGTCAGACCCTCGACATAGAGCAGTAACCTTGGGGGGTCCGGTCGATACCGGGCCCCCTCTGGTATGTCGACCGACGCAACCACATTTCCCCTGCGGGACACGCTGCTCGACGACCCCGCTGACGTCGCGCGCAGGGGCACATCCTCGCTGAAGGCGAGCGCCTCCAAGCGCAAGGGCGCCGACTCGCACGCGCGCACCCGCAGGGAGACGGCGATCGGAGCGGCGGCGCTGATCTGGATCGGCATGTGCGTGCTGCTGATCGTGCTCGCCGCCGCCGACCGCCCGAGCTTCCTCTCCTCGCCCTCTCACTACGGCTTCTTCCCGCACTGGCTGGCCGGCCCGCTGGGTGGTTTGTGGCCCTGGCTCACGCGCAGCCCGCGCACGATCAAGGCACTGCTGACGGGGACTCTGGTGACGATGTACGTGGCATACGTGGTGGGCCTGCGGTATGTGCCGCTGCTGCGGGCACGCTGGGCGATCGCGACGATCGTCGGGGTTCACGTGATCCTGCTGCTGTCCCCGCCGCTGTCGCTGACGGACGTGTTCAACTACATCAACTACGGGCGCATGGGGATGCTGCACGGCCTCGACCCCTACACCACGATCCCCGCGCTCGGGCCCCACGACGATCCCAGCTATGCGCTCAGCAACTGGCACCAGCTGCTGACCCCTTACGGTCCTCTCTTCACGCTGATCACCTACGCGGTGGTGCCGCTCGGGCTGGCGGGCTCGCTGTGGGCCTTCAAGGCCATGCTGATGGCGCTCAGCCTCGCCACGATCCTGCTGGTGTGGCGGTGCGCGCGCCTGCTCGGCCGCGACCCGGTGGCGGCGATCGTGCTGGTGGGCCTCAACCCGCTGATCCTCGTGTGGGGCTTGGGGGGCGACCACAACGACTTCTTCATGATGTTCTGCATCACGCTCGCCTTCTACCTGCTGTTGCGGGCGGGTGCTCCGGGGATCTCCCCCGAGCTGCCATCCCCGCAGACCTTGTCCGTGCCGGCTTCCACCGCCGGTGCCCCCGCGGATCCTCTGGCTGCGCTGGCCGCTGGAATCGATGGCTCGGAGAGCGTCGTCGCAACCGAACACCGGGTGCGGTGGGCGCGGGTGCGCGCGTGGCTGTGGCCGTTGGCGGCGCCGGAATTGGGGGCCGGGGTGGCGCTGGCGGCGGCGATCGCGCTGAAGGCCTCGGCGGCGATCCTCGTCCCGGTGATCCTGGTGGGACTGCTCAGAGCTCCGCGCCGGCTTGTGCAGGTGGCGTTGGGGTTGATCGCGGGAGGGATTGTGCTGGGGGTGTGCACGGTGATCGCGTTCGGGATGCATCTCCCCGACCTTGGCGCCCAGGGCCACCTGGTGATCCCGATGGGCCTGCCCAACCTGCTCGGCCTCGCACTGGGTCAGGGTGGGGTGACGGAAACGATGCGCAGCCTGCTCAGCGTGGTGCTGGTGTTGACGGTGGTCGGCTGTAGCGTGATGGCATGGCGCCGGCGGGACGCGTTGACGGCGTCCGGCTGGGCGACGATGGCGCTGCTGCTGATGCTGGCTTGGGTGCTGCCGTGGTATGTGCTGTGGGTGCTGCCGCTGGCGGCACTGTCGCGCTCGCGGGCGTTGCGCACCACGGTGGTGGTGTTCGGGGCCTACCTGCTGCTCACATGGATGCCACTCGCCACCGGGTTGGACAACGCGCTTGGGATCCGGCCGACGACGACGTTGCTGGGGCAGCAGAACCAGCGCTACGTCCGCGGCCTACTGAACTGATTGGCGTCGTCGATCGGCCCGGCTCTTGATGGTCCGGCTCGATCGGTTCGGCTCTTGATGGTCCGGCTCAATCGGTTCGGCTCTTGATGGTCCGGCTCGATCGGTTCGGCTCTTGATGGTCCGGCTCGATCGGTTCGGCTCTTGATGGTCCGGCTCGATCGGTTCGACTCTCGATGGTCCGGCTCAGTCGGCCCGAGCTCGAGCGCCCTGGGCCAGTGCCCTCAGGTGTGTTGATCAAGCCCCATCGATCGGGCCGGCCCCGGCCGCGCCGGGAGGGCCACCTACGGCGCTGACGCGCTCCTCGCTCTCCGGGGCGCGCCCGTCGCGGCCGACGTAGCCGTCCTTACCGCCGGCGCACAAGTAGATCGCGTCGCCATCGCCGACGTTGCGTACGAGGCGCACGGTGGGGGCGTCGACGCGCGCGAAGCTGCCCTCCCCAAGGCGGTGCACGGTGCCGTCGCCGAACTCCATCTCGATCGTGCCGCGGTGCACGAAGTACAGCTCCTCCTGGACGTCGTGATAGTGGCGCCCGGTCTGGTAGCCGGCGGGCATGACGATCGCATTGACGCCGAACGCGGTCACGCCGAGGCCCTTGCGCACCTTGCGAAAGCCGTGGCCCTCGCCCAGCGCGTCGAGGTCGCCCACGGCGTAGCCCTCGCCGATGGTCACGTTGGGGTACTCGGATGCCTCCATTGGATCTCCTCCTGTCGCGCGGTGTGTGTGTGATCAGTGGTTGGCTACGTGGCCACCCTCGGGCGAGAGCGGTCGGCCCTCTTGCGCCCAGCGTACGAGGCCGCCGCTCATCGAGTGGGCCTGCAAGCCCGCCGCCCGGAAGGCCTGGGCGGCCATCAGCGAGCGGGACCCGACACGGCAGTAGAAGACGACCGGCCGGTCGGTCGCGAGCGTGGCTGCTTGCGAGGTGAGCTGGTTGAGCTCGATGTGACGGCTGCCGTCGATGTAGCCGGCTTGGCGCTCGTAGTCCTCGCGCACGTCCACCAGCTGCACGCCGGGATCCTCGGCCAGCCACTCGGCGACTCGCGCCGGCTCGACTTCGATCTCGGGGGGCTCGTCGCCTGCGGCCATCGACGGAGCGTAGCGGCCCCGTTGCCACATATCCCAGGGGGCTTTGGGCTGAGGACGCCTCCCGGTGCGCGGGGGCACTAGCATCCAGTCCATGGAGGCAATCAGCGACGTCTACACCATCCCGCAGGAGCACCTCGATTTCTGCGCCACGATCGCCCAGATCGCGCAGGAGAAGATCGCTCCACGATCCGCGGAGATCGACGAGCAGGCGGAGTACCCATGGGACATCCGCAAGGTCCTGGCCGAGCAGGACATCCTCGGGCTGCCGTTCCCGATCGAGTACGGGGGCACCGGCACCGGCACGTTGATGCTGAACATGGCGGTCGAGGAGATCGCCAAGGTGGACGCCTCGGTTGCGCTGATCCTGATGGTGCAGGAGTTGGGAACGTTGCCGATCCAGCTGTTCGGCAGCGACGAGCTCAAGGAGCGCTTCCTGCCGAAGTGCGCGAGCGGGGAGTGGTCGCCGGCGTTCGCGCTCTCCGAGCCCGAGGCCGGCTCGGATCCTGCGGGGATGAAAACGACGGCGGTGAAAGACGGCGATGAGTGGGTGATCAACGGCACCAAGAACTGGATCTCCAACCTTGGGGTGGCGGACTTCTACATCTGCTTCGCGGTCACCGACCGCGAGAGCCGGCGGATCACCGCGTTCGTGATCGAGGCCGACCGTCCCGGATTCAGCGTCGGCAAGCTCGAGCATAAGCTGGGGATCCGCGCCTCGCCGACGGGACAGCCGATCTTCGAGGACGTGAGGGTGCCGCAGGAGAACGTGATCGGCGAGGTCGGCAGGGGCCTGCGAGTGGCGCTCGGCACGCTGGAGCGCACCCGTCTGGGGGCGGCCGCGCAGGCGGTCGGGATCGCCCAGGGCGCGACCGACTACGCCGTCGGGTATGCCCGCGAGCGCGTGCAGTTCGGCCAGCCGATCATCGAGCACCAGGCGATCCAGTTCAAGTTGGCCGATATGGAAACACGCACGGCGGCTGCGCGGGAGCTCCTGTACAAGGCTTGCGCGATGGCCGATCGCGGCGATCCACAGCGTGCGAAGTACTCCTCGATGGCGAAGGTGTTCTGCTCGGACACCGCGATGGCGGTGACGGTCGAGGCGGTGCAGGTGCTGGGGGGGTACGGTTACGTCAAGGAGTATCCGGTGGAGCGCATGATGCGAGACGCAAAGATCACTCAGATCTACGAGGGCACCAACGAGATCCAGCGGCTCGTCATTGCCCGTACGCTCAAGTAAGGATGGACGGGGCGGGGCGGGTCCCAAATTTGCGATGCGCGCACCAAAGCCTCACGGAGAGTACGGCCAGCTGAGGAAGATCGGGCTGGCGGCGCTGGTCGCGCTGTCGCTGGGTCTCGTGGTGATCGTGGTGGGCGAGGGCTTCAGCTCGGTGGGCGCGGTGCGGGCGGTGGAGGATCTGATCCTGGGGATCGCGGCGGTGGCGCTGTTGAGCACCGCGATCGCGTTCGTGGCGGTACGCATGGCGGGCTGGCACGACCCGGAGTCCGAGGAGGAGTTCGAAAAGATCGTGCGCCGCGCGGAGGACCTCGGCCGCGAAGGGCTGGCGGTGGATCCCGACGAATCGGAATTCATGGCGCTCGACCCACTCAACGACGAGGACTTCGAAGAGCTGGTGCGCGATGCGCTCGACGACTTGCCCGACTTGCTGCGCAATGCGCTACGCCACGTGGCGGTCGTGATCTCCGACAAGGGCCGCGCGGCGGGCGCGTACGGCCTCTACCAGGGCGACCAGATGCGCGACCGGGTGTTCGGCGCCCCCGCGCACGATCGCATCGTGATCTTCAGGGATACGCTGCGGCGCGACTTCGGCCACGACCCCGAGCTGCTGCGCGAGCAGGTCGTGAGAACCGTGCGCCACGAGCTCGCCCATCACGTGGGCTTCGACGAGCTGGGCGTCTCCCGTCTGGACCTCTGAGACCAATCTCTCCTGCTCTTCCCTGCGTTCGCCCCTGTCCTCTGCTGCCCCCATCCTGTGAGCCGGGGGAGGCCCTATGGCAGATGCAATTCTCGGCCCCCAACCCTTCATTTTGTGAAGTGGTAGGGTGCCCGACGGGGGAGGCGGGTCGATGCCGCGCTGCCGGGAGACAAAAACGACAAGGAGAAGCTTCGCATGTCTGACGCCGTAATCGTTGACGCCATACGCACGCCGATCGGGCGGGCGGTGAAGGGATCGCTCAAATCGGTGCGCGCCGACGACCTGGCGTCGATCCCGTTGAAAGCAATCCTGGAGCGCAACCCGCAGTTGGAGTCGAGCTCGATCGTGGACGTGATGATGGGGTGCGGTTTCGCCGAGGGCGAGTCGGGCTACAACATCGGGCGCAACGCGTCGCTGCTGGCGGGCATCGACTTTCACGTCCCCGGCACCACAGTCAACCGCTTCTGCGCCTCCTCGCTGCAGACCACGCGGATGGCGTTCCACGCGATCAAGGCGGGCGAGGGCGACACCTACATCGCCTGCGGCGTGGAGGCGGTCTCGCGCGCCACGCAGGGCGGCGAGTTCGAATTCCACCCCAAGCTGGACGGTTCGGAGGGATCGCTGTACAACGTGTACATCCCGATGGGCCTGACGGCCGAGAACGTGGCGCAGGAAAAGAAAGTCAGCCGCGAGGCGCAGGACGAGTGGGCGCTGATCTCCCAGACGCGCGCGGTGACAGCGCAGGAGTCGGGCCACTACGACGTGGAAATCGTCCCCGTGACGGCGCCCGCGCACAAAGACACCGACCGCGAAGGCAACGAGATCGAGATCCCCGAGCAGGTCGTCACCAAGGACGATGGTCCGCGCCCCGGCACCACGCTCGAGAAGCTGGCGTCGCTGAAGCCCGCGTTCAAGCCGGACGGCACTGTGACGGCGGGCAACGCCTGCCCGCTCAACGACGGCGCCGCTGCCCTGCTGGTCACCTCAGAGGAGCGCGCGCAGGAGCTGGGGCTGAAGCCGAAAGTGAAGATCCTCGCCTCCACAGTGGTAGCGATCCGCCCCGAGGTGATGGGCCTCGGCCCGATCCCCGCGATCCAACAGCTCTTGAAGAACACGGGCATGTCGATGAGCGACATCGACGTGGTGGAGATCAATGAGGCGTTCGCCGCACAGATCGTCCCCTGCAAAGAGGAGCTGGGAATCCCAGACGAGAAGCTCAACCCCTTCGGTGGGGCGATCGCCCTCGGCCACCCC
Source organism: uncultured Solirubrobacterales bacterium (assembly GCA_963724305.1). Classification (GTDB taxonomy): domain Bacteria; phylum Actinomycetota; class Thermoleophilia; order Solirubrobacterales; family Solirubrobacteraceae; genus Palsa-744. The sequence goes on from CAVRUG010000002.1 coordinate 722,214, forward strand.
TTCGGCATGACCGGCGCCCGGATCATGACCACGCTGATCAACGACCTGCAGACGCTCGACGGTACCTACGGCATCGAGTCGATGTGCGTCGCCGGTGGCATGGGGATGGCGATGCTGGTGGAGCGCCTCAGCTGAGGTTCGGTTTTGCCGACGGCTCCCGCTGTCATGTCTAGTGTTGGCGCGGCGCGGGAGCCGTTTGGTCGCCTCGAGGGCGGTCTGGATGAGGCGCGTTGGGCGGAGGGAGACGGGGTGTTGTGCTGCGCTCAGGTGTCGAGTCCGGGAATCGCCTCGATCGGGAGCTCGCCGTAGATCTCTTCCAAGCCGATCAGGTCATTTCGATCGCGTGGGCGGCCGGCAAGGCGCTTGAAGCCGACGATGCTGCTCAAACCGGCGACCAAGTAGCTGACGCCATCGTCCTGGACGTGTATGGCGCGTTCCGCGACGGTCTCGAAGTCGAGTGGGGGTAGGCCCCCGCGCATGATGTCAATCACTCCGGCTCGTGTCTTTGCTCGTAGGTGCGTCCGGCCGAGTAGGTGCTCTTCTTGAAGCGGGGCCTCGTCACGCAAACGTACGCCGTCAAGCCTGACAAGCGCTGCCAGCACATGCTGGTCGTTAGCGGTGTCATCAGGGACCAAGAAGTCGACGTCCTCAGTTGCCCGGATGAAACGGTTGGCGATAACCGAGAAGCCGCCTACTACAACAAAACGAGCGCCCTCGGCGACCATCGCGGCGGCAGCAACGTCGAGTTCAGGGTCGAGGGCCACCATTTGCTCGTTCGACGGCTCGCAGTAGTTTTGCCGCCTGGGCCGAAAGGTGCTGTCCACGCCTGAGCAACTCGCTGACCGGCGTGTCGGCCGGCGGCGTGAGGGCGAGGCGCTTTTCCTCGTTGAGCGCAGCCCACTCGGCCTCATGGCCGGGCTCCAGCAAGGTGCGGGAAGTGATGCTCACAACCTCATTCTACCCGAAGTGCTCGATGCCATCGGACAAGAGTCTGCGAGCTGCCTACCGCGGGGGCATCCGCAGCGCCCCGTCCAACCTGATGACCTCGCCGTTGAGCATCACGTTCTCGACGATGTGGCAGGTGAGGTGGGCGTACTCCTCGGGCTTGCCGAGGCGCTGCGGGTAGGGGATGCCCGCGCCGAGCTTCTGGCGGGCCTCCTCCGGCAGGGCGGCGAGCAGCGGGGTATCGAACAGGCCGGGGGCGATCGTGCAGACGCGGATGCCGTATTGGGCGAGGTCGCGGGCGGCGGGGAGCGTCATGCCGACGATGCCGCCCTTGGAGGCCGAGTAGGCGATCTGCCCAACCTGCCCGTCGTAGGCGGCGATCGAGGCGGTGTTGACGCACACGCCGCGCTCGCCGTCGTCCCCGAACGGCTCGTTGGGGATCATCGCCGAGGCGGCGAGGCGCAGCACGTTGAAGGTGCCGATCAGGTTGATCTGGAGGATCGTCTCGAAGGGCATCAGCGGGTGCGGACCCTTGGAGCCCGCCACCTTCTGCGCCCAGCCGGTGCCGGCGCAGCAGATGGCTATGCGCAGCCCGCCCTCCGCGGCGGCGGCGTGCTCGACAGCGGCCTGCACCTGCGCCTCCTCGCGCACGTCGCAGGCGACGAACTCCAAGCCCAACTCGGAGGTGAGCGTCTGGCCCTTCTCGGCGTTGACGTCCGCCACGGTTACAACAGCGCCGGCGGCGTGCAGGCGGCGCACGGTGGCCTCGCCGAGCCCGGAGGCTCCGCCGACGACGATCGCTGAGCTGCCCTCGATCTGCATGTGCGGCGGAGCCTACATCACCTCGCCGTCTCCACCGCCGTGCCTGCCGGCTCACTGCCTCGCCGTGGCCCCTAGGTCACGCTCTGGGCCTGGTCAGGAGCTCGGCCGCGACAGCGTCAGCGCGAAGAGATCCTCCGGATCGGTCAGCCACCGCACCAGTTGCAGACCGGCCGCGTCGAGATCGCTCTCCAGGCGGGGGCGGGTGAACTTGGCGCTGATCTCGGTGCGCATCTCCTCGCCGGCGTCGAAGTGCACGTCGAGCTCGAGCGCGCTGACGGTGACCGTGTGGTCGCGCCGCGCGCGCAGGCGCATCTCGACCCACTCGTGGCGGTCGTCGAAGAGCGCCACGTGGTCGAAGTCGCCGGGGTCGAAGTCGGCGTCGAGCTCGCGGTTGAGGACGTGCAGGACGTTGCGGTTGAACTCGGCGGTGACCCCCTGCTGGTCGTCGTAGGCGGCCTCCAGCACGCCGGCGTCCTTGACGAGATCGGTGCCCATCAGCAGGTGGTCGCGCGGGCCCAGCAGGTCGGCGATCTGGCGCAGGAAGCGGCGACGGCTGCCGGGGGGGAAGTTGCCGATCGTGCCGCCGAGGAACACCACGAGGCGGGGGCCATCCGCGGGGGGCACGCGGTCGAGGTGGCGCTCGAAGTCGCCGATCACGCCGTGCACGCGCAGGCCGGGGTACTCGAGCGTCAGCTCATCGGCGCAGTCGCGCACCATGCTCTCGGTGACGTCCACCGGCACGTAGCGCTCCAGCGTGCCAGCGCGGTGCAGGGCGTCGAGTAGCACGCGCGTCTTGGCGGCGGTGCCCGAGCCCAGCTCGACCAGCTCCACGGCGCCGGTGAGGGCGGCGATCTCCGCGGCGGTGGCGTCGAGGATCCCGCGCTCGGTGCGGGTCGGGTAGTACTCGGGTAGCTCGCAGATCTGGTCGAACAGCTCGGCGCCGCGCGCGTCGTAGAAGTGCTTGGGTGGCAGTTCCTTGAAGGGTCGGGTCAGCCCGTCCAGCACGTCCTCGGCGAGCGTGCGCTGCTCGGGGCCGCCGAGGTGGGAGTCGATTTGGATGGCGTCGTCGGCGGCCAAGCCGCCGTTGGCTGGGCCTCCATTCGTTGCATGCCCGTTGGTGCTCGCGGGGTTTATGGGCTCTCGCGTGGTAGCCATCACACATCCCTCGCCAGCCGCACGCCCGCGAAGATCTGGCGTCGCAGCGGATAGTCCCAGTTGCGGAAGGTGAGACTGGCCACGCGCGGGTGGGTGGCCCATGAACTGCCGCGCAACACCAGGTAGTCCTCGCCGAAGAACACTTCGGAGTACTCCCGGTAGGGATGCGCGACGAAGCCGGGATAGCCGCCGAAGTGGCTGGCGGTCCACTCCCACACCTGCCCGACTCCCTCCAGCCCAGGCCCGACTTCCTCCAGCCCAGGCCCGACTTCCTCCAGCTTCTGCTCGGCTTCCTGCAGCCCATGCTGCTCCGAGGTCGCCGCCCGCTCCCACTCCGCCTCGGTGGGGAGCCGCGCACCGTGCGCACGGGTGAAGGCGTCGGCCTCGAACCAGCTGATGTGGCAGACGGGCGCCTGCGCGTGACCGGCTGCCACGGAGGGATGGTGGGTTATGTCGTACTCCTCCTTCCAAGCCCACCCCTCGTCCGACCACCACTCGCGCCGCTCGTAGCCGCCCCCCTCGCTGAAGTGCAACCAGCTGGCGTTGGTGACGGGGCGCCGCGCGACGGCGAAGGCGCCGGTGCGCGCGAGGTGACGGGGCCGCTCGTTGTCGTAGGCGAAGCCCTCGGCGCTGGTTGCGGGAGGGGCACCCATCAAGAAGGCTCCAGCCGGGTACGACAGCCAGCCCTCCTCGCCGGTGAGCGGCGTCAGCGACGGCTCGCCTTGCGGCAGCAGTCCGGCGAGCGCGAGCGTCTGGCGCATCGTCTCGGTGTGCTGCAGCTCGTGACGCACCACCAGCTCGGCGAGGACGCCGTCGCCGACGCCTCGATCGCCCAGCGCACCCACGACCCGCTCGCGCACCGCCTCCAGGTAGGCGCGCGCTTCGGCGGCGTTGAGCAGCTTCGCTTCACCCCGCTGCGAGCGGGGCGTCTCGAAGGCGTCGTACAGCTCGGCGAGGTCTGGCCGCAGCAGCTCCAGTCCGGCGTGGCGGTGGGCCAGCCACAGGTCCTCGTAGGCGGCGATGTGCGCGAGGTCCCACACGAGCGGGCTCATGATCGGCGAGTGCGTGCGCTCCAGCTCGCGGTCGTCGAGGTGGGCCACCAGCTGAAGCGTGCAGCGACGGGCCTCGTCCAGGGCCGCGAGCGTCTCGGCAAGTGGGGCGGGGGTCCTGGCGGCGGTGGGTTGGGAAACGGTGCGGGCCATGAGCTCCGGGCGCGTACTCAAGGTAGGACCTTAGCGCGCTCGAGCGGTGGGCACCCCTCATCCAGTTCTGGAACTGTCAGAAGGATCGAGCGTCGAGCGGGTCATGCTCCCGCGCGGGCGGCGATGCGGGCACCGCCACGATCACTCTGATGGGCTCGACGAGAGGGAGCCATCGGGGCGCACACGTGACGCCGCGGCGGCGTCCGCCACGACGTGCAGGCGCTCGGATACGAGCAGACTGGCGGGCACGCGGGGATCAGGATCCCGCCCACCCCCGGCCAGCGCGGACGCGAGCGCGTCGGCCTTGCCCGCGCCGGCGACCAGCATCAGCGTGTAGCGGGCCGCGCGCAGTACCGGGAGGCTGAGCGTGACTCGCTCCGGTGGGGGCTTGGGCGAGTTGCGCACCGGCAGGCATAGTGCACCGCTGGAGTCCTCCACCTCGGGGTGGCCGGGAAAGAGCGAGGCGGTGTGCCCGTCCTCGCCGATGCCCACCAGCGACACATCCAGCGCGGGCAGGTCGATGTCTGGTGCGGGCAGGCCGATCTCCGGCAAGGGCAGATCGCCCAGCTCGGCCGGGGGCACCGACGCGCGCAGCTCCTCGGCGTACTCGTGCGCGGCGGCCTCGGGACCGAGCTCGCCGCGCACGCGGTGCTCGATCGGTTCCTTCCGCCCGCTACCGGGGATGTGGGCGAGCAACGATTCCACCACCAGCCGGTGGGTGCTCTCCGGGTCATCGGGTGCGACGCAGCGCTCGTCTCCGTACCACAGCTCGACTGCGCTCCAATCATCGAGCAACCCGGCAAGCACCTGATAGGTGACCTGTGGAGTGTGGCCACCCGAAAGCGCGAAGTGGGCGACCCCACGCCGATCGAGTGCGTCTCGCAGCGCCCGCGCGATCTCTTCGGCGGCGTACTCGGCGGCGGCCTGGGGGTCGGGAAGGACGGTGAGTCGGCTCATGGGAGATAGGGCGAAGAGATTGTCAGCTGGTTGGGGTGCTGCGCAAGAACATTGGGCGAGCCAACCAGCTACTGGACCTCTCATCGCTGTCATCTGGTCTTGCCCCACAGATCCAGTTGGTGGTTATGCCTCCGCGATGAAACATCATCTACAACTCGTCATCACGGCACGATCTCCCCCGCGGCGGCGAGCGCGGGCCCGAAGGTGGGATCGCGCAGCAGAGCCTGGCGGATCCCCTCGCCGAGGATGCCGGCCTCGCCGCGTGAGGCCCCCAGGATCGTCCATGCCCGCTCGTTGCCTTTCGCGTCGCGCCGGTGGGCGTGCAGCCCGCCGGGCCCGCGGTCGAGTCGCAGGCGCAGCCCGGACGCGGTCTCCAGCTCCAACCCCGCGAGCCCGCGCACCTGTTGCTCGGGTGTGGCGAGCAGCCGCAGCTCGATGTCCTGGCGGCGCCCGCTGGCTTTGCTCGCGAGCACACCGTCGTGCGCCACCAGGGGATTGAGCCGCCAGCCCAGACGGGCGGCCAGCCAGCCGATCAGCAGCATCGCCGAGATCGCCGATTCGGGGTGGTGGTGGATCGTGACGGAGGTGAGCATGTGCAGCTGGCGCCGCATCTCGGGCGGGTCGAACGCGGTGGCCAGCCGCTCGCGCCACGGGGTGGTGCGCAGCCAGGCGAGATCCACCACGTAGGCATCCCCTGAGAGGGAGCGCGCGTGCGCGATTGCCTCACGCGGCTCGGGCTCGTCAACCGAGTCCAGCAGCACGGCCTGCACGAGCGGCAGCAGCTCGCGCACGACCTCGTGGTGGCCGTGGGGGGACCACAGCAGCGTGAGCAGGTCGCTGACGACCAGCGGGTCGGCGATCGTGAGCAGGTCGTCGAGGTGGCGTTTGCCGATCTCGACGACCACCGTCTCGCGCAGCAGCGTGAGCTCACCGGGTCGCGGATCGCCTTCGGAGGCGACGGTGGCGCGCGCGTCGAGGTGCTCGCGGGAGGGCTCGTAGGAGAGGACGATCAGGCGCGAGGCGTGGTAGCGCCCCACGCCGCGCAGGCGGTTGGCGATCTCCCCGCTCCAGGCGCGATCGACGAACGCGATCATGTTCAGCGCACGCGCCGGCACATACCCGCCGTTTTCGGCGTGACGCGCGACCAAGAGCTCGCGCAGCGCGGCTTCGATCGCGTCGGGGGTGGTGTCCTGTGCGCTCCAAACGGCGTCGCTGGTGGCAGGCATCCCGGCGTCCGATCAGCGGTGGGGGAGGGCTGGGATGAATGGATAAAAAAATGCCCTAGAACACTTCACAAAATGAAGGGTTGGGGCCCAAAAAAATAAGCATGCCCCACCCCCCTCGCGGCTCGGGCGACGGCGCTCGAAATGCCAGCCGGCCATCAGATCGCCCGCCAGGCGTGGCCCTCGACCAGGATCTCCGCGGCCTCGCGCGGCCCCTGCGAGCCGGCCTCGTACTGCGGCAGCGGTCCCGGCGTGTCGGCCCACGCGCTGACGATCGGGTCGCAGATCTCCCACTGCGACTCGACCTCGTCGTTACGGGTGAACAGCGTGGGGTCGCCGCGCATCGCGTCCATGATCAGCCGCTCGTAGGCCTCAGGCGACTGCGACAGGAACGAGGTGCCGTACAGGAACTCCATGTTGACGGGCCTGATGATCATGCGCGTGCCGGGGATCTTTGCTCCGAGCTGCAGCGACACGCCCTCGTTGGGCTGCAACGTGAGGATCAGCTGGTTGGGGCGGATGCCGAGTGAGCCCTCGGCGCTGAACGCGAGGTGGGGGACGGGCTTCAGGGTGATCGCGATCTCGGTGATCTTGCGCGCGAGGCGCTTGCCGGCGCGCAGGTAGAAGGGGACCCCGGCCCAGCGCCAGTTGTCAACCTCCAGACGCAGGGCCGCGAAGGTCTCGGTGATCGACCCATCGCGAACCCCCTCCTCCTCCAAATAACCCGGCACATCCTCCCCACCCGCATGTCCTGGTCCATACTGGGCGCGCACTGCCATCCCCGGCACATCCGCCGCGCTGGGCGCGTGGATCGCCTGCAAAACCTTCACCTTCTCGTTGCGCACCTCTTCGGCGGTGAAGTTCACGGGCGGCTCCATCGCCACGTGGCAGAGCAGCTGCAGCATGTGGTTCTGGATCAGATCGCGCAGCGCCCCGGAGTGGTCGTAGTAGCCGGCGCGGCTGCCGATGCCGATGTCCTCGGCGGCGGTGATCTGGATGTTGTCGATGTAGTTGCGGTTCCACAGCGGCTCGAACATCCCGTTGGCGAAGCGGAACGCCAGCATGTTCTGGACGGTCTCCTTGCCGAGGTAGTGGTCGATGCGGAACACCTGGCTCTCCTCGAACACGTCGAGCACGCGGCGGTTCAGCTCGACTGCCTCCCCCAGGGAGGTGCCGAACGGCTTCTCGATGATCGCCCTCACCTCGGCGCCGGCGCGGTTGTCGAGCCCCTGCGCGCCGAGCGCCTCCACGATCACCGGGAAGAACGCGGGGGCGGTCGAGAGGTAGAAGGCGCGGTTGAGCGGTTCGCCCGCGCGCTCGTCGAAGCGCTCGAGCACGAATGCCAGCTCGCGGTAGACGTTCTCGTCGTCGAAGGTGCCGGGCACATACTTGACGTTTTCGAGCAGCCCCGCCAGCACGTCATCGTCCGGAGTGCGGCGTGAGAAGGCGCGGATCGCCTGCTCGCACTCGGCGCGGTAGTCGTCGCGCTCCTTCTCTTTGCGCGACACCCCCACGAGGTTGAAGCGCTCGGGCAGCGCGCCCTCGTGGGCGAGGTTGTACAGCGCGGGCAGCAGCTTGCGCCGCGCGAGGTCGCCGGTGGCGCCGAAGATCACCAGCGTGGTCGGCGCCACGGGCAGGCGCTCCAGCCCTTCGACCAGGGGATTGTCGGGTTGCTGCTCGATCGTGCTCATTACGCCTTCTTCACGGCGTGTCCGCCGAACTGGTTGCGCAGCGCCGCCAGCACGCGGTTGGCGTAGTCGCCGTTGCCGCGCGAGGTGAGGCGTGCGTATAGGGAGGCGGTGATCGCGGGGGTGGGCACGTCGCGCGCGGTCGCCTCCGCGATCGTCCAGCGCCCCTCGCCCGAGTCCTCGGTGTAGCCGGTCAGCGTGTGCAGGTCGTTGCCGTCGGCTTCGAACGCACGGGCGGCTAGTTCACACAACCACGAGCGCACCACCGACCCCTGCCCCCAGAGGTGCGCGATCTTCGCGTTGTCCAGCTCGTACTCGCACTTGTCGAACAGGTCGAAGCCCTCCGCGTAGGCCTGCATCAGGCCGTACTCCACGCCGTTGTGCACCATCTTCACGAAGTGCCCGGCGCCCGCCGGCCCGAAGTGTTGCCACCCGCGCGGCCCGATCGCGTCGATGCTCGTCTCGTTGGTGGGCGGCGCCAGCACGTCGAGGAACGGCGCGAGGCGCTTCACCGCGCGGTTTGGGCCTCCCACCATCATGCAGTAGCCGACTTCCAGGCCCCACACTCCCCCGGAGGTGCCCACATCGACGTAGTGGATACCGCTTTTTTTGAGCTGCCCCGCGCGCAGCTTGTCTTCGGTCCACTTGGTGTTGCCGCCATCCACGATCGTGTCGTCGCGGTCCAGCAGCTTGGTGAGCTTGTCGATCGTCTGCTGCGTGATCTCGCCGGCTGGCAGCATCAGCCACACCGTGCGCGGCGGCTCCAGTCGCTTGACGAGATCGGCCAGCGAGGAGGCGCCGACGGCGCCGTTGGATACTGACTGCTGCACCGCGTCGCGGTTGGCGTCGTACACCACCACCTGATGCTCGGAGTCGCGGAGGATGCGGTGCGACATGCCGCCCCCCATCCTGCCCATGCCGATGAACCCGATCTGGCTCACGATGACTCCTCCTCTGGTGGTGTAGGTTGCAGGCGCACGCGCAGTAAAGGTATCCATTGTCCCGACCCCACGCGCGGCGGTCTTACCCCACGCGCGGTGGTATGAGAGAGGTGAGCATTTGAGCCCCGATCCCACCCATCAAAGGCCCGATCGCAACCTCGCGCTGGAGTTGGTGCGCGTTACCGAGGCGGCCGCTTTGGCGGCGGCGCGGCTGGTCGGTAAAGGCGACAAGGAGGCCGCCGACCAGGCTGCCGTGGACGGGATGCACTACGCGCTTCAATCCGTCCAGATGGACGGCGTGGTGGTGATCGGCGAGGGCGAGAAGGACGAGGCGCCGATGCTCGCCAACGGCGAGCACATCGGCGACGGCTCCCCGCCGGAGGTGGACATCGCGGTGGACCCGCTGGAGGGCACCACGCTCGCCGCCCACGGGATGCCGAGCGCGCTGGCGGTGATCGCGCTCTCCAGCCGCGGCACGATGTTCGACCCCGGCCCGTGCGTGTACATGGAAAAGATGGTGGGCTCCCCGGAGATTGCCGACCTGCTCGACCTTGATCGTCCGCTGCCGGACACGGTCGCCCTGATCGCCGAGCGCAAAGCGTGCGAGATCGGCGATGTCGAGGTGGTCGTGCTCGACCGTCCTCGCCACGAGCAGGGCATCAAGGCGATCCGCGAGGCGGGGGCCCGGGTGCGACTGATCCCCCACGGTGACGTCTCCGCCTCGCTGCTGGCGGTCACCGAGCGCTCCCCGGTGGACCTCCTGTGGGGCATCGGCGGCACCCCCGAGGGGGTGATCTCGGCGGCGGCGATCAAGTGCCTCGGCGGGCAGTTGTTGGGGCGGCTGTGGCCGCGCAACGAGCACGAGCGCTCCGCCGCGCTGGACGCCGGCTACGACTTGAAACGAATCCTCGACCGCGACGACCTGGTGGCGGGCGAGGACGTGTTCTTCTCCGCCACCGGCATCACCGACGGCGACGTGCTGCAGGGCGTGCGCTACCCGAGCGCCGGCGGGGCCAGCACCGAATCGCTCGTGATGCGCACCCGCTCGGGCACCGTGCGGCGCATCAGCGCGCGTCACGACCGCGCCAAGCTGCGGGCGCTGTACGGCGACGCACGGTTCGCGTAACCCCTGAGCCCTTCCTGCCCCAGCGGTTCCTCGAGGCGAGGGGGAGGGGACATGTAATAATCTGCCTATAACCACTTCACAAAATGAAGGGTTTGGGTCCGAAAGCAAAGTATCCAACCCTGCCCACTTACTTCAGAAAGTGAAGGGCTAGGGCCCCGTGGCTAGCCGGCCCACGCGGGACTTCGCCAGATCGAGACGGGCGAGCGAGCGTAGGAAGCCGTGCGTGACGATCACGTGGATGCGCGACTGGGTGGCGTTGTAGAGGCGGAGGCTGATCCCCGAGGCGATCGCCGGATGGAAGTTGGCGACCTCCACCTCGATGTGCAGCGCCGTTGTCGCATCCTCGCCGAGCCCTCTCCGGCGATGCGGCGCACGTCGATCTGCAGGTGGCCCTTGCTCTCGCGCCCGGCGCGCGCCACCAGCAGTCCCCGCTCGATGCGCCAGCGCACCACGCCGTGATCGGCCTCGAGCTCATATTCGGGGGCGCGGAAGGAGAGCAGCGTGAGCGGCCGGAAGAGCAGCACCACGAAGCGCTCCCGCTCGGTGTAGCGGACCTGCACCAGCCCGAGCGTGACGCGGGTGAGAAAGCGCCAGTAGGTCCGCGCCAGCCGCTCCAGGTTCTCAGCCGACCACAGCTCGGCTAGTGCGCTCTCGCCGACCGTCAAGTCGGCGGCTTGCACCGAGCGCATCGCGCCGGTCTCCGGGTCAACGGTGGTGTGGTCGCACAGGTTGGTGATCGCGGCCTTCGCCGGCACCGGTTGAGCCTAGCTGGCGGCGGTTAGCTCGCGGAGGCCCCGCCGGTGGCGGCGGGGGCAGGTGCGGCGGCGGAGGAGCCGGCGGGCGCTTCGGACGGCGCGCTCGTGGCGGCGGGGGTCGTCGGCGAAAGCGTGGCCGAGAAGGCCGACTGCCCGAGCGCCGGCGTGTTGGGCACGCTGCCGACGATCTGCGTGGCGATCCGCACCGTTTCCCTGATCGCGAGTGCTCGCGCGGCACCCGAGGTGAGGTCCCACATTGCCCCGCTGTGGCCGTATGGCCCGCGATCGAGCACCGGCGCGGTGAGCAGATGGCCGCCATAGGAGATCCGCACGAGCGTTCCACAGGGAAGCGTGCGGCTGGCGAGCCCCACCAGCTTCGGGGTCAGCTTCTGCCCGCACGCGGTGGTGTGTCCGTAGAAGCCGGGTCCATACCACGTCGCCACGGTCTGCCTGCGGGGCGAGCTGGGCGCGGGCGCCGCTCCACCGGAAGTGGTGCTGCCCGAGCTCGAGCCGCCGGTTGTGGGGCTGCCCGAGGTGGCGCTACCGGATGTGTTGTCGGCCGTGCTGCCCGTAGTAGTGGAGCCGCCGGTTTCGGCGAGTGCCCGCGCGGCGGGCATCGCAAGGGGCCCGGCCAGGCCGAGTAACGCGGCCAACAGGCCAGCCGAAAGGGCGTGCTTGAACGAAACGGTGTGCATAGTCGTCGTCTTCGTACGCCTACGAGGTGAGCTGACGGGCTCGCGCTTGATAGCGCTACGGCCTCGATGAGGCCGATTCGCCCCCGCGGATCGATCGACTCGCTCCGCAATGGATCCCCCGTCCTCCACGACCTGAGCCGCAGAGGTTCGGCGTGCGCGGAGTATACATAGCTACGCCGGACGTGTTGCTCGCGGCCGAGGAGCTGGAGGCTCGCGGAACGCTCGGCGGCCCGTCGTGGGATGCGTCCGCGAGCGGAGGACGGGCGTGACGGACGCTCAGCCGCCGGCAAGCCGCGTGAGCGCGTCCCGCAGCACGCGCCCACCGGCCGAGAGCCCCGTTTGGGCGAGCTCGCCGACGAGCTCCACCATCGAGGCCGCCAGCTCGCTGCTGCTCGGCGGCTGCACCGGTCGCCCCATCTCGATCGTCTCCTCCGACTCGAAGCCCTGGCGGGGCACCGGCGGCTCGACGGGCTTGGGTGCAACTCAAGGCTTGGCGGTCGGCTTGGGCCAGGTCTGAGTGGCGCGTTTGGGTTTCGTCGCGGCGCGCCCTGTCCGTGGCGGAGTCGATTGGGGTTGGGCTGTCCGCGCTGGCGATGTCTTTCGTTTGGGCTTCGCCTCGCCGCGCTTTGGAGTCTGGGCGGGCCCCCGCTCGGCCCGGGACGCCCGCTCGGCTTGGGCGGACGCTCGCTCGGCTCGCGCGGCGGCGCTCCGCCGCGCAGCGGCTCGCCGCGCGCTGGGACGCTGAGGGCGGGTGCTAGGCAGGCTGGACAGCACGCCCGGCTCCTCGGCGGCGCCAGCCGCGGGCCGCGTTGCACCGGTAGGAAGCGAGGTTGCGCCGGCTCGCCGGCGTCCGTCGGATCGTTTCTCTTTGCTAGGGGGGCTCAATGGGGTGCGTCTTTGCCAGAGGGGCTCAATTGGAGTGCGGCTTTGCTCGGGGGCTCATCGAAGTGCGCAATCATCGCGCATCGGGGCGCGGGTATACGGGATGGGCGCTCGCAGGCGTTAATATGAGCCACGTTGGCTGTAATGTGGGGCGGGTCGCGACCGCGGGGGGCGGCAGGCGCTCGTCGTCCCGTACGGCCGTCTCGCTTGGCGTACACAGCCCTCCCGGCACGAAATCGCTGTCTAAGGAAACGGAAACCGATGTCAGTAGTCGAACTGCAGGAGCTCGATGAGATCAAGGGCCTGTTGGCGAAGGGCCAGCAGGTGGGGGTGTTGACGTTCGCGGAGATCTCCACCGCCACCTCCGAGTTGGACCTCGACGAGACCGACGTCGAGGAGCTGCACGGCTTCCTGGAGAAATCCGAGATCGAGCTCGTCGAGGACATCGACCCGGCGACCGCCGCGGCGTCGCAGGTCGAGCGCGCGCCGGACAAGCGCGGCCGGCGCAAAGCGAAAGCGACGCTGGACCTCAAGCCGGACATGACCACCGACTCGCTGCAGCTGTTCCTCAAGGACATCGGCAAGGTGCGGTTGCTCACCGCCCAAGAGGAGGTCGATCTCGCCAAGCGGATCGAGCGTGGCGACCTCGACGCCAAGCAGAAGATGGTCGAGTCCAACCTCCGCTTGGTGGTGTCGATCGCCAAGAACTACCGCAACCAGGGCCTCCCCTTCCTCGACCTGATCCAGGAGGGCACGCTCGGGCTGGTGCGCGCCGCGGAGAAGTTCGACTACCGCAAGGGCTTCAAGTTCTCCACGTACGCCACCTGGTGGATCCGCCAGGCGATCGCCCGCGCGCTGGCGGACAAGGCGCGCACGATTCGCATCCCCGTGCACGTCGTCGAGAAGCTCAACAAGATCGGGCGCGCCGAGCGCAAGCTGGTGACCGAGCTGGGTCGCGAACCGACCGCCGAGGAGATCGCCGACATCACCGGGATCGACCCCGAAGAGGTCGACTCGATCAAGCGCTCCGCGCAGGCGCCGGTGTCGCTGGAGAAGCCCGTCGGCGACGAGGAGGAGTCGGAGTTTGGCCAGTTCATCGCCGACGAGCGCGCCGAGTCCCCCTACGAGCGGGCCGCCGAAATCCTCACCAAGGAGGCGCTGCGCGAGGCCCTCGAGAACCTCTCCTACCGCGAACGGCGCGTGCTGGAGCTGCGCTACGGCCTTGGCGGCGAGCATCCCCGCACGCTGGATGAGGTCGGCCGCACCTTCAACGTCACGCGCGAGCGCATCCGCCAGATCGAGAACCAGTCGCTGAAGAAGCTTCAATCTTTGGCGGAGGCCCAAAAGCTCCGCGACGTGGCTTGACCCTAGCCTGACGCGTCAGTCGGTCTTGGTCCACGCGACCCGGTGAGGCTCAAGCCCCCCGGCAGGGATGCCGATGCGGAGAGGCATGTTCGACGTGCAGGAAGCGCTGCGTGAGCTGATCAACCGCCACGGCTCGGATCTGCACCTGAAGGTGGATGCGCCGCCGCTCTACCGCGTGGACGGCGTCCTGACCCACGATGAGCAGACCGGCGCGCTGAGCGCCGAGGACACCGAGCGTGCGCTGCACGACCTGCTGCACGATCCCCTCAAGCTGCAGGAATTCACCGAGCAACACGAGGTCAACTTCTCCTTCGAAATCGTCGGCCTCGCGCGCTACCGCATCAACGCTTTCCGCCAGCGCGGCGTGATCTCGCTGGCCTGCCGCGCGATCCCCCACAAGATCAGCACGATCGAGGAATTGACGCTGCCCCCGGTGGTGCGAGAACTGGCCGAGGAGGAGCGCGGGATCGTGCTGCTCACGGGCACCACCGGCTCGGGCAAGTCGACGACGCTGGCGGCGATGATCGACCACATGAACGAAACGATGTCCAAGCACATCGTCACGATCGAGGACCCGATCGAGTTCGTGCACAGCGACAAGCGCTCGGTGATCAACCAGCGCGAGGTGGGGATGGACACCGCCTCCTTCAAGCGCGCCCTGCGGCGCGTGCTGCGCCAGGATCCCGACGTGATCCTGGTGGGGGAGATGCGCGACGACGAGACCGTCCAAACTGCCCTCTCGGCGGCCGAGACCGGCCACCTCGTGCTCTCCACGATCCACACGGTGGACGCCACCGAGTCGATCAACCGGATGCTCGACTTCTTCCCGCCCCATCAGCACGCGCAGGCGCGCTCGATGATCGCTGGCACGGTCAAGGGCGTGATCTCCCAGCGCTTGGTACCGGGCGCCGACGGTGGCCGGGTGGCGGTGTGCGAGATCCTCAGGATGACCGGCCGCGCGCGCGACATGATCGTCGACCCCGCCCAGACAGGCAAGCTGCACGAGGTCATCACCGCGGGCGGCTACTACGGGATGCAGACCTTCGATCAGGCGCTCTACGGGCACCTGAAGGCGGGTCGGGTCACGGTGGAGGACGCGCTGCGCGTTGCCTCCAGCCCCCACGACTTCAAGCTGCTGGTGCAGGCCGACGGCCGCCGTGGCACCACGATGGAGGACGTCGCCTCTGCGCAGGGAACAGCGCGGTGTCCCGCCCGCTGGCTCGGAGGCACCCTCGCCTGCCGTGCCTGCGCAGCCCGCGCGGCTGTCGATGGGTAGCACGACACTCGCGCCCGGGGGGGAGTCGTCGCCCAACGGCGCACCCTGCCGCCCGCCCGGGCAGCCGGAACTGCCGCTGACCGTTGCGTAGGTCTCCCGATGCTTCACTTGGTAAAGTAGTGGGGTGGCTGCAGACGAGACATGTCCGGTGTGCCGTACAGCAGAGATCGTGTGCGGCAAGTGGACGCTGCTGCTGATCCGCGAGCTGGCCGAGGGCCGCTCGCGCTTCTGCGAGCTGGAGCGTTCGCTGGAGGGGATCAGCCCGCGCACGCTCTCGCTGCGTCTGCGCGCCCTCGAGGAGGAGGGGATCGTCGCGCGCCAAACCTTCTCCGAGGTGCCCCCGCGCGTGGAGTACGCGCTCACCGAGAAGGGCACTGCGTTGCTGCCGATCATCGAGGTATGCGCGTCTACGGCGAGCGCTGGATCGTGCAGGGTTGCGGCGAGGACAGGACCAGCTCCGCGGTGTTCGCGCAGACGCCGGTCGCCGCGGTCGCCTGAGCCTGCAACGCCGCCTGCGCAGAGCAGGAGCGCTGGGGCTGCCGGCGAAGGTGAAGCTTCCGATGCGCTCACACCAGCTCGAAGACAGCCATAACCAATTCGTGGGAGACGCCGCGGCGCACCTGCAGGCCGAGCTGGACGCCGGCGCGGAGGTGCCGTTCGAGCTCGAGTCCACGCCCCGCGTGGGCACGGGCGGGGGCAGGGAAAGGGCGGCGCCCAGCTGTACTGCTACCGGCCGCTGCCGCGGCCTTCATCGGCGAGCGCTGGCAGGCGCTGGCGAGCTTGGAGAGCTGCGGGGCGGCGGAGCGCCTGCTGGAATGCCTGCAGGGCCTCGACCGCTACCTGCTCAATGCGACGTGCGGATCGGGCGGGGCGACGGGCGCTCGCGCGCGACGTGGTGGCTGCGCACGCTGCTGGAGGAGTTGTTCGCCGAGCAGACCGACTTCGCGCTCTGACGGCGAGCGGCTGCGCGGGGCGCTGGCGCGGCTGGACGAGACGGCCTTCACCAACGCCGGCGAGGTGGCCTTGATGGAGACGCTGCACGGCTCGCTGTGGTCGCGCCTGAGCTGGCGCAGACGCGCGCCCCGGCGATCGGCCGGCCCGAGCTGGCGTGGGCGCTGGCCCGCTTCGAGATGGGCTGCGAACGCTCCTCCGAACTGGAGGCGTTGAGCGACCACCTGCTGGCGCTGCGGGCGCTGCTGGAGCCGGAGGGCCCCGCCGCGGGCTGCTCGCCGGCCGGCTGGCGGCGCTGTGCGCGGTGCCGGCGGAGCGCGCCGGCCTGACGCGGCGGGCGTCAAAGCCATCGCCCTGGAGCGCGACGTGATCACGGGCGCCGCCTGGAGCACGCGAGCTGCGCCGCGCTGGTGGCGGAGCTAGCCGGCCACCTGCGCGCGGTGCTGCGGGACGTGCTGTGCGGCCATCTGCCGCCCGATCTTGTGCGCTGCGCGACCGTTGCCTCCGCGCAGGAACCGACGCAGCGGGGCCCGCAGGAGGAGCCGACCCACGAGGGGCCGATCAAGGTGCGGCGAGGACGGCGTTCGACGCCGCGTGAGCCTGCGGCCGTGCCGACGCCGCCCCGCGCCGAGGCGCAGCCGGGCGTGTATCAGCCCGACGATCAGATCAACACGACGATCATGCGCATGCGACGCCTCGCCGCCAGATCAGGCGAAGAGGTGCCGAGCGACGAAGTCGAGACCGGCGAGATCCTGAACGTCACCGTCTAGGTGGGGCACGAGGATCGGGGCGGGTCGCCCCAGCGCCCGGGCGAGCCGCGCGACGGTGGCACGGTCGCGCTGCGCGAGCACGTCGAAGTCGGCGAGGTTGCCCGCCACGCGCGCGGCGAGCCGCTCGCCCAGCTCGTCGGCGAGCAGCGCCTTGACCTCGCGGCGGTGTGGCCGTCAAGGCCGTCGCGGTGGACGCGGTTGACGATCGTCCCGGCGCGACATGCCCGCGGCGGCTAAGTGCTCGGCGAAGACGGCGCCTCCCGCGCCGGCTCGGGCTCCGGCGAGGTGACGAGCAGGAACGCGGTGGCGGGGTCGCGCAGCAGCGCGTCGACCACGCGGGCGCGTTCGCGGAAGCCGTCGAGCATGCCGCCGAGCGCGCCGAAGAAGCCCGACAGCTCGCCGATCAGGTCGACGCCGGTGAAGCGGGAGAAGATCGACAGCACCAAGCCGCTGCCGCGGCCGACGACGCGCGCGGCGAGGGTGCCGGGGGCGAGGAACATCTTCAGCGCGCGGCCTTCCAGGAAGCGGCTCATGCGCCTCGGCGCGTCGAGGAAGTCCATTGCGTTGCGCGAGGGCGGGGTGTCGAGCACGACGGTGTCGAAGCGCCCCTCGCAGTGCAGCTCGTACAGCTTGGCGATCGCGCAGAACTCCTGGGTGCCGGCGACTGCGCGAGGAGACCTCCTGGTAGATGCGGTTGGCGAGCACGGCCTCGCGCGCGCGCTCGTCGGGGGCGAGGCGGGAGATCAGATCGTCGAAGGTGCGCTTGGCGTCGAGCATCGTCGCCCACAGCTCGCCCGCGGACTCGATCCCGTGCGCGGCGAGCAGCGCAGGGTCGATGCGCCGCGGCTCGTCGTCGAGCTCGGCGAGGCCGAGCGCGGTCGCCAGGCGCCTGGCGGGGTCGATCGTCACGACCGCGACCCGCTGCCCTTCGCGCGCGAGCCCCAGCGCGAGCGCGGCAGAGGTGGTGGTCTTGCCCACGCCACCGGGGCCGACGCAGATGCAGACGGTGCGCCCGGCGAGTCGCCGCTGCAGCGTGACGTGGCGGGTGGGCACGGGGGGATGGTATGGAGTCCCGCTCGCCCAGCGTCCCAAAAGAGAGCACATACGCCCGAGACCCCCGCCCAGGGACCCGCTCCCCATCGCCCCTATATATAGGTCCCCAAAAGAGAGCACATACGCCCGAGACCCCCGCCCAGGGACCCGCTCGCCATCAGCCCAGGTCAAAACAGAGCCATCGCCCGCGGACCGCCCGGGACCCCACTTCCACAGCCCTATAGAGGTCTCAAAAAGAGAACACACACCCCCGCCCGCCGGCCCGTGCAGGAATCCGCCCGCCGTGTGCGAATACCCACCCGACGGCTTCCCACCGACGGGCTTCCCATCGGTGGGCCCCACCAACCGACGGACGGAGCGTGCCGTGCAAGGACGGGCGAAGGTCATAGCGTTCGCCAACCAGAAGGGCGGCGTGGCGAAGACGACGACGACGCTGAACCTGGCGGCGGCGTTCGCGGAGGAGGGTCACCGGGTGCTGTGCGTGGACATGGACCCGCAGGGCAACCTGACGATGTCCCAGGGGATCGACCCGGACACCCTGGAGAAATCGATGTACGACGTGCTGGTCCATAAAACCTCGATCCGCGAGGTGATCCGCAAGCGCGAGATCGACATCGCCTGCGCCTCGATCGACCTCGCGGGGGCGGAGATCGCGATGAGCACGATGATCGGCCGCGAGCGCTCGCTGCAGAAGGCGTTCGAGCCGATCCGCGAGGACTACGACTTCATCTGCATCGACACCCCGCCGAGCCTCGGCCTCTTGACGATCAACGCGCTGACGGCGGCCGACAAGGTGATCGTCCCCGTGCAGTGCGAGTATCTGTCGATGCGTGGGCTGATCCAGCTGCAAAACACCCTGGCGATGATCCGTGAGAATCTCAATCCGGACGTCAACATCGAGGGTATCCTTCCTACGTTGGTGGACACGCGCACGATCCACGCGAAGGAGGCGATCGAGATCCTCGAGGAGAACTTCGGCGACCGCGTGTTCGCCTCGCGCATCCGCAAGACGGTCCGCTTCGCCGAGGCGCCGGTGAAGGGCATGTCGGTGCTCAAGTACGAGCCCGAGGGCGTGGCGGCGCAGTCATACCGCAACTCGCGCAGGAGGTGCTCGCACACCGTGAAGGAGAAGAAGACAAAGCCCACGAGGAGGTTCTCACCCATGCCCCAGAGTAAACGAGCAAGCATGAGGGAGGGGCCCCTGACGGCGCTGTTCAGCAAGACCGAGGAGGAACAGGCGAAGGAGCCCGAGCAGCCGTCCGCAAAGGAGCCCACCGCCAAGGAGCCTGCCGAGGAGCTCCCGAGCGAGCCCGCGCAACCACGCGCCCGAGGGCCGGTCGGCCGCCGACAAGGCCGGGGAGGAGCGCGCCGGCCGAGAAGCCGCGAGCCACCAGGCGGGAGCGGTCGAGGAGGAGGAGGACGACGACCACCGATCCCCACCCCCGTGAGCGCTTGCGCAATGTGTTCTCCGCGGAGATACCGGCCAACATGATGGAGCGCTCCTCAGACGCCCCCGCGACCGCGGCCGGGGCAGCCGCGGCGGCCGAGGCCGAGGTGCCTCCGCCCGCGACCGACGCTCCCCCGCCGGTGGATGTGTACGCGCGCGAAGAGTCCCACGCCGCGACGATGACCGGCGGCCAGACCGTGATCCACCCCGTGATCCGCGTGGTGGGCGTGGGCGGCGCGGGCGTCAACGCCGTCAACCGCATGGTGGAGGCCGAGGTGGCGGGCGTGGAGTTCCTCGCGATCAACACCGACCTGCAGTCGTTGCAGCAGTCCACGGCCGACATCACCCTGCACATCGGCGCCGAGCTGACGCGCGGCCTCGGCTCGGGCTCGGACACGGACCTCGGCAGGGCGGCGGCGATGGAGGACTACGACCGCGCGAAGGCGCTGCTGAAGGGCTCGGACATGATCTTCATCACGGCGGGCGCCGGCGGCGGCACCGGCACCGGCGCGGGCCCGATCATCGCGCGGATCGCCCGCGAAGTGGGCGCGCTGGCGGTGGCGATCGTCACCAAGCCGTTCGGCTTCGAGGGCTCGCGCCGCGCGGAGGCAGCCGAGCAGGGCATCAAGGCGCTGGCGGAAGAGGTGGACACGCTGATCGTGGTGCCCAACAACCGCCTGCTGAGCGTGCTGGACAAGCAGACCTCGATGGTGGACGCCTTCCGCGTCGCCGACGACGTGCTGCGCCAGGGCGTGCAGGGCATCTCCGACCTCGTCACGCTGCCTGGCCTGATCAACCTCGACTTCGCCGACGTGCGCACGATCATGAGCGGCGCCGGCAATGCGCTGCTGGGCATCGGCATGGGCGCCGGCGGCGAGCACCGCGCGACCGAGGCCGCGATGAAGGCGGTGGAGTCGCCGCTGCTGGAAACCTCGATGGAGGGCGCGCGCTCGATCCTGCTGTCGATCACCGGCGGGCGCGACCTATCGCTGTGGGAGGTCAACGAGGCCGCCAAGGCGGTCTCCGAGGCGGCCCACCCGGACGCCAACATCATCTTCGGCGCGATGGTGGACGAGAAGCTCGAAGACCAGGTCTGGGTAACGGTGGTGGCGACCGGCTACGAGCAGGAGCGCCAGAGCCGCCTCTCCTCCAGCCGCAGCCGCCTGGAGGAGCCCGCGGGCGAGCCCCGCGTGCAGCGCGCCGGCCCCCGACGTGAGCGCCGCGGAGCGGCCGCCGCCGTGGAGCTGGACGTGCCCGAGTTCATGCCGCGAGGCTGAGCGCTTCTCAAATCCAGCCGTCGCGCTCGATTTTGCGAGCAGGGGGGGATCGTCCACGCGCGTGGTTGAACATGCGACCCGCCCGGGGGCGGGGCCTCCGTGCCCCGCCACGGCCCGTTAGGTATTGACAAGTTGTTGAGAGTGTGTCTATAATGGCGCTCACGGCAACCCCAGGTGGTCGCCGAGCAATGGACATAGGTCTGGTTGGGGTCGCCTTTGGGTTGACCTTGCAACTGCGCAGCAGGGGAAAGAGTTCTGGGAGAGGGACCGGGTCATTCGATGAGGGAGCTTGTTCAGCGTGGTTTCTAGAGGGAGAAACGTGTCAGGGATGTTTGTTGCAATAGGTCGAGCTGATGCTAGATGCGCCAGCTTGGCGCTGTCGCACTCTCTCTCTCTCTCTCTCTCTCTTCGGCTAGCGGCCTAGCCGACCTCCGTCATCGTCCGGCGCCGCGGCGGCGCATCGCCCTCCTTTTCGTGGGGGCGGGGGATTCTCTGGCTCCAATCGGCCTGCCGGCCGTGTGCGGGAGGACCGTGTAGTGCCGGGTGTGCGCACACGTGTGAAATCCCCGGCGCGCGCGGGTGGCGAGGTGCGACGTCAGACGCTGGCGGGGTCGTGTGAGGTTGTCTCGGAGGGGCAGCTGGTCGAGATCCAGCGCTCGCGGCTGCTGGCGGGCGCGGTCGGCGCGATCGAGGAGCTGGGTTACGCGAATACCACGGTCGAGCACATCACCTCGCGTGCGCGGGTGTCCCGGCGTACGTTCTATGAGCTGTTCGAGAACCGTGAGGCGTGCCTGCGGGCGCTGTTCGACGACGCGCTGGGAACGATCGAGCAGGAGCTGGCCGCGGCCGATCTGAGTGGCCTGAGTTGGCGTGAACGGGTACGTGGCGGCCTGTGGGCGATTCTCTCGTTCTTCGATCGTGAGCCGGCGCTGGCGCGGGTCTGTGTGGTGCAGGTGCTGCGGGGTGGCCCTGAGGTTTTGGAGCGCCGCGAGGAGGTGCTCGCTGGTCTAGCCGCGGTGGTCGATGAGGGTCGTCGGGAGAGTGCTCGGGGCGAGGATTGCACGGCCCTGACGGCGGAGGGCTTGGTGGGCGCGGCGTTCGCCATCGTCCACGGGCGGCTCTTGCACCAGACGCGCAAGCCGTTGACGGGTTTGCTCGGCGAGTTGATGAGCTTGATCGTGCTTCCCTACCTGGGTGCCGCGGCGGCGCGTCGTGAGCGCACTCGCGCCGTACCGGCAGCCGAGCTCGCGGCTCGCGAACCGGCGGGGCGTCCGCGACAGGAGATCGACCCGTTGCAGGAGGTCCCGATGCGCCTGACGTACCGCACGGCACGGGTGCTGGAGTGCATCGCGGCATATCCCGGGATCAGCAACCGTCAGGTCGCCGACCGCGCGGGGATCTCCGACCAGGGTCAGGTTTCGAAGCTGCTCGCACGCCTTGAGCGCCTGGATCTCACCGCGAACACGGGTGAGGGACACGCCAAGGGCGAGCCCAACGCGTGGAAGCTGACGCCGCTGGGCGCACGGGTCGCACAGCGGTTGAGCATGAGTACCCGCGGTGAGAGGCGGGCGGCGTGATGCGCGCAGCACCCAGCTGGGGCAGGAAACAACCATGTCCCGTTTCACCGGCCGATCAATCACACACGCCCCGGAGGGGGCTCGTTCAGGGAGGCATCGCTGTCATGATCAGGACGCTGTCAGGTTTTATCGTTCGCACGCTACTGGCTGCGCTGTTCCTCGCGGGGTACGCCTGTGCTGTTGGCGTCACCGACCCGGTTACGGCCGGCGCATACGCCACGATTGCTCCTCCACCCATCTACTCCTCCGCTCCGGGTCTCCCCGACGGCCGCGTGTATGAACAGGTCTCGCCGGCCGATAAGAACGGCAACAATGCCGGGGCCAGCACCGACGAGACAGCTCAATACGGTGGTCTCGCTCACTATGCGCTTTCCGCGCCCGAAGGTAACAGCGTGTTGTTCGAAGGATCGGGGCCGATGGGTGAATCGGCCGCGGGGTACAACCTGTATTTCGTGGCTGAACGCTCGGCTTCCGGATGGCACACGAGAGGGATCCTCCCACGCGCAACGGAACGACGGTCGGCCCGGGCGGGGATAATAACTGTTCAGCCGGAGCGTCTGGATCCCTCGACGGATCTCTCGCATGTCATGTTCAAGTCCAGTGGCGGGTTGTTTGCTCCGCCACCATACCCCCAGTGCGGGTACGAACATCGGGGCAATGATCAGCTTTATCTGGGTGGCTCCGATCCGTTTCTCGCCGCCACATGGTTGGAGCGGGCTCAGATCTCCGATCCCATCGAAAATTGTGCAGGCGGCTTTGGGGTCGAATCGGGAGAGCCTGTCGGTGGCACTCCGAACTTCAGTACCGTCTATTTCACCTTTCCCGGAACATTGCTGCCTGAAGACGCCTCGCGTGCACCGCACGCGCATGGGGAAGGAGAACGAGAAGAATCACGTGTGGAAGCTTGGGGGCTCTATGAATATTCCGGTGGCGTCCTCAAAGAGGCAGGTGTCCTGCCCAACGGCTCCCTTGACCCGTTTGGCGCTGTGCCTGCCGCCTCGTTGCACGGTCGCGCGCTGGTCGGCAATCAGGTCTCGGCCGACGGTTCGCGCTTGTTCTTCGTGAGCCCCGATCCAGCCTCGTGTGGCAGGGGAAACAACTGCGCAGTTGATCCACCGGAGCTCTACGTGCGCGAGAACGGCGATCAGACGCAGCTCATTTCGCGCGACACCCTGCTGCCTCAGGTCGGCGGCCTGCCTGCCTCAGCCCCGGACGGCCTCTCAGAAATGCCCAATCCCAATTATGGGACCGCAGAATACGAAGAAGGGCATCTCGGGTCTGACGTGTTCGCGTCCGCGGATGGGTCGCAGGCGTTCTTTCAGAGCGAGGACCAGCTCACGAGTAGCGCTCCTGAAGGACCGCCGGCCAACACAACCGCAAAGACATATGACTTCGATGTGGACACCGGTGGGCTGAACTATCTCCCCGGCGTCTCGGGACAGATCGTGGCCGCGACACTCGATGGTTCGTCGTTCGCGTTCGTCAACTCGAGCACCTCGCCGGCGGAACTCGATTTGTGGTCTGCTGGGGCGGGAGGTGGAACCGTGACTCGGGTCACCCAACTACCGGCGGGTGGCGCCTCGGTCGCACGACTCTCCACAGACGGCTCGACTCTCGTCTTCATGACGGGCGGGCAGATCTATCGCTATTACCTGCCGACAAACACCGTCGGCTGTATATCCTGCGCACCCCAGGGTCTCTCCTCGGGATATGTGGAGATGTCGCCTTTGCAGGCCAACGAAGGAAACGTGGAAGCGGGTCTCCAGACTCATACGGGATTGGTCGATGAGCGTGGCGTCTCCGCGAACGGCAGCCGTGTCTTCTTCGATACGACCGCCGCGTTGGTGCCTCAGGATACGGATGGGGTATCGGATGTGTATGAGTGGGAGAACGGGGCGGTGTATCTCCTGTCTTCCGGTACCAGCACACGGCCGTCCCACTTTCTGGATAACAGCGAAGATGGCAGTGACGTCTTCTTCGCCACCTCGGAAAGCCTCGTACCGGGGGACACGGACGGCGCCTACGATGTGTATGACGCGAGGATCCCGCATCCGGGGGATAATCCGCCTGCTGCGGCGGTTCCCTGCGAAGGCTCTGTGTGTCAGGGCCCCCCGCGGGTGCCCGCACCGCTGTCTGCGCCGGCGAGCGCGACGTTCTCTGGTCTGGGGAACACCGCCGCCGCGGTCGTGGCGAAAACGGTCCACAAGGTCGAGCCCAAGGCGAAGCCGACCCGCGCGCGGAAGCTATCGAGCGCATTGAAGGAGTGTAGGAAGGAGTCGGTCAAGCGGCGGGCGGGTTGTGAGGCAAGGGCCAGGAAGCGCTATGGCGCCAATGCCGAAGCCAAGAACAGCAACCGGGGAGGAAAGTGATGACCTGGCATTCTCATGGACTACGTGGAGCGCGGCCGGTGGTCGTGCTCGGGGGCGTCATCCTCGCGTTGCTGGCCTCATTGGTGGGCGCGTCGCGCGCATCGGCGGCCGAAGGGCCGGTCTGGCAGGTCCTGGCGGTCTCGAACCCCACGAATATCGAGCCGGGTGGCAATGGTGCGCTCGAGATTGCCGTGACAAACGTTGGCGGGGCGGCATCCAACGGTAGTCAGATCACGATCAGCGACTCCATGGCCTCCGGGCTGATTGCCAGCGAAATCTTCGGCACCGACAGCTACCGGGAACCCACTAAGTCTGGTGATAAACCTAGCAGGCACAATTACGGCGCATTGACCTGCTCTTTGTCGCCGACACCTGAGTGCACGACCTCAAATCCGATCGATCCCGGCGATACCCTCCTTGTAACTATTCCAGTCAGCTCGACGGCCGGCTCTCCGTCGAGTGTTGCAAACGTGGCCACCGTGGCGGGCGGGGGTGGAGCGATGACTTCGGCGAGTGACCCGGTGACGGTCAGCTCCGCATTGCCGGAATACGGGGCAGCGCCTGGCGGTGTGGCGGTGGCGAGCTCCAGCGATCAGGCGGGCGCTCATGCGAATGTGACGGCCAGCTTCTTTCTAAACACGATCAACCCTACTGGAGAAATACTCAATTCGGAACCGGTCGAGGCCCCTAGGGACGTCGGTTTTGATATGCCGCCGGGCTTGGTGGGCACGACGGTCGGGATATCCCGGTGCACGATGGCAGCGGTTGTCGAAGAAGCAAATTGCCCCGCCGATACGATGATCGGCGCTGCGACCCTCATGGTTCGCGCTGTAGGAAGCCTACGTATTTTCATGACCGTGCCGGTATATAATATTGCGCCGGCGCCGGGTGAGCCCGTTGCGTTTGCGTTCAACGCGTTGCTGTTCCCGGTGCGTCTGGACACGAGCGTGCTCTCCAATGGGAACTATGGTGTGCGCGTGGCCGCGCCGGAGCTCACCGAAGGCGCAGAAATAATCATGGGTTCGATTACGATTTGGGGTGTACCCAACGACCATAACGGTCCCGGACCCGATCACGCGGCCCGTAACCTCGGGGCGAACGGCGCAGCGACGTCTAATGAACGAGATGAAGTCTTGTTCGGTGGAGCAGCCCCCGAAGAGACGCGGGCGGCCCTGTTGTCGAACCCGACGCAGTGTTCTGCTCCGCTTGAAGCTGTCTTGACGACCGACCCGTGGGAAGGGCCGGATTTGGGGAAGTATGAGTCGGCGCCCATGTCGTTTGGTCCTTTGAGGGGTTGTGAACAGCTCTCGTTCAAGCCGGCGGTGTCGATGTTGCCGGATACTTTGGAAGCGGGCGCCCCAGCGGGGTACTCGATGCGGCTGCGGTTGCCGCAGAACGGCGAACCGGGAGAGCCGGCGACGCCAAACGTGAAGAAGACGGTCGTGACGCTGCCGCTGGGAACGGTTATCTCGCCATCGACGGCGGATGGCTTGGGGGATTGCTCTAACGCGCAGTTCTTCGGGCCCGGTTCGCGAGAAGCCGCCCCGGCGAAGCCCGGGGAATGCCCCCGCGACTCGCAGATCGGGACCGTGCGCGTCAAGACCCCAGCGCTTGAAGAACCCTTGACCGGCGCGGTGTACCTGGGGTCGCCGTTGTGCGATCCGTGCACCCCGCAGGACGCCTCGGACGGCCGCATGGTGCGCTTGTTCCTGCAGTTCGAGAGCGAGGGCGAAGGCGGGATCGTGGTGAAGCTCGAAGGGACGGGGCAGATCAACCAGCAGACGGGGCAGCTGACGGTCACGTTCGACGAAACGCCGCAGCTGCCGTTCAGCGAACTCCAGTTGACGTTGACGGGTGGGGAGCGGGCGGCGCTGGCAAACCCACGGTCGTGCGGGACGGCGACGACGACGGCGGATCTGACGCCGTGGAGCACGCCGTATACGCCGGATGCGACACCGACGAGCTCCTTCGATGTGGATGAAAACTGCTTCGGCTTGCAGTTCGACCCGTCGTTCTCGGCGGGTACGACGAACAACCAGGCGGGGGAAGCGAGCCCGTTCACGCTCGCGTTCGGGCGCTCAGACTCCGATGAGTTCCTCAACGGGTTGCAGTTGAAGATGCCGCCGGGCCTGTTGGGTGTGCTGTCGAAGGTTTCGCTGTGCGGGGAACCGCAGGCCGCGGAAGGGACATGTGGCCCGGAAAGCCTGATCGGGCACGTGAGCGTGGAGACGGGACCGGGCGCCGATCCGTTCGTCGTGAACGGAGGCCAGGTGTTCATCACGGGCCCGTACAAGGGCGCCCCGTACGGCCTGTCGATCGTGGTGCCGGCGCAGGCTGGGCCATATACCCTCGCGGGGACGACCGGTAAGGGGACGGTGGTCGTGCGGGCGGCGATCGGCGTCGATCCGACGACCTCGGCGTTGACGATCACGGCGGATCCGCTGCCGACGATCCTGGATGGGATCCCGTTGCAGCTGCGCCAGGTGAACGTCACGATCGACCGGCCAGGGTTCACGTTCAACCCGACGAACTGCAACAAGCTCGCGATCGCCGCGACGCTGACGAGCACGCAGGCCGTGAGCGTGAATGTGTCCTCGCCGTTCCAGGTCACCAACTGCGGCGCACTGAAATTCCAACCGAAGTTCACGGTCTCCACCTCGGGCAAAACCTCGCGGGTGGACGGAGCGAGCCTTGACGCGAGGTTGAGCTACCCGCAGAACGACGGGGAGACGAACATCGCGCAGGTCAAGGTCGAGCTCCCGAAACAGCTGCCCTCGCGGCTGCCGACGTTGCAGAAAGCGTGCACGGCGGCCGTGTTCGAAACGAACCCGGCGGATTGCCCGGCGGCGTCGGTGGTCGGGATCGTGAAGGCATCCACGCCGATCCTGAAGTCGTCGCTGTCGGGCCCGGTGTATTTCGTCTCGCATGGCGGGGAAGCGTTCCCGTCGCTGATAATGGTGCTGCAGGGCGAAGGCGTGCGTGTCGATCTGGTCGGTTCGACGTTCATCTCCAAGGGGGTGACGAGCACGACGCTGAAGACGGTCCCGGATGTGCCGGTGACCAGCTTCGAGCTGTATCTGCCGGAGGGCCCGGCGTCGGCGTTGACGACGGACGGGGTGCTGTGCACGAGCAGCCCGGTGATGCCGACGACGCTGATCGCGCAGGACGGCGCGGAAGTCAAAGAGAACGTCAAGATCGCCGTCACCGGCTGCGGGAAGAAGGCAAAGGCAAAGGCAAAGGCGAAGGCGAGCAGGGCGAAGGCGAGCAGGGCAAGGGCCAGCAGGGCAAGGGCGAGCAGGGCCAGAGCCAGGAGGGCGAGGGCTAGAAGGTCCAGCCACGACCGGGGGAGGAAGTCATGAGGCGCGCAGGCAGGCAGCTGACGGCTGGGCTCGTTGCGCTTGGCATCTGTTGTGTGGGGTCGATGCTGGGGAGTGCGGTGGCGTTTGCGGCCGGTCCGCCGGCGGTCGATAGCGAGAGTGTCTCCGCTGTGACGCCATTGGAAGCGACGCTGGAAGCGCAGATCAACCCCAACGAACAGGAAACCAGCTACCGCTTCGAATATGCAAGCAACGCGACGCTGGCCGGGGCAACCACGATCGAAGGCGGGGGGCCGCTGCCCCCCGAACTGAGCAACCAGCCGGTGAGCGTGGGCACCGGCGCGGTGTTGGCGCCGGATACGACCTACTACTACCGCGCGGTCGCCGAAAACACGGCCGCCGAAAGGATCGAAGGGACGGTCGAGCACTTCAAGACGCTCGGCGCCGCGCCGTCCGTTGCCACCGGCGAGGCGAAGAACCTGACGCAGAGCACGGCGACGCTCGAAGGTACGGTCAACCCGATGGACGTGGAAACGAGCTACCACTTCGCGTTCATCGGCGAAGCGGGCTATCAGGCCGCGCTCGCCGCGCACGCCGGCAATCCCTACGCCGAAGGCGAAACGACGGCTGCGCTGAGCGCGGGCTCGAGCGAAGAACCGCAGGCGGTGGGCCCGGTGCTGGCGAGCGGGCTGCTGCCGGGCACGACCTATCACTACGCGCTGGTAGCCGAAAACGCCGTGGGTGTCACGATCGGCCAGGACGCGACACTCACGACCAGGCCGCCCACACCCCCGGTGGCGAGGACCGGAGGTGCAAGTGGGGTCAGCCAGAACGGGGCGACGATCTCCGGGACGGTCACCACGAACGGGCTGCAAACCAGCTACGGCTTCGAAATCAGCACTGAAGCGAGCGAATACGGTCCCGCGACCGGCCTTGGGAGCATCGGCGGCGCCAGCACCGAAGCGGTTTCGGTGACGCTGGGCGAACTGCAGCCCGGCACCACCTACTACTACCGGATCACGGCGACCAGTGCGGATGGCACCACCCAGGGCGAACCGGAGACGTTCACCACGCCCGGGTTCCCCAGCCTGCTGGCTGCGCAGGTCTCCCCGCCGCAGATTGCGACGCCCGCGATCGCATTCCCGACCGATGTCGAAGAATCCGCGACGCCGAAGACCACGGCCAAGGCCAAGCCCAAGACCAGGGCACAGAAGCTTGCCGCCGCGCTGAAGCAGTGCCGCCGGCAGCCCAAGAAGAGGCGCGCCGCGTGCGAGAAGCAGGCCCGCGCCAAATACGGGGTGGCGAAGAAGAAGAGGTGACAGCTCGATCGCTGGGCTGTGGCCGGGGCGCGGGGCTCGGGCGGCGCAACCTTCGAACGCCCATCATCTCCAACGGGGCGCGACGTGGATCGCATGCTTGGCAGTCGAGCCGCGGGCGTGAGGAACGTGGCCCGGGCATCCGGGTATTGACAAGAGAGCAGTGCATGTGTACGATTGCCTTGGCATCATCATCCGGTGGGTGGCGATGCAGACATAAGATCGGGTTGGGTAGGCGCGTTTCGCGGTTGACATCAAGCGCTCGCGGAGTGTACGTTGGGTAGAGGGACTTGGGTCGCAACTTGAGAGGGAGCTGAATCAAGCGTGGTTTCGAGGGGAAGAAACGTGACAGGAGTCGCAGCGCGTCGCCCGATGGGTGATGCTAGATGCGCCAGCTTGGCGCTGTCGCATCTCTCTCTCTCTCTCTCTCTCTTGCCTTTGGGCATTTGAGTCTGGGCCTAGCAGTCGCCTAGTCTCGAAACGCCGGTTTGACTCGCAACGCGGGGTTGGGCCTCGCACGGCTTGGGGTGTGGCGTGATGGCCGCGCGGGCTGGTGGCGGTGTGTCGCGTCGGCCGGCAGCGAGCGCGGTGCGCGGTCGCGCTCGTGTGGACGGGCGTGAAGGGCAGGGCCAGGGTGTGCGGTTGGCCGAGATCCAGCGTTCGCGTTTGTTGGCGGCGGCGGTCCGTGCTGTGGACGAGTTGGGGTGGGCGAATACGACGGTCGCGGATATCGTCGCGCGCTCGAGGATCTCGCGGCGCACGTTCTATGAGACGTTCGCCAACCGCGAGGAGTGCCTGGCCGCTGTCTTCGAGGACCTCCTCGGTGTGATCGCCGGCGAGCTCGCCGCGGCGGGCTTGGAGGGTTTGGCGTGGCGTGAGCGTGTGCGCCGAGGTCTGTGGGCAATTCTGGTGTTCTTCGATCGGGAGCCGGTGCTCGCAAGGGTTTGTGTGGTGCAGGCGCTGAGTGGTGGCCCGGGTGTTTTGGAGCGCCGTGAGGAAGGCCTAGGACATCTGGTGGCGGTGGTCGATGGGGGTCGCTTGGAGGGTGCCCGCGGGGGCGAGTGCACGCCGTTGACCGCGGAGGGCTTGGTGGGTGCGGCGTTCGGGATCGTGTACGCGCGGTTGTTGAAGGGCCAGCGCGAGCCGCTCGGCGATTTGTTGGGTGAGTTGATGGGGATGATCGTGTTGCCGTATCTGGGGCCGGCGGCGGCGCGGCGTGAGCTGTCCCGTCCGGCGCCTGTGGCCATTGCGCCTGCTGCTGGCAGGCTGGCTGAGTCTGTGCGCGCGGGATTGAGCGATCCGTTGGTGGGCGATCCGTTGGAGAGCGTGCCGATGCGGTTGACGTATCGCACGTCGCGGGTGTTGGAGGGTGTGGCTGAGAATCCAGCGGCGAGTAACCGCCAGGTTGGGGAGTCTGCCGGGATCCACGACGCGGGGCAGGTATCGAAGTTGCTGCGGCGTTTGGAGCGTTTGGGGTTGCTCGTGAATAGTGGTTTGGGGCACCAGATGGGTGAGCCAAATGCGTGGCGGTTGACGGCTCAGGGTGAGCTGGTCGCGCGGAGCATCCGTGCGCACAGCCGCTCTGAGAGCGAGGCCGCGTGATGGATCGGGTCTTTGTCTGTTTGACGGCTTGTCGTTGTGCGCCTGTGGGCGTGGTGTTGTTGATCGATCGAGGGGTTCTCCCCTCTGTTCTGGAGGAGGAGATGGTTCGATGATCGTTCGCAGGTTGATCCCGGCTGGTGTGGTTGCGTTGTGCTCGATGGTGGGGTTGCTGGTGGGGAGCCCGTTGGCATTGGCGGCGAAGAGCCACGGGTTCTCCTCGTCGTTCGGCGTGTTCATAAGTGCACGCGGCGTGGCGGTCGATGATTCCGCGGGCGTGTCGAAAGGAGATGTGTACGCGGTGGATCAGGGTGCGCCCGCGGTCGATCGCTTCACCGCCACGCAAGCCGCACACGAAGAACCGGGCGTCACGCTCACGGGTGTCTCGTTTGTCTCCCCGACGGGTGTTGCGGTCGATGACTCCGGTAGCGCGTCGGCGGGTGAAGTGTATGTCGCAGACCCGGGTGCGGGTGTGGTGGACAGGTTCAGTGGTGCGACGGGGAAATTCCTCTCGCGGATCGATGGCAGCGAAACCCCGGACGCGGGGGTACGAGGCTTTGAACCGGTCGGCGTCGCGGTGGACCCTACGAATGGCGAGGTGTTCGTCGCGGACGCCCACAACGACTTGGTGGATGTCTTCTCCCCCGGGGGGGTGTATGTCTCACAGTTCGCGGCGGGTGTGTCGAGCGCTCTCACTGGGGTTGCGGTGAACAAGGAAGGCGATGTGTACGTCACGGCGGCCGGCGGGGAAGCGCTTGAGCTGCTCGCTGAAGGCGGCTACACCTCGGTGATGCCGGTCGGCGCGGGGGTCAGCGCGGTCAGCGTTGACCCGGTTAGCGGGAATCTGTACCTGGATGAGGGCTCTTCGATCGTGGAGCTCAACGCGAGCGGGGAATCGCTCGGCAACTTCGGCTCGGGCTCGCTGGAAGGCTCTACGGGGGTCGGTGTGGACAGCGTGAGCGGCACCGTGTATGCCTCCGATGGTACGAGCGCCGCGATCTTCCCCGAAGGCCAAACGCCCGGGGAACCAGCCACGGGTGCCGCGACGGGCGTGAATGCGTCTGAAGCGACCTTGCATGGTGAGCTGGCGGGTGGTCAGAGCGGCTACTACTTCGCGTATAACCAGGGGTCCAGCTGCACGGGCGGTGCGAGCACCCAACCGACTGCGGCGGGCGGTAGCGTCGAGGCGACCGCTACGTTGTCAGGGCTTCAGCCCGCGACGGGTTACATCGTGTGTCTGGTCGCGACCAACGCGTACGGGCAGACACAGGGTTCCGCGGTGAGCTTCACGACGGCTGCGGTCCCGGCGACGATCGAAGGGGAGTCCTTCTCGGGCGCTGGGTTGACGAACGTGACGCTGAGCACGCAGATCGACCCGAACGGCTCCTCTAGCAGCTACTACTGGGAATATGGGCAGAGCGCGACGTACGGGTCGCGCACGCCCGAAGTGTCCCTCGGCGAAGGGCAGAGCGCGTTGCCCGCCTCGGCGCAGCTGGAAGGCCTGGCCGCGAACAGCGAATACCACTTCAGGGTCGTCGCGGTCAACGCGGCGGGCACCGAACACGGCGCGGACACCGCGTTCCGCACGTTGCCGACTACCCCACTCGGGTTGCCTGACGGTCGAGCATATGAAATGGTGAGTTCGTTCGGGAGCGCACAGAACGGAACCGCACAAGTGTACATTCCCAAAGTTTACGGCACCGAACTGGCGTTGGCGGAAGGCATCTTCACGAAGTTACCGTTTCAGGTGGCTGCGCATGGTGAAGCTGCTGCGTATGCGGGCGACCCGTCGAGCGGCGGCAGCGGCAGGGGTGGGCAGAGTTCCGGTAATGAGTATTTGGCGACGCGGCTCCCCGGGGGTGGATGGCGGCAGGTGAATATCCAGCCTCATGGGAAATTCGGCGCCCAGTACCAGGGATTTTCGAGTGACCTTACAAGCGCGGTCCTGACGGCCTCTAGTGAGACGGGGCTCGAAGATGGGCTGCCGCCGCTATCGCCGGAAGCACCCAGCGATGGTTACACCGATCTTTTCCAACACGCGTTTTCAAGCGAAGCCTATGAGCCGTTCTTTACTGATGGTGTGACGCTCCACCGGCCTGCCGAAGGAAGCTACGGGGTAGAAGGACTGGAGGTAGTTTACGCCGGCGCGTCGGCTGATTCCAGCGAGCAGTTGTTTGAGGTGAACGATGCGCTGACCCCAAACGCCAGTGAACTCGCAGAACCCAATTCAATACTCCAAGTCCCTGAAGGCAATCTATATGTTACGGTTGGTGGGCATTTGAGTCTGGTGAACGTGCTCCCGGATGGCGCCACGGATCCACAGGTGACCTTTGGCTCCTTGGTCGGTAGCAACCACCCTTACAGCGGTGAAGTCAATCTCAGTCATGTGATTTCGACGGATGGGTCGCGAGTCTTCTGGGCCGATTGGGCAACGGGTGGTCTGTATATGCGAGAAAACCCGACGTCTAGCGACGCGAAGACGGTCGAGATCGCGGCCGGGGGACATTTCTGGACGGCGAGCGCGGACGGGTCGAAGGTGTTCTACACCAATGGCGGCCTGTATGAGTACGAAGTCGAACGTGGCCTAACCACGGATTTGACGCCTGGTGTCGAAGTGGTGGGAGTGGTCGGCGCGAGCGAAGACGGGGACTACCTCTACTACGTCACCGGCAGCGACAACCTCTACCTGTGGCACGCGGGCGCTTCGATACTGCTCGCGGCCAACCTCTCCTCCGAAGACAGCGGAAGTAATTCGTCTGGGCCGATACCGCCTTATGGGGCTAATGGTGGTATAGACAACCCTGAAGTTGGGGATTGGGCGGGGGAGATTGGGGAGCGGACATCGGAGGTGACGCCGGGTGGGGGGGCTGTGGTGTTCATGTCGAATCGGAGCCTGCCGGTGGTGGGTTACCCGCGTGGTTATCCGAACGAGGGACAGGAGGAGGTGTATGTGTATGAGGCCGAAGGTGGCGGCCTGTTCTGTGTCTCGTGCAGCCGCAGTGGGGAAGCGCCCCCGGTGACCGCCGATGATGGCGCGGCCGCGTTTTTGCCGGTGAGTTGGATGACGACGGAGCGGCCACAGGTGATCTCCGATGATGGGAGCAGGGTGTTCTTCGATAGCTGGGAGCCGCTCGTATCTCAGGATACGAATGGGAAGCTCGACGTGTATGAGTGGGAGCGCGACGGTGCGGGAAGCTGCCGGGAAGGCCAGGGGTGCGTGTATCTGCTCTCGGGTGGCACCAGTTCATCGTCGTCTTGGTTCCTGGGGGCGAGCACAAGCGGGGACGATGCGTTCGTGATCTCTCGCGCGGACCTTACGGGGACCGCTGGGTATGAAGGGTTTGCTGTGTATGACGCGCGGGTCGGTGGTGTGCAGCCGGTTGCGTCTCCGGTGTGTACGGGTTCGGGTTGTCAGGGTGTGCCGCCGGCGGCGCCGATCTTCGCGACTCCGGCGAGTGTGACGTTCGCTGGGGTCGGGAACTTCCCGGCGCCGAGCACAACGGCGCCGTCGAAGAGCAAGCCGAGGTCGAAAGGCGGGGCGGGGTCGAAGAGCGTGCGAGCGCGGAGGTTGGCGGGTGCGTTGCGGACCTGTGAGCGGCGGCGTGGGCGAGCGCGGTCGGTGTGCGTGGCGCGTGCGCGGCGGCGCTACGGGTCGGGGTTGGGTGCCGGTAAGTCGTCGTTGCGAGTGGGGGGGCGGTAGCCATGCGTATACAGAAACTGGCGTTGTTGCTTGCGGTGTGTGTGATGGGGGTGGTGTTGGTGGGGCCGGTGGCTGCGTGGGCGTCGCCGGGTTGGGAGGCGTTCACGCGGGTCTCACCGGCGTATCTGCCGCCGGGGGGCACGGGGCAGATCGAACTGCATGTTTACAATACGGGGTCGAGCACGGGCAAAGATCCGAGGATCGTGGATGAGTTGCCGGCTGGCGTGAGCATGATCGGCGCCGCGGTAAATATCCGGGCTGGACTCGATGAAGAAATTGGTTTGGGGCTTGATTTTGGGGGCGGCGGGGAAGGTGAATGTTCGGGTGTGCAGGTGGTGACGTGCACTGCGGATCCAGTGCCGGCGGGCGCGTCCGCGATCGTGCGTATCATAGTGAGCGTGGCGGCGGGTGTGAGCGGTGAAGCGACTAATCGTGTCGAGGTCACTGGGGGTGGTGCGTTGAGTCCGGCGGCAGAGTTGACGCAGGTCAGGTTCAGTGGGGAAGAAGCGCCGTTCGGGTTCTCCGGTTTCGATGCGTGGTTGACGAACGCGGATGGGACGGCGGATACGCAGGCCGGCTCGCATCCGTACGAGATGACGGTCGCGTTCGCGGTAAACGGCAGAGGCCGACATGACTCTCAGGAATTTGAAGACCCCACGGGTGGTGAAACGCAGCAGTTGGTCGTTAAATCTGCCGCCGGGGATCGTGGGGGACCCGACCGCGACGCCGCGCTGCTCCCGTTGACAGTTCGACGGCGAAGAAGGCTCAGGGGGGCCGCATGAAGAGGAACCGACGTGCCCGGCTTCGACCCAGGTCGGTGTGGATGAAACGATCGTGTTGGGCGAGAATGTTTCGCTCAAGGTTTACAATCTGGTGCCGCCGCCAGGTATCGCGGCGCAGTTTGCGTTCCAGTTGAAAGGCACGGATGTGTTCTTGAACGCGGGCGTGCGGTCCGGCGGACCAACGCCGCTTGACTCGGACTACGGGATTAGTGTGCATACGCTAGTGCCGCAGAAGGGAGTGATGTTCAACACGACCACGATTTGGGGTGTGCCAAGCGAAGAAAGCCACAATGTGCAGCGCGAAGCGCC
Organism: uncultured Solirubrobacterales bacterium; assembly: GCA_963724305.1. Taxonomy (GTDB): domain Bacteria; phylum Actinomycetota; class Thermoleophilia; order Solirubrobacterales; family Solirubrobacteraceae; genus Palsa-744. The sequence continues at coordinate 757,713 of CAVRUG010000002.1, forward strand.
GTTGACAGGTGGGTCGGTGCCGTTGTTGACGTTGCCGACGTCGTGTGAAGGCCCGCAGGAATTCTCGATCGAAGCATTGGATACGTGGCAGTACGCGAATTTGCACTCGCGCGCGTCGGTGCTGACGCACGACAGCACCGGCACTCTGGTCGGGTTCACGGGCTGCAGCGATCTGGGGTTCGGCCCGTCGTTGAGTGTGGCGCCTGATACGAGCGCGGCGGATACCCCGGCGGGGTTGACGACCGAAATCAAAGTCCCCCAGGAAGGCCTTGAGACCCTGCACGGGATCGCGACGTCGAACCAGAGGGACGCGACGGTGGTGCTTCCGGAAGGGCTGGTCCTGAACCCTGGGCGGGCGTCGGGCCTGGTGGCGTGTCCGCTCGATGAAGATGGTGTGGGTCAGGAAGGTCCTCCGCGGTGCCCGGCGGCCTCGCAGGTCGGGACAGCGACGGTGTTGACGCCGCTACTTGCCGAACCGCTGGAAGGCAAGGTCTACGTGGTGGAATCTCAGCCACCGGATGTGAAACTGCTTATCGCGCTCGCGGGGCAGGGTGTTGAAATCAAGCTGGTCGGCGACGTGCATCTGAATACCAGCACGGGGCAGTTGACGACGGTGTTCAAGGAAACCCCCGAGGTGCCATTCACGAGCTTCAAACTCGCGTTTAGCGGTGGGTCGCAGGCGGCGCTCGTGACCCCGCCGACATGTGGGTTGTTCACGAGCACCTCGGACTTCACGCCGTGGAGCTCCCCGGCCGTCGAAGACGTGTTCTCGCCAAGCAGCTTCCAGATCGCGACCGGCACCAACGGTGCCACGTGTGCGTCGCCGTTGCCGTTCACGCCGAGCATGATCGCGGGTGCGACGACTGATCAGGCGGGTGGTTATACGGCGTTCTCGTTGTTGCTGTCGCGGGGGGATGATCAGCAGCGGATCTCCAAGTTGCAGTTCAAGACGCCGAAGGGCCTGCTCGGGATGATCAGCCACGTCCAGCTCTGCGAAGAACCCCGGGCCGCCAAAGGCGAATGCCCATCGGGCTCGCAGATCGGGCATACGATTGTGGGTGCTGGTGCCGGCCCGGATCCGTTGTATGTGCCGGAGGAAGGCAAGCCGGAAGCCCCGATCTACATCACCGGCCCCTACGACGGCGCCCCCTACGGCCTGCTGATCGCGGTCCCGGTGATCGCCGGGCCGTTCAATCTGGGTACCACGGTGGTGCGGGGGAAGATCGAAGTGGACCCGGAGACCTCGCAGTTGACGATCACAACCGACCCGCTGCCGACGATCCTCGATGGCGTGCCGGTGGATATGCGGACGATCAATGCGGTGATCGACCGCAAGGAATTCATGTTCAACCCCACCAACTGCAACCCACAATCCTTCTCAGGCACCGCAACCAGCACCGAAGGAACCACCGCGGCGCTCTCAAGCCCGTTCCAGGTCGGCTCCTGCCGCAGCCTCACGTTCAAACCTGGCTTTGAGGTCTCGACCTCGGCGAAGACATCGCGGACCCAAGGCGCGAGCCTCCGGGTCACGATGACCTTGCCTGACGAAGGCGGGTTGAGCAGCACCGCGAACGTGCAGCGCGTCAAGGTGTCGCTACCGAAACAGCTCCCGACGCCGTTGAAAACGCTGCAGAAGGCGTGTTTGGAAAAGACGTTCGCGGAAAACCCCAAGAACTGCCCCGTCGCATCGCAGGTCGGGACGGTCAAGGTCTCAACCCCGGTCCTCCCCGGGGGCCTTACCGGGACCGCGTACTTCGTCTCCCACGGTGGCGCGAAGTACCCGGAACTCATCATGGTCCTCGTCGGTCAGAACGGCGTGACGGTGCAGGTGCATGGCGAAACGCAGATCAGCAAAGCGGGGATCACGACCGCGACGTTCGCGACGGTGCCCGATGTTCCGTTCTCGAACTTCGAACTGACCCTCCCGCAGAGGGAATTCCCGGCGTTGACTGCGAACGGGAACCTTTGCAAGGGCACGCTGTTGATGCCGACCGAACTGGTCGGCCAGAACGGCCTCGTGATCCAGCAGAACACGAAGATCGCCGTCACCGGGTGCCCGAAGGCGAAGAAGGCGACCCATAGGGCGAAGCACAAGGCCAAGAAGAAGGCCAAGGGCGGGAGGAAGAAGCGGTAGGTGCCGAGGCGTGGGCGCGAAGAGGTCGCCCCGCGCCCACAGGCGCTCACGGTAGGCAACGGTGTCGTCTAGGAGCTTTTGGGAGAAGCGTTGGGGGGTCTGGTAGCACCAGTGCTACAGTCTGGTGATGGCGCGTAAGATCACCCAGCGGCAGCTGCGCAACGAGAGCGGGGAGATCATGCGGGAGCTGGACCGGGGCGAATCGTTCATCGTGACTCGAAATGGGACTCCCGTGGGCGAGCTGCGGCCGATTCGCCGCCGCCAGTTCGTGCCGGCTGAGGTGGCGATTGCGGCGTTTGCGGGTATGGGGCATATCGACTACGACGAGTTCCGAGCCGACGTCGATCGGTTCGTGGATCAGGACCCGACGCCGCGTGCCTGAAGAGGCCCTGGAGCGCGTCCAGCCGGCTCGGGGTCTGCTGGACACCTCCGTGGTGATAGACCTCGAGCGGCTAGACAAGCGCGATTTGCCGGGCGAGCTCAGTGTGTCGGCGATCACGATGGCGGAGCTTGCCGCGGGTCCGCACGCCACCACCGACCCCCAGAAGCGCGCACTTCGCATGGAGCGCCTGCAAGGGGCGGAGTCCACCTTCGATCAGATCCCCTTCGATCTTGCCGCGGCCCGCGCGTACGGGCGCATATACGCTGCTGTGACTTCCGCTGGACGCAGCGCCCGCGGTCGGCGAACGCTGGACATGCTGATCGCTGCCACCTCGCTCGCGCACAAGCTGTCGCTCTACACACGCAACCCCGACGACTTCGCCGGGCTCGAGGATCTGCTCGACATCGTCGCCGTGGCGACCCCCGCAGATCCAGACGCGCCGGTCGCGCAACCCGATGGGCCCCTGTCCGATAACGCGGCTTGATTGTCGGGGCATTGACAAGAGAGCAGTGTATGTGTACGATTGCCCTTGGCATCATCATCCAGTGGGTGGCGGTGCGGACATAAGATCGGGTTGGGTAGGCGCATTTCGCGGTTGACATCAAGCGCTCGCGGGATGTACGTTGGGTAGAGGGACTTGGGTCGCAACTTGAGAGGGAGCTGAATCAAGCGTGGTTTCGAGAGGGAGAAACGTGGCAGGAGTCGCAGCGCATCCCCTGATGGGTGATGCTAGATGCGCCAGCTTGGCGCTGTCGCATCTCTCTCTCTCTCTCTCTCTCTTGCCTTTGGGCATTTGAGTCTGGGCCTAGCAGTCGCCTAGTCTCGAAGCACCGGTTTGACCCGCTGCGCGGGGTTGGGCTTCTCACGGCTTGGAGCGTGGCGTGATGGACGCGCGGGTGGGTTCCGACGTGTCGCGCCGGCCGGCGGCGAGCGTGGTGCGCAGGCGCGCTGGTGTGGACGAGCGGGATGCGCAGGGCCAGGGTGTGCGGCTGGCTGAGATTCAGCGCTCGCGTTTGTTGGCGGCGGCGGTGCGGGCGGTCGATGAGTTGGGGTGGGCGAATACGACGGTGGCGGATATCGTCGCGCGTTCGCGGATCTCTCGGCGCACGTTCTATGAGACGTTCGCCAACCGCGAGGAATGCCTGGCCGCGGTCTTCGAGGATCTCCTGGGTGTGATTGCCGGCGAGCTCGCCGCGGCGGGCTTGGAGGGGTTGGCATGGCGTGAGCGTGTGCGCCGGGGCCTGTGGGTGATCTTGGGGTTCTTCGACCGGGAGCCAGTATTGGCGCGGGTGTGTGTTGTGCAGGCGTTGAGTGGCGGCTCGGGTGTTTTGGAGCGCCGTGAGGAGGTCCTCGGAAAGCTCACGGCGGTCGTCGATGGAGGTCGCTTGGAGGGTGTGCGTGGGGGTGAGTGCACGCCGTTGACCGCGGAGGGCCTGGTGGGTGCGGCGTTCGGGATCGTGTATGCGCGGTTGTTGAAAGGGCAGCGCGGGCCGCTCACAGATTTGGTGGGTGAGTTGATGGGGATGATCGTGCTGCCGTATTTGGGGCCGGCGGCGGCGCGGCGTGAGCTAGCACGCCCGGTGCCTGCTGCGCCACTGCGCGCGTTTTCCGCGCCGGTCGCTTGTGAGGGAGGGGGTTCTGTGCGTGCTGGGACGGATCCGCTGGAGAGTGTCCCGATGCGCCTGACGTATCGCACCTCGCGGGTGCTCGCGGGTGTGGCTGAGCATCCGGCGGCGAGCAACCGTCAGGTGGGGGAATGCGCGGGTATCCATGACGCGGGGCAGGTCTCGAAGCTTTTGCGGCGCCTGGAGCGGCTGGGGTTGTTGGCGAACACGGGCCCGGGGCATTTGAAGGGTGAGCCGAATGCGTGGCGGTTGACCGCGAAGGGTGAGTTGGTCGCGCGGAGTATTCGTGCGCATAGCCGGTTTGAGAGCGAGGCCGCGTGATGCCTGGTCGCGTCTCTGTCCGTTGCACGGTTTGTCGTTGTGCGCCTGTGGGCGTTGTGTTGTTGATCGATCGGGGGGGTCTTCCCTCTGCTCTGGAGGAGGGGATGGTTCGATGATCGTTCGCAGGTTGACGCTGGCTTGTGTGGTTTCGCTGGGCGTGTTGGTGGGGTTGTTGGTAGGGAGCCCGCTGGCGTTGGCGGTGAGGAGTCATGGGTTCTCCTCGTCGTTTGGTGTGTTCGTGAGCGCCCATGGGGTCGCGGTGGATGATTCCGCGGGCGTGTCGAAGGACGATGTGTATGTGGTGGATCAGGGTGCGCCTGCGGTCGAGCGCTTCACCGCCAGCGAAGCCGAGCACAACGAACCGGGAGCCACGCTCACGGGCGCCACGTTTGTCGCCCCGACGGGGGTGGCGGTCGATGACTCCAGTGGTGGGTCTGCGGGCGATGTGTATGTCGCCGACCCGGGGGCGGGTGTGGTGGACAGGTTCAGCGGGGTGACGGGGAAATTCCTCTCGCGGATCGATGGCAGCGAAACACCGGATGTGGGGGTGCGGGGCTTTGAACCGGTCGCGGTGGCGGTAGACCCGGCGAACGGCGAAGTGTTCGTCGCCGACGCCCACAACGGCTTGGTCGATGTCTTCTCCCCCACAAATACATATGTCTCGCAGTTCGCGGCGGGTCTCTCGAGCGCGTTGACGGGGGTTACGGTGAACGGGGAAGGCAACGCGTACGTGACTGGCGCTGGTGGCGAAGCGCTGGAGCTGCTCGCCGAAGGGGGCTATACGTCGGTGATGCCGGTCGGCGCTGGGGTCAGCGCGGTCGGCGTGAACCCCGTGAGCGGCGATGTTTACATGGATGAGGGCTCCTCGATCGTGGAGCTGGACGCGAACGGGGAATCGCTTGGGAGCTTCGGGTCGGGCTCCCTGGAAGGCTCCACCGGGGTCGGCGTCGATAACACGAGCGGCACGGTGTACGCCTCCGATGGCGCGAGCGCGGCGATCTTCCCCGAAGGCGAAACCCCGGGCGAACCCACCATGGGCGCCGCGACCGGTGTGAGCGGCTCCGAAGCGACGCTGCACGGCGAGCTCGCGGGCGGGGAGAGTGGCTACTACTTCGCTTACAGCCAAGGAAGCAGCTGCACGGGCGGCGCGAGCACCGAACCGACGGGGGCGAGCGGCAGCGTTGCGGCTACCGCCACGCTGTCCGGTCTTCAGCCCGCGACCGGTTACACGGTGTGTCTGGTCGCGACCAACGCGTTCGGTCAGACACAGGGCGCCCCGGTGAGCTTCACCACATCCGCGGTTCCGGCGACGATCGAAGGGGAGTCCTTCTCGGATATCGGATCCTCGAGCGTGACGCTGAACGCCCAGATCGACCCCAACGGGACATCCACCGGCTACTACTGGGAATACGGGCCAAGCACGGCGTACGGGTCCACGACGCCCGAGGTCTTCCTCGGCGAAGGACACGGCGCGCTGCCCGCCCCCGCGGATGTGGAAGGCCTGGCAGCGAACAGCGAATACCACTTCAGGGTCGTGGCTGTCAACACGGCGGGCACTGAACGCGGCGCCGACGCGACGTTCCGAACGCTGTCCACGGGTCTGCTTGGCCTGCCCGATGGCCGGGTCTATGAACGCGTGACCCCGACCGACGAAGGCGGCTTCAACGTCTACACGCCGGAAGTGTTTTCAGACTACCTGTCGTACTCGGAAGGTCTGCGTACTCAGCGGCCGTTTCGGGCGGCGGCAAATGGTGATGGGGTGGTGTATGTGGCCAGTCCTTCGACGAGTGGGGGCAGTGGTTCCAGTGGTGAATATGAGGGCGATGATTATCTCGCGACGCGGTCGTCGGGGGGTGGTTGGACGCAGGTCAATTTGCAGCCGCAGGGTTACCGAAAGGCCGAATATCAGGCGTTCAGCGACGATCTCTCGGTTGGATGGCTGGTGGCCCGGGGTGAATCTGCTTTTGAAGAAGAACTGCCGCCACTCTCCCCAGAAGCGCCGAGCAAATACGAAGTTCTGTATGCGCGCTCCAACAGCGATGGAGTCTATTGGTCGCTGTTCACCAAGACGGCGACGATCCACCGCGGCGAAGGAGAATTTGGCGCCTACAACACGGGCCGTATCGCCGGAGCTGAACATCCGGCGGTGTATGCGGGTTCCTCGGCCGATCTGACGGAGATGCTGTTCGAGGCCAACGATGGGCTGACGGAAAACGCCGTCGAGGGTGGCAAGAGCGAAAACAATCTCTATCTGTCGGTGGATGGCCGGTTGAGCCTCGTGAATGTGCTTCCTGATGGCTCTTCGGAACCAAATGCCACGTTCGGTGCACCGCCAAACAGCGGCGAAGCGAGCGGTAAGTACAGTAACTTCGCGGATTTCGACCATGTGATCTCCGCAGATGGGTCGCGGGTATTTTGGACGCAGCTCGAAAGCGAAGCGACTCCTAAGGCACTGTATGTGCGTGAGAACCCGGGGCAGCCGCAGAGCCCGCTCGAAGGGGAACGCTGCACGGTGCCGGCGGACGCGTGTTCGGTGCTGATCTCCGAAGGGGCCAGGTTCTGGACGGCGACGGCGGATGGGTCAAAGGCGTTCTATACGAAGGGGGATCTCTACGAGTACGAAGTGGAAGATGGCCAGACGACCGATCTGACGCCCGGGGTTGAAGTGCAGGGCGTAATCGGCGCCAGCGAAGACGGCGAATACGTCTACTACGTCACCACCGCCGATGAGCTCGAGCTGTGGCACGCTGGGACCTCCACTGTGATCGCGCAGCTCTCTGCGGCGGATGGCGAGGAAGTGGGGCCCTACACGACATACCGTGGGCCGCGTGGGGATTGGACGCCTGGTATCGGTACGCGTACCGCGGAGGTGGCGCCCGATGGCCTGGGGGTGGTGTTCATGTCGAGGGAAAGCCTGCCGGTGGCCGGGTTCCCCGAGGGTTATCGCAACGAAGGGATGCAGGAGGTGTATGTGTACGAGGCCGAAGGCGGCGGCAGGTTGTTCTGTGCCTCGTGCAACCCGAGCGGTGAGCCGCCGGAAACCAACGAAGAGACCGAGGCAGGATTTCTTGGGAGGGCGGCGGCTGGGTTTCTGCCACTCAGCTTTAGCCATACTTATGCGCCGCGCGTGATCTCTGAAGGTGGCGGCCGGGTGTTCTTCGATAGCGATGAGCCGCTGGTTGCGCAGGACACGAACGGCAAGCAGGATGTGTATGAGTGGGAGCGCGACGGTCTCGGCAGCTGCCGGGAAGCGAACGGGTGCATCTATCTGCTGTCGGGTGGTACGAGTGGGTCGGCGTCGTGGTTGTTGGACGCTAGCACCAGCGGGGAAGATGTGTTCGTGATCTCGCGCGCGGAACTGGTACCGGGCGACCCGTATGAAAGCTTTGCGGTGTATGACGCGCGTGTGGGTGGTATGCAGCCGGTGGTGGCGCCGCAGTGCACGGGTTCGGGTTGTCAGGGTGTGCCACCGGCGGCGCCGATCTTCGCGACGCCGGCGAGCGCGACGTTCGCGGGCGTCGGGAACTTCCCCGCGCCCGTGAGCACGTCGGGGTCGGTGAAGAAGAGCAAACCAAAAGCGAAGGCGAAGACGTTGACGCGTGCGCAGAAGCTGACGCGGGCGTTGAGGGCTTGCCGGAAGCGAGGTGTGCGAGCGCGCGCGGGTTGCGAGGCGCAGGCGCGCAAGCGCTACGGGGCAGGTTCCAAGGCCAAGGGTTCGGCAAGGAAGGGGAGGTAGAATGTTCGCGAAGCGTGTGTCTTTGCTGCTGGTGTTGGGCGCGACGGTGGTGCTGTGGGCCGGGTCGGGAGTTGCCTCGGCGTCTGTGCCCGCGCCGGGGTGGGAGATCTTCACGAGGACCGCGCCGACGAACCTGCCGCCCGGCGGCACGGGCGAGGTGGATCTGTATGTGTATAACACTGGCGCGGGGACGGGTGAATATCCGACGGTCACCGATGAGCTGCCCGAAGGCGTGACGGCGACCGGCGCAGGCTTGCGCGTGGTCGTGCCGATCGGAGGGGCCGAAGAAGCCGGAGATGGTCCCGGGAGCTCCTTTGGTGAATGCACGGTGGAGTCTGCTCGGATGGTGAGTTGTACGGACGGCAGTGTGCCTCCAGGTGCGGTGATGGAAGTCAAAATCTCGGCCAGTATCGAAGACGTGCCCTCTGGTAGTGAAGGTTCGAATGTGGTTGAGGTCAGTGGGGGTGGGGCGCCGAACGCGGCGAGTAATGTCAAGAGCGTGCGGTTCGATTCGGCCTCGCCCGGGTTCGGGTTCGCGGGGTTCGATGCGTGGTTCACGAACGCGGATGGGACGACAGACACGCAGGCCGGCTCCCACCCCTACGCATTCACCACTGTGTTCGCGGCCAACAGCACCGGTGTGGGAGGACTCGAGGAATTCACGTCGGGTAGCGAAAGCGTGCGTTATGGTGGGGAAATGCGGGATGTGGTTGTCAATCTCCCGCCGGGGATCGTCGGTAACGCGACGGCCGTGCCGCGCTGCTCGCGCAAACAGTTCGACGGCGAAACCGCCACCGGGAGTGGTACCACCGGGAGTGGTGGGGGCGCAGGGTACCAGCCGTCGTGTCCGGCTTCGACGCAGGTCGGTATCGATCAGGCGCGACCCAACGGCTACCCCGTTTCGTTCAAGGTGTATAATTTGGTGCCGTCGCCGGGTATCCCCGCCGAGTTCGGTTTGGATTTCGAAGGGGCGCAAGTCTTCATTGATATTGGAGTGCGCTCGGGTGGTCCGGGTGCGCTGGCGAGCGACTACGGGCTCAGCGGGCACATCGATCCCTTCCCGCAGAAGGGGGTCGTGTTCAACACGATCACGATCTGGGGGGAGCCGGGCGAAGCAAGCCACGAAGAACAGCGCGGAGGACTTCCCTCGGGGGCGGGGTTGACACCGTTGTTGACGGTGCCGACGTCGTGTGAAGGCCCGCAGGAAATCTCGATCGAAGCGCTCGGAACGTGGCAGAACGAAAACGCACGCTCACGCGCATCGATCCTCACGCACGACAGCACGGGTACGCCGGTTGGGTTCACGGGGTGTGATCATCTGGGGTTCGGCCCGTCGTTGAGTGTCGCACCGGACACGACCGCGGCGGATACCCCGGCGGGGTTGACGACCGAAATCAAAGTCCCCCAGGAAGGCCTGTCGAGCTCGGGGGGGCTTGCGGCGTCGAACGTCAGGAATGGGACGGTGGTGCTGCCGGAAGGGACGGTGCTCAACCCGGGCCGGGCGGCTGGCCTGGCGACCTGCCCGCTCGACCAGGATGGTGTCGATCAGGAAGGCCCACCGCAGTGCCCGCCGGCGTCGCAGGTCGGGACGGCGACGGTGTTGACCCCGCTGCTGGCCGAACCGCTGGAAGGCAAGGTGTACGTCCTCGAATCCGATCCTCCGGACGTGAAACTGCTGATCGCGCTCGCGGGGCAGGGCGTCGAAGTTAAGCTTGTCGGCGACGTGCACCTGAACACGAGCACGGGCCAGTTGACGACGGTGTTCAAGGAAACCCCGGAGGTGCCGTTCACGAACTTCAAACTCGCGTTCAGCGGCGGATCGCAAGCGGCGCTCGTGACCCCGCCCACATGTGGGCTGTTCACGAGCGCCTCGGATTTCACGCCCTGGAGCTCCCCAGCGGTCGAAGACGTGTTCTCCCCGAGCAGCTTTCAGATCGCGACCGGCACCAATGGTGTCCTGTGTGCGTCGCCGCTGCCGTTCACGCCGAGCATGATCGCTGGGGCGACGACTGACCAGGCGGGTGGGTATACGGCGTTCTCGCTGTTGCTCTCGCGGGCGGATGATCAGCAGCGGATCTCCAAGCTGCAGTTCAAGACGCCGAAGGGCCTGCTCGGGATGATCAGCCACGTGCAGCTCTGCGAAGAACCCCAGGCCGCGAAGGGCGAATGCCCGTCGGGGTCGCAGATCGGGCATACGGTCGTGGGTGCTGGTGCTGGCCCGGATCCGTTGTATGTGCCGGAGGAAGGCAAGCCGGAAGCCCCGATCTACATCACCGGCCCCTACGAGGGCGCCCCATACGGCCTCACGATAGCCGTCCCCGTGATTGCCGGCCCGTTCAACCTGGGGACCACGGTGGTGCGCGGGAGGATCGAAGTGGATCCGCAGACCTCGCAGTTGACGATCACGACGGACCCGTTGCCGACGATCCTGGATGGGGTGCCGGTGGATATGCGGACGATCGATGCGGTGATCGACCGCAAGGAATTCATGTTCAACCCAACCAACTGCAACCCCCAATCCTTCAGCGGAACCGCAACTAGCGTCGAAGGCACGAACGCAGCATTGTCGAGCCCGTTCCAGGTCGGCTCCTGCCGTAGCTTGACGTTCAAACCGGGGTTCAAGGTTGCGACCTCAGCAAAGACGTCGCGGACGGAAGGCGCGAGCCTGCACGTCACGATGACGCTGCCCGACGAAGGTGGGTTGAGTAGCACCGCGAATGTGCAACGAGTCAAGGTGTCGCTGCCCAAACAGTTGCCGACCCCGTTGAAAACGCTGCAGAAGGCCTGCCTGGAAAAGACGTTCGCGGAAAACCCCAAGAACTGCCCGGTGGCATCGCAGGTCGGGACGGTCAAGGTCTCAACCCCCGTCCTCCCCGGTGGCCTGACGGGCACCGCATACTTCGTCTCCCATGGTGGCGCGAAGTACCCGGAACTGATCATGGTGCTGGTTGGCCAGAACGGTGTGACGGTGCAGGTGCATGGGGAAACGCAGATCAGCAAAGCGGGGATCACGACCGCGACGTTCGCGACGGTGCCCGATGTGCCGTTCTCGAACTTCGAACTCACGCTGCCGCAAAGGGAATTCCCGGCGTTGACCGCGAACGGGAACCTTTGCAAGGGCACGCTGTTGATGCCCACCGAACTGGTCGGCCAGAACGGCCTCGTGATCGATCAGAGCACGAAGATCGCCGTCACCGGGTGCCCGAAGGCGAAGAAGGCGACCCACAAGAAGCCCGCGAAGAGGAAGGCGCATCGCAAAGCCGCCAAGGGCAAGCGGAAGAAGAAGTAACGCCGAGCTGAGCCCCGGGCGCCGGCGAGGCGCCCGGGGGCGGGTAGGGAGGCCTCGGGTTCACGCTCGGGCTCAGGGGCGGGCGGCGAGGTAGCTGCGTAGGAGAGGCTCGGGGATGATCCAGTCGCCGCGAGCAGGATGCTCCGCGATCCCGGCTTTCTCCATCATGCTCAACGCTCTTCTGGCGCTTGCGGAGGGGGTGCCGCTGTAGGGGCGGGTGCCGCGTGCGACGCGTAGGGCGATTGGGTATGCGTGGGCTGTGGCGCGTAGTCGTTCGACGATCTCCTCGTGACGCAGACGGTCGGCTTGCATCGCGAGCTCGTAGCCGCCGCGGACGTCGGCTAGCTCGATCGTATCGCCCGAGCGGCGGGCGAGGGTCACGGTCAGCGTCTCGCGGGCGATCAGCATCGTCGTGCGTGGGTGTCCCTCGCTGAGCGTCACGATCTCGCTGATTGTCCCTTGCTTGGCGTTGAGGTCGAGCTCGCGGTAGCGGGCGGCGATTCCCAGCTCCCACTCGCTTGGCAGGATCGGGCTGAGCGCGCGAAAACTGCCGAACTGGCTGAGCGCCCTGCGTGACGGGCCGAACAGGTCGCGCATCATGTGCTCGACGCTGCCTGCGAACAGCACGCTCACCAAGGGTGAGCGCTGCAACTGCGAGCGCAGCTGCTTGCTCACCACATCCGGGTCGCCGAAGCGGTGGGGCGTGGTGGCGATGTCCTGGAACTCGTCGAGGAGCACAGCGATCCGCTTGCCGTCGCTCTCGGCGATCCGCTGCGCGAGGGCGATCGTCGCGGCGAGGCCGGCGCTCGGCGTCCGGCCGGCGGTGGGGGTCGCCCACGCCAGCTCCACGTTCTCGCCGAGGCTTGTTCGCAGCTTCGCGGTCATCCCGGCCGGCAGCAGCTCCCGCAGCTCGCGCCCACCCTCGCGTGCGCGAGCGAGCGCCTTGGCGACCGGGCCGCGGTTGGCGATGATCGACTGAGCCAGCGCCCTCGTGAGCGAGGTGAGATCCTCGTGATCCCAAAGATCGACCTGTGCGGTGTAGAGGCCGGATACGTGCGCCTGCGCGAGCGCGGCCAGCGCCACCGTTCGACTTGCCGGTGCGTCGCGGGCCTGCCATCACCACGTGCGTGCCTGCGCCCAGCCGCGTGGCGAGATCGCGTACGTCGCCCGCCCGGCCGATCAGCAGGTCCGGCCGTACGGGGTCGTCCGTGGGGAACAGCTCGCGGATATCTCGCATTTCGACCTATTATAGGTCATATGATGACCTATAATCTCGGTAGGCGGGATGTCCGCGATCACCGTGTCGATGTTATGCGCAGGCTGCTGTCATTACAGCAACCTTGTAATGATTGGCGATCCTAACAGAGGTCCTGTCGGGGCCTCGATACCCATGCTCTGCTCTGTACGGCGAGAGCCTCAGCCTGGGCGCGGGGCGCCAGCTCGATCGTCTGGGTATTGACAAGAGAGCAGTGCATGTGTACGATTGCCCTTGGCATCATCATCCGGTGGGTGGTGGTGCGGACATAAGATCGGGTTGGGTAGGCGCGTTTCGCGGTTGACATCAAGCGCTCGCGGAATGTATGTCGGTTAGAGGGACTTGGGTCGCAACTTGAGAGGGAGCTGAATCAAGCGTGGTTTCGAGGGGAAGAAACGTGACAGGGGTCGCAGCGCATCGCTCGATGGGTGATGCTAGATGCGCCAGCTTGGCGCTGTCGCATCTCTCTCTCTCTCTCTCTCTCTTGCCTTTGGGCATTTGAGTCTGGGCCTGGCAGCCGCCTAGTCTCGAAGCACCGGTTTGCCCCGCGACGCGGGGTTGGGCTTCACACGGATCGGGGCGTGGCGTGATGGCTGCGCGGACGGGGTCTGGTGTGTCGCGTCGGCTGGCGGCGGGCACGGTCCGCAAGCACTCTGGTGTGGGTGGGCGGAATGCGCAGGGCCAGGGGATGCAGCTGGCTGAGATTCAGCGTTCGCGGTTGTTGGCGGCGGCGGTGCGGGCGGTGGATGAGTTGGGGTGGGCGAATACGACGGTGGCGGATATCGTCGCGCGTTCGCGGATCTCGCGGCGCACGTTCTATGAGACGTTCGCCAACCGCGAGGAGTGCCTCGCTGCGGTCTTCGAGGATCTCCTCGGTGTGATTGCCGGCGAGCTCGCCGCGGCGGGTTTAGAGGGTTTGGCGTGGCGTGAGCGTGTGCGCCGCGGCCTGTGGGTGATCCTGGGGTTCTTCGACCGGGAGCCGGTGTTGGCGCGAGCTTGCGTGGTGCAGGCGTTGAGCGGCGGCCCTAGTGTTTTGGAGCGTCGCGAGGAGGTCCTCGGGCGGCTCGCGGCGGTGGTCGACGGGGGCCGCCGTGAGGGGTCGCGTGGAGGTGAGTGCACGCCGTTGACGGCGGAGGGGCTGGTGGGTGCTGCGTTCGGGATCGTGTACGCACGGCTGCTGAAAGGCCAGCGTGCGCCGCTTACGGGTCTGTTGGGTGAATTGATGGGGATGATCGTGCTGCCGTATCTGGGGCCGGCGGCAGCCCGGCGTGAGCAGTTCCGTCCGGCGCCTGTGGCTATTGCGTCTGCTGCTGGCAGGCCGGCTGGGTCTGTGCGCGCGGGGTTGAGCGATCCATTGGTCGGCGATCCGTTGGAGAGCGTGCCGATGCGGTTGACGTATCGCACCTCGCGGGTGTTGGAGGGTGTGGCTGAGAACCCAGCGGCGAGCAACCGTCAGGTTGGGGAGTTTGCGGGGATCCATGATGCGGGTCAGGTCTCGAAGCTGTTGCGGCGTTTGGAGCGTCTGGGGTTGCTCGTGAATAGTGGTTTGGGGCACCAGATGGGTGAGCCCAACGCTTGGCGGCTGACCGCCCGGGGTGAGTTGGTTGCACGGAGTATCCGTGCGCACAGTCGCTCTGAGAGTGAGGCCGCGTGATGGCTGCTCAGGTCATTGTCTATTTGGCGGCTTGTCGTTGTGCGCCTGTGGGCGTGTCGTTGTTGATCGATCGAGGGGTTCTCCCCTCTGTTCTGGAGGAGGAGATGGTTCTATGATCGCTCGCAGGTTCACATTGGCTGGTGTGGTTTCTCTGGGCGTGTTGGTGGGGTTGCTGTTAGGGAGTGCCGTGGCCTATGCGGCTGGTATGCCGTCGATCGAAGAGGAGTCTTTCTCGGGCGTTGGCTCCTCGAATGCAACGCTGAGCGCGCAGATCGACCCCGATGGCGTGCCTACGAGTTACTACTGGGAATACGGGCCGACCGCAGCGTATGGGTCGCGCACGTCAGAAGTGTCGCTAGGCGAAGGGGAAAGCACCTTGCCGGCCTTGGCGCACTTGGAAGGCCTGGCTGCGAACAGCGAATATCACTTCAGGGTCATCGCGGTCGGTGAAGCGGGCACCGAACGCGGCAGCGACACGACGTTTCGCACGCTGCCGATCAGTCCGCTGGGGTTGCCGGGTGGCCGGGTGTATGAAATGGTGAGCTCGTTCGGGAGCGCGCAGAACGGGACCGCGCAAGTGTACACCCCCGTTGTGTACAGGGGGCGATTGGCGTTGGCGGAAGGCACCTTCACGAAACTCCCGTTTGAGGCGGCTGCGGATGGTGAAGCCGCGGTGTATGCGGGCGATCCGTCAAGCGGCGGCAGTGGCAAGGGCGGGCAGAGCTCTGGTAACGAGTATATGGCGACGCGACTCGCCGGGGGTGGATGGCAGCAGAGGAACATCCAGCCCCATGGGAAAATCAGCGCACGCTATGTCGCGTTTTCGAGCGATCTTACCAGCGCGGTCCTCACCGCCTCGAGCGAGACAGGCATTGAAGACGGGCTGCCGCCGCTGTCGCCGGAAGCGCCCGGCGAGGGCTATCCAGATATCTTCCAGCACGCTTTTGCCGGCGAATCCTATGAACCCTTCTTCACCGATGAGGTAACGATCCACCGTCCTGTCGAAGGAAACAAGCAACTGGAAGTAGTTTACGTTGGCGCATCAGCCGATTCCAGCGAGCTGTTGTTTCAGGTGAATGATGCGTTGACCGAAAACGCCAGTGAAATTGCAGAACCGGAACTTCACCATGAAGGCAATCTCTACGTGTCGGTTGATGGGCGTTTGAGTTTGGTGAATGTGCTTCCGGATGGCTCCTCCGATCCAAATGTGACGTTTGGCTCTCCGGCCGGCCAAAGTGCACCTTACTCAGAGGAAATGGATGTCAGTCATGCGATTTCGGCGGATGGGTCCCGGATCTTCTGGACGGATATGACGACAAATGGCCTGTACATGCGGGAAAACCCGACTTCAAGCGACGCGAAGACGGTCGAGATCGCGGCCGGGGGGCGTTTCTGGGCGGCGAGCGTGGATGGGTCGAGGGTGTTCTACACCGATGGCGGCCTGTATGAGTATGAAGTCGAAAGTGGCCAGACGACCGATTTGACTCCTGGTGTCGAAGTGGTGGGCGTGGTCGGCGCGAGTGAAGATGGGGAATCTCTCTATTACGTCGATAGTGGTGACAACCTCTACCTGTGGCACGCGGGCACCTCGACACTAGTCGCGACCGACCTTTCGAACGGAGACGGCGGGAATACCGGCGATCCGATATCGCCTTACGCCCCCAGCTCGATTGGTGTGGAGAATGGGATTGGGGATTGGGCGGGGCAAATTGGGCTGCGGACGTCGGAGGTGACGCCGAATGGGGGGGCTGTGGTGTTCATGTCGAGTCAGAGCCTGCCGGCGGTGGGCTACCCGCACGGTTATCCGAGTGGGGGGCTGGAGGAGGTGTACGTCTATGAGGCTGAAGGAGGCGGAGGACTGTTCTGTGTCTCGTGCGCTCGCAGTGGAGAAGTGCCACCGTCGAACGCGTATGGTGCGGCCGCGTTTCTGCCGGTTAGCTGGCTGACGACTGAGCAGCCGCAGGTGCTCTCCGACGATGGGAGCAAGGTGTTCTTCGATAGCGCGGAGCCGCTTGTGTCGCAGGATACGAATGGGAAGCTCGATGTGTATGAGTGGGAGCGTGACGGTGCCGGTAGCTGCCGTGAAAACGAGGGGTGCGTGTATCTGCTCTCGGGTGGTATCAGCTCGTCTTCGTCGTGGTTCTTGGGGGCAAGCGCGAGTGGTGATGATGCGTTTGTGATCTCTCGCGCGGATCTCACGGCGGGCAGTGGGTATGAAGGGTTCGCTGTGTATGACGCGCGGGTCGGTGGTGTGCACCCGGTTGCGTCTCCTGTGTGTGCGGGTTCGGGTTGTCAGGGTGTGCCGCCGGCAGCACCGATCTTTGCGACGCCGGCGAGCGTGACGTTCGCTGGGGTCGGGAACTTCCCAGCACCAAGCACGGCGGCTCCGCTGAAAAGCAAACCAAGGTCGAAAGGCAAATCGATGTCGAAGAGCGTGCGGGCCAGGGAGTTGGCGGGTGCGTTGCGGGTTTGTGAGCAACGGCGTGGGCGAGCGCGGTCGGTGTGTGTGGCGCGTGTGCGGCGGCGCTACGGGTCGGGGTCGGGTGCTGGTAAGTCGTCGTTGCGAGTGGGGGGGCGATAGTCATGCGTATGCATAAGAAGCTGGCCTTGCTGCTGGGGGCCTGTGTGGTCGGGGTGTTGACGTGCCCGGTGGCTGCGTGGGCATCGCCAGGCTGGGAGGTGTTTACGCGAGTCTCGCCAGCGTATCTACCGCCGGGTGGCGCGGGTCAGATCGAACTGCATGTCTATAACACTGGCTCGAGCACAGGGGAAGATGCTAGGATCGTGGATCAGCTGCCGAAAGGTGTGAGCGCGACTAGCGCCGGGGTGACTCTCCGGGCCGGGCTTGCCGAAGGTCTTGGCTTTGGAAATCCGGATGGTGGATGTACGGGTGTGCAGGTCGTGACGTGTACCGCGGAAACGGTGCCCGCGGGCACGTCTGCGATCGTGCTCATCCAGATGAGCGTCAACGCGGGTATGAGCGGCGAAGCGACCAACCGTGTTCAGGTCACTGGGGGTGGTGCGTCGAGTCCAGCGGTGGAGTCAACCCCGGTGAAGTTCAGTGGGCAGGAAGCGCCGTTCGGGCTCTCTGGTTTCGACGCGTGGCTGACGAATGCTGACGGGACGACGGATACGCAGGCCGGCTCACACCCTTACGAGATGACGGTCGCGTTCGCGGTGAACAGCAGAGGCGAGAGCAGCACTGAATGGGAATATCCTACAGGTGGGGAAACGCAGCAGCTGGTCGTCAATCTGCCGCCGGGAATCGTCGGGGATCCGACTGCGACGCCGCGCTGCTCCCGTCGTCAGTTCGACGGCGAAACCGGCTTCGGGGAACCGCATGAAGAGGAACCGACATGTCCGGCGTTGACGCAGGTCGGTGTAGATGAATCGATCGTGCAGGGGATCAACGTTTCGTTCAAGGTGTACAACCTGGTGCCGCCGCCGGGGATTGCAGCGCAGTTCGGGTTTGACGATCAGGGCACGGATGTGTTCTTGAATGCTGGTGTGCGCTCCGGTGGGCCGACGCCGCTTGACTCGGACTATGGCATCAGCGTGCATACGCTCGTGCCGCAGAAAGCAGTGTTGTTCAACACGACCACGATCTGGGGCGTGCCGAGCGAAGAAAGCCACAATGTACAGCGCGAAGCGCCGTCCACTGGTGGGTCGGTGCCGTTGTTGACGCTGCCGACGTCGTGTGAAGGCCCGCAGGAATTCTCGATCGAAGCACTCAATACGTGGCAGTACGCGAATCTACATTCGCACGCGTCGGTGCTGACGCACGACAGCACTGGTGCGCCGGTTGGGTTTACGGGCTGCAGTGATCTTGGGTTCGATCCGTCGTTGAGTGTGGCGCCGGATACGAGCGCTGCTGATACGCCGGCGGGGTTGACGACCGAAATCAAAGTCCCCCAAGAAGGTTTGGAGACCTTGCACGGAATCGCGACGTCAAACCAGAGGGACGCCACAGTCGTGCTCCCGGAAGGGCTGGTGCTGAACCCGGGGAGGGCGTCTGGGTTGGTGGCGTGTCCGGTGGATGAAGATGGTGTGGGTCAGGAAGGTCCGCCGCGGTGCCCGTCGGCATCACAGGTCGGAACTGCAACGGTGTTGACCCCGCTGTTAGCCGAACCGCTTGAAGGCAAGGTGTACGTCGTGGAATCTCAGCCGCCTGACGTGAAATTGTTGATCGCGCTGGCGGGGCAGGGCATCGAAGTCAAGCTGGTCGGCGACGTGCATCTGAACACGAGTACGGGGCAGTTGACGACGGTCTTCAAGGAAACCCCGGAGGTGCCATTCACGAGCTTCAAACTTGCGTTCAGCGGTGGGTCGCAGGCGGCGCTCATAACCCCACCGGAGTGTGGGCTCTTCACTAGCACCTCGGACTTCACGCCGTGGAGCTCGCCGGCGGTGGAAGATGTGTTCTCGCCGAGCACCTTCCAGATCGCAACTGGCACCAACGGTGCGCCGTGCGAGTCGCCGCTGCCGTTCAACCCGACGATGATCGCGGGTGCGACGACTGACCAGGCGGGTGGGTATACGGCGTTCTCGCTGTTGCTTTCGCGGGCTGATGATCAACAGCGGATCTCCAAACTGCAGTTCAAGACGCCAAAGGGCCTGCTGGGGATGATCAGCCATGTGCAGCTCTGCGAAGAACCCCAAGCAGCGAAGGGCGAATGCCCCACCGGCTCCCAGATTGGGCATACGATCGTGGGTGCTGGTGCGGGCCCTGATCCGTTGTATGTGCCGGAGGAAGGCAAGCCGGAAGCCCCGATCTACATCTCAGGCCCCTACGAGGGTGCTCCGTATGGGTTGGTGATCGCGGTCCCGGTGATCGCTGGCCCGTTCAATCTGGGGACGACGGTTGTGCGCGGCAAGATCGAAGTTGACCCGCAGACCTCGCAGTTGACTATCACGACGGATCCGTTGCCTGTGGTTCTGGATGGGGTGCCGGTGGATATGCGGACGATCAACGCGGTGATCGACCGCAAGGAATTCATGTTCAACCCCACCAACTGCAACCCACAAGCCTTCAGCGGAACCGCAACCAGCACCGAAGGAACAAACGCCGCGTTGTCGAGCCCGTTCCAGGTTGGCTCGTGTCGTAGCCTTACGTTCAAACCGGGGTTCAAGGTCTCCACGTCGGCGAAGACGTCGCGGACGCAGGGCGCGAGCCTCCGGGTCACGATGACGCTGCCCGACGAAGGCGGCCTGAGCAGCACCTCGAACGTGCAGCGGGTCAAGGTGTCGCTACCGAAACAGTTGCCGACCCCGTTGAAAACGCTGCAGAAGGCGTGTTTGGAAAAGACGTTCGCGGAAAACCCGAAGAACTGCCCCGTGGCATCGCAGGTCGGGACGGTCAAGGTCTCAACTCCGGTCCTCCCCGGCGGCCTGACCGGCACCGCGTACTTCGTCTCCCATGGTGGCGCGAAGTACCCGGAACTGATCATGGTCCTCGTCGGCCAGAACGGTGTGACGGTGCAGGTGCATGGGGAAACGCAGATCAGTAAAGCGGGGATCACGACCGCGACGTTCGCAACGGTGCCGGATGTGCCGTTCTCGAGCTTCGAACTGACGTTGCCGCAGCGTGAATTCCCGGCGTTGACGGCGAACGGGAACCTCTGCAAGGGCACGCTTTTGATGCCCACCGAACTGGTCGGCCAGAACGGCCTCGTGATCCAGCAGAACACGAAGATCGCTGTGACGGGATGCCCGCCCGCCCGCCCGAAGACGAAGAAGGCGTCGCATACGTCGCATAAGAAGAAGGCGCATCACCGGGCCGCCAAGGGCAAGCGGAAGAAGAAGTAGCGCCGCGCTGAGTCCCGGGCGCCGTCGAGGCGCCTGGGTAGCACGTCGTAACTTCTGTGTTACCGTCGAGCGGTGCCCACGAAGTCGGCTCCCTTCAGCATGCGCCTGTCCAAGCGGATGGAGGGGCTTGTCAACCAGGAGGCTCGGCGGACCGGCCGCAGCAAGGGCGCGGTCGTGGAGGCACTTGCCGAGGAGGCTTTGCGGATGCGGCTGTTCCCGGGGATCGCCTTCCGTGGTGTTGACTGGGAGCGGCGTGCGTGGGTGATCGGCACTGCGCTCGATGTGTGGCAGATCGTCGACGCGCATCGTGACATCGGGTCGATCGAGCGGATGGCGGAGGGCGGCTCCGCCAACGAGCGCCAGATCAAATTGGCGCTCGATTACCACGAGATGTTTCCCGAGGAGATCGACGCGGCTGTAGCCGAAAACCGGCGGCCGATCGAGCAACTCGAAAAAGAATTTCCGTTCATTACCGTCAGCCGTGTCGATGTGTAAACGGGCGCCAGACGCTCTGTGAAGCTGTTCCTCGACGCGCACATCTCGGCACGGCGCGTCGCCGCCCCGCTCCGCGAGCGCGGCCACGATGTCCGCGCCGCCGACGAGGAGCGGGCGCTGGACGGCCTCGCCGACGAGGAGTTGCTGTCGATCGCTGCCGGCGAAGGGCGGATCTTCGTCACGTTCGACGTCAAGGACTTCCCCGTGATCGCGCATTCAAGACTGATTCGCCCCGAGTAACCTTCGGGGCCGGGGCCGTGTTCGGGCGGTGGCTGTTTGGGTATTGACAAGCCGAGGAGGGATGGTGTATCGTTGCCTTTGGCATCGTCAGCTCAGGCGTTGGCGGTGCGGACATAGGATCGGGTTGGGTAGGCGGCATTTCGCGGTTGACATCTAGCGCTTGCGGAGTGTATGTTGGGTAGAGGGACTGGGTCGCAACCGTTGAGAGGGAGCTGAGCAAGCGTGGTTTCGAGAGGGAGAAACGTGACAGGAGTCGCCGCGCATCACCTGATGGGTGATGCTAGATGCGCCAGCTTGGCGCTGTCGCATCTCTCTCTCTCTCTCTCTCTCTTCGCCTTGTAGAGGACTCCGCCGTTCGGTCCTAGCGGGCTGCCCGGTTTCCCCCGTAGGGGGAAAGGGGAGCGCTGGGCGCGGTAGCCGTCTGGTCTCGAGGCGCCTGGTTGGCCTGCGGTGTGGGCTGGGGCCCGGCACGGCCGGGAGCTCCGCGGTTGGGAGCGTGGTGTGATGGCCGCGCGGGCGTCCACCACTGGTGTGTCGCGTGGGCCGGCCGCTGCCGCGGTTCGTCGGCGTGCTCGTGCTAGCGCTGGTGGGCGGGGTGGGGGTGCGCAGAGTGTGCAGGTGGCTGAGATTCAGCGTTCGCGGCTGCTGGCCGCGGCGGTCCGTGCGGTGGACGAGTTGGGGTGGGCGAACACGACGGTCGCGGATATCGTTTCGCGGTCGAGGATCTCGCGGCGCACGTTCTATGAGACGTTCGCCAACCGCGAGGAGTGTCTGGCGGCGGTCTTCGAGGACATCCTGGCTGTGATCACGGGCAGGCTGGCCGGGGCGGGTTTGGAGGGTTTGGGGTGGCGTGAGCGGGTGCGTGGAGGCCTGTGGGTGATTCTCGCGTTCTTCGATCGCGAGCCGGTGCTCGCGCGGGTGGGTGTGGTGCAGGCATTGAGTGGCGGCCCCGGCGTGCTGGGGCGCCGTGAGGAGACCCTCGATCGGCTGGCGGCAGTGGTTGACGAGGGCCGCTTGGAGGGCGCACGTGGCGGGGAGTGCACGCCATTGACCGCGGAGGGCCTGGTGGGTGCAGCGTTTGGGATTGTGTACGCGCGGCTGTTGAAAGGCCAGCGCGAGCCGCTCACCGATCTGCTGGGCGAGTTGATGGCAATGATCGTGCTGCCCTACCTCGGGCCCGCGGCAGCGAGACGTGAGCAATCCCGCCCGGCGCCGGCGGCGCCCGCGCGTTCCGCGAGGGGGCGTGTCGTGCGTGACGCGAGCTCTGCGCGGGCCGCGGCCGACCCGCTCGAGAGCGTCCCGATGCGCCTGACGTATCGCACCTCACGGGTCCTTGAGGGCGTGGCTGAGAATCCGGCTGCGAGCAATCGCCAGGTTGGGGAATACGCGGATATCCAGGACGCGGGGCAGGTCTCGAAGCTGCTGCGGCGCTTGGAGCGCCTGGGGCTGCTCGTGAACAGCGGCTTGGGGCACCAGATGGGTGAGCCGAATGCGTGGCGGTTGACCGTTCAGGGTGAGCAGGTCGCACGGAGCATCCGTGTTCATAGCCGGTTTGAGAGCGAGGCCGCGTGATGCCTGGTCGCCTCTCTGCATGTTTCGAGGTTTGTGTTTGTGCGCCTGTGGGCGTTGTGTTGTTGATCGATCGAGGGGTTCTCCCCTCTGTTCTGGAGGAGGAGATGGTTCGATGATCGTTCGCAGGTTCACATTGGTTGGTGTGGTCTCGTTGTGCTCGATGATGGGGTTGTTGGTGGGGAGCCCGCTGGCGCTGGCGGTGAAGGGTCACGCGTTCTCCTCGTCCTTTGGCGTGTTCGTGAGCGCGCGTGGCGTGGCGGTTGACAATTCCGCTGGTGCGTCGAAGGGCGACGTGTATGTCGTGGACCAGGGTACGCCTGCGGTCGAGCGTTTCACCGCCGGGGAAGCCGAACACGACGAACTCGGCGCCACGCTCACGGGTGTCTCGCTTGACTCTCCGATGGGTGTGGCGGTCGATGATTCCGGTAGCGCGTCGGCGGGTGATGTGTATGTCGCTGACCCGGGCGCGGGTGTGGTGGACCGGTTCAATGGTGCGACGGGGAAATTCCTCTCGCGGATCGACGGCAGCGAAACCCCGAATGTGGGGGTGCGCGGCTTTGAACCGGTCGCTGTAACGGTGGATCCCGCGAGTGGCCAGGTGTTCGTCGCCGATGCCCATAACGGCGTGGTGGATGTCTTCTCGCCGGCGGGGGTCTATGTCTCGCAGTTCGCGGCGGGCGTATCGAGCGCTCTCACCGGGATCGCGGTGAACAAAGAAGGCGACGTGTACGTCACCGCGGCCGGGGGGGAAGCGATGGAGTTGCTCGCCGAAGGCGGCTACGCCTCGGTGATGCCGGTTGGCGCGGGGGTGAGCGCCGTCAGCGTGAACTCCGTCAGTGGCGATGTCTATCTGGATGAGGCGTATTCGATCGTGGCGCTCAACGCGAGCGGGGAATCGCTTGGCAGCTTCGGGTCGGGCTCCCTGGAAGGCTCCACGGGCGTCGGTGTGGACAGCGCGAATGGCACGGTGTACGCCGCCGACGGGGCGAGCGCCGCGATCTTCCCCGAAGGCGAAACACCCGGCGAACCCGTCACGGGCGCTGCGACGGGCGTGAGCGGCTCCGAAGCGACGCTGCATGGCGAGCTTGCGGGCGGGGAGAGCGGCTACTACTTCGCGTACAGCCAGGGGAGTAGCTGTACAGGTGGCGCGAGCACCGAACCCACGGGGGCCAGCGGCAGCGTCGAAGCTACCGCCACCCTGTCTGGGCTTCAGCCCGCGACGGGATACACGGTATGCCTGGTCGCGACCAACGCGTTCGGACAGACCCAGGGCCCCGCGGTGAGCTTCACGACGACCGCGGTCCCGCCGACGATCGAAGGGGAGTCCTTCACGGATGCCGGGTCAACCAACGTGACGCTGAACGCGCAGATCAACCCCAACGGGACACCCACCAGCTACTACTGGGAATACGGGCCGAGCGCGGCATACGGGTCACGCACACCCGAAGTGCCCATCGGAGAAGGGTACAGCGCAATGCCGGCCTCGGCGCGCGTGGAAGGCCTGGCTGAGAACAGCGAATATCACTTCCGGGTTGTCGCGGTCAGCGCACCGGGCACCGAACACGGCAGTGACACGACGTTCCGTACGCTGCCGGTCGCCCCGCTCGGGCTGCCGGATGGCCGGGTGTATGAAATGGTGAGCTCGTTTGGGAGCGCGCAGAACGGAACCGCGCAGGTATACACGCCCAGCGTATACGGCAATGAATTGGCCTTGTCGGAAGGCATTTTCACGAAATTACCGTTTCAGGTGGCTGCCGATGGTGAAGCCGCGGTCTATGCGGGCGACCCGTCAACTGGCGGTAGCGGCAAGGGTGGGCAGAATTCCGGTAACGAGTATCTGGCGACGCGGGTCCCCGGCGGTGGATGGCAGCAGATGAATATTCAGCCCCACGGAAAAATCAGCGCGGAATACCATGCGTTTTCGAGTGAGCTTACCAACGCAATCCTCACTGCCTCCAGCCAGACGGGGCTCGAAGACGGACTGCCGCCGCTGTCGCCCGAAGCACCTGCTGACGGCTACCTGGATCTCTTCCAACACGCTTTTGCCGAAGAGGCCTATGAACCCTTCTTCACGAACGATGTGACGATCCACCGACCTGCCCAAACGATTAAATTCCAAGCGGCGCAATTTCTAGTGGCTTATGCTGGCGCATCGGCTAATTCGAGCGAGCAGTTTTTTGAGGCGAATGATGCACTAACGGGAAATGCAACTGAAATTGCAGAACCATGGGAAAAGACTGAATCTGGTCATTACCCTGAAGGTAATCTCTATGTGTCGGCTGGTGGGCGTTTGAGCTTGATCAATGTGCTTCCGGACGGCTCCTCCTCTGAGCCTCAGGCGACCTTCGGCTCCTTGGCCGGCCAGGGTAAGCCATTCGCCGGTGAAATCGATCTCAGTCATGTGATTTCGGCGGATGGGTCGCGGGTCTTCTGGACTGATTTGACGACAATGGATCTGTATGTGCGGGAGAATCCGACATCGAGTGACGCGAAGACGGTGGAGATCGCGGCCGGGGGGCACTTCTGGACAGCGAGCGCGGATGGGTCGAAGGTGTTCTACACCAATGGCGAACTGTATGAGTACGAGGTCGAAAGTGGCCAGACGGTCGATCTGACGCCTGGTGTCGAAGTGGTGGGTGTGGTCGGCGCGAGCGAAGATGGGGAATCTCTCTACTATGTCGATAGCAGCAACAACCTCTACCTATGGCACGCCGGCGCTTCGACGCTGATCGCGGCCGACCTTTCGTCCGGAGATGGCGGGAGTGGGGGGCCGATAGCGCCTTACTCCGGCACCTACGGAGTCCATGTCGGTGATTGGGCGGGGCAGATCGGGCAGCGGACGTCGGAGGTGACGCCGGAAGGGGGGGCTGCAGTGTTCATGTCGAATCAGAGTCTGCCAGCAGTGGGTTATCCGCATGGTTATCCGAATGAGGGGCAGGAGGAGGTGTATGTGTATGAGGCCGAAGGCGGCGGGAGCCTATTCTGTGTCTCGTGTAGTCGCAGCGGGGAAGCGCCTCCGTTGACCGGGGGCGGTGCGGCTGCGTTTTTGCCGGTGAGTTGGATGAATACTGAGCAGCCGCAGGTGGTCTCCAATGATGGGAGCAGGGTGTTCTTCGATAGTTGGGAGCCGCTTGTGTCGCAGGATACGAATGGGAAGCTCGATGTGTATGAGTGGGAGCGTGACGGTGCGGGCAGCTGCCGCGAAAGCGAGGGGTGCGTGTATCTGCTCTCGGGCGGTACCAGTTCGTCTTCGTCGTGGTTCTTGGGTGCGAGTGGGAGCGGTGATGATGCGTTTGTGATCTCCCGCGCGGATCTCACGGGTACCGCTGGGTATGAAGGGTTCGCTGTGTATGACGCGCGGGTCGGTGGTTTGCGGCCGGTTGCGTCTCCGGTGTGTACGGGTTCGGGTTGTCAGGGTGTGCCGCCGGCGGCGCCGATCTTCGCGACACCAGCGAGCGTAACGTTCGCCGGAGTCGGGAACTTCCCGGCGCCAAGCACGACGGCGCCACCGAAGAGCAAATCGAGGTCGAAAGGCAGGTCGAGGTTGAAGGGTGTGCGTGCTAGGGAGTTGGCGGGTGCGTTGCGGGCGTGTGGGCGGCGGCGTGGGCGAGCGCGGTCGGTGTGTGTGGCACGTGCGCGGCGGCGCTACGGGCCGGGGTCGGGCGCGGGTAAGTCGTCGTTGCGAGCGGGGGGGCGGTAGCCATGCGTATACAGAAGCTAGCGTTGTTGCTGGGTGTGTGTGTGGTGGGGGTGTTGGTGTTGCCGGTGGCTGCGTGGGCGTCGCCTGGGTGGGAGGCGTTTACGCGGGTTTCGCCAGCGTATCTGCCGCCGGGGGGCGTGGGGCAGGTCGAAGTGCGTGTTTATAACACTGGGTCGAGTACGGGTGAAGATCCGAGGATCGTGGATGAGTTGCCGGCCGGTGTGAGCGCGACCGGCGCCACCATGACTCTTTGGACCGGGCTAGCCACAGGACCTAACTTCGGGAGCGGGGATGGTGAATGCTCGGGTACGCAGGTTGTGGTATGTACCGCGGAAGCGGTGCCCGCTGGTGAGTCCGTGGGCGTAGTCATCGAAGTGAGTGTCGATGCGGGCGTGAGTGGCGAGGCGACCAACCATGTTGCGGTCACTGGGGGTGGTGCGTCGAGTTCGGCGGTGGAATCGACGCGGGTGAGGTTCAGTGGGGAAGAAGCGCCGTTTGGGTTCTCTGGTTTCGATGCGTGGTTGACGAACGCGGACGGGTCGGCGGATACGCAGGCCGGGTCGCATCCGTATGAGATGACGGTCGCGTTCGCGGTGAACGGCAGTGGTCATGGCGTCTTCGAAGAATTGCCTACGGGTGGTGAAACGCAGCAGGTGGTTGTGAATCTGCCGCCGGGGATCGTCGGGGATCCGACTGCGACGTCGCGCTGCTCCCGCCGGCAGTTCGACGGCGAAGCCGGGCCGCAAGCAGGATCGCATTTTCAGGAACCGACGTGTCCGGCGTCAACGCAGATCGGCGTGGACGAATCGATCGTGGAGGGTCTTCATATTGCGTTTAAGGTGTACAACTTGGTGCCACCGCCGGGTATCGCGGCGCAGTTCGCGTTCAATGATCAGGGCACGGATGTGTTCTTGAACGCGGGGGTACGGTCTGGTGGGCCGACGCCGCTGGCCTCGGACTACGGGATCAGCGTGCATGCGCTGATTCCGCAGAAAGCGGTGTTGTTCAACACGACCACGATCTGGGGCGTGCCAAGCGAAGCGAGCCACAATGAACAGCGCGAAGCCCCGTCAACCGGTGGTTCGGTGCCGTTGTTGACGCTACCGACCTCCTGTGAAGGTCCGCAGGAATTCTCGATCGAAGCGCTCAATACGTGGCAGTATGCGAACCTGCATTCGCGTGCGTCGGTGCTGACGCATGACAGCACGGGTGCGCCGGTTGGGTTCACAGGCTGCAGCGATCTTGGGTATGACCCGTCGTTGAGTATCGCGCCGGATACGAGCGCGGCGGATACCCCGGCAGGGTTGACGACTGAAATCAAAGTTCCCCAGGAAGGCTTGGAGACCTTGGGCGGGCTCGCGACGTCCAATCAGCGGGACGCGACGGTCGTGCTCCCGGAAGGACTGGTGCTGAACCCGGGTCGGGCGTCTGGGTTGGCGGCGTGTCCGCTTTATGAAGATGGTGTGGGTCAGGAAGGTCCGCCGCGGTGCCCGGCGGCTTCGCAGGTCGGAACGGCGACGGTGTTGACCCCGTTGCTTTCCGAACCGTTGGAAGGCAAGGTTTACACGCTTGAATCTCAGCCGCCGGATCTGAAAATCATGATCGCGATGGCGGGGCAGGGTGTCGAACTGAAGCTTGTCGGCGATGTGTACCTGGACACGAGCACGGGGCGGTTGACGACGGTCTTCAAGGAAACCCCGGAGGTTCCGTTCACGGACTTCAAACTCTCCTTCAGCGGCGGCTCCCAAGCTGCGCTGGTGACTCCACCCACGTGTGGGCTGTTCTCGAGCAGCTCGGACTTCACGCCTTGGAGCTCTCCAGTGGTCGAAGACGTGTTCTCGACGAGCAGCTTCCAGATCGCGACCGGGACCAACGGTGCTCCGTGCCAGTCGCCGCTGCCGTTCACGCCAACGATGATCGCGGGTGCGACGACTGACCAGGCGGGTGGTTATACGGCGTTCTCGTTGTTGTTGTCGCGTGCTGATGATCAGCAGCGGATCTCCAAACTGCAGTTCAAGACCCCGAAGGGCCTGCTGGGGATGATCAGCCACGTCCAGCTTTGCGAAGAACCCCAAGCCGCGAAGGGCGAATGCCCAGCTGGCTCACAGGTTGGGCACACGGTTGTAGGCTCGGGTGCTGGCCCTGACCCGTTGTATGTGCCGGAGGCCGGTAAGCCTGAAGCCCCGATCTACATCTCGGGCCCCTACGAGGGCGCCCCGTACGGTCTGGTGATCTCCGTCCCGGTGATCGCCGGCCCATTCAACCTGGGGACGACGGTCGTGCGCGGGAAGATCGAAGTGGACCCACAGACCTCGCAGCTGACGATCACAACCGACCCGCTGCCGACGATCCTCGATGGCGTCCCGGTGGATATGCGGACGATCAACGCGGTGATCGACCGCAAGGAATTCATGTTCAATCCCACCAACTGCAACCCACAATCCTTCTCAGGCACAGCAACAAGCACCGAAGGGACGAACGCGGCGCTCTCGAGCCCGTTCCAGGTCGGGTCGTGTCGCAGCTTGACGTTCAAACCGGGGTTCAGTGTTTCGACGTCGGCGAAGACGTCGCGGACGCAGGGTGCGAGCCTGGACGTCAAGATGACGCTCCCCGACGAAGGCGGCCTGAGTAGCACCGCGAATGTGCAGCGCGTCAAGGTGTCGCTGCCGAAACAGTTGCCGACCCCGTTGAAAACGCTGCAGAAGGCGTGTCTTGAAAAGACGTTCGCGGAAAACCCGAAGAACTGCCCGGTCGCGTCGCAGGTTGGGACGGTCAAGGTCTCAACCCCGGTCCTCCCAGGTGGCCTGACGGGCACTGCGTACTTTGTCTCGCATGGTGGCGCGAAGTACCCGGAACTGATCATGGTGTTGGTTGGTCAGAATGGTGTGACGGTGCAGGTGCATGGGGAAACGCAGATCAGTAAAGCGGGGATCACGACGGCGACGTTCGCGACGGTGCCTGATGTGCCGTTCTCGAGCTTCGAATTGACGTTGCCGCAGCGGGAATTCCCGGCGTTGACCGCGAATGGGAACCTCTGCAAGGGCACGCTGTTGATGCCGACCGAACTGGTCGGTCAGAACGGCCTCGTGATCCAGCAGAACACGAAGATCGCTGTGACGGGATGCCCGCCCGCCCGCCCGAAGGCGAAGAAGGCCGCGAAGAAGGCGCATCACAAGCCCGCCAAAGGCAAGCGGAAGAAGAAGAAGTAGTGCTGCGCTGAGTCCCAGGCGCCGTCGAGGCGCCTGGGCGCAACGAGGTGCGACGGGCCGCCGTCGCCCCCGGCGTCGCCGGTCGCGGGGCACGGAGGCCCCGCGCCCAACCGCGTAGGTCTCCGACGCCACGCGCGCGGATGCGCCCCAAGGCCTGGGCCTGGTATCGCGAGACCGGTGTTCTTATGGAATCGACCCTGGTGGTGCGAGCCAGATCGACTCGAACGTCATGACTTCGGCGAGCGTGTCGTAGTCGCGGTCGTAGTGGATTACCGCCGCCCCGAGCTCCTGCGCGGCGGCGGCGAGGAGGTAGTCGGCGATTGGGATGCGCTGGGCGCCGGCGGATCGGTGGGAGAGCGTGCGCATCGCGTTCTCGGCGGCGCGGGCCACCGTGGCGGTGAGCGGTGCGGTCCGGATTGCCGAGAGCTGTTGCGCGAGGTAATCGAAGACCTCCCCGTTGCGGGCGCTGAACAGCATCTCCAGGCGTGGGATCGGCGAGATGCGCAGGCGGTCGTTCTGCAGCGCCTGCTTCCAAGGCTCGCGAATCTCGGGGTGGGCTGCGCGTGACCAGGCGGAGTTGTCCACGATCAGCGGCAGCTCTCCCCAGAGGCCGCCTTTATCGTGTGGGCCAGGCACGGTGCTTTACGTCGCGCAGCAGCTCCCAGTCCCACGGGGCTGTCTCGGGGTGGTCGAAGTACCCCGCCAGCCGCTGCAGCGCGGCCTGGCGCTCCTCTTCGCTTGGCGGCTCGCCGGCGATGTGGCGCGCGCCGGCGATCGCGAGATCGCGCACCTGCCGCGAGCGCGAGAGGCCGGGGGGCAGGTGCGGCGCGGCAGAGCGCAGTGCGCGTGTGAGCTCGGGGTCCTCGGTGACCTGGATCCGTGGGTGAGAGGTAGCCATCTCAGAAGTGTACCACCGATGTGTCACCGGCGGCTGTTTCCCGGGAATCGCTTTCCGTGGTATTGACTGGGATCGGCGTGCGTGGGTGATCGGCACTGCGCTCGATGTGTGGCAGATCGTCGACGCGCATCGTGACATCGGGTCGGTCGAGCGGATGGCGGAGGGCGGCTCCGCCAACGAGCGCCAGATCAAATTGGCGCTTGATTACTACGAGATGTTTCCCGAGGAGATCGACGCGGCTGTAGCCGAAAACCGGCGGCCGATCGAGCAACTCGAAAAAGAATTTCCGTTCATTACCGTCAGCCGTGTCGATGTGTAAACGGGCGCCAGACGCTCTGTGAAGCTGTTCCTCGACGCGCACATCTCGGCACGGCGCGTCGCCGCCCCGCTCCGCGAGCGCGGCCACGATGTCCGCGCCGCCGACGAGGAGCGGGCGCTGGACGGCCTCGCCGACGAGGAGTTGCTGTCGATCGCTGCCGGCGAAGGGCGGATCTTCGTCACGTTCGACGTCAAGGACTTCCCCGTGATCGCGCGCCGTTGGGCCGAGGCGGGACGGGCGCACGCGGGCTGCGCGATCGTGGTCGGCATCGACCACGGGGAGCTCGGGGCGATCCTCGACACAATCGTCCTCGGGCTCAGCGGCCGTCCGCGGCAGGCCGATTGGGTGGAGCTCACGCTATTTGTGGCCCGGGTGCCGTTGCCGTCTCGGCGATCCGCACGTTCAGCGACGGGCTCCACCCTGCGCTCGAAGTTCTCCCCGTTGGGCCCTCGACGTCGAAATCGGCGAGACCTGCCAGGAAGGCGCGATCGCGAGAGTGGTCATCCCACTCGCGCGCCAGCAGCTCCTCCTCGTCCTTCGGCGGGCGCAGAAGCTCGCGTGGATGGTCTACACTGACGTCTACAGAACAGGCGCGTGGCGAGTTGCGAAAGGAGGCGAGCATGGCGACGACGACGGTGCGAGTCTCTGAGGAGACCCATCGTGCGCTGGTGGAGATGGCTGAGCACGATGGGCTCACGATCTCGGCGAAGGTGGCGGCGCTTGTCCGTCTTGCCGAGGAGGACGCGATGCTCGCGGGCCACGAGGCGGCGATGGAGCGCCTGCAGGCCGATCCGGAGCGGTGGGCTGCATGGCAGGCAGAGGTCGCGGAGCTGGATGGCACGCTCGGCGACGGGCTCGAGAGCCTGTGACGTCAGTCCCTCGCCAGCGCGAGGTTTGGATGGCCAACCTCGAGCCGGTCGTCGGCCATGAGCAGGGTCGTCAGCGACCGGTGACGGTGATCTCGCGCGATGCCCTGGGTCGCTGGGGTCTGGCGATCGTCGTGCCGTTCACGACCAAAGACGTAGGCTCCCCACTGCATCTGCGGGTCAAGCCGCCCGAGGGCGGCCTGCATGAGGTGAGCTTCGCGCTGCCTCAACACGTTCGCACGATCTCGCCGGAACGCCTCGCGGCCCGGCTCGGCACAGTCCGTCCGCAGACGCACATGGAGATCGTCCGGCGCATCGACACCTTGATTCGCCCCGAGTGACACGCAGGCCGCCGCTGCTAGTTTGCCGGCGTTCTGTATGATACTGGGCTGGCGTAGTGTATGATTGACTAGTGGTCTTGACGCGCGCGATCGAGGGGCGTTACCGGAGCACGGTGGCGGCTCGACGTGTCACTGTGGTGAGCGGCCCTCGACAGGCGGGGAAGACAACGTTGGTGAGCGGCCAGCTGCCGCGTATCGGCGGCACCTTGCGCAGCTTGGATGAGCAGGGCATGCTCGCCGCGGCGTTGGACGATCCGGCCGGCTTCGTTGCGCTTGGCGATCGGCCGCTGG
Organism: uncultured Solirubrobacterales bacterium; assembly: GCA_963724305.1. Classification (GTDB taxonomy): domain Bacteria; phylum Actinomycetota; class Thermoleophilia; order Solirubrobacterales; family Solirubrobacteraceae; genus Palsa-744. Next base: position 789,845 of record CAVRUG010000002.1, read on the forward strand.
TGATCGACGAGGTGCAGCGAGGAGGCGAGCCGTTGGTGCGTGCGATCAAGGCTCGGGTCGATCGTGACCCTGCGCCCGGTCAGTTTGTCCTGACCGGCTCCTCGAACTTCTTGACGGTGCCGTCGATCTCGGAGTCGCTGGCCGGTAGGGCGGGGTTTGTCGAGGTGTGGCCGTTTACTCAGGGGGAGTTGGCGGGGACTGCCGACCGCTTCGTGGAGGCGGTTTTCGCGGGAGTGGATGCATTGACGGCGTATCGACCGGGCGGGATCGATCGGCGTGAGCTGTTGGAGCGGGTCTGTGCCGGCGGCTATCCGGAGGTGCACCGGCTGGGGGTGGGGCAGCGAGCGGGCTGGTTTCGGGATTACGTGCGCACGACGATCGAGCGTGATGTGGTCGAGCTCTCGGGGATTCGGAAGGTGCCCGAGATGGGCCAGCTGCTGCGCCTGCTGGCTGCGCGGTCGGGGTGTGAGCTTGTGATGCAGAACGTGATCGAGGACTCCGCGCTGGAGCGCCAAGCGGTCTACGACCACCGGGCCTGGCTGCAAACGATCCATCTCGTGGCGACGCTGCCGGCGTGGTCGCGCAACCTCACCGGCAGGGTCAAGAAGCGCCCCAAGGTATTCATCACCGATTCCGGCCTGGCGGCGTGGCTGGTGGGCAAGACACCCGCCGCGCTCGAAGACCTCGCCGAGCCGGCTACCGGGCGGCTGGTCGAGACGTTCGTCTTCGGTGAGCTGCGCCGCCAGCTCACCTGGTCGGCCACGGAAGCCGGCCTGTTCCACTGGCAGGACCGCGCGGGGGCCGAGATCGACTTCGTGCTCGAGTCCGCCGACGGTCATGTCGCCGCGGTTGAGGTCAAGACCGGCCAGACGCCCAAACGGGAGTGGTTCCGCTGGCTCGGGCGTATGCGTGAGGAGATGGATGATCGCTTCGTCGCGGGTGTGGTCCTTTATGGGGGCCAGCACGTGCTCCCGTTCGGCGATCGGCTCCTAGCCGTTCCCCTCTCCGCGTTGTGGGAGCTCGCCGCGGATCGCGAGCTACCGCTGATCGGCGGCTGAGAGTAGTGATTGCGGCTCGCCCAAGGCCTGCGCCCGGCATCGCGTGACCGCGTTCGGGCGGTGGCTGTTTGGGTATTGACAAGTGGTCGAGGGGTGGTGTATCGTTGCCTTTGGCATCGTCAACCCAAGTGTTGGCGATGTGGACATAGGATCGGGTTGGGTAGGCGGCATTTCGCGGTTGACATCTAGCGCTCGCGGAGTGTATGTTGGTAGAGGGACTGGGTCGCAACCGTTGAGAGGGAGCTGAGCAAGCGTGGTTTCGAGAGGGAGAAACGTGACAGGAGTCGCCGCGCATCACCCGTTGGGTGATGCTAGATGCGCCAGCTTGGCGCTGTCGCATCTCTCTCTCTCTCTCTCTCTCTTCGCCTCGTAGAGGGCCCCTCCGTTCGGCCCTGACGGGCTGCTCGGGTTCCCCCGTAGGGGGAAAGGCAAGAGCTGGCCGCAATAGTCGTCTAGCCTCGAGGCGCCTGGCTGGCCTGCTACGCGGGCATGGGCTTCGCACGGCCGCGATTGCGGCGGCGGGGAGCGTGGCGTGATGCCCGCGCAGGCGTCCACTGGCGGTGCGTCGCGTAGGCCAGCGGCCACCGCGGTTCGTCGGCGAGCTCGCGCTAGCGCGAGTGGGCGGGCTGGGGGTGCGCAGAGTGCGCAGGTGGCTGAGATTCAGCGCTCGCGGCTGCTGGCCGCTGCGGTCCGTGCGGTGGATGAGTTGGGGTGGGCGAATACGACGGTGGCGGATATCGTCGCGCGGTCGAGGATCTCGCGGCGGACGTTCTATGAGACGTTCGCCAACCGCGAGGAGTGCCTAGCAGCCGTCTTCGAGGACATCCTCGCCGTGATTACCGACAAGCTGGCGGGGGCGGCCCTGGAGGGTTTGGGGTGGCGTGAGCGAGTGCGTGGAGGCCTGGGGGTGATCCTCGCGTTCTTCGATCGCGAGCCGGTGCTCGGGCGGGTGTGTGTGGTGCAGGCGTTGAGCGGCGGCCCTGGTGTGCTGGGGCGCCGTGAGGAGACTCTCGGTCGGCTGGCGGCAGTGGTTGACGAGGGTCGCTTGGAGGGCACGCGTGGCGGGGAGTGCACGCCGTTGACCGCGGAGGGCCTGGTGGGCGCGGCGTTTGGGATCGTGTATGCGCGGCTGTTGAAGGGCCAGCATAAGCCGCTCACCGACCTGCTGGGTGAGTTGATGGCGATGATTGTGCTGCCCTACTTGGGGCCGGCGGCAGCGCGGCGTGAGCAATCCCGCCCGGCGCCAACGGTGTCTGCGAGTCCGGCGAGGGGGCGTGTCGTGCGTGATGCGAGCTCTGCGCGTGCCGCGGCTGATCCGCTTGAGAGTGTCCCGATGCGGTTGACGTATCGCACCTCGCGGGTGTTGGAGGGTGTGGCGGAGAATCCGGCTGCGAGTAACCGTCAGGTCGGGGAATACGCCGATATCCAGGATGCGGGGCAGGTCTCGAAGCTTCTGCGGCGCCTGGAGCGCCTGGGGTTGCTCGCGAACAGTGGCTTGGGGCACCAGATGGGCGAGCCCAACGCTTGGCGGCTGACGGCTCAGGGTGAGCAGGTCGCACGGAGCATCCGTGCTCATAGCCGACTCGAGAGCGAGGCCGCGTGATGCCGGGTCGCGTCTCTGCATGTTTCGAGGTTTGTGTTTGTGCGCCTGTGGGCGTCGTGTTGTTGATCGATCGAGGGGTTCTCCCCTCTGCTCTAGAGGAGGAGATGGTTCGATGATCGTTCGCAGGTTCACATTGGCTTGTGTCGTTTCGCTGGGCGTAATGGTGGGGTTGTTGGTTGGGAGTCCGCTGGCGTTGGCGGTGAAGAGTCACGCGTTCTCCTCGTCCTTTGGGGTGTTCGTGAGCGCGCGTGGCGTGGCGGTTGACGATTCCGCGGGTGCGTCGAAGGGCGATGTGTATGTCGTGGATCAGGGTGCCCCGGCGGTCGAGCGCTTCACCGCCGCGGAAGCCGAACACGACGAACCCGGCATCTCGCTCACGGGTGCCTCGCTTGTTTCCCCGACGGGGGTAGCGGTCGATGACTCCGGTAGCGCTTCGGCGGGCGATGTGTATGTCGCTGACCAGGGCGCGGGTGTGGTGGACAGGTTCAGCGGTGCGACGGGGAAATACCTCTCGCGGATCGATGGCAGCGAAACCCCGGATGTGGGGGTGCGTGGCTTTGAACCGGTTGCGGTCGCGGTTGATCCCGCGAATGGCGAGGTGTTCGTCGCCGATGCCCACAACGGCCTGGTGGATGTCTTCTCGCCCGCGGGGGTGTATGTCTCGCAGTTCGCGGGGAACGCGTCGAGCGCTCTGACCGGGATCGCGGTGAACAAGGAAGGCGACGCGTATGTCGCTGCGGCTGGTGGGGAAGCGCTGGAGCTGTTCGCCGCAGGCGGCTATACCGCTGTGTTGCCTGTTGGTGCGGGGGTGAGCGCTATCAGCGTGAACTCCGTCGGTAGCGATGTCTACCTGGATGAGGCCTATTCGATCGTGGAGCTCAACGGGAATGGGGAATCGCTTGGCAGCTTCGGGTCGGGCTCTCTGGAAGGCTCCAGGGGGGTCGGTGTGGATAGCGCGAGTGGCACGGTGTACGCCTCCGACGGGGCGAGCGCGGCGATCTTCCCCGAAGGCGAAACGCCCGGCGAGCCCGTAACTGGTGCCGCGACGGGCGTGAATGGCTCCGAAGCAACACTGCACGGCGAGCTGGCAGGCGGAGAGAGCAGCTACTACTTCGCGTACAACCAGGGGTCGAGCTGCACGGGCGGTGGGAGCACCGAACCTGTGGGGGCTAGTGGCAGCGTCGAAGCGACCAGCGCGCTGTCCGGGCTTCAGCCCGCGACGGGGTACACGGTATGCCTGGTCGCCACCAACGCGTTCGGGGAGACCCAGGGCCCCGCGGTGAGCTTCGCGACGACTGCGGTGCCGGCGAGGATCGAAGGGGAGTCCTTCTCGGGTGTCGGTTCTTCGAACGTGATGCTGAATGCGCGGATCAACCCCAATGGCTCTGCCACCAGCTACTACTGGGAATACGGGCCGAGCGCGGCGTACGGGTCGCGTACGCAGGAAGTGTCGCTTGGGGAAGGGCAGAACGCACTGCCGGTCCCGACGCACCTGGAAGGCCTGGCGGCGAACAGCGAATACCACGTTCGGGTTGTCGCGGTCAACGCCGCAGGCACAGAACGTGCCGCCGATATCGCGTTCCGTACGCTGCCGGCGACCCCGCTTGGGTTGCCGGACGGGCGGGTGTATGAAAAAGTGAGTTCGTTTGGGAGCGCGCAGAACGGAACCGCACAGGTGTACACGCCCGATGTATACAGCCTCGGATTGGCCCTGTCGGAAGGCACCTTCACGGAACTCCCGTTTGAGGTGGCTGCTGATGGTGAAGCAGCGGTGTATGTGGGTGACCCGTCGAGTGGTGGCACCGGCCAGGGTGGGCAGACCTCCGGTAACAATTATCTGGCGACCAGGCTCCCTGGGGGTGGGTGGCAGCAGGTGAACATTCAGCCTCACGGGAAGGTCGTCGCGGAATACGGGGCGTTTTCGAGTGATCTTACTAGCGCGGTCCTCACGGCCTCGAGCGAGACCGGGCTCGAAGACGGACTGCCACCACTTTCGCTTGAAGCACCCGGCGACGGCTATCCGGATATCTTCCAGCACGCATTCGCCAGCGAAGCCTATGAACCGTTCTTCACCGACGGTGTGACGATTCATCGACCTGTCAAAGGAAACGAAGCACTAAAAGTAGTTTATGCCGGCGCATCGGCTGATCTCAGCGAGCAGTTGTTTGAGGTGAATGATGCATTGACCGAAAACGCCAGCGAAATCGCAGAACCTGAACGACATCGTGAAGGCAATCTCTATGTTTCGACTGGTGGGCGTTTGAGCTTGGTGAATGTGCTCCCGAATGGCTCCTCTGATCCAAATGCGACCTTCGGCTCCTTGAGCGGCGAAGGCCGCCGGTTCGTAGGCGAAATGGATCTCAGTCATGTGATTTCAGCGGATGGGTCGCGGGTCTTCTGGGCGGATTCGGCGACGAATGACCTGTATATGCGGGAAAACCCGACATCCAGCGACGCGAAGACGATCGAGATTGCGGCCAACGGGCATTTCTGGACGGCGAGCGCGGACGGATCAAAGGTGTTCTACACCGATGACGGCCTGTACGAGTATGAAGTTGAAAGTGGCCGGACAACTGATTTGACGCCTGGTGTCGAAGTGGTGGGTGTGGTCGGCGAGAGTGAAGATGGGGAATACCTCTACTACGTCAACAGCGGCGACAACCTCTACATGTGGCACGCAGGCGCCTCGACGTTGGTCGCGGCCAACCTTTCGCCCGAAGACGGCGGGAATGGAATATCCCCGATACCGCCTTACGAAGGTGGGGGTGGCCCAGATAACCCCGAACTTGGGGATTGGGCGGGGAAGATTGGGCTGCGGACGTCAGAGGTGACGCCGGACGGGAGGGCTGTGGTGTTCATGTCGAGGCAGAGCCTGCCGGTGGTGGGTTACCCGCATGGTTATCCAAATGAGGGACAGGAGGAGGTATATGCCTATGAGGCCGAAGGAGGCGGAAGTCTGTTCTGTGTCTCGTGCAGTCGCAGCGGGGAAGCGCCCCGGTATGGTCCTGGGTTTTTGCCGGTGAGCTGGATGACGACGGAGCAGCCGCAGGTGATTTCCGATGATGGGAGCAGGGTGTTCTTCGATAGTTGGGAGCCGCTTGTGTCGCAGGATACGAATGGGAAGCTCGACGTGTACGAGTGGGAGCGTGACGGTGCGGGCAGCTGCCACGAAAGCGAGGGGTGTATCTACTTGCTCTCAGGTGGCACCAGCTCGTCTTCGTCGTGGTTCTTGGGGTCGAGCGCGAGCGGCGATGACGCGTTTGTAATTTCTCGCGCGGATCTTACGGGGACTGCTGGGTATGAAGGGTTTGCTGTGTATGACGCGCGGGTTGGTGGTGTGCAGCCGGTTGCGTTGCCGGTGTGTACTGGTTCGGGTTGTCAGGGTGTGCCGCCGGCGGCGCCGATCTTCGCGACGCCGGCGAGCGTGACGTTCGCTGGCGTTGGGAACTTCCCAGCACCGAGCACAACGGTGCCGCCGAAGAACAAGCCGAAGTCAAAAGCCAAACCGAGGTCGAAAGCCAAGTCGAAGTCAAAGGAGGTGCGCGCGAGGCGGTTGGCGGGTGCGTTGCGGGCGTGTGGGCGGCGGCGTGGGCGAGCGCGGTCCGTGTGTGTGGCGCGAGCACGGCGGCGTTACGGAACGGGATCGGGTGCTGGTAAGTCGTCGTTGCGAGTGGGGGGGCGATAGTCATGCGTATGCATAAGAAGCTGGTCTTGTTGCTCGGTGTGTGTGTGGTGGGGGTGTTGGTGTCGCCGGTGGCTGCGTGGGCGTCGCCGGGGTGGGAGGCGTTTACGCGGGTCTCGCCGGCGTATCTTCCGCCGGGTGGCACGGGGCAGATCGAAGTGCGTATCTATAACACCGGGTCGAGTACGGGCGAACGTCCGAGGATCGTGGATGAGCTACCGGCCGGTGTGAGCGCGACCAGCGCTTCGGTGACTCTCCGGACCGGGCTTGCCGGGGAAGGAAATGGTTTGGGTAACGGGGATGGTGAATGCTCGGGTGTGCAGGTGGTGACGTGTACCGCGGAAGCGGTGCCGGTGGGTGCGTCCGCGATCGTGCTCATCGAAGTGAGCGTCGATGGGGGCGTGAGTGGCGAAGCGACCAGCTATGTCGAGGTCACTGGGGGTGGCGCGTCGAGCCCGGCGGTGGAGTCAACCCCGGTGAGGTTCGGCGGGGAAGAAGCGCCGTTTGGGTTCTCTGGTTTCGATGCGTGGTTGACGAATGCGGATGGGTTGAACGGATACGCAGGCCGGCTCGCACCCGTATGAGATGACGGTCGTGTTCTCGGTGAATGGCAGAGGCCAGGGTTCCTTCAAAGAATTTCCTGCGGGTGGTGAAACTCAGCAACTGGTGGTTAATCTGCCGCCTGGGATCGTGGGGGATCCAACAGCGGCGCCGCGCTGCTCCCGCCGGCAGTTCGACGGCGAAGAGGGAGGTGTAGTAGGATCACATTTTCAGGAACCGACGTGTCCGGCGTCGACGCAGGTCGGTGTGGATGAATCGATGGTGCAGGGACTTCAGGTTTCGTTCAAGGTGTACGACCTGGTGCCGCCGCCGGGTATCGCGGCGCAGTTCGCGTTCGATGATCAGGGCACGGATGTGTTCTTGAATGCGGGGGTGCGGTCCGGTGGGCCGACGCCGCTGGACTCGGACTATGGCATCAGCGTGCACACGCTCGTGCCGCAGGACGCGGTGACGTTCAACACGACGACGATTTGGGGTGTGCCGAGCGAAGAAAGCCATGATGTGCAGCGCGAAGCACCGTCGGCTGGTGGGTCGGTGCCGTTGTTGACGCTGCCGACCTCCTGTGAAGGTCCGCAGGAATTCTCGATCGAAGCACTCGATACGTGGCAGTACGCCAATCTGCATTCGCGGGCGTCGGTGCTGACGCACGACAGCACGGGTGCGCCGGTTGGGTTCACGGGCTGTAGTGATCTTGGGTATGACCCGTCGTTGAGTATCGCGCCGGATACGAGCGCGGCGGATACGCCGGCGGGGTTGACGACTGAAATCAAAGTTCCCCAGGAAGGCTTGGAGACCTTGGGCGGGCTCGCGACGTCCAATCAGCGGGACGCGACGGTCGTGCTCCCGGAAGGACTGGTGCTGAACCCGGGTCGGGCGTCTGGGTTGGCGGCGTGTCCACTGGATGAAGATGGTGTGGGTCAGGAAGGTCCGCCGCGGTGCCCGGCGGCTTCGCAGGTCGGCACGGCGACGGTCCTGACCCCGCTGTTGGCCGAACCGTTGGAAGGCAAGGTTTACACGCTTGAATCTCAGCCGCCGGATCTGAAAATCATGATCGCGATGGCGGGGCAGGGTGTCGAACTGAAGCTTGTCGGCGATGTGTACCTGGACACGAGCACGGGGCGGTTGACGACGGTCTTCAAGGAAACCCCGGAGGTTCCGTTCACGAATTTCAAACTCTCCTTCAGCGGCGGCTCGCAAGCTGCGCTGGTGACCCCACCCACGTGTGGGCTGTTCGCGAGCAGCTCGGACTTCACGCCTTGGAGCACCCCAGTGGTCGAAGACGTGTTCTCGACGAGCAGCTTCCAGATCGCGACCGGGACCAACGGTGCTCCGTGCCAGTCGCCGCTGTCGTTCACGCCGAGCATGATCGCCGGAGCGACAACCGACCAGGCGGGGGGTTATACGGCGTTCTCGTTGTTGCTGTCTCGGGCGGATGATCAGCAGCGGATCTCCAAACTGCAGTTCAAGACCCCGAAGGGTCTGCTGGGGATGATCAGCCACATCCAGCTCTGCGAAGAACCACAAGCTGCGAAGGGCGAATGCCCCTCTGGGTCGCAGGTTGGGCACACGGTCGTTGGTTCGGGTGCTGGCCCTGACCCGTTGTATGTGCCGGAGGCCGGTAAGCCGGAAGCCCCGATCTACATCTCGGGCCCCTACGAGGGCGCCCCGTATGGTCTGGTGATCTCCGTCCCGGTGATCGCCGGCCCATTCAACCTGGGGACGACGGTCGTGCGCGGGAAGATCGAAGTGGACCCACAGACCTCGCAGCTGACGATCACAACCGACCCGCTGCCGACGATCCTGGATGGCGTCCCGGTGGATATGCGGACGATCAACGCGGTGATCGACCGCAAGGAATTCATGTTCAACCCCACCAACTGCAACCCACAATCCTTCTCAGGCACAGCCACAAGCACCGAAGGAACCACCGCGCCATTGTCGAGCCCCTTCCAGGTCGGGTCCTGCCGCAGCCTCACATTCAAACCGGGGTTCAAGGTCTCAACGTCGGCGAAGACGTCACGGACGCAGGGCGCGAGCCTGGACGTCAAGATGACGCTCCCCGACGAAGGCGGCCTGAGCAGCACCGCGAACGTCCAACGGGTCAAGGTGTCGCTACCCAAACAGCTCCCGACACCGTTGAAAACGCTGCAGAAGGCGTGTTTGGAAAAGACGTTCGCGGAAAACCCCAAGAACTGCCCCGTCGCCTCCCAGGTTGGGACAGTCAAGGTCTCAACCCCGGTCCTCCCCGGCGGCCTGACGGGCACCGCGTACTTCGTCTCCCACGGCGGCGCGAAGTACCCCGAACTGATCATGGTGCTGGTTGGCCAGAATGGTGTGACGGTGCAGGTGCATGGGGAAACGCAGATCAGTAAAGCGGGGATCACGACGGCGACGTTCGCGACGGTGCCTGATGTGCCGTTCTCGAGCTTCGAATTGACGTTGCCGCAGCGGGAATTCCCGGCGTTGACCGCGAACGGGAACCTCTGTAAGGGCACGCTGTTGATGCCGACCGAACTGGTCGGCCAGAACGGCTTGGTGATCGATCAGAGCACGAGGATCGCGGTCACTGGATGCCCGAGGTCGAAGAAGGTGGGCCACAAGAAGGCCGCGAAGAGGAGGGTGCGTCACAAGGCCTTGCTGTCCCTCCGTCGGAGGTAGTCGCGGAACTTGAGCGCGGTGTAGGCGTACTCGACCTTGCGGGTGCGAACCCACCCCCGAGTAATCAGACCAGGTTGACCAGGTCTGGTAGAGTTGCCGGGGATGTCTGAGATCGTCACTGTCACCGAGGCCAAAACACAGCTCTCGCGCTTGATTGAGCGCGCTGGTGCCGGTGAGGAGATCGTGATCCGCCGAGGGAAGAAGCCCGTGGCCAAGATCGTGGCCTACGCGGCTGCGCGTAAACGCCGCGTTCCGGGAGACCTGGAGGGGAAGATCTGGATCAGCGAGGACTTCGACGAGCCGGACGAGGAGATCGAGCGTCTGTTCGGAATGCGGGATTGACTTCGCTGCTCGTCGATTCCCACGCGCTGCTCTGGTGGCGAGGCGACCATCGGCGGCTCAGCGCCCGGGCGCACGAGGCGATGGAGGACCCAGAGGTGTTGCTGTTCTTCAGTGCCGCGTCAATCTGGGAGATCGCGATCAAGCGCGCCCAGGGCAAGCTCGATGCTCCCAGCGATCTGCTCGACACGATGGAGCAGCGTGGGTTCCTCGAGTTGCCGGTGCTGTCCCGTCACGCGGTCGTCGCAGGCGCGCTGCCGCCACACCACCGCGACCCCTTCGACCGTATGATCGTCGCCCAGGCCCAAAGCGAGGGTCTGACGATCGTAAGCAACGACACGCGGGTCGCGGCGTACGACGTGCCGGTGCTTTGGTAGGGCCGCTCTCGGAGCTGGCAGCCACCGCCTCCGGGTATTGACAAGAGTGCAGCGCATGTGTACGATTGCCCTTGGCATCATCAGCCGATGGGTGGTGGTGCTGACATAAGATCGGGTTGGGTAGGCGCGTTTCGCGGTTGACACCAAGCGCTCGCGGGATGTACGTTGGGTAGAGGGACTTGGGTCGTGACTTTGAGAGGGAGCTGAACAGGCGTGGTTTCGAGAGGGAGAAACGTGATAGGAGTCGCAGCGCATCTCCCGGTGGGTGATGCTAGATGCGCCAGCTTGGCGCTGTCGCATCTCTCTCTCTCTCTCTCTCTCTTCGCCTCGTAGGGCTCACCTACGTTCGGCCCTGACGGGCCGGCCGGGTTCTCCGGGCGGGGGAAGGGGAAGTGCTGGGCGCGGTGGCGGCCCGGTCTCCAAGCGCCGGTTTGACCTGCAGCGCGGGGTTGGTCTCCCTACGGTTTGGGGTGTGGTGTGATGGCCGCGCGAGCTGGTGCCGGTGTATCGCGTCGGCCGGCGGCGAGCACGGTGCGCAAGCGCGCTGGCGTGGATGGTCGGATTGCGGTGGGTCAGGGTGTGCGGCTGGCTGAGATTCAGCGCTCGCGCTTGTTGGCGGCGGCGGTGCGTGCGGTTGATGAGCTTGGGTGGGGTAGTACGACGGTGGCGGATATCGTCGCGCGTTCGCGGATCTCGCGGCGTACGTTCTATGAGACGTTCGCCAACCGCGAGGAGTGCCTCGCCGCGGTCTTCGAGGACCTCCTGTGTGTGATCGCCGCTGAGCTCGCTGGGGCGGGCTTGGAGGGCTTGGAGGGCTTGGTGTGGCGTGAGCGTGTGCGTCGGGGGCTGTGGGCGATCCTGGGGCTCTTTGATCGGGAGCCGGTGCTTGCGCGGGTGTGTGTCGTGCAGGCCTTGAGTGGCGGGCCGGGTGTGTTGGAGCGTCGCGAGCAGGTCCTTGGAGAGCTCGCGGCCGTGCTTGATCGGGGTCGCTACGAGGGGTCGCGTGGGGGTGAGTGCACGCCGTTGACGGCGGAGGGCCTGGTGGGTGCGGCGTTTGCGATCGTGTACGCGCGGCTGCTGAAAGGCCAGCGCGCACCGCTGACCGATTTGCTGGGTGAGTTGATGGGGATGATCGTGCTGCCCTATCTCGGGCCGGCAGCTGCACGGCGTGAGCAATCACGTCCGGCGCCGATGGCCCCTGAGCGCACGGCGGTGAAGCCGGTTGAGTCTGTGCGTGCCGCGGGTGATCCGTTGGAGAGCGTGCCGATGCGGTTGACGTATCGCACCTCGCGGGTCCTGGAGGGTGTCGCCGAGAACCCGGATGCAAGCAATCGTCAGGTTGGAGAGTTCGCGGGCATCCATGACGCGGGGCAGGTCTCCAAGCTGTTGCGGCGTTTGGAGCGTCTGGAGTTGCTCGTGAATAGTGGCTTGGGGCATCAGATGGGTGAGCCGAATGCGTGGCGGTTGACCGCTCAGGGTGAGCAGGTCGCGCGGAGCATCCGTGCGCATTCGCGTTTTGAGAGCGAGGCCGCGTGATGCGTGGTCGCGTCTCTGTCGGCCGGAGGGTTTGTGTTTGTGCGCCTGTGGGCGTCGTGTTGTTGTTCGATCGAGGGGTTCTCCCCTCTGTTCTGGAGGAGGAGATGGTTCGATGATCGCTCGCAGGTTCACGTTGGCTTGTGTGGTTTCGCTGGGTGTAGTGCTGGGGTCGCTGGCTGTGAGTCCGCTGGCGTCGGCAGTGAAGAGCCATGCGTTCTCCTCGTCCTTCGGGGTGTTCGTGAGCGCGCGTGGCGTGGCGGTTGACGATTCCGCTGGCGTGTCGAGGGGCGATGTGTATGTCGTGGATCAGGGTGCGTCCGCGGTCGATCGTTTCACCGCTGCGGAAGCCGAACACGACGAACCTGGCACCGTGCTCACGGGTGCCTCGCTTGCCTCCCCGACGGGGGTGGCGGTCGATGACTCCGGCAGCGCGTCGGCGAGTGATGTGTACGTGGCTGATCCGGGCGCGGGCGTGGTGGACCGGTTCAGTGGTGCGACGGGGAAATTCCTCTCGCGGATCGATGGCAGCGAAACACCGGATGTGGGGGTGCGCGGCTTCGAACCGGTCGCGGTTGCGGTGGACCCGGCGAATGGCGAGGTGTTCGTCGCGGATGCCCATAACGGTGTGGTAGATGTCTTCTCCCCCGCGGGGGTGTATGTCTCGCAGTTCGAGGGGGGCGCGTCGAGCGCGCTGACCGGGATCGCGGTGAACAAGGAAGGCGATGCCTATGTGACCGCGGCTGGCGGGGAAGCGCTCGAGTTGCTCGCGGCGGGTGGCTATACGTCGGTGTTGCCGGTCGGTGCGGGGGTGAGCGCCGTCAGCGTTGACCCTGTAAGCGGGGATGTCTATCTGGATGAGGCTTATTCGATCGTAGACCTCAACGCGAATGGGGAATCCCAGGGTAGTTTCGGTTCGGGTTCTCTGGAAGGCTCTACGGGCGTCGGTGTGAACAGCGCGAGTGGCACGGTGTACGCCTCTGACGGCATGAGCGCCGCGATCTTCCCCGAAGGCGAAACGCCCGGCGAACCCGTCACCAGTGCCGCGACGGGCATGAATGGCTCCGAAGCAACACTGCACGGTGAGCTCGCGGGCGGGGAGAGCAGCTACTACTTCGCGTACAACCAGGGCAGTAGCTGTACAGGTGGCGCGAGCACCGAACCCACGACGGCGAGCGGCAGCGTCCAAGCCACAGCCACGCTCACGGGGCTTCAGCCCGCAACAGGCTACACCGCGTGCTTGGTCGCGACCAACGCGTTCGGGCAGACTCAGGGCTCGGCGGTGAGCTTCACGACGTCTGTGGTCCCGGCCGGGATCGAAGGGGAGTCCTTTACTGGGGCGGGATCGACGAACGTGACGCTGAACGCGCAGATCGACCCGAACGGTTCCTCTACCAGCTATTACTGGGAATACGGGCCGAACGCGGCTTATGGGTCACGTACTCCCGAAGTGTCCCTCGGCGCAGGGTACAGCGCGCTGGCGGCCTCGGCTCAACTGGAAGGCCTGGCCGCGAACAGCGAATACCACTTCCGGGTAGTCGCAGTCAGCGCCGCGGGCACCGAACGCGGTGCCGATACCACGTTTCGTACGTTGCCGGCCACCCCGCTCGGGCTGCCGGATGGCCGGGTGTATGAAATGGTGAGCTCGTCCGGGAGCGCCCAAAGCGGGACGGCACAGGTGTATACGCCCAACGTATACTCTCTAGAACTGGTGTTGGCGGAAGGCACCTTCACGCAATTGCCGTTTCAGGTGGCTGCAGACGGTGAAGCCGCGGCGTACGTGGGTGACCCGTCGAGTGGTGGTAGCGGCAAGGGTGGGCAGAACTCCGGTAACGAGTATCTAGCAACCAGGCTTCCCGAGGGAGGATGGCAGCAGACGAATATCCAACCCCACGGGAAAAACAGCGCGCAATACAAGGCGTTTTCGAGCGATCTTTCCAGTGCTGTCCTGACTGCCTCGAGTGAGACGGGGCTTGAAGACGGACTGCCGCCCCTATCGCCCGAAGCGCCTGGCGACGGCTATACGGATCTATTCCAGCACACGTTCGCCGGTGAAGCCTATGAACCATTCTTTACCAAAGATGCGACTCTTCACCATTCTGCCGAAGGGTTGAGAGTGGTATATGCCGGCGCTTCGGCAAATCTCAGCGAACAGCTGTTTGAGGTAAACGAGCCGCTGACCAAAAACGCGAGCGAAATGACTGGGTCCGAACCTGCCGCTGAAGGCAATCTCTATGTGTCGGTTGGTGGGCGTTTGAGCTTGGTGAATGTCCTCCCAGATGGCGCCTCGGGCACGACGGCTGTCTTTGGTTCCCTGGTCGGACAGAAAAAAATTTACTCTGGTGAAATTGATCTCAGTCATGTGATTTCAGCCGATGGGTCGCGGGTCTTCTGGACGGATATGGTGAACGGCCGGTATGCTTGGGAGAACCCCGTGTATGTACGGGAGAACCCGACGTCCAGCGACGCGAAGACGATCGAAATCACGGCCAAAGGGCATTTCTGGACGGCGAGTGCGGACGGATCGAAGGCGTTCTACACCGATGGCGAACTGTATGAATATGAGGTCGAAAATGGCAAAACGACCGATCTGACCCCTGGTGTCGAAGTGATAGGCGTAGTCGGCGCGAGCGAAGATGGGGAATATCTCTACTACGTTGACAGCAGCAACAACCTCTATCTTTGGCACGCAGGCACCTCGACGCTGATCGCGACCGATCTTTCACCCGAAGACAGCGGGAATCAGACATCGCCGATACCGCCTTATGCTGGTAGCGAGGATTCCCCCGAAGTGGGCGATTGGGTTGGGCAGATTGGTTTGCGGACGTCGGAGGTGACCCCGGATGGGAAGGCCGCGGTGTTCATGTCGAATCGGAGTCTGCCGATGGTTGGTTACCCGCATGGCTATCCGAGCGAGGGGGAGGAGGAGGTGTATGTGTACGAGGCCGAAGGCGGTGGGAGCTTGTTCTGCGTCTCGTGCGATCGCAGTGGAGAAGCGCCTCCGGTGAGGGTGTACGGTGCGGCTGCGTTTTTGCCCGTCAGCTGGATGACGACGGAGCAGCCACAGGTGATCTCCGATGATGGTGGCAGGGTATTCTTCGACAGCGCCGAGCCGCTTGTACCGCAGGATGCGAATGGGAAGCTCGACGTGTATGAGTGGGAGCGTGACGGGGCGGGCAGCTGTCACGAAAGGGAGGGGTGCGTGTACCTGCTCTCGGGTGGCACCAGTTCGTCTTCGTCGTGGTTGTTGGGTGCGAGTGCGAGTGGTAACGATGCGTTTGTGATCTCCCGCGCGGATCTCACGGGAAGCGCTGGGTACGAAGGGTTCGCGGTGTATGACGCAAGGGTCGGCGGTGTGCAGCCGGTCGCTTCGCCGGTGTGTACGGGGTCGGGTTGTCAGGGTGTGCCGCCGGCGGCACCGATCTTTGCGACCCCCGCGAGCGTGACATTCGCAGGAGTTGGGAACTTCCCGGCTCCGAGCACGGCGGTGCTGCCGAAGAGTAGATCGAAGTCGAAGGCCAAGTCGCGGTCCAAGAGCGTGCGTGCGAGGAAGTTGGCGGGTGCGCTGCGGGCGTGTGAGCGGCGACGTGGGCGAGCGCGTTCGGTGTGTGTGTCACGCGCCCGGCGACGCTATGGGCCGGAGTCGAACGCTGGTAAGTCATCAATGCGAGTGGGGGGTCGGTAGCCATGCGGATACAGAAGCTTGCGTTGTTGCTTGGTATGTGTGTGGTGGGGGTGTTGGCGTGGCCGGTGGCTGCGTGGGCGGCGCCGGGCTGGGAGACGTTCACGCGGGTCTCCCCGGAGTATCTGCCGCCGGGTGGTACGGCGCAGGTCGAAGTGCACGTCTATAACACCGGGTCGAGCACGAGCGAAGACTCGCGGATCGTGGATGAATTGCCCGCTGGCGTGAGCGCGACCAACTCCGAGGTGACTCTCCGGCCCGGGCTTATCGAAGGAAATGGCTTGGGGAACCCGGATGGTGCATGTTCGGGTGCACAGGTCGTGACGTGTACCGTAGGGGCGGTGCCCGCGGGCGCGTACGCGATCGTGCTGATCGAAGTGAGCGTCGCCGCGGGCGTAAGCGGCGAAGCGAGCAATCATGTTTCGGTCACCGGTGGTGGCGCCCCGAGTCCGGCGGTCGAATCGACGCGGGTGAGGTTCAGCGGGGAAGAAGCGCCGTTCGGGTTCTCCGGGTTCGATGCGTGGCTGACGAACGCGGACGGCACGACGGACATGCGGGCGGGCTCGCACCCGTACGAGATGACGGTTGCCTACGCGGTGAACGGCAAAGGCCACGGTTTCTTCGAAGAAATTCCCACGGGTGGGGAAATGCAGCAGGTGGTTGTCGATCTGCCGCCGGGGATGGTGGGGGATCCGACCGCGACGCCACGTTGCTCGCGCCGGCAGTTCGATGGCGAAGGAGGTGAAGCGGGGGCACGGAATTTTGAGGAACCGACGTGTCCGGCGTCGACGCAGATCGGCGTGGATGAAACGGTCGTGCAGGGTGTGCATGTTTCGTTCAAGGTGTACAACGTGGTGCCGCCGCCGGGTATCGCGGCGCAGTTCGCGTTCAACGACCAGGGCACGGACGTATTCCTGAACGCGGGTGTGCGCTCCGGCGGGCCGACCCCGCTGGACTCCGACTACGGGATCGACGTCCATGCGCTTGTGCCTCAGAAAGCGGTCCTGTTCAACACGACCACGATCTGGGGCGTGCCAAGCGAAGCGAGCCACAATGAACAGCGCGAAGCGCCGTCCACCGGCGGTTCGGTGCCGTTGTTGACGCTACCGACGTCCTGTGAAGGTCCGCAGGAATTCTCGATCGAAGCGCTCAACACCTGGCAGTACGCGAACCTGCACTCGCGGGCGTCGGTGCTGACGCACGACAGCACCGGTGCGCCGGTTGGGTTCACAGGCTGCAGCGATCTCGGGTATGACCCGTCGTTGAGTATCGCGCCGGATACGAGCGCGGCTGACACGCCAGCAGGGTTGACGACTGAAATCAAAGTCCCCCAGGAAGGCTTGGAGACCTTGGGCGGGATCGCGACGTCCAATCAGAGGGATGCGACGGTCGTGCTGCCCGAAGGGATGGTGTTGAACCCGGGTCGGGCGTCTGGGTTGGCGGCGTGTCCACTGGATGAAGATGGTGTGGGTCAGGAAGGTCCGCCGCGGTGCCCGGCGGCTTCGCAGGTCGGCACGGCGACGGTGTTGACCCCGTTGCTTTCCGAACCGTTGGAAGGCAAGGTATACACGCTTGAATCTCAGCCGCCGGATCTGAAAATCATGATCGCGATGGCGGGGCAGGGTGTCGAACTGAAGCTCGTCGGCGACGTGTACCTGAACACGAGCACGGGGCGGTTGACGACGGTCTTCAAGGAAACCCCGGAGGTTCCGTTCACGAACTTCAAACTCTCCTTCAGCGGCGGCTCCCAAGCTGCGCTGGTGACCCCACCCACGTGTGGGCTGTTCGCGAGCAGCTCGGACTTCACGCCCTGGAGCTCTCCAGTGGTCGAAGACGTGTTCTCGACGAGCAGCTTCCAGATCGCCACCGGGACCAACGGTGCTCCGTGCCAGTCGCCGCTGCCGTTCACGCCGAGCATGATCGCCGGAGCGACAACCGACCAGGCTGGTGGGTATACGGCGTTCTCGTTGTTGCTGTCTCGGGCGGATGATCAGCAGCGGATCTCCAAACTGCAGTTCAAGACTCCGAAGGGTCTGCTGGGGATGATCAGCCACATCCAGCTCTGCGAAGAACCACAAGCCGCGAAAGGCGAATGCCCAGCTGGCTCCCAGGTTGGGCACACGGTCGTGGGCTCGGGTGCTGGCCCTGACCCGTTGTATGTGCCGGAGGCCGGTAAGCCGGAAGCCCCGATCTACATCTCAGGCCCCTACGACGGCGCCCCGTACGGTCTGGTGATCTCCGTCCCGGTGATCGCCGGACCGTTCAACCTCGGGACCACTGTCGTGCGCGGCAAGATCGAAGTGGATCCGACCACCTCGCAGTTGACGATCACGACCGATCCGGTGCCGACGATCCTCGATGGTGTGCCGGTGGATATGCGGACGATCAACGCGGTGATCGACCGCAAGGAATTCATGTTCAACCCCACCAACTGCAACCCGCAATCCTTCAGCGGGACCGCGACTAGCGTCGAAGGAACCACAGCGGCGCTCTCGAGCCCGTTCCAGGTCGGGTCCTGCCGAAGCCTCACATTCAAACCGGGATTCAAGGTCTCGACCTCCGCGAAAACCTCCCGCACGCAGGGCGCGAGCCTGCTCGTGAAGATGACGCTGCCCGACGAAGGCGGGTTGAGCAGCACCGCGAACGTGCAACGCGTCAAGGTGTCGCTCCCCAAGCAGCTACCAACCCCGTTGAAAACGCTGCAGAAGGCGTGTTTGGAAAAGACGTTCGCGGAAAACCCCAAGAACTGCCCGGTCGCCTCTCAGGTTGGGACAGTCAAGGTCTCAACACCGGTCCTCCCCGGTGGCCTTACCGGCACCGCGTACTTCGTCTCCCACGGTGGCGCGAAGTACCCGGAACTGATCATGGTCCTCGTTGGCCAGAACGGCGTCACGGTCCAGGTGCACGGGGAAACGCAGATCAGCAAAGCGGGGATCACAACAGCGACGTTCGCGACGGTGCCTGACGTGCCGTTCTCAAACTTCGAATTGACGTTGCCGCAGCGAGAATTCCCGGCGTTGACTTCGAACGGGAACCTCTGCAAGGGCAAATTGTTGATGCCCACCGAACTGGTCGGCCAGAACGGCCTCGTGATCGAGCAGAACACGAAGATTACGGTCACCGGATGCCCGCCCGCCCGCCCGAAGACGAAGAAGGCATCGCATAAGGAGGAGAGGCATCACAAGGCCGCCAAGGGCAAGCGGAAGAAGAAGTAGCGTCGCGCTGGATCCCGGGCGCTGTCGAGGCGCCCGGGCGCGACGAGGCGAGGCGGGCCGTCGGCGCCCCCAGGCGTGCGCAGGTCGCGGGGCATGGATTAAGGCTGCTCCGCGACAACCCCATGGCGCCGAGCGGCATGTTTGACGTTTCGCCGAACTACCGCAGGAGCTCGACCTCGGCGTCGAGGGATCAGGGGGAAGGTGGCGTCTGGCCCGTGTCGGGCTCACTGGTCCCGCCTCGCGGGGCATGGAGGGCCGAGACCCCCACAAAGAAGCTGCCCTTATCGAAGGTTTCCTTCCAATATAAGCAGCATAAAGTGCAATAGCTGCTACTCTCGACGCTTCAGGTGGCGATAACGGACGAGCAGATACTGGCGCAGAACCCGTGGTGGACGAGCGCTGGCTGGCGTGCGTCGGATCCGCATCTGATGCTGTTGGAGGAGCAGCCGGCACGCCTGGCGGCGGACTTCGTGGCTGATCTGGATTTGAATCGGGCCGGTATCCACACACTGCGCGGGCCGCGACAGGTTGGCAAGAGCACCGACCTGAAGCTGCTCGTCGAGCGTGCCCTCGATGGCGGCCTGCCGGCGCGCGCGGTCGTATACCTCGCGCTCGATCTGCTGGAGGGTCGGCATCTCTCGGAGCTGGCAGCCACCGTTCAGCGGGCGCTCGATCTCGCTGGCGAGGGGTTCTCCGGACACGAGCTGCCCGGTCTGTTGCTGCTCGACGAGGTGACGGCGGTGCGCGGCTGGCAGACCGCTGTCAAGTCGCTGTGGGATGGTGGTGCGATCCGCGAGATGGTTGTGGTATGCACGGGTTCCTCCGCGATCGATCTTCAGCATGGCGCCGCGGAGCGGCTTCCCGGACGCCGTCGGGCGGGCGTCGAACCATCTCGCTCTTCCGCAGAGCTTCGCCGCGTTCGCTTGTGCGGTGAGCGACGATATCCCGGTCTCCCCGCGGCTGACGGTCGCCGAGCTGTGTTCCGCCGATGGTGAGGCGCTGCTGCTCGACATGCGCATCTACGGGCCGGCGCTGCAGGCGGCGCTGGAGCGATACCTGCGCTTCGGCGGGTTGCCCGCCGCCGTGGCCGAGGCGGCGTCCGGCGCGCACGAGCCCTCGCGGGAGGTGAGGCGGGTGCTGTATGACTCGCTCGTCAGGGAGTTGCAGCGTCGGGGCGCGAGCGTGCCCGCCGGTAGCGCGTTGCTGGAGCGCGTGGTGCGCTCGCTTGGCGCCAAGGTCAGCTGGAGCGCGATGGCGCGTGAGATGGACGTTCCGCTCGGCCGCGGGACGGGGCGGCCCAGCCACCAGACGCTGCGCGACTACATCGAGCTGCTGGCCGGCGGCTACTTCCTGTTCGTGGCCTACTTCTGGCGAGGCGACTCGCACACCAACGCGCAATCCAGGGACAAGAAGGTCTTCCTCGCCGATCCGCTGTTGCACACGATCGCGCTCGACGGCGCGCCAGGGCTTGCCTTCAACGCCCCCGCGCTAGTCGAGAACGCGGTCGGCGTGGCCCTGCTGCGGCGCTACGAACCCGCCGATCGACTGCTCGAAACATTCATCCTCCCCGAGCGCCTGCACATCTGGCAGACCGCGCGTGGGGGAGAGATCGACTTCGTCTGCGGTCCCCGGCGTGAGCTGGATGTGGTTGAGGTCAAGTACCGCGAGCACCCCGCCCTCTCAGCGGCCTCCGCCGCCGCACGAGCGCATCCCGGCCGCCCGGTTGTGATGGTCACGAAGAACATCTTTCGAGCAGCCGAGCGCTACACCCTGATACCTGCCCATCTGCTGCTGTGGGCGCTCGGGTGACGGGCGTGAGCGTTTGCGTGTTGACAAGAGGGCCGGTCATGGTGTACGGTTGCCTGTGCGACGGTCAGCTGTCAAGTGGTTTGGCGGTCGCGGACATAAGATCGGGTTGGGTAGGCGCGTTCCGCGGTTGACATCAAGCGCTCGCGGAGTGTACGTTGGGTAGAGGGATCTGGGTCGCAACTTTGAGAGGGAGCTGAATCAAGCGTGGTTTCAAGAGGGAGAAACGTGAGGGGAGTCGCAGCGCATCGCCCGATGGGTGATGCTAGATGCGCCAGCTTGGCGCTGTCGCATCTCTCTCTCTCTCTCTCTCTCTTGCTCTTGGGCATTCGAGCCTGAGACTGCTGGCTCTCTAGCTTCGGAGCGCCGCTTTGACCCGCCACGCGGGGATGGGCTTCTCGCGGCTGGGAGTGTGGCGTGATGGCCGCCCGCGCGTCTGCGAGTGGGTCGCGTGGGGTACAGGCGCGTGGAGCTGAGGCGATCGGTGTGCGTCGGCGTGCTCGTGCTTTGGGTCGGGGTGCCGGCGGCCAGAGTGGGCATGTGGCGGATATCCAGCGCTCGCGGCTGTTGGCGGCGGGTGTTCGTGCGGTGGACGAGCTGGGGTGGGCGAATACGACGGTTGCGGATATCGTCGCGCGTTCGCGGATCTCGCGGCGGACGTTCTATGAGACGTTCGCCAACCGCGAGGAGTGCTTGGCTGCGGTGTTGGAGGACATTCTCGGTGTGATCGCCGGTGAGCTCGCCGGGGCGGGTTTGGAGGGCTTGGGGTGGCGTGAGCGTGTCCGCCGGGGTCTGTGGACGATCCTTGCGTTTTTCGATCGGGAGCCGGTGTTGGCGCGGGTGTGTGTGGTGCAGGCGTTGAGTGGTGGCCCGGGTGTGCTTGCGCGTCGTGAGGAGGTTCTCGCCCGGCTGACGGCAGTGGTCGATGAGGGCCGCGGGAGTCCGCGTGCGAGGAGTCCGCGTGCAACGACAAGGTGCACTTCGTTGACGGCGGAGGGCCTGGTCGGCGCGGCGTTCGGGATCGTGTATGCGCGGCTGCTGAAGGGGCAGCGCGAGCCCTTGACTGAGCTGTTGGGTGAGTTGATGGGGATGATCGTGTTGCCCTATCTCGGCCCGGCGGCAGCGCGGCGTGAGCAGGATGTTCCCCCGCCGCGGGCGGTGACGCCGCGTACCGTGCAGCGTCCGGTGTGCTCTGAGCCAGCGGTGGACCCATTGGAGAGTGTCCCGATGCGTCTTACGTACCGTACTTCGCGGGTGTTGGAGGGTGTCGCGGTGTTGGTGGATCGGGACGTGGCGCCGAGTAATCGTGAGGTCGGGGATTTCGCGGGGATCCAGGATCCCGGGCAGGTCTCAAAGCTTTTGCGGCGCCTGGAGCGCCTGGGGTTGCTGGCCAACAGCGGCGCTGGGCATTCCAAGGGTGAGCCGAACGCGTGGCGGCTCACCGATCAGGGTGAGCAGGTCGCGCGGAGCATCCGTGCGCATTCGCGTTTTGAGAGCGAGGCCGCGTGATGCGTGGCCTCATCTCTGTCGGCTGGAGGGTTTGGGTTTGTGCGCCTGTGGGCGTCGTGTTGCTGTTCGATCGAGGGGTTCTCCCCTCTGCTCTAGAGGAGGAGATGGTTCGATGATCGCTCGCAGGTTCACGTTGGCTTGTTTGGTTTCGCTGGGTGTAGTGCTGGGGTCGCTGGCTGTGAGTCCGCTGGCCTCGGCGGTGAAGAGCCATGCGTTCTCCTCGTCCTTCGGGGTGTTCGTGAGCGCGCGTGGCGTCGCGGTCGACGACTCCGCGGGCGCGGCGAAGGGCGATGTGTACGTCGTGGATCAAGGTGCGTCCGCGGTCGAGCGCTTCACCGCCGCGCAAGCCGAACACGACGAACCTGGCACCGCGCTCACGGGTGCCTCGCTCGTCTCCCCGACCAGCGTGGCGGTCGATGACTCCGGCAGTGGGTCGGCGGGTGATGTGTACGTGGCGGACCCGGGCGCGGGGGTGGTTGACAGGTTCAGTGGTGCGACGGGGAAATTCCTCTCGCGGATCGATGGCAGCGAAACACCGAACGCGGGGGTGCGCGGCTTCGAACCGGTCGGCGTCGCGGTGGACCCGGCGAATGGTGAGGTGTTCGTCGCGGATGCGCATAACGGCGTGGTGGATGTCTTCTCCTCCGGGGGGGTGTACGTCTCGCAGTTCGCGGTGGGCGTGTCGAGCGCGTTGACCGGGATCGCGGTGAACAATGAAGACGACGCGTATGTCGTCGCGGCCGGCGGTGAAGCACTGGAGCTGCTTGCCGAAGGTGGCTATGCCTCGGTGCTGCCCGTTGGTGCGGGGGTCAGCGCGGTTGGCGTTGACCCTGTGAGCGGGGATGTGTATCTGGATGAGGTCTATTCGATCGTGGCGCTCAACGCGAGCGGGGCATCCCTGGGGAGCTTTGGCTCGGGGTCGCTGGAAGGCTCCACGGGCGTCGCCATCAACAGCGCGAGCGGCGCGGTGTATGCCTCCAATGGTGCGAGCGCCGCGATCTTCCCCGAAGGCGAAACACCCGGGGAGCCGACCACTGATCCCGCGACGGGCGTGAATGGCTCGGAGGCAACGTTGCACGGCGAGCTTGCGGGTGGGGAGAGCGGCTACTACTTCGCGTACGACCAGGGGTCGAGCTGCACCGGCGGAGCGAGCACCGAACCCACTACGGCGAGCGGCAGCACCGAAGCGACCAGCACGCTGTCGGGCCTTCAGCCAGCGATGGGGTACACCGTGTGCCTGGTCGCGACCAACGCGTTCGGGCCCACCCAAGGCGCCCCGGTGAGCTTCACGACATCAGCCCTCCCGGCAACGATCGAAGCGGAGTCCTTCACCGGCGCCGGGTCAGCCAACGTGACGCTGACCGCGCAGATCGACCCGAACGGAACGTCCACCAGCTACTACTGGGAATACGGGCCCACCGTGGCTTACGGGTCGCGCACTCCCGCAGTATCGCTCGGCGATGGGTACAGCTCGCTGCCGGCCGCAGCACATTTGGAAGGTTTGGCCGCCAACGGTGAGTACCATTTCCGGGTCGTCGCGGTCAGCGTCGCGGGCACCGAACACGGCAGTGACACGACGTTTCATACGCTGCCCGCCAGTCCGCTCGGGCTACCGGATGGCCGGGTGTATGAAATGGTGAGCTCGTTCGGGAGCGCGCAGAACGGGACCGCGCAGGTGTACACACCCGACGTGTACGGCCTCGGATTGGCCTTGTCGGAAGGCATCTTCACGAAGTTCCCGTTTCAGGTGGCTGCCGATGGTGAAGCCGCGGCGTATGCGGGCGACCCGTCGAGTGGCGGCAGCGGTAAGGGGGGGCAGAACTCGGGTAACGAGTATCTGGCGACGCGGCTCCCTGGGGGTGGATGGCGGCAGGTGAACATCCAACCCCATGGGAAGTTTGGCGCGCGATACCAGGCGTTTTCTAGCGATCTTACTAGCGCGGTCCTCACTGCTTCGAGCGAGAAGGGGCTTGAAGATGGGCTGCCGCCGCTGTCGCCTGAAGCGCCCGGCGATGGCTATACGGATCTTTTCCAGCATGCTTTTGCGGGCGAAGTCTATGAACCCTTTTTCACCGATGAGGTGACGCTTCACAGGACTGCTGGAGAACTGCGAGTATTTTATGCTGGCGCCTCGGCCAGTTCCGGTGAGCAGCTGTTTCAGGTGGACGATGCACTGACGGAAAGCTCCGGTGAAATGACGGGGTCTGAATATCTCGTTGAAGGCAATCTCTATGTCTCGGCTGGGGGCCATTTGAGCCTGGTGAATGTGTTTCCGGATGGCTCCTCCAATCCGCAGGTGACCTTTGGCGCTCCGGCCAGCGAGGACGGCGCAGAATACTGGGGCGCAATCGATCTCAGCCATGTGATTTCCGCGGATGGGTCGCGGGTCTTCTGGACGGATCGGACGACGAATGGCCTGTATATGCGGGAGAATCCGACATCCAGTGACGCGAAGACGGTCGAGATCGCGGCTGACGGGCGTTTCTGGACGGCGAGCGCGGATGGGTCGAGAGTGTTCTACACCAATGGCGACCTGTATGAGTACGAAGTCGAAAGCGGCCAGACAACGGATTTGACGCCCGGTGTGGAAGTGGTGGGAGTGGTTGGCGCGAGCGAAGATGGGGAATATCTCTACTACGTCGATAGCAGCGACAACCTCTACCTATGGCACGCCGGGGCCTCGACACCGGTTGCGGCCAGCCTTTCGCCCGCGGACGGCGGACGTGAAGACCCGATACCGCCTTACGCCGGCGGCCGAGATGCCCCCGAACTTGGGGATTGGGCAGGGGAGATTGGGCTGCGGACGTCTGAGGTGACGCCGGATGGGCAGGCTGTTGTGTTCATGTCGAGGCAGAGCCTGCCGGTGGCGGGCTACCCGCATGGTTATCCGAACAACGGGCTGGAGGAGGTTTATGTGTATGAGGCCGAAGGCGGCGGCCTGTTCTGCGTCTCGTGCAGTCGCAGCGGGGAAGCACCGCCGTCAAACGCGTATGGGGCGGCCGCGTTTCTGCCGGTCAGCTGGATGACGACTGAGCAGCCGCAGGTGATCTCCGACGATGGGAGCAGGGTGTTCTTCAACAGCGCGGAGCCGCTTGTGTCGCAGGATACGAACGGGAAGCTCGATGTATATGAGTGGGAGCGTGACGGTGCGGGTAGCTGCCATGAAAGCGAGGGGTGTGTGTATCTGCTTTCGGGTGGTACCAGCTCGTCGGCTTCGTGGTTCTTGGGGGCGAGTGCGAGTGGTGATGATGTGTTTGTGATCTCCCGTGCGGACCTGACGGCGGGTAGTGGGTATGAAGGGTTCGCTGCGTATGATGCGCGGGTTGGTGGTGTGCAGCCGGTTGCGTCGCCGGTGTGTACGGGTTCGGGTTGTCAGGGTGTGCCGCCGGCGGCGCCGATCTTCGCGACTCCGGCGAGCGTGACGTTCGCGGGGGTTGGGAACTTCCCGCCACCGAGCGCGGGGGCGCCATCGAAAAGCAAGTCGAGGTCGAAAACTAAGGCGAGGTCGAAGAGCGTGCGGGCGAGGGAGTTGGCGGGTGCGTTGCGGGCTTGTGAGCGGCGGCGTGGGCGAGCGCGGTCGGCGTGTGTGGCGCGTGCGCGGCGGCGCTACGGAGCGGAGTCGGGTGCCGGTAAGTCGTCGTTGCAAGTAGAGGGGCGGTAGTCATGCGTATCCAGAGACTGGTCATGTTGCTTGGGGTGTGTGTGGTTGGGGTGTTGGCGTGGCCGGTGGCTGCGTGGGCGTCGCCGGGGTGGGAGGCGTTCACACGGGTCGCGCCAGCGTACCTCCCGCCAGGGGGCACCGGGCAGATCGAACTGCATGTCTATAACACCGGGTCGAGCACGGGCGAAGATCCAAGGATCGTGGATGAGCTGCCGGCCGGTGTGAGCGCTACCAGCACTTCGGTGACTCTTCGGATCGGGCTTTCCTATCTAGGAGAAGGAAATGGTTTGGGGAACGGGGATGGTGAATGCTCGGGTGTGCAGGTCGTGACGTGTACTGCGGAAGCGGTGCCGGTGGGCGCGTATGCGATCGTGCTCATCAAGGTGAGCGTCGCCGCGGGCGTGAGTGGCGAAGCGACCAACCATGTCGCGGTCACCGGGGGTGGTGCGTTGAGTCCGGCGGTGGAGCCGACGCAGGTCAGGTTCAGCGGGGAAGAAGCGCCGTTCGGGTTCTCCGGTTTCGATGCCTGGCTGACGAACGCGGATGGGACGACAGACACGCAGGCTGGCTCGCACCCATATGAGATGACGGTCGCGTTCGCGGTGAACGGTAGAGGTCATGGTTTCTTCGAAGAAGTTCCTGCGGGTGGGGAAACGCAGCAGGTGGTCGTCAATCTGCCGCCGGGGATCGTCGGGGATCCGACCGCAACGCCGCGCTGCACCCGCCGGCAGTTCGACGGCGAAACCGAAAGCGAGGAACCGACGTGTCCAGCTTCGACGCAGATCGGTATGGACGAATCGATCGTGCAGGGAGTCCATGTTTCGTTCAAGGTGTACAACCTGGTGCCACCGCCGGGTATCGCGGCGCAGTTCGCGTTCAACGATCAGGGCACGGACGTGTTCTTGAACGCGGGGGTGCGCTCCGGCGGGCCGACGCCGCTTGACTCGGACTACGGCATCAGCGTGCATACGCTCGTGCCGCAGAAAGCCGTGCTGTTCAACACGACGACGATCTGGGGTGTGCCGAGCGAAGAAAGCCACAACGAACAGCGCGAAGCGCCATCGACTGGTGGGTCGGTGCCGTTGCTGACGCTGCCGACCTCGTGTGAAGGCCCGCAGGAATTCTCGATCGAAGCACTCGATACGTGGCAGTATGCGAATCTGCACTCGCGGGCGTCCGTGCTGACGCACGAAAGCACGGGTGCGCCGGTTGGGTTCACGGGCTGCAGTGATCTGGGGTTCGATCCGTCGTTGAGTGTGGCGCCTGATACGAGCGCGGCGGATACCCCGGCGGGGTTGACGACCGAAATAAAAGTCCCCCAGGAAGGCCTTGAGACCTTGCACGGGATCGCGACGTCCAACCAGAGAGACGCAACCGTCGTGCTCCCGGAAGGGCTGGTGCTGAACCCCGGGCGGGCGTCTGGCCTGGTGGCGTGTCCGGTCAACGAAGATGGTGTGGGTCAGGAAGGCCCTCCGCGGTGCCCGTCGGCGTCGCAGGTAGGCACCGCGACGGTGTTGACCCCGCTGTTGGCTGAACCGTTGGAAGGCAAGGTGTATGTGGTGGAATCTCAGCCGCCGGACGTGAAATTGCTGATCGCGCTCGCGGGGCAGGGCATCGAAGTCAAGCTGGTCGGGGACGTGCACCTGAACACGAGCACGGGGCAGTTGACGACGGTGTTCAAGGAAACCCCGGAGGTCCCGTTCACGAGCTTCAAACTCGCGTTCAGCGGCGGATCGCAGGCAGCGCTCGTAACCCCGCCCACATGTGGGTTGTTCACGAGCACTTCGGACTTCACGCCGTGGAGCTCCCCGGCGGTGGAAGACGTGTTCTCGCCGAGCAGCTTCCAGATCGCGACGGGGACCAACGGTGCGCCATGTGCTTCGCCGTTGCCGTTCACGCCTACGATGATCGCGGGGGCGACGACTGACCAGGCGGGGGGTTATACGGCGTTCTCGTTGCTGCTCTCGCGGGCTGATGATCAGCAGCGGATCTCCAAACTGCAGTTCAAGACCCCAAAGGGCCTGCTCGGGATGATCAGCCACGTGCAGCTCTGCGAAGAACCCCAAGCCGCGAAGGGCGAATGCCCCCAGGGGTCGCAGATCGGGCACACGATCGTCGGTGCTGGCGCTGGCCCGGATCCGTTGTATGTGCCGGAGGAAGGTAAGCCGGAAGCCCCGATCTACATCTCGGGCCCGTACGAGGGCGCCCCGTATGGCCTGGTGATCTCCGTCCCGGTGATCGCCGGCCCGTTCAACCTCGGGACAACGGTCGTGCGGGGCAAGATTGAAGTGGACCCCCAGACCTCGCAGCTGACGATCACAACGGATCCGCTGCCGACGATTCTGGATGGTGTGCCGGTGGATATGCGGACGATCAACGCGGTGATCGACCGCAAGGAATTCATGTTCAACCCCACCAACTGCAACCCCCAAGCCTTCTCAGGCACCGCGACCAGCACCGAAGGCACCAACGCTGCGCTCTCCAGCCCGTTCCAGGTCGGCTCCTGCCGCAGCCTCACCTTCAAACCAGGATTCAGCGTCTCGACCTCCGCGAAAACCTCCCGCACCCAAGGAGCAAGTCTGCACGTCAAGATGACGCTGCCCGACGAAGGCGGGTTGAGCAGCACCGCGAATGTGCAGCGGGTCAAGGTGTCGCTGCCGAAACAGTTGCCGACGCCGTTGAAAACGCTGCAGAAGGCGTGTTTGGAAAAGACGTTCGCGGAAAACCCCAAGAACTGCCCCGTAGCCTCCCAGGTCGGGACCGTCAAGGTCTCAACCCCCGTCCTCCCCGGTGGCCTGACCGGGACCGCGTACTTCGTGTCGCACGGTGGCGCGAAGTACCCGGAACTGATCATGGTTCTGGTTGGTCAGAACGGTGTGACGGTGCAGGTGCATGGGGAAACGCAGATCAGCAAAGCGGGGATCACGACCGCGACGTTCGCGACCGTACCCGACGTCCCCTTCTCCAACTTCGAACTGACGCTACCCCAAAGGGAATACCCAGCGCTGACATCGAACGGGAACCTCTGCAAGGGCGCGCTTTTGATGCCGACCGAACTGGTCGGCCAGAACGGCCTCGTGGTCAGCGAGAACACGAAGATCGCGGTCACCGGGTGCCCGAAGGGGAAGAAGGCCACGAAGAAGAAGACGCATCACCACAAGGCCGCGAAGGGGGAGCGGAAGAAGAAGCGGTAGAGGCGACACTGGCTACTTGGTTTGCCCAACGATGCCTCGAGCCCAGGCAATGGCCGCCGCGGCCCACCTCAGCGCCTGGTTACGGTCGAGGCCGATTGGCATATCCGCCCCGTAGCGCTCGTCGCGAGCGAATGGCGTCAGGACCTCAATGCCGTCGAGTGTCGCCGGCGGGTCGATTCCGCATTTCTTGGCGAACTCTTTGAGGCGTTTGAGGTCGTGAGTGAAGGGGAATTCAGTCCCCTTGGCCGAGAGCACGGCCTTGATCGCCTTCTCGACAGCCTGCTGGCAGAGCATGCCCACTCCGGCGTCGGTCACCCCCGGTACGGGCAACACGGACTTCGCCATCAGCGCGTCGTTCTCCGCGGCGGCGAGCAGGCGGCGGGCGAGGTCGCCGTTTGTCGCCACTACGCCGCGATCTCTCTGCCCTCGCGCAGGGCGGAGTTGATCACAGTGCCGTACACGTCGCGCCACTCGCGCACGCTCTCCTCGCTGACGACGATGACGTCGGCGTACACGCCTCGTTGCAGCGCGCGGTACAGCCGGACCGACTCCTTGCCCCGGTCCTCCACCTCCGGCTCGATCACGAGGAAATCCAGATCGCTGTGGTCGCCGGCCTGCCCGCGGGCGTGGGAGCCGAACAGGATCACCCGGCTGCCCGTCGGTGCGGCGCGCAGAATTCGCCGGCCGGCCTCCTGGATCACGGCGTCGTCAAACACCCCCCAACTTTAGCGAGACCCCTCTCCGCGAAAATGAGCCGGACGCCGGACGCCGGTCGCGGGGCACGGAGGCCCCGCGCCCAACCGCGCTGGCCCCCGACGCCACGCGCGCGGATGCGCCCCCACTGAATGGCGTCATCCACCGCGCGCTTATGACGCCTGCGCCTGCGATGCTTTCCGCGAGTATGAGCGCTCATTGGCTCGACGCGCTGTACGCCTTCCTCGCCGCCGCGGTCGCGACGGCGCTGCTGACGCCGCTCACGATGCGGCTGGCGGTCGCGGTGGGGGCGGTCGACGTCCCGCGCGAGCGGGGGCTCTCCGAGCGGCCCACCCCACTGCTGGGCGGCCTTGCGATCTTCGCCGGGACGCTGATCGCGGGTTTGATCTGGCTGCCCGACGAACGGATCTGGCACGGGATGCTGATTGCCGCCGCGTTCATCACCGTGGTCGGGGCGATCGACGACCGCTTCGAGCTGCCGCCGTTGGTCAAGCTCGCCGGGCAGGTGCTCGCCGCGCTGATCGTCGTGCACTACGGGATCGTCGTCGAACTGATCACGCTGCCGTTCGTCGGCGCGCTGCACTTCCCCAACGCCGGCGCGGCGATCACCGTGGTGGGTCTGGTGGCGCTGATGAACGTCGTCAACTTCTCCGACGGCGTCGACGGCCTCGCCGCGGGGGTCTGCGCGATCGTCGCGCTCGCGCTCGCGGTGATCGCGTTCGACCTCGAACGGTGGCCCTCCGGGGTGCTCGCCGCTTTGATCGCCGGCGCCTCGCTGGGCTTCCTGCTCTACAACTTCCCGCCCGCTTCGAGCTTCATGGGCGATTGCGGCGCCAACCTGCTCGGGCTGCTGATGGGCTGCCTCACGGTCGAGGGCGCGGTCAAGACCGAGGTGGTGCTCTCCTTCGTACTTCCACTGATTCTGCTCGCCGTGCCGTTCCTCGACACAACCTTTGTGGTTCTGAAGCGTTTGAAGTACCGACGCCCGATCTATGCCTCCGACTCCGAGCACTTCCACCACCGCATGGCCCGCATCGGCTTCTCGCGCCGGCGCACGATCGCCTACCTGTACGGGTGGACGCTGCTGCTGGCCGGCTTCGCGCTGGCGCTGCGCTTCGTCCCCTACTCCAACCACAAAGGTCACCTCTACCTCGGCTGGACGCTCGTGATCGCCGCGCTCGCCCTGTTCGTCGCGGTTGCCTCCGTGTACCTCGTGTACGTACTGGAGATCCTCAAGTTCCGCCGCCTCGACGCGATGCGCCTGCGCCGGCTGCGCCCGGAAGCCTCGCCCGCGCAGATCGAGCAGGACGTCACCGAGGACTTCGAGACCGGCGAGTTCCAGACGATCGCCTCGTGAAGCGGTTGTTGGTCATCCTCGGCGCGTTTGCGCTTGCGGTCTTGTTGGAGTTGCCGGGCGTGTCGGCTGCCTCCGCCGGCGCCGGGGACATGGCCGCTAGCGCACGGGCTCGGTCCGCCGGCGCCGGGGCCACGCCCGGCGACACGCTGGCCCTGGCCGCCGGCGCGCGTCCGCTGGCCATCGGCATCGGCGAGCAGCACCCCGCGATGTTCGGCGATCCCCGCTTCAAGGCGCTCTCGATCCGCTACGCCCGCCTCTCGATCGGCTGGAACGCGCTCGACAGCCGCTCCGAATCGCGGGCTCTCGCCACCTGGCTGCGCGCTGCCCACGCCGACGGCGTGCACCCGCTGATCTCCTTCGAACACTCCTGGATCGCCGGGCGCCATCGGCGGCTGCCGAGCGCCGCGCAGTTCGCCGCGCAGTTCCGGGCGCTGCACAGGCGCTACCCGTGGATCACCGACTTCGCGGTGTGGAACGAGGCCAACTACTGCGGGCAGCCCACCTGCCACTCCCCCGGCCTGGTCGCCGCCTACTACCGCCAGGCACGCGCGATCTGCCCCTTATGCAACGTGCTTCCCTCCGAGCTGCTGGATGTGTCCGGGATGGTGGCGTGGGTCGCTGAGATGCGCCACGCGCTCGGCTACGAACCGGGGATCTGGGGCCTGCACAACTACATCGGCGCCAACCGCCTCTCCGCTGCCTCCACCAAGGCGCTGCTGGCCGCCACGCACGCGCAGATCTGGTTCACCGAGACGGGCGGCGTCGTCGCGCGCCACAACCACTCCGCCCACGACTTCCCCGAATCCCCCGCCCACGCGGCGCAGGTCACCCGCTTCGTCTTCAACCGCCTCGTCCCGCTCTCCTCCCGCATCAAGCGCGTCTACCTCTACCAGTGGAATGCCGGCTCCAATCGCCGCGAACCGTGGGACTCCGGCCTGATCGGCCCCCATGGAACCGCCCGCCCGGCTTTCTGGGTGCTCGTGCAGGCGCTGCACACGCTGGGGCAGCTCCCCTCCACGCCCGCCGCGGAAGCGCTGTTCGCCACGGCAGCGCGGGCGGGGCGCTGAGGGAGAGGCAAAAAAGGGGAGGATTAGGAGGAGGGGGCTGTAGTCGAATCGTCAGCGCGGCTGAGAGGGGCAGTGGCCGAATCGCCGGCGCGGTCGCAAAGGACGTGCGGCCCGGCCGGCGAACGTTGAGATTGTGTTTTTCTTGCGCTCCGCCGCCAGCGCGCCAGCAAGTGCTCCGTTTCTGCCTGTAGGCTTAGCAGCGCGTAATGCGCCGGCTGCTGGGAGCCGAGGCGATATGGGACAGCAAGCAGAGACACCAAGAGGGTGGCGCAGGCGGCCGCCGGCCGCCGAGCCGGGCCCCTCGTCCTCCCCATCCCACGGCGGGCCCCGCCGTGTCCTGATTCTCTCGGCCGACGTTGGCGAGGGGCACGCTGCCGCTGCCCGCGCGCTGGCCCAGCAGATCGAAAGTGGGTCCGAGCCAGCCGAAGTCACTGTGATCGACGGCCTTGCCGCGATGGGGCGGGTGCTGCGCCAGGTCGTCCAGGACGGCTACCGCGTGCAGCTGCGCTTCCTGCCCTGGAGCTACTCGCTGGTCTACTGGCTGCTCGAGCACGTGGCGCCCGTGCGCTGGCTGACGCGTTGGCAGCTGCGGCTGTTCGGCGCTCGCCCGCTGGCGCGCCGCATCGCCGAATACGACCCCGACGTGATCGTCTCCACCTACCCCGCCGTCACCGTCGTGCTGGCGCGGCTGCGCCGCACCCGCGCGGTGCGCTGCCCCACCGTGGCCACGATCACCGACCTCACGGGCCTGTTCTTCTGGGCGCAGCCGGGGATCGACATGCACCTGGTGATGTACGGCGAGTCGATGCCCTCCGTCGAGCGGATCGCGGGTGAGGGATCCGCTCGCTTGGTGGCACCTTTGATCTCCGCCGAGTTCCTGGAGCCCCGCTGTCCGCTGGAGTCGCGGCGCGCACTGGGGCTGCCCGAGGAGGGCCGCATGGTCGTCGTCTCCGGCGGTGGCTGGGGCGTCGGCGACGTCGAGGGCGCCGTGCGCGAGCTGTGCCGCGTCGGCGAGGTCTCCAGCATCGTCTGTCTCGCCGGGCGCAACGAGCAATTGCACAAGCGGCTCTCCACCACCTTCGCGCGCGAGTGCCGCGTGCACGTGTACGGCTTCACCGACACCATGCCCCAGCTGCTCGCGGCCGCCGATGCCCTCGTGCACTCCACTGGGGGAGTCACCTGCCTGGAGGCGAAGGCCACCGGTACACCCGTCGTCTCCTACGGGCTGCCGGTCGGCCACGCCCGCCTCAACACCCGCGCGATGGCTGACCTGGAGCTGCTGCGCCTCGCCAACGACACGGGCGAGCTGCGCGAGCACGTGCAGGCCAGCTTCGAGGAGTCGCGTAGTGGCGCGGGGCGCACGCCCGCGGTCGCCGCTGCGGTGCGCCCGTCCGCGCCCACGGATGACTTGGCTCCGATCGCGTCGCCGTCCGTGGAGGAGCTCGCGCCCGCTGCGTCGGAGCACCCCCACGCCGTGGACGTCGTGCTGAAAGCCCCCCGCCGCGTGAGCCCGATCCCGCTGTGGCGGCTGCGGCTGGCCGCGTTCTGCGCGCCGCTGGTGATGGTGCTGGGCGTGAGCATGTGGACGATGTCCACCGACGAGGTCACCGCGCTCGCAGACGCGATCCTGCACGTGCACCCGCTCGTGCACGTCGCCACCGACAAGCCCGACGTGAGCCTGATCGTGCGTACCCCCGCGGGCGACGTCACACACGTGGCGGATGCGCTTGCCGCGCAGGGCATCCACGCCTCGTTCGCCGACGGCGGCGTGCACGCCCCCGCCACGATCCTCGCGCTGCGCGCGCTGGGCGACGAACTGCTGCCCGAACTGCCCCCGGGCAAGAGCCTGCTGCGCTGGATGCACACCCCCGGCGCTCTGCACGCGCAGGCTCATGCGCTGGGCCTGCACCACCGCTTCTACTTCCTGCAGCCCCCCGGCGGTCTCACCGTCGGCCAGCTGCTGCTCTCGCGCATCGCGGGAGCCAGCCCCGTCAAGGGCACGCGGCGGCTCAGCGCCACGCGGCCGCTGCCGCAGCAGCCCGCGCGCCCCGGCGACGTGCTCGTGCTCGGCGTCAACGGGTCGAGCGCCGCGGTGGCGGGCGTTGAGCGGCTCGTCTCACGGCTGCGCTCCGAGGGACTCTCGGCAGAGTCGCTCGCCGCGCTCACCGGCTCGCGCTGAGGGGCGCCGCCTCATCGTGCGGCTCGCCCGCGGCGGCTGTCCCGGGCGGCTCGCCCGCTCCGACGCTTCGCGACTCCCCGCGCTCGCCCGCCATCAACGCCAGCAGCAGCGGCGAGCGCGCCAGCACGGCCGCGCCGGCGATGACGATCGCCAGCGAGAACCCCAGCGGCACACCGCCGCCCGGGGTCGTGGCGAAGCTCTCGTTGAAGAGGATCGGCGCCAGCGCCACGGGCACCGCCGTCTGGATCACGAACACCACCGGGGCGACCTGGATCGCGGGGCGTGACTGCAGCGAGCTCATCTCGCTGAGCGTCGCGATCGCCGACGCGCCCCCCGTGGCGAGGCCCCAGCCGATCGCCGCGCCGATGTAGGCGTTCGCGAGGTCGTCCGACGCCAGCTTCGTCGCCACCCCGCTCCAGCCGAACGCCAATCCGGCCCCCAGCATCATCACGAACGGCAGTGGGCGGCCGAGGCGCAGCAGCAGGTAGGGCAGCAGGCTCGCCAGCGCCAGCGACGCCCAGCACGATCGCGAGCACGGTCCAGTGCGCGTGCGTGATGCTGCGCGGCGGCGCGAACACGCCCGCGCCGATCACGCCCAGCACGATCGCGCCGACCGCCAGGTGCTCGCGCCGCCCGGCGCGCTCCCCCAGCATCCGCTCGCCCATCACCATCAGCACCGGCAGCCCCAGCGCCAGCGCGGGCTGCACCACGACCAGCGGGGCGAGGCTGAGCGCCAGCAGCTGCAGCGGCCAGCCCAGCATCGAGAGGCCCGTACCGCCCAGCCAGCGCACGCGTTTGAGCAGGCGCAGCGCCAGCGCCGGGCGCAGCTGCTCGCTGCTCGGCGCCTCGCGGGCCTCCAGCGCCTGGTAGGAAAACCCTAGGCTGTACAGGACCGCGGCCCCGACGGCCGCCACGATGCCAAGGATCAGTTCGAGCATGCCCGTCCCCGATGATCGCAGCCTTCTTTCTTCGATGACCGCAACCGAGGGGCCCGACCGAGGCCGAGGGACACTCGCCTGCGGCGAGCATCCCCGTTTCGGCCAACCCGGGGCGCACGGCGCGGAAGGTCGCGCTGGCCGGCTGCGCCACCCGCTCATCGGCGCCGCCGCCGGCGCGGCGGTGCTCGGCTACACGGCGGCTTACGTCCTGCCCGCGCTCGCCGGCGAGTACCGGATGCTGCGCGCGCCGCTCGGAATCGAGGATCGCACCGCCAGCGGCGCGGGGTACGCGTTGACGTTCGACGACGGCCCCCACCGCGAGGGCACCCCGGCGGTGCTCGAGATCCTCGCGCGCGAGCGGCGTGCGGGCGACCTTCTTCCTGGTCGGCCAGCAGGTGCTGCGCAACCCCACGCTCGCCGCCGAGATCGTCGCGGCCGGCCACGGGGTGGGCCTGCACTGCCACCGTCACCGCAACCTGCTGCGCCTCACGCCGCGTCAGGTTCGCGAGGACATCCTGCGGGCGCTCGGCGTGATCGAGGAGGCCACCGGCCGCTCCCCCGCGCTCTACCGCCCGCCCTACGGCGTCTCTCAACGCCGCGGCGCTGGCGCTGGCCCGCGGTCGCGGCTGGCGCACGCTGCTGTGGAGCCACTGGGGCCGCGACTGGGAGGCGCGCGCCACTCCGCAGTCGATCGCCGCGCTTTGTGACCGGCGGCGCCGGCGCCGGCGCGGTGCTGCTGCTGCACGACGCCGACGACTACTCGCGCCCCCAGCTCCTGGCGGCGCACGGTCGCGGCGCTGCCGCGGGCGCTGGAGACGCTCGGCGAGCGCGGGCTCCAGCCGACGGCGCCCTAACGTTGCCCGATGGCCTCGGGAGTCCAGATCGAGAGCGCCACCGGGGAGCTGGCTCGTCAAGCGTTGCCCGTACGGCGACTGCAGGAGACGCGACGCCGCCAGCGCACCCGCTGGTGGGTCGAGGCGCTCGTGATCGCCTGGCTGTGCTGGGTCTACGACGCGATCAACAACCTCGCGCCGGTGCGCGTGCACGCCGCGCTCGCGCACGGCTGGGGCGTGCTGCACCTGGAGCGCTCGCTTGGACCTCGACCCCGAAGCTCGCGCTCAACCGCTGGCTGGCGGCACCACCACACGCTCGGGCTGCTGCTCTCCGACTACTACGACAACGCCCACTTCATCGTGACGCTCGGGCTGCTCGGCTGGCTGTGGTACCGGCGCGCGGATATTTACCGGCCACTGCGCAACACGCTGGTCGCGATCAACGTGATCGGCTTGGCCGTCTTCTGGCTCTACCCGACCGCGCCGCCGCGGCTGCTGCCGGGCAGCGGCTTCAACGATGTGGTCGCCTCCACGCACGCGCTCGGCGGCTGGCACACCGGGTCGCTCGCCGCGGTCGCCAACCAGTTCGCGGCGCTGCCCTCGCTGCACATGGCGTGGGCGGTGTGGTGCTCGCTGGTGATGTGGTCGATGTCCAAGCGTTTGTGGGTGCGGCGCCTGGCGATCGTCTACCCCTGCATCACCTGCCTGGCGGTCCTCGCCACCGGCAACCACTACCTGTTCGACGTGCTCGCGGGCGTCGCGACCACCGGCCTCGCCGTCGTGCTCGTCCGCGCCGCTCGAAGCGGCGTGGCGCACGCGGACGGCGCTGCGCCCGGCACGGGTCTCAGCATGAGCCTCATGTCACAAACTTGTTACTAAGTCCCAGATAAGGTAGACTCCGCGCCGGCTGCCACAGACGGTCAGAGGAGGGTCGGGCGAGAGTCCGCCGGTGGCGGACGCGCTTGGCTCTTTCGTCTGTAGGGTGGCCAGCCAACTCCCATGCCCAATCACGAGCCAGAACCAATGGCCCCTGCCCTGAGCCATGCCGGCGCGAGCCCGGTCATCACCCGATCCCCGCTGCAGCTACTGCAGTACCTCGACGTCGTGCTCGTGGTGCTCGCCACCCCGGTGGCGCTGGTGCTCGGCGCGCCGGCCTTCGGCCTGCTGATCGCGGCGGGGGCGTGGCTGCTGCAGCGCGTGCTCGCGCACACCGACCGGCGCTGGATCGCCCGTGCGCGACGGCCGCGGACACAGCTCGGGCTCAACATGCCGAGGCGTTCGGGCGGATCTGGCTGCTGGCGGGGGCGATCGTCGTCGCGGGCGTCGTCGGCGGGCGCGCCGACGGGCTGGCCGCGGCATTGACGATCTTCGCGCGCTTACTCGGTGGCCTTCGCGACGCGTATGTTCAGCGGGCGACCGCGGGAGGGCTTCGAGCGATGAGCGCGGTTGCAGAGGCACCGCGGATGGCGCCTGGGATGGGAGCTGCATCCGCCCACGTCCGCGTCGCCCGAAAAGCAGGGGATGAGCCAGGGGCGGAAGGTCCTTTACGGGATCGCTCGGCGTCTGGCATCGGCGGGATCGTCCTGTTCGTGATCCTGTTCGGCGTCACGGCGCACAAGGCGCCGGACGTCGCCAGCGGCGCCTTCTCGCCGACCAACGAGTTCAAACTCGACACCTGGTTCCAGGTCGGGCCGATCGCGTTCAACAAGGCCATTCTCTACCTGCTGCTGACGGTCGGGATCACGCTCGGGGTGATGTTCTATGTCGCCCGGCGTCTGCAGCAGCGCCCCGGGCGCCTGCAGGTCGCGGTGGAGATGTACTACGACTTCATGCGCCGCATCTCCCAAGAAAACCTGAACCCGGAGATGGAAGGGAGGTACTTCCCGCTGATCGCCACGATCTTCGTGTTCATCCTCGTCTCCAACTTGATCGGCTACATCCCGCTGCCGGTCAACTCGGGCGAGAGCTTCAACGTGTTCGGGGCGCACATCCCGTCGCTGCAGATCTACGCGGCCGACACCAACGTCGCCTTCCCGCTGATCCTCGCGTTGAGCGTGTTCGTCCTCTTCACCTACGAGGGGATCAGGCACCACGGGCCGGTCGGCTACGTGAAAAGCCTGATGCCGGGCGGCGTCAAAGGCCCGATCGTCCTGCTCATCTACCCGATCGAGATCCTCTCCAACTTCCTGCGGCTGATCTCGCTGACGGTGCGGTTGTGGGCCAACCTGCTCGCCGGCCACATGCTGATCGCGTTCATGGGCGGGGAGCTCGGAGTGCTCGTCGGCCTGCAGGTCGTGTCCTGGTTTCTGCTGCCCTTCGGGGTCATCATCTTCCTGTTCGAGGCCGTGCTGATCGCCGGCCTGCAGGCCTTCATCTTTTCCATCCTGACTGCCATCTATCTCGGTGGCGCGGTCTCGAGCCACTAAACAAACAAGAGGGAGCGATCGAGCGATATGGAGTTTCTCCACCTTTTCAGTGTGTTCCACCCAATGATCGGGGCCGTTGAACCGATCATCAAGCAGAGCCAGGACGCCGGTCGGGCGATCGCGCTCGGCGTCGGCGCCGGCGGCGGCGCGGCCGGCGCGGGTGCGGGTATCGGGGCGGTGTTCAACGCCTCGATCCAGGCCAAGACCCGCCAGCCCGAGCTGCGCGCCGAGGTCGAGCGCGACCAGTGGCTCGGCTTCGCGCTCACCGAGGCGTGCTTCTTCTACGGTCTCGTCGGCGGGTTCATCGCCTTCTTCCTGTAGGCCACGATGCCTCTTACCGCCAACCTCCCCATCGCAAGCGGATCGTTTCTGATCAGCCCCAACGTGGGGCTGATGGTCTGGACGATCGTGGTGTTCGCCATCTCGCTGTACATCTTGCGCAAGTGGGTTTTCCCTTTGATAAGCCAAGCTCTCGACGCGCGCGTGCAGAAGATCGAGGGCGACATCGACGCCGCTGAGGAGCTGCGTACCGAAGCCGACAAGATCCTCGTCGAATACCGCGAGCGCCTGAAGGAGGCACGCACCCAGTCCGAGGAGATCGTCCAGCGCGGGCGCCAGACGGCCGAGTCGCACGAGGCCGAGGGCAAGGCGCGCGGGCAGGAGCTGGTAGCCGAGGCCGGCAAGAGGGCCGAGCGTGAAATCGAGGCAGCTACCAAACGGGCGCTCGATGACATCCGCCGCGAGGTCGCCGACCTCACGATCCTGGCCACCGAGAAGGTCACGCGCAAGTCGCTCACCGACGCCGACCAAAAGCGGCTGGTCGAGGAGGCGCTCGGCGAACTGGACTTCTTCGAGCATCTCCGGGAGCCAGAACTGAACGTCATGGTTCGCTCGCTTCACATGCACACGTTTCCGACCATCACTCGTGGTCTGTCCACGCTGGGGGCGAGCGGCTGATGGAGGAGCTGGCCCGGGTATACGCCCGCTCGCTGTTCGAGGTCGCTCGCGAACAGGGCAAGCTCGACGTGCTGCGCGAGCAGCTCGCCCAACTGGCCGACGCGCTGCGCGAGAACCGGGAACTGGAAGTGTTCTTCTTCTCCCCCTACTTCTCGACCAAGGAGAAGCAGGCGGCGCTCGGGAAGCTGCTGGACGGCGCCGATGAAGTGCTGCTGAACTTCCTCAACCTGCTGATCGAAAACCACCGGATGCCGGTGATCTTCCACATTCGCCGCCAGTACGAGCACCTGTGGGATGAGGAGAACAAGATGCTGCCGGTGGAGATCACCAGCGCGATCGAGCTTGACTCGGCTACGACTGAGAGTCTTGGCAAGACGATCGGCGAGCGTGCTGGGCGCAGGGTGCAGCTGGCGGCGCGCGTGGATCCTGACATTCTTGGTGGGATTGTGATCCGGGTTGGCAACTCGATTCTTGATGCCTCGATCCGCAGCCGGCTGGAGCAGTTGCGTAGGCAGGTTGCCCACGGGCCCTCTTGACGGGGGAGGGGGAGGGCTGGCCCTCCCCCTCCCCCGTCGCCCCCACCCCCTCCCTTTGAAAAAGAGCCAAGGAAAGACGAGATGCAGATCAATCCAGATGAGATAACCAGCATCCTCAAGAGTCGCATCGCGGGGCTCGACTCGGGCGCGGCGGAGTTGACTGAGGTCGGCACCGTGCTGTCGGTGGCCGACGGCATCGCGCGCCTGCATGGCCTGGAGAACTGCATGTCCTTCGAGATGCTGGAGCTCCCGCACGGGGTTACTGGGCTGGCGCTCAACCTCGAGTCCGACAACGTCGGCGCGGTGCTGTTCGGCGAGTGGGAGCACATCTCCGAGGGCGACACCGTCAAGCGCACCGGCAAACTGCTCGACATCCCCGTCGGGGACGCGCTGCTCGGGCGGATCGTCGATCCGCTGGGGCGTCCGCTGGATGGCAAGGGCGACATCGCGGTCAGCGAGACCCGCCCGGCCGAGTTCAAGGCACCCGGCGTGGTGCAGCGTCAGCCGGTGAAGGAACCGATGCAGACCGGCCTGAAGGCGATCGACGCGATGATCCCGATCGGCCGCGGCCAGCGCGAGCTGATCATCGGCGACCGCCAGACCGGCAAGACGGCGATCGCGATCGACGCGATCATCAACAACAAGGACACCGGCATCGTCTCGGTGTACGTGGCGATTGGTCAGCGCATGTCCACCGTGGTGGCGCTTGCGCAGACGCTCGACGAAAACAACGCGCTTGAGAACACGATCATCGTCGCCGCCCCCGCCGACGAGGCGGCGCCGATCAAGTTCATGGCGCCCTACGCCGGCTGCGCGATGGCCGAGCACTTCCTCTACTCGGGCCGCCACGCGCTGTGCGTGTACGACGACCTGACCAAGCACGCCTACGCCTACCGGCAGATGTCGCTGCTGCTGCGTCGCCCACCCGGCCGCGAGGCCTACCCGGGCGACGTCTTCTACCTGCACTCGCGCCTGCTGGAGCGCGCGGTGAAGCTCAACAACGACCTCGGCGGCGGCTCGCTCACGGCGCTGCCGATCATCGAGACCCAGGCGGGGGACGTCTCCGCGTACATCCCCACCAACGTGATCTCGATCACCGACGGGCAGATCTTCCTGGAGTCCAAACTCTTCAACTCCGGCGTGCGCCCCGCGATCAACGTCGGGATCTCCGTCTCGCGCGTGGGCGGCAACGCGCAGATCGGGCCGATGAAGAAGGTCGCCGGGAGGATCAAGCTCGAGCTCTCCCAGTTCCGCGACCTGGAGGCCTTCGCGCAGTTCGGCTCCGACCTCGACGCCGATACGCAGCGCACGCTGGCCCGCGGCGAGCGGCTGGTGATGACGCTCAACCAGCACGAGCGCGCGCCGCTGCCGGTGGAGGACCAGACGCTTCAGATCTACGCCGCCACCGCCGGCTTCCTCGACCGTCTGCTAGTCGAGCGGGTGAGCGAGTTCCTGGCCGAGCTGATCGAACGGATGCACTCCGAGCACGCCGATATCGGCGCCAAAATCGCGGGCGGCGACTGGTCGCAGGAGACGCAGAACGCCGTCCACGACGCGGTCGAAGCGTTCGCGCGGGACTTCGGCTACGACCTCGACGAGGAAGGCCAGCCGCTGGATGAGGATGCGCCGATCCGGGCGCAGGATGCGCCAGCAACGGGCGCATCCGGGCAGGGCGCCTCGGGGGCGGGCTCAGCCGGCGGGGACGCCGCTGCGCGGGAGGAGGCGAAGGCGGCGGCCTAGCGCCGGCCGCTCGCAACCGCCATGGCCTCTCAGCGCGACGTCAAGAACCGGATCTCCTCGGTGAAGAACATCCAGAAGATCACGCGTGCGATGGAGATGGTCGCCGCCGCTCGCCTGCGCCGTGCCGAGCAGCGGATCACGGCGCTGCGCCCCTATGCCGAGGCGCTCGCGCGGATGACCCGCCAGGCGGCGCGCGCCGCGGGCTCCAGTGAGATCGCGCGCATACCGCTGATGCGCGAGCCCGGCGGGGTCGAGGGCGGTGGCGGCGCGGAGGGTGGCAGGAGCGGTGGCGCGGAGGGCCTCAGCGGCACGGAGGGCGGCGGCAGCGGCACC
This sequence comes from uncultured Solirubrobacterales bacterium, assembly GCA_963724305.1. Classification (GTDB taxonomy): domain Bacteria; phylum Actinomycetota; class Thermoleophilia; order Solirubrobacterales; family Solirubrobacteraceae; genus Palsa-744. The sequence goes on from CAVRUG010000002.1 coordinate 831,803, forward strand.
GTCGGGCTGCTGCTGATCACCGGCGATCGCGGGCTGGCAGGGGGCTTCAACTCCCAGGTGATCCGCGCCGGCGTGCGCCTGCACGGCGAGCTCTCAGCCGAAGGACTGCGCAGCGCGTGGTATGCGACCGGGCGGCGCGGGGTCTCCTCGGTGGCGTTCCGCGGGTATGAGCTGAGCGGCAGCTACACGGGTTTCTCCGACCGCCCCGCCTTCGCCGATGCGAGCGCGGTCGCGGGCGACGTGATCGATGCGTATGTGAGCGGCCGGCTCGATCGCGTCGAGCTGATCTTCAACTCTTATGTCTCCCCGCTCACGCAGGTCGTCACGCGCGAGACGCTGCTGCCGCTCTCCCACGCGACGACCGCGGAGGAAGGCGCCGCGGGAGAGGGCGCCGTGGGGGAGGGCGCTGTGGGGCGAGCCGCGGGAGCCGCCGAGCCGGCGCAGGACAGCGGTGGACCGCGCGCACTGGTCGAGTACGAGCCAGACCCCGAGCAGGTGCTCAAGCAGCTGCTGCCCGACTACATCGAGACCTCGATCTACCGGGCGCTCGTGGAGTCCGCCGCCGGCTTCTTCGGCGCGCAGATGACCGCGATGCGCAGCGCCTCCGACAACGCCGGCGACATCATCACCGACCTGACGCTGCAGATGAACCGCGCGCGCCAGGCCGAGATCACGCAGGAGATCATGGAGGTCGTCGCCGGCGCGGAGGGGCTGAGCTGAGATGGAGCGGACGGGCGTGGGGCCCGGGACGCTGGCCGTGCGGCGGTTCGGGCCGCGGGCCCAGTTGCGGTTCGGGCCGCGGGCCAGTCGGTGCAATGTCTTCAAAAAAGCCCTAGAACCCTTTACAAAATGAAGTGGTTCTAGGCCGAAAAAAGAACAACAACCACAGAGACTTCGAGAGATACTGAGGAGAATTCAGAGACCATGGAGGCCAGCATCGCCACAAAGCCAACATCCACCGCGTCGGGAGCCAGCGGCAATGGCGCCAAGCGCAACGTCGGGCGCATCGACGAGATCCAGGGCGTCGTGATCGAGGCCGTCTTCCCCGACCGCCTGCCCGAGATCAACCACGCGATCACCGTGGCGCGCCCAGCGGCCGGCGGGGAGGAGGAGGCGCCTGGCATCAGCACGAGCGCGGGCGAAGGGGTGCTGGTGTGCGAGGTGCAGCAGCACCTGGGCGATGACCGCATACGCGCGGTGGCGATGGACACCACCGACGGCCTCGCGCGCGGCGTCGAGGTGGTGGACACCGGTGGCCCGATCACCGTCCCCGTGGGACAGGCGACGCTCGGGCGCATCTTCAACCTGCTCGGCGAGCCGATCGACCTCGGCGAGGAGCTGCCCGCCGACGTCGAGCGCCGCGGCATCCACCAGGACGCGCCGCGCGTCGAGGACCTCACGCCGACGACCGAAATGTTCGAGACCGGCATCAAGGTGATCGACCTGCTGGCGCCCTACGCAAAGGGCGGCAAGGTGGGGCTGTTCGGCGGCGCCGGTGTGGGCAAGACCGTGTTGATCCAGGAGCTGATCCACAACCTCGCCAAGGAGCACGGCGGGTTGAGCGCGTTCTGCGGCGTGGGCGAGCGCTCGCGCGAGGGCAACGACCTGTGGCTGGAGATGAAGGAGTCGGGCGTGCTCGACAAGACGATGCTCGTCTTCGGTCAGATGAACGAGCCGCCCGGCGCCCGCATGCGCGTCGCGCTGTCGGGGCTGACGATGGCCGAATACTTCCGCGACCAGGGCCAGGACGTGCTGCTGTTCATCGACAACATCTTCCGCTTCGTGCAGGCCGGCTCCGAGGTGAGCGCGCTGCTCGGACGGATGCCCTCACAGGTGGGCTACCAGCCGACGCTGGAGACCGAGATGGGCCAGCTGCAGGAGCGCATCACCTCCACGCGCGAGGGATCGGTGACGTCGGTGCAGGCAATCTACGTCCCCGCCGACGACCTCACCGACCCGGCGCCGGCCTCCGTGTTCGCGCACCTCAACGCGACCACGGTGCTCTCGCGGGCGATCTCCGAGAAAGGCATCTACCCGGCGGTGGATCCGCTCGACTCCACTTCCACGATCCTCAAGGCCGACATCCTCGGCGAGGAGCACTTCCGCGTGGCCAACCGCGTCAAGGAGATCCTGCAGCGCTACAAGGAGCTACAGGACATCATCGCGATCCTCGGCATCGACGAGCTCTCCGACGAGGACAAGCTCACCGTCCAGCGCGCGCGTAGGATCGAGCGGTTCCTCTCGCAGCCGTTTTTTGTCGCCGAAGAGTTCACCGGCACCCCGGGTGCATACGTGAAAATCGAGGAGACGATCCGCGGCTTCGACGAGATCATCGAGGGCAAGCACGACGAGGTCCCCGAGAGCGCGTTCTTCCTAAAGGGAACGATCGACGAGGTCGTGGCGGCGGCGAAGAAATAATGGCCCACACCAAGTTCCAAGCCGAAGTGCTCACCCCCGAGGGGCCGGTGTTCAGCGAGGAGGTCGAGATGCTCTCGACCGTCACCGGAACTGGTTCGATCGGGATCTTTGCCAATCACCAGCCGGTGCTGGCGACGCTGAAGCCCACAGAGCTGCGGCTGTATCGCTCGGACTCGGAGATCGTGCGCTTCAAGCAGTCCGCCGGCTACCTGCAGTTCGCCGAGAACCGCGCGCTCGTGCTGGTCGAGGAGGCCACCCCGGTCGATGGCGGCTGACGGTCCACGTCCGAGCACTCGGTGGGGCTGAGATGAGCGTCGAGCGCGAGCCGGTCGGCGTCATCGGCACCGGCTACGTCGGCCTCGTCACCGCCGCCGGCTTCGCCGAGCTGGGCTGCGAGGTGTGGTGCGTCGACATCGACGCCGAGAAGATCGAGCGTCTGCGCCGCGGAGAGGTGCCGATCTACGAGCCCGGCCTCGAGGAGCTGCTGCAGCGCCACGCCGCACGCCTGCACTTCACAACCGAGCTGGGGCCCGCGCTCGAGCACGTACGACTGCTGTTCGTCGCTGTCGGCACGCCGCCCACCTACTCTGGCGACGCCGACCTCTCCGCGGTGCATGCCGTCGTCGAGGCGATCCCCGCCTCCGACCGCCACGCGCTGGTGATGAAGTCAACGGTGCCCAGCGGCACCGGCGCCTCGATCCAGCGTGTCTTCGGGGAGCAGGGCAAGGCGGGGCTGCGCTATGTCTCCTGCCCGGAGTTCCTCAAGGAGGGCTCGGCGGTGGACGACTTCCTGCGTCCCGACCGGGTGGTCGTCGGCGACAACGGCGACTGGGCCGGCGACGCCGTGGTCGAGCTCTACCGACCGCTGCTCACCGCCGAGCATGGCGGCGCCGGCGGCGGTGAGCTGGTGCGTACCGACATCGCCTCCGCGGAGATGGTGAAGCTCGCCTCCAACGCCTTCCTGGCGACCAAGATCTCGTTCATCAACGAGATCGCCAACGTCTGCGAGGAGACCGGCGCCGACGTCGTCGAGGTGGCGCGCGGCATGGGCCTCGACGCACGCATCGGGCCGAAGTTCCTGCAGGCGGGGATCGGCTACGGAGGTTCCTGTTTCCCCAAGGACGTGGAGGCACTCAAACAGCTCGCCGGCAACTCCGGCTACCACTTCCAGCTGCTGACCGCCGTGATCGAGGTCAACGAGTTGCAGAAGCGCCGCGTGATCGGCAAGCTGCACAAGCACCTCGGCAGCCTCGTCGGCAAGCACGTCGCGATGCTCGGCCTCGCGTTCAAGCCCAACACCGACGACATGCGCGAGGCATCCTCGTTGGTACTGGCCGCCCGGCTCGCCGCCGATGGGGCGACGGTCACGGCGTTCGATCCGGTCGCCGAGCACGAGGCGCGCAAGCTGCTCGGAGGGCTGCAGCTGGCGGACTGCGCGATCGATGCGCTGCATGGCGCCGACGCGGTGGTGCTGGTCACCGAGTGGCCGCAATGCACCGACCTCGATTGGGTGCAGGTCGCCGAGGCGATGCGGGGCAACGTCGTGATCGACGGCCGCAACGCGCTGGACGCCGCCGCCGTGCGCGCCGCTGGGCTGCTGTACGAGGGGGTCGGCCGGCCGTCCGACCTGCCTACCGGGCGCCGGCGTGAGGATCAGGTCTAGATGCAGTCGTCCGGGCGCGGCGTAAGGACCGGGTCTAGATGCAGGCGGTGATCCTCGTCGGTGGCGAGGGCACGCGCCTGCGCCCGCTCACCTCCACGATCCCCAAGCCGGTGGTGCCGCTGGTGGACCGCCCGTTCATCGCGTTCATGATCGAATGGCTTCGCTCCCACGGGATCGAGGACGTGATCATGTCCTGCGGCTTCCTTGCGACGAGTGTGCGCAACGTGCTGGGGGATGGCTCGGCGTTTGGGATCCGCCTGCGCTTCGTCGAGGAGCCCGACCCACGCGGCACCGCGGGCGCGCTGAAGTTCGCCGAGTCGATGTTGGAGGAGCGCTTCCTGATGCTCAACGGGGACGTGCTCACCGACATCGACCTGACCGCGCAGATCGCCCAGCACGAGCGCACCGGCGCGCGCGCGACGCTGGCGTTGGTGGGGGTCGAGGACCCCACGGCGTACGGTCTCGTGCGGCTCACCCCGGAGCACGCGGTGGAGGAGTTCGTCGAGAAGCCCTCCTCCGATCAGCTGGACGGCGCCGGTGATGCCTGGACAGCGGGCCGTGCCGGCGGGGATCGTCCGCTTCACACCTACACCAACCTGATCAGCGCCGGGGCGTACGTGCTGGAGCGCGACGTGCTCGACTTGGTGCCGCCGGAACGCAACGTCTCGATCGAGCGCGAAGTCTGGCCACGGCTAATCGGCAACGGGCTTTACGGCTTCCCCTCGGAGAGCTACTGGCTGGACATCGGTACGCCCGAGCGCTACCTGAAGGGCACCTTCGACATCATCGAGGGCAACGTCCACACAGCGGTGCGCGAGCGTCTGGGCGGCGACTTCATGGCGCTCGCCCCGGATGTGCTGGTCGAGGGACGTGCGATCCCGCCGGCCGTGCTGGAGCCCGGTGTGCGCGTGGCGGCGGGCGCCCACGTCGGCAGCCTGGTGGTGCTAGGCCAGGGCGTAACGGTCGGCGCCGGCTCGACGGTCGAGCGCGCCGTGATCATGAACGGCACGGAGATCGGGCCGGGCTGCACGCTGCGCGATTGCATCGTCGCCGCGGGCTGTCGTATCGGCGAGGGCACCCAGATCACCGACGGTGCCGTGCTGGGGGAGGGGGTCACCGTGGGGGCGCACAACATCGTGTCCCGCGGAGCGCGTATCTTCCCGGGCGTGACCCTGCCCGACGGAGCGTTGAAATTCTCATGAGCGCCGAGAACGTGATGGCGGCGCTCTCCCGCGAGGCGATCGCCGAGGTGGACTCCACGGGACAGCTGAGCGACGTGCTCACGCTGCCCGAGCACCTGCGCGACGCGCTGTGGCGGGTGGAGTCGGCGATCATGAACGAGTGGGACACGCCCGGGGGCCTGGTGGTGGCTGGCATGGGCGGCTCGGCGATCGGCGGCGCGCTGGCCGCCGCGGCCTTGGGCGACCATGCCTCGCGGCCGATCCTCGTGACGCGCGCCTACGGGCTGCCGCCGTGGACGACGCCTGACACCACGGTGCTGTGCGCGAGCTACTCGGGCAACACCGAGGAGACGCTCGCCTGCTACGAGTCGGCGGGTGCGCTGGGGGCCCAGCGCGTGGTCGTCACCACCGGCGGTCGCCTGGCGGAGCTGGCGCGCGCCGACAAGGTGCCGGTGATACCGCTCCCCGGCGGCTTCCAGCCGCGCGCCGCGGTTGCCTACATGACGGTTGCCTCGCTGGAGGTCGCCGCGCTCTGCGGAGCCGGACCCCGCCTCACCTCGGAGATCGACGTCGCCGCCTCTCACGCCGAGCAGCTCGTCGCCGAGTGGGGTCCCGACGCGCCGGAGGAGTCGCTGGCAAAGACGATCGCGCGCGGCCTGTCGGGCACCACGCCGGTGATCGCCGGCGCCGGGCTGACCAACCCGATTGCCTACCGCTGGAAGACGCAGATCAACGAGAACGCCAAGCAGCCGAGCTTCGCCAGCGAACTGCCCGAGCTCGACCACAACGAGATCGTCGGTTGGGGAGGCGCGCGGGAATTGGGCCCACCCGCCCGCTTTTCGGCTGTCTTCCTCGACGACTCCGACGCCCATCCGCGCGTGAAGGAGCGGATGGACCTGACCGAGCGCCTGATCGCCGACAACGCCGCGGCCAGCTTCCGGTTGGAGACACGTGGGCAGACCGCGATCGAGCGGGTCTTCTCGCTGGTGCTGCTCGGCGACCTCGTCTCGATCTACATGGCGACGCTGCGCGGGGTCGATCCCGGGCCCGTGAAGATCCTGGACGAGCTGAAGTCCGCGCTGGCCGGCGCTGCCGGCCAGAGGCGTTGTGCTCCGCCACGCTGGCCGGAGGCGGTGTGATACCGTCCGAGGCGGCCGAGGAGCGCTGCGACGGGCTGTATCCGCCACGCTCGGCTTTCTCTGCAGCAAGGGCGCTCCACCTGACCCGGACAGGAGGACTCGTCATGTCAGCAGTGACCACCACCGCAACGCTGAACACCGACTTCAAGGTCGCCGACCTCTCCCTCGCGGAGCTGGGGCGCAAGGAAATCACGCTCGCCGAGCACGAGATGCCGGGCTCTGATGGCGACTCGCGCCGAGTACATGGAGGCCCAGCCGCTGCGTGGCGCGCGGATCACGGGCTCGCTGCACATGACCGTGCAGACCGCCGTGCTGATCGAGACGCTGACCGCGCTCGGCGCCGAGGTGCGCTGGTGCAGCTGCAACATCTTCTCCACCCAGGACCACGCCGCCGCGGCGGTCGCGGTCGGGCCCGACGGCACGCCCGAGGAGCCGCGCGGCGTGCCGGTGTATGCCTGGAAGGGCGAGACGCTCGAGGAGTACTGGTGGTGCACCGACCGGGCGCTGCGTTGGCCCGGCGAGGATGGAACGCCGGGTGAATCGGATCGTCCGGGCGGGCGGGTCCGGGTCAGCCGGCCCCAACATGATCCTCGACGACGGCGGCGACGCCACGCTGCTGGTGCACAAGGGCACCGAGTACGAGGCCGCCGGCGCCGTGCCGGAGGTGGACGAGGAGGGATGGACGAGGAAGGGCTGATCCACTCCGAGGAGTTCCAGGTGGTGCTCGCCCTGCTGCGGCGCTCGCTCGGCGAGGACCCCCAGCGCTGGACGCGGATCGGCGAGGGCATCAAAGGCGTCACCGAGGAGACCACCACCGGCGTGCACCGGCTGTACGAGATGACGCGAGGCGGGCACCCTGCTGTTCCCGGCGATCAACGTCAACGACTCGGTCACGAAGTCGAAGTTCGACAACCTCTACGGCTGCCGCCACTCGCTGGTGGACGGCATCAATCGCGCCACCGACGTGATGATCGCCGGCAAGCTCGCGGTGATCTGCGGCTTCGGCGACGTCGGCAAGGGCTGCGCGGAATCGCTGCGCGGCCAGGGCGCGCGCGTGGTCGTCACCGAGATCGACCCGATCTGCGCGCTGCAGGCCGCGATGCAGGGGTACACGATCCGCACGCTGGAGGAAGTGGTGGGGGAGGGCGACATCTTCGTCACCTGCACCGGCAACCGCGACATCATCCGCGCCGAGCACATGGCGCGCATGAAGCACCAGGCGATCGTTGGCAACATCGGGCACTTCGACAACGAGATCGACATCGCCGGCCTCGCCCGGGTGCCGGGCGTCGAGCGGATCAACATCAAGCCGCAGGTGGACGAGTGGGTCTTCCCCGACGGCCACGCGATCATCCTGCTCTCCGAGGGGCGCCTGCTGAACCTCGGCAACGCCACCGGCCACCCGAGCTTCGTGATGAGCAACTCCTTCACCAACCAGACGATCGCCCAGATCGAGCTGTTCACAAAGAACGACGAGTACGAGCGGCGCGTGTACGTGCTTCCCAAGCACCTCGACGAGAAGGTCGCGCGCTTGCACCTTGATGCGCTCGGGGTCCGGCTCACGCGGCTCAGCGCCGAGCAGGCCGCCTACATCGGCGTGCCCGTCGAGGGGCCGTACAAGCCGGACCACTACCGGTACTGAGCCAATCCGGTAGCCTGCCGGCGCGATGCGAGCCATGGTTCTCGCGGCGGGCCTTGGAACCCGTCTGCGCCCCCTGACGTACGAGATCAACAAGCCGATGGTGCCGGTGCTGGACCGGCCCGTGATGGCGCACATCGTCGACCTGCTCGACCGGCACGGCTTCGAGGAGACGATCGCCAACCTCCACTACTTCCCCGACTCGATCCGCGACTACTTCGGCGAGCGCCTGACCTACCGCACCGAGCCGGAGCTGCTGGGCACCGCCGGCGGCGTGCGGGGCGTGCGCGGAGTTCTTCGGTGACGAGGCGTTCCTGGTGATCTCCGGGGACGCGCTCACCGACATCGACCTGCGGGCGTTCGCCGCCCGCCACCGCGAGGCTGGCGGCGTGGCGACGCTGGCGGTGAAGAAGGTCGCTGACACGCGCGAGTACGGCGTCGTGCTGCACGACCGCGCGGGGCGGATCACGGGCTTTCAGGAGAAGCCCGAGCCCGAGGAGGCGCTGTCGGACCTCGGCAACTGCGGCATCTACATCTTCGAGCCGCGGATCTTCGACTACTTCCCCGAGCGCCCGTTCGTGGACTGGGCGCAGGACGTGTTCCCGGCGCTGCTGGCGAACGACGTGCCGTTCCACATCCACGAGGTGCGCGACTACTGGAACGACGTGGGCTCGCTGGCGGAGCTGCGCCAGGGCACCTTCGACGCGCTGCGCGGCGCGCTGCGCCTGGAGATGGACGGCGAGGAGGTCGCCCCGGGGGTGATCGTGGCGCGGGAGGGGCGCCGCCGCCGGCGGACGCGGAGGTCGAAGGGCCAGTGTGGATCGGACGAGACGTGCAGATCGACACTGGCGTGCGGCTGACGGGCCCGCTCGTGCTGGGTGACGGCGCACGCGTCGGTGACGGGGCGCAGCTGCGCGAGAGCATCCTCTTCCCCGGCACCGAGCTCGCCCCCGGGGCGATCGTGATCGGCGCGATCGCGGGGCACGCGGGGATCCTGCAGAGCATGCGTCCACGGCGGTAGACAACCGCCCGCTTAGAGGCGTAGCATCCTACGAGGGTGCGCGCAGTCGGCCGCAGGCCGGCGAGCCGCGGCCCATCGTCTTTCAGTCAAAAACAGTCTCCCAACCGCAAAAGGAGGCACGACATGCAGATCGAGATCAAGGGCCGCAACGTTCCGGTTCCCGACGATTTGCGCAGGCACGCCGAACGCCGTCTGACGAAGGTCTCGCGGCAGGTCTCAAAGCTCGCGCGCCTGGAGATCGAGCTGCTGCACGAGCGCAACCCGCGGGTCGCCGACAGTCAGGTGGCCGAGGCGACGCTCTATTTGAAGGGCATCACGCTGCGCGCCCGCGACGCATCGCCGCAGATGCTGCACTCGCTGAACCTCGTGGTCGACGAGCTCGCCCGCCAGGTCAAGCGCCATCGTGTGCTGCGTCGCCGCCGGCGCAAGACCAGGGCGGCGCTCGCCGGGCTGGCGGAGCACGCATTCGGCTCGGGCGAGTCCCAGCCGGCCATAGAATAGGCGCCCGCCCGCCCATCGCTTGCCTCGCCGGCAGCACCGCGTTTCGTAACGGTATGCGTGCACCGCGCAAGCCCTCAGGCGCTACCCTGGGGGCGTGTCCATCCTGGATCGCGCCCTCAACGTCGGCGAGGCAAAGAAGTTCAGGCAGTACGAGAAGCGCGTCGCGCTGATCGGCGCGTTTGAGCCCGAGCTCGAACACGACAGCGAGGCGGAGCTGCGCGAGCGGATCGACGCGCTGCGCGAGCGCGCCGTGAACGGGGAGGATCTAGACGCGCTCCTGCCCGAGTGCTTCGCGATCGTGCGCGAGACCGGCAAGCGCAAGATGGGGATGCGCCACTTCGACGTGCAGCTGATCGGCGCGATGGCGCTGCACGAGGGCTGCATCGCGGAGATGAAGACCGGCGAGGGCAAGACGCTCACGGCCACGCTGGCGGTGTCGCTCAACGCGCTCGCCGGCAAGGGCGTGCACGTGGTCACCGTCAACGACTACCTCGCCCGCCGCGATGCGGAATGGATGAGCCCGATCTACGAGGCTCTTGGGATTTCCGTGGGGGTGCTGCAGAACATGCAGCCCTACGAGGAGAAGCACCGCGCGTACGCCTGCGACGTGGTGTACGGCACCAACTCGGAGCTCGGCTTCGACTACCTGCGCGACAACATGGCGAAGGATCTCGCCGAAAAGGTCCAGCGCGGGCACCCCTTCGCGATCGTGGACGAGGTCGACAACATCCTGATCGACGAGGCGCGCACGCCGCTGATCATCTCCGGCGCCCCCGAACAGGCGGCCGACCTGTACGTCAAGTTCGCGCGACTCGCACCCCGGCTGACGCCAGGCAAGACCCCCGAAGGGATGGACCCGGGCTCCAAGAAGAAATACCTCGCCGACTTCGACTACGAGTTCGACGAGAAGCACAAGACGGTGTCGGTCACCGAGCAGGGGGTCGCCAAGGCCGAGCGCTTCCTCGGCATCGACCACCTCTACCGCGCCGAGAACGGCCACCTCGTCAACCACTTCAACCAGGCGCTGCGCGCGGAGTCGCTGTACAAGCGCGACGTCGACTACGCGGTGATCGACGGCGAGGTGAAGATCATCGACGAGTTCACCGGCCGCATCCTCGAGGGTCGGCGCTGGTCGGAGGGCCTGCACCAGGCGATCGAGGCGAAGGAGGGGGTGCGCGTCCAGGAGGAGAACCAGACGCTCGCCACGATCACCTACCAGAACTTCTTCCGCCTCTACGACAAGCTCTCCGGGATGACCGGCACCGCGCTGACGGAGGCGACGGAGTTCATGAAGATCTACGAGCTCCCCGTCGTGCAGATCCCCACCAACGTGGCGATGGTGCGCGATGATCGCAACGATCAGGTGTACAAGACCAAGGAGGGCAAGTGGAGCGCGGTCGTCCGCGAGATCGCTGCGCGCCACGAGAACAGCCAGCCGGTGCTGGTCGGCACGATCTCCGTCGAGGTCTCCGAGCTGCTCGGCGAGCGCCTGAAGCAGCGCGGGATCCCGCACACGGTGCTGAACGCCAAGCCCGAGCACGCCGCGCGCGAGGCGGAGACCGTCGCCGAGGCCGGGCCAGCCGGGCGCGGTGACGATCGCCACCAACATGGCCGGCCGCGGCGTGGACATCAAGCTCGGCGGCAACCCCGAGCACCTCGTTCGCCAGCAACTGGCACGCGAAGGCTGAAGCGCCAAAGAGGGCGCCGAGCTCGACGAGGAGGCCGCGGCCAGCTACGAGCGGCGCTATCGCGCGAGATGCTGCCCGGGGTCGAGAGCAAGCTGGATGCCAACCGCGAGCAGGTGATGGCGGCCGGTGGCCTGTACATCTGCGGCACCGAGCGCCACGAGTCGCGGCGCATCGACAATCAGCTGCGCGGGCGCTCCGGACGCCAGGGCGACCCGGGGGAGACCCGCTTCTTCCTCTCCGCCGAGGACGACCTCGTGCGGCTGTTCGCGGGCGACCGCATCTACCGCATCCTCGACAAACTCGGCGGGGTCGATGCGGAGGGCAACGAGGAACCGATCGAGGCCGGGATGCTCTCCAAGCAGATCGAAAAAGCGCAGCGGAAGGTCGAGGAGCAGAACTTCCTGATCCGTAAACGCGTGCTCGAGTACGACGACGTGATGAACGAGCAGCGGCGCGTGATCTACGCTTACCGCGACGAGGTGCTCGAAGGCGAGGTCGATGGGCGAGCAGGCGCGCAGGAGATCGCGCGGCGTGATCGAACGCACGATCGAGCAGTACACCGAGGGCGACTACCTCGAAGGACTGGGACGTCGAGGGCATGTTCAGGGCGCTCTCGCAGTTCTTCCCGCTGGACATCGGCCCGCGGACGAGATGAACCCCGAGGCGATCGACCGCGCGCATCTCGGCGAACGCGTGGTGCGGGAGGCGATGGAGCGCTACGACGCGCGCGAGCAGGAGCTCGGCGAGGAGCTGATGGGCCAGCTCGAGCGCTATCTGCTGCTGCAGATCATCGACGAACGCTGGCGCGAGCACCTGTTCGACATGGACTACCTGCGCGAGGGCATCCGCCTGCGCGGCATCGCCCAGCATCGATCCTCTGGTCGCCTACAAGAACGAGGCGTTCATCCTCTTCGGCGATCTGATCAACAGCATCTGGATCGACTACACCCGTCTGATCTTCAACGTGCAAGTGCAGGTCAGGGCGAGAACGGCGGCGCAGGCGCCGCGCCGGTGCCAGCATTCGCTGCGGCAGGCAACTCCACGCGCCCCGCGCGGGTGTCCTACTCGGGTGGCAGCGCCGCGATGGGCGCCGGAGCGATCGGCCGCCGCGGCCGCCAACGGCCGGCGCTGCCGGTGCGCAGGCATACGCGACCAACGGGGGCGGCGAGGAGCAGGAGCTCGCGCCGGTGGTGGAGCAGCGTGTGGTGGACTCCGAGCACACAGGTCGGGCGCAACGACCCCTGCTGGTGCGGGAGCGGCGAAGAAGTTCAAGAAGTGCCACGGAGCCTGATATCTCGCTCGCGCGTTTGAAGGCGCGAGCGTGTGGGTAAGCACCGAGTGACGCGATTTCGAGCGGTGGGACAGCCCTAGGTATCCGTCGCCCCGCCCCGAGGCTCGCGTCGATTTCGGGCGTCGAGGGATAGCACGTGGGTCTGTAGCCGCCCGTAGGCCCGAGGAGTACCGGCGCCGGGACGCCTGACCTTGAAGAAGAGCGCCCCGGCGCCGACCAATCAAAACGCCCGCCGGCCGAAGCCGGCTAGAGCGGCTTAAGCGTAGCTCAATGGCTGCGATTGGCGTGGGTTCGTATCGGATGGCACAGGGCGCCGGCCCCCCAGAGGGCGTGTGGGCTTGGGTGCATCAGGCGACTGCACAAGCCGTCCGATCATGCTCTGGGCTGCTGTTCGGGCTTCTATCGTAGGGAAATAGGATTGAGATTGTCACAATTGGGTACAGGGGGCGGTGGGAAACAGTCAAAGGGTACCCCTTGACACGGAAGTCCCGTATCTGCGATAGTGGAGTAGTGGTTCATTGGTCAGGACACGACCAGATGAGCCACTGTGGACGTCGGGGCGCCTTGACCTTGAAGAAGAGCGCGCTCCGACGTCGTCAATCAAAACCCAAGGAGCAAAGGAGCGGTTCAGTGATGAAACGCATCAGGATCATCGGAGCATGTCTAGTGGCCGTGTTCGCAATGAGCGCGATCGTGGCATCGGCTGCTTCGGCGGCACCGACGTGGAAAATCGAAGGAAAAGAATTTACTGGCGAAGAAGAAATCTCTTCGACCGGTGGGCCGTTCACACTCACGGTTCCTAAACTGGGTGTGGCGATCAAATGTGAAAAAGAGACAGATTCAGGCACGATTTTTAGCAAAAATAAAGACGAAGCAAAAATCGAATTCACCAAATGTGTGGTCGAAAAAGCCGCAAATTGCACCGTCAAAGAACCGATCACCAGTGAAGTCAACACGGCACTGACCGAAGTGAGCGGCAAAGTCTATGACAAATTCACGCCCAAGAAAGAACCGTTCACGACGATCACTCTCGAAGGCACGAGTTGCGCCCTCAAAAAAGCGTATGAAGTAACGGGCACCGAGGCTGGGGAAGTCGGCGCGGAAGAAGTGGAATCGAAGTTGAAATTCTCCGAAGCGATCTCGAAAGCTGCGGGTACCGTGCTCAAATTTGGTGCGGACGAAGCGTTCCTCGAAGGCACCACCAACCAGAAGTTGGCTGGCAAAGAAAAAGGGAAGAAATGGAACTAAACGGGATTTCCTGACTGAGGACATCCCGACTGCGTAGGTTCGTCGGAACGGGCCTTGGCACGACGGGCGGTGGGTCCACGCCGAGCGTGTGACCCACCGCCGTTTATCCACCAACGAGTAGGCGATCGGCGATGATAGAAGTCCTCACATGGTGAGATTTGAACACCCAATGGTTGACGGTGCCGCTCGGCGGAGTCGCGTGCTCGCTGCTCTGTTGATCATCGCAACGCTGTGCGTTGTCATAGCCAGCCCACCCAATACAGCGGACGCTGCGGGGGACATAAACATGAGCGGCTGTCCGGCGTCAACTGAAGGTTCCCCCGGTTTTCGGGGCTTCCTGCCCGAATGCCGCGCGTATGAGCTTGTTACGCCCCCGTACACCGAGGGGTTTCCAATCACGATTCAGCCCACGCTCGAATCCTTTGATGGAAGTCGTCTCCTGTTCAACAGCTTTGGCGCATTCGTTGAAACTGGTGGAGATTCAGGTAAGACGACGCTGGCGGGGGGTGCGCTATACGAGGCGGCACGCAGAGAAAATGGTTGGGAGAGCGTCTCGCTGGAGCCGGCGGTCTCACAGGGCTGGCAAAACGAGACGCCACAGGCGTACGCCGAACCCGCCTCGGGCGCGGTCGCCGAGCGGTTGTGGAACTCGCTTGAACCGGGTGCGCGTATGGGCCTCTACATCCGCGAGCCGGACGGCGTATTGGCGCTCATAGGTCCGCTGACGCCGTTGGTGGGAAATCCCGAAGCCGAACAGGGCGACTTGCTCAGTGTCGAAGGCGCAGCGTCAAACTTCGGCACGCTTGCATTGCAGGCGGTGACTGCGTCGGCCGGTGCAAGTCCCTACCTGTGGCCGGGTGACGCGACCGCGGAAGGAGCCAACCCAACACTATACGAGTATGAACTATCGGAACCCGGTGTGGGTGCGCCGACATCCGAACCGAAGCTCGTCGGCGTGAGCAATGAAGGCCGCCTAACAAGCAACACCGAAGCCAGCCTGATCAGCCCGTGCGGGACCAGGCTCGCCGCTGCCGAAGGCAAGGGCAACGCGGTCTCGCAGACCGGAGAAAGCATGTTCTTCTTGGCCGAACGAGCTTCAGCGTGTGGCGCGAGCAGTGGTCCGTCCGTCACCGAACTCGACGTCCGCATCGGCGGAGCCAAGACTGTCGCGATCTCGGAGCCCACCTCGCAGGACTGCGGCGCATGCCTCACGGGCGCTGCACGAACACGCGCCGAGGAAGCGCTGGGCGGCTCCGAACAGGTATCCTTTGTGGCCGCTTCGTCCAGCGGCGCGAGCGTCGTCTTCATCAGTTACCAGGAACTGTTTCCGGGTGTGGCGGGGCGCAATCTCTACCGCTATGACTCCGGCGCCCCTGCAGGCGAACGGCTGCAACTTCTCTCCGCTGCCGTCGAAGGCAGCAACCCTGGAGCCGTCGAAGTCGAGTCGGCGAGTTCCAGGGGGGTCGATGCGACCGGCGACCGCCTCTACTACGTAGCACGGGGACCGGTGCGGACTTCGCCAGGCTCGTCAAACGAAGCCAACGGCCTTGGGCAGAGGCCGGTGGAAGGCGAACCCAATCTGTATCTCTGGGAAGCCCCGCACGAAGGTGGCCCGGCGCGAACCGCATTCGTCGCGAGCGTCGGCGTTGAAACGAGACCGCTCACCACAAACGACGGAGAATTCGCCATATTTGAAACAACCGCGAAGCTCACGCCGGGCGATACGAGCGCCGTCGATCAGATCTTCGAGTACGACGCTGCCACCGGAGCGCTCGCTCGTGTGTCTGTGGGTGAGGATGGCTACAACGACGACGGCAACAGCGAGAGTGACCCTGCGACCGACGCGCTCGTATCCGAAGACGGACGGCAGGTGTTTTTCATGAGCGCCGAGGCGCTCACGCCGGGTGCGCTGAACGGCTCCTCCAATGCCGACCAGAACGTCTATGAGTACACATGGAGCGGGGCCCAGCCAAGCGAATCCCAGGCGCACATCTATCTAATCTCCAACGGGCAGGTGGGTGGCGAAATCCAGCCTGGCACCGGGGTCAGCGGCGCGCTGCTGATCGGAATCGACCCGTCAGGTGATGACGTCTTCTTCGAGACCGATGACGATTTGGTCCCGCAGGACACCACCACCCAGACGGCGCTCTACGACGCTCGCGTTGACGGCGGCTTCCCCGCCCCGGCGCAAACGGCGAGCTGTGAAGGCAGCATATGCCAGGGTGGTCCATACCTCGCGCCCGCGCTCGCTTTGCCCGTGAGCGGGAGCCCGGCGGAAGGAGGCAACCTGCCGTCGCCTGCCGCCGGCTCGCGGGCTGCCAAACCACACCTCAAGCGCAAGCCGCCGACTCGCGCGCAACGACTCGCCACGGCGCTGAGCGGGTGCAGAAGAAAACACGACGCGCGCCGGCGCGCCTCGTGCGAAGTGCAGGCCAGACGAAGGTATGGCTCGAAAGCCAAAGCCGGGAAGCGCATGACCCGGAAGGCCGGCGGATGATCGCGCATAAGGTCATCGGTCGTGTTAGCGCAGATGGCCCACGGGCGGTGTGTGCGCAACTGGCAGCCGTTGTGGCCGCGACCATGGCTCTGTGCGCGCCGGCGCTTGCCGCCGAAACGCTGCCCTCGAACGGGGATGCCGCAGGCTTCTCGATTGGCTCGATCGCCCAGCCGACACTATTCTCGAGTTCACGTAACGAACCATGCGAAACGACTCTGGGCGGCGCCGGTGCGCTCGACGGCGTCGTCGAATTGAATGGCTCGACCTCGGAGGCGTGCGACAGCTACACGGTGACGGTGCGCAACGAAGGCGCGGCCGCCACTGGTCTCGCCAAGGTCGGCGAACGAGAGACGTGCGAACCAGGAGAATGGGAAGACGGGCCGACCTCCTTCACATACGAATGGGTGCGAGGGCCGTTGACCTCTAGCGGCGTGACGGTCGTCGGGCGAGAACAGAGCTACACGCTCGCGGCGGAAGACGGGGGCTACGCCCTTACCTGTGTTGTCACCGCGACGAACGCGTATGGGAGCGCTGCGGCGAGCAGCATGGCTCTGCACGTAGCGCCGCAGAGCACGACCGTGCCATCCCTGGCGCTGGTGGTCGAAGACGCCAACCTCCAGCGTCCGATCGAGGATCCCAGAACGGCCGTGGTCGGCCATCCGCATCGAACGACGATTAGCGCTGGCGAAGTGCTTCAGTGCGAACCGGCCGTCTGGCGCTTGGAAGGCGCGAGCGGGAGATACGAAATCCAGCAGGAATACCGCTGGCTCGTCAACGGCGTGCCCACCAACAACAAAGGGCGCGAAGGCTTCACCGCGGAACCGACGTTCGTCGTTCCGGAATCGGCCGCGGGCGCCGCGATTCAGTGCGAGTCGGTGGCGCAGACCTACGCCGGGGGCCTGCTCTTCGGCGAAACCGCGGTGCCGGCGGTCAGCGGCGATCGTGTGCTCGCGGAACCCGCGCCGGCGGGTGAACCACCGGCGCACAACTCCGAAGCGCTGTCGCTCGCTAACGTGCCAGCGATCTCAGGCGCCACGGTCACCGTGAAGGACACTCCGCCTCCCGGCGTGACCCCCGTGGCAATCGGCGGGGGCGTGTTCTTGCACGACGAAGGCGTGGTCAACCGTCTCGATTGCGACTTTTCGACCCTGTCCTGCTCGCTGCCCACCGCGATCCCGCCTGGCGGCGGGATCGAGTTGCTCACCGACGTCACGGTGCAGCGATCGGAAGGCGAACTGTCGGAGAACCACGCCGAAGTGACGGGCGGCTCGGCGCCGTCCCGCTCCACCGCGCAGGAACCGGAAAGCAAGATTGCGAGCACGCCGATCGGGAGTGGCGAACCCGCATTTGGGGTGGAGGACTTCAGCTTTCAGCCGTTTGGCGCGAACGGCCTTCCCGATGCCCAGGCGGGCGACCACCCCAACGCGGTGACCGTCAGCTTCCAACTGCCCACGATCGCACCCGAAGACACGGCGCCCCCCAGGGGCGAGCTGAAGGACGTCCGTGTCGATCTCCCGCTCGGGCTGGTTGGCGATCCGCTGGTGGCCGAACGCTGCCCCGAGTACGACATCGTGCGGGGCGCCAGCGAATCGAACTGCCCGCCGGGGAGTCTCGTCGGAGCGCTCACCTTCACCGAACGGGGGGACAACGTGCCGGGGGAGGAGGAACTGCCGATCTACGACGTGACGCCGCAGGCGGGCTACCCGGCCGAGTTTGCCACCGTATACCACGGTCGCGAAGTGCCGCTCTTCGCCGATGTGATTCCGGCGCCCACCGGGGGCGGCTACGATCTCCAGGTGACCTCGCCCGGGATCACCACGGTGGCGCTGATCACCGATCTGACGGTCACGTTCTTTGGCGCGCCCGCTCAGCACGCGGGCGCCCAGTCGGGTCAGGCCTTCCTTGCCAACCCGGTGAGCTGTGGAAGCGTGCCGAAGGCGCGGGTCGAAGTGGACAGTTGGCAGAACCCGGGCGATTACCGGGCGATGGAAGCGCCGCTGTACGCGGATGACCAGCTGCTCAGCGGCTGCTCGCTGCTGCAGTTCGAGGCATCGCTCGAAGTCGCGCCTGAACCGACATCGAGGCTCCTCGACACGCCAGCCGGCTATGAAGCGAAGCTAACGATCCCCCAGGCTCAGAACATATCCCCGACGCTCGCCACGCCCGAGCTGAAGAGCGCCACCGTGGCGTTGCCGGAAGGCGTTGCCGTGTCGCCGTCGGCCGCCAACGGCTTGCAGGCGTGCAGCCCCGCGCAGATCGCGATCGGGGCAGAGGAAATCGATGGTGCTGGCCACGAAGATGGCCAGGAGCACCTCGTGCCCGGCCACTGTCCCGCGCAGTCGCAGATCGGCACCGTGCAGATCGTCACGCCGCTGCTCGAACACCCGCTCACGGGCCATGTGTACTTGGCCGAACCACAGTGCGGTGGTGTCGGTCAGCCCGCGTGCTCGCCATCTGCGGCCGAAGAAGGCAAGTTGTTCGGGCTTTATCTGGAAGCATCCGGCGCGGGGGTGATCGTCAAGCTCGCCGGCCAGGTGCATGCAGGCGCGGCCAGCGGTCAGCTCACCGCCACGTTCGAGGAAGACCCGCAGCTGCCCTTCAACGAACTCATTTTGAAGTTCAACAACGGCCAGCGTGCGCCGCTGGTGAATCCGCAGGCGTGTGGCGTCTACACGACCAGCGCACTACTCGAACCTTGGAGTGGGCCGGAGCTGGACGCGAGCACGACGAGTTCGTTCTCGATCGGTGGCTGCGTCGGTCCCACCCCATTCGCGCCTGCATTCGCCGCAGGCACCACATCGACCGGTGCCGGGGCCTACACCGACTTCACGCTGACGCTCTCGCGCAAAGACCGGGAACAGGACTTCTCAGGCATTTCCATCGACACGCCGCCGGGATTGCTGGGAATGGTGTCGCACGTGCCGTTGTGCGCCGAACCGCAGGCGCAGGAAGGCAGCTGCCCAGCCGCGTCACAGATTGCCACGGCGAATATCGCCGCGGGCGCCGGCTCCGAACCGTACTGGCTTCATGGTGCCGTCTACTTGACCGGGCCTTATGGCGGAGCGCCGTTCGGGCTCTCAATCGTGGTACCTGCTGTCGCGGGCCCCTTCAATCTCGGTGATGAAGTCGTGCGCGCCGCGATTGGCGTGAATCCTACGACAGCGGCGCTGACGATCATCTCCAGCCCGCTACCACAGAGCAAGGACGGTGTCCCCTTCCGATTGAAAACAATCAATATCGAAGTGAATCATCCCGAATTCATAAGGAACCCCACCAGCTGCGAGCAGCAATCGCTCGACGGAGAACTGTCGGGCGCGGCTGGCGCGAGGGTTTCCACCTCCACGCCATTCGCGGCCTCCAACTGCGCGACGCTTCCCTTCAAACCTGTTCTCTCGGCAGTCACGCGAGCGCGTGCGCATCGATTGACGGGCGCATCGCTCATCGTCAAGGTCACCCAGAGGCCTGGCGAAGCGAACATCCGCAAGGTGGATCTGCAACTGCCGACGAAGCTGCCCGCACGCCTCTCCACGCTACGCAAAGCCTGCACCGAAGCGCAGTTCAACGCGAATCCGGCGGACTGTCCGCCCGAATCCGTGATCGGGGAGGCAACCGCGGCGACCCCCGTGTTGAGCGTTCCGCTGACTGGTCCAGCGTACATCGTGTCCCACGGCGGGGCGGCCTATCCAGATGTTGTCTTCGTGCTCCAGGGGGAGGGCGTCACGATTGACCTGACGGGTGGCACACAGGTCAAGAAGGACTTCACCTTCTCGAGGTTCGAAACGGTGCCGGACGCCCCGATCAGCGCCTTCGAAGCGCGCCTGCCCGAGGGTCCGCACTCGGTGCTCACGTCCAATCTGCCCGGCAAGGAGCACGAAGACTTCTGTGGGCTCGGCCTGACGATGCCCACCACGATCACCGCCCAGAACGGCGCTCAGGTCACGCAGTCAACGAAGGTGGCGGTGTCCGGGTGCCCGAAGAAGCGCGCACCCCAGAAGAAGCGCAAGGACAAGCGCAAGTCGAAGCAGGCGGCAAAGGCGGTGCGGAGTCACATGGCGGGACGGAGGTGAGGTCCGGCGCCGGCGTGTTTGCTGCCGGGCAGTGGCTGGCCAAGGACGCCGACGATGCTGATAGCGTGGGGCCATGCCCACCACCGCCTCCCCGGAGTCCACGCCGCAGCGCCTCGCCGCGATACGCGACCAGTTGAAGCTGCTCGCGGACTATCTTTGACCCGGCTGGGCTGAGCGAGCGCGCAAGCGCGCTCGAGAGGGAGATGGAAGCCCCGGGTTTCTGGGATGACTCCGAGCGCGCGCGGGAAGGTCTCGGCGGAGCACGCCCGTGTGGCGCGGCGCTGGAGATGTTCGAGACGCTCGAGAGCGACGTCGAGGAACTGGACGGGCTCGCGGAGCTCGCCGAGGAGGACGAGTCGATGGCGGGCTGAGGTCGAGCGAGCACCTGGTCTCCGCGGAGGCGCGGCTGGCGGCGCTCGAGGAGCAGCGGCTCTTCTCCGGGCCCTACGACGCGGGGGATGCGCTGGTGAGCGTCAACGCGGGCGCGGGAGGGACCGACGCGCAGGACTGGGCGGAGATGGTGCTGCGCATGGAGATGCGCTGGGCGGAGTCGCGTGGCTTCCAGGTCGAGCTGCTGGAGGCGAGCGCGGGGGAGGAAGCGGGCATCAAGTCCGCCACCTTCCGCGCCGCGGGGGAGAACGCCTATGGCCTGTTCGGCGCCGAGCGCGGGGTGCACCGCCTCGTGCGCCTCTCTCCGTTCGATTCCGCGCACCGCCGCCAGACGAGCTTCGCGGGCGTAGAGGTCGCCCCGGTGGTGGAGGAGTCCGGGGAGATCGAGATCAACGATGACGATCTGCAGGTGGACACCTACCGCGCCTCCGGCGCGGGCGGCCAGCACGTCAACAAGACCGACTCCGCGGTGCGCATCACCCACCGGCCGACGCGGGATCGTGGTGCAGTGCCAGAACGAGCGCTCCCAGTCCTCCAACCGCGCCACGGCGATGGCGATGCTGCGCGCCAAGCTGCTCGAACGCCAGGAGCGCGAACGCCAGGCGGAGATCGCCCGCGAGAAGGGCGAGGCGCAGGACGTCAACTTTGGCTCGCAGATCCGCTCATACGTGCTGCACCCCTACACGCTCGTCAAGGACCACCGCACCGGCCACGAGATGGGCGACGTCCAGCGCGTGCTCGACGGGGACCTCGACGGGTTCGTGCGTGCGTACCTGCTGAACGCGGCGTCCTCGCAGGGATAGCGTTGAGCGACCCGTGTGAATTCGCTCGCGTTCAGCGACTCGCCTGGATCTGCTCACGCTCGGCCAGCCGGTTGCGGCGGCGCAGCTGTGCCTCGCTCTCGCGCCGGCGCTCCTCGTCGGTGCTGACGAGCAGCGGTGGCACCGCCATCGGGTTGCCCTGCTCGTCGACGGCCACCATCGTCAGATAGGCGCTGTTGCTGTGCCGCCGCTCGCCGGTGCGCGGGTTCTCGGTGTCGACCCGCACTCCCACCTCCATCGAGGTGTGCCAGACGGCGTTGACGCTGGCCTGGAATGTGACGAGCTCGCCGACATGGATCGGGACCCTGAACGTCATGCGATCCATGCTGGCGGTGACGACCCTGTTGCGACAGTGCTTGACGGCGGCGAGCCCGCCGGCCTCGTCGCACAGCTTCATGACCGTGCCGCCGTGCACGAAGCCGGCGCCGTTGGCGTCCAGCGGTCCCATCCAGTGGGCGAGCGTCGCGTGCGAGTCTGCGGCGGGGCGCGCGTCCATGTCGCTGATCCTATGCCTATGCTGAAGGCGGTGAGCGCCACTTTGGACGACGACCTCGCAGCGCTCGTGCGCACGGCGCTCGAGGAGGACCTCGGTACTGGCGACGTGACGACGCTCGCGACGGTGGACGCCGGGGCGCGGGCGCAGGCGCTGATCGCGCAGAAGGCGCCCGGCACGATCTACGGCCTGGACGCGGCGGAGGCGACCTTCACGCTGCTCGACCCCGACTCCCGCTTCGAGCGGCTCGTGGACGAGGGCGTATGGCGCGAGCCGGGCGGCGCCGCACACGGCGGCGAGGGTACCCCGGCCCTGCCAGTGCTCCGATCTGAGGCGCGCCGCGCGGGCGCTGCTCACAGGCGAGCGTACCGCGCTCAACTTCCTCGGCCACCTCTCCGGGGTGGCGACGATGGCGGCGCGCGCGGCTCGCGCGGTGGAGGGGACCGGAGCGCGGGTGCTCGACACGCGCAAGACCACCCCCGGGTCTGCGGGCGCTGGAGAAGGCCGCGGTGGCCGCGGGGGGCGCTCACAACCACCGCGTGGGGCTGTACGACGCGATCCTGATCAAGGAGAACCACATCGCCGCCGCCGGGGGGATCGCCCAGGCGGTGGAGCTCGCGCGCGCGGCCGCCCCCGAGCTCGCGGCGACGCTGGAGGTGGAGGTGCGCAACCCCGAGGAGATCGAGCAGGCGCTCGCCGCGGGCGCGCCGCGGCTGCTTGCTCGACAACATGGACGACGCGCAGCTGCGTGCAGCGGTGGCCCAGGTCGCCGGGCGCGCGCAGCTGGAGGCCAGCGGCGGGGTGACGCTGCAGACGCTTCGCGAGCGGGCGGAGACCGGGGTAGAATGGATCTCGATGGGCGCCCTGACCCATTCGGCGCCGGCGCTCGACCTCTCGATGATCTTGGAGGCGCTGCCATGAACCTCCCAATGGCGCCGTCCCCGTCCTCCCCGCAGGCCACCCTCCGTCCCCCACCTCGCCGCCGGCGGCCCCCACCGCGCGCCGCTCGCTTCGCAGGCAGCCCCCTCGCTGCCAATGGTCCCCACGCAGGCGCCTGCGCCCAGGAGATCGCGGAGCTGCAGGACGAGGTGCGCGCGCTCGCCGCCGAGCGCGGGGCGGTGATCCTCGCCCACAACTACCAGGTGCCCGAGGTGCAGGACGTCGCCGACTACGTGGGCGACTCGCTCGGGCTCTCGCGCCAGGCCGCCGCCGCCGAGGGGGAGGCGATCGTCTTCTGCGGCGTGCACTTCATGGCCGAGACCGCCTCGATCCTGTGCCCCGAGAAGACCGTGCTGATCCCCGACCTCGACGCCGGCTGCTCGCTGGCGGCCTCGATCGACGCCGAGCAGCTCGCGCAGTGGCGCGCTCAGTACCCGCGGGGGGTGGTGGTGATGTACGTGAACACGACCGCCGAGGTGAAGGCGCTGACCGACTACTGCTGCACCTCCGCCAACGCCGTGCAGGTGGTGCGCCACATCTACGACACGCATGGCCCCGACACCGAGATCCTGTTCGGCCCCGATATGTGGCTGGGTGCCTACGTGGAGCGGGAGCTCGGCCGCCGCATGCACGTGTGGGACGGCGAGTGCCACGTGCACGCCGGCATCCGCCCCACCGACATCGCCGCCACGCGCGCCGCGCACCCCGGGGCGGACTTCCTGATCCACCCCGAGTGCGGCTGCACCACCGCGTGATGGAGTTCCTCGCCGCCGGCGACATAGCCGCAGAGGGGGTGCACATGCTCTCGACCGGAGGGATGTTGAAGTATGCCGAGCAGGCCGAGCGCATCGGGTGACGCAGGGACGGCCGAGGGCGCGGGCGTCGAGCGGTGGGTGGATGGCGAGGGCGGCACCAGGAAGCCGGATGGAGACAGCGATGCGGCTGAGGGCGGTGTCGGCGAGCGCCGCGAGGTGGTGGTGGCAACCGAGACGGGGATGCTCTACCCCCTGCGCATGGCCGCGCCCGACATCGACTTCATCCCCGCCAACGCCGAGGCGAGCTGCGTGTTCATGAAGATGATCACGCTGCCCAAGCTGCGTGACTCGCTGCGGGAGATGAAGTTTGAGGTGCGCGTGGGCGCCGAGATCGCTGAGCGTGCGCGGGTGCCGATTGACCGCATGGTGGCGATCGGGTAGGATAAAGCACGTAGGCGCATACGCCAACATTTCTGGAAAATTATGTGCGTTTACGCTAACATTATTCCATGCCCACAAGCGTGCCCACCAGAGAAGGTGACGTTGCGGCGACGCTCATCGCACAGATCGGCGCCAGGAGTGGACTCAGCCAGGCCGAGCTTGCGCGGCGCGCGGGAATCGACCGCTCGGTCCTGAACGCCTACGTCCATGGCCGTCGTCAGCCGTCCGTTGCGGCCCTGGGGCGTATAGCGCGTGGAGCGGGCTTCGAGCTCGACCTGGTTCCCGCGGCCAACGACGCCGCGGCTGAGCACGCCGGCCGGGTCCTGTCGATGGTTTTGGATCTGGCCGGGTCGTTGCCCTTCAAGGGGAGAGGCGAGCTGAGTATCCACCGCTGATCAGGCTGCGCTCATGAGCGAGCTCGGCGACCAGCTGCTTGCCGTTCACGATGGTCTCGCCGCCGCCGGCATCCCGCATGCAATCGGCGGCGCGATCGCGCTTGGCTACTGCGTCCTCGAGCCGCGTGGCACGCGCGACGTGGACGTGAACGTCTTCGTCCCCCCCGAGCGCGCGCGGGACGTGTTCGCGGCCCTGCCGGCAGGAGTAGGGTCAGCGGCGCCCAGCTCGAGCAGGCCGAACGCGACGGTCAGGTGAGGTTGCGTTGGGGGATCACCCCGGTCGACCTGTTCCTCAGCGTGCTGCCCTTTCACGATCGCGTCGAGGCGCACGTGCGTCTCGTCCCGTTCGAGGGCCACACGATCCCGGACTAGCCGACCACGGGCCCCGTGGCGCCCGCCGGGGACCAGCCGACCAATGAGCCCGGACAGTCGCGCGCTCGCGCGCTCAGAACTCCTCGGCGCTGTGCGGCCCCACGCAGGCGACCGCGAGATTCTCGGTGATGCCCTGCGGCGACCTCGCGGACCTCCTCGTAGGTGACGGCGTCGAGCGCGGCGATAACCGCGTCGGGGTCGATCTCCTCGCCGAACACGATCGACTGGCTGGCGGCGTAGCGGGCGACGGCGTTGGTGTTCTCGAACGCCAGCACCAGCCGTCCGGCGGCGTAGGCGCGCGCGCGGGCCACCTCCTCCTCGGTGGGGCCCTCGGTGCGCAGCTCCTCCACGATCTCGCGCATGCGGGTGTACGCCTCGATGCACTTGCTGGAGTCCAGGCCCGAGCCGAGCTGCAGGATCGGGACGTCCGCGAAGGAGTGGTCGATCGCGTACACCGAGTAGCAGAGGCCCCGTTTCTCGCGGATCTCGTCGAACAGGCGCGAGCCCATCGAGCCGCCGAGCAGCGTCGAGTAGATCGCGAGCGCCGCGCGCTCTGCGGCGATCGCCTGACGTCCACCTCCGGCCGGTAGATCATGCGCAGGTGCGACTGGTTGGTGTCGCG
Source organism: uncultured Solirubrobacterales bacterium (assembly GCA_963724305.1). Taxonomy (GTDB): domain Bacteria; phylum Actinomycetota; class Thermoleophilia; order Solirubrobacterales; family Solirubrobacteraceae; genus Palsa-744. The sequence goes on from CAVRUG010000002.1 coordinate 857,384, forward strand.
CTGCTCGACCGCGATCTGCGGCGCGAAGGCGGGCGCCGGCACGTAGGGCTCGGGCTCGGCGAGCGCCGGGAAGCGCGCGAAGCACTCGTGCAGCTCCTCCTCGGGGGGCAGATGGTCGAGGTTGCCCACGAGGAACGCGCCCCCGCGCGCCCCCGCCCAGCGGCGCTCGCGGAAGGCGACGATCGCCGCGCGCGTGAAGCTCCGCAGGTTCTCCTCCGGGCCCAGCACCGTGCGCCCCAGCGGGTGCTCGCCGAAGGCGGCGCGGTCGATCAGGTACTCGGCGATCGTCGAGGGCTGGTCGTAGGCGCGGTTGATCTCCTGGATCACCACCCCGCGCTCGCGGTCGAGCTCCTCGGGGTCGATCTGCGGGCGGCCCACGAAGTCGCTCAGCAGGTCGATCGCCGCTGCGGCGGACTCCGCGCGCACCGTGATGTGGAAGGCGACGAGATCGTGGCTGGTGTAGGCGTTCAGCACGCCGCCGAGGCGCTCCGCGGTCTCGTTGACGTCGGTGTACGTCGGGTACTTCTCCCCGCCCTTGAACACGAGGTGCTCGAGGAAGTGCGCCATCCCGTTCTCCTCCGGGCGCTCGGTGCGCGCCCCCGCGTCGAACGCCACCAGCGCGGTGAGCGCGCGCGTGCCCGGGACCGCCACGCGGTGCACCGGCAGGCCGTTGGTGGGGACGGTGGTGGTGGTGACGCTCGCCACCGCCCTACCTTACTCGTCGTGCCAAGCGCCCCAGTGGACCGCCTGCGCCGACACCTCAGCGGCGAAATCGCCAACTGCCTTGCGGGTCCGACCGGGGCGGCTGTGTGTGCGACCTCGTAGGCTGAGGGACGATGACTCCCCGCCGGCAGCCCTTGATGTTCCTGGCCACGCTCGCCGCAGTCGTCGTGCTGCTGCTGGCGCTGCTGCGGCGGGCATCTGGTGGGGCGGGCACCCCGAAGACCTGCCCGGGTTCATGCAGCGCGTGTTCGTGGCCAACCGCGGCACGCGCGTGGTGGAGGAAGCGCTCGCGCGGATCCACACGGACTACTACCGCCCGTGAGTGAAGCGCAGCTCGCCAACGCCTCGATCTCGGGCGCGGTGGCGAGCCTCGAACGACCCCTTCTCCCACTACCTCACCGCCGGGAACTGCGCGAATTCGACCACCCCGGGAGCTTCAGCGGCATCGGCGTGGAGGTCAACCCCGACCCCCGGGGGCTGCGGATCGTGCAGGTCTTCAACTCCTCCCCCGCCGCCCGCGCCGGGCTGAAGCCGGAAGACGTGATCGTGGCGGTCAACGGCCGCACCCTCGCGGGCCTGCCGGAGGACGAGGCGACCAGCCTCGTCAAAGGGCCCTCCGACACCAACGTGACACTGCGCGTGGAAGAACCTGCCGCTCCGGGACAGGCGGGCGGCAACGCGGGGGCGCACACGAGCGGGTCCGCGAGCGGGCGGGCGGGCGGATCTTCGGGCCACCGGCCCTCGAGCGGGAATTCGGCCGGGCAGCGGGCGGGCGGGCAACCACTATCCGCACCGTCACCCTCACTCGCGCAACGATCTCCCAGCCGGTGGTGGCCTCGATCACGCGCACGGTCCACGGAATCCAGCTTCGGGGTGGTGGCGCTCGCCGAGTTCAGCGCCGGCGCCCACGCGGAAGTGCTGCGAAGCGATCGAGCACGAGCTGCAGCAGCGAGCACGCGCGCGGGCTGGTGCTCGACCTGCGCTCCAACCCCGGCGGGCTGGTGGAAGAGGCGCAGTTGATCGCCTCCTACTTCTTGCCCCGTGGCGCGGTCGTCGTCACCACGCGTGGTCGCGTGCAGCCGACTCAGGTGCTGCGCGCGGTCGGGAGGCTCGATCCCGGCCTCGATCCCGATGGTGGTGCTCGTGGACCGCAACACCGCCTCCGCGGCGGAGATCCTGACGGGGGCGCTGCAGGACCACCGCCGCGCGACCGTGGTGGGCACGCACACGTTCGGCAAGGGCGTCTTCCAGGAGGAGCAGTCGCTCTCCAACGGCGGCGCGCTGGACATCACCGTCGGCGAGTACTTCACCCCCAACGGCCGCAACCTCGGCGGCGGTGGTGTGCGCGAGGGCGCTGGGATCACCCCCGAAGTGACGGTGCCGGTCAAGCTCGTTGACACCCCCCGCGGCCTGCGGTGGCGCTGCAAACGCTCGCCGCCAAGGTCAAGTGAAGCCTCGAAAGGGGCGGTCGGCGCACTACGCGCGTAGTGTGGCCACCGCAGCAGCGCGAGAGCGCGCAGGAGGCGATGCAGCAGCTGATGCGCGACCGCGGCCTCGAGCGCCGCTTCGAGCAGGGGGTCGAGCGCGCGGCGCGAGCGGCTCGCGAGCCGGCCCGAGGGTCGCGGTGGGCGCCGCGGCGCGGCGTGACCTGCGCGAGCTGGCGACGTTCACGATCGACCCGATCACAGCGCGCGACTTCGACGACGCGATCTCCGCGCGAGCGGCATGGAATCGGATCCCGCCCACCCCGGAATCACGGTGTGGGTGCACATCGCCGACGTGAGCGCCTACGTGCGCGAGGGCTCGCCGTTGGACGTGGAGGCGAGGGAGCGCGCCACCAGCGTGTACGTGCCGGGCGCGGTCGAGCCGATGCTCCCGGAGGCGCTCTCGGGCGACGCCTGCTCGCTGCTGCCAGGCAAGGATCGCGCGGCGGTGACGGTGGAGCTGGAGCTGCACGGCGCGGAGGTGCGGCGCGCTGCCTTCTACCGCTCCTGCATCCGCTCCGACGAGCGCCTGGACTACGACCGCGTGGACGCGATCTTCGCCGGGCGCGAGGCCGCGCGCGAGCCGTGGGCGCAGCCGCTGCAGTCGCAGCGCGCGAGGCATCGGCGGCGCTCGCGCAGGAGCGTCTGCGCGCACGCGTGGGGCGCTCACGCTGGAGTCGGAGGAGCCCGAGTTCGACTTCGACGAGCGACGGCGAAGTGAGCGACATCAAAGCGACGCGTGCAAACCGAGTCCCACCGCCTGATCGAGCACCTGATGATCGCCGCCAACGAGGCCGTCGCGCGGGAGCTGCAGCGCAAGCAGGCGCCGTGCCTGTACCGCGTGCACGAGCGCCCGCGGGCGGCGAGCGTGGAGCGCCTCGTGGACCAGCTGGCGTCGCTGGGGGTGGCCACGCCGGCGGTGCCCGCGCAGATGTCACCCGGGCAGGCGGCACAGCTGGTGGGGGAGGCCTCGCGCCTTGTCGAGGCCCATGTGCGGCGCACGATCGCCCGCGCACGCGGCGGCGACGCGGCGGCGGCGCCCACCGGTGGCCGGCAGGCGCTGACCGGGCTGGTGCTGCGCTCGCTGCAGCAGGCTTATTACTCCCCCCGCAACCTCGGCCACGCCGGGCTGGGGTCAGCCTGCTACTGCCACTTCACTTCGCCGATCCGCCGTTACCCCGACCTCGTGTGCCACCGGGCGCTGCTCGCGACACTCGGCGGGCCCGAGCGCGCCCCGCGCGCGGAGAGCCTGGCGGAGCTGGGCGAATGGACCTCCCAGCGCGAGCGGGAAGCGATGCAGCTGGAGCGCGACGGCCACGACGTAGCGCGCTGCTTCGCACTGGAGCGCCAACTTCTGGAGCAGGGTCTGGAGCAGACCTTCCAAGGCGAGATCGTCGGCCTGATCGGTGCGGGTGCGTTCGTCGCGTTCGGGCTCTCCCGTGGAGATGGAGTCAAGCGAAGGCGGCTACCGCTACGAGGGGATGTTGCCGGTAAGACGCCTCGCGGCGACGATGGCGCGGCGCGAGGGGGAGAGCGGCCGAGCGCGTGAGTGGTGGGAGCTCAATGAGCAGGGCACGATCCTGCGGGGCGAGCGCTCGGGCATGACGCTGCGCCTTGGGGATCCGATCGCGGTCAGGGTGGGGCGCGTGGATCCGCGGCGGGGCCGGGTGGATCTCGACCTGGCGCCGACCGAGGATGAGGCGCCAGCGCGGCGGCCGCCGGCCAAAGCGAGGCCTCGGGCGCGGAGGGCAGGCTAGGCTCGGTAGACGATGGCGAAGACGCGAGGCGGCAAGCGCAAGGTGGGCGCGGGGGACGTGGCGAGCAACCGCTACGCCTCCCACCGCTACCACCTGCTGGAGCGCTTGGAGTGCGGGATCGAGCTGCGCGGCACCGAGGTGAAGGCACTGCGCGAGTCCGGGGCGCAGCTGAAAGAGGGGTACGTGGCGATCCGCGACGGGCGAGCTGTGGCTGCACGGCGTGCACATCCCCCCTACGCTCCCGCGTCGCGCGAGAACCACGAGCCCGAGCGCGACCGCAGCCTGCTGGCACACCGCAGCGAGATCGAACGGCTGGCGGTGAGGGTCGAGCGAGCGCGGTCTCACGCTGGTGCCCACCAGGATCTACTTCAAGGACGGCCTCGCCAAGGTTGAGATCGCGCTGGCGAAGGGCAAGGACCTGTACGACAAGCGCGAGGCGATCAAGGAGCGGGAGATGAAGCGGGACATGGAACGCGTCACTCGCGCCCGCCGCTGAGAGGCTGTCCTACAGCCGCCCGAAGCTGTGACCGGCGCTGGTGAGAATGTGCGTCTCGGCCATCCCGAAGGCGAGCCCCGCGGCGAGGCCGATGTAGACGATGCCAACCAGCAGGCGGTGGTGGGGGGCGACGCGGTAATACGCTTCCTGCGCCGGGGAGCGGGTTTTGCGCAGCTTCCAGCGGCGGTAGAGTTCGAAGCCCCCGAACAGCACGATGATCAGCAGGACCGGGTTGGCGGGCAGGGAGAACAGCAGCACGAGCAGCGCACCGAAGCCGACAAACCACATCCACGGCGCCATCGCCGCCATCGCGCGGCCGCCGTCGAGCGGCACGATCGGCAGCAGGTTGAAGAGGTTGATGAGGAAGCCCGACGTAGGCGAGCGCGATCAGCATGTCGCTGTGGAGCAGCTCCCCGGCGACGGCGACAGCCGCGGCGGCGAGGCTGCCGAGGATCGGTCCGGCCAGCCCGACGCGCGCCTCGGCAAGCGCGTTGTCGCCGAGCGAGCGGGAGGTGATGAGAGCGCCCATGAAGGGGACGAACATCGGCGCGCTTGACTTGATCCCCTCGCGGCGCAGCGCGATCACGTGGCCCATCTCGTGGATGAACAGCAGCACCACGAAGCCCGCGGCGAACTCCCAGCCCCAGAAGAGTGCAGTAGGCGGCGACGGAGATCAGCGCGGTGCCCGCGGTGAGGAAGATCTTCAGCGTTGGGCAACGCCACGAACAGCGCCTTCAGCGACGGCGCCAAACTTCGCGAGCAGCGCCGCAAGCCCCGCCAAGGCGCTGCCGATCCGCTTGCGCAGCCCCTGGCGCTGGCGGCCGAACGGCTGGCCGTTCCGGTCGCCAGCATGAGCGGGGGCGGTGGCGGGCGTCAAGGGGACGCCGTTCAGCGTGGTGGTGCTGTGCGACGGGTAGCTGGTGGAGACGACGGGAATCTCATCCATGGCATCTCCATTGTGGCAGGCGCGATAAGCGGCCGGGTAAGAGCTGCGCTGGCGACCTTCCGAATCGATGCCGCGTCGACATTTTTCTCGGAGAATGCAGGAAGAGTTATGGAAAGCTCTTGCATTCGCTCCAGGCAGGCGTATGTTGAGTACAGACGCGGAACCGAGCCGCTAAAGAGCGAGGCCAACGAGGTGTGAGGCCGCGCCACCCAAGCCGGAGGGCCGCAAGGTCAACCGGGGCGGGTTCCTCGAAAGGCGGCCCGGAACCGCGTCGCTTTGTTTGAGTAGCGCTCGAGTAGCCCCGCGCTACACTGGGTGAGCAAGAGAACATCCCTGGGGACGACAGGCTTCGACGCGGTCGGTTCGTGGGGGTGGTGGCGAGCCGAGGTTCCGGGAGGCCTCGTAAATCACCCGGAAAACCATAAGTGCGGACTCACACGAGTACGCCCTCGCGGCCTGATTAGAAACCAGGCCTGAGGTCTCGGCCCCCGTTAGCCTGCGGTGGGGATAGCCGGGATCAGATAGCAGGCTCACCCGGCAAGGCCCGCTCTCGCCGAACCGGGAACACCTTCAGGGAGCTGGTCCCCCGCAACCCCGCCGGCGAGGCGAGCAGGGGATGAGATCAGAGCGCCGGCTACGCTCGTAGAAGCCGCCTTTTCACGCGATTGCGGACGTGGGTTCGACTCCCACCGTCTCCACTGGCTCCTCGTTTCCGCTGCAAATAAGCTGTTTTTGCGGCGGGGACGGGGGGAACGATTGCGGATCGGGCGATTTGGGCGCGTTCTCGTCCTCCTCGCCGTCGGCGGCGAGCACGTCGGCCATCGTGGCGGCGAGTTGGTCGATGTCCCAGTCGGCGTAGATGTCGCCGGTCGTCTGGATCGAGGCGTGGCCGAGCAGCTTCTGCACGGCCTTAAGGTTGCCGGTGGCGTCGAGCACGCGTTGGCCGGCGGTGTGGCGGCTCTTGTGCATCTTCTCGCCGCTGGTGGTACCCGGCGCGACGATGCCGGCGGTGGCGAGGCAGCGATACCACCAGTCGTGCGCAGCATGGCCGCTCATCGGCCTCTCGGGATAGCGGCGCACGCCGACGCGGGGGATCGTGCGCTGGGTGCACAGCAGGTAGTGCGAGGGCTGCGCGCCGATGTCGAGGATGTGGTGTTCGAGGTCGTGCCAGAACGCGCGGTGGGGGAGGGGCAGCTCGCGCACCTTCTGCCCCTTCGTGAAGATCGTCAGCCGCTTGCGCTGGTGGTCGAAGTGCTTGAACTGGACGGCTTGCAGCGCGCCCTTGCGTAGGCCGTAGTCGAGCAGCAGGCGCAGGCACAGCCGGTCGCGTAGGTCGGGCTGCTCGGTGATGATCGTGCGGCGCTGGTCGGTGGAGAAGGTCGTGCGGTAGACCTGCCGGCTGCGGGCGCGCTCGATCAGCAGCGTAGGATCGCCGTGCAGACGGCCGCGCATGATCTGGAAGCGGAAGAAGTCTTTGATGATCGAGAGGTTCTTGTTGTACGTGCGTGGTGCCCCGGAGCCCCAGAGCGCGTCGAGGAACTCTTCGATGCGCTCGGTGCCCGTGGGTGGCTCGAAGTCCTCGATCTGGAGGTCGAGGAAGTGACGGGCGAGCTTGTCCAGGCAGCACTCGTAGTCGCGGTAGCTGGAGTCGGTCAGGCGCTTGCGCTTGGCGCGCAGGTAGCCGGCAGCGTCGGCCCCGATCGGGGTTAGCTGGTAGCTCTTGTCGCGCACGGCTTCACGGATGAGTCGCGCGGCTTCGGCGAGGGCCGGCGAGGCACCAGGCATGGGGATCGATGTGTCGGCCGCGTATGGCGCATGGCTGCTCACGTCGATCAGACCAGGCCCGCGCTTCGATCTCAAGGGTCTGACACGGGGGCCAGGCGCTGTGCGGCGATTTGCTCGGCGGCGTTGGTGACGATCGAGAGCGGAGAGCGCGTGCTGGCCTTGCTACTCGGTGACCACGATCGGCGCGCCGGTCCCGGCCACAGCCTCGCGTGCGAGCTTGGCGCGCGTGGCGGTGGGCACGGTGAGCACCACGAATGCGTCCTGCTCGCTGAGCTGGCTTCGCGGTATCTGTCGGGCGTAGAGCACCGCCTTGTCGTGCAGCCGTCGCGCGGGCTCGGTCCCCCGGTCGAGCTCGAGCAGCATGTGCACGGACGGACGGTGAAGGAGGTTGATGACGCCGTACCCGTCGGGCACCACGCCCTTGAACAGCGTGCTCGTGATGCGTTCGCCGTACCACTCGTGCAGCGCACCGTGCTGGAGCTGGGCTTCCAGCGAGAGTAGCGAGAAGAACTCGTTGATTTCGACGTGGTGGCGGAGCTTGCTGGACTGCGCGATGTCGCCCGCGTCCGAGTGCTGCCAGCGCAGGCGACGACGCTCCATGTCGCGCTGGGCGGCGACGACGTGTGCGCCGGCCTCGTCGAGTATCCAGTGATAAGGGTCGGTGCCCGTCCCGGACCGGCGGCGTGGCGGGCGGAAGCGATCGAGTACCCGTAGCTGGTAGAGCGTGCCGAGGCGAAGAGTCGTGGTGCGCAGCCCGCCGAAGTGCAGCCGCATGAGCTGCGCGGTCGTCAGGACGTGGTGGTCGTAGCAGTCGAGCGCGATCTGTCGGTCGCGGTCGGTCAGTCGCGAGCCGAGGGTCGTGAGGTGGGTGGCCGTGATCTTGCCCGGCCGTGTGGCGGTGGTTCGTTCTTGTGTGTTCATATGCGTTCCCGTTCCGGTTGGAGGGCCATTGCAATGAACAAAGGGTCGATCGAGGGTGTTCGCGGTACACGCATCGAACGCTGAATCGTGAGCTTCCCGGCTGATGCTGGAAAATCATCTGACAACGCACCGTTGTCGGCGGCACGCAAGCATGCGATTTGCGGCGGTTTTCAGGGCGACAGGGTCTCGCCTTAAACGGGAGGGCAGATCGGAGGCGATACCCGAGAGCGGAAGGGCGGACGAAACGGTGGTGGCTGTTGCCGTTGGCGGCGTGACCCACGCTCGTGGTGCATCGAGCCGCGCTCAGCTCGGGATGCGTGGCCTGCCACAGGCAGCGAGGGCATCGATCAGTGCTGCCGCGCGTCGCGCTGCCGATGGCGACAAGCGGCTGCACGCGCCGTCGGTCGAGGATCGGGCGGTGTCGGCTCCATCAGCGTGCTCGTTCCGCAAGGCGCTGACGAAGCACTGACACGCTGCTGACATGGGCACGATCAAGGGCGCGATCCTGAGTCGGGTCGCGCCCTTGTCGTGCGCGCGAGTCGATTATGAGCAGATCGATTCCCGCGCGCCTTCCGCGCTGCCCGGTTCCTCGTCGGTGTCCATGAACTCGTCGGCGAGCCGGGCAAGCATCTCCGGGCACGCCACGACGGCTTCGTTGAGGTTGGCAAACGCCTCATCGACCAACTGATCCGGTTCGTAGCTGAGCGACGCGACAGCCGACCAATAGACACGTTCAATGATCGGCCGCAACTCACGCGGCGCCATCGTCAACTCGAACTGCTCAGCCTCGGGCTCGCGCTCCCACCCGAGATCATCGAGCAGCCGAAGCTCGTGGCCGGCCCCCGTTTTTCGGTCCACCACGTGTGAGAGTCGGTGGTTTGGACCCCGTTCTCGTGGACACGGGTTGACTCGTGGAGTGTATGTGATGTAGCGGCTGGGCCGGTGGGCATGTGGGCAACGCGAAGCGTTGTCCAAGCGGTGTGGGCAGCTTGCTGTCCACACCGCGCCATGTCCACGGGCCGCGGGGGGAGAGGGGTGCCCGGCCCGGGGTTATGCCGCTACGCGGTTGATGCTCTCGGTGGCGGTGTACGCGCCGGCGAACGCGGCCGGGGTGCGCATCCCGAGCGCGGAGTGCGGGCGGCGGCGATTGTAGTCCTCTTGCCAGTCGCCGATCACCACGCGCGCCTCGGCTAAGGAGAAGAACTCCTCGACGTCCAAGAGCTCGTCGCGCACACGGGAGTGGAAGCTCTCCACGAACGGGTTCTGCCACGGCGAGCCGGGTTCGATGAACGCAGTTCCGGCCCCCGAGAGCGTGCACCAGTCCCGCAGCGCGTGCGCGGTCATCTCCGGCCCGTTGTCGCACCGCAGCAGCTCTGGGGCGCCGCGCTCACCGCACAGCCGCTGCAGTGAGCCGACGACCGTCTCAGCGTCGATGCTGCGCGCCACCAGCATCGCCAGCGACTCGCGGGTGAACTCATCAACGATATTCAGCAGCTTCAGCGCCCTGCCGTCGGCGGTCTGGTCGAACTGGAAGTCAAACGCCCATACATGGTTGGGACGCTCAGCACGCAGCCGCTCGGCTGGAACGGTCGAGGAGCCCAGCCGTCGGCGCTTGCGCTTGCGCACAGGAACCCGCAGCCCCTCCTCGCGCCATAACCTCTGCACCCGCTTGCGATTCACATCCCAGCCTTCCTCACGTAGATGGTGGTGCGCGCGGCGGTATCCCCACCGCGGCCGCTCCTTGGAGAACTTGCGCAGCTCGGCGCGCAGCGCCTGGTCCTCCTCGGCGCGCTTGGGCTCGTAGCGCTCCGTGGAGCGACGCTGCCCGACCACCCGGCATGCCCAGCGCTCGCTGACGCCGAGACGGTCGCGCAGCATCGCGACCGCCCGACGCCGACGGACTGGGCCTACCAATTTCCCGAGGAGATCTCCCGAAGCGCGCGGTTCTCAAGCGCCTGGTCAGCCACGATCGCCTTCAACCGCTGGTTCTCGCGCTCCAACTCCTTCAACCGCTTGACGTCCTGCGCCTTCATCCCGCCGTACTGGTTACGCCAGCGATGGAACGTCTGCTCGGAGACCCCGAGCGCCTTGGCGACCTCCGGGATGCCCTCGCCCTCGCCAAGCATCCGCTCGGCCTCCCGCAACTTGCGGATGACCTGCTCCGGCGTGTGCCTGCGTCGCTTCATCAGAGTTCCTTTCTAGCCCATCATCGCGGGCGCAAGAAACTCTCACAAGGGCCGGACCGAACTCAGGGGGTCAGGCCACTCGCCCTTGAAGCGGTGGTGAAGCCGCTTGGCCTCCGCTATTTCGTCGTTACGCAGGAGCGAGAAGAGATCGCTGTGCGCGGAGAGTCCATCATCAGACCGTCGTACAGCGCATCCCGATACCGGCGATTGATCGTCATGCCCATTTGGGAGACTTCCTTTCGGTTCGACACCGAAGAAGGCGCCCCGATCCATGCAAGGCGAACTAGCCGTAGGAGCTACGGTTAGCCGGCGGCATCGAAGGTGGTTTCTTCGGTGCTGTAAGGCCGGGGCGAGTGTTCGTAGCACTCGTCTCGGCCGCTTGGTTTTTGGGTTGCGCGAGAGCAGAGCAGAGCCGGCGGCGGAAACTTTGCATGCGCTGGACGCGCTTCGTGATGCTCGAAGCGGTTCCGCTCGTCGGACGCGTTAGCCAGTGATGACCGCCCCAGTGGCTGCCAGCGGGGAGTAACCACCGTGCTGCGCTAGCGTTGGGCGCGATGCTCAGCACAGCGGCGACTCCAAGCTTCGACATCGGAGGTCACGAGCCAGGCTCGTGCCAGTGCATTTGGTGCTTGAACGAGCGCGACTTCGAGATGCCAGAGCAACTAGCGCACGCGTGCTTCGAGGGCAGACTGGTGGTCTTTGCTGGGGCAGGCGTGAGCACCGAGTCGCCCACGGTCCTTCCGTTCACGTTTTACGATCACATTCGTGGCGAGCTCGGCATCGATCAGGCCGAGATTCTGCGCTTCCCGGAACTGATGACCCGATTCGTTGAGGCTCGAGGACGGATCGCGCTACTCGAGCAAATCAAGGAACGCTTGGACTACATGAAGTCATTCCCGATCATTGATAGGGAGGCCGTGGCCGGCCCCCGTTTTTCGGTCCACCACGTGTGAGAGTCGGTGGTTTGGACCCCGTTCTCGTGGACACGGGTTGACTCGTGGAGTGTATGTGATGTAGCGGCTGGGCCGGTGGGCATGTGGGCAACGCGAAGCGTTGTCCAAGCGGTGTGGGCAGCTTGCTGTCCACACCGCGCCATGTCCACGGGCCGCGGGGGGAGAGGGGTGCCCGGCCCGGGGTTATGCCGCTACGCGGTTGATGCTCTCGGTGGCGGTGTACGCGCCGGCGAACGCGGCCGGGGTGCGCATCCCGAGCGCGGAGTGCGGGCGGCGGCGATTGTAGTCCTCTTGCCAGTCGCCGATCACCACGCGCGCCTCGGCTAAGGAGAAGAACTCCTCGACGTCCAAGAGCTCGTCGCGCACACGGGAGTGGAAGCTCTCCACGAACGGGTTCTGCCACGGCGAGCCGGGTTCGATGAACGCAGTTCCGGCCCCCGAGAGCGTGCACCAGTCCCGCAGCGCGTGCGCGGTCATCTCCGGCCCGTTGTCGCACCGCAGCAGCTCTGGGGCGCCGCGCTCACCGCACAGCCGCTGCAGTGAGCCGACGACCGTCTCAGCGTCGATGCTGCGCGCCACCAGCATCGCCAGCGACTCGCGGGTGAACTCATCAACGATATTCAGCAGCTTCAGCGCCCTGCCGTCGGCGGTCTGGTCGAACTGGAAGTCAAACGCCCATACATGGTTGGGACGCTCAGCACGCAGCCGCTCGGCTGGAACGGTCGAGGAGCCCAGCCGTCGGCGCTTGCGCTTGCGCACAGGAACCCGCAGCCCCTCCTCGCGCCATAACCTCTGCACCCGCTTGCGATTCACATCCCAGCCTTCCTCACGTAGATGGTGGTGCGCGCGGCGGTATCCCCACCGCGGCCGCTCCTTGGAGAACTTGCGCAGCTCGGCGCGCAGCGCCTGGTCCTCCTCGGCGCGCTTGGGCTCGTAGCGCTCCGTGGAGCGACGCTGCCCGACCACCCGGCATGCCCAGCGCTCGCTGACGCCGAGACGGTCGCGCAGCATCGCGACCGCCCGACGCCGACGGACTGGGCCTACCAATTTCCCGAGGAGATCTCCCGAAGCGCGCGGTTCTCAAGCGCCTGGTCAGCCACGATCGCCTTCAACCGCTGGTTCTCGCGCTCCAACTCCTTCAACCGCTTGACGTCCTGCGCCTTCATCCCGCCGTACTGGTTACGCCAGCGATGGAACGTCTGCTCGGAGACCCCGAGCGCCTTGGCGACCTCCGGGATGCCCTCGCCCTCGCCAAGCATCCGCTCGGCCTCCCGCAACTTGCGGATGACCTGCTCCGGCGTGTGCCTGCGTCGCTTCATCAGAGTTCCTTTCTAGCCCATCATCGCGGGCGCAAGAAACTCTCACAAGGGCCGGACCGAACTCAGGGGGTCAGGCCAGCCGGTCGCTTTCACGACGAGCTTGCAGGGCTATTCACCGTTAGGGAGATCATCACCACGAACTGGGACGAGTACTTCGAGCGGTTCTGCCTCGCACAGCCCTTTGTGACGGATAAGGACTGGGCGTATGCCGCTACTGCAAGCCGGAAGGTCTTCAAGCTCCATGGCTCGATCATGAATCCGGGGTCGATCGTGGCGACCGAGGACGACTACGAGCGCTGCTATCGAGAGTTGAATGAGGGTCTGATTGGTGCGAAGTTGAAGGAGCTGCTGGCAACGAAGACGGTTGTCTTCGTTGGTTACTCGCTCAGGGATAGCGACTTCGTGCGGCTATACGAGCTGATCCAAAGCCGCATGGGCGAGCTTCTTCCACGGTCTTACATGGTGACGATCGATGAGTCAGATCCCGAGGGCGTCGCCGAGGGCATGCACGTGATCAGGACCAGCGGGGTGCACTTTCTGCGCAAGCTGAAGGAGCAGTTCCGTAAGGGTGAGCTGTTGCCCGAGGAGCGATTCACACCGATCCCGCTGATACGTGCGATCGTCAGGGAGCTTCATCACGAGATGATCGCCAAGGGGGAGATGAGTACGGATCCGGCGATGCTTATGTGCGCTTGCTACCAGGACGGCCTGATGGACGCATTCGACCACATCGAGGCGAATAAGGCTAACGGCGATTATTACCACCGGTGCTACACACAACGCTTGGTGGAGGACACGTACGCCGAGTTGCTTGATGAGCGGGTCCGCCGTGGGGTGTGGCTGAGCGCCGCGTACGTTGAGGGCTATCTCGCCGGGCTCTCGTACCTCATCGCAGACGATGACGCCCGGAAGCAGATGCCGCTCTACTACGTGTCTGGAGCGACCGAGAATCTGCGGACCTACGATGACTATGAAGCTGTCGCGCCCCTATTCGAGACGCTCAACAAGAAGGCGTACGAGTTTGCGCGCCACGAGGCGGAACGATTGGCTCCGGGCACAGACTTTCATCACTTGCCGGTACTCATCTAGCGCACGCACGCCGTCGGCAACGCGGCTACCTGGTCGTATGCTCGTTGCGGTACGCTGACAGGATGGCTACATCGCTCGACAAGGACAAGCTGCACGATGTGCTCGATCAAGCCGTGATCGTGATCGATGAGCGCGATCTGGAGCGCTCGCGCCGTGATCCGCGTGTGCGTGAGTTGTACGAAAGTGGCGCGAAGCTCCGGGCTGAACTTGAGGCCGAAGGCGCAAACTACGATTGAAGGCTGAGCCACTGCCGGCGCAGCCTGGGCTTGCCCGGTACGGGCTGCTCGGAATCTTGGAAGCCGAAGCGCTCCTGCCACATGTCGGCAGTCTGCTCATCGAAGGGGTCTACCACGAGCACGGTGGCTCCTATGTATGCCAGCGCAAGGTGCGCGGTGTCGACCGCGTGGCTCAATAGCTCGTCACCGATGCCGGGCGAGCCGCCGGCGCGCGCGAACTGTGCGAGCAGAATTGCCGGCTGGGTGCGGTAGTGCACGCCGCCAAGCTGAGCGCGCTCCTCGCGGCTGAGCGCAACCTGCGCCGCGCACAGCGCATACACGCCCGCGACCCGGCCGTGGCTGAGCCGGACACGGACAGTTGCCTCCTGCGGCATGCTCAGCGCTCGCTCCATGAGCCATTCAGCCACGCTCTCACCGGCGGGACCTGGCACTGGCTGAAACGAGCGGATTGCCTCACGCAACTCGGGCAGTGCGGCCACGACCCGCTCATCGACGCGCACGTACGCACGGGCGCGTTCCAACACGTCGCGCGAGGGTGATAGGTCCGGGGCACTCATGGCGGCATGGAGCGTACCCGCCGTTCCCGTCGTCTCTAGCGGATAGAGCCTCTCAGGTTGCCATACCTGGCTAAAGGGCGTGGTCAACATGCCGATATGGTTTCGGATGCTCCGCATCGACAACAAAGCGCAGCTGGTCAAGCTTCCTTGGACATTGAGCCGGATGCTTTCGGGGCGCCGCTACGCAGTGCAGTCCGGGCGCAAGATCATGGAGTTGCGTTGGTCGAAGGCTCAGATGGGAGATGCTCAGACGGCTCAGGCAACGGAGCCTGTGCATATGTGGCTCGATGGCCGGCGGAACCTCTGGCTGTTCTTGGATTGCTTCTACTGGGACGACGACGGCTTGGATGCCGAGGACATCAAGGCGCTTGTCTTGCAGCGCAAGCGCCGCCTGGAGCAGAAGGTGCGATCAGCCCACAGCCTGATGCGGGCCGAGGAAGACGGCCGTCCTACGCGCGTTTCCATCCCGACCGAGCTGCGACGCGCTGTCTTTGAGCGTGATGGCGGCCGCTGCGTAGAGTGCGACGCCCGCTTCGATCTCCAGTACGACCATATCCTGCCGGTCGCCCACGGTGGTGGTACGACGCTTCAGAACCTCCAGCTCCTATGCGCCGACTGCAATCGGCGCAAGAGTGACTCCATCTGATCGTCTCATCTGGCTGTGCCAGGTAAGCGGCGTCGCCCGCCAGCCTCAGCACGGCGGGAACGTTGCGTGGGTTAGCTTCAGGCGGTCTCGCCGGGCCGGTCGTCGCTTCGACGGGGCTGGCTCGGCAGTGGAGAGAGAAGGGCGGGCTAATCACTATTCGCTGAGAAGATCTGCGAGATGTCGCGGCGTCCACACCGATACGTCGGTGAGTTCGGCGTCGTGCAGATCTCCGTCGCCACTGACGATTGCATCGGCTTTGGCTGCGCGGGCAAGCACTACGAGATAGTCGTCCTTCGGGTCGCGGGTTGCGCCCTTGATCGGCGGTGGGTCATCGTGCATCGTCGCATGACGTTCAAGTCGGACGGCGAGCTGTTGTGCGCTTGTCTCGTCGAACCAGCGGCGAAACCGGGGTCGCACCAGCACCCTGCGCAGCTCGGCGATCAAATGCGGGCTCGCCACAACCTCGAGCCGGTCATCGATCCAAGCGCTGAAGATCCGATCGGGCGGAGATCCGCGAGAGCCAATCAGAACGGAGACGAAGACCCCGGGATCGACAACGACCCGGATCACGCGCTGCCGCGTCGCTCCTGACGGGCCGCTGACAGCTCATCGTAAGCCACGCGCTCGGCCTCCTCCTCGCTGAGGCCGGCGGCGAGCTGTGTTGTGTTGACCATACGCCGCAACAGGTAGGCGTTGATCGCCCGCTCGATTACTGCACCATCCCCAAGGCCAGCCACGGGCTCGCCGAGCTGCTCGCGGGCCTGCGCCACGATGGAGGCGTCGAGAGAGACCGTGATCTTGTCCGTGGCAGCCATGCCCAAACGGTACCGCGTGGGTCGGGTCGTCGCCGCATGATCGACGCTTTCGACCTCCGCAGTCGTTGGGTCGAGCACTTTGGCGAGCCGCTTGAAGTGCTGGGCCGCCTGTTGGATCTCGCTGTCGGTGTGTCGGCGCACTGCTTGGCTGTAGCTGTTGGCCGGGCGCTACTCGCAGCGCGCCGCGTGTAGCACGGTCTTCATTCGATCGCTCACCCTTCGTCCTCCGGCCATGGAGCTGGAACCCATCCCATTGCGCCCAGGGCATCTCGAATGCGTGCGGAAACCACGCCCTCGTTACCGGAGCAGTAGTAGTCGAGGTAGCAGCCTCCCTTGCAGGCGAGGTGTGAGACGACGCCGCCCGTGTGCCGCCAGCTCATCGAGACAGGATCTCTGCCGGAGTCTCGACGGCGCCAGCGCATGTTGCAAAGCGCGCCGTAGAGATCGTGTGCGAAGGCATCATCCGTCCGCACGCGCTCGGACAGCGTGCGCAGCGCTATTTCAAATGCCTCGAACTCATCCCTGGGCGCCGTGTCTGTACTCGGTTCGCCGTTGCTTTGATACGTCCGCATCGAAACGCAATGTAGCGTGTTGTCTACAATGCCTCGGATGCGAACAGGTGGCTTGCTCGAATGGCTGCGATCGTGCCCGGAGCATGACTGGTTCGTGGAGATCGACTCGGGATCGACCGTGGGGCTCGACGCCGCCTGGCAGGAGGCGGCCTATCTGTTCCGCTCTCCAGTGAACGCACGCCGCCTGCTCGATGCCGCCGAGGCGGCGAAGCGCCGCGAGACGGCTGAGCGTCAGCTCGACCGGGAGTGAGGGTCGTCTTTACTGCGCAGGGCTGGGAGGGCTATACCTGCTGGTCAGCGGCCCCGATCGCACATGCGGCTCTGCACGGCGGGAACGTTGCGTGGGTTCGACTCCCACCGTCTCCACTGATTCCTTGTTTCCGCACGAGTAGCCATCGTATATGGTACAATATCTGGTACCGGATGAAGGGAGATGGCAGTGGCGATCACGGCTAGCGAGGCGCGACGGGCGTTGTTCCCGCTGATCGAGCAGGTCAACGACGATCGCGCGCCGATCGAGATCACGTCCAAGCGCGGCAACGCCGTGCTCATGTCGGCCGACGATTACGCCGCTTGGCAAGAGACCGCCTATCTGTTCCGCTCGCCAGCGAACGCGCGCCGTCTGCTCGATGCTGCCGAGGCGGCGGAGCGCGGAGATATAGCTGAGCATCATCTCGACCGGACGTGAAGCTCGTCTTCACCTCGCAGGGCTGGGAGGACTACACCTACTGGCAGCGGACAGACCGCGCCCTCGTCAAGCGCATCAACCGGCTGCTTGATGACGCGCTGCGCAACCCAACGGACGGGATCGGCAAGCCGGAGGCGCTCAAGTACGGGATCGCCGGCGCCTGGTCGCGGCGCATCAATGAGGAGCACCGGCTTGTCTACCAGGTGCTCGCCGAAGATCTCGTGGTGCTCCAGGCTCGCTATCACTACGAGAAGTAGCGGCCCGCTCGTACCTGCGATTGGGCAAAGCTCGCCACTGCGCTCGACCCGTGCCGCCGCCGGGTCAAGTGTGTCAGCGATCTGCTCGAAGCGCTGCGCTGCCTGCTCGATGGCGCTGTCTGTGTGTCGGCACGCTTCCTCCCACGGGATCGGACGTCAGACGTCAACTACGTCAACGTCTATACGAGTGTGCGCTTCTATGAGACGTTTTAGCCAGCTCTTGAACTCATCCACGCCGAGTACTGAGACATCAGTCTTCGAGTAGCGTTTGAGTGATCTACTGGCGCCAGCAGGAACCACGACTGCTGCTGCATCCTGAGCGCCTATGTGACGGATCATCTCGAGACGTAACAACTTGTGAAAGCGCGTATCGGCGAAGACATGCGTTCGATGCTGTGCGTATGAGGTCATCGGTCCGGTGGCAGAGCCTGGTCGGTGTCAGTGGCGTCCGGGCGCTGGACTCGATGTGCTACGCTGTGCCACATGGACGTGTCGGTTCGAGAGCTTCGCAACCACACCGCGCGGGTGATCGCCGCCATTGAGGGCGGCGAGCCGGTCGTGCTCACCGTGCACGGAAGGCCCGTGGCAGACATCGTCCCCCGGCGAGTGCGCAGTGAACGACGCCCGAGCGAGCTGCTGCTGGCGGACCTCGCCACGATCAGCCAAATGGCTTCCGAGTTGGATATTGCCTCCGATGCCAGCGACTTCGATGTTGGGCTGACTACCGACAATATGGTTGCGTGAGCGGCTATCTCGCCGACACGAGCGTCTTCATTGCCGCCGAGCAACAGCGCCCACTCGGAAGTCCGCCCGACGGGGAGGCACGGATCTCGGTTGCGACGCTAACCGAGTTGATTGTCGGGACCCGACGTGCATCCGCTGGGTCGTTGAAGATGCTGCGCGAAGCAACGCTCGCCCGTGCGCGCACGTTTGTAGCGCTGCCCTACGACGAGAACGTCGCGGAGCGTCTAGGGGAGTTGCTTGCGAGGGCGCGGGATACCGGACGGCGTGCGGGAGCGATGGACGCGATCATCGCCGCGACCGCTGTCGCCCACGATCTCTCCGTGTGGACTCAAGACGGGGATTTCGACGTGCTTGCTGAGCTGCTACCGACGCTCCGCGTTCACCGCGGCTGATCTGAGCCTCCACGGCGGAACGTTGCGCGGGTTCGACTCCCGCCGTCTCCATTGCCGCCCGATTGCGGCCATTTTTGGCTTGGTTGAGTCATAAGCGGCATGAGCGGTCGGAGACGGCTGTAGAGTGTCCGGCCGCCGCCTATGCACGAGCTTGTGATCTTCGACTGCGATGGGGTGCTCGTTGACTCTGAGGTGATCTCCAATGAAGTGCTCGCGCGGATGCTCACCCGGGAGGGCCTGCCGACTACACTCGCCGAGGCCCGCCGCGCCTGCCAAGGGCTCCTGCTCACGGATGTCCGCGACCGAGCCCAGACCAAGCGCGGCCGACCGTTTCCGCCGGACTGGGTCGCCGAATACGAAGCTGAGCGCGATGAGGCGTTCCGCCGCGAACTCAAGCCGGTTGAGGGCGCGTCTGAGGCACGAGCGGCGAGAGATTGCCCGGTCCGATTTCCACCAGACATCGCCGCCGCGCTCTGTCACGCTGGCCAAAATAACCGTGACTGAGGGGAGATGCAGATGCACCCCGAGACCGCCCACCCACCAGACTCCATGCGACGTCAGGACCTCAGCTTCCCGTCGAACTCCGAGCACTGTGCAGCTTGGCTGTACCCTGCCCGCGGCACCGCCGGGCAGACGCCGATTGTCGTGATGGCCCACGGCCTTTCGGGCACCCGCCGGGATGGGCTCGGACCGTTCGCCGAGCGGTTCGCCGAGGCTGGCATCGCCGCGCTCGTCTTCGACCATCGCGGCTTTGGCGACAGCGGAGGCGAGCCGGACCTCTTCCATCCCCGCCGCCAGCTCGAGGACTGGGCGGCGGCAATCGCCTTCGCCCGCTCCCTTCCGGGCGTGGACCCCAACCGGGTCGCGACATTCGGCTCCTCGATGGGCGGAGGGAATGCCCTCGCCGCGGCCGCCGCGGACGAGAGGATCGCCGCCGCGGTCAGCCAGGTCCCGTTCTTGGACATGCTCACCCAGGCGCACCGCGCCGCGCCGGGCACCAACCTGCGGATGCTCGCGGCGGCCCTCAGAGGCCGCCACCTGCGCGCGATCGGACAGCCGAATGAGCCGGCATTCATCAACGCACCGGGCGGTCGGGAGGGCTGGCTGCACGTCGTCTCGATCGGCGAGGACAGCCGCTGGCGCGATCGCGTCTCCTCGCGCTGGCTGCTCGGCCGCCCCTACCGTCCGATCCGCCACGCCCGCCGGCTGCACTGCCCGTGGCTCGTCTGCGTCGGGGAGGCCGATAGGGTGGCCCGGCCGGGGCCGGCGATCCGGGCCGCGAGGAGGGCCCGGCACGGCGAGTTGCGCACCTACCCCGGCGTCGATCACTTCGACATCTACGACGGCCCCGAGCACGAGCTCGTCGTGGCGGACGAGGTCGAGTTCCTGCGGCGGACCCTCGGCGTGGCCGGCCGGACGTAAGCGCAGAATCACCTGGAGCGGGAAATCCGGCCGGGCAGCCATCGTCGGACACATCAGGCGACGTCTACGTTAGATCGCTAAAGTGATCTTCGTCAAAGACGATTATACGAATAATCGGCTATGCTGACGATCATGATCTACCGCACACCCAAGCTCGATAAGGCCCTACGGGCCGAACTCGCAACGTTTGACGGCCTTCGCGCACAGCTCGGGAACCAAGCCAGTGTCGCCGGACCATGGCTTGGCAGCCTGCGCCGTCAATGGCGGGCAGCCTCCGCGAAAAGTTCGATCGAGATCGAGGGCTTCCACGTATCGGAGGACGAGTCGCTTACCGAAGCGAGCGACAGCGGTCCATCTGGCGCGACGGATGAGGACAGAATGGCGCTCTCCTGTTACGTGCGCGCGATGGACCACGTCGGAGTTATGTCCGAGGACCCAGTCTTCCGGTGGGTAGATCGCGTCACGCTCGATTTGCATTTCGACGCGTGCTACTTCCAGAAGGACAAGCACCCGGGCCAGTACCGGCGAAGGGGAATCGAGGTCACGAGCCCAGACGGCGGGGCACCAGCCTACGTCGGGCCGCCCGCCGAGGAGTTGCCGGTGCTCATGCAGGAGATCGCAGACTGGCTAGCCGACGGCGACCTAGACGCGCACCTCGTCGTACGCGCGGCAATGGCCCACCTGCATATCGTCAGCGCCCACCCATTCCGCGATGGAAACGGACGGATCTCCCGGATCGTGCAGTCCTTGGTGCTCGCGCGTGGCGGGCTCCTCACACCTGAGTTCGTCTCGATCGAGGAGTACCTCGGCAGCAACACGCAGGACTACTACGCGGCGCTGGAACAGGTCCAAGGGGGCTCCTACCAGCCTGAGCGGGACGCTACGCCGTTCGTGCGGCTCTGCGTAAAAGCTCACATCATGCAGGCGCACCGACGCCTGCGGCAGCTCGCCGAGGCAGGCGCCCGTTGGAGCTACCTCGAGGAGCTCGTAGAGCAGCGCAACTGGCCCGATCGCCTAGTGATCGCCCTAGAGCAGAGCCTCTTCCGAGGCACAGATCGGGCCTCCTACGCCGCCGAGGCTGACGTCTCAACACCCACCGCCAGCACCGACCTACGCCGTCTGCTCGACGCCGGGCTAATCAACCAGCAGGGACGGGGACCTGCCACACGCTACCTCGCGAGCAGCCACCTGCAGGGCGAAGTGGACAGCCGCCTCGAGCGCAGCGCCCCAGAAGACGCCTGAGCGCCACCGATGGCCTCCGGGCGCCGATATGTCTCCGTGGGGAGATCGCGCCATGCCCGAGGAGCAAGCCGCCGAATATTTGAGCATCAATAGTGATGCTTTGTACGCATAAAACCGTATAAAGCATCACGGATGATGGGCGACTCGGGCGTTGTGTTATGATCTGCATCAGATTAGATGCTTTCTTCCTCATTTTCGATCTACAACATCAAAACTGATGCGTCTTGATGAGCTAATGACCGACGGCGCGGTCCTAGCCGAGCTAGGCCGCCGTTTGACGCGTCACCGCCTCGAGCGCAATCTGACTCAGGCCGAGCTGGCTGCTGAGGCTGGGGTAGGGCAGGCGACCGTGCAGCGCGCGGAGCGGGGGGACTCGGTGCAGATGACCTCGATGATCAAGCTGCTGCGCACCCTGGGGCTGCTCGGGGGGCTCGACGCCGCGATCCCCGAGTCGATCGATCTCCCGATCGCCCAGCTGGAACGCGAGCAACGCAAGCGCCGCCAGCGCGCGAGTGGCAGGCCGCGACGTGCCCGCGGTCGCCGCCGTCCATCCGGCGAGCCGCCCGAGCAGCCATGGACGTGGGGCGATGAGCCGGGCGGCGCTGCCGCATGACCGTCGCGGCGGTGACGCTCTGGGGGACGAGGATCGCGGCGGTGTCAATCGCTGAGGGCGCGCGTTACGCGACCTTCCAGTACGACCCGGCGTTCGTGCGCAGCGGCATCGAGATCGCGCCCGTGCACATGCCCCTGCGCGCGCAGCCCTACAGCTTCCCCGGCCTGCCGGCCGACGCGTTCAGTGGCCTCCCGGGCCTGCTCGCCGACTCCCTGCCTGACCGTTGGGGGACGGCGCTGGTCAACGCCTGGTTGGCCTCGCAGGGGCGCGATCAATCGAGCTTCGACGTCGTTCAACGGCTCTGCTATGTCGGCACCCGCGGTGTGGGTGCGCTGGAGTTCCAGCCCTCCCGCCAGCCCGACGTCTCCGGCGACACGGACCTCCAGGTCGAGGCGCTCGTGCGTCTAGCCAGCGAGGTGCTGGCCGAGCGTACGGAGTTCGTCGCCGAGTTGAGCGCACACCCCGACGAGGAGGCGATGAAGGCGATCCTCGCCGTCGGCAGCTCCGCTGGCGGCGCGCGTCCAAAGGCATTCATCGCTTACAACGACACCACCGGTCAGGTCCGCTCGGGACAGGTCGAGGTCGGCGAGGGCTTTCGGCACTGGCTGTTGAAGTTCGACGGCGTCTCGCGCGCCGGCGACCACGGTCTCGCCGACCCCCGGGGCTGGGGGGCGGTCGAGTACGCCTACTCGAAAATGGCGCGTTCGGCAGGAATCGAGATGACCGAGTGCCGCCTGTTGGAGGAGAACGGTCGCCGGCACTTCATGACCCGCCGCTTCGACCGCCCCGACGAAGGGGGCAAGCTGCACATGCAGACGGTGGGGGCGCTGGAGCACGTCAGCTACAACGAGCCGGGCACCTACAGCTACGAGCAGGTGCTGCTGCTGATCCGGCGGCTCAACCTCGGGACGCCAGTTGTCGAGCAGCAGTTCCGGCGCATGGTGTTCAACGTGGTCGCGCGCAACCAGGACGACCATGTGAAGAACATCGCCTTCCTCATGGACCGCACGGGCGCGTGGTCGCTGGCTCCCGCTTACGACGTGATCTGGGCCTGGCAGCCCGGCAACCCCTGGTTGGACAGCCATCAAATGTCGATCAACGGCAAGCGCGACGGGTTCACCGTCGCCGACCTGCGCGCGGCTGCGCGCGTGGCGGGCCTCAAGCGCGGCCGTGCCGAGGCGATCCTCGCGGAGGTGGCCGCCGTCGTCGCCGACTGGCCGGAGATCGCCGCAGAGGTCGGAGTCGACGAGCCGATGGCGGAGCGGATCGCTCACTCGCACCGTCTGGCGCTGCCGGCTGGCTGAGCAGATCGCCCGCTCGCACCGGCCTGGCGCTGCCGGTTGGCCGAGCTCTGTGTGGGTTGAGCTCTGTGGGCGTTGGCCGAGCTCTGTGCGGCGGGTGCGGTACCGTTTTCTTATGGACACCGAGCGCGCCCCCAGCTCGCCGACGCTCGCATGATGTACATGAACGGGGCACCTTCCTCGCCGGCCGGTCCGGCCGAGGCAGAAGACACGATCCGCCTTCCACCGGCGATCGCGCTTGGGCGCAGGGCGCAGATCCTGCGCTTCAGCCAGCGCCAGATCGAGTTCGTCTTCCGCGCCAGGCGCGAATACGGCGAGGTCTTCCAGATGCAGGCGGGGATTACGGGCGGGGGGGTTGTGAGCAGCCACCCCGACCACGCCCGCTCGCTGTTCACCGCGCGGCCCGAGCACGTGCCGTCGCTGACGGCGGAGTCCCCGCTGCGCCCGATCGTCGGGTCGGGATCGGTGCTGACCGCCAACGGCCCGCGCCATCTGCGCCAGCGCAAGCTGCTGCTGCCTCCCTTCCACGGCGATGCGATCGAGCGCTACCGGCAGATGATCGGGGAGGCCACCGAACCGTGAGCTCGAGCGCTGGCCGATCGGCCGTCCGTTCGCGCTGGCGCCGCGGATGCAGGCGATCACGCTCGACGTGATCATGTCCGGCATCTTCGGCATCGAGGAGCGCCCCGCCCGCGGCACCGCCGAGCATCGTCTGCGCTCCACGGTCAAGTACCTCACTCGTGCCTCCACGTCGCCGTTCGCGAAGCTCGGGGAGCTCACCAACATGGGCAGCGAGGAGCCCGTCGGGCTGATGCGCGGCGGCATCGCGCTGCTGGACCGCGCCACCTACCCGATCATCGCCGCGCGTCGGCGCGCCGAGGATCTGGCCGAGCGGGGAGACATCCTCTCGCTGCTGCTCTCCGCGCGCACCGAAGATGGGAAGCTGCTCTCGGATCGGGAGCTGCGCGACGAGCTGCTCACGCTGGTGCTGGCGGGCTTCGAGACGACCGCCAACTCGCTGGCGTGGACGTGGGAGCGGCTGGTGCGCACGCCGGTGGCCTACGAGCGCCTACGCACCGCCGTGCGGCGCGACGAGCAGGCGGCGGAGCACGTGGAGGCGGCGATCGTCGAGGGAATGCGCAACCGTCCGGTGATCCCGATCATCGGCCGACGCGTCACCGTGCCGTGGCGTTTCGGCGAGTACGTGTTGCCGGCGGGAACGGCGATGAGCATCAGCATCCTGTTGGTCCACCACCGCGAGGACGTCTACCCCGACCCCTTCGCCTTCCGCCCCGAGCGCTGGCTGGATCAAAAGCCCGGGACATACGAGTGGCTGCCGTTCGGCGGCGGCACCCGTCGCTGCCTCGGCGCTGCGCTGGCGATGGCCGAGCAGCGGATCGTGCTGCACGCAATCGCCCAGCAGCTCGACCTCGAAGCCGACCGACCCGAGCCGGAGCACGCCCAGCACCGCAACGTCACGATGATCCCCGCGCGCGGCGCACGTGTGATCGCGCGCGGTCGTGTCGCGTAAGAGGGCTCTCGAAGCGAGCCTGAGCGCAGACCCCTTACGGCCGGGGCTCGATGGGAGAGGAGGAGGGAGAGGTGACCTCGACGGTCAAGTCGTCGGGCTTGGTGGGTTAATGCGTCTGATCATCAGGCCGAGCCTGCGGCTTCTGGGTCGGCCAGTGCGAGCACCATCAGCCCCACCCAGGTGTCGACAAGCGTTTCGTCGTCCACCTGCGCTGGAATGCCGAGAACGTCGCGCAAAAGGCGGGAGGAGAGGAGCGACCCGAGACCGAGGGCGGCGATGGCGGCTGCCTCCTCCTCCGCAATCGGACGCGCCGCACGTTCGGCGATCCACGCAGCGAAGCCCTCGAACGTGGAGCTCACCAACTGGTCGACGGCGGTCCTCAGCAGCTGCGGCTGGTGGCGCGCTTCGGAGGCGAGTATGCGAAGCAGCTCTGACTCGCTGTCGAGCTCGGCGAGGATGTAGCGAGCCGTCAGCGTCAGTTCGGCTTTGAGGTCTCCCAGCGATCCGAGCACGTGCCGGATCTCGCGCAGCGCGCCGAGTCGCGCGAGCTGGCGCTCGATGCCGGCGGCTAACACCGCTTCCTTGCTGGCGAAGTGGTGGTAGATGCCACCGGCGCCGGGTGTGAGCCCGGCGGCAGCCTCGATCTTGGCGATGCTGGTGGCGGTATAGCCGTGTTCGCTGAACAGGCGCATCGCCTCGTCGACGATGCGTTCGCGGGTCGTGCCGGGTGGGCTTGTCGTGCTTGACATTGGCCTGACTAAGTATACACTTAGTGAAGTCAGTAGGGGATGTGGGGTCACAGCTAGAGTAGCCAGCGGATAGTGAAGGAGACGTGTTTGATGTCCGACGCCAGGTTTCCCCCAAATGCGACCCACGCAACGCCGAAGGGCAATGGCATCGACCGCGGGCGCCTGCGGCGCACCGCTCCGCTGGTGGGCCTCACCGCCCGCACGGCGGGCGAGGCAGTCGTGGTGGGGCTGCGCGGCAAGCTGACCGGCGCTGACAGCACCGAGTTCCACGTCCGCACCGCCGAGCGCTACGCCGAGCTGCTCGGTCGCTCCAAGGGCGCGCTGATGAAGGCCGGGCAGATGCTGTCGTTCGTCTCGGCCGGCCCCGCGGTTCCGGCGGAGTTCCAGACGATCTATCAGGCAGCCTTGACGCGGCTGCGCGATGGAGCGCCGCCGATGGCGCCGGAGCTGGCGCGCACGGTGCTGGAGCGCGAGCTCGGTCGGCGGACCGAGAGCGTGTTTGCGCAGTTCGAGTGGGAGCCCCTGGCGGCGGCCTCGATCGGCGAGGTCCACGCCGCGCGGCTGCACGACGGTCGCGCCGTCGCGGTGAAGATCCAGTACCCCGGGGTGGCGGGCGCGATCGAGGCATGACCTGAAGAACACCGAGCTGCTGGCCACGTTTCTCGGTTTGATGTTCGGTCTGTCGCCGAGGAAAATCAGCTTCGACCTTCGCGGCGCGGCGCGCGAGATGAGCGCTCGCATTACCGAGGAGCTCGATTACCGGCTGGAGGCGGCCAACCAAGCAGAGTTCGCCGACATCTACCGCGGGCACCCGTTCATCCACGTCCCGGAGGTGATCGCGAGCTGTGCACCGATCGCATGCTGACCCAGGAGCTCGTACAGGGCAAATCCTGGAGCGATGCTCTCAGCCGCCGACAGGAGCTGCGCGACCAATGGGCGGAGGCGATCTAGCGCTTCGTCTATGGCACCAATCACCGTTTCCATCTGTTCAATGCCGATCCGCACCCCGGCAACTATTTGTTCCATGACGACGGTGGCGTGAGCTTCATGGACTTCGGTTGCGTGAAGCGCTTCGACCGCGAGCAGAGCGAGATGACGGACGCGATAGTGCGCGAATGCTTCAGCGGCGACGTGCTCGGGACCTGGCGGGCGAGCGTCGAGGGCGGGTTCTGGCGATCCTCGGATCCGGTCACCCCAGAGGAGGTGTTCACCTACTGGCGGGAGCCGTGGGAAATGTGGTGGGCGGAGCAGCCATTCACAGTCACCCCGGAGTACGTGGCCAGGTGGATCGAACGCAAGTTTTCGCCGACTGGTCCCTCTGCCAACGCTTTTCGATACATCACTGCGTCGCCCGAATACACAATTATGAGCCGGATCGAGATGGGCGCGGCGTCGATGATCGCAGAGCTGGGTGCCACCAACTACTGGGGATCGATTGCGGCCGAATTCTTCGAGGGCGCGGCCCCGTTCACCGCCATGGGCAAGCTCGACCACGCATTCTTCGAGGACCGTCAGGCGGCGAGCAGCAATGCATGAGGGGGCGAAGGAGAGGGCTCTGGTCGGTGCAGCGGAGAGCGCCGCATGTGATTGGGCGTCGCGGTGGTTACCGTGGGCAGCTATGAAGAGTAGCCATGCCTGACTGGACGGCTTGGCCGTTCCCGCCTGAGGACCCCTACCCGGCCTACCACGCCGCTCGCGCTCAGGCGCCCGTCCAGTGGAACGATCAGCTCGGCGCCCATCTGGTGCTCTCCTACGAGCACGCGGCTGCCGTCCTGCGTGGCGCCGAGTGGAGCTCCGACCCGCGCAACAGCCCCGAGCTGCTCGCGTCCCTGGGTGGCCCCGGGCTTGGCTCTGAGATGTGGAGCCAGTCGCTGCTGATGAGCGATCCACCGGCCCACACGCGGCTGAGGGGCGCCGTCAACCGCTTCTTCACCCCTCGGGCGGTGCAGCGGATTCGTGAGCGCGTCGCCGCGATCGTGGACGCGGCGTTCGCGCCACTGGCGGAAGGCGAGCCGATCGAGCTGATGAGCGAGCTCGCCTACCCGATCCCGCTCGCGGTGATCGCGGAGCTGTTCGACGTTGGCCTCGAGGGCGCAGAAGTGATCCGTGCAGAGACCCCCACGCTGGCGCGGATGCTGGAGCTCGACCCGACGCCCGCCGAGCGCGAGGCGATCGGCACGGCGGCGATGACGGTGATGCTGTTCCTCGTGCCGATCGTCGCCGAGCGGCGCGGCGATCCGGGCGAGGACCTCCTGAGCGCGCTGATCCATCCCCCGGATGGCGGCGTCGCGCTGGAGACCGAGGAGATCATCACGATGTGCCTGCTGTTGCTGGCCGCCGGCCACGAGACGACCTCCAACCTGATCGGCAACGGCACGCTCGCCTTGTTCGAGCATCCCGAGCAGCTCGATTGGCTGGCTCGCCATCCCGACCTCTGCGCTCAAGGCGTCGAGGAGTTGCTGCGCTACGACAGCCCCGCCCAGGTGGCCTCCCGTATCGCCCGCGAGGATCTGGTGCTCGGCGGAGTCGAGGTGCGCAAGGGGCAGCAGGCGCTCATCGTGCTCGGCGCCGCCAACCGCGATCCCGGACGCTACCCCGACCCAGATCGCCTGGATCTGACACGCACCGGGCCGCCTCATCTAGCCTTCGGCAACGGTCCGCACTACTGCGTCGGCGCCGGTCTCGCCCGACTCGAGGCGCAGGAGACGTTCAATCGCATCGCGCAATCGGGGTTGACGCCGGTCGGTGGCTGGTCGCATTCACGGGAGCCCTCCCGCACCTTCCGGCGGCTGCGGAGCCTGCGCATCGGAGACGACCTGCCTCTCCATTCAACGCACGCACTCAACGCCGTGCCGATTCCGTAGGTGGGCTGGGACCTGTGCAGGAAGGTCAATCCTCGACCGGGGAGCGCAACGTATGTGCCGGCCCTTGCATGGCTCATGTCTCGATGCCAGCCCAGAAGCGGATGGACTCCCGCTCGTGGCCGATGCCTGCTTCCAACGCGAGCCGCCAGCCCAAGGGCCACGCGGCGGCCTCGGCGTGTAGCTGCTCGTATGCGCGCAGCTTGCGCCGATGGGCCTCGAGCTGAGTAGCGGCGAGCCTCGCCGGGTCCCCGCCGAAGAAGAGCTTGAGCGTGGCGGGGTCGCGTAGTTCTTCAAGCTCTTCGGTGGGCTCCGCCAGCCACTCGGCAAGGGCCTCGCGCCCGCGCTCTGTCAGGCGATAGATTCGCCGGCGCCGTCCGCTCTGCTCGCGCTGCTCGGAGAGCAGGCCCTCGCCTGCAAGCCGTCCGCACTCGGTGTAGAGCTGGGTGTGGGGAACCGCCCAGAAGTTGAACGTGCTCACCTGTGCCATCCGCTTCAGGTCGTACGGGGTGGCGGCGCCGATCTGCTCGATCAGGCCGAGCACGATGTAAGAGGTCTCGGTCAGGCGCGTCGTCGTGGGGGGCGTGCTTGACATCTCCGGCAGAGTAGCGTACGGTACGTATCGTTCGAGCCGAACCATACGGGAGGAAATATTCTTATGCCCATCAGTGCAGTTCCATCGTCAGCATCGAAGCGCGGCTCGCCCACGCTTGGCTTCTCGACGCTGGAGCACGAGGTGGTGGCGGACGCACTGCCTTTGAGCGGTGAGCTACCGACTTGGCTGAGTGGCTCGCTGCTGCGGACGGGCCCGGCCAAATTCGAGATCGGTGAGCAGCGTATGCGGCACTGGTTTGACGGGCTGGCGATGCTGCACCGGTTTACGATCGATGGTGGGCGCGTCTCCTATGGCAACCGCTTCCTGGAGAGTCGCTCCTACAAGGCCGCGCGGGAGCAGGGCAAGATGGTTTATGGGGAGTTCGCGACCGACCCCTGCCGCTCGCTGTTCAAGCGCGTGCAGACCCTGTTCTCGCCGGGAAGCGTCCTGCCGGACAACGCCAACGTCAACATCACGAAGCTGGGTGAGCGGTTCATCGCGATGACCGAGACCCCATTGCCGGTGCAGTTCGACCCGCACACGCTGGAGGCAGCGGGGGTGCGTCCGTATGAGGTCCCCGGGCAGCTCTCGACGGCGCACCCGCACATGGATCGCACGAATGGCGGGATGCTCAACTACGCGGCCAAGCTGGGCGCCCGCAGCAGCTACCGCTTCTTCGCGGTGGGACCGCATCAGAGCAAGCCCCGCGTGATCGCCTCGCTGCCAGTACGAGAGCCCGCGTATATGCACTCGTTTGGGCTCACCGAGCACTGGCTGGTGCTGGCCGAGTTCCCGTTTGTAGTCAATCCGCTGGCGCTGGTGCTGTCCGGACGCCCCTACATCGAGAACTATCGCTGGAAGCCCGAGCTCGGAACGCGCTTCACGCTGGTGGACCGCGCCACCGGCAAGGCGACCGGCGGCTTCCAGGCCGATGCCTGTTTTGCCTTCCATCACGTCAACGCCTACGAGGACGACGGCGAGGTGGTCGTCGACCTGTGCACCACCCCGGACGCTGGCATCGTCGAGGATTTCTACCTCGACCGTCTGCGCGCCGGCAAGCCGATCACATCCGCCGATCTGACCCGCTTTCGCCTGCGCCTTGCCGACCGGTCGGTGCACCGCGAGCAGCTGGCCGAGCGGGGGATCGAGTTGCCGCGCATCAACTACGGGCGCTGCAACGAGCGCCCCTACCGCTACGTCTGGGGCAACGGCAACGGTGCCAACGGATGGCTCGAGGAGATCCTCAAGATCGACACCACTGACGGCGCCACGCTTTCATGGTCGCAGCCTGGGTGCTATCCGGGTGAGCCGGTGTTCGTGGCTCGCCCCGAAGCCGAACGCGAGGATGACGGCGTGCTGCTGTCAGTCGTGCTCGACGCCGCAGAGCAGAGGTCCTTTCTGCTCGTGCTCGACGCCGTCGACCTCGCCGAGCTGGCACGCGCCCACGCCCCCCACCACATCCCCTTCGGCTTCCACGGCCAGTTTGCGCGGATATGAGAGAACGCACGGCCCGATACACCCCCTCGGTGTACCCTCGCGAACGGCGGTACAACCTATTCATCCGGGAGCAGAAGGTCACCGTGCTCGGCATGACCCTGTTTGGCGCCCGGATTCTCAGCGCCCTCGAGCTCCCCTGGTTCAGTCTGATGCCGCCTAAGGGTTACGGCGTGCTGTCCATGATCGGTCGCAAGACCGGTAAGCGGAGGCGCAAATGCATCCGCGCGATACGGCGCGGCGACCATGTGTACCTAGTGTCAATCGGTGGGCCCGAAATGGTGTGGCTGAAGAACATCCAAGCCAATCCCAATGTCTCCCTGCGGATTCCCGGTGGGACGTTCGCGGGCAAGGCACGAATGCTGAGTGACCCGTCGGAGATCACGCGGGCTCGGGAGGCGTACTGCGAGGAGGTGCACGCCGTCAACTACATGGCGTGCATGAACTGGCGCAAAGGACGCCCGACACGCTCGCGGATCGAAGACTTGACTCGCGGCTGGTTCGAGGAGGGCGTCCCACTCGTCATCGAGCTCGACGCCCATGTCGATGCCCGCGCCGTCAGCAATGTCTGACGGCCTCCCCAAACACCGGGGTGGGGCGCCTGCGCAGGGCGCATACTCCCCCAAGCCCCTGGGTGGGGCGCCTGCGCAGGGCGCATACTCCCCCAAGCCCCTGGGTGGGGCGCCTGCGCAGGGCGCATACTCCCCCAAGCCCCTGGGTGGGGCGCCTGCGCAGGGCGCATACTCTTCCAAACCCCGGGGGGTGCCTACGCAGGGCGCGCGTCGATCGCCGCGGCGGACCTGCGCGCCTCGGCGAACGTCACGAGGCGCCGGCGATCCTCGTCCCAGAGCTTGAGCGCGACGGCGCGCAGGGCGTCCCAGAGACGGAGCGTCGGCACCGTTTGGAAGATCGCGTTCTCATCGTGCGCGCGCCGCAGGTTGTAGTTGGGGATGCGCGCGTTCAGGTGATGTACGTGGTGGTAGCCGATGCTTCCGGTGCAGAAGCGCAGCGGCGCCGAGAGCTTCAGATACGAGCTGCCCCGCAGCGCCGCGTCGCGGTAGTTCCACTCCTCGCCACTCTCCCAGTAGGCATCCTCGAACTGGTGCTGGACGTAGAACAGCCAGATGCCGATTGAGCCGGCGAGCAGCGCAGGTGGTCCGCACACGAGCAGGTAGTCACCCCAGCCGATCGTCACGCAGAGGAGGCTCACGATCGCCGCGAGCGCCACGTCGGTGGCGAGCACGCTGCGGCGCATACGGGGGCGGGCGTTGCGCGCGACGATACGCGGCCCGATGATCATCGCGACGATCGGCCCGAGGCCGAACATGATGAGCGGGTTGCGCAGCAGGCGGTAGCCGAGCCGGCCACGCCACGGCAGCGCCCGGTATTCCGCGACGGTCAGCGTGCGGACGTCCCCGGTGCCGCGGCGATCGAGGTCTCCGGCGCTCGCGTGGTGGACCGCGTGGTCGTGGCGCCAGCGAACGAAGGGCGAGTACAGCAGAAGGCCCGTGGCGATGCCCAGCCACGCGTTGGCGCGCCTGGACTGCAGAAAGGACCCGTGGGTGCAGTCGTGGAAGACGATGAACGTGCGCACGAGGAAGATCGCGGTGGGGACGATCAGGGCCAACGCCAGCAGGGGGGACACGCTGAGCAACAGGTACATCGCCACCGACAGGCCGAGATACGGCGCCACCGATGTGGCGAGGCACAACAGAGCCCGCGGGTGGTTGGCCTTGGCGTAAGGGGCGAGTTGCTCGCGCCACTGGCGCGGGTCGTCCTCCGGCTCTCCTCCCGCGGCGTGATTTGCTGGTGCCGCCGAGGGGGTTGTGAGAGTCACAGCCCAACCGTACTGCATACGGACTCGGGAAACTACTTGCAACGGCTCGGCTGAACCCCTGCCAGGGGCGCCCGGCCTCCTCTGGCAGTACTACGTGGTGGGCGGGTCTTCCGCGAGCATCTCTTCAACGGCTCTGACAAAGCGCTCGCTGAGCCCCATGAGTTTCGTCGCCTCCACGGTGGAGAAGTGCCCCGCGTCGTAATCGGTTGCCTCCCGTGCTCGTTGACTGGCCCGGGCTTCTCGCAACAGCTCTTGATCAAAACGCCCCGTATCGACATATGACTGCTGGAAGAGATTCCACACGCCGCGGTGGGTCTTCGCTGAGCGATCCGACTCGCTCAGTGCCGCTCGTGCCGCATAGAGCATCGCGTAGTAGGCAAATACCACTGCCTGGCCCGCGAACTCGCTGCTCAGGAGTGCGCGACCGGCTGCAAGCTTCTCACGTGCCTCTGTCATGAACTCCGTTGAGCGGGGGCTCACGGCTCTCCCGCCAACACGATCTTGTCGCGATCCACCTCTTGAATGAAGAACGACCCGATCTCGCGCCGATGGTTCAGCCATGCTCGATCCCAGACCTGGATCGAAAAGGGCACTGGATCTGCCCCCATCTCTTTGGCTACCTCATACAGGAGCCTGTCGGCACGCAGCAGATTCTCCCATCGCTCGCCTGGTGCGACCACCAACAGGTCAACGTCCGAATCTGGTGACGGCGGCTCGGCGCGGGCTCGCGAGCCGTACAACCAGACCGACTGGGCTCGAAGTTCGTCGCACAGGCGCGGGACAAGGGCGTCGATCAGCAGTCGCTGGTCGTTCGTGAGCGTTACGTCAGCAAGCGCTTGCATCGATTGCAAGGTTACCTTGCCGTCTGGGTGGGTCCTAAGTTCTCATGCGCCCAAGAGTGGGTCCTGACAGGTCTCCGACGATCTGCTTGCGCGAGCCCGACCTACGCCCGTGCGCCCGCCTGCGGGTCGAGGCGAGACATGCTCACCGACACGTTCAGCTGTGAGGTGACCCCGCCCAGATAGAGGCCCTTCACCGGGGGTACGTCGGCGTAGAAGCGGCCGTGCCCGATCTTCACGTGGGGCTCGCCCGCGAGGCGCCGGTTGGTGGGGTCGGCTCCCACCCACACCGGCTCGCCGTGGGCCGATGGGTTGGAATCACCGGGGAGCAGCACCTCCAGCCAGGCGTGGGTGTCCACCTCCACCGAGTCGCTGCTCCCGTCCGCCGGCACCGCCCACAGGTAGCCCGACACGTAGCGCGCGGCGATCCCGCGCCGGCGCAGCAGCACCAGCGAGAGGTGCACGAAATCCTGGCACACCCCCGCGCCGGCTTGCAGCAGGTCGCGGACGCTCGAGCCCACGTAGGTGACTCCCGGGCGGTATTCGAAGCGGTCGGGCACCAGCTGGCAGAGCTGTTCCACCACCTGCAGGGGGCTGCCGGCGTCGAGCTGCGCGTCGAGCTCGCGCAGACCCTCGATCGTGGGCTGGTCGTGCCACGGCAGCGCGAACTCGCCCGCGGCATCCTGGTAGGCGCCGCTCTGCAGGCTCGCCCACGAGCCCGCGGGCGGGGTCGAGGGCTCCGAGGTCACGACCCGCGCGCGCACGTCGATCGTCAGCCGCTCGTGGTCGGTGGGCACGCCGAACTCCAGCACCTCGGTGCCGAAGTAGTCGAGGTAGCGGCTCACGCGCGCCTCGGGGTCGATGCGCGTGTGGAACTCGTCGCAGCGCTGCGAGGAGGTCGTCGCCGGGCGCACCCGCAGCGCGTTGAGGTTGTCGGTGACGGGGCCGCCGTAGCGGTACTCGGTCAGGTAGCGGATTGCGAAGTGCAAGTCCCGTTCACCCCTCCTGCCCGTCAACATTGTGCCCGCCTACATTGCTGGGGGCCCTGGACGAGCGGCGGATCGCGAAGCGCACCGCTCCTTCGCCTCCGCTCCCCGCCGGAGTCGCCCCCGCGAAGTAGCGCTCCGCCACGTCCTGATCGAGGCGAGCAAGCTCCTGTTGGGTGCGCTCGCAGATCCCGGTCAGCTCCGCGCCTTCGGGCAGCGCGCGGCGCTGGAAGTCCAGGTCGGCCGCCAGACGGCTGACGCGCAGCACCGGCTTGGAGTTGCGCGGGCCGGCGTCGGCGGCGGTGAACACCTCGTGCAGCGTGTCCACGCACGCCGCCACGCTGTCGGGGTAGGCGCGCTCGAACAGCAGGAAGCGGGCGACGGGCTGGGCGTTGGGCGGAGCGGTGACAGCGCGTAGGTAGGCGTGGAAGCCCCCCACCGCCTGCAGCAGGATCAGCGCGTGCCCGTCGCCGGGGGCCGCCTCGCCGGCCGGGGGCAGCGCGATTCGCAGCATCCGCAGCACCATGTCCGCGACCTCGATCATGCCCCCCGCGTCGAGGAAGCACTTCGCTTCGTCGCGCAGCATCGAGCGGTCGGCCACGCCCCAAATCAACGCCGTGCGCTGCTTGACGTACTGCGAGGCGAGGTAGGGGCCGGCCGGCGCCGCGGTTTGGAAGCCCGCCCACCCCTGCCCACCGCCGCGCAAGCCGAGCGCGGTGGTGTTGATCGCCTCCCACATCTCCGCGCTGATCACGTCGCGCACGGTGCGCGCCCCCTCGCGTGCACGCTCGACGCTCGCCAGCATCGAGCCCGGTCGCCGCGCGTCGAGCGTCAGGCCGCCGAGTGCCTGGCCGCCCGACCCGCCGTTGAGCTCGGTGTCGCCGAGCATCGCCAGCAGCCCGTGCGAGCCGAAGCTGACGCCCGGCACGCGGTCGGAGGTGCCCTGCAGCTCGGCCTGGAACACCGCCTCGACCGCGCGCGCGGTGAACTCGGCACGCGCCAGGTTGCGGCCCAGCCAGTACAGCTCGTGGGCGATCCGCGCCAGCATTCGGCTTACACCTCGCCCAGTTGGGGGTGGGCTCGATCGGCGGCGCGGGCCGCATCGTGGCGGCAAGGCCGCTGATCCGCAGGGACGCATAGGGGAGGGGGAGGGGGGGAGGGGCTCGCGCTGCGATCCTGCTGCTGCTGTTGCTGCTGGCCGGTCCACGCGCCGGGGTGAAGGGCGGGCAGTGCGGGCGGCTGGGTGGCGGCGATTGTCGAGCTAGCGCCGCGATCCTGCTGCTGCTGTTGCTGCTGGCCGGTCCACGCGTCGGGGTGAAGGGCGGGCAGTGCGGGCGGCTGGGTGGCGGCGATTGTCGAGCTAGCGCCGCGATCCTGCTGCTGCTGTTGCTGCTGGCCGGTCCACGCGCCGTAGCGCAGGTCGGGCAGCGCGGGCGGCTGCGTGTCGGCGATCGTCGGCCCCGCCTGGTCGGCGTCGTCGCCGTCCTGCAGCACCCACGTGTCCTTCGAGCCGCCGCCGCGCGAGGAGTTGACGATCATCGATCCCTCCTCCAGCGCCACGCGCGTGAGGCCGCCGGGGACGATGTCGATGTGCTCGCCGAATACTGCGAACGGCCGCAGATCCACATGGCAGGGCCGCAGCCCGCCCTCGCCGTCCACCGTGGGGACGGTCGAGAGGCGTACGAGGTCCTGGGCGATCCATCGTTCGGGGTGCGCGCGGATCACCTCCCTCATCCGCTCCAGTTCGTGCTGCTCGGCGTGCGGGCCGATCAGCACGCCGCGGCCCCCAGACTCACCGGTCGGCTTCACCACCAGCTGCTCGATGCGGCCGAGCACATGATCGAGCACTTCTGGGTCGGACAGCAGGTAGGTGCGGACGTTCTCGAGGATTGGCTCCTCCGCCAGGTAGAAGCGGATCATCTCCGGGACGAAGCAGTAGATCGCCTTGTCGTCCGCCACCCCGGTGCCGAACGCGTTGGCGATCGCCACGCTGCCGGCGCGGTAGGCGCGCACGAGGCCGGGCACCCCCAGCAGCGAGTCGGGGCGGAACTCCAGCGGGTCGACGAAGTCGTCGTCCAGGCGCCGGTACACGGCGTGCACGCGCTCCAGGCCCCGGGTGGTGCGCATGTAGAGGACGTCGTCGCGCACCACCAGATCGGAGGCCTCGACCAGCTCGACGCCCATCTGGCGGGCGAGGAAGGCGTGCTCGAAGTAGGCGGGGTTGGCGGGGCCCGGCGTCCACACGACGACGGTCGCCTCGCTCTCCGCCGACGGCGCCACCGAGCGCAGCGCACTCAGCAGCAACTGCGGGTAGTGGTCAACCGGGCGCACGCGGTAGGAGGCGAACAGCTCGGGCACCAGCTGCGCCATCGCGGCGCGGTTCTCCAGCACGTAGGAGATGCCCGACGGGATCCGCACGTTGTCCTCGATTACCTTCCACGCGCCGTCGCTGTGGCGCACAAGGTCGCAGCCCGCCACGTGGGTGTAGACGCCGCCCGGAGGCCTGATGCCATGCACCGCGCGCGCGAAATGCGGGCAGCCCGCCACCAGCCGCCACGGCACGAGGCCCTCGCGCACGATCTCACGGGCGTGGTAGACGTCGTCAACGAAGTGGTTGAGCGCGCGGATGCGCTGCGCGAGACCACGCTTGATCTCGCGCCATTCCTCGCCGCTGAGGACGCGCGGCACGAGATCCAGCGGAAACGGTCGCTCCTTGCCGGGGTGGGCGGGGTCATGGCCACCGCTCTCGCCGCCCGTCTCGAACGTGATCCCCTGCTGCATGAACACCGCGTCGCGGCGCCTACCGGCCTCCAGCAGGCCGTCGGGCCCGAGGCGCTCCAGCTCGCGCACCAGCGCCGCCGCCGCGGGGCGCGGCGTGCCGTCGAGCTCGAACAGCTCATCCAGGAACGGCGCGCAGGGTCGGTAGCCGGCGGCGGTCGGCGTGCTCAGGGCTGAGCTCACCGCGGAATTCTCTCGCTCGCCGCCTGCCTCGGCCTTCGACGGATGGAGCAATCGAGGGGGTTGCGGCTGCTCACCTGTCGCAAAGCGTCGTCCGCACGTCTCGCGCGCGGCGTCCGTGAAGTCGCCAATACCGCTCAAGCGCAGGGCTTTTGCGGCCGATGCGTTCGCGATGCCGAAGCTCTCCGTAGAACTCACGGAGCGGCGACCCGCGGGTGCCGCCGGTGAGCGTGAGCGCGAGCGTCGCGCCGAGGCCCTGCGCCGCCAACGCGCCGACGAGCGTGTGCAGAAGCTCGCCGGCGCCGGCGAGCTCGCCTATCTGCGCGCGCAACTGCGGGTCGCCTCGCAGCTCACTGCGCGGCTGGCCGCCACGCAGGAGATCGAGGAGATGGCGCATCTGGTGGTGGACGAGCTGCACTGCACGTTCTCCTTCTACCTCGCTGCGATCCAGCGCCTGGACCCCGACGGGATGTTGCGGCTGATCGCCGGCGCCGGGCCGCTCGCGGAGGTGATGACCGAGTTCCTGCTGGTCGAGCAATCGGTGCACGAGGGCGTCAACGGGCGCGTCGCGCGCTCTGGCAGCACTGCGCTCGTACACGACACCGGCATGGATCCCGACTACATCGCGCGCGATCTCTCCACCGATCCGCGCTCGGAGCTGAGCGCCCCGATCTTCGTCGATGGCACCGTGTGGGGGGTGCTCAACATCGAGGCCGTCGCCCCCTCCGCCTTCGGCCAGGCTGACGCGGTGCTCGTGGAGGCGGTCGCCGCCGCCTTCGGCGCTGCGGTGCATCGCGCCGGGTTGGTGGCCGACCTCGAGCGCACGTTCACAACCACCTTGGCAGCGCTCACCTCGACCGTGGAAGCCAAGGACGACTACACCGCCTGCCACGGCGAGGATGTCGCCGACCTCGCCGAGCGCGTCGCGCTGCGCATCGGGCTCACGCGCGCGCAAGCGCGCGACGTGCGCTACGCGGCGATGCTGCACGACATCGGCAAGATCGCCGTGCCCTCCGAGATCCTGCTGAAGCCCGGTCCGCTCACCGACGAGGAGTGGGTCGTGATGCGCAGTCACGCCGCCGTCGGCGGCGAACTGGTCGGTCGCATCCCGGCCTTCGCGCATCTCGCGCCCGCGGTGCGTGCCTCCCACGAGCGCTGGGACGGAGGCGGCTACCCCGACGGCCTCGCCGGCGAGCAGATTCCGCTCGCGGCGCGCATCATCTCGGCGTGCGACACCTACGACGCGATCATCACCACGCGGCCTTACCGCCCCGCGCGCACACCCGAGGAGGCCGGCGAGGAGCTGCGCCGCGTCGCGAGTGCCCAGCTCGACGAGTGCGCTGTCGACGCGCTGTTGGCCGAGCTCGCCGTGGACTGAGACGCTCCTGCTGCTCTGTTGCGGCCTACCACGGTCGTTGGTTGGATGCGTTAGGTGGTGGGCGATCGAAGTGCCGGCTCAATAGCCGTGCTTGACGACGTTCGCCAGCGGCTCTCCGCGTAGATAGCGACGCACCTGTTCGCCCACCAGGGCAAACGCGCGCCGATCCGCAGCGAGCGTGTCGCCGGCGAGGTGGGGGGTGATCAGCACCCCCGGCGCGTCCCACATCGGATCGTCGGGTGGTAGCGGTTCTGGGTTGGTCACATCCAGCGCGGCTCTGATGTATCCGGCGCGCAGCAGTCGCAGGAGCGCCCGCATGTCGAGGACCGGCCCGCGCGCGGCGTTCACCAGCAGCGCGCCGGGGCGTAGGCGAGCGAGCAGGTCGGCGTCCAGCAGCCCGGTGGTGTCGGGCGTTAGCGGCAGCAACACCACCACCACATCGGCGAGCGGTAGCAGCCCACCGAGGTCCTCCACTGCGTGCACCCCCGCCCGCGCGCGCCGCGCCACGCGAATCAGCTTGACGTCGAACGGCTCCAGTCGCCGCTCCGCGGCTGCGCCGATCGCGCCATACCCAAGAATCAACACGGTGCTGCCAGCCAACTCGTGGGATCGCTGCCATTCCCAGCGGTGCTCGCGCTGGCTGTCGCGCAGCTCAGGCAGGCGCTTCGTCGAGGCGAGGATCACCGCCACCACCCACTCGGCAACCGCTGCGTTGCGGCTCCCGGCGGCGTCGCACAGCGTCACGCCGGCGGGGAGGATCGGCAGCAGCCAGTCCACGCCCGCCGACAGTGTTTGGATCACGCGCAGCGCCTTCATTCGGGACAGCAGCTCGGGAATGCGTGTGTCGCGTGCCCCCGGCACCAGGAACTCCGCATCGACCGCTGCGCCCGGCAGCACGCCGGTGGGGGGGATGAGGTTGAGTGCGACACCCTCGGGCAGCTCGCCAACGGCCTCGCTGCCCGGACGATCGGGAATCCACAGATTCACTTGGTCGGGAGTGTATGGGGTCTCGATCGTCGCGCCGGCGAGGTTGCCACGCACCGTCGAGCCGCTCTGGATCTCCCTGATCGCTGGTGCGTGAGGATCGCAATGGCAACCGGTCCGTACAATGACCGGCGCCCACTATGTCCGAGATGTTCTCTCAATCAGGAAGAGCCGATCCACTTGCGCCCCACACGGCCTCCGCGGGAGAGCTCAAGCAGCTACTGGCCGCAGAGAGGGCGGGCGTGCCGTTTCTCGCGTTCCGTGACCAGCAGGAGAGCTTGCGGCTGTACGCACTCGCCGATGGAGCCGACAGCCACACGTTGGGACGCCGTGCGGAGATGGATCTGTCGCTCTCCTGGGACAGTGAGGTCTCCGGCGTACACGCCGAGTTGCAGTGCCTGGGCGGAGAGTGGACGATCGTCGATGACAACCTGTCGAGGAACGGAACTTATGTGAACGGGGAGCGGGTCAGCGGGCGCCGGCGTTTGCGTGGCGGCGATCGCATCCGCATCGGGCGTACGCTCATCGCGTACAACGCGGCCGATGCTCCCGCGGTCGCGGAGACGATGGCGGCTGGCGATCGCCCCGCCCTACGGGAGCTCAGCGACACACAGCGGCGGGTTCTGATCGCGCTGTGCCGCCCGTATCGCGACGGCGGCGCCTTCGCCACCCCGGCGACCAACCAGCAGATCGCCGACGAGGTGTTTCTCAGCGTCGACGCCGTCAAGACACACCTGCGGGCGCTGTTCGGCAAGTTCGGTCTGGGCGATCTCGGCCAGAACCAGAAGCGCACCAGGCTCGCCGAGTGTGCCTTCCAGTTTGGACTGCTCTCTCAGCGCGATCTCGCCTGACGTTGCCCGTTCACGGGTTCTCCGAAACCGTGGTGAGCGCCCCTGGCGCGGGGTGCTCATTCCTCGCCTGCTCTCGCGTGCCGGGTCGCGCGAGCCGGGAAGCAAATCCGAGCGCCTGCGCTGCCG
Organism: uncultured Solirubrobacterales bacterium; assembly: GCA_963724305.1. Lineage (GTDB taxonomy): Bacteria > Actinomycetota > Thermoleophilia > Solirubrobacterales > Solirubrobacteraceae > Palsa-744. The sequence goes on from CAVRUG010000002.1 coordinate 897,717, forward strand.
CTTGCGCCAGCTCGCCCGCGCCTGCGTAGCGCTCGGCGGGGTCCTTCGCCATGCCGCGCGCGATCACCTCGTCGATCGCCTCCGGTAGCTCGGGCCGCATGCGGCTGGGGCAGGGAGGTGGAGCGCTGACGTGTGCCCACATGGCCGCCGCGTCGCTGTCGCGAGGAAAGGGAGTCTCGCCGGTCAGGCAGTGGCAGAGGACACAGGTCAGCGCATAGATGTCGGCGCGCGCGTCCACCGCCTCGCCGCGAATCTGCTCCGGCGCCAGGTAATCGAGCGTGCCGACCCGCTGATCGGCCTGCGTGATGCGGGTGAGCGCGCCGACATACTTCGCCACCCCGAAGTCCGTGAGATAGGCGTGCTCCGGTTGATCGGTCGTGAGCAGAACGTTGGCGGGCTTGACGTCCCTGTGCACGAGGCCGCGAGCGTGAGCTGCGTCGAGCGCTCCAGCGACCTGGATCGTGACGCGCGCCGTTCGCTCCGTCGTGAGCAGACCCAGGCGTGCGAGCAGTCGCCCGAGATCGAGCCCCTCCACGAGGCGCATCGCGATGAACAGCAGCCCATCGTCCTCGCCCGCCTCGTACACCGGGATGACGTTGGCGTGCTCGATCGAGGCGGCGATGCGCGACTCGGCTGAGAAGCGCTCGCGGAACACGGGATCTCCAGCCCGCTCCGGAGCGATCAGCTTGATCGCGACAGCCCGCCCGAGCGCCAGCTGGGTGGCGCGGTAGACGACCCCCATGCCGCCGCGCCCGATGACCTCCTCGATCCGGTATCCGGCGATGATCGCCGTCGGCTCGAGCGGACGCTCGCCCGGTTGGTGCAGCACCTGCTCGACGAGTTCCGCTGGCGTCGGTCGCGAACAGCTCGCGCAGGCGCAGGCGCTCGCGGCTGTCGGACCACATGCCCAGCATCACGGTCCCGGCGGCTCCCACCATCAGCGCAGCGAGCGGGTCGCTGTAGTCGAGCACCGCTCCGGAGTCGAACGCGAGCTGTGTCGCCAGCGACCACAGACAGAGGACGGTAAGACCTGTCAGGCAGGCTCCGAGCGTGCCGAGCCGCACTCCGGCAAGTGGCGCGAGCAGAGCGAGGAGCACGATCAGGAGCACGGTGACGATCGCCGCGGGACTGCGCAGCGGAAAGCCGGCCAGCGCAGTGGAGATCGCGTCCGCCTGCACTTCGGGTCCTGCCATCGGGCTGCCCGCCGCGGTGCTGTGCATGTCCTGCAGCACCGGCGCGGTGGCGCCGATCACCACCACCTTGCCGCGCACGTCCGCGCGGGTTGAAGTGGCCGTTCAGCGCTCGCGCAAACGACAGGCTACGAACCGTTCCCGGTGGCCCGGGGAAGTCGATCCAGCCACTGCTCATCTGGCTTGGATCCGCCGCGCGCCCAGTGAGCCGCCGCGTCACGGCCGCCGCGATCGTCGGCAGCCCGTTGACATCGGCGAGCGTGTGGCGCAGCACGCCGTCGGGGTCGGGGACGAGGTCCGCGGCCGCGGCCTGGTCGCCGATGCCCACCAGGTTGGCGTTCCCCCCGAGCACCTGCGTGGCGCCCGCGGGCGAGATGAGCGAGGTTCCGAACACGACGGGGGCTGCCCGGCGCGCCGCTTCGTAGAGCGCTTCGTCGGCAGCTGGAGTCGTGGGGCGATCGAAGGAGATGTCGTACACGACCAGGCGAGCGCCGGCCGCGTGCAGGTTTGCGAGCACGCGCGCGTCCAGTGTGCGTGAGAACGGAAAGCGCGGCAGAACACCGAGGCTGTCGTTGTCGATGCCCACCACCACCACATCGGAGGGCGGGCGCTGCGCGCCGCGCAGTGAGAACCGTGCGTCCACGGAATCGCGCTCGAGCCATTCGAGCAGGCCAGCCGCGTGCGTGGCCAGTCCGGCCGCCGTTGCGAGCAGCCCGACGGCGAGCAAGCCCAGCACTCTTCGCCTCATGGCGCCCCCCAGCATGATCGGCAAAGCGTACTAATGCGGGTATTTTTGCGCCGTCATCGTCCGAATCTCAGACATCGTTCCAGCGTACCCTCCTATAGGGTGGGTCATTCGACACCTTGGGTACCCGGGCCGGGGGGTGACGCCCGATCATGATGCTCAGCGACGGTGACCTCTGCGAAGGGACGATTATGAGCCTCCGTAGCACGAGCATTATCTCCGCCGGGGCAGGCGGAATGCGAACGATCCTGGGTGCCCTGCCATGGAGGCTTGGGCCTGCCGTGGTACCGGTTGGCCTGGTGCTGGCTTGTATGTGCCTGCTGATGCTCGCATCGAGGGCATCCGCATCTCCGCTCACTTGGGCAGCGCCGAGATTGGTTGACCATCAAGAGCCATACGGCGATCCCGACGGCATGAACAGTGTTTCTTGCCCTACGGCGTCGTTCTGCATCGGTGTTGACGCTCAGGGACGTGCCGTATCGTCCACCGACCCGTCGGGGGGCGCTGGGACATGGGCTTCGCAGGTGATAGGCACCCTCAACGACGCGTTGGACGACGTGTCGTGTCCGGAAGTATCGCTGTGTGTCGCGGTGCGCACCGACGGTGCAATTCTCACCTCGACGGAACCCACCGGGAGTGTGGGGGCGTGGAACACCGCGACGGTCGAAAGCGGGCCGCTCGATGGCGTGTCGTGTCCGTCCGCCCGGCTGTGCGTAGCTGCCGGATACCGCGGTGAGATCTTCACGGCGACCAATCCGACGGAAGGGGCGAGCGCATGGACGCGCGCGGATGTCGACGGTAGCAACGAACTCAATCGGGTGTCGTGTGCATCGACGACGCTGTGCGTGGCTGTCGACAATGCCGGCAATGTAGTCACCTCGACTGAACCGACGGGCGGTGAAAGTGCGTGGCACGTCGCGAACATCGATGGCACCAACCACATCAACTCGGTGTCCTGCCCGTCCGAAGCGCTGTGCGTGGCGGTCGATAGTGCGGGGAACGCCCTGACTTCGACCAATCCAGCCGGTGGGAGCAGTGAATGGAAGTCCGTCAAGATCGATACGACCGACACCAGACGCAGGACCCAGAGCGAGCTGAGGGGCATATCGTGCGCGTCCGCTGCATCCTGCGTAGCCGTTGACAGCGGCGGCAACATAGTCGGTTCGAACGACCCCACCGGGACGGCTGGCGCTTGGACGGTGGTCAACGTGGATGGCTCCTACGAATTCAATCAGGTATCTTGCACAACCGGACAGTGCGTGGCCGCTGACCGCCAGGGCAACATCGTGACCTCGACGGATCCGCTGGGCGGCGCCGTTGACTGGCATGTCGCACAGGTGAATGCCGGGACAAATGATCCGACGGCGGTTGCCTGTCCGTCAGCGACGCTGTGCGTCGCCACTGACGCAAGCGGCAACGTCATAACGACGCCTACGCCGACTGGGGGTGCGTGGTCCGTCGCGAATATCGACCCACCGCTCTTCGAATTTCCAATGGGCCTGACCGACGTCTCGTGCGCCTCGCAATCGTTTTGCGTAGCGGTGGGCACCGGTGAAGTGGACGGCTACGGCGAAGGCAACTTGGCGATCTCGGACGAGCCGGGTGACGGGGCGAGCGCATGGCATCTGACCAGCATCGACGTGGACGATCCCTTGACGGCGATTTCGTGTCCATCCGAATCGTTGTGTGTAGCGCTGAGCGAGAACGACCTCGAGACCTCGGCTGAGCCAGCCGCCGGCGCAAGCACTTGGCATCTCACGACGATCGCGGGCAATCCATCGGTGCTTTCCGGCATCTCCTGCCCATCGGTTCATCTCTGCGTGGCAGTCGCCACCAGCGGCGAGGTGATCACATCGACGGATCCGCAGGGTGGCGAAACGGCGTGGAAGCAGACGTCCTTGAGCGGTGCGCTTGAGCCGTCGGCTGTCGCGTGCCCCTCGGAAGAACTGTGCATCGTAGTGGGGGCTGCCGGCCAGATCGTGACCTCGAAAGATCCCACCGGCGGTGCGGCGGCGTGGACCACGACGAGGATCGACGGCACAAACAGGCTGAAGGCGGTTTCATGCGGATCGCCGACCTTGTGCGTCGCCGTGGACGAAGCTGGCAACGCGCTGACGTCGAGCGATCCGACGGGAGGCGAAGCGGCGTGGACGGCGACGCACATCGATGAGTCGGCCTTGACCGGCGTCTCGTGTGTAGAAGAATCGCTGTGCGTCGCTTTCGATGCGGCGGGCAATGTGGTGTCCGGAACAAGATCGAGTACACAACATACTTCGTTTGTGCCCGCTTTCTCTTATGGCGGGTTGGGCGAAGGCACCGTATTTACCGCTGAATTCACCTTCACCGGTACCGAATATCATGGCACCGTCTTCCCGTCTACGAACGTGACCTTGCAGCTGCCGGCAGGAGTTGGCGGGAACCAGTCCGGTTTTCCCACCTGTGAACGGGCGACGCTCGAAGTATCCGGCCCTGCGGGCTGTCCGCCGGGTTCAATGGCAGGTCCAGCCGGCTCGATCGGCTTTGTCTCCGATGTTGCTGACGAACTGATCCCCGAGACCGGCACCATCCAGGCGGTGTTTGCGCCGGAAGAAAAGCTGTTCTTCTATCTAAGGGCGGAAGCACCTGTAGCCATCGAAGAGATAATCCCGGCGACCGACCGCACTGGTGTGTCTCCCGATGGGCCTACGCTCACGCTCGAACTGCCGTTGGTCGAGCCTGTGCCCGGAGCGCCGTACGTGAGCATTACCGATCTCAAGCTGGCGCTCGGCACTTCACGTCAAGAAGGCTCCGCCACGATCAACAGCGTCATCATTCCAGAACGATGTCCCACAAGCGGTGAGTTCACATGGGCCTTTGATGTCACTCTTTATGAAGATTCGCCACAACAAGCCACGGCGGAAACCGCCTGCCCGATTTCCTCCGGCAAACAAAATAACAACGAAAATCCATCGAGCGGCAGCTCCGAAGCTCGGGGTCAATCGCTCACGAGCTTGGAAGTAGGAGGCGAGGGCGTCAATATGGCGCCGCCTGCGCCGCCTGCGCCAATCCTTGGGCAGAGTCAGACGGCAAGCGTCATCAGCGGGACGGTGATGGTGCGTCTGAAGGGCACAACGAAGTTCGTCTTGCTCTCAGGCGCCAGCACCATTCCTGATGGCAGTGAAGTGGAAGCCACCAACGGACATGTTCTCATCACTGTGGCGACGCCTGGCGGCCACACTCAGACCGCCGAAGTGTGGGGCGGGAGGTTCATGATGCATCAGCAGCGGACGAGTTCCGGCGAAACGCACTTTACGCTCACCTTACCTCTCACAGGCTGTCTGCGATCGTCGCTCCCACACGGCGCCTCAGCCATACTCGCGGCGGGAGCCAAGCACAGCTCCGGTCCCAAGTCACGCCACCTCTGGGTTTCTGAGCACGGTGGCAGTTGGGGCACCAATGGCCGTTACGTGAGCACGAGTGTCGAGGGCACCCGCTGGCTCACGCTCGACGAATGCAACCGATCCAAGGTGTCGGTTGCGGCCGGCAAGGTGCGGGTGCGCGACCTCGTTGACGACACGAGCAAGATTCTCACCGCCGGGAAGAGCTACGTTGCTGTCCGGCGGCCACCTTCGGGCCGCCGCTGAGAGATCGATGCCGCAGGGGGAGAGAGATGGATGAGAGGAGCCCCCGGCAGCTGATCGGCTACCGGGGCCCGTGCGTCGCTGTGCCTCCAGCTCAACCGCGCGATTCCCGCCCCGGACGCCCGCAACCCGACAGGCCGCCGGCACATGCGGCCCACAGGGCGCCGAGGCCGGCGAGATGCCAGGTCCAGTCGATCAGATTGGAGGCCATAAGCGCCACGACGGTCGCGCCGAGGAGCATCAGCGCGGCGCGGTCGCTCGCTGTCGCGATCATCCACCCGCAAGCGACATATAGGGCCACGCCCAGCAGCAGCCCCAGCACCCCGAGCTCGGCGGCCAGTTCTAACGGGAGGTCGTGCGCGTAGAGCGTGGCGCCGGAGCCCTGATATGGCAGCGATGCCGTGTAGTACGCGCCAGCGCCGGCACCCAACAGAGGCCGGTCGAACCAGGTCCGCAGCGCGGCTTCCCACTCATGCGCGCGACCGTGAAGGAGGTCGGATCGCGGCCCATGCGCGTGATCGTCAAGAAGGTCAGACCGCGGCCGGCTGGGATCGTGTCGGACATCGGATGTGCGCCGTGCGTGTGGACTCGCGCGCACCCCCATGGTCGCGCCCGGGGAGGCGAGATGCCTGTCGAGCAGGGCACGGCCGGTCAGTGCTCCCACGATCAGCAGCGCGGCCGTCCCCGCGGCGGCGATGCGGAACCTGCCGATTCGGGGCGTCAGGACCAGGATCGCCAGGAACACCACTGTTAGCCCAATGGCCAGGCGACTGCCGGCGAGGCCGAGAATCGTGCCGGCGAGCACCGCTGCGACGGCGGATGCGCCTGCGACGAGCCTCGATCCGCGCGCCATCGCATAGCACAGGATCGGAATCGCGCCGACCTCCAGGATCGCGAGTGCGGGGGGATACTCAAACGTGCCCCCGGGCCGCCAGGCGCCGCCGATCGGTTCGGTGTCGGGCAACATGTGCAGGGCCAGCGCGCGCACCCCCAGGAGGGCCTCGATTACCGCGATGACGGCGATACCGACGCTTAGTGGCACTGGGCCGAGTACTCGTGTGAATGTTGCGGCGGCGATGAACACGGCGCCGTAGCTCATGATCGTAAGCCCCCAACGCACAGATGCCACGGGCTCTCCGATCGTCCACGCCGCACTCACAATGCACAGAGCGCCGAGAGCTCCGAGAGTCAATGCCAGCGGAGATTGCAACGCCGAGATCATGGTGCTGCCGTTGAAGCTCGCCGTCAGCAGCAGGGTGACGCCGGAGAGCACGATGAAAGTCAACTGCGAGGCATCGCTGAAGCCGCCGCCTGAGAACACGGTTGCGCCGATTGTGATGGCCAGAGCGACACCGCTGGTCGCGGCGCCTGCCAAATGCCCACATGACGGATGACGGCTACACGCTTGACGCAACAGCGGGACCTGGTCAACTCGCGTTCTGATCGTCATTTCGCCGGACGCGATCCTACCCAGCAGGGTCCGGCCTACCGTGGACTCTCTCGCTCGACACGAGCGCCGACCGCCGGGCGAGTCTGTCTCGTCCAATCTTGCTATTGTCCCGATCCCGATTGATGGATTTGGTGAGGATCTGGTGAAACCGAGCAGTAGACGTCCGGCGCGCAGGCGCCAAATTCGCGCTGCGATCATCGCATGCGCCGTCACTCTGACGATGTCCGGCGTCGCGCTGGCGTCGCTCACGCAAACACATTCATCCTCGCCTCCCCCTTCCCCACCGCCGGTGGTCGTAGTGCTGGCTCCTCGGCCACACCATACGCGGAAGGTTTCCCGCGAGGTTGTCCGTCCAGTGCGTCCCGCCACCAATCGCGTCGCTGTCTACACGCCCCCGGCGAGCCCCCCGGCACCCGCTGTGCAGACAGCGACGGCGCCGCCTGTCTCGACGACCGTCGCGGAAACGCCACCGCCCCCGATCCTCGGCGAACGGGGAACCGCGATGGTGACCGCCGGGACTGTGAGAATCCGGCTCAAGGGCACGAGCACGTTCGTCTCGCTCTCGGGTTCGGCCGGCATCCCCAATGGAAGCGAAGTCGACGCCACCGACGGCCACGTGCTGATTACCGAGGCGACCGGCCACACTGGGCGGACCGCAAGCGCTGAAGTATACGGAGGGGTTTTCGCGTTCCGTCAGGCCAGCGGGGCTCATGCAGTGGCGCGTTTGGCATTGTCTCTGCCGCTCGCCGGCTGCCCACCCAGCTTGCCGGTGGGACACCCTGACGTCGGGTTGCCCGCGAGCGGCGCCGAGCATCGCTCGGGAGCCAAGTCGCGCCACCTGTGGGTCTCCGAGGGCGGCGGCAGCTGGGGTACCAGCGGACGCTACGTAAGCACCACGGTCGAGGGCACCCGCTGGCTCACGCTCGACGAATGCAACCGGTCGGTGGTCGAGGTTGCGGCCGGCAAGGTGCGGGTGCGCGACCTCGTCAACCACAGGACTAAGGGCTTGTAGATAAATAACGTTGCAGGATGCGTGTCACGTGTGTGGAACAGTGAGGCGTGGTCTATGAGGATGCGATTGGCGAGCGGTTTAGGGCGCTGGCGGGTGAGCTGAATGAGCGTCAGCGCCGCCTGTTTGTGGCGGCCGAGGCGCGAGCGGCGGGACGGGGTGGTGTCGCAACGGTCTCGCGGCAGACCGGGGTGAGCGTACCGACGATTCGCAAGGGGATTGCGGAACTGGAGTTCGGCGAGCATCTGGAGCGTGGGCGTGTCAGACGGCGGGGCGGTGGCCGCAAGGCACTGACTGAGGTTGACCTGACGCTGGCTGGTGATCTCGAGCGGCTCGTGGAGGAGAGTTCGCGTGGTGATCCGGAGTCACTTTTGCGTTGGACCTCCAAGAGCGTGCGCAACCTGGCCGAGGGGCTGCGTGAGATGGGGCACGAGGTTCACTTCACTTCTGTGGCGACGCTCCTGCGCTCCCTCGGGTACAGCCTGCAAGCGAACGTCAAGACGAGGGAGGGCCGCCAGCACCCCGACCGCGATCTGCAGTTCCGCCACATCAACCAGGCCGCGAAGGCGGCCGTGGCCGCGGGCTGGCCGGTGATCAGCGTAGACACGAAGAAGAAGGAGCTGGTCGGAGACTTCAAGAACGCAGGGCGTGAGTGGCATCTGAAGGGCAAGCCCGAGCTGGTGCGCGTGCACGACTTCAAGGACAAGCAGCTGGGCAAGGCGATCCCTTACGGCGTCTATGACCTGCGCCTGGACGAGGGCTACGTCAACGTCGGCATCGACCACGACACCGCCCAGTTCGCCGCGAACTCGATCCGCAGCTGGTGGGAGCACCTCGGAGCCGAGCGCTACCCGCACGCCACGCAGCTGCAGATCACCGCCGACTGCGGCGGCTCCAACGGCAACCGGACGAAGCTGTGGAAGGTCGAGCTGGGAAAGCTCGCAGACGAGATCGGCCTTGAGATCGCTGTCTGCCATTTCCCGCCCGGCACTAGCAAGTGGAACCGGATCGAGCACCGCCTGTTCAGCTTCATCACCATGAACTGGCGCGGCAAGCCGCTGACCTCCTTGGAGACGATCATCAACCTGATAGGCGCGACCACGACCAGCAGCGGGCTTGAGGTCTACGCCCGTCTCGATCAAGGCACCTACCCCGACAAGATCCGCGTCACAGACGCCGAGCTGCAGACCGTCAACATTCACGGTGAAGACTTCCACCCCGAGTGGAACTACACGATCGTGCCCCGCGGGTGAAGACCAGCATCCATCAGCACGCCGTAAATGAAACGTTATTTATCTACAAGCCCTAAGGTTCTGAGCGCGGGGGAGACCTACATCGCCGCCGGTCGGTCGGCGAAGCGGCACCGCTGAGGGTGTCGGCATTCGTACCGGCGCCTGAGAGCGTCGGCATTCGCGCTGGTACCTGACGGCGTACGTGTTCGCGCCGGTATCGGACGGCGTACGTGTTGCGCTGGTACCTGACGGCGTGTGTGTTGCGCTGTGATACCCGACGGCGTGCGTGTTGCGTCGGTATCCGACGGCGCGATGGTGAGCGAGATCCACACCTTGGGTGGGTGGCCGAGTGCGTTCCCAGGCGAGATGCTGCTTCCAAGTCAACTCAAAGGGAACTCGAAAGGTGTGCTCATGACAGCTAAACGCTCAGATCTTCTACTACCCGCGCTCGCCGGCATCGGGCTGGCGCTGATCGTCCTTGTTTTGTCGGCGGTCGGAAAGAATCATTTTGGGCCGCTTGACGGATTGTGCAACGGCTCGTTTGAGATCGAACCGCACCAGAGTGTAGGGGCGATCGCAAACTGCACACTGGACACCACAATCTACTCGATGTCCGTATATGCGTACTGGGGCGCGATCGTTGTCGGAGTGCTCAGCGTTGTTGTGCTCGTCCTGGGGTTCGTCGCTGTGCCAGAGAAGTCGGCGATCTCAGCGAACTCCAACTCCAACTCCAACTCCAACTCTACCCCCAGCTCGACGAGTGCGATCGCATCGGCCACTGCGGCGCGGGGCGCCAAAGTGTCACCTGCTCGTCGGGGGCACGCCCAGTTCTCGCCTGGGCAGGTCGAGTGACCTCGCTGCCAGGGCGAGTCTGTTCGAGTTACCCCGGGCTGAGTTACCAGCATTTGCATCGGGTACAAGCACAACTTGCAAATTAAAGTCAATCGCAACACTAGGGGGCATTATGATTTCTCGGACCACAATGATCGGCATGGCCGTGGCCGGAGTCCTCGGGAGCTTGGGTCTCACCGCCTGTGGTGGCGGTACTCTATCGGCTTCGAGCAGCTGCCAGAATTTCATGGCGGCGTCTGCATCGGAACAGCATGAAGTCGTCGATCAGCTCGCCAGCCAGTTCCGCAAGGCTGCCTACACCACGCCGCTCGGCGAACCCGAGGTTCCTTACTACTGCTCGGCCAACCCTTCGGTAACGCTCGGGCAGTTCTTTCAGAAAGCCGAAGAATGACATCCGTGGCAGTGCGCGAGGGTGGTAACAATCGAGCCTATCGCCGACGTGCCGTTGGGCTGTCTTGCGCGCTGCTGCTGGCGCTGTCCTCGCTTTGCGCTCTCGACTTGAACCTGGCCGGATCAGCTCAAGCCGCAACCCAGGGTGAAGCGATCGTCAGCGCGGCTGCGGCGATGCACGGCAAGCCGTACTGTTATGACGGAGGCAGCTACACCGGTCCGACGCACGGCGACGGTGGCTCTGGGTGCGGAGGAGCGACGAAAGGCTTTGATTGCAGCGGTCTGGCGCTCTATGCCGTTTATCAGGGGACCGGAGGAAAGGTTGCCCTGCCTCACAAAGCCAGTGAGGAGGCGGTCCACCCCGGTGGCCACGTGATTCCCAAGTCGGCCTTGCAACCGGGAGACCTCGTCTTTTTCGGTGGTGGGTCGATGGCGAAAGCCGTCCATGTCGCGATCTACGCGGGACACAGCGAAGTTTGGGTCGCGGAAGACTACGGTATCCCGGTGCAGCGCCGTACGTTGCACTGGATCGAACACGGGCTTTCATATGACGGAGCGGTCCGGTATTGGAGCGCCGGTAGCCCGCCGGTAAGCCCCGGCGCCGGCGGTTCCACAAGCAGTGGCGGGAGCAGTTCACCCCCTGCGGGCGGCGGCGAATTGGCCCCCAGCCCGGGCGGCAGCGAATCGTCCCCGAGCCCGCCCCCCGGCGAATCTTCCGGTGGGAGCGCGCCGCCACCACCGGCGCCCACATACCCGGAGACGACAGGGAGCGTCGTTCACACGTGGTCTGACTACTCAGATGCAGGCGGCGCCGAAGGACCCGAGATACCGTCCAACGACACCGTGCAGATTGCCTGCAAGATCAATGGATTCAGGGTCTCCGACGGCAACACCTGGTGGTACCGGATCGCCTCGCCACCGTGGAATGGCGCTTACTATGGCTCGGCCGACGCGTTCTACAACGATGGTGCGACGTCGGGGAGTTTGCTCGGCACCCCATTCGTCGACCCCAGCATCCCCAACTGCTAGGGGTCCCGTCATCGTGCTCCGTCCGGCGACCACACCGTCGGACGGGGCACTGATCTGAATAGAGTGCTTCATCGTCGGACGAAACACTGATCTGAATAGGGCGCTTCGGAATGGAGCGCTTCGCTACGGTGTCGTCATGTGCCCAAGCGAGACGACGAGCGAGCGGGCTTCCCGCCAGATCGCGCTGCTGCGCGGCGTGAACGTGGGCGGCAACAACAAGGTGCCGATGGCCCACCTCCGCGAGTTGTTGCAGGAGCTTGGCTACGGGGACGTGCGCACCCACCTGCAGAGTGGCAATGCCTTGTTCACCGCTCCCGGCACGCTCCCGGAGCAGGCGGCGCAGGAGATCGAAGGCGTGCTCGCGCACTCGCTCGGGCTGGGCATACGCGTGCTGGTGCGCACCGCAGAGGAGCTCGAGCAGGTGGTCAGTGCCAACCCGCTGCCCGAGGCGGTCGCCGAGCCCTCGCGGCTGCTGGTCACCTTCCTCTCGGCCCCACCCGACCCCGAGCGGTTGCGGGAGCTCGACCCGATCGACTTCGAGCCCGACCTGTTCGGCTTCGGCGAGCGCGAGATCTACGTATGGTGCCCCGAAGGAGTGCGCACGATCAAGCTCTCCTACGCCTTCTTCGAGAAACGCTTCGGCGTGGTTGCGACCGCGCGCAACTGGAACACCGTCACCAAGCTGTTGGAGCTGGCGCGGGAGTAGACCCGGGCTGGGCCGTGGGGACGGACGCCGATCGCTGGGCCGTGGGGACGGACGCCGATCGCTGGGCCGTGGGGACGGACGCCGATCGCTGGGCCGTGGGGACGGACGCCGATCGCCCACTCGCGGAGCCTGTGGGAGACTGCTGCGCATGAACGCACGCGCGCCGCAGGTGGCGGTGGTGGGACACGTCGAGTGGGTGCGCTTCGCTCGGGTGTCCCACATTCCCCGCGCTGGCGAGATCGTGCACGCGCGCGACCCCTTCGAGGAGCCCGCGGGCGGTGGGGCGGTGGCCGCTGTGCAGTTGGCACGCTTGGCAGGCGCCTCGACGCTCTTCACCGCCCTCGGCGAGGACGACCACGGACGCCGCTCGATGGCACGTCTGGGCGAGCTCGGCGTGCACGTGCTGACCGCACAGCGTGACCAGCCCACCAGGAATGCCGTGACGCTGGTGGACGACTCCCGGGAGCGTACGATCACCACCTTCGGGGAACGCCTCGAGCCGGTGGGCACGGACACACAGGTTCCATGGAGCGCGCTCGCCGAGATGGACGCGGCGTACTTCACCGCCGGCGACCTCACCGCGTTACGCGCCGCGCGCGCGGCGCGGGTGCTGGTCGCCAGCCCCCGCGCGCTGCACGCCCTCGATCACGGCGTCCCGCTCGACGTGCTGGTGCTCAGCGGTGAGGATGCGAGCGAGCTCGAGGAGGCCGCTCGCGTGCAGGCCGACGCGGCGCTGGTCGTGCTCACCGACGGCGCGCGCGGCGGCTCCTACCGGGAGCGCTCCGGTGGGTCCGGCTCGTGGAGCGCTGCCCCGTTGCCGGGGGCGCCGGTGGACTCCTACGGCTGCGGCGACTCCTTCGCCGCGGGGCTCACCTACGGCTTGGGTGCGGGCATGTCGCTGCCCGATGCGCTCGCCTTGGCGGCGCGCTGCGGGGCGGTCTGTCTCACCGGCCGGGGGCCTTACGAGCGGCAGCTGACGCTATCCGGATGAGGGCCATTCGATCTGCGCGGCCAGCTCGCGTGGGCCGAGGTCGATCAGCCCGCTGTGCTCTACCGGCCGGTACTCGCCGTCGGTCAGGGCCAGCCAGTTGACGGAGCGCTTGGCGGGGTCGACGATCAACACCTCATCCACGTCGTGGGCGGCGTAGAACGGGAGCTTGTCCCACGACTCGTCGTGGGGGGACACGATCTCGATCACGAGCGCTGCCGTGCCCAGCCAGGTTCCACCGGCGCCGGGGCGGTGCAACCCGCCGTCCGGTACGCGGAAGTCCTTTTCGGACTCACCAAGGTTGAACTCGCCCATCGCGGGTATGAGCTGCGCGTCGCGGGTCGGTCGGTCGAGCGCGACGGACAGCTGATGCGTGACGCGGGCGTGAGCGAAGGTCGGAGCGGGAACCATGTGCAGCACACCGTCCCACACCTCGTCGAGGCGGTCGAGCCCGGAGCGGCGCCGGCGCTCGCGCATCTCATTGAGCCCCGGCGTCTCAGGATCCAGCACCAATGCGCGCATTCTCTACATCGTAGCGCTCCGACGGCTGTCTCGCTTCGCCGCGAAGTTGGCGCGAACGGGTTCATCGCCTTGTCTGCGCAGGTGGTATGGCGCGATGTCGGGCTGGCGGAGATCACCGCTCTGGCCGCCGGGCGTTCACCGCCCCGGATGATGCGAGATCCACACGTACACCGTGTTCACCTTCGCCCCTTCACGGAAGCTGACATCGAACGCCGGCGGCACGTGCTTCACCGGCGGGCGGGGGACGTCGCTGAGGTAGATAGCTTCGCGGTAGGCGCGTTTGTAGAGCTCATACCAAGTGCCCAGCCGCAGGTCGGAGCCGGGGGCCAGCACGCGGGTGCCGCGGGCGACGAGGAAGTAGCGCAGCGACGGTTTGATCGGTTCGGTGGCGCCGTCCAGCAGGCCCTCCAGCACCACGCTGCCGCCGCGGGGCACCAGTTGCGCGAGGCGCGCGTTGATGGCTTTGATCGGTTTGTAAAGGGTGGCGTGTTCGTCGGGCGTGGCCTGTGCCGCCACCGCGTTGCCCACCGCCGCGGCAGTGCCGATTCCCGCGAGCGTGAGCAGCACCGAGCCGAGCGCGACGATGCGGGCCGGGGGGTGGAGCATACGGCGCGCGGCTCTGCGCAATGCCCACGCGAGCACCAGCGACAGCACCCAGCCGAGCGCCAGCCACACCACCATGCCCGCCTGTGAGCCCCACCACATCGTGTAGCCCAGCGTCGCGGACAGCCGGCGCGGGGTGGGGGTGGAGGCGGCCACCGACGCCAAGGCGGGGCACAGCACGAGCGCCGTCAGGGCGAGCGTCGCCACGTCGCGGCGGCGCCGCAGCAGCGCGACGAGCGCGACCAGCACGAGCGCGGCGAGCATCGCGATCGTGGAGTTGGTTGCGAGCGCGGTGGGGGTGGAGCGGACTTCGTACTTGCGCTGCCAGCGGCTCTTGGGGGTCTGCAGCCACCACGGGACGATTCCCACCGCGTGCACCACGGCGTGCCAGCCCACCTCGTCGCCGAGCGTGGCCTTGTGCTTGGTCGCCGCTTCGGCCACGAGCGTGAGGTTGCCGGGGTGTTCGGTGAGCTGTCCCGCGATCGTTGCGCTCCAGCACAACGCGGCAACGAGCACGGTGGCGAGGCCCCACACGACCACCGTGCGCCGTCGCGGGCCGGGAGCTCCGCGACGCCGCCGCGCGATCCACCCCGCGGCGAGGCCGCCGAGCCCGACGGCGAGCAGCGCGAGGGTGGGGGGTAGGTAGGTGAGGTGCGTCTGCACGTGAAGCTCGCGACGAGCACCGTCAGCGGCGCCAGGCGGTACTCCCCGCAGGCGAGCGACCAGCAGAGGAAGATCAGCAGCGTGAAGGGGAACAGCCCGGCGGAGGGGTTCCACACGTCATGGAACGTCTCCGCCGCCAGCGACTGGCACATCAGCGCGATCGCGACGCGCGCACATCACCATCAGCACGCGTCCCCCGCGCCGGCGGGCGAGCGCGACCGAGCCGACGATGCAGAGCGTGTTGAGCGCCCCCATCGTCACGGTCATGCCCACCGTGCTGCCGCGTGGGCGGGGGCGCGAGCAGCCAGAAGAGCATCGGACCGAGGCTGTGGGTGACGCGGCCGGTGACTTCCCCGGCGAGCGTGTACTGGCCGACGAGGGGCGCGTGCGAGGTGAGCACGTCGTGGGCGCGGGTGGCGATGATCCCGCGGTCGGCGAGCGGCACCCAGCCGGCCTGCACTGCCTTGACGGTGGCGGCTGATCACCGGGATCGCGGCGGCCAGCCCGGCGGCGAGCGTGAGCAGGCCGTTCCCGAGGCTCGCGCGGCATGTCGGCCCGGCCGGGGCAGCCTGCGCGGGAGCGCGAGTCGCCCGCGCGCCGGCGGCCGGCCGGCGCCGGCGCGAGACCTGCGCGGGCCGGGCGAGCTCACTCCTGCGGCATGGTAGGGCGCGAGCTCGCGGCGGGCGATCGAGAGCTTGTGGACCTCGTCGGGCCCGTCGGCGAGGCGCAGCGTGCGCAGGTGGGCGTAGGCCCAGGCGAGCGTGAAGTCGTCGCTGACGCCGCCGCCGCCGTGGACCTGGATCGCGCGGTCGATCACCTTCAGGGCGATGTTGGGCGCGGCGACCTTGATCGCGGCGATCTCGGTGCGGGCGTTGCGGTTGCCGACGGTGTCCATCAGCCAGGCGGCCTTGAGCGTGAGCAGGCGGGCCATCTCGATCTCGATCCGCGACTCGGCGATCCAGTCCTGGATGTTGGCGCGCGCGGCGAGCGGCTGCCCGAAGGTGACGCGGGAGACCGCGCGGCGGCACATCGCCTCGCAGCGCCCGCTCGGCCGCGCCGAGGGAGCGCATGCAGTGGTGGATGCGCCCCGGCCCGAGGCGGGCCTGGGCGATCATGAAGCCCTCGCCCTCCGCCGGCGATCAGGTTGGCGGCGGGGACGCGGACGTCCTCGAAGAGGATTTCGGCGTGGCCCTCGTGGTCGTGGTAGCCGAACACCGGCAGCGCGCGCAGCACCTGCACCCGGGGGTGTCGAGCGGCACGAGGATCATGGCTCTGCTGGGCGTGGCGCGGGCCGTCGAGTGCGCGTCTTGCCCATCACGATCATGATCCGGCAGTGGGGGTGCAGCACGCCGGAGATCCACCACTTGCGCCCGTTGAGCACGTACTCATCGCCCTCGCGCTCGATCCGCAGCGCGATGTTGGTCGCGTCCGAGGAGGCCACGTCGGGCTCGGTCATCGCGAACGCGGAGCGGATCTCCCCCGCGAGCAGCGGCTGCAGCCAGCGCTCGCGCTGCTCCGCGGTGGCGAACAGGTGCAGCACCTCCATGTTGCCGGTGTCGGGCGCCGAGCAGTTGCAGGCCTCCGAGGCGATGTGGCTGCGCCCGAGGATCTCCGCGAGCGGGGCGTAGTCGCCGTTGGAGAGCCCCGCGCCGTGCTCGGGGTCGGGCAGGAACATGTTCCACAGCCCCCTCTCGCGCGCGATGCGCCTTGAGCTCCTCCATGATCGGCGGCTGGATCGTGATCGCACCCGCCCCGCCGGACTCGCGCAGCTGGCGCTCGTAGACGGGCTCGGCGGGATAGATGTGCTCGTCCATGAACGCCGTGAGGCGCTCTTTGAACTCGAGGCAGCGGGCGCTGGGCTGGAAGTCCATCGGTCTCCTCCTGGGAATGGGTACCTGTATGAAACCAACCCGGGCGCCCGCGAGGCTCGTGACACGCGCGGCCGGCACAATTCTAACCCTCCGCCTCAGCCTCAGATTATCCAAAATACTGATCAAGAGTTCGAACTGTAAGGACAAGTGGCGCCTGTAATGCCAAGATTTTCAGACGCTGAGGTAAAAACCGGGACGGGGACCGCATCCGTTCGCTCGAACTTGAAGCCATCGTCCGCGACGAGATAGAGTCTGTAGAAGAATCGCCACCGTTCTCCGGGCTGGCGAGGCTCCGGGGATCTCGATGTCGCCGGGCCGACGCAATGGTTCGGAGCTACCCGGATCGAGGCGACATGTCTACATCAAACGTACAGAGGAGAGAGAAGCTGATGATGCGCATGGCATCCACTCGAAGGGCGCTGCTTGGCCTTGCCGTCGCTGTCGCCGGAGTCCTGGCAATCTCGCCAGCCGTCGCCTCAGCGACGCCCAAAGTCACGCTCAAAGCCGTGCCGGTCCCACTCAAGCGGCGTTCCGGGTAGCGGGGACATCCTTGGCGCCCCCGCGGCGGTCGAATTCGAATTCACGATCCGGGGCAACGAAGTGACCGGCGATGCCCCCTCGCAGCTGCGAGGCGTCAACGTGTACGCACCGTCCGGAGTCAAACTGCACAGCGCCGGGTTCGTGACCTGCACGCTGAGCACGCTCGAACTGAAGGGTCCCGAAGCCTGCCCGAAGAAGTCGCAGGCCAGCGCGCTGGGCTCCGCCGAAGCCTCCGACACGATCGCCGGCGAACCGATCAAAGAGAAAGGCACCGTCCAGGCCTTCTTCGCGCCCAAGGGCGAACTGATCTTCTACGCCAACGCCCCCGCGCCGATCTCGGCGCAGGTCTACGTCGGCGGAACCATCCATCCGGCCAGCCCGCCGTATGCCTACGAGTTCGAGTCCGAAGTGCCCCTGATCGAATCGGTGCCCGGCGCGGCGGCCATCTCGACCGAAGCGATCGACCTCAAGGTCGGTGCTTCGTACAAGAAGAACGGAAAGACGATCTCCTACGTCACGCTGCCCAACAAGTGCCCGAAGGGCGGCTTCCCGCTGAAGGCCGAAATGAAATTCGAGAGCGGCGAAACCGTTGAAACGACATACAAGGCCCCGTGCCCGAAAAAGAAGCGGAAGTAAGCGGTAGGTCTACGGGGAAGCGATGGCGAAGAGGTAGCCAAGGGCGTCGAGCGCCCACCGGGGAGGTGGGCGCTCGAAGTGACAGCGAGCTGGGTGACGCCGTCTGGCGGGCCTCGCGCGCCGTCTGGACAAGGAGATTGGGGCAGCTGTGAGGAAGCGGGCCGTCGGGGTGAGCAGGAGCGGAGCGGTTGCGGCGATTGCCGGCGGCGCGTGCGTCGTCGCGGCGATCGTCGCCGTACTGCTCGCCACGGCGGCGGGCGGCTCCAGCGACGGCTACACGGTGCGCGCGATCTTCGACGACGCCGGCAACCTCGTCAACAGCGAGAACGTCAAGATCGACGGCGTCAAGGTCGGCACAGGTCGGCGCGGTCACCCCGACGCCCGACGGCAAGGCCGCGGCCAGCCTCCAAATCGAAAACCCCGGCTTCCAGGACTTCCGTCGCGACGCCACCTGCACGATCGAACCGCAGGCGCTGATCGGCGAGAAGTACGTCAACTGCCTACCCACCCAGGCGCGCGCGGAAGGGGCGCCGCTGCCGCCGCCGCTGCACAAGATCCCCGCCGGGCACGAAGGCGCCGGCGAGTATCTGCTGCCGGTGACCCACACCTCCAGCCCGGTCGGCGTGGACCTGCTCAGCGACATCGGGCATCTGCCCGAGAACCAGCGGCTGGCGATCATCCTCAACGAACTCGGCACCGGCTTCGCCGGTCGCGGCAGCGACCTTAACGCCGTGCTGCACCGCTCCAACCCGGCGCTGCGGGAACTGGAAAAGGTGTTCGGGATCCTCGCCTCCGAGAACAAGGTGCTCGGCAACCTCGCCGAAGAAGGCAACAGGGCGCTGGTACCGCTGGTGCGCGAACGCAAGCAGGTCTCCGAATTCTTCGCCCAGAGCAGCACCGTCGCGGCGGCGGCCGACCGCCACAGCTCCGAACTCGCCACCAACCTGCACGAATTCCCCGACCTTCCTGCAAGTGCTGCGGCCCTACCTCAAACACCTCGAAGCGTTCGCCGAACAGGCGATCCCGACCTTCACCGACCTCGGCGTCGCGGCGCCCGGCATCAACCGCACGTTCCAGAACATCGGGCCGTTCTCCACGAGCACCACGCAGTACTTCAAAAGCCTCGGCTCCACCTCGAAGAAGATCGGCGACGCGCTCGTCGGCAGCCAGCCGCTGCTCACGCGGATCGAGTCGCTGGGCAGCGCTTCGAAGCCGTTTGCGAAGAGCTTCTCCGAACTCTTCTCCAGCCTGCGCTCCACCGGCGGCATCGAGCGCCTGCTCGACTTCATCTTCATGGGCGCCGGCGACGTCAACGGCTACGACTCGCTCGGCCACTTCGCCCGTGCGGTCGCGATCGGCAACAAATGCGCCGCTTACAAAATCCTGCTCGAACCCGAATGCCGCTCGAACTTCATCCCCGGTGCCAGCGCGGCGAGCGCCAGCAGCGCGCAGGGGGAAAGCAAAGCGCAGGCGGCGAACGTGAAAGCCAACGACACGACGCTGGCGATGGCGCGCGTCGAAGCGATGCTCAAAGGCGCCACGCTGTCCCAGGCGATGGCCGAGTACCCCGGCTCGGAAGGGGCCGCGGGCCTCGCCGGCACCGGTACCGGCCTAGGCGCGAGTCTCCCCTCGGCGGTCGCCCAGCCCGTCGGAGGCGCGAGCGCCGGCACTACCTACTACAGCCCGCCGAGCGAAAGCTCCGAAGCCGGCGGTCTCCTGCTCAACTACCTGCTCGGCAACTGATCGATGACCCGACCACCCCACAGCCAACGCTCTCCGGCTCTCGCCATTGGGTTCGCGCTGATGCTGCTCATCATGGGTGCCTCCGTGGCTCGGGGTGAAACCGTCTCCAACCCCAGCCCCACCGCGACCGCGACCACAACCGTGCCTGCCCCCGAAGCGCCGGTGGGCGTGCACGGGCAGGTGGGCGAACCGGCTGCCGAAGCCGAAACCACGCCGGCGCCGGAATCCGGCCCATCGACTCCGCAAAGCACAACCGAAACGACTCCCACCACACCCGCACCTGAAGTGCAGAGCCAGAGCCCACAGACACAGGGCGGGTCGGGCGAAGGCAGCGGGCATGGCGAAGCGACGAGCGGCCACGGCCATGGCGAAGAAACGAGCGGCCACGGCCATGGCGAAGAAACGAGCGGCCACGGCCACCGGCACACAGGGGCAAGTGGGACGACCGGCAAAGGTAAGTCGACCGCCGGCAAGACTTCGACTGGGAAGCCCTCCAACGCACCCGCGCCGCCGCCCTCGACGCTTACCCCGCCGCTCCCCGGGGCGCTTGGTGAGGCGGTCGGAGGGATCCCTGACTTCTTCATCGAAAGCTTCCGCGTCCCGCCGTTCCTGCTGCCGATCTATCAGGCCGCCGGCACCGCGTACGACATCCCCTGGCAGGTGCTGGCGGCGATCAACGAGGTCGAGACCGACTACGGGCGCGACCTCAACGTCTCCAGCGCCGGCGCCGAGGGCTGGATGCAGTTCCTGCCCTCCTCGTGGGCCCAGTACGGAGTGGACGCCAACGGCGACGGCTACGAGGACCCCTACAACCCGGCCGACGCGATCTTCGCCGCCGCGCGCTATCTGGCGGCCGCCGGCGGCGCGCGGCACATCCGCGACGCCGTGCTCTCCTACAACCACTCCGCAGCCTACGTCGAATCGGTGATGCTGCGCGCGCAACTGCTCGGCGGCACGCCCCAGGAACTGCTGAGCGCGGTCACCGGCCTGACCGAATCGCGCTTCCCCGTGCACGCGCAGCGCACTTCAACGACGGCTTCCCGGCCGCGCCCGGTGATTCCGGCAAGACGCTGGCGGGGACCGTGATCTACGCACAGTCCGGGGCGCCGGTGATCGCCGTGCAGGACGGCGAAATGACCGCCGTCGGCGAATCGCCGACGCTGGGGCGCTACGTCTCGCTGCGCGACGCCTACGGCAACGCCTACACCTACGCTCAGCTGGGCAGCGTTGCCTCGCTCTACCCGGTGCTCGAACCGCGCGTGGACACCGCCGTCAGCGCGCGGCTTGCCCACCCAGGCAGCAGCAACGTCGGTCCCGCTCCCAGCGCGCCCGCGAGCGCCGGCGTGCAGCCGCATTCGCCCGCTCTCGGAAGCCGCGGTCACCACCGGCCTGGCGATGGGGGCCGCCAACGCGCTGGAAACGCCCCCTGCGCCGAAGCCGCGTCTCGCCACCGCCGGTGCTCCCAGCGA
This sequence comes from uncultured Solirubrobacterales bacterium, assembly GCA_963724305.1. Lineage (GTDB taxonomy): Bacteria > Actinomycetota > Thermoleophilia > Solirubrobacterales > Solirubrobacteraceae > Palsa-744. The sequence continues at coordinate 918,975 of CAVRUG010000002.1, forward strand.
CTTCCGCGCGGGGCTCGGTGGGGCCTCCACGCCGCACTCCTTCCGTGCCGGGCCCAATGAGGTCTACCTCAACCCGCTGCACGCCGGGGTGCAGGTGCTGGCGGGCACCGTGCTCGGGCACGTCGGCGCGCCGAAGCCCACATGCTCTTCCAGATCCGCCCCGCGGGCGGCGGCGCGCCGCTGATCGATCCCAAGCCGATCCTCGACGGCTGGGTGCGCCTGGAAGAGACCTCGGTCGTTCAGGGCCAAGGGCGAGAACCCCTTCCTTGCGACCTCGCCGACCGTCGGGCAGGTGCTGCTGGCCTCCAAGCCCCAGCTCGAGCAGCTGGTGCTGCGCGACCCCGGCGTGCATCTGCCAGCGTGCGAGCGCGGCGCGGTGCGCGCCGGCGAGGTCGACCGGCGCGTGCTGGCGGCGCTCGAGTTCCTCTCGGTGTCCGGCCTGAGCCCCACGGTCGCCGCGGCCGGCTGCGGGCACACGACCGGAGCCCCGGGCGCCGGCAACACGATCGACGCCGCGGCGGGCGACGCGGTGGACATCTCCGCGATCGACGGCACTCCGGTGGCCGGGCACGAAGGGCAGGGCTCGGTCGCCGACATCGCGGTGCGCCGGCTGCTGCGGCTGCAGGGCACGATGAAGCCGGAGCAGATCGTCAGCGCGGTCAGCTACCCGGGGACAGACAACACGGTGACGCTCCCCGGCTACCACGGTCTGATCCACGTGGCGTTCGCCTCGCCGCGCGCGGCGGGCGGCCGCGGTGCCCGTGCCGCCGCCGTCTCCGGCTCGCCGCTCACCCCCAGCCAGTGGCTGCAGCTGGTCTCGCAGATCGGCGAGATCCCCGAGCCGGACGTCGTCGAGCAAGCCTTCGGCGGCGGCGATCCCGGATCCCGGCACCAGCACCGAATCCGCCGGCGTCGGCTCGGGCGCGGGCGGCTCCGCTCAGTCCGCTCTCGGCAGCGGCAGCCCCACCCAGCCCAGCGTGGGCTCCCCCTCTAACGGCACGGGCGGTGGATGAGGAGTGGCGACCACCACGCCCCCACCTCCTCCCGTACGCCCCCCGCTGCCCGCTCAGCGCGGAGGAGGCAGGGCTCCGGGCCCGCCGCGGCCGGTATCCCCGCCGCCGCGCAGCGTGGGCCGCTGGGTCGCTGCCGGCGCGCTCGTGGTGGTGGTTGGCGTCGTCGCCTACATCGTGTTCTTCAGCGGCGGCGGGGCCACCTACAAGTTCGAACTGGAAAACGACAGCCAGCTGGTGCTCGGCGACCAGGTGGAGGTCGGTGGCGTGCCGGTGGGGAACGTCACCGCCATCGCGCTCACCCACAACTACCACGCGGCGCTGATCACAATCCACATCGAAGGCTCGCTGGTGCCGCTGCACCGAGGCACGACCGCGCAGGTGCGGGTGCCCTCGCTGACGACCGTCGCCGGGCGCTACGTGTCGCTCTCGCCCGGGTCCCAACAACGCGCCGACGCTGCCCGCCGGCTCGACGCTGCCGGTCCGGCTCGGCCCAGGGCACCACCGACCTCGACCAGCTGTTCGACACGCTCAACCCGCGCACGCGCAAAGGGCTGCAGCAGCTACTTCGTGGGCGAAGCCGAAGCGTACGCCGGCGCCAGCCAGGAGCTGGGCACGGACGTCGAATACTTCGGCCCCTTCCTGGCCTCCGCCAATCACATCTTCGCCGAGCTCAGCAAAGACCAGCGGACGTTCACCAACTTCCTCGTGTACTCCGCCAAGGCACTCACCACGCTCGCCGCCCACCGCGAAGAACTGACCAACCTGGTGACCAGCGGCGAGCAGGGGCTCCGGGCGCTCGGCGCCGAACAGGCCAGCCTGCAGCAGGGGGTCGCACAGCTGCCCTCCACGCTGGCGCAGGGCAACCGCGCGTTCTCGCAGCTGCCCTCGACGTTCGCCGCGCTGCGCAAACTGGCGAAGGTCGCGGGGCCCGACACCAAGACGCTCGCGCCGCTGTTCGCGAAGCTGACGCCGCTGGTGCATCGAAGCGGGGCCGGTGCTGCACAACCTCAGCCTCGCGCTCAGCAAGCCCGGGGCCGAGCAACGACCTCACCGACACCGCGCTCGCCCTGCCCACGCTCGCCCAGAAGCTCGTCAACGGCTCGCCCAGCGACGTCAAAGCGTTGCAGGAATCCGTGCCGGTGACCGCCTTCTTCGGGCCCTACGCCCCCGACCTGCAGGGCTTCGTGCGCGACCTTCGGCACGAGCGCCGGCTACTACGACGCCAACGGCCAGTACGCGCGCATCAGCGCCGTATTCGACAACTTCAAGCTCGGCGCCGGCAACACGCTCACCCCGGCCACGCCTCGCAGGAAGGCTTGCAGGGACTGCACACCCGCGAACTGCGCCGCTGCCCCGGCGCGGGCGCGACGCCGTCGCCGGCCGACGGCTCGGCGCCCTTCACCGACAAGGCAAGCTCGGCTGCGACCCCAGCGAGGTGCCGTGATGAACCCCCGCCGCCGCAACTCGCTCGCCGCAAGCCCGCTACTGATCGGGGCGCTCACCGTGCTGATCGCGGTCCGTGGCGGTGTACATCTCCTACAACGCCAACAACGGGCTGCCGTTCACGCCGACGTACGACATCAAGGCCGAACTGCCGGAAGCCTCCGGCCTTGAAAAGGGCAACCAGGTGCGGCTGTTCGGCCGGCGGATCGGGATCGTGAGCGCGATCGTTCCCCACCAGGATCCCGCCACCGGCAAGATCACCGCGATCGTCAGCCTCAAGCTCGAAAAGCACGCGGGACCGCTGCCCGCCGACACGCACACGCTCGTCGAGTCGGTTTCGACGATCGGCCTGAAGTACCTGGAACTGAACGCGGGGACACTCGCAGCAGACGATCCCCGAAGGCGGGACGATCCCGGTCTCGCACGCCCGCGAACCGGTCGAGATCCAGGACTTCTTCAACATGTTCGACAAGCGGACGCGGATCGCGATCGAGCAGAACACCAACACCTTCGGCGATGGCTTCGCCGGGCGCGGCGCTCGGCCTGAACGAAACGATCCACACGCTGCGCCCGCTCGCCGAAAACGCGGTGCCGGTGCTGCACAACCTCGCCTCGCCGCAGACCGGCTTCGGCCAGCTGTTCGTCGCGCTCGACAAAACCGCCAGAGAGGTCGCGCCGGTGGCCGAGACGCAGGCGGCCTTCTACCGGCGAGCTCGACACCTTCTTCACCGCCTTCGCCGGCGCCTCGCCCTCGCTGGAACGGACGATCGAAGGGGGCCCGGCGGCGATGCGCCAGGCGATCCACTCGCTGCCCTACGAGGAGCCGTCATCGAAAAGGGCACCGAGTTCGTGCGCCTGCTGCGGCCGAGCGCGAAGATCCTGACGCACAGGTCGCGGCGCCGCTCGGCCACGCCTTCGAAGTCGGCACTGTCAACGTGCGCGCCGCCGCTCGCGTGAACGAAGCAGCTGGCGAGCGCGCTGCAGGCGTTCGAGCTCTTCGCCAAGAACCCGTCGTGCGGGCTCGGCCTCGAAGAACTCACCCGCACCGCGCAACTCGGCACGCCGCTGTTGGAAGGTCTCGCGCCCGCACAGACCAACTGCAACTACATCACGCTCGCGTTCCGCAACGTCGCCAACTCGCTATCCGAGAGCGTCGGCAACGGCACGCTCGCTGCGCGTCGTGCCGATCCTCGCGCCTCCGGGGAAAACAACGAGGGGCTGCCAGCCTCAGCGCCCGCCAACGGGGCCTCGGATGACGAAAAGCGTCACCACGCACACGAAAATCGAAGACAACCACCTGCACTACAACCCCTACCCCTACGTCGGCGGGCCCGGCCAGCCGCAGGAGTGCGAAGCGGGCAACATGCAGTACGCAGTCGGCAAGACCGTGATCGGCAACACCTCGACGACGCTCGGGACCACCCACGAAGCGACCAAGCGCAGCGAAAGCCTGTTCGGGGAAAAGTATTCCGCCGCTCAGCAGAAAGCCTTCCCCAAGGAAAAGAGCACCGGCGGCGGGAACAGCAAGAGCGGCTCGAGCGGGAGCAACAGCAAGAGCAAGGGGACGCAGTCATGAGCGACACCCACTGGTGGCGCAGGCGCCAGGAGACCGCGGTATCGGAGCTGCAGAAACGCTCCAACCCCGTGCGCACCGGGCTGATCTTCCTGGTGGTCCTCCTGGTGGGCGTGTACTTCGGCTTCACCAAACACGTCCCGTTCAAACACGGCTACCGCATCAACGCGGTGTTCAGCTCCTCGGTCAACATCCGACCCAAGTCGCCCGTGCGCATCGCGGGGGTCACCGTCGGTACAGTCACCGCGACGCACCTGCGAGAGCAGCCACGCGGCGCTCGTGACGATGGAAATCGAAGGCAAGGGGCTGCCGATCCACTCCGATGCGACGCTCAAGATCCGCCCGAAGATCTTCCTCGAAGGCAACTGGTTCGTCGAACTGCAGCCCGGCAGCCCCTCCGCGCCGTCGCTCTCCTCGGGCGCCACGATCCCGGTCACGCAGACCTCCCAGCCGGTGCAGCTCGACCAGGTGCTCGACGCGCTCAACACCGACACGCGCGCCAACCTACAGACCTTCCTGGTCGAATACGGAGCGGCGCTGACCGCCAAGCCGACGCCCGCGGAGAACGCCGAACAGTCGCCCGAAGTCGGCGGCCTGAACATGGCGCAGGCGCTCAACAAGGCCTACCGGCTGGGGCCCGAAGCGCTGCGCAAAGGCACGATCGTCAACCAGGCGTTCGCGGGCACGGAAACCCACGACCTCTCGCAGCTGTTTGGCAGCATCGAAAAAGTCACCGCCGAACTCGACGTGCACGAGCAGGCGCTCGGTGAAATCGTCGGCCACTTCAACACCTTCCTGCACAGCTTCGCCGCGCAGGGGTCGAGCGTGCGCACGGCGGTCGCCGAGCTGCCGAGCGCGCTGCGCGGCACAGAACATGGCTTCGCCGAACTGGAGAGCGCCGCGCCCTCGATCAGGACCTTCGCGCTCGATCTGATCCCCGGCGTCGAACAGATCCCCGCCACGAGCGCCGCCGCCTTCCCCTGGATCGAACAGGTGCGGGCCGCGCTGAAACCGAGCGAGGGCGGGGGCGTCGCCGCCGCGCTGCACACCGCCGCACCCGAGATCGCGTCGGTCACCGCCGGGCAGGTCGCCTTCCAGCCGCAGCTCACCAACTTCAGCAAGTGCCTGAGCAAAGTGCTCTACCCCGCCGGCTCCACCAAGCTCCAGGATGGCGCCAACACCTCGGGGGCGAGCGCCGAAGATGAATTCTGGTACGCGATGGCGGGCGTGTCGGGCTTCAGCCAGAACTTCAACGGCAACGGCGCGGCCGGGCGCTTCATCACCGGTGGCGCCGGCTCCGTTGTCCTCTCGCCGCCGGCCAGCGACGTGAAGCCGGGTGCGCCCACGGACGGCAAAACTCTGGTCGCGCAGACGCGCCTTGCCCCCGAAGGCACCAGCCCGCGCTTCACCGGCAACGAGCCGGAATACAAGCCGCTGGTGCCCTGCTACACGCAGAAGCTGCCCGAATTCAATGGCCCGCTATCGCATGGTCCCGCGGATGGGGGTGGATGATGGCGGCTGAGGCCAACGGGGGCGCGACCCCCGATCCACACGAGGGCGGACGCGGGATCCGCGACCAGATCGAGCGCTACCGCACGGCGTTCATCGCGGTCGTGACGATGATCCTGATCGCCGCCGGCACCGCCGGCTACATCCTCGCCCACGAGCGCCTCTCGGTGCCGGCGTGGGTGCCGGTGATCGGTCGCGAATCGTTCGTGCTGAAGGGCGAATTCTCGACCGCCCAGGCGGTTACCCCCGGTCAGGGGCAGTCGGTCACGATCGCCGGCGCGAAGATCGGCGAAATCTCGACCGTGGAACTGCGCAACGGCAGGGCGCTGGTGAGCATGAACCTGACGCCCAAGTACGCCAAGTACATCTACCGCGACGCGACGGCGCTGCTGCGCCCCAAGACCGGGCTGAAGGACGAGACGGTCGAGATCTCCCCCGGCAGCCCATCCTCCGGGGTGGTGGCCGGCGGCTACACGATCCCGGTCACGCAGACCTCCCCAGACGGCAACCTCGACGAATTCCTCTCCTCCTTCGATGCCGAAACGCGGGCCCTCCTGCAGGAGCTGCTCGCGGGGGTCGGCGGGGGCCTGAACGGCAACTCCGCCAACCTGTCGGCGACCTTCAAGCGCTTCGCCCCGCTCGGCCACGAGCTCACGGAGATCGGCGACGAAGTCGCCAAGCGCCAGTACTTCGTCGAACACGGGATCCACAACTTCCGCCTGCTGATGGAAGCGCTCGGCAGCAAGGACACCAAACTCGCCCAGTCGGTCGAGGCCGGCAACGCGGTGCTGGCGGTCTTCTCGAAGGAGGACCGCCAGGTGCAGGAAACCCTGCACGAGCTGCCGGGCGTGCTGAAACAGGCCAACCACGGCTTCGGCAAGCTGGCCACCGCGGTGCGCGTCACCGGCCACACGCTGCACGCGCTCGAGCCGTTCGCCACCTCGCTCGCGTCGGCGCAGAAGGACACGCGAGCCTCGTTCAAGGCGACCACGCCGATCCTCAAGAACGAAGTGCGCCCGCTCCTGCGCCGGATCCTGCCGGTGCTCCAGCAGCTGGAGCCTTCGCTGAAGGACTTCGCGCATTCCTCCCCGCAGCTGACCACCGGGTTCACGGTGATCAACGAACTGTTCAACGAGCTCGCCTACAACCCCGGGTCCAGCCAGGGCAACTTCCTGTTCTACCTCGACTGGGCCAACCACGACCTTAACAGCGTCGTCGCGCAGGGCGATGCGCACGGCGCGGAGGGCCAGGCGCTGCTGTACTTCAACTGCGAACTGGTGCCGCTCCTCAACGACGTGGCGGCGGTCGACCCAACGGCCAAACTGGTGCTCGGCCTGCTCAATCCGCCCAACGCCTCACAGTGCAAAGCGGCGACGGCGGCGAGCTCGACGGCGGCGAAAGCAGCGAGCCTGCTCACCGGGGTCAGCCCCGATGCGCGGGTCGCCGACCGCGTGTTCGGCCAGGGCCCCGACGCGGCCGCGCTGGCGCCCGCCGCCGCACTTGGAGGCGGTCGCTGATGCAGAAGCGCGCGCCGACGCTCGCCAACATCCTCGTGATCGTGCTGTTCGCCCTGAGCTGCTTCGGGCTGCTGCTGTTCCTGTGGGACTCCTTCGGTGGCCCGATCCCGCTGAAGCCGAAGGGCTACCGCTTCAAGGTCGAGCTCTCGCGCACGCTGGCGTTGGCGGAAGAGTCCGACGTGCGCATCCGGGGCGTCGACGTCGGCCACGTGGTCGGCCTCGCCACGCACACCGACGGGACGACCGACGTGACCGTCGAAATGGACCATCAGTACGCCCCGATCTCCTCCGCCGATCGCATGATGCTGCGCCAGAAGACGCTGCTGGGCGAGACCTACATCGAACTCTTCCCGCCTGGCACCTCCGGGCAGGAAATCGTCGAAAAGCCAAGTCAGTCATCCACGGCCGGCGGGCAGCGCGATGCCGACGTGGTGAGCGGCCATCCGGTCCCCGACGGTGGGCGGCTGGCGACCAGCCACGTCGACCCGGTGGTGACGCTCGACGACATCCTCGCCTCGCTCGACCCCCACGTCCAGAAAGCCTTCCAGACCTGGCAGCAGGCGCAGGCCGAGGCTCTCAACGGACGCGGCGAACAGATCAACGCCAACATCGCCGAGCTCGAACCGTTCGCGGAAAACGCCAACAAGCTGATCACGATCCTCGCCTCCCAGGAGGGCGCGGTGACTGCTGTGGTGCACAACACCGGCGTGTTGTTCGACGCGCTGACCGAACGCAGCACCCAGTTCCGCGGGTTCATCGTCAACGGCGAGCGCGCCCTCCACGCACTGAGCGCCAGCAGCGCCCAGTGGGCCAACGCCTTCCGCCTGCTGCCCGCGTTCGAGCGCGGCGCGACGGCGACGCTGCGCGAAACCGACAACCTCGCCGTCGTGGCGAATCCCGTGCTCGAAGAGTCGAAGGCGTGGGAGCGCGAGCTGACGCCGCTATTGGAAGGGGTGCAGGCGTTCACGCCCGACTTCAACAACCTGCTCACCAACCTCGGCCCGTTCACGAGCGCCTCCAAAAAAGGCCTCCCGGCGTTCGAACGGGTGCTGAGCGAGCTCACCCCGCTGCTCGGGAACGTCACGCCGCCGCTACGTAACTTCGAGCCCTTCCTGAAGTTCACCGGCGAATACGTGCCCGAGCTGCAGGCGCTGTTTGCCAACGCCACCGCCGCCACTCAGGCGCATGACAAAAACAACGATGTCGCCAACTTCCAGATCCAGCACTACCTGCGCGCGCTGAACACGGTCGGTCCCGAAGGGCTCGCGGTCTACAACCAGCGGATCGGCACCAACCGCGCCAACCCCTACTTCAAGTCCGGGGGGATGCGGCTGCTCGGCAGCGGTGGGCTGCAGGTGTTCAGCACCGGGAACTGCGCCAATTCCGCACCGTCGCTGGGCCAGCCCGCCAAGGAACAGACTCCCCTCGAAAAACAGCTGGTGGAAGATCACGTCGTCAACGAAGCGGGCAGCACCACCAACTCGGTGGGTGCGCCCGCGTGCACCCAGCAGGCACCGTTCACCTGGGAAGGCGTGACCAGCCAGTTCCCGCACGTGACCAGCGCCAAATAGCCACTTCTCGCAGGTGACCAGCCAACTGGCCTCAGCCGTGCCGCGGGGTGGGGTCCTTGGCAAACGCCGCCACGAGCGCGCGGTGGTGGCCTAGGTAGGGGAGCATCGCGAAGTAGCCCAGGTCGCCGCGCAGACGAGGCAGTTCGCCGGTGCGGTCCTCCAGCGCACGGCGATGCAGGATCGAGGCGATCCCGCCGGCCATCGCCTCCGAGGTATAGGGAGGTAGGAGGTCGGGGTTGGCGCAGTGGAAGCGCCCCTCCTCCAACAGCGGCGGGAAGAGGCGCAGCAGCGCGTGGTGGCGCTCGGCCGCGGCCGAGCACGCGCACAGACTCTCAACCAGCACTACGCGCGCCCCGTCGGGATCCTCCGCGAGCGCGCCCAGCAGCGCGTCCAAGCCGCCGCGGACGCGCTCAGGCCACGGCACCGCGCGCTCCACGCGCTCCAGCACCCTGGCTTCGATTCGGGCGATCACCGCGTCGAGTGCCCGCAGGAAGCACTCTTCCTTGTTCGCGAAGTGCTCGTCGAACACCGCGGGGGCCACCTTCGCGGTCTGCAGCACCCGCTCCACCGTGGTGCGGTCGTAACCGCGGTAGGAGGCGGTGGCGATCATCGCGTCGAGCATGCGCACGCGCGGGTCGCGAGCTCGATGTGTGGCGCAAACACGAGAGCCGGCAGGTTGTTGCCGGGCGCCGGAGTGGCTGCTGTGCAACATCTTTTCCTCCCTCCCTGCCCGAGGAAGGAGCGGGTGGAGGAGCGTGACGGCCGATCGGCGGGGCGATCGCGCGCCGCGTTTTCCAGGCGCTGAATCCCGGACTGTGGGTTTCCCTCTCCTTCTCCACAGAGAGTAGACCCGCGGATGTGCGGTTGTCAAGGGCAGCCGCACATGTCAAGAGAACCTGCTTAGGCGGGTTCGCCGCTCGTCGAGCCCGCTCAGGCAAGCCCTCGGGTCTGGCCATCGGGCGCGAGCCAAGCGGTGCGCCGGCTCGTGGGGTCTCTGGTTAGACGATTCCGCTGATCGTCGACCGGCGGGCGATCGTCTCACCTTCGCCGGCTGGCCCTCGCTCGGGCCGCTCTCCGGGCACGCTGAGGAAGTGCAGCCGGTAGCGTCCCACGACGATCTCATCGCCGTCCTCGAGCATCCGCCATTCGATCCGCTCGCCGTTGACGAACACGCCGTTGAGGCTGCGATCGTCGAGCACCCTCACCCCATCGGGCTGGCGCACCAGCAGCGCGTGCCGGCGCGAGACGGTGGGGTCGTCGAAGCGGACGTCGGCGGCGAGGCTGCGCCCCACTCGCGTCCACTCCTGGGTCAGTGCCACCACCATGTTCTCGCCGTCCTCCTCGTAGGCGAGGTACTCCCCGGGGCGCTCGATCTGCTCCTTGGCCTGCGCCACCCACTCCAGTTCGTCCTCGCCCGGGCTCTCGGGGGAATGGGCGCCGACGAGGCCGGCGGCGAGATCCGGTGCGCCGCTGTGGCCGAGGCGCCCGACGCTGAACAGCGAGGCGCGCACGAAGCTGGCGCCTCCGCAGCCGGGGCAGTCGCTCAATGCATCGGAGGCGGCCAGCGTCAGCACGTATCCGCAGCGCTGACAACGAAAGGATCCCGCTCCCGCCATCGTGCCCGAGGTTAGTGACTCCACCATCTCACAGCTCCTCTTCTCCTATTGGGATACGTCCCGGCGCTCTTCTACCGGCAGACCCTTGGGGAATCATAACCGCACTTTTCCCGTCGGGTCTAAAAGGCTTGTAATTTTCTGGAGACTCGTGGGGAGCCCCAGAGGCGTACGTCGCCAGAGAGGGAGCGGGGGACCTGGGGTAGCGGGGTCTTTCTACCCTGCGGCGGCTGGCTCCAAACGGGCCGGCCAGCGCCGGGAGGAGATCGCAGTGAGGCGGCGAAATCACGTGCATGGCTTCCGCGACCGTGACCGACATCGAGCAGTTCGAGCGGGTTCTGCTGCGCCGCAGCGTGGGCGTGCTGACATCTGACCGCAACCACTGTGCCGACTGCGGACGAACCCCGCTGGTGGGCGAGCGCGTGCACCTCTACGAGGGGCGCAGCGGGGGTGCCGTCTGCGAGCTCTGCCGGCCGCTGCGGCGCGAGCATCCCGCGGCCACCGAGACGGTGCGCCACTCGCCGCACGGCAACTGCGTGCGGCTGATGGCCCGCGCGGCGTAGCCCGGGTAGCCGCGCCTGCGGCCATCGACCGCCTAGCTTGCCCTCAGGCTCGGGCGGCGTAGCCACGCCTGCGGCCATCGACCGCCTCAGCTTGCCCTCAGGCCCGCGCGGCGTAGCTTTCCTCCGGAGTGGCCCTATAAACTGCCGGGCGCGATGGATCCGCTTACCGTCTCGATCACGATCGACGCTCCTCGCGAGCGGGTGTTTGACTACCTACAGGACATCGCCAATCACTCCGAGTTCACCGACCACTACCTACGCGACTGGCGCCTGACGCGCGAGAACTCCGTCGGCAAGGGGGCGGGGGCGCGCTTTCGCGTAGCGGCCCCGGGGCCGGGCAGCCGCTTCAGCTGGGGCGACGTGACCTTCGCCGAGGTGGAGGCTCCGCATCGCATCGTCGAGGTGGGGCGCGGCGGCAAGACCAACAGGATCCGCACGCTCGGCATATATGAGCTTGCGCCGGGCGCCGGCAACACCACGCGCGTGCGCTTCACGTTGGAGACCCGACCCTCCACGCTCTCCGACCGCCTGATGGAGTCCTTCGGGGCGCGGGGGTGGTTGCGGCGCAAGAACATGAAGGCGATGCGCCGGCTGCGTTCGATCATCGAGAGCGGCGAGGGGCGCGGTCAGCGCGTCACGGTCGCCGGCGGGTAAACTGCCGCGTCGCATGGACCGACTCCCGCGCAACACGCTGCCCATCGCCCCCGCGAGGGAGGGTGGCCGCTCTGGGCTGTTGATGTGGGCGCTGGCAGTGTCCGCCGTGCTGGCGGCGCTGGCGCTCGGGGCCTGCGGGGAATCGCACACGCGCGTCACGACCGGCACCTACGCGGGCGGCGGCGGCAAGAACGCGCCCTACCTCAACGTCGGGCCGCTCGTCTACCAGGTGCAGATCTCGCGCGAGCTCAACCCTTACAACACCGAAGACTCCGCCTACCTGCTCGGGCTGACCCCCGCTCAGAGCAAGCTGAACCCCGGCGAAGAGTGGTTTGGGGTGTTCATGCAGGTCTACAACGAAAGCACCGTGCCCCACCCCGCCGCCACCGACCTCACGGTCGCCGACACCCAGGGCAACGTATACCGCCCGATCATCCTTGGCCCCTCCAACCTGTTTGCCTACCGCGGTGGGATCGTGCCCGCCAACAACCAGATCCCTGCCCCCAACACGGTCGCCGCCAACGGGCCCACGCAGGGCGAGCTACTGCTGTACAAGATCAAAGTCGAATCGCTGGACAACCGGCCGTTCACGTTCACGATCACCGACCCGCGGGATCCCACGAAGACAGCCTCCGCGGAACTCGACGTTTAGCATCATCCGCCGGCCTGCAGCGCCGCCTCGATCACCTGCCGTGCGACCGGCGCCGCGCTTTCACCGCCCGCGCCGTCGCGCACCATCAGCACCCCGACGGCGATCTTGGGGTGCAACGCCGGGGCGAACGCCGCAAACCACGCGTCGGTGTTCTTCGGGCTGTTCTGTTCGGCCGCGCAGCTGCTCGATTCGGAGGTGTGTTCGGCGGAGGAGGACGAGTGCTCTTCGCCTTCGGTGGGCTTCTGTTCGGAGCTGGCGGGGCAGGTGGTGGGGGTGCCGAGTTCGGCGGTGCCGGTCTTGCCGGCCACTTCCACCCCGGGGATCGCCGCCGCGGTGCCGGTGCCAAAGCGCACCACGTCGAGCATCATGCCCCGCACCGTGCGGGCCGTGGCGGCGCTGATCGCGCGCGTGGGAGGGCTGCCGGTGGGCGAGAGCGTCAGGCTGGGGGTGGGGTGGCGCCCGCCGTCGGCGATCGTCGCCGCCACGGTCGCCATCTCCAACGGACTGGCCAGCACCTGGTCCTGGCCGATCGCGGTCGAGCCGACCGCAAGTTCGCCTTCGATCTGGCTGGCGTGGGGAAGCGTGCTTTCGGCGGCGCCTTCGATCCCGGGCGGGTGGTTGAAGCCATACCGTTCCGCCATCGCCACCAGCCGAGCTGCCCCTAGCTTCACGCCCAGCGGGGAGAACACGGAGTTGCACGACACCGCGAACGCCTCCACCAGCGTGCCCCCGCATTCCTCGCCGTTGGCGTTGTGCAGCAGCACCCCATCGAGCCTCGCCGCGGTCGCGTAGGGGAAGGTGCTGCTCGGGTGTGCGATCCCCGCTTCCAGCACCCCACTCACGGTGATCATCTTGAACGTGGACCCCGGCGGCTGCAGCGCGTCCAACCCGATCCCCGCCACCCCCAGCACCTGGCCGCTGGCCGGCTCCATCGCGATCACCCCGCCATACTGGCCGCCCAGCGCGGTCACCACCGCGGTTTGCAGCGCCGGGGAGATCGTGGTGCGCACCGCGCTCCCCGCGTGGGCGCTTGCGCGCGCCAGCACCCGGCCGCCGCTGGCGGCCCCGGCGGGCACCGCGAGCAGTTCGCCCCCCGGGGTGCCGCGCAGGCGCGCGTCGGCCGCCAGCTCCAGCCCGCTCACGCCCACGATCGCGGTGGGCGGCACCCCTTCGCGCCTGAAGCGCCTGCAGGCGGCTCGGCGGGGATCGGCCCCACTTCGCCCACGATCGCGCTCGCGGCGGCACCCAGCGGCGAGGAGCGCGTCCCCGCGGCGGTGGCGGGTCCCTGCGCCAGCACCGAGCCTTCGCGCGCCAGCAGCGCCGCGCGCGGGGGCAGCGTCGTGCGCCGGCTCAGCAGCTCTCCTTCGCGCAGGCCGGGGAAGGCGAGTGAGCGCGACCACCGCACGCACGCTTCGCCTTCATGTGGGCCCGGCACGATCGGCAGGCGGAAGCGCTCGGAGAGGGTGCCGAACAGGCGCGTGTGCACCTTCGTCGCCACCACCTCCACGCCGCCGGCCGCGCCTTGCGGCGAGCCCATTACACGCTCGCTCTCGGCGGTGGAGGTCATCAGCGCTTCTCTGTACACCTGCGCGAATTCGCTCGGCGACACCGTCGCGCCGCGAGGCGGGGGAGAGCTCGCTGTACATGCGTCGCGTAGTCGCCCTTCGCCCAAGCGGCCGCGAAGCGCGCCGCCGCCTCCGGTGCGGGCGAGGCGGAGGAGTGCCCGGCTCCCACGATCGCCCCCACCACGAACGCCACCGCCGCCAGGATGATCAGAACCCGCCCACCCCCGGCACGCTGCCCGCGGTTGGAGACCGACGTGGCAGTCAATGCCGGTCTCCGGTGCGGATTCCCACGACGCAGAACGGTAGAACATAGGCGTGACGACACTCGACTGGATGATCCTGCTGTTCGTCGCTGATCCTCGGCCTGTTCGGCCTGCGTCAGGGCTTCATCGTGGGCGTGCTGTCCTTCGGGGGGTTTGCGCTCGGAGCGTTCATCGGCACCCGCGTCGGCCCGCTGCTGCTGCCCCAGGGGTCGGCCTCGCCCTACGCGCCAGCCTTCGGGCTGGTGGGAGCGCTGCTGGCCGGGGCGATCCTCGCCACTGGCTTGGAGGGGGTGGGCTGGCGGCTGCGCCGCACCACCATGCTGGTGCCCGGGGTCGGCCTGCTCGACCGGGTGCTGGGCGCGGCTGCTGTCCGCCGCGATGGGCCTCGGGGTGGTGTGGATCGTCGCCGCCGTCGCCGCCCAGATCCCCACCGCCACGCAGCTGCGCGCCGACATCCAGCGCTCGGCGATCCTCGGCGAGCTCAACTCGCTGCTGCCGCCCTCGGGGCCGATCCTCAACGCGCTCTCCCGCCTCGACCCGATCCCCTCGCTGCCCGGCCCGCTGCCGGCGCTCGCCGCCCCCCCGCCGCAGGTCGCCCACGACCCCGTCGGTGCTGGCTGCTTCGCGCAGCGTAGTGCGCGTGCTGGGCACCGCCTGCGGGTCTGGCGATCGAGGGCTCGGGGTGGGTGGCGCAGCCCGAAGAGGTCGCTAACCAACGCGCACGTGGTGGCGGGCGAGAGCGACACCACGGTCGAGGTGGAAGGCCGCCCGCCCGGGCTGCCGGCGCAGGCGATCGCGTTCGATCCAACCTATGACCTCGCGGTGCTGCGCGTGCCCGGCCTCGACCTGCCCACGCTGAGCCTCGCACCCAACCCCGCCTCCGGCACCCCCGGGGCGATCCTCGGGTATCCCGAAAATGGGCCGTTCGACGTGCAGGCGGGGCGCATCGGGGCGACCGAGCAGGTGCTCACGCAGAACGCCTACGGCCAGGGGTCGGTGTCGCGGCTGCTCACGCCGCTACGCGGGCTGGTGCGCCCCGGCAACTCCGGGGGGCCGGTGGTGGACGATCAGGGGACGGTGCTCACCACGGTCTTCGCGGGCACCACTGGGGGCGGGCCGTCCGGTGGGTACGGCGTCGCCAACGCCACAGTGGCGCACGAGCTCGAACACGCCGGCGCGCCGGTCGGCACGGGGCCTTGCGACCCAGATTGATCCACCCGCTACTCTGAGCCACCATGCCGAAGACCCTCGTGATCGCCGAGAAGCCCTCCGTCGGGCGCGACCTCGCGCGCGTGCTGCCCGGCACCTTCAAGAAGGAGGAGGGCTGGCTGGAGGCCGAGGAGTACATCGTGACGTGGGCGGTGGGCCACCTCGTGCAGCTCGCCGAACCCGACGAATACGACGCCAAATACAAGCGCTGGCGGATCGAGGACCTGCCGATCGTGCCCGAGCGCTTCAAGCTGGTCGTGCGCGACGAGCGCTCCAAAAAGCAGATGTCGGTCGTCACCCGCCAGCTCTCGCGCGATGACGTCGGCGAGGTGATCAACGCCTGCGACGCCGGCCGCGAGGGCGAGCTGATCTTCGCCTACATCTACGAGAAGGCCGGCTCGACGCTGCCGGTGCGGCGGCTGTGGCTGAACTCGATGACCAACTCGGCGATGAAAACGGCGTTCGCCTCGCTGCGCCCCGCCTCGGAGGTGGCGCTGCTCGAGCAGGCCGCCCGCTCGCGCTCGGAGTCCGACTGGATCGTCGGCATGAACGCCACCCGCGCGGCCACGATCCGCCTGCGCACCTCCTTCGACGGGGCCGTCTCGCTGGGGCGCGTGCAGACGCCGACGCTGGCGATCGTCACCCGCCGCGAGGAGGAGATCAAAGCGTTCGTGCCCGAGCCCTACTGGCTGGTCGACGCGATCTTCGCCGCCCCTCCCCTGGATGGGGAAGGGGATAAGGAGGAGGAGGAGGAGGGGGGGGTTGAGGACGTCGGGTCTGGCCAGGACGGCGAGGCTGGCCTCAACGGCGAGCGCGTGTATACCGGCCGCTTCCATGCCGGCGCCAAACCGCGGCTGGCAACCGAGGAGGAAGCGATCGCGATCGTCGAGGCGTGCGAGGGCAAGCAGGCGACGATCACCAAGATCGACGTCAAAGAACAGCGCGAGCGGGCGCCGATGCTGTACGACCTCACTTCGCTGCAGCGTGATGCCAACACCCGCTTCGGCTTTTCCGCGCGGCGTACGCTCGGCGCCGCCCAGCGGCTGTACGAGGAGCACAAGGCGCTCACCTACCCGCGCACCAACTCGCGCTATCTGACCAAAGACATGATCCCCGAGATCAAGCCAACCGCGGAACTGGTTGGCGCCAACAAGGATTACGCCGCTGGCGCGGCCTACGTGGTTTCGCTCGACGTGCTGCCGCTGGGGCGTGTGGTCAACGACGCCAAGGTGACCGACCACCACGCGATCATCCCCACTCGCACCGAGCACAAAGTGGATCGCATGTCCGACGACGACCGCCGTGTGTACGACCTCGCGGTGCGCCGCTTCCTTGCGGTCTTCCATCCGGAGGCGGTGTTCGAGAACACCCGCGTGGAGACGACGATCCCCGCCCCCGGTGGCGAGCGCGCCGGCAAGTACGTGTTCCGTACCCGCGGCAAGCTGTTGATCGTGCCCGGCTGGCGCGGCGTCTACGGGCAGGGCGTGGTCGGTGGCGAGCAGCGTTCTGGCGACGAAGACGAGGGCACCGACCAGATGCTCCCGCGCCTGATCGAGGGCGAGCACGTGCAGACGCGCGAGATCAAGAGCCTCGCCAAGGAGACCAAGCCCCCGCGCCGCTACTCCGATGCCTCGCTGCTCGGGGCGATGGAGACCGCCGGCAAGCTGGTCGACGACGACGAGCTGCGCGAGGCGATGAAGGAGTCCGGGATCGGTACCCCCGCCACGCGCGCGGCAATTATCGAGCGGCTGATCACCGTCGGCTACATCGAGCGCGACGGACGCTCGCTGGTAGCCACCGAGAAGGGCCTCAACGTCGTGCGCCTGCTCGGCCGCCACCCCCTCACCTCGCCCGAACTGACGGGCCAGTGGGAGCACCGTCTCGATGCGATCGAGCGGGGCGAGGACTCGCGCGAGCACTTCATGAAGGACATCGCCGGCTTCGCCGGGGAGACCGTGAAAATGCTCGACCACGCACTCAAAGATGTCCGCATCCCCAAAGCCAACCTCGGGCCTTGCCCGATCTGCGGGCACTCGATCGTCGAAAACCGCAAGGGCTACTCCTGCTGGACGCGCAACGATCCCGGCTGCGGCTTCGTGATCTGGAAGTCCAAAGCGGGCAAGACCCTGCCGCTTGCGGTCGCCCGCGAGCTGATCCGCACCGGCTACACCGCCCGTCCCGTCAGCGGCTTCAAGGGACGCTCCGGGCGCTCTTTCCGCTCCCATCTTGCGCTCCAGCAGACGACCGACGGCAAATGGCGCGTGGAGTTCAACGAGGCCTGGGCGAAGGCCGGGGCCAAGCCGCCCGACCACGAGACGGTCGCGGAGGAGGCCGCCGAGCCGGGCGCGGAGGTGGCCGGGCAGGCGGTGGCCGGGCAGGTGGCGGCGGAGCAGGTGGCGGCCGAGGCCGAGGCGGAGGCGGTTGCTGCGGTAGCCGAGAGCTGATCGATCGCCCGCCGGCACGCGTGGGCCGCTGAAGTCGATCGCCAGCCGACACACCCATGGGCCGCTGAAGTCGATCGCCCGCCGGCACGCGTGGGCCGCTGAAGTCGATCGCCAGCCGACACACCCATGGGCCGCTGAAGTCGATCGCCCGCCGGCACGCGTGGGCCGCTGAAGTCGATCGCCAGCCGACACACCCATGGGCCGCTGAAGTCGATCGCCCGCCGGCACGCGTGGGCCGCTGAAGTCGATCGCCAGCCGACACACCCATGGGCCGCTGAAGTCGATCGCCCGCCGGCACGCGTGGGCCGCTGAAGTCGATCGCCAGCCGACACACCCATGGGCCGCTGAAGTACATCAGCGGACTGTCGGCGGCTGAAAAAACTATCAATCTTTTTTGAGGCCTTAACCAAAAATCAGTTGTCCGCCGGTCACGCCAAAATTGGTTGGGGCGTAAAAGGAAGAACACTGTGTTCCCGCCCGGTGTGGTGGTCGATGGCCTGTGGTGTCGGGCGGGTGCGCCACCATAGGCGGCCATGCCGATCACGCTGATCACCGGACCCGCCAACGCCGGGAAGGCCGGAGTGGTGATGGACGCGCTCGGTGCCCACCGCGCGCGTGGAGAGCGACCGCTGCTGGTCGTGCCCACCCACGCCGACGTGGAGCGTTACCGGCTGGAGCTGGGCGCGCGCGAGCTCACATCCGAGGGGGTCGCGGGGCGGGTTGGCGCAAGGGCTGGGGTGGAGGCCACTCTGGGGCCGCGAGTCCGCGTGGTGCGCTTTGAAGGCCTGCTCGCCGAGACGCTTCGCCGCGCCGGCTCCGCCGAGCCCCCCCTCGGCCGGTTGGCACGCGAACGGGCGATCGCCGCGGTGCTGCGCGATGCCGGCGAAGGGCGTCCCGGTACCGGCGGGCGTCCTGGCGCCGGCAAGCGCACGACCCCACAAGCGCCTCCCACCGCGGGGGTGGTGCGCTCCCTCGCGGCGTTGATGGGGGAGCTGGAGGTGGAGCGGGTCACGCCCGCGCGCCTGCGCGAGGCGCTCGACGTATGGGCGGCGGCGGACCCCGGGCGCGCCCCCCACGCACGCCGGCTGGCGGAGCTGTTCGAGGGGTACCGCCGTGGCCTGGAGAGGCTACGACCCGCGCGGGTCAGCCCCGAGCGGCAGGCGACCCGCGGACTCGACACGCTGCGCCGCACCCCAGCCATGTGGGGCTCCACGCCGGTCCTGCTGTACGGCTTCGACGACTTCACACAGCTACAGCTGGACACGATCGAGACGCTTGGCATCGTGGTGGGCGCGCCCGTGATGGTCGCGCTCACCTACGAGCCCGGACGCGCAGCGTTCGCCAGCCGCGGCGACACCTTCCAGCGTCTGCTGCCGCTCGCGGCCGAGCATCTCCCCCTGCCGCCCCGGGTCGTGCTGGCCGAAACGGGGATGCGAGCCGGAGGCGAGTGTCTCCCGGCTTCGGTCGCGCCCGGCGCCGCAGCGGCGCTGCACCACCTGGAGCGCCACATCTTCGAGCCCGACGTCCCCGCGCCCGTGCCTGCTGGAGCGGCGCTGCGGCTGCTGGAGGGCGGCGGGGAACGAGCCGAGCTGGAGCTGGTGGCAGAGGAGATCCGTGGGCTCCTGGAGCGCGGGGTGCAGCCTGGTGAGATCGCCGTTGCCCACCGCTCGCCCGAGACGATCGCGGAGCTGCTCGAGGAGCTCTTCCGCGCCCGCCACATCCCTTTCGCGCTGCGGCGGCGGCTTTCCTTCGGGCGCACCGCCACCGGCCGTGCGCTGTTGGGCCTGCTGAAAGCGACCTTCCCCGAGGCCGACGACGACGGCGGCGGCCTCGGGGATCTGCTGGCGTGGCTACGCGCCCCGGGGGTGCTGCGCGGCGACTCCGAGCTCGTGGACGAGCTGGAGTGGCGGGCGCGGCGCGCCGGGGTGACCGAAGCCGGGAGACACGGGCCTTTGGACCGAATCCCCGTTTCGGCCAGCGCGTCACGGGTGCGCGCGCTGTGGGAAGCCGAGCACCAGCCGCTAGAGACGCTCAAGGAGCTGCAAGAAGCGGCCGAGCGCAGCCCCGCGGCGCTGATCGAGCGCACTGCCACGGAGCTCGGACGCCTGGGTTACGCCCCGCAGATGCCCACCGAGGCGCGCGCGCTGTCGGTCGGACAGGAGGCCCTCGAGGAACTGCTCGAGCTCGCGCACTCAGCACCCCGTCTGGCGCCTGACCCGCACGAGCTGATCGCGCTGCTGCGGGGGCTGGAGGTAGTCGTGGGGGAGGAGCCCTCCGGGATCCCGGACGCGGTGGCGGTGCTCGATCCGCTCGCGCTGCGCGCGCGCCGGGTGCGCGCCCTGTTCCTGTGCGGCCTGCAGGAGGGCGTCTTCCCGGCCCCCGCGCGGCCCGAGCCCTACCTCTCCGAGGAGGAGCGACGCGGGCTGGCGGAAGCCTCGGGGTTGCGCTTGGGGCGTCCACGAGATGCACTGGCGGCGGAGCGCTACCTGCTGTACGCGGCCATCTCGCGCCCGCGCGAGCTGCTGGTGCTGAGCTGGCACACAGCCGACGACGATGGCCTGCCGGCGGCCCGTTCGCTGTTCGTGGACGACATCTGCGATCTCTTCGCGGGAGATCTCCGCGAGACGCGTGCCCGGCGGGCGCTCGGCGAGGTCTCTTCGTGTGCCCCCACCGAGCTCGACGCTCGGCCGGAGGAGGGGATCGGACCCCTCCGTGATCTGCGCGTGCTGGCCGATCTGGGCGAACAGCGGCCGTGGTCGGCGTCTGGCTTGCAGTCGTGGGCGGGTTGCCCGGTGCAGTGGTTCGTCGAGCGGATGCTGGGCGCGCGCGACCTCGAGCCCGAGGCCGAGCCGCTCGCACGCGGAGGTCTCGCCCACGCGGCGCTGCGTCAGACGCTTGAGCGCCTGCGGGAAGAGAGGGGCTCGGCGCGTCTCACCACCGAGCGGCTGCCCCGCGCGCGGGAGCTGTTGCAGGCAGCGCTGACCGAGCACGAGCGTGAGCGCCCACTCTCCACCGTCCCCGAGCGCGTACCGGGGATCCGTCGCCGCCTGGAGGCCGACCTGGAGCGCTATCTGGCGCACGCCGCGGAGTGCGGCGATTGCGCGGATACGGGCCAGCTCGATCTGGTGCGGCAAGATGCTCCCAGCCAGCTGGAGCCGACCTATCTGGAGCTGTCCTTCGGCTTCCCCGAACAGCCGGAGGGGCTGCCCGCGATGGACCTCGGCGAGGGCGTGCTGGTGCGAGGCTTCATCGACCGCGTTGACATCGCGCCGGGGGGAGAGGCCGTGGTGTACGACTACAAGAGCAGCTCCCCCGCTCCGCCCGACCGCTGGCTCGGCGAGCGCAACTTCCAGATCGCCCTCTACATGCGCGCCGTGGAGCAGCTGCTGGGCGCGCACGTGGCGGGCGGCTTCTACCAGCCGCTCTCCGGCCGCGACCTGCGCGCCCGCGGGGTGCTTGCCGTCGAAGAGGGCGTGGCGCTGGAGTGCGTGCGGGGCGACGCCCGCCCAGCGCCGGAGGTGCGGGAGCTGATGGAGGAAATCGTCGCGGTGGCCCGCGCCGCCGCCGCCCAGGCGCGCGCAGGGGCATTGGAGTCGCGGCCCACCACCTGCGGGTTCGGTGGCAGCGGTTGCATGTACCCGTCGATCTGCCGGTGCGACCGTTGAGGGATCACGTCCCTGCCACTCCAGATCCCCCACTATCGTGGCGGATCCGCCACCCATCGCGACGAGAGCCGTGAGCATCGAGATCCCCGCGGCCCCGACTTTCACGGCCGAGCAGGAGCAGGCGGCGACGCGCCGCCGCGGTCCGCTGCTGCTGGCCGCGGGCGCGGGCAGCGGGAAGACCTCGGTGCTGGTCGAGCGTTTCGTGCGGGCGGTGCGCGAGGACGGCATCGCCCCGGGGCGGATCCTGGCGATCACCTTTACCGAGCGCGCTGCCGCGGAGCTGCGCGAGCGGGTGCGCGCGCGTCTGCTGG
Source organism: uncultured Solirubrobacterales bacterium (assembly GCA_963724305.1). Taxonomy (GTDB): domain Bacteria; phylum Actinomycetota; class Thermoleophilia; order Solirubrobacterales; family Solirubrobacteraceae; genus Palsa-744. The sequence goes on from CAVRUG010000002.1 coordinate 940,540, forward strand.
AGCTGGGCGAGCGCGAGGCAGCGCGCGACACCGAGGGCGCCCCGATCGGCACCTTCCACGGCTTCTGTGCACGGCTACTGCGCGTTCACGCTCTCACCGCGGGACTCGACCCCGAGTTCGCGATCCTCGACGAGACCGGCGCGGGGCGGTTGCGAGCGCTCGCCTTTCGCCGCGCGCTCGGCGTGCTCCCGGTCAGCGAGCGCCGTCAGGAGGCGGTCGAGCTGCTCGCCGCCTATGGCGCCGACCGTGTGCAGCGGATGGTCCTGGGCGTATACGCAGAGCAGCGCAGCCGTGGTGTGAGCCGGCCGGCGCTGCCCGACTCGCTGGCGTCGGAGCTCTCGGGGCCTGCTCCACCGCAGGTGCAGCCCTCGCTGTTCGATGTCGAGTTGCTGCCCCAGCGGGACCCGCTGGTCGAGGACCCGGTGGCCGAGGCCCCGCTGGAGCTGGAGGCGCTTCACGCATGTGCGCTGCTGGGGGAGCTGCTGGTGACAGTTCGGGCGACAGCTACGCGGCGCTCAAGCAAGCGCGCGCGGCGCTCGACTTCGACGACCTCGAGCTGCGCGCGCGCGATCTGCTGGAGCACCACGAGGGGGTGCGCCGCGGAGTGGTCGGAGCGCATCGAGCTGTTGATGGTGGACGAGTTCCAGGACACCAACCGCCGCCAGCTCGCGCTGCTGGAGCTGCTGGAGCGCGACAACCTCTTCACGGTCGGCGACGAGCTGCAATCGATCTACGGCTTCCGCCACGCCGAGGTCGAGATCTTCCGCGAGCGCCGCCGCCAGCTGCACGCCGAAGGGGCCGCGATCACGCTGGCCCACAACTTCCGCAGCCGCCCCCCGCTGATCTCTGCGATCAACGGCGTCTTCGGCGAGCGCTTCGGGGAGGCCTACACGCCGTTGATCGCGGCCCGCGAGGGGGATGCGTCGATCGTGGCCCGCGAGGCGCACGGGGAGGGTGGGCCGGCGACGGTGGCCGATGGCCGGGCGGCTGACCGCTGCCCGGCGGACAGCACACGCAGCCGAGGGATCACAGCTGAGGCGGATACGCCCGTGATCGAGCTGCTGCTCACCGACAAGAACGGCTGGGCGGAGTCGCCTCACGCCCAGCGCATCGCCGGGACATTGCCGCCGGCGACCCTCTGGCGGCACGCCGAAGCGCGCCTGCTGGCCCAGCGCGTTGCCGAGCTCGTCGCCGGCGGGCAGGCGGTGGCCGGAGATGTGGCGGTGCTGCTGCGCGCCGCCACCGATCTGCCGGTGTACGAGCGGGCGCTGGAGGAGCGCGGCCTGCGTACGCTCGCGGCCGTCGGCAGCTTCTGGGGCCACCAGCAGGTCGGCGATCTGTTGGCGTGGCTGCGCGCGCTCGCCAACCCCCGGGATGAGCTCGCGCTCTACTCCGTGCTCGCCTCCCCGCTGGTGGGGATTTCCAGCGACGGCCTCGCTTCGGTGGCGCTGCAGGCTCGCGCGGAAGGGGTGGGGGCGTGGGCGACGCTCGCAGGAGCGGCGGGCCGCGCCGGGGTTGTGGAGGGTTCCGGCATGGGAGAGGTGGGCGCCGAGGAAATGCTCTACCAGCACCTCTCTGCCGCCGATCGCGAACGCCTGGAGGGCTTCGCCGAGCACTTCGCCGCCGAGCGCAGCACGGCGCCAATGCTCAGCCCCGCCGAGCTGTTGCTGCGCGTGCTCGCCCGCAGCGGCTACGAGTCGCACGTGCTCTCGCTCCCCTGGGGCGAACGACGGCTGGCGAACATCCACAAGCTGCTGCGCCTCGCGCGCCGCTTCGAGGCCGCGGAGGGACGTGACCTGCGGGGCTTTCTCGATCACGTGGCGCAGCGCCGCGCGCACGCCGAGAGCTCCGAGCCCCACGCCCCCACGGGCTCCGAGCCCGACGCGGTGCGCCTGATGACGATCCACGCCGCCAAGGGCCTGGAGTTCCCGGTGGTGTGCCTTGCCGATCTCGGTCGCGTCGGCAACGGCGCGCCGCCCGATCTGCTGGTGGATGGCGAGCGCGTCGGCCTGCGCTTGGCGCGCCTCGACGGGTCCACGGCGGTGCCTTGCCTGCGCTACGAGGAGTTGAGCGAGGAGCGCCGCCGAGCCGAGGCGGCCGAGGAGGAGCGAATCTTCTACGTCGCAATGACGCGCGCCCGCGAGCGCTTGCTGCTGAGCGGGTCGTGCAATTTCGCGCGCTGGTCGGGCGGTGCGCCAATCAACTGGCTGGCACCGGCGTTGGTGCCCGGGGTGACGGCGCTCGCTGGCACGCTGGAGCGCCCCGTGGCCGACCTCCCCGCCACTGGAGGGGACGGTGTGGTGGCTCGTTGCTGGCTGAACAGCCCGGCCACCGTTGGAAGCGTGCTGCTGCACGAATGATCCCTGTGCGTGGCTATGCTCGTGTCATGAGGCCGACACCCTCTGTGAGCGGTCGGGGAGGGGCGGCTGGCTCGCCCGGCCCGCCCGTAACCACCGAGGGTACGCGCGTCCACGCCTCCGATGCCGAGCTGTTCGCGCGTGCGCGCCAGCATGGCGATGGGCACGCCCGCGAGCAGCTGATCGAACGCTATCTCCCGCTCGTGCGCCGTCTCGCGCGCCGCTACCAGCATGGGGAGGAGCCGCTGGACGATCTCGTGCAGGTGGCCTCGCTGGGCCTGATCAAGGCGATCGACCGCTTCGACGTGGAACGCGAGGTGGTTTTCTCCAGCTATGCCGTCCCCACCATCCTCGGGGAGCTCAAGCGTCACTTCCGCGACCGCACCTGGTCGGTGCGCGTCCCCCGCGACCTGCAGGAGCTCGCGCTGCGCGTCGATCGCGCGGTCACGCGCCTCTCGGTGGGCCAGCGCCGCTCGCCGTCGGTGAGCGAGATCGCCCGTGCGGTGGAGGCCTCAGAGGAGCAGGTGCTCGACGCGCTGGAGGCCGCCGCCGCCTATCGCGCTGCCTCGCTCGACGCGCCGCGCGCCGCGGTCGGGGGGGAGGAGGCGGGGGAGAGCGTCGCCGACACGCTCGGCGTAGAGGATGGCGGCTTCCGCCGCGCGGAGGAGCACGCCATCCTCGAGCCGCTGCTGGCGCGCATCACCCCCCGCGAGCGCCTCGTGTTGCAGCTGCGCTTCGCGGAGGATCTCACGCAAGCCGAGATCGGCGAACGGATCGGCGTCTCGCAGATGCAGGTCTCCCGCCTCATCCGCCAAGCGCTCGTGCGTATGCGCGCCGGGGCCGGTGGCGAGTAGTGCGGCGTTCAAAAGACCGGCACGCCCGGATGCTCCCCTGGGCGCGGCGCTGGATCGCCACAGTCGCACCGTCTATTTTGAAAGACGCACTGGACGTTGGAAGACCTTCTGGACGCAGGATCGCTGACACCGCTTGACATCGATCGCATAACGGGCACACTGTGGGGATGGCCCGTTCGATGTGGAAAGGGACACTCACCTTCGGCTTGGTGAGCGTGCCGGTCAAGCTCTACACCGCCGTGAGCGAGCGCAGCGTGCGCTTCCACCAGCTGCACGCCACCGATCACGCGCGCATCGTCCAAAAGCGCTTCTGCGCCGCCGAGGACGAGGAGGTCCCCTTCAGCGAGGTCGTCAAAGGCTACGAGATCGCCCCGGGCCGCCACGTGGTGATCGAGGCCGAGGAGCTCGCCGCGCTCGAACCGGCGTTCACGCGCACGATCGAGATCGAGGATTTCGTGCAGATGGAGGAAATCGACCCGATCTTCTTCGATCGCCCCTACTACCTCGTGCCCAATCGCGGCGGCGCCCGCTCCTACGGGCTGCTGCTGCAGGCGATGCGCGACACCGACAAGGTCGCGATCGGGCGCGTCGTGCTGCGCTCGCGCCAGCAGCTGGTGGCGATCCACCCGCGCGGTGACGCCCTCGTGATGACCACGATGAACTTCGGCGACGAAGTGGTGCCCACCTCCGAACTGCACGAGCTGCACGAAGACAAGGTCGAGCTCAGCGACAACGAGCTCGAGATCGCCCATCGGCTGGTCGACTCGATCGCCAAGCCCTTCGAGGCGGCCAACTACCGCGACACCTACCGCGAGGCGCTGCTCGACCTGATCGATCGCAAGGCCAGCGGCGAGCAAGTGGTGCTCGAACCGCCCTCGCGCGATCAGCCGCTGGAAGCACCCGATCTGATGAGCGCGCTGGAGGCCAGCATCGAACAGGTGCGCGCCCGCCGCGCGCGGGAAGAGGAGGTGCTTGACGTGAACGGCGCACCTCCCGACAAACGCGCCAAGGCCCCGGCGAAACGCAAGACGAAACAGCCCCCGCGCGCCACCAAGCAGCCGCAGCGCAGCAAGAGCTAGAAAAGCAGCCCCAGAACCAGCTCCTCGCCGGCGCCGTTCGGCGGCGGGCTCGATCCGCAGCTCGTCGGTCATACGCTCCAACACGCTGCCCACCCCGGGCAACACCGCATCCTTCACCAGCTTGCTCGCGGCCTGCTCGGCAAGCTCGCCCGACGCGCAGCTCGAACTGCCCTCCGCGAGCGCTCACGGCGAAAGCGAGATGGCCGTCGGCGGTGTGGGTGGGGACGTGGGCGCTGAGCGCGTCGCAGATCAGCATCGCGTCATCCATGCGATCCATCGGGCAGTTGGCCCGCGCGAGCACCATCGACACCACCCTGCACAACACCGGGCCCACCAGCGGGCCCTTGGCCAGGCGCAGCGACGCCGAGCTCTCGTACGCGAGCTCTTCGTGGTCCAACTGCATGCCCTCCTGATCGGGGCTGTACAGCTCCTCGCTCACCGGGCACCCGGGGTGTCGGCAGCGTCGAGGAGCGCCTCGGACGATGGGCCATCGTACTGGTGGGGGTCGCCGATCAGGGAGAACGTCATCCGCACCTCGGTGCGCTCCTCAGCGTCGCGGCCCAGCTGCACGCTCTCGGTGAGTGAGGCGATCAGCGGCAGGCCGAGGCCCAGGCCGGGGCTGTCCGGACGCGGGCCGATGCCGCATGCCTTCGTCGCTGCACCACCACCGTCAGCTCGTCGCCCAGCAGCGTGGCGAACACCTCCATCGGCCCCTCCCCGCCGTCCGGGTAGGCGTGGACGACGACGTTCGTGCACGCCTCCGTCACCGCCAGGCGGATGTCCGAGAGGGTCTGGGCGTCCAACGCGTAGGCATCCCCCAGCGCCCCGAAGGCGTGGCGCACGATCGCGATGTTCTCCGCACGTGCCGGAAGGGCGAGTCTGCATATCCGGGGTCGTCATGTGTGTGCGTCTCCCATATGTGGTGCGGCGCGGATCCTGTCTTGGGTGATGGTGCCCTGCTGGCGCGGTTTTCACACATCGAGCACTTGTCCGCTACGACTCTGCGCTGAGCCGGAAGTCACCGATGGACGCTGTCGCTGGTGAGGATACGCGAGCCGCCGGGCGGACGCGTGGGCGGCTGGACGCTACGACCATTTTCGAGGCCCGACTCACGCCCCCAATCCACTGCTACGCTTCAGCCTCCGCCTCAGGTGCCCTCACCGCCTGCACGGGCAGACCCGTCCGTGCGGGAGGCACGGCCCTCCCAGGAGCACTGCCATGACTACGCCCATCAGACAGCCGCCCAAGGCCGTCGGCCTCTACGACCCCCGCTTCGAGCACGACGCGTGCGGCGTGGGCATGGTGGCGCGCCTGGACAACGTGCCCTCCCACGAGGTGATCGCGCAGGCGATCCAGGCGCTGGAGAACCTCGAGCACCGCGGTGCCTCCGGCGCCGACCCCACGACGGGCGACGGCGCGGGGATCCTCATGCAGATGCCCGACGAGCTGCTGCGCGCGGTCGTGGACTTCGAGCTGCCACCGCCCGGCCGCTACGGGGTGCTGATGTGCTTCCTTCCGCTCGAGGACGGCGAGTGTGCGCGCCTGCGCGAGCTGCTCGAGCGCACCGTCCGCGCCGAGGGTCAGCGGGTGCTCGGCTGGCGCGAGGTGCCGGTGGACGCCGCCTGCACGGGACGCACCGCGGGCGCCTGCCGCCCCGCGATCTGGCAGCTGTTCGTGGGGGCGGGAGAGCTGCCCGTCGTCCCGCCGCCCGCGCCGGCACCCACGGAAGGGTCCGAGGAGCCACGCGCTGGGGCCGGGTCGACCGCTGGCGAGGGGCGCGCCGATCGGCAGACCGTGGATCGCGGTCAGCCCTTCGACCAGGACGCCTTCGAGCGCAAGCTCTACGTGATCCGCCGCGTCTGCGCGCTCTCCGCCGACGCGGACGGCCTGTACGTGACCTCGAGCTCCTCGCGCACGATCAACTACAAGGGCATGTTGATCTCCAACCAGCTCGCCGGCTTCTACCCCGACCTGCGCGACCCGCGCGCCAAGAGCGCGATGGCGCTGGTGCACTCGCGCTTCTCGACCAACACCTTCCCGAGCTGGGAGCTCGCGCACCCCTACCGCGTGATCTGCCACAACGGGGAGATCAACACGGTGATGGGCAACGTCAACTGGATGCGCGCCCGCGAGTCGGAGCTGCAGAGCGAGCTGTTCGGGGAGGACCTCCACAAGATCCTGCCCGTCGCCAAGTCCGGCGACTCGGACTCCGCGACCTTCGACCGCGTGCTGGAGCTGCTGATGCTGGCTGGCCGCTCGCTGCCGCACGCGGTGATGATGATGATCCCGGAGGCCTACCGCGAACGCGAGGATCTGCCGCAGGAGCTGAAGGGCTTCTACGCCTTCCACGCTTGTCTGATGGAGCCGTGGGACGGGCCGGCGTCGGTGGCGTTCACCGACGGGCGCGTGATCGGCGCGACACTCGACCGCAACGGCCTGCGGCCGGGGCGCTGGGTGGAGACGGTCGACGGTCTCGTCGTGCTGGGCTCGGAGATCGGCTTGCTCGACATCCCGCCAGAGCGCGTCAGGCGCCTCGGGCGCCTGCAGCCCGGCAAGCTGTTCCTCGTGGACCTCGAGCGGGGCTGCATCGTCGAGGATGGCGAGGTCAAGCGGGAGATCTCCACGCGCCGGCCGTACGGCGAGTGGTACGTGCGCAACTCGGTGCACTTCGACGACCTCCCCCCGTCGGAGGCGGTGACGATCTCCGACCAGCCGCTGCACGCCCGCCAGCGCGCCTTCGGCTACACCCAGGAGGACCTGCGCGTGCTGCTCACGCCGATGGCGCGCGACGGCGCCGAGCCGGTGGGCTCGATGGGCAACGACCTCGCGCTCGCGGTGCTCTCCGACCAGGCGCCGCCGCTGTTCTCCTACTTCAAGCAGCTCTTCGCGCAGGTCACCAACCCGCCGATCGACCCGATCCGCGAGGAGATCGTGATGAGCCTCGCGACCGCGCTCGGCACCGAGCGCAACCTGTTCGACGAGACGCCCGAGCACGCCCACAAGCTGATCCTGCGCCAACCGATCCTGCTCAACCGCGAGCTCGAGACATTGCGCCACGTCGCCCACGACGAGTTCTCCGCGCGCACCCTCGACATCACCTGGCCGAGCGCCGAGGGTGCCGCGGGCATGGAGCGGGCGCTCGAGCGCCTCTGCGCGCACTCGCAGGAGGCGATCGCGCGAGGGCGTCAACATCCTGATCCTCTCCGACCGCTCGCTGGGGCCGCTGCGCGCGCCGATCCCCTCGCTGCTGGCGGTCTCCACGGTGCACCACCACCTCGTGCGCGAAGGCACCCGCCTGCGCGCCGGGATCGTGCTGGAGTCGGGCGAGCCCCGCGAGGTGCACCACTTCGCCACGCTGATCGGGTACGGGGTGAGCGCGGTCAACCCCTACCTGATGCTGGAGACGCTCGACGAGCTCTGCCTACCGGGGGCTGATCGAGCGCCCGGCGAACGGCTCGGCCGCGACGCACGCTCACCTCCGAGGAGGCCTCGCAGAACGTCGTCAAGGCGATCGGCAAAGGGCTCTTGAAGACGATCTCCAAGATGGGCATCTCCACGATCCAGTCCTACCGCAGCGCGCAGATCTTCGAGGCCGTCGGCCTCTCGCGCGAGCTGATCGACCGCCACTTCACCGGCACCGCCTCGCGGATCGGCGGCGTCGGCCTGCCCGAGCTCGCGCAGGAGGCGCTGGAGCGCCACGCGCGCGCCTATCCGGCACCGCACGACGACATGCTCCCGGTGGGCGGGGTGTACGCGTGGCGGCGCGACGGGGAGCGCCACATCTGGAACCCCGAGACGATCGCGCTCGTCCAGCACGCCGTGCGCGCCACCGACGACGCCCAGGTGGGCGCCGCGCTCGCCGGGGACGAGCAGGCGCACGCGTCGGTGCGCGAGAGCTCTGCCTACGCCAGGTACCGCGAGTACGCGCGGGCGGTCAACGAGGACGCCGCGCGGCGGGCGACGCTGCGCGGGCTGCTGGAGCTGGGGAGGGCCGGCCGTGAGCCGATCGCGCTGGAGGAGGTCGAGCCCGCGAAGGAGATCGTGCGCCGCTTCTGCACCGGCGCGATGTCCCTCGGCTCGATCTCACGTGAGGCGCACGAGACGCTCGCGATCGCGATGAACCGCCTCGGCGGGCGCTCCAACACCGGCGAGGGCGGCGAGGACCCGGTGCGCTTCCTGCCCGACCCCAACGGCGACCGGCGCCGCTCGGCGATCAAGCAGGTCGCCTCGGGGCGCTTCGGGGTGACGATCCACTACCTCGTCAACGCGGACGAGCTGCAGATCAAGATGGCGCAGGGCGCCAAGCCGGGCGAGGGCGGCCAGCTGCCGGGCCACAAGGTGGACAAGTACATCGGCTCGATCCGCCACACCACCCCCGGCGTTGGCCTGATCTCACCGCCCCCCCACCACGACATCTACTCGATCGAGGACCTCAAGCAGCTGATCTACGACCTGCGCTGCGCCAACCCGCAGGCGCAGGTGTCGGTGAAGCTCGTCTCCGAGGTCGGGGTCGGCACGGTGGCGGCGGGCGTCTCCAAGGCCAACGCCGACCGCGTGCTGATCGCCGGCCACGACGGCGGCACCGGCGCCTCGCCGCTCTCCTCGATCCAGGCGGCGGGCGTGCCGTGGGAGATCGGCCTCGCCGAGACCCAGCAGACGCTGCTGCTCAACGAGCTGCGCTCGCGGATCGTGGTGCAGACCGACGGCCAGCTGAAGACCGGCCGCGACGTGCTGATCGCCGCGCTGCTGGGCGCCGATGAGATGGGCTTCTCCACCGCTCCGTTGATCGCCACCGGCTGCATCATGATGCGCGCCTGCCACCTCAACACCTGCCCGGTGGGGATCGCCACCCAGGACCCCGAGCTGCGCAAGCGCTTCCAGGGGACGCCCGAGCAGGTCGTCAACTTCTTCTTCTACGTCGCCGAGGAAGTCCGCGAGCTGCTCGCCTCGCTGGGGCTGCGCTCGCTCGATGAGGCGATCGGCCGCGTGGACCTGCTGGAAGCCGGCCCCGCGATCGACCACTGGAAGGCGCGCGGCGTGGACCTCACCCACATCCTCACCCACGTCGAGCTGGAGCGATCGAGAGCCCCGCCCACCCGTCCACCGCCGCCGCGGCGGCGTGCAGCCGCCCCCGCCGGTGCTCGAGGATGCGCTCGACTGGCAGCTGGTGGAGCGCGCCGGGCCGGCGATCGAACGGCGGCGAGCTGGTCTTCCGTGCAGCTGCCGATCCGTAACGTCAACCGCTGTGTGGGGGGGATCCTCTCCAGCCACATCGCGCGCGCGCACGGTGCCGAGGGCCTCCCCGCAGATTCGATCGTGGTCGACTTCGAGGGCTCTGCCGGCCAGAGCTTCGGCGGCTGGCTGGCCCCCGGGGTGCGGTTCACGCTCCACGGCGACGCCAACGACTACGCCGGCAAGGGCCTCTCCGGCGGGGCGATCGCGGTGCGCCCGCGCGAGGGGATGAACGGCGACTTCGTCGCCGAGCGCAACGTGATCGTGGGCAACACGGTGCTCTACGGGGCGACCGCCGGCAAGGCCTTCTTCCGCGGTCTCGCCGGGGAGCGTTTCGCGGTGCGCAACTCCGGCGCGTGGGCCGTCGTAGAGGGCGTGGGCGACCACGGCTGCGAGTACATGACCGGCGGCCGCGTCGTGGTGCTGGGCCCCACGGGACGCAACTTCGCAGCCGGCATGTGCGGCGGGATCGCGTACGTACTCGACGAGGAGGGCGCTTTCGCGAAGCGCTGCAACATGGGCATGGTGGACTTCGACGCGCTCACCGCCGCCGACGCAAGCGAGCTGCGCGCGCTGATCGCCGAGCACGAGCAGCGCACCGACTCCCCTGTGGCGCGGCGCGTGCTGGCAGAGTGGGAGGAATTGCTGGCGCGCGGGGCGTTCGTGAAGGTGATGCCCCGCGACTACAAGCGGGTGCTGGCGGAGCTCGCCGCGGAAGAGGAGCAGGCCGAGGGAGTGGCGGCCGCCTAGTGGTCGGACGCGCAAACCCCATGTCGAGGAGTCGCGCCCGTGTGGTGGTCGGCTCCGCAAACCCCATGTCGAGGAGTCGCGCCCGTGTGGTGGTCGGCTCCGCAAACCCCATGTCGAGGAGTCGCGCCCGTGTGGTGGTCGGCTCCGCATCCCCCATGGCGGCTGGAGCTGCCGCGAGCTGATGGGCAAGCTGGGCGGCTTCCTGCGGATCGAGCGTCGCGGCGTGCCCTACCGCGATGCGCACGAGCGCGCGCGCGACTACCGCGAGTTCATGGTGGTGCGCCCCAAGCAGGAGCTGCGCGAGCAGGGCGCCCGCTGCATGGACTGCGGGGTGCCCTTCTGCCACAACGGCTGCCCGCTAGGCAACTTGATCCCCGACTGGAACGACCTCGTCTACCGCGACCGCTGGCGCGAGGCGATCGCGCAGCTGCACGCCACCAACAACTTCCCCGACTTCACCGGGCGCCTCTGCCCCGCACCGTGCGAGGCGGCGTGCGTGCTGGAGATCCGCGAGGGCGACGCGGTGACGATCAAACAGATCGAGCACGCCATAGTTGAGCGCGCTTTCGCGGAGGGGTGGATCAAGGCCGAGCCGCCCTCGCCGCGGCATCTCACCGGCCAGCGCGTCGCCGTCGTCGGCAGCGGTCCCGCCGGCATGGCGGCCGCCCAGCAGCTGCGCCGCGCGGGGCACGACGTGACGCTCCTCGAGCGCGACGAGGCCGCCGGCGGGCTGGTGCGCTTCGGGGTGCCCGACTTCAAGATCGAGAAGCGCATCGTGGAGCGCCGCGTGCAGCAGCTCGTCGAGGAGGGCGTGGAGCTGCGCTGCGGCGTGGACGTCGGGCGCGACCTCACCGTGGAGGAGCTGCGCGCAAGCTTCGACGCGGTGGTGCTCGCCACTGGCTCGCGCGTGCCGCGCGACCTGTCCGTCCCGGGGCGCGAGCTGGGGGGGGTCCACTTCGCGATGGACTACCTCTACCAGCGCAACCGCTTCATCGCGCGGGAGCAAGGCCCCGCACCCTCCGGCCGGCCAGTCAGAGGGGCCAGCCTCCAGGCCCGGGCAGCTGAGGAGATCACCGCCGCCGCCAAGCACGTGGTGGTGATCGGTGGTGGCGACACCGGCGCGGACTGCGTCGGCAACGCGCTGCGCGAGGGTGCCGCCTCGATCGTGCAGCTGGAGCTGCTGCCCGAGCCCCCGGCGCACCGCCCCGACGATCGCACCCCGTGGCCGGAGTGGCCGCTGAAGTACCGCCTCAGCTACGCGATGGAGGAGGCGCGCGAGGAGGGGGTGGGGGAGCAGGACTATGCGGTGACGACCACGCGCTTCAGCGGAGATACGGATGGCAGCGTGGCCGCCCTGCACGTCGCCCGCGCCCAACCCGCGCCGCCGTTCGCGCCGGTGGAGGGCACCGAGCGCGAGCTGCCCGCCCAACTGGTGCTGCTCGCGATGGGCTTCCTGCACCCCGAGCAGGAGCTGCTCGACCAGCTCGGCGTCGAGAAGGACCCGCGCGGGAATGTGAAGGCCGTCACCCCCTACACCACCTCGGTCGAGGGGGTCTTCGCCGCCGGCGACGCGCGCCGCGGGCAGTCGCTGATCGTGTGGGCGATCAACGAGGGTCGCCAGTGCGCCCGCATGGTCGATCGCTACCTCGCGGGCAAGCGCAACGGAGGGGCCAGCGCGACCGAAGCGTTCCTCGAAGACGGCGCGCTGCCGGGCCATGCCGACGCCGACGAAGGGCCCGAGGGCCCACCTTCGCACGTCAGCGGTGGGGTCATCGTCGAGTAGCCCAGGCTCGCCTCCGCGCGGATACGCGGCGGGTCGGCATCGAATGGCAATGGCTGTCGGACCCGCGCTAGGCTAGGTCATTGTGAGCGAACCTCCCCAGAATGGGGCTCCAATGCAGGGCGCGTCGGGCAATGGCAGCTCATTCGGGGGCGCTCTGCCCCGCGCGTGCATCATCGGCGCGGGCTCCTCGGGGATCACCGCGGCGAAGGCGCTCGCCGATCGGGGCATCCCCTTCGACTGCTTTGAGGCGTCCGACAAGGTGGGCGGCAACTGGGTGTTCGGCAACCGCAACGGGATGTCCTCGTCGTACTCCACGCTGCACATCAACACCTCGCGGGAGCGCATGGAGTACGCCGACTACCCGATGCCGACCTCTTATCCCGACTTCCCCCGCCACGACCAGATCGCGCGCTACTTCGACGACTACGTCGAGCACTTCGGGCTGCGCGAGCGGATCACGTTCAACACCGGCGTAGAGCACGCCCGCCCGCTGGAGGGCGGCGGGTGGGAGGTGACGATCGCCGGGGAGGGGGCAGCGGGGGACAGGGAGGTGCGCCGCTACGACGCGCTGCTGGTCGCCAACGGCCACCACTGGAACCCCCGTTGGCCGGAGCCACCGATCCCCGGAAGCTTCGACGGGGAGCAGATCCATGCTCACGAATACAAAGAACCGAGCCAGCTTGCCGGGCGGCGGGTGGTCGTGGTGGGGATGGGCAACTCCGCGATGGACATCGCCGTGGATGCCTCCTACCACGCGCTCTCGACCACGCTGGTCGCCCGCCGCGGCGTGCACGTGGTGCCCAAGTACATCCTTGGCCGGCCGTTGGACGCGGGGGTGAGGCCCAGCCGCATACCGTTCCCCTGGCTGCTGCGCGGGATGCAGCTCGTCACGCGCGTGACGGTGGGGCCAATGGACCGCTACGGGCTGCCGCGGCCCGATCACCGGCTGGGGCAGGCGCATCCGACCGTCTCCTCGCGAATCCTCGACCGTCTTGCCCACGGGGCGATCGCGGTGAAGCCCGAGATCGCCGAGCTGGCCGGCGAGCGCGTGCGCTACGCCGACGGCAGCGAAGCGCAGGCCGACCTGATCGTGTACTGCACCGGCTACAAGATCAGTTTCCCGTTCCTCGATGAGCAGCTGGTCGCCGCGCCCGACAACCGCCTCGTGCTGTACAAGCGGGTCTTCTCGCCTGAGCACCCGGGGCTGTGCTTCATCGGCTTCGTCCAGCCGTGGGGGGCGATCATGCCGATTGCCGAGCTGCAGAGCCGCTTGGTGGCGGAGTACCTGATGGGCGATTACGCACTTCCCTCGCCGACGCAGATACGGAGGGACATGGAGGCGATGATGCGCCGCCAGAGTCGCCGCTACCAGGCCTCCAAGCGACACACGATCCAAGTGGACTTCTCCAACTACGTGGTCGAGCTCGACGACGAGCGCCGCGCGGGCGTCGAGCGGGCGCGCGCGCAGGGCTTCGCGCCAGCGCCGTCTGCGCAAGTTGCCCTCTAGATCTTCGAGCAACGCGAACAAGGGGTGCGGAAGGAGCATACTTTTCAGACCCCAACCCTTCATTTTGTGAAGTAGTAGGGGGCTGTTGAAGGAGGTGTTCTCTCCGGGGAACAGGCATGAGATAACTAAACTGCCTGGTATGCCGAGGTTTTGCCGTCACAACCGTTTCATCGAGCGCTGCCCGATCTGCCGGGAGACCGTGCCGGGGCTGACACCGGCTGAGGGTCAGGGGCGCCACTCGCGCACGCGCACGGCGGAGGGGACAAAGGAGGGCCGCGGGCGCACCGGCGTCGGGGGCACGCACCGCGCCTCCCCTCAGGGCCGCCGCCGCGCGGGGCTGCACGTGATCCACGAACAGCGCGCCGAGGATGACGGCTACCGCTCACCACTGGCGACCGGCTTGCGCGCCTACGCGGATGCGGAGCGCCTGGCGCAGGAGATCGGGTTCGCGGAGGGGCGGCTGCTGGCGCTCAGAACCGCGCCGCCGGATCTGTACGGGGAGATGCGCGAACAGGAGGACCAGGAGCAGGCGATGTGGATGTGCTTCCTGAGTGCTTACCTCTCACCGCTGGAGGACGCCGACCCGTTCGCCGGGATCAGGAAGGCCCTGGAGGCCGACTGGCGCGCCGGCGTGCTGCCGGACCTCGATGAGATCCGGCTCGGCCCCCGCACCTCCCACGACCCCGCCAGAGGCGACGCCACGCTGCGCGCCTATCTGCAGTGGGCCGAGCACGCAGGCTCCCAGGCAGTAGGGCTCACGGGGGACTCAGCGTGGACTCCGGCGAGGCGCTTCGAGCGGATCTTCGAACGGCTGACGCTGCCGGGCCTGGGGCGGATGGGCCGTTACGAGCTGCTGGTGACCCTGGGCCGCATCGGCCTGGCGGAGCTGCGCGCCGAGACCCTGTGCTTCACCAACGCTCCCGGCGCGGCCCACGACGACCTCACCACGCTGGCCGCCAAGCGCGTGTTCGGGATCGGCGATCAGATGCACCTGGAGCATCGTGCGCACGAGCTGGCGAAAGCGATGACGGTGCCGATGGAAGCGTTCGACCTGGCGCTGGCCAACTGGGGGGTGGGGGAGCGCGCGACGCTGGGGGTGGCGCCGGAGGTGCTCGACCAGCATTCGCTGGAGCGCGCGCGCGAAGCGCTTGATCTGTGAGCGCGAGTGGTCCGCCGGCACGGGCGGGGCTGTGCGCGCGAAGCGGTGGACCTCTGAGCGCGACTGGCCCGCTGGCATGGGTGGGGCTGTGCGCGCGAAGCGGTGGACCTCTGAGCGCGACTGGCCCGCTGGCATGGGTGGGGCTGTGCGCGCGAAGCGTTGGACCTCTGAGGCAAAAATGCCGTCCACACCGGTGCTTACAGTCTGCATCGATGCCGCTTTGTTTCATCGAGCCTCAGGACGCGATCCGGGTGATCGCCGAGTCGATCGGCCGCGAGGCGCGCCGACAGCTCGTCGGCGAGGTGGTGAGGGCGTGGGTGGACGATATCCCCGACCAGGAGCTCTCGGTGCACTACGCCAAAACAATCGCCGACCTCGACGACGAGGACCTGCAGCTGCTGGCGGCGTGGCACGCCTCGCTGGAGGTGGGGCAGCCGATCGCGAACACCGCGTTCCTGCAGGGCGTCTTCCACAGCCTCGGTGAGAACCGCCGCGAGGCGCTGAAGATCGCGGCGGGCTTTCGCGGCGAGGAGGCGCTTCAGGAGGGCGTCGCGGAGGATCAGGCGCTGGACACGGTGCTCCCCCGCCTCTCCCGCGGACGCGCGGAAGAGCTCGCCAACGAGTGCATCCAGCTGTACATGTGGGACCGCTTAGGCTGCGATAACTAGCACTCGCCGTCGCCCGACGCGTCTGGCGCGTTTGTGAGCATCTGCCGCCAGGGCACAGGCGTGGATAAGCTCGCAGATCCATGCGCGCCCCCGTCAACACGATCCTCGCTCCCGCCTTCCTGACGCACTTGCGTTGGGTGAACGTGAAGTCGCTGCGGATGGGCCAGCAGCATGGAAAACCGGTGCTGATCGAGTTCTGGGACTTCTGCCGCCCCAACTCGATGCGCACCCGTCCCTATATGAACGCATGGCACGAGCGCTACTCTGGGCGCCGGGTGTCGGGCGAGGCTGGTGATCGGGACGACGGCCTGGTCGTGGTCGGGATCCACTCCCCGGGCTTCGAGCCCGCGCGCGAGCGTACCGCCGTCGAAGCGGCCGTGAAGCGCCTCGAGATCGTCCACCCTGTGCTGCTCGACCCCGACCTGGAGATGTGGCGGGAGTACGAGAACGAGGGGTGGCCGGCGCGCTACCTGTTCGACGGCAGGGGAGTGCTGTTCGACTACCACTACGGCGAGGGCGCCTATGAAGAGACCGAGCTGGCGATCCAGGAGCTGCTGGGGATCGAACGCGAGCCGCTCGCGCCGGTGCGCCCCGAGGATGCGCCGGATGCACGACTGGAGGCGCAGAGCGAGGATCGGGAGGGCGCCTACAGCGGCCCCTACGAGGCTGGCGGCGTGTGGGGGGTGCTCGACGGGGAGGGCACCGTTCGCGTGAACGGCGGCGAGCTGGCGGTTGCACACCCGGGGGCCTACCCGCTGATCGAGCACGAGCGCCACACCGCCGGGGTGCTGGAGCTCGAGGTGGGGGCCGGCGTGGAGTGCCTGGCGACCTGCTTCACGCCGGGGCTGGCATGAGCTCCGTGTGGGTGCGCGACTCCAGTAGGCGCCGCAGTACGGGCGGGCCGTCGTCCTCCACCAGCACGCAGCTGCCCGGCCAGTAAGGGCTCTCGCCGGGCGTGGGTGTGAGGAAGTAGGCGTCGTAGGTCCAACAGCCGGTGTTGATCAGTCGCGCTCCCCCAGGGCCGCGCCACTCGACGGGGTTGTCGCCGGGCAGCGGACCCGCGCGGTGGGTGTGGCCGAACACCACATGCGCATCGCCCACGCCGAGGCGCGCTGCCACCTCGCCCATCGCGCGCAGGCCGGCGCGGCGCAGCTCCCCACTGGAGAGGTCGGCGTTGAAGGGGCCGAGGCCGGCGCGGTTGAGTGCCGCCACGCCCAGCGGGAAGGCGCCGGCGAGTGCCCGGTTGCGCAGCGTGCGGGCCAGCGCCCGGCTGCGTGCGCGGCTCAGCTCCCGGATGTCGCCGCGCGTGCCGTTGTGATGCGCCCACCCGTCGGGCGCGTCTCCGTTGGTGGCCGCTGGGCTGGATGTGGGCCGCGGAGCGCCCCCCAGCGCGCGCCATGCCCGCACCGTCATGCCACCGTTGATCGCGTCTCCGGTCGGGGCTTGGCGGGCGACCGCGTCGATCCAGGCGAACACCGGAACCGTCACCGCCTCATAGTCCTCGGGCCCGATGAAGGCGCGCGTGGGGCGGCGCATGAGGCGGCCCATCGCGCCGATCCCGAGACGCTCGAGGGTGGGGATCGTGAGGTGGCAGTCGAGGTAGTGGCCGTGGGTGGCGTACACGTCGGGGCGCACCCACAGTCCGGGGTAGGCCACGGTCAGCCGTGCCGGGGCCGCCCACTTGGCGAGCAGCGCCATCATCGAAGAGGCGGCGCCCGCCTCGATCCGCTGCTCGACGCCGAGCGGCGGCGGTGCGGGCAGTTCGCTGCGATGCTCCAACCACGTCTCGATCAGGGCGTGGTCGTGGTTGCCGGCGACGGCCACGATCTCGCGGGCGGGCGGGGTTCCACCACGCGCGGGCAGGGTTCCACGGGCGGGCGGGGTGCCACGGGCGGGCGGAGTTCCCATCACCCGGCCGAGATCTTCGAAGAACGGTTGAGCGGCGGCCAGCGCCTCGCGGCGGGGGCCGTGGCGCAGCTCGAGCAGGTCGCCGAGCAGCACCAGGCGATCGACATCCGCGAGTGCCTCCAGCAGCTGTGCGCGCAGCTCCGGGCGTCGCAGCAGGTCCACACCCGCCGCGCTGCCGAGATGGAGGTCGGAGATGATCAGGGTGCGCATAGCACCGTCGGGCATCCGCGGGCTGGATGGGTGGGGAGGAGCGGCGGCTGCGCGAGATTCACGCGGGGGAGGGGCAACGCGCTACGAGGCTCCGCCCGCCGCGACGGCGTCGCGGATCGGCTTGGGGAGCATGAAGCGGACATCCTCGCGCACCACGTGGAATTCGGAGATGTCCTCGTCGCGCACCCCCCGCGCGCGAAACAGGTCGAGCAGGTCCTGCACCAGCTCGTCGGGGGCGCTGGCGCCCGAGGAGACCCCTACCACGCGGCGGCCTCGCAGCCACTCCTCGCGCACCTCGCCGCCGTTGTCGATCAGGTGGGCCTCGGTGCCGCAGTCGCGCGACACCTCCACGAGACGCACCGAGTTGGAGGAGTTGCGCGAGCCGATCACCAGCACGAGGTCGCACTCGCCAGCCATCTGCTTGACGGCCGCCTGGCGGTTGGTGGTCGCGTAGCAGATGTCATCGGTACGCGGCCCGGCGATGCTCGGGAAGCGCTCGCGCAGGCGCGCCACGATCGCGGCGGTCTCGTCGATCGAGAGCGTCGTCTGGGTGATGTAGGCGACCCGCTCGGGGTCCTCCACCTGAAGCGCGTCGACGTCGCGCTCGTTCTCCACCAGCACGATCCGCTCGGGCGCCTCACCCATCGTGCCTTCGACCTCCTCGTGGTCGGCGTGGCCGACGAGCACGATCGTGTAACCCTGCTCAGCGAAGCGCCGCGCCTCGACGTGCACCTTCGTCACCAGCGGGCAGGTGGCGTCGATCGTCTGCAGGTGGCGGGCCTGCGCGTTGGCGCGCACGCTGGGCGCCACGCCGTGCGCGGAGAACACGGTGACCGCTCCCTCGGGCACCTCGGTCTCCTGGTCGACGAAGATCGCCCCCCGCGCGCGCAGCGTGGCCACGACGTGCTTGTTGTGCACGATCTCCTTGCGCACATACACCGGCGGCCCGTGCAGCTCGAGGGCGCGTTCCACCGTTTGCACCGCGCGATCCACGCCCGCGCAATAGCCGCGCGGGGCGGCGAGCAGGATCTTCTCGACGGTATTCTCCACCTCTCCAAGTGTACGGCGCCTTGCGCGCACGGGAGCGGGCCGTAGGATCGCTGCGCTCGCCGGGCTGCGGTTTCGCGGCTGCAAGGGTTCCGAATACGCACGCGGCGGGTACTCTAAGCAGTAACCATGCCTCAGCGTCATCTCGACAGGCTCACCGCGGTGGACGCTTCCTTCCTGCACCAGGAGGGGCCGAGCTCGCACATGCACGTGGGCGGGCTGACGCTGCTGGAGGGGCCGCCGCCCGCCGCTGGAGGAGTTCCTCGAACAGATCCGCAAGCGCCTGCACCTGGTGCCGCGCTACCGCCACAAGCTGGCTCACACGCACACGGCGCTCGACAGCGGGCGCCCCGTGTGGGTGGACGATCCGAGCTTCAACCTCGAGTACCACGTGCGCCACACTGCGCTGCCCGCGCCGGGGGACTGGGAGCAGCTGTGCAACCTCACCGCGCGCATCTTCTCCCAGCAACTCGACCGCTCCAAGCCGCTGTGGGAGATGTGGCTGATCGAGGGCCTCAATCCAAACCTCGGGGGGGCCGGAAGCGGGGGGGTCCCCCGCGTCGAGCGCTTCGCGCTGATCTCCAAGACCCACCACTCGCTGATCGACGGGATCGCCGGGATCGACCTCGCGACGGTGCTGTTCGACCTCTCGCCCGAGCCGCCCCCGGTGCGCCACTCCGGCAAGGCGTGGCAGCCCCACCGCGAGCCGGGCACGATCGAGCTGCTCGCGGCGGGCGCGCAAGGGGCGCTGCGCGCGGGCGTGGAGCTGGCGGCCGGCGCGGCCGACGCGCTGGCGCACCCCGATCGCGCGCTGGCCGCGGCGCGCGAGGCGGCGGAGGGCGTGGGGGAGATCGTATGGGCGGTGCTCAACCCCGCGCCGGCGACGCCGCTGAACGTGGACATCGGGCCGCACCGGCGCTTCGCTGGGGTGGGGTGTGCGCTGGAGGACTTCAAGGTCGTCAAGAACGCGTTCGGGTGCACCGTCAACGACGTTGTGCTGGCGGTGGTGGCGGGCGCGCTGCGCGAGTTCCTGATCGCGCGCGGGGTGCGCACCGAGGGCGTGGAGATGCGGGCGCTGGTGCCGGTGTCGGTGCGCGCCGACGATGAGCACCAGCAGCTGGGCAACCGCATCGTCGCGATGCGCGGGCCGCTGCCCGTCTACATCCCCGACCCGGTGCAGCGGCTGCTGTTCGTCAAACGCGAGATGGACGGCCTCAAGGAGTCAAAGCAGGCGCTCGGCGCGGAGGTGATCGCAGGCGTGCAGAACTTCGCGCCGCCCACGATCCTCGCGCAGGCCTCGCGGCTGAACTTCTCCACGCGCCTGTTCAACCTGATTGTGACCAACGTCCCCGGCCCGCAGTTCCCGCTGTATGTGTTGGGTCGCAAGATGCTGGAGGCTTACCCGGTGGCGTTCCTGCCCCAGCACCACGCGCTGGCGATCGCGATCATGTCGTACAACGGCCAGATGAACTTCGGCCTGCTCGGCGATCTCGACGCGATGGACGACATCGACCAGTTCGGGGAAAGCATCGCCGCGGAGCTCGCCACGCTGGTGTCGCTCGCCGGCGACGTCGCCGCGTTGCCGGCTGTTTGAGTCGTCGAAGAGGCCCGGCCCTAAAAGCCGAGCGCGAACTTGGCGTCCTCGGACATCCGCTCGGGCGACCACGGTGGGACGAACACCATCTCGCATTCGACCGACGTGACGCCTTCGAGCTCGCCCACGAACTCCTCCATCTGTTCGGTGACCTGGGGGCCGATCGGGCAGGCGGGGGTGGTGAGCGTGAACGTGATGTGCACGTCGCCGGCGTTCACCTCCACGCCGTAGACCAAGCCCAGCTCGACGAAGTCGAGGCCCAGCTCGGGGTCGATCACGTTGGAGAGCGCGTCCATCACGTCCTCCATCTCGACGATGGGGGAGGTGCCGTTGTCGGGCTTGGTGGTGGGAGCGATGGCAGGCTCCATGATGGGAGCGCCCGCGGCGGGGCCGGTGATGGTGGCGGGGGGAGCGGTGGCGTGGTCGGCGGTGGGCTCGGACATAGCCTCAGCCGATCGAGCCGACCATCTCCAGCTGGATCAGCCGGTTGAGCTCCACCGCGTACTCCATCGGCAGCTCCTTCGTGACCGGCTCGATGAAGCCGTTGACGATCATCGCCGCCGCCTCGTCCTCGGTGAAGCCGCGCGAGCCCATGTAGAAGAGCTGGTCGTCGGAGATGCGCCCGACGGTGGCCTCGTGGGCGACGGCGACGTTGGGGTTCTGGATCTGGATGTCCGGCCAGGTGTCGGAGCGTGAGATCCCGTCCATCATCAGCCCGTCGCACTGCACGCGTGCTTTGGAGCCTGCGGAGTGGGGGCCCATGCGCACGAGGCCGCGGTAGCCCATGATCCCGCCGTCCTTGGAGATCGACTTGGCGAGGATGTTGGAGGTGGTGTTGGGAGCGAGGTGCACGACCTTCGCGCCGGTGTCCTTGTGCACGCCGCCGGAGGCCACACCGACGTTGAGGTGGTCGGCGCGGGCGCCCTCGCCCATCAGGTAGGAGCCGGGGTAGAGCATCACGTACTTGGCGCCCATCGAGCCGCCGACCCACTCGACGGTGCCGCCGGCATCGACGACGGCGCGCTTGGTGTTGAGGTTGTAGACATCCTTGGACCAGTTCTGCACGGTGGTGTAGCGGGCCTTGGCGCCCTCGTGCACGAAGATCTCCACGACGGCGGAGTGCATCGAGTTGACGCTGTAGGTCTGCGCGGTGCAGCCCTCGATGTAGTTGACCTCCGACCCCTCGTCGGCGACGATCAGCGTGTGCTCGAAGGTGCCCTCACCGGCGCCCTCCATGCGGAAGTAGGACTGCAGCGGCAGGTCGCACTTGACGCCCTTGGGGATGTAGCAGAAGGCCCCGCCCGACCACACGGCGCCGTGGAGCGCCGAGAACTTGTTGTCCTGGGCCGGGACGCATTTGTTCATGAAGTATTTCTGCACCAACTCGGGGTACTCGGTGATGGCGGTGTCCATCGAACAGAACAGGATGCCCTGCTTGGAGTACTCCTCCTTGAGCCCCTCGTACACCGGCTCCTGGCGCCACACCCCGACGACGCCGGCGAGGTGCTCGCGCTCGGCTTGGGGGATGCCGAGGTCCTCGTAGGTCTGCTTCATCTCCTGGGGGACTTCGTCCCAGGAGTTGTAGCGCCCGGCGGTGGGGGGGGAGTAGAGCACGAGGTCGTCGAGGTTGAGCCCCGACAGATCGATGCTCCACGTCGGCATCGGCTTGCGTTCGAAGATCTCCAGCGCCTTGATCCGTTTGTCGGCCATCCAATCGGGCTCGCCCTTGATCTTCGAGAGCTCGGTGACGACCTCGCGAGAGATCCCCTGGCGCGCGCGCAGCTGCCCCTGCTCGTCCTCGACGATCGGGCTGGGCTTGGCGATCCTGACTGTGTCGGTTGCGGCCATGACGCTCCTTCGCTTGAATCCCGTGCTCTGAAGTAGGAATTCTATCGCGTCTGTTTCGGGATCGGAGGTTCCCTTCAACCGCCTGGCCCGCGACCGCTATCAAGCCCGAGCGCGATTGAGAGGGCTCGATCGAGGGCGACGAGCTGCCCGGGGGAGAGATGGCCGCGAAAGCGCGTGAGCAGGCGCTTGGGGAGCGTTGCAAGGTCGTCGCAGTTGAGAACCGAGTGTTCGTGCAGATCCAGGTGCGTCCCATCGAGCGGCACCTCCGCTGGGTGGCCGCGCACGGTGGAGGTGACCAGCACGACCGTGACGGCGCTCAGCACGGGAATCGCCTGCTCGCGTGTGACCACGACCGCGGGGTGTGTACCCGCCAGTGGGAAGTCGGCGTCGTAGACGTCGCCGCGGTAGATCACGCCGATGAGGAGCGCTCTGCCAACCGTTCGCCGGCGATGAGAGCGCTGGCCTCGGCGAAGCGGGGATCCTGCGGGTGCTCGCTGTATGCGCGGCGATATTCCTCGGCGATCTCGCGGTTGCGCTGCTCGCGCAGCAGCTCGCCGATGCCGGCTCGCACCGCCGCGGCGCGGCTGGGGAAGTACCCGGCGGCCACCGCGGCGTCCAACGCCGTCAGATCGTCGTCCTCGAGGCGGATCGCGATTTGCTGAGACATCCCACCGAGCATACCATCGGCAATCCCGGAGTCAAACATCGCGGCGAGTAGGTACCGTCAGGGCGGCGAGTGGGTACTTCCATGTTGGCGAGTGGGTGCTTCCAAGGCGGCTTTGTTGCCGATCCCCGTTCTCAGACACACGCGCCAACCGCGCTGGGATTACACCGGCCAGTCGTGATCGCCGCTGACCGCCCCGCGCACGACCTTGAGGTTCAAGAGCGCGCACTTGCGGCGGGTGGCGGAGACCGGGATGCCGAGTAGGTCGAGCATCCAGTCGGCGCCCAGCTTGCCGACCTCCTCCAGCTCCATACCCATCAGCTCCTCGGAGGCGATCGAGGCGGCGGCCTGGGAGATGGCGCAGCCGTGGCCGTCGAAGCGCAGGTCCTCGATGCGCCCGTCCCTGACGCGGATCTGCACGCTGAGCTCATCGCCGCACAGCGGGTTGTGCTCTTCGGCCTCCAGGTCGTGGGGCTCCAGCGCGCCGAAGTTGCGGGGGCGCTTGTAGTGGTCGAGGATGTAGTCGCGGTAGAGGTCGTCCATCAGCTTGGTGCTCTCTCCCCATTACATGGAAGACCTCGCCGCATGCGGCGAGGTCCCCTGCCGCGCATGCGCGGCAGGGCCGGTAGGCGCATGCGCCTACCGGAACAGCAGCAGGGGGACGGGCCCATCACAGCCCGAACACCTCGCGTCCGGCCAGCAGCGTGTCGAGCAGGGCGTCGATCTCCGCGGGGGTGTTGTAGATCCCCACGCTCGCCCTCGCGGTGGCGTCCACGTGCAGGCAGCGCATCAGCGGCTGCGCGCAGTGGTGGCCGGCGCGGATGCACACGCCGCCGCGGTTGGCGATCTCGGCGACGTCGTGGGGGTGCATCCCCTCGATCGTGAACGACGCGATGCCGCCCCGTTCCTCCGCGCGTGGGGGGCCCACGACGCGCAGGCCGGGCACTTCCGCGAGGCGTGTCAGCAGGTGCGCGGTCAGCGCTTCCTCGTGCTCGCGCACGCGCTCCATCCCCAGGTTGCGCAGGTACTCCACCGCCACGCCCAACCCGACGGCCTCGGCGATCGGCGGGGTGCCGGCCTCGAACTTGTATGGCAGCTCGTTCCAGGTCGCGCTCGTCGAGGTCCACCGAGGCGATCATGTCGCCGCCTGTCAGGAACGGGCGGCATCTCCTCCAGCAGCTCGGCGCGGCCGTGCAGCACGCCGATCCCGGTCGGGCCCATCGCCTTGTGGCCGGTCCATGCGTAGAAGTCGGCTCCCACCGCCTGCACGTCGACCGGCATGTGTGGCACCGCCTGCGCGCCGTCCACCAGCGAGATCGCGCCGGCGGCGCGGATGCGTGCGGTCATCTGCGCTGACGGGGTTGATCGTCCCGAGCACGTTGGAGACGTGGGTGAACGCCACGAGCTTCACGTCGCCCCGTTCGAGCTCTGCGTCGAGCTGCTCTGGGTCGAGCTGCCCGTTCTCGTCTACCTCCAGGTAGCGCAGTTGCGCGCCGCGCTCTTTGCACAGCTGCTGCCACGGCACGATGTTCGCGTGGTGCTCCATCTGGGTGATCACCACCGCGTCGCCCGCGCCCACATTGGAGCGACCCCACGCGTACGCGACGAGGTTGATCGCCTCGGTGACGTTCTTCGTGAAGATCGTCGTCTTCGTCTCGGCGCCGGTGAAGGCGGCGACCCGCGCGCGCGCCTGCTCGTACGCCGCGTCGGCCTCCTGCGCGAGCGCATACACGCCGCGATGCACGTTCGCGTTGTGCGCGCGCAAGTGCTCGGCGAGCGCGTCGATCACCACCTGCGGCTTCTGCGCGGTCGAGGCCGAGTCGAGATACACCAGCGGGTTGCCGTCGAACTCGCGCGTCAGGATCGGGAAGTCCCCGCGCACGTCCAGGTCGGCGCTCTCGCCGCTGGGTGCGCCCGGCGAGAGCGCGTCGATCCGTCGCCCGCGCCGAGATGCTCACCTGCCGCTCGCCTCCCGCAACGCTGGCCAATCTTCGATCGCGGCTTCCGCGTGCTTCATCATGCTCACCGGCTCGCCGCGTACGCCTCGATGTCCTCGCGCGCCGCCGCCAGCTTCGCGGCGATCTTGGTGCGCACCACCTCTTCCAGCGGCTCGTCCTCCAGCTGGGAGATCAGCGGCTCGAAGAAGCCCTCGACGATCACGCGCACCGCGCTCGCGCGGTCCAGGCCGCGGGTCTGCATGTAGAAGATCGCGTCCTCGTCGAGCTCGCCCACGGTGCCGCCGTGCGAGGCGGACACGTCGTCGGCGCTCACCAGCACCGAGGGGATCGCGTCCAGGCGTGCCTTCGTGCGAGAGCATCATCGTGTGGATCTGCAGGTACGTGTGGGTCTGCTGCGCGCCGGGGTCGATCTGGATCAGGCCCTCGAAGCTCGCGCGGCTCTCACCGGTCGCGGCCCCGCGCCAGTGCACGTCACCGCCGGAGGGGCCGGTCTCGTGCAGGTCCACCGCGAACACGTCCAGCAGCTCTTGCTCCTGGGCGAAGAACACGCCGCGGAAGGCCATGTCGCCGCCCGGCTCGCTCACCGCCAGCTCCAGGTGCTGGCGCACCAGGTGGCCGCCCAGCAGCGCGGGCAGCCAGTGGCAGTAGGCGTCCCTGCCGACGCCCACGAAGCGCGTTGAGGCGTCGAACACTTCGCCACGCGCCCCAATCCTGCACCTGCGCGAGGCGGCAGCGCGCGCCGTCGTTGAGGTACAGCTCGAACGCGCCCGCGTGCAGCGCCTGCCCGCTGCCTCCTTCTGCCTCTCCGGCGTTGTCCGGCTCCCCCCGCCTTCCTCAGAATCCCGGGCGGCGCTCGCGGCGGTGTCCGGTACCGCGAAGTTGGCGAGGTCGTACTCGTGCACGCGGAACTCCGCTCCGCGCTCGCCCACGATCAGCGTGCGCCCGTACTGCGCTGCGCCCGGCCCGTCGATCGCGTACACGATCTCGAACGGCTCCTCGATGGCGAGGCCCGCGGGGACGTGCAGGAAGGCTCCGCCGGTCCACAGCGCCGCGTTCGCGGCCTCCAGCTTGTGGCGGTCATACGTCAGACGCTTGGAGTACCACTGTGTGAACAGCTCCGCGTGCTCGCGCGCCGCCTCCTCCAGCGAGCAGAGGATCACGCCGCTGCGCTGCAGCTCGGGGTCCAGCTCGACGTGCACGACGGTTCCGTCGAGCTGCACGATCCGCCCCGCGCGGGGGCGCTCGGGGAGCGTGTCGCGCACGACCTGCGGCAGCGCCGTCGCCCGTGGCGTGGTGGCGCACCTCCAGCGCGTTGAGGTCCAGCCCCTCGAAGCTCGTCGTCCAGAAGCCCGAGCGCCGCCACACCGGCAGCGCCGTCGGACTCGTACACCTTCAGCGCCGCCTCGCGCAGCTGCTCCAGCGTGCGGCCGTCGCCCGCGCCGGCGCCGTGCAGCGCGTGGTAGAGCGTCGCCTCGCGGTGGCGCCCCGGCTTGACCGCGACGGCGCCGCTCGCCTGCGCCGCGCGCCCGCCTCAGGCACCGTCGCCGCCCGCGCCGCGCCCGCGCCCGCCGTCTCGGCGCCGAACTCCTGGCGGATCTGGTCGTACCCCTCGCGCTCCAAGCGCTCCACGAGCTCCACGCCGCCCTCCAGCACGATCCGCCCGTCGAGCATGATGTGCACGAACTGGGGCTTGATGTAGTGCAGGATGCGCTGGTAGTGGGTGATGATCAGCGCGCCCAGGCCCTGCTCGGAGTGCAGCCTCTCGACGCCCTCGGCGACCGTGCGCAGCGCGTCGATGTCGAGGCCCGAATCGGTCTCGTCGAGGATCGCCACGTCCGGTTTGAGCATCGCCATCTGCAGGATCTCCGCGCGCTTCTTCTCCCCGCCGGAGAAGCCGTCGTTGAGGTGGCGCGAGGTGAACGAGCGGTCCACGTCCAGCAGCTCGATCGCGTGCTGCAACTCGGTGCGGAACTCCTTGACGTTGATCGGCTCTCGCGCTTGGCGTTGATCGCCATCCGCAGGAAGTTCGCCACCGACACCCCCGGGATCGCCACCGGGTACTGGAAGGCGAGGAACAGCCCCGCCTTCGCGCGCTCGTGCGGCTCGGCCTCGGTGATGTCCTCGCCCTTGAAGACGATCGACCCCTCCGTCACCTCGTAGGCGGGGTGGCCCAGCAGGGTGTTGGCGAGCGTCGACTTGCCCGACCCGTTGGGGCCCATCAGCGCGTGCACCTCGCCGCGGTCGACGCTCAGGTCGACGCCTCTGAGGATCTCGCGCTCCTCGATGCGCACGTGCAGGTTGCGTATCTCCAGGTCGGCCATGGTCTCCTTCGGGTCAGGCGATTGTCGGTGTGGGCAGGTGCTGCTTGGCCGCGGCGGCGATGCCGCCGGGATGCGCTTCGCTGAAGGGGGCGCAATGGGCGCGCCGGTCGTCGGCTCGGGCGCCGGCAGCAGGTCGGCGAGCGTGGTGTTCATCAGCGTGCTCACGATCGAGAAGCGCACCCGCGTCCACAGCAGCTTGGTGGGGCACACGTGGTCTGGATCCTGACTCGCGCGAGCACACGATGCTCCCGTCGGCGTTCTGCGGAGATGCACTCGATCGGCGCGATCGAGCCCTCCAGCGCCTCGACCACCTCGGCCATCGTGATCTCCTGCGGCGCCCGCGCGAGCATGTATCCGCCTCGCGAGCCCCGGCGGCTCTCGATCAGCCCCGCCTTGCGCAGCCGCGCCACGAGGTGCTCCAGGTAGGCCAGCGGCAGCCCGTCGCGCTCGGCGATCTCCGCCAGCGGCACGACCGGCTCCTCCCCGTCGGGGCTCGCTCGGCCGCCCGCTGCGCAAGGGCCACCATCACGCGCACGCCGTACTCCGCCTTGGTTGAGAACATCATCTTGAAACGCCTTTTGGGGGGAGGTCGGGAGGGGGGCCTGCCCCCTTCCCGCTCAGATCACTCATCTTGAAATGCCTTTTGGGGGGAGGGCGGGAGGGGACTTGCCCCGTTCCCGCTCAGATCACCATCGCTCGAATACCTACCTGGCCGGTAGGATATCAGGCGGGTGCAGGTGGCTTGGGGCGGCGCGGCCGACGCCGACCGCTATTCCCCCTCCAGCCTGCGCACGTCGTGCGCGAGCGCTTCGGGGGTGAGCTCTTCCAGCGGGAACTCCACGCGCGGGGCGCCGGCCCTGTCGAGCAGCAGCACGAACGCGCCGTGTTCGTAGGCACCGCGGCCCGCGCTGGCCGGCACGACGTGTAGGCGCGCCACACGGCGCTCAGCTGTGCGGGCTGCCGGTCAGGTACTCCAGGCGCCCGGTCAGCGAGGTCGCACGCAGGAAGGCCCGCACGCGCGCCGGGGTGTCCCCGGCGGGGTCCACGCTGATCGCCAGCGCCGGAGATGCCCGACGTGTGGGGTTCGAGTTCGTCGAGCGCTCCGCGGATCTGCTGGGCGATCAGCGGCGCGGTGGTCTTCGAGGCGGTGTACAGGAACGTGAGGATCACCACCTGCCCGCGGAGGGCGCCCAGCGAGACGCGCCGCCCGTTCTGGTTGGTGAGCGTGAACTCGCGCGGGCGCAGGCTGCCCGGCAGCAGCGCCCCGTCGAACCCGGTCGCGGCTGGGCGCTCGCCGCGACGGCGCCGTCGGCAGCTGGCGCTCGAGCGGTGCCGCCATCCCGAGCTGCCCGAGCACCCGGCCAGCGCCGCGAGCGCGAGCGCCGTCGCGGCGAGCGCGGCGAGTGAGCGCGTCGGGAGTTGGCGGCGCGATGGCGGAGTGCCGACGGCATGTGAGAGGAGCGTAGGAGACACAGCGCGTCACCGCTCGGAGGGCGAGGTTGTGTAACCCATTGTGCGGTATCGTTTTGGGTCCCTGGCAGACTGACTCACGGAAGAGGTGCTCCACCGATGCGCGTCGCATGCTGCCCCGGCATCGCTGCGCTTGCGCGTGGCGTGCTGGGCAATCTGGCGGTCCCGGCGTTCGCGCCCGCGGCGGCTGCTCCTGGCGGCGCGGGCGCAGCGCGCGGCGCCGAGCCCGAGCGCGCGGTGATCCTGCGCGGCGGGCCGATCCTCACGGTGGACGACGCCAACCCGGTCGGGGAGGCGCTCGCGATCCGCGGCTCCACGATCCTCGGGGTTGGCTCGCTCACCGAGGTCAAACGCCACTACACCCCCGGCACCGAGATCGTCGACCTCGAAGGGCACGCGGTGCTGCCGGGGTTCGTCGAGCCCCACGTGCACGTGCTGGAGAGCGCGCTGGCCGCCGCGGGGATCGCCAAGGATGCGGCGGCCAGGCCTGTGCGAGGAGGAGCCCGAGCGCGTCGACGAGCTCGATCGCCTGCACGCTGCGCGAGCTCGCGATGCGCGGCTGCACCACCGTGTACGACACCGGGATCGGCCTGCTCGCGGGCGCGGCCGAGCACGAGCTGCTGCGCGCGCTTGCGCGCGCGCCCGACGCCCCGGTGCGCGTACGCGGGGCGTTCACCCCCGAGCTCGCCGCCGCGCTCGGCGTGCGCGCCCGGCGCCGGCGACGAGCGCTACGACGTGGTCGGGGTCGCCTACTGGGCGGACGGGTCGATCGAGGACTTCGCCGCCGCGCTGGGCGAGCCCTACCTGAACGGTCGCGGCGAGGGCGCGCTCATGCACGAGGAGGCCGAGCTGTGCGAGGCGATGCGCGTGTGGCACGACGCGGGGTGGCAGCTGGTGGTGCACGCCGCGGGGACTGCGCGATCGAGCAGGCGCTGCGCTGCTTCGAGGCGATTCTCGCCGGGGTGCGCCTATGGCGCGTGCGCCACCGCATCGAGCACTTCACGCTCGCCGGCGACGACCAGATCGCCCGGGCCGCGGCGCTCGGCCTCTCGGTGAGCCACACGATCAACGAGGTCTACTACCTCGGGGAACGCCTTCCGCGATCAGGTGCTCGGCGCCGGAGCGCGCCGCGCACATCCACTCGCTGCGCCGCGACCTCGAGCACGGCCTCCTCAGCTCCTGCCACAGTGGCGGAGGCCCCCGCCGCGCCGGTCGATCCCTGCCTGGCGCTGCGCACCGCCACCACCCGCCTGATGCGCGACAGCGACGACGTGCTCGGGCCCTTCCAGCAGCTGAAGCTCGACGAGGCGCTGCGCACGCTCACCGTCAACCCCGCGCACCACGTCCTGCTCGGCGACCGCGTCGGCTTGCTGCGGCCCGGGATGCTCGCTGACCTGGTCGTGCTCGACCGCGACCCCCGCGATGTCGCGCCCGAACGGCTGCACGAGCTGCGGGTCATCGAGACCTGGTTAGGTGGCCGCCGGCAGCGGTGGGGGTAGCTGCCCTGAGGCGCTATACTTTCTGAAGTCCATGAAATCCGACCGCCGTTCGGGAGTTTTGAGATGAGCGTTTCCTCGGCGGAGCTGCTCCGCCAGATCAAGAGCAAAATCGATGAGGTCGATCCCTCCGAGGTCAAGGAGCTGATCGGCGAGGGCGTCGCGATCGTCGACGTGCGCGGCAGCGAAGAGTTCGCCACCGGCCACCTCCCGGGCGCCAAGAGCATCCCCCGCGGCCACCTGGAGTCGCGGATCGAGAGCGCCGTGCCCGATCGCTCCGCCGAGGTGATCCTCTACTGCGCCTCCGGCATCCGCTCTGCGTACGCGGCGCGCACGATGATCGAGGACATGGGCTACGAGCACGTGCGCTCGATGACCGGCGGGATCACGCTGTGGAAGGACCGCGGCTACGAGGTCGAGATCCCGCGCGCGCTCACCGCCGAGCAGCGCGAGCGCTACTCGCGCCACCTGTTGATCCCCGAGATCGGCGCGGAGGGCCAGCAGCAGCTGCTCGACGCCAAGGTGCTGCTGCTCGGCGCCGGGGGCCTCGGCTCCCCGACCGCGCTGTACCTGGCCGCCGCCGGCGTCGGCACGCTCGGGATCGTCGACGACGACGTCGTCGACCTCTCCAACCTCCAGCGCCAGGTGATCCACTCCACCCAGCGCGTGGGCATCCCCAAGGTGGACTCCGCCGAGGAGTCGATCCACGCGCTCAACCCCGACGTGAACGTCGTCAAGTACCAGACGCGCATCGACGCATCCAACATCATGGAGATCATCGACGGCTACGACGTGATCGTCGACGGCGTCGACAACTTCCCCACCCGCTACCTGCTCAACGACGCCAGCGTGCGCCTGCGGATCCCCGTCGTCTCGGCCTCGATCCTCGGCTTCGACGGGCAGCTGTCGGTGTTCAAGCCCTACGACGGCCCCTGCTACCGCTGCCTCTTCCGCGAGCCCCCGCCCGCGGAGCTCGCGCCCTCCTGCGGCGCCAACGGCGTGCTCGGCGTGCTGCCCGGCACGATGGGCCTGCTGCAGGCCACCGAGGTCGTGAAGCTGATCCTCGACATCGGCGACCCCGCGATCGGGCGCCTGTTGCTCTACGACGCGCTGGGGGCGACGCTCACCGAGGTCAAGGTCCACCGCGACCCCGAGTGCCCGATCTGCTCGCGCGACCCCGACGAGATCCGCGACGAGGAGATGGGCGTGTTCCCCGACTACGAGGCGTTCTGCGCCGCCGCCGGCTAGGCGCTAGGCTGCACGGCCGATGGCGACGATCAAGATTCCACCCGGTGCTGCGGGCCTCAGTGGGCGGCGAGAAGGAGGTGAGCGCCTCCGGCGAGAACGTCGGAGACGTCCTGCGCGACCTCGCCGCCACCCATCCCGCCACGCAGAGCCAGCTCTTCTCCGCGGAGGGGAGCTCAACCGCTACGTCAACGTCTACCTCAACGACGAGGATGTGCGAGTGCTGGATGGGCTGGACACCGCGGTGGGCGGCGGGGACACGCTTGGTGATCCTGCCGGCGATGGCCGGCGGGATAGTGCGAGGTTTTTCCGCCGCAGCCGCCTCTACGCTCCGCGTCCAAGATTTCCTTGCAAAGCTCAATCGTCTCGGCTTGCCGAACGATCGCTTCTCGGCCATGAGAGCTACTCGCGGTATCTCCATCCCTGGGTTCGGTGCCTGCAAGCGCGTGCTTGGGCGTGCGTCGTTCGCCGGCCTTTTGGTGCTTGCGTGGTGTGGGCTGGCCCTGCCAGGCGCAGCGTGGGAGAAGAACCCAAGGCCCCGTGAATACTCGCTGTCGAGGTGGTCGAGGGAGAGACCACGGTTCCCGCAGAATCGATCCTCTCCACCAGCGGCTCGGTCTACATGCCGCACGCCAAGGAAAAAATCCAGGTGAAGCTGCGGATCGCCGACCAGACGGCCTGACAGTCGCGGAAAACACCAACGAAGGCGGAGGGTCGGAAGTGGGTGGCTGGCTCGGCAATCAGGTGCCGCAGGTGGGTGACGTCGTCTACCTCGAATCTCCAGGCGGCCACGTCGTCGGCTCGGAGGTCTACGACGGTCTGCCCTCGATGGACCCGACGGTGTGTGCGGGATCGACGAACTTCTCCGGCCAGCGCTCATCTCCCGAAGAGGTGATGAAAGGCAGCTTGAAACGCTGGTCCCCGTCCCACCTACACGGCGCACCGCCTCGGCGGCGAAGCGCAGGTTCCCACCGCACTCCGGCACGTCCTTCGCGGGAAGCTTTCTGAAGCCGCTGGCGATCGGCGAGACGGTGCGCGCGGTCGAGCAGCGTGGAAAACGCCGCTCGGAAGGTGCGGCCACCTTCATTTACGACAGCGAGAACGCAGCGTCCTGTCGGTGCCTGCCCCGTGCCGCCCCCTCCGCCGCCCCCGCCCCCGCCCCCGCCGGCTCTGCAGGGCTCGATCTTCAAGCTCGTGAACACCACCATCCAGAAGCTGCTGAAGTCGGGGTGGACTGACGAGGTGACGATCAACCAGCCAGGCACGGTGATCGCAAGACCTCTATCAGGTGGGAGGCACGGTGCCCGCATATGCCTCGGCGCACAAGAAGGGGCACGGTCACAAGCGCAAGCCACCGGCGCTGCTGTTGGCTCGCGGGTCGGCATCGGCCGCCGCCGCGGGCACGGTGAAGGTGGTGCTGCACGCCACCACGAAGGGCCGGCACACCCTCAGCTCACAGCCACCAGGTGCGGGCGGTACTGGTCACGACGCTGAAAATCGCCTCTGGCGCCAAGCTGAACCTCCAGGCGCGCACGGTCACGCTCGATCGTTAGATCGGCGCTTGCACTTGTCCTGACCGCGGCCGCCTGGCTGCAACCCCCGGCGGTGTTGCCGCATCCCGTCGGCCACCGGCCCGGAAGGTCCGCCCCGGCCGTATGGCGCCGCGCCGCCGCCCGGCGTCTCGCCGCCGCCGACCGGCCCAAGCTTTGCGCGCGCTCAAAACCACGCGCTGCTCTACGGCCCCTTTCCCCAAGGCGGCCTCACCAGGGGCATCTCCGACCCGACGCTGATCATGAGCCCCGACACGGCCGTGCGCGAACAGGCGCTGGCGCGGATCCGCGCCAGCGGTGCGAGCGTGGTGCGGATCCCGGTCGAATGGCGCTACATCGTCAGCGCGTACCCGCCCGCCGGGTTTGCCGCGGCCGACCCCGCCAGCCCCGCCTATGACTTCACGACGGTCGATGCCGCCGTGCGCGATACGGTCGCCGCCGGGCTGACGCCGCTCCTAGTGGTGACCCGCGCGCCGGCCTTCGCGGAAGCTCCCCACCGCTGGTCCTACGCCTACCCGGGCAGCTGGGCGCCCAACCCGGCAGCGTTCGGGGAATTCGCCACAGCCGTGGCGCGCCGCTACGACGGCTCCTTCCCCGACCCGCAGCAGCCGGGGCGTGCGCTCCCGCGGGTGCGGCTGCTGGAAGCCTGGAACGAGCCCAACCTCGCCCGCTACCTCGAGCCGCAGTGGGTCGCCGAGGGCGGGCGTTGGCGAGCTTTCTCGCCGCTGATCTACCGACAGCTGCTGAATGCGTTCTACGCCGCCGTCAAGGCGGTCGAGCCCAGCGACACTGTGATCGCCACCGGGGTGGCGCCCAACGGGGAACCGGCCGGTGTGGGGCGGATGACCCCGGTGCGGTTCCTGCGCGGGATGCTGTGCTTGGAAAGGGGCAACCACGCCTCCTGCCCCGACCCCCCGCACTTCGACGTGCTCGCCTTCCACCCGCTCTCCTTCGAAAGCCCCGACCGCCCGGCGGCGTCCTCGCAGGACGTGGCGATCGCGGACATCGCCAAGGTGACCGACCTGCTCGCGCGGGCCGAACACGCCGGCACGGCGCTGCCGCGGGCGCACAAGCCGATGTGGGTGACCGAGCTCAACTGGGAAAGCGCCCCCCAAGCCCCGCACGGCGTGCCCGTCCGCCTGCAGGCGCTGTGGATCTCTCGCGCGCTGCACCGGCTGTGGATCGCGGGCGTCGGCATGGCTGAGTGGCAGTTCCTGGTCGATCCCTACCCGGGAACGCCGCTCGCGACTTCGACGGGCGGCGTCGTCTACGTCCCGCGACCGGCGGGCCTCTACAGCGCCGGCGTGGTGGACGGCCGCGCCGAACCGGCGGTTGCGCGACCCAAGCCGTTCCTGCGGGGGTTCACCTTCCCGTTCGATCCGCTGCGGGTGGATCGGAGGCACGTGCGCGTGTGGGCGCTGCTGATGCGCCCTGGTCAACCAGCCCTGCTGGAGCGCCGGACGCATGCGCGGGGATCGCGGGGGGGCGGGTGGCGGACGGTCGCTCGATTGCAGGCCAATCGCTACGGCGTGATCAACCTCCTCGTCCGTCTTCGAGGCGCTGCCGAGCTGCGGTTGACAAGCGGGGGCTCGACCAGCGCCCCGGCTTGGGTGCCACATATTCGAAGCTGGCTGTGATCTCGCAGGTGAGCTAACTGCGTGGAGGCGTCTCGCGTTGGACCGGACGCGCAATGGTTGCGGCGCGCGGTTAGGCCACCGGCCACCGTCGCAATGGACGGCATTCTCGTTCGTGTTTCCTGGAATTTGCAGCGCTTTTGTTCTTCTTGACTAACCCAACGTTTGGATGTTAGCCTTCCCGGGAAGTAGCTTATACTGATTATCAATGATACAAGACAGCATCCCGATTACTCGATCGCCCCAGTTGCGCTGTGGGGACGCGGCGAAGACCTTCGCGGACGGATCGCGTACGGCCTGCCGCCCGAAGGATGCCATTGAGCCGTCGCACCTTACGCAAGGACAGCGATGGCCACACTCTCCAGACATGCCCGTCCCAGTAGCCCTCGGACGGGTTCCCGGGGTCTCACGCGGAATCGTCGCCACAGTCAGATGGAGCGGCTTCCGGAGGTCCAAACCAATCCCCTGCATGTCGGAGTAGGGAGCAGAGGTATCAAAACCGGCCCGGGAACCTTATACGCGATAGCAAGTGGTACCCCTAGGGTCAATTTACAACGAAAGGTGAGTATACCAAATGCATTCTAGTCGATTAACCCGGATAGAGCACCTGCTGGTCACGCTGCTGGCCGTATTTGCGTTCAGCGCGCTCACCGCGGCAGCTGCGCAGGCCACTGAAGTAGGGCCATTCTGGTCTGTGAAAGGTACAAGGCTGGGGGCGGGTGAAACAAGGAACGTCATCGCAAAAGCGGTTACCAACCAGACGCTTACCGCCGGCTCTGACAAGGTGACCTGCGAAGGCGTGGAAGCCAAGCCAGGTGTGATCTTAGGTACGGCCGAAGGCGAAGCAGGCAAAAACGGCGAGACGCTCAGATACTCAAAATGCAAAGTCGAAGGAAATGGTTCAGCCTGCAAAGTCGAAAAAGAAGAAATTTCGACCAATAGCCTCAAATCAGAGTTGGTAGAGGATGCAGCGACCAAAAAAATACTATTAGTTGACTTCTTACCGGCCACGGGGAAAACGTTTGCCGAAATAAAATTCGAAGGAACTTGTTCAGTAAAATCAACAAAAGTAACAGGTGTAGACGTACTCGCGGAGGTGCTCACCGACCCAGGTGAACTTACCATCGAATTAGGAGGTACTTCGCGCGGGTCAGCCAAATCATGGCTGCTCAAGATCGAGGAACCGCAGCCGACGGGGTTCTGGTTAATCAAAGGAGGAATAGGTAGCGAAGTTAAAAATAGGGACCGAAGAAAAACTTGAAGCATTTGGAGCGAAAGCCGAACTCAAGGGCACTGCTTTAGTCGAACTGGAAAGCGGCGAAGAATGGAGCCCGTTAGCGTAGTTGCCAAACTAATCTAAAGAGGAATAATCGTGGGGCTCGGGCTGGCTCGAGCCCCACGTATATCCCCTTTATTGACCGAGGATCGAGGCGATGAGGAGAGGGTCTAGTGGTGTGGAAACCTTTGAATGTGTGTCTGTGGCTTGTGTGCGGCGCTTGGCTGTCATTGTTGGTGGTCTCGTCAACCGCTGTTGCGACAGGCGATGCCAACGAGTCGGTATGTCCGACAGAAACGGAAGCCTCGCCCGGCTTTCGCTCGTATCTCCCAGATTGCCGAGCATACGAGTTGGTAACGCCACCCTATAAGGAGGGCGCGCGGGTCGTGCTCGACGCCGTTTCGCCCGACGCCTCGCAGGCGATTGTGCAGTCACTGGGAAATTTTGGTGACGCGGGGAACGCGCAGGGCACGGAAGGGACCCATTATAACCTTACGCGTCGTGCATCGGGGTGGGCGGCGGCAAACGTCGAGCTTCCGGGCTCTCAGTTTCCGTGGGATTATTATCTTGACGCTACCCCGGATCTGGGGACCACATTGTGGAAGGCTCGCGCTGCATCTCAGTCGGTGTTTGCGCTGGACTTCTGGGAGCGTGAATCCGACGGTGCTTTGCATGATCTCGGGCCACTGCTGCCTCCGTCGGAGACGGCCGGCACAGCGGGGCTTGGAGGACCGCCATTGTCGCCGATAACCCTTGTTTCCTATCGCGGAGCGTCGAGCGACCTTGCGAAGGTTCTGTTCACCAGCGCGGAGGGGCGGTGGCCGGGCGATACGACAGAGTATGAAGCTGATTCCCTATATGAGTATACGGCTGGCCAGGGGAGTCCGCCTGTATTGGTGGGAGTTGACGATGAAGGCCATCTGATCGGCGAATGCGGCGTGGATCTTGGCTCCTCAATTGCGGGCGGAGGCACTGCGTCATCGGCCGTTTCGGCTAACGGCTCGGTGGTGTTCTTCACCGTGCGCGGTGCACGCGAAGATGCCTGCACGTTGAAACAGCCACGGGTCAATGAACTTTTCGCGCGGATCGATCAGAGCAGCACAGTCGCGATCTCGGAGCCTGCTCCGAATGCAGAATGGTGCACCGAAGCCAGCTGTGTAGAAAACACGAGCATCGCTAATGAACAAGCGGACTACCGCGACGCCGAGTACGTGAGGGCTTCAGAGGATGGTTCGAAGGTGTTCTTCACAAGCACACAGCAACTGACGAACGGAGCGAGTGAGGACAGCACTTCGAGCGACAGCGCGACGGCCAACCAGGGGAGGGGGTGTGGGGAAACGAGTGGCCCCGGGGGCTGCAACCTGTATGAGGCCGAACTCGGCGAAGAAGCCACTACCAAAGAACCGTACCTCAAGTATCTTGCGCTGCTCTCGGGAGGAAATCCAGATCCGCAGGTTCAAGGTGTTGTAGGCGTATCAGAAAACGGATCGCACGTGTATTTCGTGGCAAAGGGGGTATTGACCGGCAGCCAGACGAACGAGTTTGGGGATGCTCCACAGGCAGGCGAGAACAACCTTTATGTCGTCGAGCGCGACTCGACGTATCCGGCTGGCAAGGTCACGTTTATCGCGACGTTGAACGACCTTGACGAAGCCGACTTGAATGGGGAAGGCGGCGAGGGAATCGGTAAAGCAGCGACGACCACGCCCGCAGGGCAGTTCCTCGTCTTCCCAAGCGTCGCCGATCTGACGCCGGACGATACGAGCACCGCGCAGCAGATCTTTCGGTATGACTCTCAGACAGGTGAACTGGTGCGTATCTCGATCGGTGAAAATGGTTTCAATGACGATGGCAACACCGACGCGCTACCGGCCGAGATTCCACCCGACCCTGCTGGCAAGACGGTCGCACGCGCGCCATATGCGATTTCCTCCAACGGCGCCTATGTCGTGTTTCAGAGTGCTGATGGGTTGACACCGAGTGCGCTGAACGCCCAGCCGACCAATGAAAGCGGCGTGTTGGCGCAGAACGTGTATGAGTATCACGACGGTACTGTGTCGTTGGTTTCGGATGGCCAGGACACCAGCACCTTTGAGGACGAATCGTCAGTGCGCTTGGAAGGCACGACAGAAGCGGGCGGGGATATCTTCTTCCAGACGGCCAATCCGCTTGTGCCGCAGGATGGGGATACCCAGCGGGATATCTACGATGCGCGTGTTGGCGGTGGATTTCCCTTTGAACAGAGCCCCGTTGGTTGCCAAGACGAAGAATGTCAGGGCGCGTTGGCGGAATCCCCGACACTGCCGAGTTCTGGGTCAGCGAGCTATTCTGGCTCAGGCAATCTGCTGCCCACGCTGGTCAAAGTAGCGCCAACGACGAAGGCGAAGCCGTTGACACGGGCTCAGAAGCTGGCGAAGGCGTTGCAGGTTTGCCACGCTGACAAGCGCCGACGCAAGCGAACTGTCTGCAAAGCGCGGGCGAGGAAGCAATACGGGGCGAAAGCTTCGAGGGAGGGTGGGAAATCATGAAGTCACGGATGAGCATGTCAATGGCAGTGGTCGTAGTCTTGGCTGTGCTTACGGTGACGGCGGGGGGTGTGTCGCCTGCTGCGGCTATGGAACCGGCGCCCGGGTGGCTATTGCGCGCGGTTTCGATTCCGACGGCATTCTCCGCCAGCGATGAAGAAGACAAATATCTTCTCCTTTTGACGAACGTAGGAAGCGCTCCGAGCGATGGTTCGCCGATTACGATCAAAGGCACCCTCGGGCGAGGGCTGATACTCAAAAATGTGAACGATTTTACTGATGAATGGGAATGCACTTTGGAAGGCGAATCGTCGTTCACATGTGAAAGGTCGGGTACGGTTGGGGCCCTCGAACAAGCCGATGAGCTACGAGTCAAGTTCCAAGTTGGTGTGGGCGTGGCGCCCGAAACTCCGGTTACCAGCACCTTTACCGTGTCTGGTGGGGACGCCGCCACATCGAGCACCAATATCTCGACTGTCTTGGAACCGTCTGCTCCGACGCTGTTCGGGGTGCAGGATGTCTTCAGCTTCCCCGCCGATGCGGATGGCCTCCTGGATACTCAGGCGGGCGGACACCCTTATTCGCTGACGGAGGCCTTCGACTTCTCGAATTCGCTCAGCGAAGATGTTCATGGCGCGGGTCAGGAAGATCTCCCGATTGGAGATATCAAGGATGTCGTGGTGGATCTTCCCGTTGGGTTCAGTGGAAACCCGCAGGCCGTGCCAGAGTGCCCGCAATCCGCGCTCATCAGGAATGAAGGAGCCGAAGGCTTCCATGAGTCGAACTGCCCGGCCGCTAGCCAGGTAGGAACGATCGATCTCCTCGCACATGGGCGTTTTATACAGGACGACAATGCATATTTCGGTGAAGGCGAACCAATCCCGGTGTTCAATATGGTGCCGGAGCAGGGTCACCCGGCTGAGTTCGGTACTTCCTATGCCGGCTTTCCATTGATGATGTACCCGAGTGTTGTGGGCAGCGGCGCAAACGCGCATTTGCGGGTGACCGTGCCCGGTGTCCCCGGGGCCGAACAGGTGCATTTCGAGGGAGCCCAGTTGACGCTCTTCGGCGATCCTGCCACCCACGACGATGGTGCCACTGCTCCAGCTGCGTTTCTGACGAATCCCAGCTCGTGTTCGGGGGAACCGTTGACGACAACCGTGTTTGGGGATTCGTGGGAGGAACCGGGTGCGCGCAATGCGGATGGGTCGCCGGCTTTGTCTGAAGCTGCCGACGAGCCGACCGGCCCGGGGTGGGTGGGCGGTGTGACCACGACGCCGGCGAGCACGGGGTGCGCCGCGCTGCATTTCAACCCGACCATCGCAGTGCGGCCGGAATCGACGCAGGCTGACACGCCCACCGGTGTTGGTGTGGATGTGAAGATTCCGCAGAACTCCGATCCGACCGGATTGGCGACCGCCGATCTAAAGGAAGTCACCGTTGCGTTGCCGGCGGGCATGTCGGTCTCGCCACCGTCCGCGGATGGCCTGCAAGCATGCTCGGAGGCGCAGTTCGAAGCGTCCTCGCACGAACCGGCGATCTGTCCGCAGGCGTCGCAGGTAGGTGCCGTGACGGCGACCACGCCGGTTCTGGCGCAGCCACTGGAAGGCCAGGTGTTCGTTGCGACTCCGGAATGCTCACCGTGTTCGAGTGCGGACGCGCAGGATGGGCGGATGCTACGACTGTTCATGCAGCTCGAGGGCCCGGGCCTGGTGCTGAAGTTTCCGGGCACGGTGTCGGTTGACCCCGTGACAGGTCGGTTGACGGCGACGTTCAAGGGGCTGATCCAGCAGCCGGTGAGCAACGTGCAGGTTCAGATGAAGGGTGGTGCGCGGGCGCCGCTGGCGAACTCCCAGACGTGCGGGACGGCGACCACGACGAGCGAACTGGTGCCATGGAGTTTCCCGGAAACCCCGGCCGGCATGCCGTCGTCGTCGTTCACCGTGGACTGGAACGGAGATGGCGGTGCGTGTCCTGGTGTGTCGCCCTTCAGCCCGGGTTTTAACGCTGGCACGGTCACGCCGTTGGCGGGCGGGTTTAGTGCGTTGGCGTTGACGTTCTCGCGTAAAGACCGCGAACAGGGATTGTCGCGCATCGCGGTGACTATGCCGCCGGGGCTGTTGGGTGCGCTGAAGGGCGTGACGTTGTGCGGGGAACCCCAGGCCGCCCTGGGCACGTGCGGCTCGGCGAGTCAGATCGGCACGACGCAGGTCGCTGTGGGCCCAGGCTCGCGCCCGTTGTGGAAGGAAGGCAAGGTGTTCTTGACAGGCCCGTATGAGGGGCAGCCATTCGGTCTGAGCGTGGTGGTGCCCGCGGTCGCGGGCCCGTTCAACCTGGGGACGGTCATTGTCAGGGCCTCGATTCATGTGGACCCGAATACGGCGGCATTGACGGTCTCAAGCGATCCGTTTCCGACGATCTTGGATGGAGTGCCTCTGCGGGTGCAGACCGTAAACGTGAGCATCGACAGGGAAGGGTTTACCTTCAACCCGACCAACTGCGATCAACAGCAGATCACCGCGACGATCGCGAGCATCCAGGGCGCCAGCGCGGATGTGTCCAACATGTTTGAGGTGGGTGGCTGCGCTGCCCTTCCTTTCAAACCATCGGTTTCGGCTTCTACCGGGGGTCGCACGAGCCGGCTGGAAGGGGCCAGTCTCACCGTCAAGGTCACGCAGAAAGCGGGCGAAGCCGACATGCACAAAGTGGATCTGCGGCTTCCAGCGGCGCTTCCGGCGCAGCTGAAGACACTGCAGAAAGCGTGCACAGAAGTTCAGTTCAACGCTGACCCGGCTGGCTGTCCGGCTGCGTCAGTGATTGGAATGGCAACGGCTGTGACCCCGGTTCTGAACGTCCCGCTGACGGGACCCGCCTACCTGGTCTCGCACGGAGGGGCAGCGTATCCCGATGTCGAGTTTGTACTCCAGGCCAACGAACGGGGAGGGATGGTGCAGATCATCCTAGACGGGAAAACCGCCATTAAAAGGGGATTGTTGTATTCCAATTTTGAAACAGTCCCCGATGCCCCTGTCAGTAGCTTCGAAACGGTGCTGCCAGAGGGTCCTCATGCGGCGCTAACCGCGAATGGAAAAGACCTGTGCGTGATCGGCAAGAAAAAGACTGTGACGGTCGGTGAGCGTGCAACGGTTCGGGTTCATGGGCGTGTTAGGCATATCACAAAGAAGGTAAAGCGTACGGTTGCTACCCCGGCGTCGCTGGTGATGCCTACGACAATCGTCGGTCAGAATGGCGCTGTCGTCGAACAGGACACACCGATAGCGATCACCGGGTGCCCCAAACCCAAAGCAACAAAAGGCGCACGCGGCAGATGGCTGGCCGCTGCGGGTAGCAGTGGGTCGCAGTCAGGTATGAACATCAAATAGGAAGGAGTCGACTATGATTAGTCGCTTTGGTTACGCGTTGTTTGTCGGAACAGCATTGGCCGTGATGGTAGGGGCTTTCGGCGTCTCGTCGGCAGCGGCCACGCCGAGCGGCGAATATGCCGTTTTTTCGGACTGTCCGCTCAGTCATCGGCCGCTCAAAGGATGCATCGTGTCGAAGACGATGAGCGGCGAATTCACGATCGGAAAACAGACGGTGCCGATTGTGAGCACGCAGACACTGCAGGGTGGCTTCTTTGAAGAAGAAGGGGCGGAAGGAAAAGCGAGATTGGTCGAAGCGATCGACGGCGATACGTTTTCGAAAACGTCCCAGGAAGTTCCCGGTGGACTCCTGGGTCTCGTGAATTGCGACGAAATCAAAGGCAGTGGGTTGCTCGAAGACGCTGCTCGGGCCGCCTGCAAACTTGTATTCCAGAATGGGGTGACGGGTGTCACCGTCACCCCGGAATTGGCGGCGCCAGCCAACTCGGTTATTCTTGACGAGGAAAACATCCTCAACGAAACCGGAGTCGGACTGACCCTGCCGATCAAGGTAAAATTGGAAAACCCCCTGCTGGGGAGCGAATGCTACATAGGCTCGAATGCGGATCCGATCACGCTGAATCTCACGACGGGGACGACGAGCCCCAGTGGACCAAATAAACCGATCAAAGGCAAACTCGGAGAACTGTCCGATCGAGCTGAAGGCGGCATTCTCGTTATCAACAACAACACCTTGGTTGACAACGACTTCGCAGCTCCTGGCGTGACCGGCTGCGGTGGGCTATTCGCCACGCTGCTGGACCCGATCATTGACGGGAAAATCGGGCTACCGGCGGCCGCTGGGCAGAACACCGCGGTCCTCAACAACCAGGTCGAACAGGCCGGGAGGCTGGTGATTGAAGAATATGGTGAATAGCAGTCGTTAGCCGTCTCATAGGCAGGTGGTGAGCCTCCTGCTACGAAG
The DNA here is from genome assembly GCA_963724305.1 of uncultured Solirubrobacterales bacterium. Lineage (GTDB taxonomy): Bacteria > Actinomycetota > Thermoleophilia > Solirubrobacterales > Solirubrobacteraceae > Palsa-744. Next base: position 983,022 of record CAVRUG010000002.1, read on the forward strand.
GGCCCGTCGCGTCGCGCGGCGGGCCCTTCTCTTTGAGCGGGCGCGAATCGCTAGCTCGACCCTCTCGTTGCGTTGAGGGTGCTGGAAGCTAAGCTGCGGCTTGAGCGCTTGCGCTGGCAGGGGCGCCAACGGCCTCCCCCGCCGCGGGCACGAAGCTCATCGCGCGCTCGGCGAGCGCGGTGATCGTGAGCTGAAGGGTTGACGCCGACGTTGGCGGGGATCACGGAGCCGTCGCAGACGAGCAGGTTCTCGTAGCCGAAGACGCGCTGGCGGGCGTCGATCGACGCCGCGCGCGGGGTCGGGGGCGATCACGGCGCCGCCAAGGATGTGGGCGGTGGTGGGGATGTTGAAGAGGGCCTCCAGCAGCGAGCTCTGGGCGATGCCGCCGGTGCGCTTGGCGATCCATTCCGCGGCCTGGTTGGCGACGGGGATGAAGGTGGGGTTGGGGCGCTCGGGGTCCTGTTCGGTGCGCAGCCACAGCGTGCCGAACGGGCCTTTGCGGGGACGCAGCGCGATCGCGTTGTCGAGCGTCTGCATCACCAGCAGGATGATCGTGCGCCGCGACCAGCGCTTGGCGAGCAGCAACTTGGCGAAGCGGCCGGGGTGCAGCAGGATCTGCGCGAGCAGCTTCAGCGGGCGCGTGAGGCGGGTGCCGTCGCCGACGAGCAGCGTGTAGAACATCCGCATCGAGTCGCCGTCCTCGCCGTAGCTGACGGTCTCGATGTGGGTGTGGGGGTCGGGGTAGATGCTCGAGGTGATCGCCACGCGCTTGGTGAAGCCGGCGGCCTGCTCCTCGGGGACGGTCACGGTGAGGATCGCCTCGCTGTTGGTGCGCACCAGCTCGCCCAAGCGGGCGGAGATGCGCGGCAGCGAGCCGCCGAGGCGGCAGCGCTGCAGCAGCGTGTTGGTGCCGAGCGGCCCCGCGGCGACGACCACGCCGCGGGCGCGGTGCACGCGGCGTTCCTTGCGCACCCACGCGCCGGAGCGCACGCTTTCGACCTCATAGCCCTCGCTGCCGTCGCCGCCGCCGAGCGGGCGGACGTCGATCACGGTGCGTTCGGGCATCACCTGCGCGCCGCGGCGCTCGGCGAGGTAGAGGTAGTTCTTGACGAGCGTGTTCTTGGCGCCGTGGGGGCAGCCGACCATGCAGCGCCCGCACAGCCGGCAGGCGGTGCGATCAGGGCCCTCGCCGCCGAAGAAGGGGTCGGGCACGGTCTTGCCGGCCTCGCCCTCCTCGCCGAAGAAGATCCCGACCGGGGTCTTTTTGTAGGTGTCGGAGACGCCGAGGTGCTCGCCGAGCTCGCGCAGGAGCTGATCGGCGGGGTCGTCGTGGGGGTTCTGGACGACCCCCAGCATCCGCTGCGCTTCGGCGTAGTGGGGGGCGAGCGCGCTCTCCCACTCGGTCCATCTCCGCCCACTGGCGGTCCTCGAAGAACTGCGTGGGGGGGACGTAGAGGGTGTTGGCGTAGCCGAGGCTGCCACCGCCCACGCCGCAGCCGGAGACGACGGCGACGTCGCGGAAGATCGTCAGGCGGAAGATGCCCTTCATCCCGAGGTGGGGGCGCCAGCGTGTAGCGGCGCACGTCCGCGGTGTTCTTGGGGAACTCGTGGTCGGCGAAGCGTCGCCCGCACTCCAGTACCCCCACGCGGTGGCCCTTCTCGGAGAGGCGCAGCGCGGAGACGCTGCCGCCGAAGCCCGAGCCGATCACGAGCCAGTCGTAGTCGTAGCTGCGCCCCACGCCCCTATCGTACCGGTTGCCCAGCCAACCGGCCAGTGCCGCTATATTCCGTGAAGTAATGGCGGCTGAGGGTCTGCGCAACAAGCCCTGCGGGGGTCGCTACGGCGACATCGTGCAGTCGATCGGCAATACCCCGCTGATCGAGCTGCCGCGCCTCTCCCCCAAGCCGGGGGTGCGGATCTGGGCGAAGCTCGAGTCGCGCAACCCCACGGGCTCGGTGAAGGACAGGGTGGCGCGGGCGCTGATCGAGGACGCGGAGGAGAAGGGTGCGCTGGCCCCTGGGCAGACGATCCTGGAGCCCACCTCGGGCAACACCGGGATCTCGTTGGCGATGATCTGCTCGCGCAAGGGCTACCGCCTGAAGGTGGTGATGCCCGAGAACGTGACCCCCGAGCGCACGCAGCTGCTGAAGATGTACGGCGCGCAGATCGTGTACTCCGATGGCTCCAAGGGCTCCAACGGCGCGGTCGAGAAGGCGCTGGAGATGGCGCAGGCGGACGCCTCCTACTACATGCCCTACCAGTACGGCAACCCCGCGAACCCGAACGCCCACTACAACGGCACCGCCCTGGAGATCCTGGAGGAGCTCGACGAGGTCTCGGCGTTCGTGGCGGGCCTCGGCACGGGGGGCACGCTGATGGGCAACGGCAGGCGCCTGAAGGAGACCTTCGGGGACGCGGTGAAGATCGTGGCGGCGGAGCCGATGCAGGGCGAGCCGGTGCAGGGCCTGCGCTCGCTCGACGACGGCTTCATCCCGCCGATCATCGATCTCTCGCTGCTGGATCGCAAGATCTTCGTGACCAACCGCGACGCGATCCTGTGGACGCGCAAGCTGCTCGACGAGGAGAGCGTGTTCGCGGGGGTCTCCAGCGGTGCGATCGCGCGCGTGGCGGTGCGCATCGCGGGGGAGCTGGATGAGGGCAACGTCGTGTTCATCGTCGCCGACGACGGCTGGAAGTACCTCTCCAGCGGCATCTACACGCTGCCGGTGGACGAGATCGAGAACCTCGACTCCACCGTGTGGTGGTAGCTCGATCTGAGCTTCGGGGCAGGCCGGGAGTGCCCTCGCGAAGATGGTCATAGCCCCCGCCCTCCTGGACGACGTGATCGCGCACGCGCGCGAGGAGTACGACGCGGAGTGCTGCGGGATGATCGCCTACGCGCAGAACGGGGGGCCAGCGGGCGCGCCCCGGGCGGTGAGGGTCCACCGGGCGAAGAACGTGTACGCGAGCCCCAAGCGCTTCGAGATCGACGGCAAGGACGTTCTGCGGGCGGTCAACGAGTTCGACGATGCGGGCTGGGAGATGGGCGCGATCTACCACTCGCACACCCACACCGCCCCCTACCCCTCGCAGACCGACATCAACTTCGCCCGCAACTGGCCGGGGGTGGAGTGGCTGATCGTGGGACTCGCCGGGGAGGAGCCGGAGGTCCGCTGCTACCTGATCGAGGACGGCGAGGTCAGGGAGGTCCCGATCGAGGTGCGGTGAGGTTGGCGGCGCGAGGGCGCCTCGCGGGAGGTCCGTTCGAGGTGCGGTGATGCCCCGGAAGCGCCCTCTGCCCGTCCTGCGGCGAGCACCCACCCGCCGAGCGAGCGCTTCTGCCCGCGTGCGGGATGCCGCTGGTGTACCACCGCGGATGCCAGGCGCAGCGCGGGGCCTCGCCAGCCGCTGGGGGAGCTGTGGGAGCGGGCGCGGAGGGTCAAGCCGCAGTACTCCGAGGGTGCGCTCGTGCGGGTCGTGGGGGCGCGCAACCTCACGGAGGCGGACTTCATCCAGAACCTGCTGCTGGAGGAGGGCATCCCCTCGATGCAGCGCCGTGCGCGCGGCTTCGACGTGCCGGACTTCCTCGCGGCCGGGCCCCGCGACATCCTCGTCCCCGCCTCGGGCGTCCCCGCGGCGCGCGAGGTGCTGCTGCAGAGCGAACTGCTCCCCACGGGGCACGCTCAAGCCGTGGGGCCCCACCGCGTGGCGGGTGCTGGCGTTCCTGCTGGCGGTCTCGTGCTGCTCGCGATTTTCGCGTACCTACACCCGTGAGGGGTTATGCAAGGACCGGCTGAGGCGCGCCCACCTCGCGGGTGATCGTCTCGATTTCCTCGGAGGCGCGCTCGAACTCGTCGTCGGAGAGCACGGGGGTGCCCTCGAAGGGGAGTTCGCGCTGGAGCTCCAGCCAGGAGCGGCAGCCAAGGTACTCCTCGCGGACCTTCACGGTGACGGGGCGGGGGATGCGGTAGGTGCGCAGCAGCAGCACGTGCAGGGGGTGGCGGGGCTTCCACGCGAGGCGCTTCTCGGCGTAGTCGGTGCGCCACACGTAGAAGGGGGAGAGGGCGTCCACGCAGCGCGGGTCGGTGATCGTGAAGTGCCCGGCGACTTCGGCCCACGCGCGGATCCGCACGCGGTCGGGCTGTTGCAGGCCGCCGTCGTTGGCGAGCGCCTGCAGCGTGGGCTCGCCCTCGCTCCACACGCCCTCCTCGAGTGCGCGGCGCAGCTCGGGCTGGTGGGACTCGCGCACGAGGTCGTTGCGTTGGTGGTCGAAGGTGGGGTAGAGGAAGAAGCGGTCGTGCTCGAGCCGGAAGTGCTTGTCGGCCTCGCGGATGCCGCCCTTGCGCAGGGTTATGAGCTGCTCGCCTTCGGCGAGCGCGCGGACGGTGACCGCCCATTCCTTCAAAGCAATTGGCATAGCGAATTCCAGTGGGGGAGGAGGATGATTCCGGTAGGTGCTGCTCTGCAACTGCGGCCCCGAGGGGCGGGTACGCGGGCAACTTGCCTACTTAAGATACGAAATCCTAGCGGAAATGCCAAATCCCCTGCAAATCGCGGCTTTTTTTGGGTTGTTCCTGCGCACGAAGTGCTTACGAGGGCGTGCACGATGTCCCCGCGAGGGGCGCTCGAGCAGGTCGAGGGAGGCCGCTGAGTGGGCTCGGAGGCGCGCTCAGGGCTCCCCATCGCCGCCCCCGCCGGGGGTTTCGATGCGCAGGCGCTCCCCGGGGCGCAGGGCGCCGGTGACCTTGCCGGGCAGCTCGCGGGGGGCCGGCTGAAGAGGGGCCCGTCTCGGGCCGATCCTCCACGAGGCTTGGGCCGCTCGATCGGATCCCGACCGGGCTGGGGTCACCCTCCACGAGGCTCGGGCCACTCTCCACGAGGCTCGGGCCACCTTCCACGAGGCTCGGGCCACCCTCCACGAGCGTATTGCGCCCGCACGCCCCGGGCAGCCCGCCGTGGGCGCCGGGTGGCGGGTGGCGGCGGCGCTCGGTGATCAGCGAGAAGGTCATCTCGCGCAGCGCCTCGAGCTCGCGCACGACCCCGTCGCCGCCGCGGTGTGCGCCTGCGCCGCCGGAGCCGCGGCGCAGGGCGTAGTGCGTGACGCGCAGGGGGAGCTCGCGCTCGAGCGCCTCGATCGGGGGTGTTGAGGGTGTTGCTCATCGCCACGTGCACCCCGCAGGGGCCGTCGGCGTCGGGGCAGGCGCCCTGGCCGCCGCCGAGCGTCTCGTAGTAGCTGAAGCGCTCGTCGCCGAGCGTGAGGTTATTCATCGTGCCCTGCCCGAGCGCGCGCCCAAAGGCGCGCGAGCACGAGGTCGGCGACGCGGGAGGAGCTCTCGACGTTGCCCGCGGCCACCGCGGGGGCGTCGCTCCGCTCCGGCGCCCCCCCGCCCGCGCGTCGAGCAGCGAGCCCTCGGGGACGCGCACCTCGACCGGCCGGTAGGCGCCGGCGGAGGGGGGGATGTCGGGGTCGGTGAGCACGCGCACCGCGAAGTAGCACGCGGAGCGGGTGACGGCGAGGGGGCAGTTGAGGTTGCCCGAGTGCCGGGGCGCGGAGCCCGAGAAGTCGAGGAGCAGCCGCTCCCCTGCCACGGTGGCGCGCAGGCGCAGCACGAGGTCGCCCTCGATCGCCTCGAGCACGTCCTCCGCGGTGCGGGTGCCGTCGGGGAGCGCGGCGAGGCAGGCGCGGGTGCGCCGCTCGGCGTAGTCGAGCACCGCGTCGAAGGCCTCGCGCAGGACGAGGTTCCCGCCCGCCCCGATCTGCCCACGCCGCTCTCTCGGCCATGCGCGCCGCGAGCTCGCGGAGGCGCAGCGCGCCGATGCGGTTGGCGGCGAGCTGCGCGCGCAGGTCGGCGCGGCGCTCCTCGGGCTGGCGCATCTGCGCGACGATCTCCTCGATCGCCGCGGGTGTGGCGGGGCGGGGTGAGATCACAACGCCCTCCTCCGCGAGGGTGCGCGAGTCGGCGGGCATCGACCCGGGCACGCGCCCGCCCACATCGGCGTGGTGCGCTCGGGAGGCGGCGAAGCCGATCGGTTCGCAGGGGGCTCCTCGGCGTGGCCCGCCGGACTGCCGGTCCGAGCCCGTGGGGGCCCCCGCGAACACCGGGGTGACGAGCGTGATGTCGGGTAGGTGGGTGCCTCCGGCGAAGGGGTCGTTGAGCACCCACGAGAGGCCCTGCGGAGTGGTCCTCGTCCAGAACCGGCGGCGACGGCGGCGGGCATCGAGCCGAGGTGCACGGGGATGTGCTCGGCCTGCATCACCATCTCTCCGCGTGCGTCGAACAGCGCGGTGGAGGCAGTCGCGGCGCTCCTTGATGTTGGGCGAGCGCGCGGAGCGGATCAGCGCGGCGCCCATCTCCTCGCATGCGGCGCGCAACGCGCCGGTGAGGACCTGCAGCTCGATCGGGTCGAGGGTCACGCCGGGGCCTCCGTCGTCGTGCAGGTGCACGGTGCCCTGCGCATCGACCTCGCCCTCGCCAGCCCGGGGCACGTACAGCGTGGAGCCCGGCAGCGCGCAGATCGTGGGTCCCTCGATCGCCGGTGCCCGGCGCGGGCTCGCCGGCGGCGGCCGCGAGCCGCAACGGTGGGGCGGCGCCCCACGCCGAGACGCGGATCGTGACGAGCTCGATCTCGACGCCGTCGTCGCGATAGCCGTAGCGCTGCTCGTGGGCTGGGCGAACGCCTCGCGCAGGACGTCGGGGTCGGGCGGGGGTCCCGTCGGTGGGCGGGAGGCTTCGCGCGTGCGTCCGTGCAGGCGGCTCACTGCCCGGTGGCCGTGTTGCTCCGCGGGCGCCGGAGCACTCCATGGCCCTCATGCCAGCCCGAACGTCCTCCTCCTCCACCGCGAGCTCGAAGGACTGCCCGCGGTAGCGCAGCTCGTAGCGGACCGCGACGCGCTGCCGCCGGCTCGCCGAGCTCCGCGCGTGCCCGCGCCACAGCGCCTCGCGCTCCGCGGCAAGACGCTCGGCGTGGAGTATCTCGCCGGCGAGCATCACCGTGCGCGCCGCGTCGCGGCGGGGGGCGGCCGCGGCGAGGCCGAGCGCGCAGAGCACCCCCGAGGCGCGGGGGACGAGGATGCGCCGCATCCCCAGCGCCCGCGCGAGCGCCGCCGCGTGCAGGGGGCCGGCGCCGCCGAAGGGCATCAGCGCGAAGCCGCGCGGGTCGATGCCGCGCTCCACGGTCATCGTGCGCAGCGCGCCGCAACATCTCGGCCTCGGCGACCCGCACGATCCCCTCGGCGCAGCGCGTGCCGATCGCGAGATCGAGCGTGGCTGGCGAGGCGCGCGACTGCGCGCTCGGCAGCGTCGCGGTCGAGCCGCAGTCCGCCGGCCATCGGGCCCTGGTCGAGCCGCGTGCCGCTCGCTGTCGAGGTTTTGGTCAGGCCGCGTGCCGCTCGCTGTCGGGCTTGTGGTCGAGCCATATGCCGCCCGCGAGCGGGGCGTCCGCGGGCAGGCGCCCGAGCAGCAGGTTGGCGTCGGTCACCGTCGGGTACTCGCCGCCGCGCCCGTAGCACGCCGGGCCAGGGTCGGCGCCCGCGGAGCGCGGGCCCACGCGCAGCGCGCCGCCGGGGTCCCGCCACGCGATCGAGCCGCCGCCCGCGCCCACGGTGTGGATGTCGAGCATCGCCAGCGCCAGCGGCCGGCCCGCCACGACGCCCTCCGCGGTCTCCGCCACGCGGCCCCCCTCGATCAGGCACACGTCGCAGGAGGTGCCGCCCATGTCGAAGCACAGCACGTCGCGCTCACCCGCGAGCTCCGCCAGCGCCAGCGCGCCGCGCACCCCGCCGGCGGGGCCGGAGAGCACCGTCCGCGCCGCGTGCGCCGCGGCGCCCGCCGCGTCGGTGAGACCGCCCGAGGACTGCATCACCGCGGGCCGGGCCAGCCCCAGCGCGTCGGCCTCTGCGCCGAGGCGGCGCAGGTAGGCGCCGAGCAGCGGGGACGAGCGCGGCGTCCACCTCGGTGGTCGCGGCGCGCTCGTACTCGCGGAAGGTCCCGACCAGCTCGTGCGAGAGCGAGACGTGCACATCCGGGCAGGCGCTCGGCGATCAGCTCCCCCAGCAGGCGCTCGTGCTCGGGGTGCGCGTAGGAGTGCAGCAGCGCCACCGCCACGGCCTCGGGCTCTGCCTGCGCGAGCTGCTCGACCAGCGCTTGCGCCTCGCCGGGGTCGAGCGCGCGCAGGGGGCCCTCGGGAGTCATGCGCTCGGGGGCCTCGAAGCGCAACTCCGCTGGCGCGAGCGGGAGCGGGGCGGGCCTCGCACAGCCGGTAGAGGTGCGCCCGCGCCTGGCGTCCGAGCGCGACGATGTCGGCGAAGCCCTCGGTGGCGATCAGCGCCGTGCGCGCGGGTGGACGGGCTTCTGAAAACTCCAGCAGTGCGTTGGTCGCCACGGTCATCCCGTGCGCGAAGCGCTCCACCTGGCTTGGCTCTGCGCCCGCGGCGGCGAGCACCGCCTGAACTGCCTCCATCACCCCGCGTGACTGCTCCTTGGGGGTGCTTGGGACCTTCGCGGTGTACATCGCGGCGCCCTCGTCGGTGATCAGCACCGCGTCTGTGAAGGTTCCTCCGACGTCCACGCCCAGCAGCACGCCCTCAGCCTACGGCGAGTCGGCGATCGCCGATGCGTCAGTTGCCACCGGCGCTCGCGACGTCGCCACGGCGAGCTGCGCGTGCACGGGTCGGCCGAGCGCCGCGAGTGCGACCCCGGCGCCGAGCGCGCCAGCGACGGTGATCAGCCAGGCTGCGTGGAAGTCCGCTGCGGTGGTGCTCCCCGTGCCGAGTACGGCCACCAGCACTGCCACACCGAGCGCCGAACCGATCTGGCGACCCATCGTGAGCACCGCGGCGCCCGTGGCGAAACGCTCGGGCGGCAGGGACGACGCACCGGCGCCCGTCAGCGTCGGAATCACCAAGCCCACGCCCGCCCCACCGATCACCATCCCAGGCAGGAACTCGGAGAGGTAGGCGGGCGCATCGCCGATCTGGGTGATCCACCACAGCGACCCACACGCAAACAGAGCCGCGCCGGCCATGCCCGGGATCCGGTAGCCCACGCGTGCGCCCAGCCGTGCCGAGGGCACGCTGAACGCGGTCGCCATCGCCGGGCCGGGGAACAGCATCAGGCCGGCGTGCAGCACGCTCTCGTGCCACACGCCCGTGAGGAACAGCACGCCCGCCAGCAGCATCGCCGCGAAGCCGGCGAAGAACAGCAGCGAGGCTCCCACCGCCAGGCCGAAGCTGCGCACGCGCAGCATCGCCGGATCGACGATCGGCGCCGGCTGGTGCTCGGAGCGCAGCCAGATCGTCGGCAGCAGTGCGGCGGTGGTGGCGAGCAGCGCGAGGATCTCAGGGGAGGTCCAGCCCCATTCCTCACCCTTGACGATCGCCACCACGAGCGAGCCGATTGCGACGATCAACATCACGGCGCCCAGCACATCCGGGCGCTGCCCGCCGCGTTCGCGGCGCTCGGTCAGGGTGCGCAGGCCGAACGCCAACCCGGCCAATCCGATCGGGACGTTCACCAGGAACACCCACCGCCAGTCGGCCTGCACCAGCACCCCGCCGAGGGGTGGCCCCGCTGCCGCAGCGATCCCGCCCGTGGCGGCCCATACGCCGATCGCCATGTGGCGCTCCTGCGGGCCAAACTCCGGCAACATCAAGCCGAGCGAGGTCGGCAGCATCAGCGCGCCACCGATCGCCTGCACGACACGGGCCGCGATCAACGCACCCACCGATGGCGCCAGCGCACATCCGGCGCTGGCCAGCACGAATATCCCGAGGCCCAGGAGGAAGGCACGCTTGCGCCCGAACGCGTCCGCCCAGCGGCCGGCCGGCACGAGCAGCGAGGCGAACACGATCGCGTAGGCGCTCAATATCCACGACAGCGAGCTGAGCGACGCACCGCCGAAGTGCTTGGCGATTGCGGGGAACGCGATGTTGACGATGAACAGGTCGAGGCTCGACATGAACACCCCGACGCACACCACAAGTGAGACCCGCCATTTGCGTTGCATGATGAAACGCACCCTAGCACATAAGTTGCGTCATGCAACTGAACCGCTAAGCTTCTTTGAAAGAGGCTGTCTGCCGTGCTTGGAAACTCATACGACAACCAGATCTGCAGCATCGCGGCCGCGCTCGAGGTCGTCGGCGAGCGCTGGTCGCTGCTGATCGTGCGCGACGTCTTCCTCGGGTTGCGCCGCTTCGACGAGATCCAGGCCGACCTCGGCATCGCGCGCAATGTGCTGCACACCCGCCTCACCAGGTTGGTCGAGCAGGGTGTGCTGGAGAAGTGCCCTTACCAGGAGCGCCCGCTGCGCTGGGAATACCGGCTCACCCCGAAGGGGCTCGACCTGTGGCCCACGGTGGTGTCGCTGATGTACTGGGGCGATCGCCACGCCGCGCCCGCCGGCCCGCCGGTGCTGCTCGAACACCGCGGCTGCGGCGGGGCGGTCGACTCGCATCGCATCTGCGAGACGTGCGGTGCGCGGCTGACGGCCGTGGATGTGCGTGCGCGTCGTGGCCCTGGCGCGCCGGACGATCGTCGCCCGCGGGCCTCATCGCCAGATGATCGCCGCCTGCGGGCCTCCTCGTCGCCGAACGATCGTCGCCCGCGGGCCTCGTCGCCGGACGACCGCCGCCTGCGGGCCTGATTCAGGCGGCGAGCTGCTCGCTGTTCTCGGTGTCGGCGAGATGCTGATGGGAGGGGCAGTACCCGTTGTGCGGCAGCGGCGTCCGCTGACAGGCGGCGCCCTTGCGGGTCGTGGCGCGGCACTGCAGCGGCTTGTCGCTCACCGACGCGTGCGCCGCGTGCGGGTTCTCCGCCAGGTAGCGCTGCGCGAGGCTCATGTAGCGGACGACTACGCGGTGCACCCGCGCCTGCTGACTCATCGGAAAGTGCATCCGGATGTCCCAGAACAGGGTCCTTTCCGGTCGTGCGAAGTAGTGGCGGTCTGTCGCCAACCGCTCGATCGCTGACTCACACGCGCGCAGTACCTGCTCGTGGTTGGTCTTACCTGCCGCTGCGGCGGTGGGACTGGATCCCGCCCGCCCGGGAGCGGCAATGTATGGGGCCAACTCCCTGTATATCGCTCGACTGAACTGATACATGGCGACCCCCTCGCCTCCTTCTCTCTCCGTATCGACCAGGCTCTTCTGTGCGACCTTCGCCGCGCACTTCCGTCGATCTCTAGGACTCTCGTAGCTCCCGAGACCTTTCACCCTGATTCAACACGTCTCCTACCCCAAAGGACCGAAGATCTTCGTAAATCTTCACGTCTCTTTAGGAATTGGCGAGTATCTGCCACTTACATAAAGCTGGGCAGAAGGGAGGGTTAAGGCTGGTTAATACGTCACTCCCACGTTTCCCATGTGAGCTCCCCCTCCGCGCCCACCGCGATATGACGATGCTCGAGCGCCGGATCGGCTTCAGGGTACTCGACGCGCTGGTGTGCCCCCCTGCTCTCCTTACGCTCCAGCGCACACGCTGCGATCGTGCGCGCCAGCGGGTGAGGATCCTCCGCCAGGCGCGTCAACCCCTCGGCGGAGCGCTCGATGCCGGCGTCCCGCCACAGCGCCTCGCGCGTGGCGACGCTCACTGCCGGCGGTGCCTGCTGGCCCGCCAACGCCTCCAGCTCCCCCGCGCTCGCCTGCCCAGCAACCGTCGCGGCCGGCTCCTGTAGGGCGCTGTGGGCGGCGCGGCGCCCAAACACGAAGCACTCGCTCAGCGAGTTGGACGCCAGCCGGTTGGCCCCGTGCAGGCCCGTGCATGAGGTCTCCCCGACGGCGTACAGCCCGGGGACGGTGGAGCGCGCGTGCAGGTCGGTCACGATCCCGCCCATCGTGTAGTGCGCGGCCGGAGCCACCGGCACCAGCTCCCGCGTCGGGTCCACGCCCGCCTCGCGCAGTGCCCCCACCACGTTGGGGAACAGTGCAGGGTCGATCGCCCGCATGTCGAGGCCCACCGACTCCGCGCCCGTCTCGTTCATCCGCGCCCAGATAGCGCGCGCCACCTCGTCACGCGGCGCCAGCTCATCGACGAAGCGCTCGCCCTGCGCGTCGTGCAGCGTCGCTCCCTCGCCCCTGATCGCCTCGGTGATCAGGAAGGCCTCGCGTCCGCCCACCCCCTTCACGGCGGTGGGGTGGAACTGCACGAACTCGAGGTCCGCCAGCTTTGCCCCCAACGCTTTCGCCAGCAGCAGCCCCACCCCCTGCGAGCCCGGGGGGTTGGTGGTGCGCGCCCATAGTGCCGCCGCGCCGCCGGTGCTCAGCACGATCGCACGAGCGGCGATCGTGCGCCCGTCCTCGCACACCAACCCGCTGCAGCGGCTGGCCGCGGAGCCTTCTGCCTCTTCCCATGCTCCACCGCCGCGTTCGGCGTGGCCGGCCGAGACCGGCGCGAGGTTGCCTCCCCGCGGCCACAGCGCCCGCGCGCGCACGTTCTCCAGCACCGCGATCCGCGGCTCCGCCACCGCCAGCGCCGCCAACGCGCGCAGCAGCCGCCTACCGGTCGCGCTGCCGCCGGCGTGCACCACCCGGCGCACCGAGTGTCCACCCTCCAGTCCCAGCGCGAGGCGCCCGAAGCGGTCGGCGTCGAAGCGCACCCCCAGCGCCTGCAGATCGGCCACGCACTCCGGTGCTTCCTTCACGAGCACCTCTGCCGCTGCCGTGCGCATCGCGCCTCGTCCCGCACGCTCGGTGTCGCGTAGGTGCAACTCCGCGCTGTCGTCCTCCGCCAGCGCCGCCGCCAACCCACCCTGCGCCCAATAGCTCGCGGTTTGCGCCAGCGGGGCGGCCGACACAAGCGCCACTCGCCCGCCCTCCCGCGCCGCGCACAGCGCCGCATACAGTCCCGCTGCGCCGGCGCCAACCACCGCGACATCCACCTTCAAGTCCACGCCCCCCCGTGTTGCCTGCACGCTAGCCCGCCGGCGTCACGCGTTGTCCGGGCCGATCGCGCACCTAACCATGCCTGTGCTCATAAGCCTGGATCACTTTTTCGAGTGGGTTCTTGATTTTCTTGGTCGTCGTCTTCGCTTCGCCGCCAGTGCCAGTGGTGCCCGTCGTCGAGGAGCCGCCTGCTGTCGAGGAGTTGCCTGCCGTCGAGGCGCCGCCCGCTGTCGTGCCTGTGCTGGTCGCGCCTGGTGTGTTCGTGCTCGTGGTAGCCCCGGCTGGCGGCGCTGTAGTTGCCGGCACCACGGGGATGTTGGCCCCGGGCGCCGTCGTCCCCGTGGTGCTCGCCCCGGGCACTCCGGTCGTAGTGCCGGCGGGCCCCGCGGCGGCCGCGCCCGGCGTCGTGGTTGCTCCCGCCGCCGGCGCCGTCACGGTCCGTGTCACCGCGACCGTGCTGCCCGAGCCGCTCGAGCCCGCCAGCGACACCAGCGCCGCTGTGAGCGCGCCCAGCGAGAGCACGATCACGCTCGCCAGCGCGATCACCGGTGGGCGCCACCGTGGCGTCGCCGCCAGGCGCGTGCGCGCCGCGGCGCCACACCGCAGACACCACGACTGCTCGGTCTCCAGCGGTCCACCGCACAGTGGGCAGCGCTCCCCGAGCTGTTCTTGCGCAGGGACCTCGGTCGGTGGAGGCGTTGCGATGCTCACCCCGACTCGTCCCGCGGGCGGATGATTTCCGTGGGGCGGTCCTCTTCTTCCATGCGTTTCAGTGGGGGTGTGGGAGCGCGTGGAGCCGGTGCGCCGGCCGGAGCCTCGGTGGCCGGGTGCGCCGGCACCGGTTGGCCGGTTTGGGGGTGGCTGCTCTGAGGCGGACTGGTCGGGGGCGGGCTGCTCTGAGGCGGGCCGGTCGGTGGCGGGCTGCTCAGGGGCGGACTGGTCGGGGGCGGGCTGGTCGGAGGCGGCGGTGATGCAGCCGTAGCAGGCGTGGCAGTGGCGACCACGGGAGCAGCGCTCAACGGCAGCTGGCCGGGGGTCACACTGGAGGCGGCGGCTACCGAGGCCGCGGCAAGCGGTGGGGGAGTGCCGGGGGCGACCACGGGAACGCCCGCGATCGGGCTCTCCGCCGGGCGCCCCATCGGCATCCCGCACATCGGGCAGAAGCGGTCGTCGCTGCCGTGGATCGCGGCGCACCGCGGACACGCCGCGATGCCCGCCTCGCGCAGCACCGTCACCGGGTGGCGTTCGTCGAGCGCGCGCTCCAGCGCGTGCAGCTCCGTGTCGAAGCTCGCCAGCACACCCAGCTTTGCCGCCACCAGCTCGTCGTTGCGCTGGCCGAGACGCTGCATCTCGAACACCAGGCCCCCGAGGTCACGGTAGGCCAACTCCCGTGCCTTGCGCAAGAACCGCACCCGGCGACGCATACGCCCACGCTCGCGAAAGCCGGGGGGACGCGGCTGCGCAGGCGGGAGCTCCATCCCCGCGGGCGGCTCTGCGTTGGCAGGGGCCTCAGCGGGCGGACTCATGGCTGGAGCGCTCATCGACCACTCCATCCTACTCATCGGGCTCCCGGTCTCACGGGTGCCGTGCCATCCATTCACGTGGCGCCTAGTTCGAGCGACTCCCTCCACGCATCCGCGAGGCGCGCTGCCATACGCGTCGCGGAGTACGGCTCGGCGTGCGCGCGACCCGCGATCCGGGGGTCCGGATCGTCGAGGTGGGGGGCCACCGCCGCCCGCCAACGCTCGACCTCGAAGGGCGCGCACAGCGATCCCGCCACGCCGTCGAGCGCCTGTTGGTGCACGCCCACGGGCGTGGCGAGCACCGGCACGTCGCACGCCAGCGCCTCCAGCACCGCCAAGCCGAACCCCTCCGCCTCGGAGGGCGCCACCACGGCATTGGCCGCGTTCACCCACAGCGGCACCCGCTCGGGGGCGACGCCCCCGAGGGTGTGCAGTTGCACCGGGCCCCGGCGCAGTGGCTGTGCCTCGGCCCCGGGCCCGTCTGCGACTGGGGGATGCTCGTACGAGGAGCTCGCCGCGCCAGCGAGCGCGATCGCGCGGTCGTAGCGCTTACCGGGGCGTGCGGGGTCGGCCGGGAACAGCAGGCAGGGCGCCCGCGGGTCCAAGCCCAGCTCGGTGCGGGCGCCCGCCCGCGGGATCGGGTGGAAGCGCTCCATGTCCACCCCACACGGCAGCACTCGCACCTGCCGCCGCGTCGCACGGGTGGGCAGCTCGTGGGCGAGCTCCGGGGTGGGGGCGGCAACCAGGTCCATCAGCGGGAGCACTGCGCGGGTGGCCACGCGGGTGCGGGGGTGGCGCACGTCGGTGCCGTGCACGGTCAACCCCCTGACGCGCGCGCGCGCCGCGAGCGCTGGCCAGGCGGTGAGGCCGAAGTGGGCGTGCACCACGTCCAGGCGCTCCGTGCGCTGTCCCCGCCCGCCGTGACGGCGGTGCAGCGAGCGAGCGGCATCGATCAGCGCAGCGCCGCCGGGGGGAAACTCATATAGCTCGACATCGATGTCGGGCAGCCTACGCAGAGCATCGACCTGATCGCGCACGAAACCACCCCGCTCGGGGTGGCGGGCGTCGGGAAGCATGTTGGACACGACCAGCGTCCGCACGACCCGCGACGGTAGCGCTCTGGGATGATGAACCGCATGGCCAACCTCGCCGCAGGCAACCCCGCACGCCCCATCGGGGTGTTCGATTCCGGCATTGGCGGTCTCACCGTGCTGCACGAGCTGCTGGTGGCGCTGCCGCAAGAGGACTTCCTCTACCTCGGCGACACCGCGCGCTTCCCCTACGGCGAACGCTCCCAAGAGGAGCTCGAGCGCTTCTCGGTGGAGATCGCCGAGGAGCTCTTGAGTCGTCGCGTGAAGCTGCTGGTGGTCGCCTGCAACTCGGCGACCTCCGCGGCGCTGGGGGCGCTGCAGCAGCGGATGATGGACACGACCCTGGGCGTGGACGTGCTCGGCGTGGTGTGCCCCGAGGCCGTGCAGGCGGTGGCGGCGACCCGCAGCGGGCGGATCGGGCTGCTGGCTACCCCCACCACGGTCGTCAGCCGCGCCTACGATCGTGCGGTGCAGGCGGTGGATCCACACGTCACGCTCACGGCGGTGCCATGCCCCACGCTCGCGCCGATCATCCAGGCCGGCGCGCAGTTCGACGAGCGCGTGGTGCAGAGCGTGCGCGAGGCGTGCGCCCCGCTGAAGACAGCCGCGGTGGACACCGTGATCCTCGGCTGCACCCATTACCCGCTGATCGCGCCGATGCTGCAGCGGATGCTCGGGCCGGGGGTGACGCTGATCACCTCGGGGGCGGCGCTCGCGCGCCAGGTCGAGCACGCGCTCTCCACGCGCGACCTGCTCAACCTCCGCGGCGCCGGCGACGAGGGTGACTACAGCTTCCTCTGCACCGGCGATGTGGAGACGTTCAGGGAGCAGAGCACGCGCTTCCTGCAGATGCCACTTGGCCCGGTCGAGCAGGTACGGCTGGCGGCGGCGGAGGTAGTGGCGTGAGCCGCACGCGCAGCTACAACCGCGCGTCCGATGGGCTGCGCCCGGTGACGATCGAGCCGGGCTTCATGCGCACCGCCACCGGGTCGGCGCTGATCTCAGTGGGGGAGACGCGGGTGATCTGCACCGCCTCCGCGCAGGAGAGCGTGCCGCGCTGGATGGCGGGCAAGGGCCGCGGGTGGGTGACGGCGGAGTACGGGATGCTGCCCGCTTCTACGGGTGAGCGCAAGCAGCGCGACGCCACCCGCGGGCGCCTTGATGGGCGCTCGGTCGAGATCCAGCGGCTGATCGGGCGTGCATTGCGCGGCGTGATCGACTTCAAGGCGCTGGGGGAACGCACGATCTACCTCGACTGCGACGTGTTGCAGGCCGACGGGGGCACGCGCTGCGCCTCGATCACCGGCGCCTACGTTGCGCTCTCGCTGGCGTGCACCCGCCTGGCGGAGAAAGAGGCGTTCGAGCGCCCTCCGCTCACCGGCTCGGTGGCGGCGGTCTCCTGCGGGATGGTCGACGGAGTCGCGCTGCTCGACCTCGACTACTCCGAGGACTCCACTGCCGAGGTCGACGCCAACGTGGTGATGACCGGCGAGGGTGACCTCCTGGAGGTGCAGGCCACCGCCGAGCGCACCCCGCTCTCGCGCGCCTCCCTCGACGAGCTGCTGGCGCTGGCGGCGGGCGGGATCGAGCAGCTGCGCGCGGCGCAGGAGCGGGCGATCGCGACGCCGTGAGGCTGCTGCTGGCGACCCACAACGAGCACAAGCGCCGCGAGCTGGAGCGTTTGCTGCCCGACCATGAGATCGCGCTGCTGCCCGATGCGGTGCAGCTTCCTCCGGAGGATGGGGAGACGTTCGCCGAGAACGCGCTCGGCAAGGCGCGTGCGGCGGCCGCGGCTACCGGTGAGGTGACGATCGCCGACGACTCGGGGATCGAAGCGGCGGCGCTCGGCGGCGCCCCCGGGGTGCGCTCGGCGCGCTACGCCGGACAGCGCGCTACCGACCAGCAGAACCTCGACAAGCTGCTGCGCGAGGCGCCCGCGGGCAGCGCTCTGGCGTATGTGTGCGCCCTCGTCTACGTCGACCCCGCGGCAGGGGTCGAGCGGCTGTTCGAGGAGCGTTGCACCGGCCGGCTCGCCGCCGCGCCGCGGGGGGAGGGGGGTTTTGGCTACGACCCCGCGTTCCTGCCCGACGACGGTCCGCCGGATCTGACGATGGCGGAGCTCACCGCCGAGCAGAAGGACGAGATCAGCCACCGCGGCCGTGCAGCGCGGGCATTGGAGGCGTGGCTTTAGAACCCTAACCAAATGAGATCAAGTCTTATTCTCTTTTGGTTAGGGCCCAAAAAAAGAACGTGGTGCGCGCGGTGAGGGTCGGATCGAACGATTCGTTGGGCCCTGTATCAAATAAGACACAGTCTCGTTCTCATTAGGTTGGGGGCTCAGAAGAGATTGATCGCCGCCGACGCCCCCACGGCGACCGACAGCACGGCGTAGCCCGTGTAGCCGGCGAGCAGCAGCAGCGCGGCCGTCAGCAGGGCGATCAGCACGGTCACAATCCAGGCTACGTGGGGGAGGTCCATCGGCGAGGGTATTCTCGCACGGAGATGGGATCCGGCTTCGGCGACATCCTGGCGGCGCGCGTGGCCGAGCGTGAATCGCAGATCGTGCTCGGCCTCGACCCCGATCCCGAGGCGTTGTGGCCGGGAACCCACGATCTCGCTGTCGCCCCGTCCGGGGAGCACTCGCAGAGCCAGGGGGTGGAGCAAGCATCGACGACGCGGGGGGACCACTCGACCACCCCGCACGCCGAGCGCTCGCCGGCGTGGCGTACGGCGGTGGCAACCCGTGTGCACTGCTGTGCCCTGATCGACGCCGCGGGGCCGGCCTGCGTGGCGGTGAAGCCCCAGCTTGCCTGCTTCGAGCGGCTGGGGGCACCCGGGTGGGAGGCGCTGGAAGCCGTGATCGGGCATGCGCGCCAGCGTGGCCTGCTGGTGATCGCAGACGGCAAGCGCGGCGACATCGCGCTCAGCGCGCGCGCCTACGCGCAGGCGCTGTTCGAGCGCCTGCGGGTGGACCTCGCGACGGTCAACCCGCTGCTGGGCGGGGACGCGATCGAGCCGTTCGTGACGGGCGCCCGCGCGGCGGGGGCTGGCGTGCTGCTGCTAGTGCGCACCTCCAACCCCGGCGCTGCCGATGTGCAGGATCTGGAGTTGGCGTCGGGCGGCCCGGTGTGGGAGCGGCTGGCGGCGTTCGTCGCCGAGCTGGGAGCGGCAGGGGTGGGGGAGTCGGGTCTGAGCGACGTCGGCGCGGTGGTGGGGGCCACGCAGCCACAACATCTCCGGCGCGCGCGCGAGCTGATGCCCCACGCGGCGATGCTGCTGCCGGGGGTGGGTGCGCAGGGGGGGCGGGTCGAGGATCTGGCCCCGGCCTTCCTCCCCGGCCGCGCGGGCGGCCTGATCACCGCCTCGCGCAGCATCGTCGGCGCGCACCTCGCCACTGGCGGCGATCCCGCGGAAGCGGCGCGTGCGGAGGCGGAGCGCCTGCGCGAGACGGCGTGGGCGTTGGGCGGCGGATGACTGGCGGCGACCCCGCGGCAGCGGCGCGTGCGGAGGCGCAGCGCCTGTGCGAAACCGTATGGGCGTTGGGCGTTTGACCGAGCGGAGGAATTTTTAAGCCACGTTGTGGTGAGGTCGGCTACGCTAGGCGTGCGCGCAGCGGCACTACTTGGGCCGCGCGGCGCAGAGGTGGATGAGGCACTCGGGATGATCATCACGGTCACGCTCAACGCGGCTATCGATAAGTCGCTGTCGGTGCCCAACTTCCGCTTGGGACGCCGTCACCGAACCGTCGAGCAACGCACGATGGCGGGCGGCAAGGGCGTCAACATCGCCCGCGCCCTAAAGGCGCTGGGCCAGCCGGTGATCGCGACGGGGCTGGCCGGCGGCCCCACGGGGACACACATCGTCGAGCAGCTCACCGAGGAGGCGATCCTCAACGACTTCGTGCGCATCCGCGAGGAGTCGCGCACCAACACCTCGGTGCTGGACCCGACCAGCGGCGAGCAGACCGAGATCAACGAGCGGGGCCCCAAGGTGAGCGAGCGCGAGGTGGAGCTGTTTCGCGACAAGCTGCTCTACCTCGCGCGCGGCGCCGCGATTGTGGTGTTCGCGGGCTCGATCCCGCGCGGCATGGAGAGCGACGTGTACGCGGGCCTGATCCGCGAGCTGCAGCGCACCGGGGTCACGACTGTGATCGACACCGACGGCGACCCCCTGCGCCACGCGATGCGCGCCGAACCGGACGTGGTGTCGCCCAACGTGCTGGAGGCCGAGGAGCTGGTCGGCCACGAGTTCGCCGACGAGCAGGAGCTCTCATCGGCGGTGGGGGAGCTCGTAGCGCTGGGGGCGCGCGAAGCGATCATGACGCTGCCCGACGGCTGCTTCGCGCAGGTGCAGATCGACGGCCAGCCTACGCTGCTGCGGGCCCGCATCGACCTGCGCGAGCCGGTCGCCAAACGGGGCTCGGGCGACGCCTTCCTCGCCGGTTATGTAGCGGCGCGCTACGCCGGCAGCCCGCCTGCGGAGTGCCTTCGCTTCGGCGTCGCCTGCGGGGCGGAGTCCACCGGGCGCCTCGGAGCTGCCCTGATCGAGCGCCGCGAGGTGCATCGTCTGGAGCACGAGGTGGAGCTTGAGCCGGTGGAGCTGCCGGCTGCCGCGCAGGGGTAGCTCGGCGGCGGCGGTCGGGCACGCAGTGGCTCAGCAGCGACGGTCGGACGCGGGGTGACGCAGTGCGCTAGGGGAGCTCATCCACCCGCGACGTCGCGGCGCAGGAACACCAGGTAGGCGGCGAACAGTGCTGGCACGGCATACAGCGCGCAGACCCACGCTGAATGCCCGATCGGTGCCCAATCGGTGGGGGTGCGCAGCAGGCCGTGCCAGTTCTCGTACTGTTCGGTGAGCAGGTAGGGCTTGATCCCTTCCAGGCCCGGGATCCCGCCGAGGATGAACAGCAGGATCGTGAAGCCCACGGTGCCGACGACGGAGGCAGCGCTGTTGCGGGTGGCGGTCGAGAGCAGCACGCCGATGCACACAACGCTCAGCAGTGGGATCAAGTAGACGGCATTGGAGGCGAACACCAGCAGCAGCCCTTCCGGCGCGGACACCACGCTGCCGGAGAACGTCACGACGTGGTGGAAGCCCCACGACGCCACGCCGGCGACCGTTGCCACTATGGCCGACAGGAAGACGGCGAGCGCTCCGTAGGTCATCGCGGCGAGCGCCTTGGCGGCGAACACCTGCCCGCGATCGACCGAGCGCGTGAGGATCGTCTTCAGCGTGCCGTTGCCGTCCTCGGCGGCGACGATGTCGCCGGCGACCAGCGCGGCGATCAAAGGCAGCATGAACACTGACAGGAACAGCAGCATCAGCACAGGGGTGGCAAGGCCGGACTGGGTGATGTGCGAGGCGAAGATGTTGCCCTGATCGTGGCCGCGGTTGTCGTGCAGGTTCTGGACGATCACGAAGATGATCGGCAGGATCGCCGCCAGCCCGAGGCCGAGGTAGGTGCGCTTCTGGGACACCAGCTTGCGCAGCTCCCAGCGGTAGGCGGTCAGCGTCGAGGGCCGCCTGACACGCGCCGCGCTGGAGGGAACAAGTGTCGGGGAGGCCTCAAGCGTGCTCATGAACCTGCTCCGGTGTGCTGTGGCCGTTGCTGAGCGCGAGTGCGTCGCTCGCAGTTGCTCCCGCACCCTCGGTGAGCCGGAAGAAGAGATCCTCGAGCGTCGCCAGCTCTGGGGTCAGCGAGAGGATGCCGACACCGGCCGCTCCGAGCGCGATCGAGAGGGCGCCCACGTCCGCCTCTTGCGCTTGGAAGGAGAGGCCGTGCTCTGCGGCGGCGCCGTGCTCCCCGGCGCTTGGATGCTCGACGCCGGGCTGGGCGCGCAGCACTGAGAGCGCCCGCACGTCGTCGCTGGTACGCAGCCGGTAGCCGGCTCCCCCCTGGCGGCGCAGGTCGGCGAGCGCGCCCTCGTAGACGACCCGGCCGCGGTCCACGATCGCCACGCGGTCGCACAGTTCCTGCACCTCCGGCAGCTGGTGGCTGGAGAGCAGGACGGTGATCCCCTGGTTGGCCAGCTGGCGAATCAACTCACGCATGTCGCGCATCCCCGCCGGGTCGAGGCCCGTGGCGGGCTCGTCGAGGATCAGCAGGCGCGGGCGGCGCAGCAGCGCGGCGGCGATGCCGAGGCGCTGGCGCATCCCGTGGGAGTAGCCGCCCACGCGATGCTCCGCGCGCGGACTCAGCTCGACGATCTCCAGCACCTCGGGGATGCGCGCCTTCGCGCCATCCCCATCCAGAGCCGCCAGCAGTTCGAGGTTCTTGCGCGCGCTGAGATACGGGTAGAACTTGGGCGCCTCGACAAACCCCGCGACGCCCTCCAGCGCCCGTGCGCCCTCGCGGATCGGGTTGCGACCGAACAGCTCGACGGTGCCCTCTGTGGGCATGATCAGGCCGAGCGCCATGCGCAGCGTGGTGGTCTTGCCGGCGCCATTCGGCCCCAGGAACCCGTACACGTCGCCGGCGTTGACGTTCAGGTCGATGTGGTCAACCGCCAGCACCTCCTTGTAGCGCTTGACCAGCCCCCTGGCTCGTACGGGCGGGGCGTCGCCCACTGCTACAGGCCCTTGGCCACCGCTTCGACGGCGGCGGGGGAGACCGCGCCCGCGACCAGGTAGCGCACCCCGGCGCGCTCGAAGCTGAGCAGCGTGCCAAGCTCGGTCGGCAGCTCGCTGGCTGTGACCCCGTCGATTTTGGTCTGCTGCAGCCCTTCGGGTAGCGAGGAGCTCGGCGAGGAGCCAGCCTTGGCTTTGCCTTCGAGCACCGCGATCGTGCCGGGACCGCTGCCGTGCGTGGTGACGTTGGGGTGTTCGTGTTCACCCTGCGAGGAGCTGCCCTGATGTTCGCCGGGCTGGGGCAGCACCACTTCTTCGACCTTGGCGTTGCTTGGCGGCGTGAATTCGAACACGGACGGTTCGATCGGCCCGTAAGAGATCGAGGTGGCGGCCAGTTCGAGCGCCGGCACGGCGCTCTCGGTGGAGTACACCGCGGCGCGCAGCGGCACGCCGGTGGTGGCGTCCCATGAGAGCTCGGCGCCGGCCAGCAGGCTGCCGCCTTCTTTCGGTGACACCCGCACGGTGTAGGCGGCCTGCCCTGCTACGTCGGTGGGGGTTGCGCCGGAGACGTTGGTGTGCTTTTCGAGGTGGGCGATCGCTTCTTCGATCTTGGCCACGCTGGGGACTTCGTGATGGGCGCCGGTGTCCGCCGCGCCGCCGCTAGAGGAGCCCGACCCGCCTTCGTCGCCCGATGCGCCAGACCTGCCTTCGTCGCCGGCCCCGTCGCTTCCCGAGCCTTCCTTCGGGGGCGTGTAGCGGTAGAGCGTGTTGCTGGAGGCGTCGTACATCGACAGGGTGCGCCCGTCGTAGTAGACCTGGGTGTCTCCCTTTTCAGACTGCAGCTCCAGGCGCACATGGCCTTCCTTTGAGATCCACAGCCGGCCGGAGGCACCGGAGAGCAGGGGGCTGGAGGTGAGCTGGCTGGCTTCGCCGCCCCCGCTGGCGAGGGAGGCGCCTTCGAGCAGGTGGTTGGTGAGCTGGATCTGGGCGCTCACGCCTTCGACGGGCGCCGCGGTGAGCGCGTCGTGGATGGCGTCGGGGAGCGGCTTGGGCGGTGGTGTGGGCCCTACGCCGAGCGCGGTTGCCAGCGCGGTCGCACCGACGCCCACGCCGATCAAGACGCTGCACAGGAGCAGCAGGCGGGAGAGTGGTAGGCGGCGTAGGAAGTAGCTCATGAGCTGATGCCTCGGATCGCAATGGTTGCGCTGGAGATTGCTTTGAGCGTCTCCTGAAGAGGCTAGCGCGATAGATCAAGAGATCCTGAAGAAGTCGATGGAGAAGCTTTCCGATGGAGAAGCTTTCGTCTTCGGGGCACCCCAGCCGCGCCCGGGTCATGGAGCACTCCGACGCCGCCAACGTATATCGTGCCGGCCGATATGAGCGTGGTACTCCTCATCGTCATCATCGTGATCGTCATCGCCGCGGCCGTGGTGCTGCTGGCGATGCGCCGCCGCGGCAGCGCGTCCGAGGGTTCCTCGACGCCGCCGCTTGAATCCAAGGCCGCCGTGCGGGGGCTGACCGCGGGGCTGGTGCTGGTGTGCGCGTTCGGCCTGATCGTGCCCGCGCTGGTGTTGGTGGCCAACGCCGAGCACAAGGCCAGCGTGGGGGTGGGGGGCGTGCATCTGGACGCCAACCAGGTGAAGGGCAGGGAACTGTTCTCGCACTCCTGCAACCTCTGCCACACGCTCCTCGGCGCGAACGCCGTGGGCCGCACCGGGCCCAACCTCGACGTGCTGGTGCCGACGGTGGCCGCGACGGTGCCGAACGAAAAGGTGCGCTACATCGCCCGCAAGGCGTTCGTCCTGAGCGCGATCCTTGAAGGGCGCGCGCTCGGCAAAGGCCAGATGCCGAAGCTGCTCTTCCAAGGCAAAGAAGCCGAAGACGTGGCCGGCTTCGTGGCGGCGATCGCCGGCCACTGACGCACCGGATCCGGCCCCGCGGGTCCCGTCCCCACTGGCATTCGTGCCGTCCGAACGCGCTGTCAGCATCAAGCGCATGGTCGAAAGGACCATGCGTCGGAGGCGCAGGCCGCGTCGTACGCCGGCTGAGTGGGTGGGCCCACATCCAGATCGAATCGCTGGGTGGGCGGTGGTGATGGGCTTTGCCCTCGTGCTCGCGGCGCTCTTGAGCGCGCACGGTTAGGCCGGCCCGCGTTCCGCGAAAGGATCGGGACTCGCCCGCTGAGCGCTCGCCGCGTTTGGCCATCCGTCGATACCGGCCGCGCCGACCATCGACTAAGGTCCGGCGGGGATGGCAGAGCAGCCAGACATGCCGAAGACCGCCGCGGTCAAGACCCACATGCCGAAGAGCGCCGCGGACGTCAGCGCGTTCGTGGAGGAGCGGGAGATCCGTTTCATCCGCTTCTGGTTCACCGACATCCTCGGCCAGCTGAAGTCGTTCTCGATCAACGCCGCCGAGCTGCAGGACGCGTTTGAGGCGGGGATGGGCTTCGACGGCAGCTCGATCACGGGGTTCAACGCGATCGAGGAGTCCGACATGATCGCGCTGCCCGACCCCAGCACGTTCGCGGTGCTGCCGTGGCGCCCGGAGGAGCAGGGGGTGGGGAGGATGTTCTGCGACATCATCACCCCTGAGCGCACCCCGTACGAGGGCGACCCCCGCCACGTGTTGCGCCGGGCGGTGGAGCGCGCGAAGGGGATGGGCTTCGACACCTTCAACGTGGGGCCGGAGCTGGAGTACTTCCTGTTTCGCGACTCGCGCTCCACCGAGCCGCTGGACCGCGGCGGCTACTTCGACCTGACGACGCTCGACGCCGGCAGCGACGTGCGCCGCGAGACGGTGCTCGCCCTGGAGCAGCTGGGGATCCACGTCGAGTACACCCACCACGAGGTGGGGCCCTCCCAGCACGAGATCGACATGCGCTACGCCGACGCGCTGAAGATGGCCGACGACTGCATGACCTACAGAATCACCGTGAAGGAGTACGCGATGAAGTACGGCTGGCATGCCACGTTCATGCCGAAGCCGCTGTTCGGCGAGAACGGGTCGGGGATGCACACCCACCAGTCGCTCTTCAGAGAGGGCCGCAACGCCTTCTTCGACGCCGACGATCCCTACTTCCTCTCCGATGTGGGCAAGGCGTTCATCGCCGGTCAGCTGCGCCACGCGCGCGAGATCTGCTCGATCTTCGCGCAATGGGTCAACTCCTACAAGCGCCTCGTCCCGGGCTTCGAGGCGCCAACGTACGTAGCATGGTCGCGGCGCAACCGCTCCGCGCTGGTGCGCGTACCGCTGTACCACCCCGGCAGCGAGAAGGCGACGCGGATGGAGCTGCGCTGCCCCGACCCGGCGTGCAACCCCTATTTGACCTTCGCGGTGCTGTTGCAGGCGGGTCTGGAGGGGATCGAGAAGGGGTACGAGCTGCCGGAGCCGATGGAGCAGAACCTGTACCACCTCTCCGGTAAGGAGCGCGGGCGCCTCGGCGTGGAGCAGTTGCCGGAGACGCTCGGCGACGCGATCGAGCTGACCGCCCAATCGGAGCTGGTTCTGCGCACGCTGGGCGAGCACATGTTCAACCGCTACGTGGAGATCAAGCGCCAGGAGTGGGAGGACTACCGGGTGCAGGTCTCCCAGTGGGAGCTGGACCGCTACCTGTCGATTTTGTAGGAGGGGCCTCCGCCCCTAAAGGGGCTGCGGCGGTGGTGCAGTGGTTGGGATTGCCGACCGTGCGGCAGGCACGGCGCACGCGAGCGCCGCGGCCGGCGAGAGATGCAGCTGCAGCGCCTGCAGCAGGTGCCCGAACGAAGAGGGGTGCTGGGGGGCGATCTCGTGCAGTAGGCGCAGCACCCCGAGCCCGTGGTGCTCGTAGGACTGCTCGCCGGTGATCTGCGCGAGCCGCAGCAGCCCGAGCGCGGCCGAGGAGGCGCCGGAGGGGATCGGGGAGTCGTCGAGCTCCTTGCGCCGCGCGATCAGCTCCTCGCCGTCGGCGGGCGTCGAGAAGAAGCCGCCGCGCTCGGGGTCGGCGAAGCGCTCGATCGTCTGCTGGGCGATTGTGCGTGCCTCGGTCAGCCAGCGCTCCTCACAGGTCGCTTCGAAGAGCACGATCAGCGCCTCCAGCAGGAAGGCGTAGTCCTCGAGGTAGCCGCCGATATGCGCGCGGCCCTCGGAGTAGGTGCGCAGTAGTCGCCCCTCGTCGTTGCGCAGGTCTCGCAAGACGAACTCGGCGCACTGCTCCGCCGCGTCGAGGTAGCGCGGCTCGTCCAGCACCGACCCCGCGTCGGCGAGCGCGGCGATCATCAGCGCGTTCCAGCTGGTGAGGCGCTTGTCGTCGAGGCCCGGCCTGGTACGGCCCGCGCGGGTTTTCAGCAGCCGCGCGCGGATGCGCTCACGAGTGGCGGTGTCGGGCCGGGAGACGGGGCTCCTATCGGTCAAGACGTTCAGCCCCGGTTCGGGGTGGTGCGGGTTCAACGAAGTTGCCCTCCTCGCTCACTCCCAGCCAGCCGATCGCGGCGTCGGCGTCCTCACCGAGCAGGTCTCTCAGCTCTCCGGCACGCCAGACGTAGTAACGGCCCTCCACGCCCTCTGAGTCGGCGTCCAGGGCGGAGTAGAAGCCGCCCTCGGGGCCGCGCATCTCGCGCAGCGCCCAGTCGAGCGTCGCGCGGCACACCCGAGCGTACCCCTCCCCCTCCTCCTCCTTTTTCTCCACGAGTCGGTGCCCATGCAGGTAGGCGCGTGCGAGTAGCGCGTTGTCGTAGAGCATCTTCTCGAAGTGCGGCACCGTCCAGGAGGCGTCCACCGAGTAGCGGTGAAAGCCGCCGCCTAGCTGGTCGTGGATGCCGCCCGCTGCCATCGCGCGCAGCGTCGCCAGTGACATCTCGCGCTCGCCGTGGCGCAGCAGGAACTCCAGGACTGGTGTCTGCGGGAACTTGGGGGCGCCTCCAAAGCCGCCGTTGACTGTGTCGAACGAGCCGCGCAGCACTGCCACCGCGGTGTCGAGCGCCCCCGTGTTGAAGGGCTCGGTGGAGGGCTCCATCCTTGCTGCCCTGGAGAGCTGCTCGCGGATCCGCTCGCCGCCGGTGCGGATCTCCGCGGCGTTCTCGCGCCACGTCTCGGCGATCGCTTGCAGCACCTGGGTCCACGAGGGCATTCCGTGGCGGGGCTCGGGCGGGAAGTAGGTGCCGCCGTAGAAAGGCGTCTGCTCGGGCGTGAGGAAGACGTTCAGGGGCCACCCGCCGTGGCCGGTCATGCCCTGGACGGCCTCCATGTACAGCGCATCGACGTCGGGGCGCTCCTCTCGATCGACCTTCACGCACACGAACTCCTCGTTCATCAGCGCCGCCACTTGGGGGTCTTCGAAGGACTCGTGCTCCATCACGTGGCACCAGTGGCAGGAGGAGTAGCCGATCGACACCAGCAGCGGCACGTCGCGCGTGTGCGCTGCCGCCAGCGCCTCGGGGCCCCACGGCAGCCAGTCCACGGGGTTCTCTGCGTGCTGGCGCAGATAAGGGGAGGTCTGGCTCGCGAGCGCGTTGGGCATCGACGTCAGGGTAGTTGCACTGAACCGGCCGTCGGGGCGGACGGGGTGGCGGTGGCGGGGTGTTGTATTAACTTTTCGGGCCCAAACCCTTCATTTTGTGAAGTGGTAGGGGCCGTTTTGAATGCATTGTTTTCGAGGCCCAACCCTTCATTTTGTGAAGTGGTGGGGTCGGTTGGATGCATTGTTTTGGGACCCAAACCCTTTACTTTGTGAAGCAAGTGATCGGGGATTGGTGAGTCCCAACGCTTCATTTTGTGAAGTTGTTATGGGTGCTTCTTCTTGGATGAGGTCTGCACCAGCGCCGGCAGTGGGAAGTGCAGCGTCAGCGCCGAGCCCACCGCGCCCCATTCGCGCGAGGCCGCGCCCGCCCGTGAGAGCTGCGCTTTGGCGGTGCTCACGTTGAAGCGCTCTCCGGCGAGGGTGCCGCTCGCGCGCCCGCCGGAGCCGAGCGTGACCGTGCCGTGCGTGGCGGCCGCGCCGCTGACGTGGATCGTGATGCTCTGCAGCTTGCCTTCCTTGGCGGGCAGCGTGCCGCTCAGCGCCACCCCGGGCACGAACGTGAGGTCGTGCAGGCTCACCGCGGAGGCGCTCAGCTTGGCGTAGCCGCCGTGTAGCCCCCCGAAACTCGACCCGCTCGGCAGTTTCTGCTGCACCTGCAGGGTGGCGCCGATCAGCTGGCGATCGAGGTCCACGATCGTGTCCAGCACCGCGGTGAGGGTGCGCCCACGGTTGCCGTGCAACCCGGGGACGGGCTGCACGTAGGCGAGCTTCGTGGGGGTCACCGGCGTGGGGCTGAAAGGGTTGGGTTCGGGCTTGCACGGTTGAATGGTTTGCCCGCCCACCCCGCCCCCGAAGAAGGCTTCGACGGCCAGCGCGGCGCAGTCGCCGAAGTCGCTGCCGACCACCGAGTGGCCGGTGTAGGGGACGACGAGCAGCTGCGCGTCGGGGATCTCAGCGGCGATCCGCCGGGCGCCCGAGGTCGGGGTGCGCAGATCCTGCTCGCCAGAGAGGATCAGCGTCGGCACGTTCGGCAGCGGGCCGGCAGCTGGGGGGGAGGGTGAGGCGTTGGGCCAGTCGAGGCACACGGGAATGAGGCTGTCCGACCACACCGTCGCGGCGTCGAACGGGTAGAGGTCGCCGCTCGGTAGCCCGTGCAACGCGGCGCGCGCTTCGGCTTCGCGGGTGGCGGGCGCGGCGCCACGCTGCCAGGGGAAGGGCTTCTCTTCGCAGGAGGTCGCGAGGAATAGCGCGTTGTCTTCTTCTTCGCTTGCTTCCCGTTCGGCCTGCGAGCCTTTTGGCTGCAGCGGCACGTTGGGGATCAGCCCTTCCGAGAGCGCCTTCATGCGCAGCAGCGGGTCGGGGTCGCCGTGTAGCGCCGACTGCACTGCGGCGGGCAGCAGCGCGCGCAGCGCGGGGTTGAGGTCGCCGGCGAGCAAGACGTTGAAGAGGTCGGCCTCCCCCATCGTGATGGAGTGGCGGTGCCCTTCCCCGTCGTACACCGAGCCGCTCAGCGGGTGCTTGCGCAGCCGCGCCGTCAGCGTGGCGATGTCGGCCAGCGGGTTGGCGGTGATATGTGCGCACGCCCCTTCCGAGCACAGCTCTTCGAGCATCGGCTTCAGCGCCTGGATCGAGGAGAGCGAGAAGGGTTCGGGGCCTTCGGGGAGCACCACCGAGTCGAGCACCAGCGCTTCCACGTGTTCGGGGTACCGTTCGGCGTACTCCAGCGCCACCTTGGTGCCGTAGGAGGTGCCGTACAGCACGAGCTTTTCGTAGCCCAGCGCCTCGCGGATCGCCTCGATGTCCTGCACCGATTCCTCGCTGGTGAACGCCCCCCTGGCCAGCCCGAGCTGCAACGCGCACTGTTCGGCCAGCCGCGCCTCGCTGCGGGCCCTTTCGAGCGCCAGCGAGCTGTGGCAGTTGAGCGGGTTGGAGCGTCCTGTGCCACGCTGGTCGTAGACGATCAGGTCACGGTTGCGCAGCGCGGGCGCAATCGCCTTGGCGACGAAGCCGGCGAGCGGGTCGGCCGCCTGCCCGGGCCCGCCTGCGAGCGCGAGCACGGCGCTGGGGCTCGGCGTGAAGCCGACCGATCGGGGATCGGCCAGCAGGCGCTCCACGCTGAGGCTGATCGTGCCCGGCACGGTGCCCGCGCGCGCGAGCGGCACGGTCACGGTGGTGCAGGCGAAGCTCGCTTCGTGAGCGCAGGGAGCGAAGCTGAGGCTACTCCCAGGGGAGCCAGCTGAGGAGGCCGGCAAGCCTGTGAGCAGCAGCACGGACAGCAACGCCACGAACAGCGAAGAGGGTGCTCGTCTGTGCATCGGAACCGACAATAGCGGCAGTGGCGGTGGGGCTTGCGCCGGTAGTGACCCGTTCGCCCCCGAGCTCGCCCACCAGCGCCTTATGGCGACCGAGGCGCAGAGTGCCGTGGGCGGCGGCCTTGCCACTGATCCGCAACGTGATCTTCTCGGCCTTCACCGTGCCCGACAGGGTCACGCCCGGCACGTAGGAGTAACCGTGGAAGCTCAGCCCGCTCTTGGAGAGCTTGGCCCAGCCGGCGCGCAGCCCACCGCTGCTCAGCGAGGTGAGGTTGTCGGAGCTGCTGCTTGCCAGTAGCTGGATCGTGAGCTGGCGGGCGAAGTCGGCGATCGTCAGCCCCACCGCATCGAGCGTCCGCCCGGCGCGGCCGTGGTAGCCGTGCGCAGGGGACACGTCGGCGAGCCGCGCCGGCGCCAGCGGGGTGGGAATCAGCAGCGGCGAAATGGGAGGCCCGGCCGGGCAGGGCGCGATCGTGTGCACGCCCACGCCGCCGCTGAACATTGCCTGCAGCGCCTTGCGCGCGCACGAGGTGGGCTCGTCCTCGAGCACCGCATGCCCGGTGTTGGGCACCACCAGCAGGTGCGCGTCGGGGATCTGCGCGGCCACTTTGCGCGCGTTGGCGGTGGGGGTGCGCAGGTCGTCGGCGCCGCTGAAGATCAGCGTCGGCACGTTCGGCATCGCTTCCGCCACCACCGGCGGCGCGGGCGTCGCGGAAGGCCAGTAGGCGCACGCGCGGAGCTCGTCGAAGTCCAGCATGTTGGTGGCGGTGAAGGGCGCGAACGCGCTCGTCGGGAGTGCACCGATCTGCGCCCTCGCCTGCTTCAACCGTTCTCCCGGGCTGGCGCTGCGGCTCCACGGGAAGGACTCCTCTTCGCAGGTGGTGGCGTAGAAGAGCGGCGTGTCGATCCCTTCCCCTTCTTCGCCTTCGCCGCTGAAGGCGTGCACCAGCAGGCGCGCCAGCGGGGCGTTGTCACCGCCGGCGGCGGCCCTCACCGCGGCCGGGAATTCGGCTCGCAAAATCGGGTCGAAGTCGCCGGCCAGCAGGATGTCGAGCAGCTCGTTGGCGGAGATCTGGACCGGGGCGGGGTGGCCGTGGGGTCCGATGTAGCGACCGCTTATCCCCCCGCCGCCCATGCGCCGCACCAGCCGCGCGAGGTCGCTCACCGGGGAGGGGGTGATCCGGTCGCACTGACGGTAGGCGCACAGCTGGCGCAGGATCCGCGGGATCGCTTCGAACGTAGTGCGGTCGAGCGGGTCGGGGCCGGTGGGCGGCACCACCGAGTCCAGCACCAGCGCTTCCACGTGCTGGGGGTACTCCTGCGCGTACTCCTCCGCCACCTTGGTGCCGTAGGAGGTGCCCCACAGCACCAGCTTTTCGTAGCCCAGCGCCTTGCGCAGCGCCTCGATGTCGGCGACGCTGTCGAGGCTGGTGTAGAAAGCGCGTTCGGGGCCGATCTGTTCGGCGCACGATTTGATCAGCTGCCCACCGCTGCGGTAGACGCCGGGCTGTTCGAAGCCGTGGCAGGAGAGCGGGTGCGAGTAGCCGGTGCCGCGCTGATCGAACACGACCAAGTCGCGCGTGTCGAGGATCGGGCCCAGCAGTTCGGTGAACGTTTCCGCGAACGGGATCGCCGACTGCCCCGGTCCGCCGGCCAGCGCGATCACCGCGGAGTGGGCTTCGCCGACCGGCGCGAGGCGGCGGCGGATCGCCAGTGTGATCATCCCGGGCGTGACCCCGCTGGGGTCGAGCGGGACTGTGAGGTGCGTGCAGGCGAACACGGTGCTTTCCTTGCACGGGAGGAATTGGATCCCGCCCACCCCGCTGGACACGGCCGCTCCCGCCGAAGCGGGCAGCGCGCCCGCCGCGAGGCACACGGCGGCGATCGGGGTCGCCAGGAACGCGACGGCGAGCTTCCTGACGGTTAGTCGCATCAGTTGGAATCTAGCGGATCGGACAGCGCGGTGCGCCGATAGCGCGTATGCGCTCACTGGATCGGCGTTGTAGGGTCAGCCCATGGACGAGCGCCGCCAGACGGTGACGGCCCCGGGAGCGCCGGCCGCGATCGGCCCTTACAGCCACGCGGTGCGGGCCTCCGGCGAGCTGCTGTTCTGCTCCGGGCAGATCCCGCTCGATCCGGCGAGCGGCGAGCTGGTGGGAGTGAGCGCGGGCGAGCAGGCGCGCCGCTGCCTGGAGAACCTGCGGGCGGTGTGCGCCGCGGCCGGGACCACGCTCGAGCAGGCGGTGCGCATCACGATCTACATGACCAACCTCGGGCAGTTCGCCGAAGTCAACGACGTTTGCGCCGAGTTCTTCCCGGCCGACCCCCCGGCCCGCGTGACGATCGGCGTGGCGGGCCTCCCGCGCGGGGCGCAGGTGGAGATCGACGCGGTGGTGGCGCTGGGGTCGAGCCGCGGGGGCGCGGAGCAGCGGCAGGCGTCGAGCGCTCCGCCGGCGCCGATCCCACCGGTCCCGCCGGCGTCGACGCCACCGCCGGCCGCGACCTTGCTGCCTACGCCCTCGAACCCCGAGCACGTCTACCACGTAGAGTTGCGCCACTTCCCGCGCAACCTCTGCCACTTCAACATGGGCGCCGCGGAGCTGCAGAGCGCGATCCTCGAGCCGTGGGCGGCTGACCGCATGTTCGACCTGGGAGACCTCCGCTGGGACCCTCGTCAGGCCCGCCTCACGATCCTCGAGGGTCCGCGGATTCCACCGGACCAGCTGACGATGGGCCGCGGCTGGAGTACCGCCAAACGCCAGGGCGCCGACGTGACGGCGCAACTGCTGGCAGCGGCCGGTGCGCCGCGCGGGCAGTAGGGTCCGGCATCCCGAGCCAAGACCGGCGCAGACCCGTCGCTACACTTCGACACCGGCTTGGTGGGCGTAGCTCAGCTGGTAGAGCTCCGGGTTGTGGTCCCGGCGGTCGGGGGTTCGAGTCCCCTCGCTCACCCCTCAGAAAATCCCTGGTAATGCGGGGATTTTTTGTGTTAAGCACTCAATCGGCGGTCCCGAGCTGGATTGGGTGCAAACAGAATCGCAAACCTATCGCGGAGGTCGGGATTGCTCTGCTGGTGGGCTGCGGATGTCTGTCGGCGGGGACACGTAAGGTTGCTCAGCGTGAGAGACCGCCTTGGGCGTCTGACAGGCGCCGTTGCTTCGCTTCCACGCGAGCTGGCGATAGCGCTCGTGGTGACTGTCGTCGTCACCGTGGTCGCGCCGCTGGTCGTGGCGCTGCTCACCAAGCACACGGCCCCGGTGTGGGTGGTTGTCCTCGCCGCCCTGCTCGCGCTGCTCGTGGGGCTCGTGGGCGGGGCGGCCGTCGGGGGCGCTGAGGATGGCGATGGCGTCAAAGCCCGGATTCATGCCCTTGAGTCGCGCGCCGGCGAGCTTGGCGAGTACGAGACGTACGTCGAGCATGTGCGGGATGTCCTCGGAGCCCTGCGCAAGGTGATCGCCAAAGAACTGACGAGCTTCTCGACGCAGCAGTTCATCGAGGCCGGCATCTTCCAGCCCGCGGACAAGCTGTTGCAGCGCGATCACCGTGGCGCAACACGAGGCGACGTGCGGTTCTCGATCCTCTGCCGGAGTGGTGACGACTTCGTGATGGTGGACGAGAAGGGACCGCTGCCCGCGCTGGGCCACCGCGTCGAGAGCCGCGAGCGGTTTCGTCTGCCCATCAGGGACTCCTTCGCGGGAGTCGCGTTCAATACCGGGCGTGTCCAGTCATCAAACGACCTCGCCAACGACGAGCGCTTCAAGCCCCATCCGAAAGCCACGTCAGGCCGCGAGTACCTGTCGATGGTGTCCGTCCCCCTTTGGAGGGCCGGCGAGATCGATGGCGTGCTGAACGTCCTGGCGGTCCGTAAGGACGCCTTCTCGCCGGTCGATCGAACGTACATCACGCTCCTCGCGTCCGTCATCGACGTGGTAAGGAGCCTGGACCCGCCGCCCGATGAGCAATACTAGGAAGGAGCAACGAATGGAGAATCCGGTGCCGCCCGCTGAACCAAACACGTTTCGCCGCCTAGTCGAGGGCAAGATCACGCCCGAGGAGTACGTTCGGAATCTCGATGAACGAGTCCAGCAGACTCGGGAAGCCGACCGGCCGGCGTCCGCCGTACAGCAGGCATCTGAGCGCGCATAGGCAGGCCGCGCGGGCTCATACGCTGTAGATGCGGTTGCCTACGGCGCGACGGAGTCCTGCGCTTCGACCGTGGCGCCCAGCTTGGCGAGGGATACGTCGAGGGCCGCTGCGATGGCCCGCACGGTGGCCCACGTCGGATTTGAGCGCTCCAGCTCGATAGCCGCCAGCGAGCTTGATGTGAGGCCCGCGCGGTAGGCGGCTGCCTCCAGGGATTCTCCGCGCTGCTCGCGCAGCCGGCGCAGCACGACACCGAGCGCTGGATCGGGCACTTGATTCGCCTTCGGCACACGGGGAGACTGGCACGGACAGCAGGGTTAGCACCAGAGCGCTAACACACCCTAGTTTGCCAGGGTGCGTTTGCCGTGGTACGCTACGGGCCATCCATAGACACATATGGGGGCCGCGACGAGTGGATCGCCCGGCCCCCTGGCAGTGCGCTCAGCATGATTAGCAGCTTGGGGGTGCGAGTCCCCTGTGGGGGTTGATGACACCAACCACAAGTCGATGGCAACTGCGTCGCTGTGAGGCGGGGTAGGAAGGAAGCCGGAGGACGAATCTGCGACCCGAGGTACACGAATCGCATTTGAGGCGGCGCGGTCCGGGCGAGCCAGCTGTAGATGGCGAAGCCCTATGTCATCAAGGGACCGAGACGTATATGCGGCGGGTGCGTGGTGAAGGTTGCTGGTCTTACCTGAGGAGATCTCCACGGGTGTCTTGGGATGCCCGGCCGCGCTTTGCGTGTTCGCCGGGTGGCATGGACAGCGGTGATCGAGAGGTCGCCGTGCGCTGTGGAGAAGTCAGCAGAGGCCATAGTACCGGCGGGATCGTTGGTCGCCGGGAAGGGCTGAACGCGAAGCCGAGGCGCAGGATGCATGTGTTCGTGATGATCGCTTTGACCGTAGCCAACCCCTTGTGGGGTCTGGACTGGGTGCTCTGATGGTGAAGCCTGATGAGTCCGGTCCAGAGCGCAGCGATCATTCGGCGCCGTGTGACACCGCACCTCACCCCGCATCGGCAGGTCTTTGGGAGCAGTTCCTAGCCCGTGAGAATCTAGCCGAGGCGCTCAGACGTGTCGAGCAGAACGCCGGTGCCGCTGGCATCGACGGGATGAGCACCAAGGAGCTGCGGCCGTGGTTGAAAGACTATTGGCCGGAGGTCCGCTCGATGCTTGACGCGGGTACTTACCGTCCGTCGCCGGTCAGGAGGGTGACGATCCCCAAGCCCTCGGGCGGGACGCGGATGTTGGGGGTGCCAACGGTGGTGGATCGGTTGATCTGCCAGGCCCTATCGCAGGTACTCACGCCCGTTTTCGACCCGTATTTCCATCCTCATAGCTTCGGTTTCAGGCCGGGGCGCTCGGCTCATCAAGCGGTCGAGCGGGCACGCCAGTTCGTCACTGACGATGCGGGGTGGTGCGTGGTGGTTGATCTCGATTCGTTCTTCGATCGGGTTGGTCACGACGCGTTGATGGCGCGGGTCGCAAGACGGGTGAAGGACAAGCAGGTGCTCAGGTTGCTCCGGCGCTTCCTGAACGCGGGCGTCATGGCTGATGGGATGGTGCAGGGGACGGGAGAAGGAACCCCGCAGGGTTCTCCGCTCTCGCCGGTGCTCTCGAACGTCATGCTTGACGACCTCGACTGGGAGCTTCACCGGCGCGGGCATCGTTTCGTGCGCTACGCCGATGACATACGCATTTATGTCGGGAGTGAGCGTGCAGGACAGCGAGTCCTTCAGAGCATCAGCGGTCATGTCGAGCAACGCCTGAAGTTGAAGGTCAACCACGGGAAGTCTGCGGTTGGCTGGTCGGTGAGGCAGCCCCTGCTGGGGTTCTGTTTTTACCGGCGCCGTGGCAAGGTCAAAGTGCGTCTGGACCCGAAAGCCCTGAAGCGGGCCAAGGACCAGATCCGCAGGTTGACCAGCCGCACTTGGGGCGTCTCGATGAAACGGAGGATCACTGAGATCAACCGTTTCACGGTCGGCTGGACGGCGTATTTCGCGTTCGCGGATACACCCACGCCGTTCATCGAGCTCGATGGCTGGCTCAGGGGCAGGATGAGACAGGCACGTTGGAAGGAATGGCAGCGCATCAGAACACGATGGAGCCGCCTGCAAGCGCTCGGGATGCCCGACAGGGAGGCCCGTGAGTGGGCCATGACCAACAAGGGCTCCTGGCGCGCAGCACGCACCTTCCTCAGACGCGCCCTACCAGACAGCTACTGGACCCAGCAAGGCCTGACCGGATTCGCTGACCCTTACCGCCGTTTCCGGGAGAGCTAGCGAACCGCCGGATGCGGACCCGCACGTCCGGTGGTGTGGGAGGGGCCGGGGCGAGCCCGGCCCCCACCCGATCCGAGAGCTGACACTCCCGGCACGCCAGACACCCTACCGAGACAGGTTGGGTGCCTCGCTCGCCAAGAGCAGTCCTCGGAGCCTCCAACGACAAGGAGGAACCGAAGATGACCGATGAGAACACCAGGACCGATCAGTGGTCGGTTTGGATGGCGGAACGCGCGATCGTCTTGCAGGTGCTCCGCGATGACCACGATGAGCGGTGGACACGCGCGGAGTTGGAGGAGCAGGTATCGGACCTCGCCCCGCAGGTCGCCCGTGACGGGATCGCGCGCCTGGAGGCCGAGCGTGTCGTGGTCACCGAGGGCGAGCACGTCCTCGCATCGCGGTGCGCGCGGCACATGGACGCGCTTGAGCTGGTGTCGGTCTGATGCCCGGCGAGAGCGAGCCCGCAGACCGCGTGACGCACCGCGAGATCGGCACCGAGTACCTGCTGATCCCGCCGCTACTCATGCGGCCGAAGCGATGGCATACCCGCGCGGAGCTGCGGAAGTACCTGCACGACCTGGACCCCGACGCGATGGACCGCGCGCTCGATGACCTGCACGCCGAGGGGATCGTCCACCTCGACGGCGAACGGGTGCGCGTGTCGGCGTGCGCGCGCCACATGAACGAGCTGGTCGGCGACGTGATCGAGGAGGAGGACGAACGATGATCCCAACGCCAACCGCTCAGCTTGGGCGCGGAGTGCGACGGCTCCCTCGCGGAGTGCGACGGCTCCCTCCGGTCGTGCTGGGAGAACGGCTCGCCGCCGCGCGCCGGGCTGGCGTGAGCTTCGAGGAGGCGTGGCCGGGTGCGCTTGACGCTGCGGTGAACGCTTCTCGACGGGAGCGCGCGGAGTGGCTTGAAGCGCTTTCGGGCACGGTCGAGGCGTGGCACGCGGGATGGGAGCGCCAGCCCGCCACAAGGCCGCAGCGAGCACTCGCCATGCTCGTGATGCCCGGCGGGACGCCGCTACCCGAGTGGGCGTGCGAACAGTGCGACGGGGAGATACCGCCAGAGCGCGATAAGCGGGCGCGGTTCTGCTCGGATGGTTGCGCCAAGCGCGCCGCCTACCTCCGCGAAAGAGAGCGAGCGGCGGCATAGGGCCTGGGTGCAGCCTGGAACGCTTGGTCGTTCTTAACTCGCGGGTTCTACCGAAAAGAGGAAATCGGGAATGCGGCGCGCAAGCGCCCTGGTGACCGACAAGGTCTGTTGCTCCATTTGTCGGATAGACGCTTGGCTCTTGAAGGCAATCTTGGCGTCAAAAAGTGGTGCCGTAGAATCTCGCTCACGGTCCTCTTCGCGAACCTTCGCGTAGTTATTCAGCTCAGTAATCACATGATCCATAAGCTCGGCGAGCTGATCGAAAACTTCATCCTCCTTGTCTGGTATCCACCGCCCAGGATTCTCGAAGAATGCTGAACCAAGTTCACTCTCGCGCGCCACGGCGGCGGTAAGGTAGACGACGGTAAAACGTACCGACGCGAAGCTGGTTCCCAGGCTCGCCAGTAGTTGTGATCGTCGATCCTCGGTCATCCTCTTTAGCCGATGCGTGAGGTAGAGCTTCGGCGCGTCGATGGTGCGACCAAATATGCGCCGGTAGTCATCATCGAAAAGCTTGAGCTTTCGAATGGCTGCCCAGGGCTCACGAAGCCAGATGGCCATGATGTGCTGCGCTGCATCCTGGTTCTCTAGGACGGTCCTACCGGGCGGGCTCTGCTCACCGCGGCGTATCACGTAGAAGAGTTCATCGCCAAACTGCTCGGCGACTTGGCGCTGGAGATCGCGCTGGATGGGATCGTTGGCCCTCTGGTCACGGATGTTGACAGCATTCTGATTGTTGCTACGATATGTGATGGTGTCCGCGAGTGCCCCGCTGTTGCTCAGCTGGACGGCCTTCACGAGCAGCGTGAGGTCAGGTGTCAGACTGGAACGGTTCGCATGTATCGCGAGTAGCGACTGGCAACCGTTGACGACCGTCACGCCATCGAGATGCAGGCCCTCGTCATCGGCCTTTAGCTTGTTGGTCAGAATCGTGATTCCGTTGTGGTAAGCGGGAAATAGCGCGTGATTTCCCTGCTCATCCTTGATCGTGCCCGCCAATTCTCGGTTGATCTTGGTACGTCCAAGGCCCAACCGAACGTTGATTGCAAACAGCGTTAGATCATCAATGCCAGGCAAGCGTACAAGCTCGTTGGCCGGCACGAGGGCAATAGCCATCTCGACATCTCCCTCTAGTGGCTCAACGATCACCTCCGACCGCGGCGCCAGCGTATAGTTGCCGGGCAGCAACCCAGGCCGCACTGTGCGGCGAGCGACTGCCAATAGCTGGTCACGGTCCCATATCCTCAGTGCCGGTATCTCTTCACGAGTCGCTGTCTGATATGTAGTAGCCGAGCGATCCAACTCGGCGTTAGTGACGAAAACGAGATTAATAGCCCAAGGGTCCTCATCGTCTAGGTGCTCTCGCAGCCGACGCCGCTCCACCAGCTTGCGAAGATCATCGTTTGGTGCCGCCGATAGTAGATCGTCTATTCCATCGGGACCTCGGAAATATGGAGCGATACCGCGGAATTGCTTGAGGTCTGAGTCGCCCTGTGCTCGATCTGCGCTGCGGCGTCGCTTGGCTTGAAACACCGTGATCTCCCGAGCATCCTCGTCAATCACAATCGCATCGATGCCCTTGTCGTTGCCGCCGTCACATAGAGCGTCCTCGACCTCTTCAGGCTCCTCTCGCCATACGTGCTCAAGGAACCACGCGAGCATGGCGCTCGACTCGGTACGGTCCCCAATGAGGTGGGGGCTGAACTGCTCGTCTAGAAAAGAAAAATCGCCTGCCTCCACCCTCGGCATCCTACGCCTTCGGACGGATGCACGGTGATTGCCAACAATGCCACTGCGTCGCCAATCGAGACCTCGCCGGCATCCGGCGACATTGAGGCCGGTGGGCGAGGGGCACGCCGGGCGGTCCGGCGTGCGTGACCGGCGAGCTGAACTCGCCTTCCCGCGGGCGGCCTGATTGTGGTTCCGCCTTCGGCTTCACGCGATCACGGGTACTCCCTGGCGGGGGGCCGCCCGCTCGTTGCTCTCGGGGATAGATCGACAAAGCCACCGGCGGTGCGGGTAGCGCTGGATGGCCGTGTCGCCCGCGTCGGATCGGCGTCGAGCTGCCGTCTTGGGCGGGGTCGGCTTCATTGCGCTCGTCCTTCGATGTAGCTGTCGAGGTCGTCGCGGTGCAGTAGGACGCGGCGGCCGTCGCGGCGGGGGTGGAGCTTGCCGAGGGCGATGAGGTCGTAGATGCGGTCCTTGCGGCAGCGCAGCCGCTCGGCGGCCTCGGAGACATTCAGCCACGGCGAGGCGGCGGGAGTGCCCGTGGGGATGAGCGCGGCGGCGCGCTCGGCGATCTCGGTGAGCTGCTCATCGGTGAGCCTGACGGTCAGCTCGATCATCGTTGGACCCTCCTTTCACGACTCGCGGTTTACGGGGATCGGTTGTCCCTTCTGTGTCTATGACCGC
The DNA here is from genome assembly GCA_963724305.1 of uncultured Solirubrobacterales bacterium. Lineage (GTDB taxonomy): Bacteria > Actinomycetota > Thermoleophilia > Solirubrobacterales > Solirubrobacteraceae > Palsa-744. Next base: position 1,022,886 of record CAVRUG010000002.1, read on the forward strand.
GAGCACGCGAAAACGGCCAACGACTTTTCACGGCACCGTCCAACGGCTTCCGCCTTGGACCCGTCACGGCGTCCTGCGGCAGCCGCATCGAGCCGCCCACCCGCGACAGGAACGCGCGTCTGTCGTGCTCGTGACCGTCTCGTCTTCGCCGGCGCTCGCGGCGCACAACAACCCTTTGCAGATGCACAAGCTTGTGCGCGCTGTGTGATCGCTGTGTGACGAACTCGTTGGCCGTTTCGGGCCGCTCACGGTCATCACCTAATGTGATGACCGCAGCGAGCATCCCTGCCACCCGTGGCGGCGACTACGCCCGCTACCTGGAGGGCAAGACCGTCACGCCCGAGCGCGGGGACTACTACCTCACCCCGGACGGGGAGCTGACGCAAGCACCCGGACGGTGGCTCGCTGATCCGCAGACCCTCGAACGGCTCGGCGTCCGGCCAGACGGTCCGTCGGATGGCGAGGCGTTCGTCTCGCTGATGGAGGGTCGCCACCCGCAGACTGGCAAGTGGCTGAGACGCGCAGGGGCGGACGGCGGTCGTGGTGGTGGGATCGACAGCGTGTTCAGCGCCCCGAAGTCGGTCTCGGCAGTGTGGGCGCTCGGCGATCCGTGGCAGCGCGAACAGATCGAGTACGCGCACGCGAACGCGGTCGAGCGGGCCGTTGGGTACATGCGCGAGCAGGTCCCGGTCGTCCGTCGTCGCTACGGCGCCGGGGTGGTCGAGGAGCCAGCGAAGGACCTGATCGCAGTGGAGTACCGCCACACCACGGCGCGCGGTGTCTCGGGCGCCAGCGCGCCCGACCCGCAACTGCACAGTCATGTCGTCATCACGAGCGCGGTCCGCGAGGACGACCGGATCGTCGCCGTTGCTTCCCGTCCCGTGTTCCGCGCTGCCGGGGAGGTTGGCGCGTTTTACCGCTCCGCGCTCGCGGAAGAACTCGCCAGCGCGGGCTACCGGATCGAGCAGGGCACCGGCCGGGACGGCAAGTATTTCGAGATCGCAGGTGTCCCCGAGGAGCTGCGCGAGGCGTTCTCCGGCCGCTCCAGGGAGGTCGCCCGGGCGGCCGACAAGTTCCGTGCCCGATATGGCCGGGCACCTAAGCGTGGGGAGCTGCGCGACCTCGCGCTCCAGAACCGCCGGGCGAAGCGGCTCGCCACACGCTCGGATCTCGAGAACGCATGGCGAGAGACCGCCAGCCGACACGAGTTCGGCCCTGATGAGGCGTTGCGGCTGCTCGCCGGCGAGCGTCCACCCACAGCCCGACGGCCGGTGGAGGACCGGATCGAGCAACGCCTAACCGAACGCCATACCCTGTTCGAGTCGCGGGACCTGCGAACCGTCGCGCTTGAGCAGACCGCCGGGGAGCTGACACCACACCAAGCGCTCCAGATCGCGGACAGGATGATCCGTGACCGGCGCGTCCTCACCCTCGAAGGTGGCCGGATGACCACGCTCGCTGTCCGCGCGCAAGAGCAGGCGATCGAACGTCGCATGGCCAGCCTTGCCCCTCCCGCCGGATGGGATGTCGGTCTCCAGGCAAGAGTCGGCGCTGCGCGTGAGGTCGCGGAGCGTATCGACGCGCCGCTCACCGACGAGCAGCAGGCGGCGCTGCTCGTCCTGACGGGTCCAGAGCGCGTCGCGGCGCTCGTCGGCCCCGCCGGCACCGGCAAGGGTGTCGTGATCGACGCGACCGCGCGGGCCGTGCAGTTGACCGGACGGGAGACGCTCGGGATTGCCGTCTCCGGGTCCACCGTCGAGCGGCTGGGCGCCGAGAGTCCGGCGCTCCAAGGACAGACACTCACGCTCGACGCGCTCATCGCGCGAGCGGACACGGGCAGCATCCGCGTTGGCCCGGACACGAACGTGATCCTCGACGAGGCGGGCATGGTTGACCACAAGCGCCTGGATGCGCTCACCGAGCTGGTGGAGCGCTCAGGCGCGAAGCTGATCGCCGTCGGTGACGGCAAGCAGCTCCCTTCGATCGGCCCCGGCGGCATGTTCGACCGGCTCACCCAGCACGCCCCAACGGTGGAGCTGGAGACCATCCACCGCACCAAGGACCCCAACGAGCAGAGAGCATGGCAAGCCCTTCGCGCGGGCGAACCAGAGCGCGCGATGGCGCACTACCAGGCCCGCGGACGACTCCACCTGGCGGACACCCGCGATGAGGCAGCCGAGAGCGCAGTCCAAGCCTGGGCGCAGCTCACCGAAAACCACCCCATCCGCGAGGTCGCGCTGATCGCGGACGCCTCGAACAAGGAGATCGACCGTCTCAACGCCCGCGCGCAGCATCTCCGCGTCGAGCGCGGCGAACTCGGCGCCCACGAGCTCCCGCTCTCCAGCGTCCACTATGGGCTACACCAAGGCGATCACGTTGCGTTCATCGCCCAGCACCGCCCGCCCGGACAAGCGCGCGTCGAGAACGGCACGCGCGGCGAAGTCACAGGGATCAGCCAGCGACCGAACCGTCACGCTCGCACTCGATGGGTCAGGCCGCACCGTTCAGGTCGGCGGCGAGGACGTGGAGTCGCTGCGGCTCGCCTACGCGCAGCACGTCTACCGCCAGCAGGGCGCGACCGTCGATCGCGCTGTCGTGCTCACCGGCGGCTGGCAGACCAGCAAGGAGACCGCCTACGTCCAAGCCACCCGTGCGCGCCACGGCACCGACTGGCACCTCGCGCGCGACCAGCTCGGCGAAGAAGGACAAGACCCCGAGCGGATCACACGACTCGCCCAACGCATGACCAACAGCCGAACACACACCCCATCCGTCGCCCACAGGGAGATCGCCGGCCCCGCATGGGACCCCACGCGCGACCCGCTACGCCTTGGCCGTTTCATCCCGCACATAGGCCGGCTCCTCCGAACGCCGGTGCGCAGAGCGCCCGACAGGGACGTTGGGCGAAGCCGCTGATGAACCAGCGAAGCTACCGTCCGCTGCATCTGCAACTCTGTAGCGTATGACCACGACACAAGCAAAATCTCAGCCGAAGGGCAAGCAGGGCGGCGAGCCGGTGACGAGGGTGATCCGCGTCAGCGTCTCCCCCGACACTTGGCGCAGGCTGCGCGTGCAGGCAGCCGAACAGGACCAGCCGATGACGGCGTTCCTCGGTGCGATCTTGGAGCGCGAGGCTGGCACGGGGAGGCGATGAGCGATGGCGGAGGAGCCCGAGAAGACCAAGGCGCCTGGCAAACCCAAGCCCGTGAAGACGACCACTCCGGGGGTCTACAAGCGCGGCAGCAGGTACATGATCGTGTACCGCGTGAACGGGAAGCAGAAGTACGAGAGCTTCAGAACACTCGATGAGGCTCGCCGCGCGAAGGAAGCGCGCAGAACCGACATTGCCCGCGGCGAGTTCGAGGAGCGCTCCCGGATCACCCTGCACGAGTACGCCCGCGAGTGGATCAAGCGCTACCAGGGCCGCGGCCGTCGCGGGTTCCGCGACCAGACCCGCGAGGAATACGACCGGATGCTTGAGGCATACGCGTTGAAGTTCTTCCCTGCCCGGCTGCGACTCACGGAAGTCACGCCGTCCAAGGTCGCCGAGTTCGTCGCTTGGCTGTGCCAGCAGACGAAGCCCGCTCCGACGAAGGAGGACCCGGACCGGCGCGAGCTGCTGTCGGACAAGACGATCCGCAACGTGATGGGGCCGCTCCGCGCGTGCCTCGCCACCGCCACGCGGGAGGGCCTGATCCGCTCCAACCCCGCGCGGGACGTTGACCTGCCGCACCGGCCGACCGCCGAGGACACCGAGGATGAGGAGGTCCGGGCGATGAGCCGCGACGAGCTGACCACGTTGCTCGCGCTCGCCCCGGAGCGCTGGCGGGTGCTCTTTTGGTTCCTGGCCGCGACGGGTCTACGGATCAGCGAGGCCATCGCGCTCCAGTGGCGCCACTTGGAGCTGGACGGCTCCAGCCCGCACGTCAAGGTCCGCCGCGGTGTTGTGCGTGGTCGTCTCGGCCCGCCCAAGAGCCGCCATGCCCGCCGGGAGGTCCCGCTGGACGATGCCCTCGCGCAGGCGCTTTGCGAGCGCCGCAAGGGCAGCGAGTGGCCCGGAGACGACGATCTGGTGTTCCCGGCGACCAACGGGGCCTACCTGCACGTCGGCAACACGCGCCGCCGGGTGTTGAAGCCCGCCGCGGAGGAGGCGTGCCTGGGGTGGGTCGGGTTCCACACCTTCCGCCACACTTGCGCGACCCTCCTGTTCGCCGAGGGCCGCAACGCGGTCCAGGTGCAGCGGTGGCTCGGCCACCACTCCGCCGCGTTCACGCTCGCCACCTACGTCCACCTGCTCGACGGCGATATCGGCGAGCCGCTTGAACTCGGGTCTGCGCCGCTCGATCCAGGCGATCGCAGCACGCTCCCTGCCGCGGCGTAATCCGTCAGGCGGGACGTGCTGCGATGATCTGCCGATGGACGAGGCGGTCGCGGTTGCCCTGATCGGCGTAGGCGGCATCGTCCTCGGTGTGGCTCTCACCGCGGTCGTGGACGTGTACACCCGCCGACAGGTGAACCACGAGCAGAGAGAGCAGGCAAGGCACGCACGAGAGCTGGTGGCAGCGGAGCATCTCGACGAGGCGTTGATTCGTACATCGCGAGCCCTCGATCGCGATTCCGCGCGACCGCTTGAAGACCGATATGCAGAGGCGCGCGCAGCTTGGGAGGACGGATGGGTTGAATACTCGCCCCGCATCCGCCAGCGGGAGCTGCTCGATCGGTACGACGTGGTAGGCAGCATCCTTGCTGAGGTTGTTCTCGGCGACAAGACCACCAAGCAGGTGCCACGGCACGTCGTCGCTCGCGCCGTCGCCAACGCGCGCTCTACGCTGGCGCATTTCATGCGCGGCGACGAGCATCTGCCTCCAACCTCCTTCCCTGAACCCGACGGCCTGAGACGCCTGCTCGGAGAAGGCGACGGTGGGGAGGACCCAATGGCGCCCCTAAGAGCCTATCCGGATAACTCGGGAGGGTTCGGGGGTGTGCCGTCGTAGCTGGCCTGCATGGATAACAACTTTGCAGCGCCTCAGATGTCGGAGTCCGTCGGTGATGATGCGTCGGTGGGGGGTTCGGGGCACCGTACGATGGCGGGTGTGTTTCGGATCCCTGATGAGATGTGGCAGCGGATCGAGCCGCTGATCCCTGAGCACGTCAATACGCACCGGTTTGGTGGTGGGCGCCCGCGGGTGCCGGACCGGGTGATTCTTGATGGGATCTTTTTTGTGTTGCGTACCGGCTGTCAGTGGCGTGCACTGGATGCGACCGGGATCTGCTCCGGTTCTACCGCGCACGATCGTTTCCAGGAGTGGCGCGAGGCGGGGTTCTTCGATGTGCTGTGGGAGCAGGCGTTGCGTGACTACGACGAGGAGGTGGGGATCGACTGGAGCTGGCTGTCGATCGATGGATCGATGGGAAAAGCCCGTTGGGAGGCGGGAAGACGGGGCCGAACCCGACCGATCGCGGCAAGCTCGGTGTCAAGCGCAGCGTGATGTGCGAGGCCGCGGGAATCCCACTAGGCCTGGCGACCGAAGGCGCCAACCGCAACGACTGCAAGCTCGCCGAGGAGACCATTCAGAGTGTTCCCGTCGATCGCCCCCAACCCACCGAGGAGCATCCCCAGGGCGTCTGCTTGGACAAGGCCTACGATCACGATTTCATCCGCGAACTCCTGCAGGGTCTCGACTTCACAGCACATATCCGCAGTCGTGGCGAGGAGGCACTGGAACTACGAAAGGATCTCGGCCATCGCGCCCGCCGCTGGGTCGTAGAGCGCATCCACTCCTGGATCAACCGCTACCGCGCCCTGCTGATCCGCTGGTCAAAGAAGCCCGACAACCACGACGCGCTACTGAAGTTCTGCCTCGCCCTGATCACCTGGCAACAAATGGGCGTCATGGGGTTATCCGGATAGGCCCTAAAGACTTGGCTCAAGCACAACGAGCTACCCAAGTTCCATCCTCCGCTGGGAGATTCCTGAAGGTGCAAACAAAGTGCAAACATGCCCCACGCCAATCGGCACTACAACGGCGGACGGGCTTGGGGCGAATCTCCAGCAATAGGGCCAAAATCGGCGGACTCCACGACACCCCACGACACCACCGGATAGGGTTGTGGTCCCGGCGGTCGGGGGTTCGAGTCCCCTCGCTCACCCTCTTTGGAAACCGTATAGCCATGCGAGTTGCACGCTTCTCTGTGTACGGCGGATTTGTATCGTCAAGTCGCTGGCGGCCTATGGCTTGCGGAAGATGCCGTGTGTGCCGATGCGCCGCCAAACGACGTGCGGATCGCCGGGGCGCTGCTCGTCGCCGTACTCGAAGGTGGCGCGGCCGTTGGGAGCCCAGGTGATCTCCCACACGCCGGGATATCCCTGCACTCTCTTGACCCGTAGGCCCGGCTCGAACCGTCCGCGTCGCAGGCACGCGATGAACAGGTCAAGGGCGCTCTCCCAGGCCGCGGCCTGCTCGCGGGTCAGGTTTTTGTAGTCGCGCAGGAACCGGGGCCGCGCCTGGTAGGTGGGCACTAATCGCTGCGGACGGCGCGCAGCGCCGCCTTGAAGGCGTCGGCGTCCTCGTAGACCTCGCCGGGGTCGGTCTTTCCCTCGCGGTCTGTTTCCAGCTCGCCGGCGAGCCAGTCGGGGGTCCAGAACCATGTCTGGTCGGGATCGATCCTGCCGTCCGAGAGGCTGCGCAGCAGTATGGCGGCGCCGTCGAGTGTGTTCTCTGGCAGGCCCTCTATTAGCTCGTGCAGCTCCATCTTGGTCATACCTTCATATTCTCGCACGAGTCGCGGAGTCCCCTCGCTCACCCTCAGGGATAGTCAGATGCCCTTCAGATCCTCTTTCGAGCCGAGCAGCTCTTCGAGAAAGAATTGGGTCTTCGGCGGCGGATCCCGAAGCGGGTACAAGGACTTCAGTACGTCGATCGCCTCACCCGCGCTGTGTATGCCGCACTCCCGTAGCAGGATCGTGATGTCCTCATCGTCCTCCCCGAAGCGCATCGCCATGAGCTTCATGGCCAGTAGGTATCTGGGAGAGGCGGTCGTGACCTCGATTCCGTGGACGTGGGCGACGGCGCGGGGCTGCCTGTCACTGCCCGGCATGTATCCCTTGGCGGCATCGTTCAACCAATCCTCAGGCAGTCCCAGCGCGTCGGCCACTGTTTCGGCGGCGTCGTAGATGGCGCTCTTTGGCTCGAACACCGCGTCGATGTCCTTCGTCACCCGCCGAGTCGAGTAGGCGAGTGCCATGGCTGCGCCGCCGACAATGAATATCTGCCCGCGTACACCTCGACGCGTGAGCTCGTCGCCGAGAGCTTGGAGTGCCTCCAGGATCCTGGCTTGCGTGAAGTGGCGCTCAGGCACGGTCGAACACCTCGCGCGCCATGAATACCCCGTGGCGCGCCATCACGGCTGGCGTGTTGGCCAGCGTGTAGGCGTGGAAGGCGGGGCGGCTGGCGACAAACCACCAGGGCTCGACAAACCGCTCCGGCTCCTCCACCCATGCGGGGGCAGGAATCGCGCCCTCGGCCGCAAACAGCTCCGCGACGCCCGCGAGAGCGGCATCGAAGCGCGCGTCGCCGGTTGGTGGGGGCTCCTCTTGAAGTAGCGCGATCCGCCCCGGGCGGGAGGAGGCCCTGAAATCGTCTGCGAATCCAAACAGCAGCCGCAGCGCGTCGCGCTCTTGCCCCTGTTCCAGGTCCACCCTGATCGTCTGCGCGAGCTCCGCCAGCGATGCCGCCCCGCGACGCACCCGGGGGCGGGCGAGCACCTCCATCTCACATTCGCATGCGTCGAGCAGCCGCTCCAGCGTTGCGAGGTTGGGGGTGCGGGTGCCCGACTCGTATGCCGCTACCGCCGGCTGCGCGGTGTGTGCACGGTTGGCGAGTTCTTGCTGTGTGATGCCGGCGGCGAGGCGCGCACTTCGGATCATCGTTGTGACCTCCACCCTTCAAAGTATATACATTTAGGTATAGCGCTCCAGGTGGTCGCGGATTGCGATCCCATACGCTCCACTGGATGAGACGCTCTGTCCTCCTCGCCACCCTCGCGCTGATGGCCCTGCCGGCGGCCGCCGAGGCCTCCTCGCACGCGGTCAACTTCCAGACGAAGACCACCAACGTGTTTTGCGGCATCGTCGCCGCGGTCCCCGGGTCGGAGTTCGACCCCGGCACGGGCGGTCAGCTGAGTGGCAACTATCCGGGTCTGCAGTGCTCGGCGGAGGGCATTCCCAAACCCAAGCACGGCATCGGCGATCCCTTCGTGCAGCTCGGTCAGGGCCGCGCCGGGCGCGCCAAGCTTGTTGAACGAGAGCCAGGACGACCTCGTATCGGACGCCAACCCCGTGGCGCTCGCGCCGGGCTCGACCTGGAAGCGCGACGGCATTACCTGCAAGCTGACCGCCTCTTCGGTGCGTTGCACCAACGGGACGGGCCACGGCTTCAAGATCTCCACCGGCCACCTCAGCCTGTTCTGATGAGTCGCCCCGTCCACGCCGCGAGGAGATCTTCACGCGCGGCTCCGCGGGCGCATCGTCGGCGACGTCGCTAACTGACGGGCGGCGGCGTCCCGTCGATCGAGGCGGGGAACGCCGGGTCCCACTTGCACACCACGCAAGCATGGCGGAACGCCGCGCGCGCGAACTCCAGCACCTCGGCGTGCGGGTCGGAGCTGGAGCGCAGGTCGTCGCAGTCGAGGATGTACTCGCCGAGCGTCTCCTCCCAGTGCGCCGCCGCGGGCGCCAGCGTGGCCGAGCCAAACCCGTCCGGCGCGGGGTGCGCGTAGGCGTAGAAGGCTGCTTTGGCGTAGCGCGCATCACCAGGCCACCAGCCGACGGCGACCTCCTGGGCATTCATCGCGTTGCGCATGATGAAGTCCTCCGACGGCGGGTCGGCGGGCAGGCCGGAGAAGAGGTTGACGGCGAGGTCGAACGAGCCCCACCACGCGTTGACCGGCGTCGAGCGTCCGCGATACGGAGCACGGAAGGCGGCGAGCACGAGCGCGGCGTGGGTGGCGGCGGCGAAGTAGGAGGCGACCCGGGCGGGGTCGTAGCTGTGGTGCTCGTCGTCCTCGTCGAGCGGCACGCTCCACGCCACCTCCTGCGGAGTGGGGTCGATCGTGACCTCACCCGCCAGCTCGCCGATCGCCGCCAGCAGCTCGCGGGTGACCTCCCCCACCGGGCGGTGCGGGGCGAGCGGGACGCGTCGCGCCTCGCCGCCGCTGTGCTCGACGAGCGCCTCGTGTGTGTGCAGGTCGAGCGCGACCACGAGCGCGCCCGAGCCGTCGGGCGCCGGCAGCGGAGCCGTTTCCCAACCGCGGGCACTCAGACGCAGAGCCGCGTGCTGGAGCTGTGGCTCGGGCGGGGCGAGCGCCACCGCGAGCTTGCCGAGCACTTGGGTGTGCGCGTGCAGCGTGTCGCAGGTCGCGCTCCACTCCTCGTAGGGCACCATCGACCACCCATGCGGCATAGCCGTAAGTTAGCGCCTCCGCGCGAGCCTCCCGTCTCAAGCGCTGAGTAGCTTCGATAGCGATCCCGAAAATCAAGTGGCCGCGAGCAGCCGGCAGGTTGGGGGCGACGTGGCAGACCAGGAGGTGAGCCCCATGCGGGGACAGGCAGACCAACGGCAGCGCAGCAGGGATCTGTGGGTGGTGGAGCGTGCGATCGTGTTGCAGGTTCTCAGGGACGATCACGAGGAGCGCTGGGGGCGCGCGGAGCTGGCGCAGGAGATCCCGGACTTCGAGCCGGCGGTGCTCGACGAGGCGATCGCGGAGCTGGAGCAAGACGGTGTGTTGCGCCGCGAGGAGCGCGCGGTGTGCGCATCCCGCGCCGCGCGGCGGCTGGAGGAGCTCGAGCTGATCAGCATCTGAGCGGTGGGCTTAGGACGACTTTTTCTGAGCGATGGGTTTACAGCAACTTTCAAAAAGACAGTCATGTCTATTTGATAGACGTTCTCACCCCTTATTCCCGAGGCGTCGCTCGATGCCGTCGTCGCCCGCGATCAGGATGTCGCTCACGAGGCTGGGCGCGAACAGCCCGTGCTCGACGACGCCGGGAGTGGCGGACAGCCGGGCGGCGAGCTGCGTGGGGTCATCGATCGCCCCGAGGTAGTCGGCGATCAGGTTGCCGTCGGGGCTGAGGGGCACTTTGCGCAGCCGCGCCGGGGCGATCGCCGCGAGCGTGGTGTGCGGGGCGAACTGCAGGATCTCCACGGGCACCGGTGGCGTGAGCGCGGCGACGGCCTTCTCTGAGGAGGCGATCACCACGAAACGCGCTGCCGCGGCGGCGACGATCTTCTCGCGCGTGTGCGCCGCGCCTCCACCCTTGATCAGCCAGCCTCGCGGATCGATCTGGTCGGCGCCGTCGATCGCGATGTCGAGCGTGCCCAGCTCGTCCAGCGCCACGATCTCCAGGCCAAGCGCTTGGGCGGCCCGGGCGGTGGCGGGCGAGGTGGCGGCGCAGCGCAACCCCTCCAGCCCCCGCGCGGCGAGCGCCGGCAGTAGGTGGGCGACGGTCGATCCGGTACCCAGCCCGACGCGCGAGCCGGGGAGCACCAGCTCGGCGGCGGCCTCGGCGGCCGCACGCTTGTGGCGCCGCGTGACGCTCTGTTCGATCGTGCCCTGTGAGCTGCGGACGGTCGTTGGATCGCGCGGAGGTGCCATCGTGCGCGACCTTACAACGCCAGGCCGGCGTGGCGTATTGGCGGAGGCGGCTCAGGAGCCAGCGACGAGCGGCGACCCGGCGTCGGGCTCGGCGGCCGCGTTCGCCACAGGGGGCGTATCGCCCCGCAGGAAGCGCCACACCGACAGACAGGCGAGCACCGTCATGATGGCCGCGCTCGACAGGCACCACTCGCAGTACTCGTGCAGCGAGAACGCCTCACGCGAAGTGAGGTAGGCGGAGAAGCCGAAGCCGATCAGCACGAACGCCATCGTGGCGAAGCGGGTCTCTTCGCGCTGGGGGACGAGCAGCGAGGCGAGGATCGTCACGTAGCCGATCAGGCCGATCAGCGCGACCGGTACGCCGGCGATCTTCGAGTAGATCGAGGTCTGCACTTTCAGGCAGGTGTTGTGTGTGGTGCTGCACAGCGGTGGGATGCCGGAGTAGTGGACGTATGTCAGGTAGCTGGCTACCCCTAGCCCGATCACAGTGAGCACGATCATCGTGATGCGGAGCACGCGGTCGCTCATGGCCGGCTGGCGCTACGGGAAGAGAGGGGGGAGGAGGGGGGGAAGGGCTGCTGGGTCATCGCCATCGCCGCACGCATCGCCCTATGAAAGCAGTTTGTTAATCGCTGCTTCGAAGCTCGAGGGTTCTTCGAGGTTGGGGTTTTCGAGCTTTTCCATGTGCTGCCCGCTCTTGCCGATCAGGAACGACGGCGTGCCGGTGAAGCCCTCGGCGTTGGCGGTCTGCGCGTCGTGCGTGACCTGTTCGGCGTAGGCCGGATCGCTGCGTGCAGCGCTCCAATTGGGGAGATTGAGGCCCGGCACCTGCTCGGCGAGGTTCTGGAAGTAGCTTTCGGTGGCGTAGCCGCTGTCCTCCTGGCCCTGCTCGTGGTAGAAGAGCTCGATGAAGTACCACGCGAGGTTCTGCTTGCCGGCCGCGTAGGCGGCGATCTGCTGATCGCGGAATGTTTCCTGTTCGTGGGTGGCGGTCTCCAGCGAGTTGTATTCGATCTTCACCTTGCCGGTGCGCACGTACTTCTGGATGACCTTGGGCAGCGCGCCCAGCGTGAACTCCCGGCAGATCGGGCACTCCAGGTCGCCGAAGTACTGCAGCGTCACAGGCGCGTTGGGGTTGCCGAGGACGTTGCCCGACTGGGGGATACCGCCGAGGGTCAACTTGACCAGGGCCACGGTCGAGTTCTTCTTGCTGCCCGTGGCCAGCCCACTGCCGCCGTCGCTCCCGCCGCTGGAGGCCACCACGATCACGATGATGATCACCACCACCACGCCGATCACGCCGCCGAGCTGGATCAGGCGTTTGCGCTGCGCCGACTGGGCGGCGGCGGCCTCCATGGCTTTGCGTTCGGCGCGCGCCTGCTCGCGGCGCTCCTTGCGGGTTAGGTCGGGGTCGTTGCCCGAGGGGGGAGTCATGAGAGCAACTTTTACCGGTTCTGGATCAAGTTTGCTTAAGGCGTTCCTCCGGCTTGCCTAAAGCCATGCTCGCGCGTGGCTAGGGTCCGATTCTTGGGCGGCTCCGATTCCATGCTCGCGGGGGCTCGGCCGGCGATCCGCGGGGGCCTCGACCGGCGATCGCCCGTAGCTTCGCCGGTCGATCGGGTGGAGGCCCGGGCGGGGTCCGACCCGGTCCCTCGGGCAGGGGCACGACCCGGCCGGCGCGTCGTGGCGATGATCGCCACACTATGGAGTTGGAAACACCGAGCCTCCGTAGCTCAGCTGGATAGAGCATCGGACTTCTAATCCGAGGGTCGCAGGTTCGAGTCCTGCCGGGGGCTTCGCACGGATCCCGTTTGTTCAAGCGGTATTGGGTGGATGGCCGATGGGCGTAGGACCCGCCAAAGGGCGTCGGGCTAACGTTTTGGCTAACACTAGGCGGGCTGTATGCCCCCGGCGCTGGTGCATCCACGTCGTTCCGCAGGGCCGGCGGAGCGGCTGGTTGGTGGTAGAGAAGCGACGCCGAGCGCCGAGCAGCGTGCTGGCGCGCCGGTCGTGTCCTTTGGCGCAGTTCGTAGACCGCGCTGGCAACTCCTCGGTGGGCACGAGTGCTCGCGACAGGCAAGCTCGCACAGCAACAGCCATGCGGTTGCGAGCGGCATCGTCAGTCAGTCGTCGGTGAAGGGGATGCCACTGCTGATCGCGATCCTGTTCCAGGCGTTGATCGCCGTGATCGCGAGGATGAGGCTGGCGAGCTCCTCTTCGCCGAAGTGCTCGGTGGCCTGCTCGTACACGGCCTCGGGCAGCCGGCGTGGGCTATGCGGGTGATCGCGTCGATCCGTCACTGGCTGAGCGCGCGATCACAGCGGCTGACCGTCCCCTCACCGCGGAGCAGGCAGCGGCGGTGCGCGCCGTGACCGGCTCGGGGCATGGGGTGAGCGTGATCCAGGCGCTCGCGGGAACAGGGAAGACGTACACCGCCGGGGTACTGCGCCAGGTGTATGAGAGCGTGGGCTACACCATGCTCGGCGTCGCGCCGGCCGGCCGCGCGGTACGCGAGCTGACCGAGGAGGCCGGCATCCCCACCCGCACACTCGACCGGCTCCTGCTCGACCTCGAGCAGCTCGGCGACACGCTACCCAACTGCAGTGTTCTGATCCTCGATGAGGCCGGGATGGCCGCGACGCGCCCAAGCGCACGACTCCTGGAGGCGGCAGAGTGTCGGGGTGTGAAGACGATCGCGATCGGCGACCCGGGGCAGCTCCCCTCCGTGCAAGCTGGCGGCTGGCTCGGCGCGGTCGGCCGCGCGCTCGGCGCGCAGCGGCTGACGGAGGTGATGCGCCAGCGCGACCCCGCAGAGCGCCGGGCGCTCGGTGCACTCCACGACGGGCACCCACAGCGCTACCTCGACTGGGCCGAGCGCAACACGCGGATCGAGACGTTCAGCGACCCCGCCAGCGCGTGCGAACAGGCCCTCGCCGAGTGGGCGCGCGCGGCCGCCACAGCGGGGCCGTTCCAGACGGTGATGATCGCCAGGGACAACGAGACACGCGACCGTCTGAACCAGAGCGCGCGCGAGCTGCGCCGCGGTCTCGGCGCGCTCGGCGAGGAGCACTCCTACGGCCCGGTTGAGGTCGCGGTAGGTGACCGCGTGATCTGCCGGCGCAACGACGGGCAGCTCGACGTGGACAACGGAATGAGGTGCACCGTGCGCCACCTCGACCCCGACAAGGTCGTGATCGACACCGACGGCGGGCTCGTACGCGAGCTGCCCGCCGCGTACGTCGCCGAGCACGTGGAGCACGCCTACTCCCTGACCGGGCACGGGATGCAGGGCGGAACAATCGAGGGCGCGATCGTCGTCGCCTCACCCCGGGATCTCACCGCCGGCTGGTCATACACCGCGCTCTCCCGCGCAAGAGAAACCACACGCCTGCTTGTCTACGACGATGACCGCGAGCGGGAGCGCAGCGAGTTCGCACCCACAGACCAAACCCCGACAGCGACCCGGAACGAGCTGCTCGACCGGGTGGCGCGGCGGATGCAGGAGCGCGACGACGAAGACCTCGCGATCGAGCAGCTACCCGGCGCAGGCCGCACAGACGACCCCAACCTCGCCAGCGCCCGCACACACGCGACAGCCCCACTGCAAGAGCACGCCGCCGCCCGCGCCGAGCCCACGTCGCCGGTCGCGGTGTCCCCAACGCGGCTGCGGGAGCTACGCGAGCGCATCGATCAGCTGCATGTGCAGCTCGCGGCGCTACCGACACGCGAGCTGCAGCGCATCGAGGACCTCGACGCGCGCGCCCTCACCCTCACCACCCAGCACGAGCAACTCACCCAGCGCCTCACCTGCATACCCGAACCACGCCGGCGCCTCGGCGGTGAACACGACTCCCACGCGATCGAACACGCCAACCTCACCACCGCCCTGCAAGCCAACGAGCGAGAGCTCGACACGGTCCACACGCAGCGCCGCAGCCTGGAGCACGAGCTCGGCGACCCTGTCGAGACCCGGGCCGAACGCGAAGGCCTCGAACATGCGATCACCCAGGCCACCCAGGAGCACACCGCACTGCGCAACGAGCTCGCCGAGCGAGAACTACAAGCTCCCGGTCGGTGGATGCAGACCACCTTCGGCGAGCGGCCCGACCGGCCCGCGCAGCGCGAGGCATGGGAGAACGGCGTGCGCCACGCCGCGCGCTACCGCGCCCAGTACGACATCACCGACCCCACCGTGGCACTCGGCCCCCGGCCCGAGCAGCGGGGTGGCCAGCAGCGTGACTGGGAGCGCGCCCGCGACGCGATCGACCGCGCCGAGCGACGTCTCGGCCTGGATGTCGGGGTCGAGCGCGACAGCGGCCTTGGGATCGGGATGTAGCCGTTTGGAGCCCGGCTTGTCGGGCCGCCCACTGGGGACTGGCGGGTGATGACCCGTCGGCGAATCCGAAAATCAAGTTCAGTAATCTGGACAAAGTCGCTGACCTAGGTAAGGCAGAACCGAATTGTCCGCATTTTGCGGATACTTTATGTATAGAAGCTTTGCAATCTCTTGACTTCCAGCAGGGAATTGTGGAGAGTGGCGGCGATGAGGTGTCGGCGATCATTGCAGGGAGGGCGGCTTGCCGCCTGTTTAGTGGCGGCGTTCTTCTTACTTGGGGCCTGGTCGGTGGCGTCTGGCGAGACCTATCGCGAAGCTGTCGAAGGCACGACCGGGGTATCGCACTTCTGGCCGATGGGCGAGGCGTCGGGCTCGTCGTTCGCAGATGTGGTTGGGAGCGCGAACGCGGAAACCTCGGGCGGCGTGACGTTGGGCGAGCCGGGCGGCCTGGCCGAAGGTTCTGCGACCTCCGCGCTGTTCAACGGGTCCTCTGGGGCGGCGCACGCCGAAGTCGATCTGTCGGGCACCCATGAGTTGACGGTGGAGTTCTGGATGAAGTGGAGCTCGTTCGCCGAAGATGATCATCTGGCGTTGGAGTTCACGCCGAACTTCAACGAATACGCGGGTGGCTTCCTGGTTGATCCGGATGCTAGTCCGGGTACGGACTTCGCGGTGTCGATCGGGGAGGGTGGCGCGCGCAACACGGTCTACTTCGAACGGCCGAGCGCGGGTGCGTGGCATTACTACGCGTTCGTGATCGACACCGAAGCGCCGGCGGAAACGGAGATCACGCCGTATGTGGATGGTCGCGCTGTCTCCTACACGAAGTCGGAGTCGGGCACCGGCGCGGGGAGCTTCGCGCACTCGACGCTGTTCTGGATGTCGCGGGATGCGAGCACGCTGTTCGGGGCGGGGTCGATGCAGGATCTGGCGTTGTATGACACGACGCTCAGTGCGAGCACGATCGCCGAGCACTACGAGCTCGGGGAGGGCGGCCCGAAAGCGTCGTTCACGTCGGCGCCGGCGGTGGCGACCGCGGGGGTGCCGGTGCGGCTCGATGCTTCGGCTTCCTCCTCGCCGGCGGGCTCGATCGTGGACTATGCGTGGGATTTCGACGGGAGCAAAAGCTATGCGACCGATGGGGGAGGGTCGGCGACGATCTCGCATACGTTCTCCTCGCCGGGGACGTATACGGTTGATCTGCGTGTGAAAGACAGTCTCGGTCAGACGGCCACGGTCAGCCACACGATCACGGTCGGCGCCGAACTCGGGCATTACGAGCAGGCGGTGGAGGAGACCCCGAGCGTGACGCACTTCTGGCCGATGGCCGAGTCCTCGGGGTCGTCGTTCGCCGACGTGATCGGCGGCGCCAACGCGGAAGCGCTCGGCGGTGTGACGCTGGGGGAACCCGGCGGGCTCGTGGGCGACTCCTCCACGGCGGCTGCTTTCGACGGTACCTCAGGCGCCGCCCGTGCCGAAGTGGACCTGTCGGGCACCCATCAGTTGACGGTGGAGTTCTGGATGAAGTGGAAGACGTTCGCCGAAGATGACCATCTGGCGATGGAGCTGACGCCGAACTTCAACGAATACCCGGGTGGGTTCCTGATCGACCCCGATGCGTCGGGCACCGATGAGTTCGGGGTCGGCGTCGGTGAGGGCGGCTCGCGCAACAACGCCTATTTCGCCCGGCCGAGCGCTGAGGAGTGGCACTATTACGCCTTCACGTTCGACACCACCGCGAGCGGCGCGGATCAGATCACGCCGTATGTCGATGGGCACGCGGTCTCCTACACGAAGGGCGCCGAAGGGACGGGTGCGGGAACCTTCGCCAAAGCGATGCTGTATTGGATGTCGCGTGATGCGAGTACGCTGTTCGGTGCGGGGTCGATGCAGGATCTGGCGTTGTATGACACGACGCTCAGCTCGAGCACGATCGCCGAACACTACGAGCTCGGGGAGGGTGGTCCGAAAGCGTCGTTCACCTCGACCCCGGCGGTGGCAGCCGCGGGTTCGCCGGTGCGGATCGACGCCTCGGCCTCCTCCTCGCCGGCTGGCTCGATCACGGACTACGCGTGGGACTTCGACGGGAGCAAAAGCTATTCCACGGATGGGGGGAGCTCGGCGACGATCTCGCATACGTTCTCCTCGCCGGGGACCTACACGGTTGATCTGCGGGTGAAAGACAGCCTCGGTCAGACGGCCACGGTTAGCCACACGATCACGGTGGGGGCGGCGCTCGGCCAGTACGAGCAGGCGGTCGAGGAAACACCGGACGTGGCGCATTTCTGGCCGATGGACGAGTCCTCGGGCTCCTCCTTCGCCGACGTGCTGGACGGCGCCAACGCGTCGCTCACGGGCGGCGTCTCGTTGGGCGAACCGGGAGGCCTGGTCGAGGATTCCTCGACCTCCGCCGCGTTCAACGGCTCCTCGGGAGCGGCCCACGCCGCAGTCAACCTGTCGGGCACGCACAAGCTGACGGTGGAGTTCTGGATGAAGTGGACGTCCTACGCGGAAGACGATCATCTGGCGTTGGAGTTCACGCCGAACTTCAACGAATACGCGGGTGGGTTCCTGGTCGATCCGGACGCCAGTCCGGGTACGGACTTCGCGGTGTCGATCGGGGAGGGTGGCGCGCGCAACACGGTTTACTTCGAACGTCCGAGCGCGGGCGCGTGGCACTACTACGCGTTTGTTATCAACACCGAAGCACCGGCGGAAACCGAGATCACGCCGTACGTAGACGGCTATGCCGTCTCATACACGAAGACCGAGTCGGGCACCGGCGCGAGTGCCTTCGCCAACTCGACGCTCTACTGGATGTCGCGCGACGCGAGCACGCTGTTCGGGAAAGGGTCTATGCAGGACCTCGCGCTCTACGAAACAACGCTCGACTCGAGCACGATTCTTGAACACTACGAGCGCGGTGAGAATACCTACAAAGTCGCCAACACGACCGCGCCGAGCATCGAAGGCGTCACCGAGGATGGGGCGACGCTGACGGCCGATCCGGGCGTTTGGTCTGGGGCCACGCCGGTCGCCTACGCCTATCAGTGGCAGAGCTGTAACTCCGAAGGCGGAGCCTGCGAAGACATCGAAGGCGCCACCGCCCAGCACTACACCATCTCCTCGGCTGATCTGGAGACGACGCTGCGCGTAATCGTCACGGCCACCAACCCGGGGGGCTCGCTGCCGGCGACCTCTGCGGCCAGCGCGGAAGTGGAAGCCGGGGCGCCCGTCGAGCTCGAAGCGCCCTCGGTCTCCGGGACACCGGCCGTAGGCGAAACGCTGCAGGCGAACGCCGGCGTGTGGGGAGGCACCGAAACGGAAGTCAGCTACCAGTGGGAACGCTGCAACTCATCGGGCGGCGAATGCTCAGATATCGCGGGCGCCACCGAATCGGGCTACACGCTCATCGAAGGCGACGTCGGGAAAACGCTGCGCATCAGGGTGGGTGCGAGCAACGCGCTGGGCTCGCTCACCGCAGTCTCCCCGCCGTCGCCCGAGATTGAAGCGACGGCCGCCACACTCACGAACACCTGGGCGCCCAGCATCTCCGGCACCCCGCGCGACGGCCAGACGCTCACCGCGAACGCTGGCAGCTGGCTGGGCCTTGGCACGATCGGCTACGAATACCAGTGGCAGCGCTGCGACCGCTACGGCAACGGCTGCGAAAACATCACCGGGGCCACCACCTCGACCCGCTCGCTGGCATCAGGCGACGTCGAACATACGCTGCGGGTCCTTGTGAGCGCCACCGAAACGGGCGGGACGGTCACGGAGACCTCGCCCACCACCTCGGCGATCGCGGCCGCAGGCGACCCTACGATCGAAGAGTCGCCGACGATATCCGGGACCGGGCTCGTCGGATACGCGCTCACCGCGAGCACCGGAGCGTGGTCCGGGGAAGCGCCGATCAGCTACGCCTACCAGTGGGAGCGCTGCAACGAAGCGGGCGCCAGCTGCAGCTCCATCAGCGGCGCCACCGCCGGCTCCTACACGCTCACCGAAAGCGACGTCGCCCACGTCTTGAGGGTTCTCGTGACGGCTACCGACGGGGCGGGCAGCACCGTCGGCGCGTCCACTCCCACGGCCGTCGTCAGCCCAACCACGCTCGTCAACATCTCCGCACCTTCGATTTCCGGTCCCCATGAACTAGGACGGGCGCTGAGCGCCGATCCTGGGATCTGGACCGGCTCCGGGGCTATCGCCTTCTCCTACCAGTGGAAGCGCTGCAACGAACACGGCGAAAGCTGCAGCTCCATCAGCGGCGCCTCCGAACCGACCTACACCTCCAAAGCAAGCGACGTTGGCGACACGATCGAGGTTCTTGTCACCGCCACTGGGACCTCGGGAACGGACAGCGTGGCCTCCGCGCCGACGCTGGTGATCGTCTCGGAACCGATCGCGCCCATCAACGTGATCGCCCCGACGATCGAAGGCAACCTCACTGCGGGGGACACCCTTACCGCCGAACGCGGTACCTGGCTCGGCAGCGAACCGATCACATACGGCTACCAGTGGCAGAAGTGCGACAAAGAAGGCGAAGAATGCGCGAACATCAGCGGCGCTACAGCCGACACCTACACGCTGCCCGAAGGCGACGTCGGCTCCACCCTGCAGGTCGTGGTGAGCGCCAGCAACTCCCACGGGAGCGCCAACGCCGCCTCCTACCCGACCGAAGTCGTCGGGGCGTCTGGTGTACCCGCCGCGAGCGAAGGACCCGTGATCGAGGGAACCGCCAAGGTGGGCGAACGAATCTTCACCGGCAACGGCAAGTGGTCGGGCTCGCGGCCGCTGAGCTACTACTACGAGTGGGAGCGCTGCAACACGGCCGGCGAAAGCTGCACCGCGATCGAAGGCGCGACCAAACCCAGCTACACCGTCGTGAGTGGCGACGTCGGCTCGACCCTACGCGTGAAGGTCACGGCCAGCAACACGCTCGGCAACGCCGGCGCGGTCTCCGCTCCGGCGATCGTCTCGGCGGCCGGCGAAGCATCCGTCGAACGGGCCATCGAAATCGCGCAGGAAACAGATCCCTCGGTGCTGGCGCCCTCAACGACGGCGAGCATCGAAGAACAAACGGTCCAACCGGCGATCACCGACCCAGGGGAAGAACTCGTGTCCAGCGCCGCGCTGAACAGCTCCACGATCTCCAAGGAAACCCCCGGCGAATTTGCCGTAAACAGTGCCGATGGTGAATTCAGCATCCAGCCGATCGGTACCTCGCCCGATGCTACCACCACGCCGACGATCGTCAACGGCACGGCCGCCGTGTTCGCGGAAACCTCGCATGCGACCGACACCATCGTCCGCCCCAGCGCGCTAGGCGCAACCGACCTCCTGCAGCTGCGCTCCTCCGAAGCCCCGACCTCCTTCTCATGGGAAGTCGGCATCGGTCCCGACCAGCAACTCGAAGAACTGCCCGATGGCAACATCGCCATCACTGAACCCGGACCAGGCTCCGTGTTCCCAGGCTCGCTGCCGGAAGAACTCCTGGAAGAACCCAAAACAGGAGCCGGCGAACCCAGCGGCGAAGGCCTCAGCGGCAAAGCCGCCGAAGAAGAACTCGAAGGCTCCGTCAAAGAAGAAGGGCCGCTCGAAAAACCGCCCGCGGCGCCACAGGTCACCACTTCCGCAATTACCCCCAAATCAGGCGAACTCCACCCTCAGGACACCAAAACCGAATACGAAGACGCCACCAGCGGCCTCGAATACGCCAAAGCGCACACCGCCAACAAGGTTCTCGCGGTGATCAAAAAGCCTACAGTGCTGGACGCAGCTGGTCACGAAGTGTCCGCAAGCCTCACCGTTGCGGGCAACACATTCACGATGAAAATGTCACCCGGCGAAAGCGCCATCTTTCCGCTGACAGCAGACCTCCTCATTCCGGGCGATACGGGAGGGACCGCACTCCCGGAATTGCACTATGGGATCTCGGACCCGAAGGCCGAAGACTTTACGGAAGCAGAAGAAGAAACCGGCAAAACCGTCAAAAACTTCGACAAACACCTCGAAAGTGGCCCACTGCACGTCAAGGTGGCGCGCGATGTTATCCCATATAACACAACGTACTCCAAACTTGCACCATGGCTCGAAGCCGTCAAAAAGGCGGGTCTTGAACCATACATTACATTTGGGGTCGTCGAAGAATGCGCATTTGGAAAGCCATGCCCCGCGGTGAACAATCCCAATGTTAACGTGTACGGCAAGGACATCGAACGACTGATAAAGGCGGTGAAGGAACACCACGAAATAGAACCCGAAGTCATACCTGCCGTCGAAAGATGGGGAGCGTGGAACGAGCCTGATTTTCATAGCACGACCACCTACGATCCACTATACAACCATGCCGAAAAGGCCGCCCTGTTCTGGAAAAAGGCCCGATCAATCATCAGGCGACTTGGCTGTGATTGTACGATGGTCGCGGGCGAATTCGCCGAGTACGATAGTTACATCGAACGCTACATAAAAACGATCCGGCGCAACCATGAGTTCTGGTCCAAAAAGCCAGCTGTTTGGGGATTCCATGACTACCATGATCTCGTCAGTGTCACCCCCGCACATCCTTATATCGTCGAATACGCAAAGGCGTTTGCTAATCTCATGAATAAAAGGCTGGGCCACCCGCGCATCTGGTTCAGCGAGCAAGGGGTAGAGCTAAAGAACAATGCATCAACCACCCGACTGGACGAAGGGCCGGAATCGCTTACACTACAACGCTTGGCGGCACATGATTTCCTGCATCTCTATGCCGCCTCAGAACCGTACGTAGAACTCGTCGACTATTACTGGTATAAGGGTCCGTCAAAAGAGCAGTTCGCAAAAAATAAGTACTATTTTGATAGTGCTCTGCTTCCCGGCAAAGAAATACATGAAACCCAGGAACCTCGTGAGGCTTACTGCGTCATCGCACTTGGAGAGGAAGCTTGCCCGCCAGCAGTAGTCACCAAAGAACCAGTGCCGGGCACAACCACCCCGACTGCGAGTACGACATCGCTGAGCGTCAATCCAGGAGGCTTCCTCGCCCACTACTCCATTGAGTATGGCCTCACAACCGCATATGGCCATACGACATCGTCGAGCGCGGTTACCGACGAGAATGGTACGCAAAGCGAGACCGTAACCCTCAGCGGTCTCGAACCGTGCACGACCTACCACTACCAAGCGGAGGCAGAAAGCTCCGTCGATGAAGGGCAGTCCAGTCTCGGAGGGGATAAGGCCTTTACGACGGAGTGTGACGTAAAAGCCGCTGCGCTGGCGGCCAACGAGCAAGGGGGATGTGCTCTTTTATACGGTGGCAGCATCCGGTGCTGGGGCGAAAACTACAGAGGCGAGCTGGGCAATGGTACGACTACATCCAGCTCCATACCAGTTGCGGTAAGTGGTATAACCGAAGCGCTAACTGTTTCTGTTGGTGACGGATTCGCGTGCGCTGTACTTTCAGATGGTCACATTAAGTGTTGGGGGGATAATGAAGTTGGTGAGCTCGGGGACGGTACGACAACTGATAGCTCTACACCGGTCACCGTGAGCGGAATAACCAGCGCGATTGCCGTTGCCGCTGGCGTCGCGGAAGCCTGTGCGCTGCTTTCAGACGGTCACGTAGAATGTTGGGGGGATAATGAAGTTGGTGAGCTTGGGGACGGTACGACAACTAATAGCTCTGTACCGGTCGCCGTGAGTGGTATCACTGACGCAACCGCGATCAGCGCTGGGGGTACTGTATGTGCGCTGCTTTCCGATGGAAGCGTCGATTGTTGGGGTCTCGGATTGCCTTGGGGTGGCCCATGGGGCCCGGTTAAAGATAATCTGACACCTACGGCAGTAGGAATCACCGATGCGATCAGTGTGGCCGCAGATGGCGGCCATGCATGCGCAGTGCTATCCGGTGGAGGCGTCAAATGCCTGGGTGAAAACCCTTATGGACAACTGGGAGATGGCACGAAAGAAGCAAGCTCGACTCCGGTGGCTGTAAGTGGGATCAGTAATGCGACTGCAATTGCTACGGCCGGTGGCTCTGCTTACTGTGGGCTGCTCACTGGTGGTAGCGTCGACTGTTGGGGAGATTCCGGCTTTATGTCAGAACTGCAATTAACGCCGGTACCGATCAGTGACCTCGAAAATGCAACCGCAGTAGGAGGTGGGGGAAATTTTGCCTGCGCCCTTCTTTCCGACGGCGGCATCGACTGCTGGGGTCAAAATTACTACGGAGAACTTGGGAATGGCGAAGGTCCAGAATATTTCAGCGCGACACCTGTGCCCGTAAGTGGCATTGGCTGATTGATGACTCGTGATGTGAGCCTCGATAACGATGGCGTAGGTCACAAGCGTCGCCCTTCGGCCTGTAGGATGACGCCGCAAAGAGCTGCCGACCTGCTCAAACATACGTCTGCGGCCTCCGCAACTTTGGAGGGCTTCGGTAGTCTTAAGGATCTATGCGACGAATAGCCATATCAACGACCCCGGTCTTGGCGCTGTTTTTGGCGACGGCCTCGCTGAGCGCTGCTCACCCGCGCCATACGACCACGGCTAAGTGTCCCCCAGCGAAGTCGCGCGTTCTTCTGGCCGACGCCGAAGCAGAGTTGTATGTCGTCAAGGAACATCTGCCCCACTTCCCAGAACCAGAAGCTGTCGTTCGCGGCTGTGCGTACGGGCCAAAGCGCTCCTACCTCTTAGGCGAAGTTGAAGAACATGGTTCGTCATATGGGGGAGGTGGGAGTTCGGGCGTGCGGCTTGCGACGCTTGCCGGCACGGTGGTTGCATATACGGAATCCGCAGTCTACGGTAGTGGTAAAGAACAGGCCCCTAGATTTCTCACGGTTGTTCGCGATCTGAGCACTGGTCGTGTACTCCATAGGGTTGAGACCGGCAGATTTGTCACACCCGAAACAACGCCCGTTAGCGTCGGCTTAACCACAGCGCTTGTAGTGAAGAGCGACGGTGCGGTAGCCTGGATCGTGGAAACTGGAATTCCCACTATATACCAAGTCTATGCAATAGACAAAACGGGGCGCCGGTTACTGGCCTCCAGCGCGGAAATCGTTCCCTACTCGCTGGCGCTCGCTGGCAACACAGTGTACTGGACACAAGGTGGCCAGCCTTTCTCCGCGCCGTTGAACTGAGAACGGTCACAGGGTAATGCGACGGCTAGCGATACCTGCGATCCCAGTCTTGGCGCTGCTCTTGGCGGCGGCTTCGTCGAGCGCTGCCCCCGCCCGCCATGGGACCGCGGCGAACTGTCCCCCAGCGAAGTCGCGCGTTCTGCTAGCCGACGCCGAAGCAGAGTTGTACATAGTCAAGGAACGTCTTCGCCCTTTTCCTGAACCCGAACCCGTCGTTCGCGGTTGCGTGTATGGGGGCAAGCGTTCATACCTTATAGGTGGAGCCGAAGAACATCCTGGGGGATCGGAACGAGGCGGAAGCTCCAGCGTAAAGCTGGAGGCATTGGCTGGTTCGGTCGTTGCGTATACGCCGGCCGGAAATTACGTTAGTAACGGCAAGGGACAGCCCGAAGCTTTGATGGTTGTCCGCAATCTACGCACTGGTCGTGTGCTTCACGAGGTGACTACCGGTGCGCTGGCGAAACCTGATGTGGGCAGCGTGGGTCCGATCGAGTCAATTGTAGTAAAGAGTGACGGCTCTGTGTCATGGATTGTGGGAACTGGCTATCTCAACGATATTGAATACCACGTCTACGCAATCGATCAATCTGGCAGTCGATTGCTGGCGTCCGGCAGCAATATTGAACCGTACTCGCTCGCGCTCGCGGGCAACACGCTGTACTGGACGCAGGGTGACCAGCCTTTCTCCGCGCCGCTCAACTGAGCGGATCGCCTAGCATCGCCTTGCCAGGGGCTGAGCATCCATGCGGGACGTAACGCTGGTGGGCGTCAGCTTTCACAGACCCGCCGGATGCCTTACCACGTAGCTGGTGCCGTCGTTGAGGTTGGCGAGCGGTTCGGCCCGCCAGCGCGGCCCTGACCCGGCAGGGATGGATGGCCCGCCGTAGTCGGCGGTGTCGAGGGCGATGCCGGCGATGACGATCCAGGCGTGGGCGCTGTTGGCGTAGATGGTGATCCAGCGCCCGGGCCCGGGTTGCCCGTAGCTCTCGAGTTCGGTGGAGTCGAGCGCGGTGGGTCCGAGCAGCCCGGCGGCGTAGAGGACGAGTGAGGTGGCGCCGGAGCAGTCGTAGGCGGGCCAGAGCCGCGCAAGGCTGCCGTAGTGCTGGTCGGGTTCGGGGTAGGGGAGGGTGTGGATGAGGTTGCCGGCGGCGATCGCGAGCTTGACCGCGGCGGGTGCTTCGCGTGGGGCGAGCGCTGACCCGTCGGCTTGGATGTGCGCGGTCTGCGCGGCGGTGAGTCCGAGACCGCCAGCGGTGGCCCCGCCCGAGCAGCTCCCGCCAACGTTTTCGCCGGCGGCGGGCGTGGGCGCCACCCCGTCGAGGAGGTTGCCGGGGCCGGCGCCGGGTGCGGCTGCGGGTGTGACGGTGACGGTGCGGGTGCCCCAGGCATCTTGGCTGGCACGTCCGAGCCAGTCGTAGATGTCGATGTGCCGGCCGGTGATCGCCCCGCCGGCGTCGCCGGCGTAGAACGCGCTGCTGGTCCCGAACGGGTTGGGCGTGATGTGGACGTAGCTGCCGAGTGGGATCAGCCGGGGGTCGGCGGCGATCTCGTAGGCGGGTGGTCCCGCGGTGAGATTGAGTCCGGTGGCGGTGATGCCGTCGTCCCGCTCTCGCCGACCATGGCCGCGTGGCTGGCTGAGCTGCGTCCGTCCAACGCAGCGGTCGGTGCCCCTGTGTTCGCGTCGGCGGTGGGCACGCCCCTGAACTACAACAACGTCTACCACCGCGTCCTGCAGCCGGCGCTCGCGGAAGCTGGCCTCGACGGGGAGGGGATCGCGTTCCACGCCTTTCGCAAGGCGTGCGGCTCACTGCTGTTGCACCACGGTAAGACGCTCAAGCAGGTGCAGGGATGGCTGCGCCACTCGCAGCTGACCACGACGATGAACGTGTACATCCAGCAAGTTGACGACGGCCTCGGTGGCGCCGACGCCTGGGACGAGATCCTACCCGTCGCTCCACACACCGCTGCCTCACCGTAGACCCCATACAGCTCGTTTGATGGTCGGCGATGCCTGGGCGCCGCTTCCTCCGCGCGGATGATGCCCCTGTCGAAGGAGGCGTGGATCGCTGAGGACTACGATGCCATGCGATGGGTATTCGCGACGTGAGGAGCGCCCTGAAGCGGCGGCGGGAGGAACGGCGGAGGCTGCTGACCAGGGGCGAGCGCGCGCTTGGCTGGAGCCTCGCATTCGCGCCCAGCCCTCCTTATGCTCGGCGGCATTGCACTGCTCGCTCAGGCTGCGCGCCGGTCGTAGCCCGTTTGGGCTAACAGCGGGCTAACACGACCCCCGGAGACGACCGCAAACCGACTCCGGCGCCATCGCCGCAAACTGTGCATCAGAGCCAAAATTCGCGAGTCGTCGCGACCGATCAAAAACCCCAGGGCGCACTTCTAATCCGAGGGTCGCAGGTTCGAGTCCTGCCGGGGGCTTCCCATGAAGTTCGTTCGTTCAAGCGAGATTGGGTCGCTGGCGATGGGAGGCAGGGTCGGGCGAAAGGCGTCGGGCTAACGTTTTAGCGAACCCTATGCAGGCTGTATGCCCCCGGCGCTGGCGCATCCACGTGGTTCCACGGGGGCGGCAGAGCGGTTGGTTGCTGGAACGGGCACACGCCGAGCACGCCGGCGACCCGGAGGCTCGCCAGGAGGCGATCACGCGCAACTATCAGACGCGCGAGCCAGTGCACGGGGGCTCCTGCCGGTGTTGCTCCGCGCCCTCGTGTCGGTCGCCATAAATCGCTGCGCAATGCGCTCTGAGTATCGGTGTGGTGGTTCAGGAGCCCGGTCGCTCGTGCGAGTAGTAGCGCTACTGCGGCTTTGTCGCGTAGGCGCCGATGATTGTCGGCCAGAGCGAGATGCGTCCGACGGGTCCGGTTTCGGCGTGTAGGCGCTCGGCGAGGGTGTCGATGTCCACTTCCTCTTCGGTGGCTACCCCGGCAGCGACGAGTCCGGGCAGCAAGCTGCGGGCGAAGTCCACGGCCTCGGAGACCGCGTCCTCGCCAATAGCGATCGCGACTTCGCTGTCGAGGTCTAGGTTGGGCTGCAGGCCGGCTTCGGCAAAGGTCGCGGGCAATCGCATTCCCATGTCCGGCTGTGTGCCCAGCCTGCCGAAAGCGCCATCGATCCATTCGCTGAGCTGCTCGGACGCTGGGGTGTGCGGCCAGGACACCAAGAATCTCTGCGGTATCGCGGACCCCGTGCGCATGCACATCTCCGCGAACACGACCGCCCCGCCCGGGCGTATGTGGCGTGCCGCGGCTCGCACCGCCGCGGGCGGGTCACCCTGGTACATCAGTACGAGCCGCCCGACCAGTGCATCGAACGGGTCACCTGCGAGCTCGATGTCGCGAAAGTCCCCGAGCACGAACTCGACGTTCTCGATGTCAGACTCGGCCGCGCGCTGACGCGCCTTCGCGAGCGCTTGCTCGTCGCGCTCGACTCCGACCACCGAACCGTCGGCGCCGACTAGCTCTGAGAGAAGCAAACTGACATCGCCCGGGCCGCAGCCGACGTCGAGGACCCGCATCCCTGGTTCGATCCCCGCGCGGGCCAGCAGACGGTGCGTGAACGGGGCGTACATGTCGGCCTGGCGGGCCAGCCGCTCGTGCTCTTCCTCGCTGGAGGAGCTCAGCGCATACCCAGGGTCTCCCGTGGCCGACACGCCGGGAGAGTCTACGCGCGCCCGTTAGCCTCCGTCTGGTCGCCCCTGCGTCCTGGAAGCGGAATACGGCTGGCCGGGGATAGGCTGTTGCGGCGGTGACCGACGAAGACGTGCTCGCTCATGCACACCGACTGGCGCGCGCATACCTCGAGGGTGTGAGCGAGCGGCACGTCGGCGGCTCCGATCCGGTGGCGCTGCGCCGGCCGCTGACCGATTCTGGTGAGGGTGCGGTAGATGTCCTTGAGCAGTTGGCCGCTGATGCCGAGCCAGGGCTGGTCGCGTCTGCTGGGCCGCGCTACTTCGGGTTTGTCGTCGGCGGGTCGCTCCCGGTCGCGCTCGGGGCTGATTGGCTTGTCTCCGCGTGGGACCAAATGTGCGGCACGTACAGCGCATCACCAGCAGTGGCGGTCGCCGAGGAGGTCACAGCAGGGTGGGTCCTGGAGTTGCTTGGTCTCCCCCGGAGCGCGAGCGTTGGCTTCGTTACTGGCGCGCAGATGGCCAACTTCAGCTGCCTGGCGGCTGCGCGCGGCGAGCTATTACGGCGAGCGGGCTGGGACGCTGACGCGCAGGGACTGTTTGGGGCTCCACCAATCGAGGTGCTAGTCGGCGAGGAGGTACACGTGACCCTGTTACGGGCGCTTGGCTACCTCGGTCTTGGTCACGATCGCGTGACCCGGGTGGACGTCGACGCGAACGGTGCGATGGACCCGTTGGCGCTCGAGGGACAACTGCGCGCTGCCAAGGGCCCGGTGCTCCTCTGTGCTCAGGCGGGCAACGTCAACACTGGCGCGTGCGATCCCCTCGGGGCGATCGGAAACCTCGCGGCGGAGCACGGTGCGTGGCTTCACGTCGATGGAGCGTTCGGTTTGTGGGCGGCCGCGTCGCCGCGCTTGGAGGGCCTGGTGGCCGGCAGGGACCGGGCCGACTCCTGGGCCGTCGATGCGCACAAGTGGCTCAACGTTCCCTACGACTGCG
Organism: uncultured Solirubrobacterales bacterium; assembly: GCA_963724305.1. Classification (GTDB taxonomy): domain Bacteria; phylum Actinomycetota; class Thermoleophilia; order Solirubrobacterales; family Solirubrobacteraceae; genus Palsa-744. Next base: position 1,051,630 of record CAVRUG010000002.1, read on the forward strand.
CGTTCGCGATTGTCGCGCCGCCAGAGGCGCTACCACGCGCGATGGCGGTGAGCGCGACGTATCTCGCGCGCAGCGATCACCGAGAGCCGGCGGAGTTCGTGCCCGAGGCCTCCCGCCGGGGGCGTGCGATTCCCGTGTACGCGGCGCTGCGATATCTCGGCCGGCGCGGCGTCGCCGAACTGGTAGAGCGATGCTGCGGGCACGCGACGCTCATGGCCTCCCTGCTTCAGGAGGGTGGCCTGGAGGTGCTGAATGACGTCGTGCTGAACCAGGTCTTGGTCGCAGGCACACCGGAGCACCTCGCCCGCGTGCAAGCCGACGGCGAATGCTGGCTCGGCGGCACAACGTGGCGCGGACATCACGCCCTACGGGTGTCGTTCTCCAACTGGTCGACAACCGAAGATGACGTTCGTCGCACCGCGCGCGCGATCCTCAACGCAGCCAACTGATCACCGACCAGCTTCGTCCCGCGGTACGCGCCTCCCGCGGGAATCCAGGAACACCCAGCAATAGGACATCGAGGCGCGGACCGACGCGCCGACGCCGAAGCGCTCAGGCGGGCTGCCACAGCTCAATTCGATTGCCCTCGGGATCAGCGACCCAGCCGAATCGACCAACGCCCTCCATGTCCTGCGTCTCTTCAGCGACGTCGGCTCCCTTGGCGCGCAATTGCGCGAGCATTGCATCCAGATCGCGGACCCGGAAGTTGAGCATGGTTTGTTGGGCGCGAGACCCGAAGTAGTCGGTCTCGGACTCGAACGTCGCGCCACGGTCGGGTCGTCGTCGTACGCCGCGCGTCAAACAATGTGAACTCGGAGCTTGGATACAGCGCCGCCGTCTTGACGGATTGACGCCACTGAGATAGTGTCAGCGGCATGGCCAGACGCAAGACCACGTACTACATCGATGAGGGCGTCCTCACCGCGACGAAGATGACGGCAGCGGCGACGCAGCGCAGCGAGAGCCAGCTCGTGGAGGACGCGCTTCGCACCTACGTGGTCGAGGAAGGACGGGGCGAGGCGGCACGCGAGGATCTGCGCAAGCTGCTGGAGGAGCTGCGCGCCCGCCCGGAGCTCGATGACCTGGACGACGAGCAGTCGATGGCGCTAGCGGTCGAGGAGACACGCGCGGTGCGGCGCGCGCGCGCCGCGAGCCGACGAGGCCGTGCCGCCGGCTGAGGCCGGCCCGCCGCGGGCGGTCGCCGACGTCAACGTCCTCGTCTCGGCGGCCCGCACGCCGAGTGGGCTCTGCGGGCGACTGATGCCCCCTGGCCGCGAGGCGAGCGCCGGCTCGATCACCTCGGGCCGGTTGGTGGTTAGCACGAACACGACGTCGGTGTCCTCGCTCAGCCCGTCGAGCTGGTTGAGCAACTCGAAGGCACCGTCGATGCCAAGCGCCGCGTGGCGGGGCCCGTGGTCGGAGCGGCGCAGCATCCATGTAGGCTTTTGAGCTTGTTGATGCCCGCAAAATGCGGACAGCTTATATCTAAATGTTGACATCCGCCGCCTCCTTGGTAGAGTGCCCTCGGTTCGAGTGTAGGGCCGTCTTCCGGCGCTCCGAATAATCTCCGTGGGATTCTCGAAGAGTGGACTGCGGCGGCGGTCGCGCTGACCGCTGGCAGGTCCTATCAGCCGCAGGCTCAGGAACTCGGCACGCCGCCGGTGGACCCTGGTGAGGCTATTGGTCTGGGTCCGGCGCAGCTGACGATAACGGTTGGGTTCGGCCCGAGCCTGTTCGGGTCCCCGGGCGCCGATCGGTTTGGCTTGGCGGCCGCAGACCCGCGTTGTTGCAGGCGCTTCCGGCGTTCCAGGGCGACAGCCTCGAACCGGGGCGCTCGGGAGGGGATCTCTGTGTTCAGGTGTGCGCTGAAGATCCGCAGGTCGCCTTCCATGCCATGCATCTCGTCGGGCAAGGGCTCTTCTCGTAAGACGAGGAGCTAGCGCTATTTAGGGCGGTGGTCATCGACCGGCTGGGTGCCGCACATGGGTCAAGATGTCCAAAATCGGACGCTGAAGCGATTTTGCGTCATCGCCCTAGACAAAAAATGCAGAGTCTGTAAACTAGCCTGACAATCTTTGCTGGGCCGACCACAAAGGAGACATGCTCCATGTCCGCTGTACCGGTGTCGTCGAGTGAAAGCAGTGAGGTGCTGACCCGCGCGCGGTGGCACGACCCCAAGCGCTACGCGTGGCTGCTGGGCCTGATCGTGCCGACGCTGCCGTTCCTGGCGTACGGCCTCGTGCAGGCGACCGGGCTGGGCATCTTCTGGTTCTACGGCCCGTTCCTGGTGTTCGCGCTCTTCCCGCTGCTCGATCTGCTGGTCGGGATGGACAGGACCAACCCCCCCGACAGCGTGATCAAGTGGCTGGAACAGGATCGCTACTACCGCTGGTGCACGTACGCGTTCCTCCCGATCCAGTACGCGGGGCTGGTGTTCGCGTGCTGGCTGTGGTCGAGCGGCAAACTCTCCACGTTCGACGACATCGGGCTGATGCTGACCGTGGGCGTGGTGAGCGGGATCGCGATCAACACCGCGCACGAGCTCGGCCACAAGCGCGCGAGCATGGAGCGGTGGCTGAGCAAGGTGGCGCTCGCGCAGAGCGCCTACGGGCACTTCTTCATCGAGCACAACCGCGGCCACCACGTCCGCGTGGCCACCCCCGAGGACCCGGCGAGCGCGCGGTTGGGGGAGAGCTTCTACGCCTTCCTGCCGCGCACCGTGGCCGGCAGCCTGAGCTCGGCGTGGGAGCTCGAGCGTACCCGCCTGGCGCGCATGGGTCATTCGCCGTGGACGGCGCGCAACGACATCCTCGGCGCGTGGGCGATGACAGTCGTGCTGTTCGCCGTGCTCACGGCGATCTTCGGCGTGGTGGTGCTGCCCTACCTGATCGGGCAGGCGGTGCTCGGCTTCTGCTTGCTGGAGGTGGTCAACTACCTCGAGCACTACGGTTTGCGCCGCCAGCGGCGTGAGGATGGCCGCTACGAGCGCACCCGCCCGGAGCACAGCTGGAACAGCAACAGCGTGGCCTCCAACGTGCTGCTCTACCACCTGCAGCGCCACTCCGACCACCACGCCAACCCGATCCGCCGCTATCAGGCATTGCGCCACGTCGAGGATGCGCCGCAGCTGCCGACCGGGTATGCGGGGATGATCGTGCTCGCCGCCTTTCCCCCGCTGTGGCGGCGGGTGATGGACCGGCGGCTGCTGGCGCACTACGAGGGCGACGTCTCGCTTGCCAACATCGCCCCGCGCAAGCGCCCGCGGATCCTCGCACGGTACGGTGCCGCATCGTGAGCCGTGACCATATGAGCCGCCGGAGCGCCACCCCGTGAGCCGCTGGCGCTGCCCGAGTTGCGGGTACACCTACGACGAGCAGCAAGGTCACCCGCGCGAGGGCTTCCCGGCGGGCACGCCGTGGAGCGAGGTGCCCGACGAGTGGGCCTGCCCGGACTGCGGCGTGCGCGACAAGGTGGACTTCGAGCTCCAGGACGCGGCGGAGGGCGAGGAGGCGCAGCGGTGAGCGCCCGCACGCCATACGCGGTTGCCGCCCGCGAGCTGCTGCGCGACACGCTCTTCGACGCGGCCCGCGCCGAGCTCGAGCAGCGCGCCTGGAGCGAGGTGACGATGGCGGACGTTGCCGCCGCCGCGGGCGTCAGCCGGCAGACGCTCTACAAGGAGTTTGGCTCGCGCGATGAGTTCGCGCAGGCGTTCGTGCTGCGCGAGGCCGACGGCTTCATCGGCGCGGTGGAGGGCGCTTTGGACGCGCATCTGGAGGACCCGCGGGCAGCGCTCACGGCCGCGTTCGGGCTGTTCCTCACGGCCGCCGCCGGCGACCCGCTGATCCGCGCCGCGATCCGCGGCGGGGGGGAGATGCTGCCGTTCGTCACAACCCAGGGCCAGACCCTGGTCGAGGGCGCCGCCGAGCGTCTGCGCTGGGCAATCGCCACGCGCTGGCCGCAGGCGACCGAGCACGACGTGGCGCTGCTGGCGGAGTGCGTGGTGCGGCTGGCGATCAGCTACGCCACGCTGCCGGTCGCCCCGGCGGGGATGACCGCCTCCTCGATCGGGGAGCTGCTCGGGCCGTTCATCGATCGTGCCCTCCAGCTGGACGAGGTTACCCCCGCAGCTGTGCCCGCTTGACCTTGCCACTGGCGGTCTTCGGCAGCTCCGCGGCGAAATCGACGATGCGGGGGTACTTGTAAGGGGCGGTGAGCTGCTTGACGTGCTCCTGCAGCTCACGCGCCAGCTGCGGCGTTGGGGTGTGGCCGTCGCGCAGCACCACCACCGCGCGCACCACCGCGCCGCGCTCCTCGTCGGGCGCCGACACCGCGGCGGCCTCCGCGACCGCGGGGTGAGCGACGAGCGCCGACTCCACCTCGAAGGGCCCGATGCGGTAGCCGGCGGAGATGATCACGTCGTCGGTGCGCCCCTCGAAGTAGAGGTAGCCCTGCTCGTCGCGGCGCACGTGGTCCCCGGTGTGCCACGGTGGGCCAGCGCCCCGGTCCGCGACCTCCCACCTGCCCTCCGCGGCGCGCCGGGCGTGCTCGCCGAGGTAGCCGATGAAGAACGTCGGGACGCTCGCGGGGTCGGCCACCAGCTCGCCGTCCACAACGTCCAGTCGCACCCCGGGCAGCGCGCGTCCCATCGACCCGGGGCGGGGCTCTTCCCCCAGCGGCATCCCCGTGAGCTGACCCGTCTCGGTCTGCCCATACCCGTCGCGGATGCCGAGGCCGGTGGCCTCGTGCCAGGCGCGCAGCACCTCTGGATTCAACGCCTCCCCGGCGGCGACCATCCCGCGCAGGTCGGGCAGCGGTAGGAGTGTGGCGCGCTTGGCGATCACGCGGTACTCGGTAGGTGCCATGCACAGCACGTTGACTCGCTCCCTCACCAGCAGCTCCAGCCGCTCGGCTGGGTCGAAGCGGGCGTCGTGCAGCAGCGCGGCGGCGCCCGACAACCACGGGGCGATGAAGACGTTGCGCGCCGACTTCGACCACCCCGATGCGGCCGTGCACCACACCAGCTCGCCCGCCCGCGCCCCCAGCCAGTGCTCGGCCTGCGGGCGCTGGCCGAGCAGGTAGCGCTGTCCGTGCAGCACCGCCTTGGGCTCGCCGGCGGTGCCGCTGGTGAAGGTGATCAGGCAGGGGTCATTTGGCGCCAGCGCGGCCGCCGGCGCTGGTTGGGCGTCGAAAAGAGAGTCGTTGGGCACCATCGCCACCTCGACGTCCGCGGCGCTCCACCCACGGCTTTCCGCCGTACTCCAACCACCGCTCGGCGTGGTGGTTGGCGAACTCGGCTGGAGTGGCTCCTCCTCGAGCGCAACCTCCAGCTCGGCCCGGTTGCGCTCGTCGGCCAGCACCAGCCGCGGCCGGGCGACGGCGAGCCGCAGGCGCAGGTCCTTGGCGCGCAGCTGCTCGGTGCAGGGCAGCACCACGGCGCCGAGGCGAAAGCAGGCGAGCATCGTGAGCACCCACTCGGGGCGGTTGCCGATCAACGTCATCACGATGTCCCCGCGCCCCACCCCACGGCGGGCGAGCGCGCCGGCGAGGCGGGCGCTGCGATCGGAGACCTCGCCGAAGCTCCACTCCCGGCGTGAGCCGTCGCGGGCCAGCTCGACCAGCGCCAGCTGGTCGGGGGGCAGGCGGTCGAGCACATCCACGGCGAAGTTCACGCCGGTATTCTCCCTGTAGCCGTCGCGCGCGCGTCACGCCGCGCCGCGTGGTGGCCTGCGTCGAGTCTCGGCGCGGATACGTACCCCGCGACCTCGGAGTGTTGCCGACATGGCTGTAGCCCCCTCGCCGTACACGGAGAAGACCGACGAGCAGAAGGCGATCACCGAGATGGTGCGCCAGTTTGCCGACGAGCAGATCATCCCCAACGCCGAGCACTACGACCACGAGGACTCCTTCCCGGAGCCGATCGTGGAGCAGATGAAGGAGCTGGGGCTGTTCGGCGTGACGATCCCCGAGGAGTACGGCGGGATGGGGCTGGATTTGACGACGTACGCGATGATCGTGGAGGAGCTCTCGCGCGGGTGGATCTCGATCTCGGGCGTGGTCAACACGCACTTCATCGGCAGCTACCTGCTGATGCACTTCGGCAGCGAGGAGCAGAAGCAGAAGTACCTCCCACGGATGGCCAGCGGTGAGATCCGGGCTGCCTTCTCGCTGTCCGAGCCCGAGCTGGGCTCGGACGTGCAGGCGATCAAGACCTCCGCTCGCAAGCAGGACGACGGCACATACGAGATCAACGGGCAGAAGATGTGGGTCACCAACGGGTTGCTGTCCTCGCTGGTGTTCACGCTCGTGAAGACCGACCCCGACGCGGACCCGCGCTATCGCGGCATGACCTGCTTCATCTGCGAGAAACAGCCGGGCGTGTCCGAGAACACCGATGCTCTCGCGGGCTTCAACGTCCCACCAAAGATCAAAAAGATGGGCTACAAGGGCGTGGAGTCGACCGAGCTGGTGTTCGACGGGTATCGCTGTCCGGCGGAGAACATCCTCGGCGGCGAGACGCAGGGCCTGAACAAGGGGTTTGTGCAGATGATGGACGCGCTCGACCTCGGCCGCGTGAACGTCGCCGCCCGTGGTGTCGGCCTCGCCCAGCGCGCGCTGGAGCTGGCGCTCAAATACAGCCAGGAGCGCAAGACGTTCGGCAAGCCGATCGCCGAGCATCAGGCGATCCAGTTCAAGCTCGCCGACATGGCCACCCAGGTCGACGCCGCCCGCCTGCTGGTGCTGCGCGCCGCGCGCATGAAGGACGCCGGCGAGCGCTCCGATCTGGAGGCCGGGATGGCAAAGCTGTTTGCCTCCGAGGCGGGGCGGTTCTGCGCGGAGGAGTGCCTGCGCATCCACGGCGGCTACGGGTACTCCAAGGAGTATGAGATCGAGCGCATCTACCGCGACGCCCCGCTGCTGTTGATCGGCGAGGGCACCTCGGAGATCCAGCGCATGGTGATCGGCCGCAAGCTGCTGCAGCGTCATAAGCTGTAGCGCTGTCCATATGCCTGGAACTGCACCCTGCGGGTAGAGGAGTGCAATCGTGAAGATATTTGGTAGCCGTGTAGGCTATGCCCCTAGCGGGAGCGGCGGACAGGAGGGTATGTATGGCAGAAGACGCCAAGGGGTTGATCGAACTCGCGGTGCGCAGGTTCATCCGCGAGGTGCCAGCGCTTGAGCCGATTAAGCTGGTGGTCGGGGTAGAACTACGGGGACGCGGCGACGTGCAGCACTTCCGGCTGGAGATGCCGGAGATCAAGGTGACCAAGGGCCCCGCCGGGGACGCGCGCCTGCGCGTGGACATGCGCCGCGAGTTCTTCAACGTGATGGCCCGCGAAGCGAAGGTCGCCGACTGGATCGAGGCGTTCACGTACGGCCAGGCGAAGGCATCCGGACCGGAGCAGTTCCTGAAGCTGATCGTCAACGTGGTCGAGCGCCAGCAGGAGCGCCAGCGCACCCGCCGCGCACGGCAGTAGCCCGATCAGTGGTAGGACAGGATCTGGTCGGCCAAGAATACGATCGAGGCCACCAGGAAGAAGCACATGACGATCAGGGAGACGTTTTCATTCATGGCGTCCCCTTACGATAGTGGATGGCGCCGCCGAGGTCTACGCCTAGGCGAGTAGGGCACCGTCGTCGTACAACTTGATCACCCTGACCGGTTGAGCGGAGCCCCACCCGCTCGCGGCATCGAGACAGAGACGGCAGAGCACGCACTCGTCGAGGCTCTTCTCCACGATCTCCAGGCTGCCGCCGGGCTTCTGGGCAAAGATGTCGACCGGGCAGGCCTCGGTCAGTCGCCGCGCCAGCTCGGTGTCGGCAGCCGCCTGGTCGTCGACCTCGACCGCGATGAAGATCCCGTCCCGCCTCATGCCGCGCTACTCCGCTCCGCGATGAAGATCCCGTCCCGCCTCATGCCGCGCCACTCCGCTCCGCGAGCTTGGCCTTGACCAGGTCGGGAATCTCGTCGATCCGCTGCACCACGGGGATGCCGGCCGCCTCCAGGCGGGCGATCTTCTCTGTCGCGCTGTCCTCCTTGCCCTCGACGATCGTGCCGGCGTGCCCGAAGGACATGCCTTGCATCTCCTCGTCGTCCATGAACTTGCCGGCCATGAAGGCGATGATCGGCAGACGCGAGTCGTTGTCCTTCACCCACTGCGCCAGCTGCGCCTCCATGCGGCCGCCGGGCTCGGTGTAGATCACGATCGCCTGCGTCTGCTCGTCGGCCTCGAAGTACGGCATCAGCTCGGCGTAGGTCGAGCCGATGATCGCATCGCCGCCGATCGACACCGCCGTGGAGACGCCGAGTCCCGCGGCCGTCAGCGTGGAGGAGATCTCCGTGGTCATGCCCCCGGAGCGGCTCATCACGCCAACCGCGCCGGGCTGGTAGGCGACGGCGGCATTGCGCGCGGGGCCGCCGATGCCGCCCATCTTGGCGACGCCGGGGACGATCACGCCGAGGCAGTTGGGGCCGATGATCCGCGCGCCCTTGGCGTCGGCCAACTCGACCATCATCGCGACGTCGCGGCGCGGGATCCGCTCGGTGACGATCACGATCGTCTTGATGCCGGCGTGCAGCGCCTCGAACACGGCGTCGCGCGTGCCCGCGGGGGGGACGGTGACGACCGAGCCGTCCGGCACGACGCCGCCGTTGTGCTCGACGACCTGCTCGACGGTGTCGAACACCGGCACGCCGTGCACCTCGCGACCCTTACGGCCGGGGGTCACGCCGCCGACGATCTTCGAGCCGTAGTCCAGGCACTCGCGCGTGAGGTTGACGGCCTCGCGCCCGGTGATGCCCTGGATGATGAACGTCGTGTTCTGGTCGATGAGGATGCTCATGGCAGCAAGGGGAGGGGGGAGGGGGGATCGTCCACGCGCCGGGTCGGGGTAACAGCCGCTCGGGGGCGGGGCATCCTACCCCGCCACGGACGTAGGGCAGGACGCCCAATGCCCGCACGCCTGGGGGATGTGCGAGCTGCGCACATGTGCGCTAAGTGATCCTTGCTCATGCGGCCGCCTCTTGGATCTTTGAGACCGCCCGACCGGCGGCCTCCCACAACGAAACCGAGCGGTCGCAGTACTCGATCCCGTACTTGTCGAGGATTTTGAAGCCCTCCTCCTCCCAGGCGCCGGGGATGCGGAAGATCGCGATCGTCTCGCCGGGGTCCCTGCCGAGCTCCAGGCAGGCCTTGATCACGCCGCGCGCGACGATGTCAACGCGCGTGTTGGAGACGATCGACATCATCACCGCGATCTTCTCCACGCCGTCTTTCTGGAGAACCTCCTTGGCCAGGCCGCAGGCCTTGGCGACCGACGGGTTGCCGCCGATCTCGGAGTAGTTGGCGGGCTGGCCGCCCTGCTGGCGCACGGCGTCGGTGAGCGTGAGCGAGCCGCCCCCCGCGCCGATCACGAGGCCGATGTTGCCGTTGAAGCCGGTGTCCTTGCCCTGGATGACGCCACGATGATCGGCGGCGTCGATCGCCTTGACGGCCTCTTCGAACGCAGTCGGCGTGTGGTCCTCGCGGGTGCCCTCCTCCGCGCGAATGCCCAGCGCCTGCAGCAGGCCCTTCTGACGCGGCATGCCCTCGTTCTCCATCTCCATGTGCGCATCGAGCGCGACGAACGAGCCGTCCTTCAGCTGCGCCAGCGGGTTGATCTCGGCGAGCGTCATGTCGTTGTCGAGGAACAGTTGGGCCAGGCGAGCGAGCACTGGGGTGGCGCGCTGCAGGGCCTTGCCGGTGACGCCGGCCGCGGCGATCACCTGCTTGGCCTGGAAGTCGGAGAATGGCGCGATCGTGGAGAAGTGGCCGCGGCCCACGTGATCGGGGTGCTCCTCGGCGACCTGCTCGATGTCGATGCCACCCATGTCGCTGAACAGCATCAACGGCTGCTTGGCGGTGCCGTCCCACACGACCCCGGCGTAGTACTCCTGCTCGACCTCCGCCTTGGGATCGACCAGCACCCCCCGCGGCATGTGCCCGTTGATCTCCAGCCCGAGGATGTCGCGCGCGTGAGCTTCGGCCTCGGCGGGCGTATCGGCGAACTTGACGCCGCCGGCCTTCATCCGTCCGCCGGTGAGCACCTGCGACTTGATCACCGTCGCCCCCCCGATCCGCTCGGCGATCTGGCGCGCCTGCGCAGGGTCGGTCGTGAAGCCGTAGTCGGTGACGGGGATGCCGGCGCGCTTGACGATCTCGCGTGCCTCGAACTCGAAGAACCTCATGCGGCGCGGAAGCCTACACGCTCAGCAGTCGGCGAGGGCTCGCAACGTCTCGCAGATCTCGCGGCTTCTGGGACCGAGCGAGCCGGTTCGTTCAGTCAGCGCCGATCGCAGCATCGTCTGAAGGTTGTCGAACGAGGCGGCACATTCGCTTGGGAGGCCCTCGTTCGGCCCGAGGCCTATCTCGGTTGGGATTCCGCGTACCGTGCGGCTTACCGGAGCCACCACAACGCGCTTCAGCGCCGGCATTGTGTGCGATCGCGTAATCACCAGCACGGGTCGCCGCTTGTCTTCAGTCTCGGCCCACCAGATATCCCCTTGCTGCGGGACGCTCACCAAGGCTCTTCTTCTATCAGTGTGCGGGTCGCCTGCTCAGCTTGTGCAAGCTCCTCATCGGTCTCGGGATAACGTTCGTACCCCGCGACGATTTCGGCTCCTATCCGGCGCCTTCGCTGCTCATCCAGCAGCTTCTCGAGCGCAACGCGCACACCCTCCGAGCGACTGGCGATGAAGCCCTCCGCCACCAGGTCGTCGAGATCGGCGACCAGCTTGTCGTCGAGACGGGTTACGACCTGTGTCATACGTAGAGCATAGCAAAATGCAATGCAAAGTGTCGGTGAAGACGCCCCAGACCCAAGAAAAGCCTACGCGGCGTGCTACGCGGCGTTGATTACCAGCACGTCGTATGGTGTGAACCAGGGGTCGGCGGTCACGATTGTCAATCCTTCGCTGCGGGCCTGCGAGATCAAGAGCCGATCGAAGGGATCGCGGTGGTGGAGCGGCAGAGCGGCGACTGCCACGCCTTGCTCGGGCGTCAAGCCGAGAGTCCGTATTCCCCCCTCGACGAGCAGGTCATCGTAGACCTCCCGCCGATCGGCGAGCTTGCCGACGGCGATCTTGATCCCGATCTCCGCAAACGACACGACGCTGAAAAGAAGCTCGGTGGCCGCGTCGATGGCCTCCACCGCGGCGGCGGAGAGCTTGCGGTCGTCGAGTTGCCAGAGAAGGACATGGGTGTCGAGCAGGAGCCTCACACGAGGTCGTCGTCGAGCATTTCGTCGATTTCGTCATCGCTGAGCTCGAAGTCATCGGACAGGAAGACCTGTCCCGCGAGGGCTCCTTTGAGCGCCGCGAACCGCGCTCCCGGCGTGAGTGGCTCGACTCGCACCAGCCGCACTACCGGTACCCCGTTGCGCGCGATCTCGACGTCCTCGCCTGCCTCCACCCGTGCCAGCAGGCGCGAAAGGTCCGTCTTGGCCTGGCCCACATTGACGCGCATGGTCGGATTGTAGAGTGCTTGGCCAATGGTGACCAAGGTGAGGTGTGACCTACCCGCGCAGCACGCATAGCCACTCGTCGGTCGAGGATCCCGAGTGCGGTGGTGGGCGCTGGCCCTACCCGAGCAGCGTAAATGCCGGGTGCTGTGCTGCCGCGGTCGTTCCGTTCGCGTCGCTGGCGCTTAGCACCACGCGGTAGCTGCCAGGCGCGAGCTTGGCGCCACCGGCGAGCAGCCCGTCGAAGCTGATGTGGTCGCCCCCGGCGGGGGCGGCGGCGATGCTCACGCTGCCGTGCACCGTGGTGTAGCGGGTGCAGTGGCGGCCGTGGCGACCCATGCGCGGTGGTGCCAGGCAGCGCGTACCGCTCGACATGCCCGGTTGGGCACGTTGGAAGGTGAGCGTGACGGTTGCGGGTTGGGAGAGCGTGAAGGAAATGGTGGTGCCCGTCGGTGCGCGCTTGTGGGCGTGCTTTGCGATCGTGGCGGCGTGGGTGCCACCGCGGAAGCGCCTGGGGCTCAGCGTGAGGGCGCTGATGACCGGGCCTGCCTTGTTGCCGCCAGCGCTGGAGGCAGAGCCGTTGGGTTGGGTTGGGGTGGTGAAGGTCACCGTGCCGCCGCTGCTCGATCCCTGCACGGTGACGGCTGTGAGGGCGACCGTGTACGTGGTGTCCGGAGTCAATCCCAGGGCGGTGGCGGAGACCGCGGCGGGCGTGCCGCCAACGGCCAGCTGCTGAGCGCAGGGGAATGTCGAGACTCCCGACGGGGCCGGGGAGATGCTGAAGCTGCATCCGGTCGGCTGCCAGGCGTTCGGGTTGATAGTGCCGTTTAGCGTCGCGGTCGTCGCGGTGACGGCGCTCGCCGCCGTCGTGATCACGGCCGGCGGGGGTGGAGTCCAGCTGAAGGTGACAGCTGGCTGGGCTTCTACGGCGGTTGGCAGGAGCGAGAAGCCCGAGACACCCATTGCCCCGAGAACGACGCCCGAGGATCCGCCGCCTCCGCCTCCGCCGCCACCGTTGGCGAGCACCGGATTCTGTGGAGTGCCGGCATTGGAGAATTCGCCGGCTCCGCCTCCCCCGCCACCGAATATGCCGCCGCCTCCGCCGCCACCGTCCGCTTCGGCGCCAGCTCCGCCTTGACCCAGCACCCCCGCCATGGCGCAACCGTTGCCCGACGGTTCGCACTGGCCAGATGCGCCTGCCGCGCCGCCAACGGCTGAGGTGGCGCGCGATCCACCCCCACCGCCTGCGTCTGTCCAGGAGTCGTGCGCGCCGGGGGCGCCCGACTGGTCTGCGCTGCCGCCATCACCACCGGCGGTCGAAGAGGGATCCAGGCCGTTGCCGCCTCCTCCGCCACCGCCACCGGCAACGAGCAGTCGTGAGGAGAGCGCTGAATGTCCACCACATTCCGCGTTTGTGGCGTTGATCGGGCATCGCTGCACGTCTGAGGCTCCGCCCCCGCCCCCGCCGGTCGGGGCTGATCCGAAGAGAAACGCACGGATCGCTCCATCTCCGCCTCCGCCGTAGCCGCCATCGTTTGTTGTGCCGGTGGCTGACTGGCCGTTGCCAGCCACCTCGGCATACAGGGTTTCTCCGGGACTGACGGTCAAGGTCGCCGTGTCGGTGGCCGGTATGCCGCCGGGGATGCCGGCGTTCCCGCTGCCGCCGTAGCCGCCCACCAGCTCGACCTGCACGCTTGTCACGCCCGGCGGGACCACGAACTGCTGCTCGCCGGTGGTTGTGAAGGGCTGCGAGACGACGGCTGCGCGGGCTCCGGCGGGCGTAAGCCCAAGTGCGAGTGTTGCGCCCAGTGCCGCGACGGCGATTCGATTCCTGCTCATCTCGATCTCATCGGCATCGTCGCGACGCAGGCTGAGATCGGCCGTGCAGGCCGAGTCCGCCGTCCTGTTCGATCCCTCAGCCGTCACGGAGCAGAGGCTTTCTCGGTGCCGTGGCGCCCTCGGGTTGCCAGACGCCCCTACACGGCCGCCGGCTGGAACCCGTACGCCTCCGCCAGCTCCGGATCCTTGCGCGCGAGCATTTCCGCGAGGTTGACCATCACCTGGCACTGCTTCCAGGTGGCGTCGTCCTGCATCTTGCCGTCGATCATGTGCACGCCGCGGCCGTCGGGGATCGCCTCGATCACCTTTTTGGCGAACGCCACCTCAGCCGGTTCGGGGGAGAAGACCTTCTTGGCGATCCCGATCTGCACGGGGTGCAGCGACCAGGCGCCGACGCAGCCGAGCAGGAAGGCGGCGCGGAACTGGGTTTCGCAGCCCTCCACGTCCTTGATGTCGCCGTAGGGGCCATAGAAGGGCAGCGCGCCGACGGCGGTACAGGCGTCGACCATGCGGGCGATCGAGTAGTGCCACGGGTCCTGCTGGTAGGAAGGCCGGGGAGCGTCGGGGTGCTCGGGGTCGGGGTCGGCGATCGTGCGATAGCCAGGGTGCCCGCCGCCGACGCGCGTTGTCTTCATCCGCCGCGAAGCGGCGAGGTCGGCGGGGCCGAAGCTCATCCCCTGGATCCGCGGCGAGGCGGCCGCGATCTCCTCCAGGTTGGCGACGCCGAGGTGAGTCTCCAGTACGCAGTGAATGAGGATCGGGCGCGTGAGGCCCGCTTTGGCCTCCAGCTGGGCGAGCAGGCGGTCGGCGTAGTGGATGTCCCACGGGCCCTCGACCTTCGGGATCATCACCACCTCGATCTTCTCGCCGATCTCGCCCACGATCTGCGTGATGTCGTCGAGGAAGTAGGGGGAAGCGAGTTCGTTGACGCGCGTCCACAGCGCGGTGTCGCCGAGCTCCATTTCGCGGCCCACCTTGATCAGTCCGGCGCGTGCGGCCTCCTTGCGATCCAGCGGCACGGCGTCCTCGAGGTTGCCGAGCAGGATGTCCACCGTAGGGGCGATGTCGGGCACCTTCGCCACCATCTTCTCGTTCGAGAAGTCCAGGAAGTGGATCATCCGGGAGGGCTTGAAGGGGATTTCGCGCGCCGGCTCGGGCGCGTCGATCGCGAGGGGCTTGAGGAAGTCGCGGGGGTTACGCAAGTGGATTCTCCTGAGTTTCGTTCTCTCGATGGTCCTACCCTGAACGGTACCTGCTCGGCGTTGCCCAATAGAGTTCCGGGCCGCACACAACGAGAAAGCGTCCAACGGAGACCACCGACACCCATGAGCGAGACCGCCACCGCACCCAGCGACACCTCCACCTTCGAGACCGACCAGGCCGCCCGTGAGGCGAGCGGCGCCCATCCCTACGGCCGCTACCTGGAGGAGTTCGAGGTCGGCGACGTGTACAAGCACTGGCCGGCGAAGACCGTCACCGAGGCCGACGACCACCTCTTCTGCCTGATCACGATGAACCACCACCCGCTGCACATCAACGATGTGTACGCGCACCAGTCCCAGCAGGGGCGCAACGTGGTGGTGGGTCCGCTGGTGTACTCGCTGGCGCTGGGGATGTCGGTCAGCGACGTGAGCGGCAAGGCGATCGCCAACCTTGCCACCGAAGAGCTCAAGCACCCTGCCCCCGTCTTCCACGGCGACACGCTGTTCTGCGAGTCGGAGGTGCTGGAGAAGCGCGAGTCGCAGTCCAAGCCCGACCGCGGCACGGTGAGGGTCCACACCCGCGTGCTCAACCAGGATGGGGTGCTGGTGGCCGAGTTCAAGCGTTTGGTGCTCGTGCCGCGCCGGCCCGAGGGTCGATAGGGACCGCTGATGGAAACCACGATTTTTCGGGGGATGGCCGGCCGCGGTGCCTGCCCTCCTCCCGGGCGAGGGCGATTGGGGCTGCTGATGAAAAGCAATGATTTTGGGACGGGGGCCTGCCCCCCTCACGAGAAAGGACGATAGGCTCCCATGATGGAAACCACAGCCATCCCAGACGCCCCGACTGAAAACAAGCGCCTGCTGGAGTGGGTCGAGGAGGTCGCCTCGCTCACCGAACCGCAGGCGATCCACTGGTGCGACGGCTCCGCCGAGGAGTACAACGCCCTCTGTGCGCTGCTGGTGCAGGCCGGCACCTTCCGCCGCCTCTCCGACGCCAAGCGCCCGAACTCCTATCTCGGCCTTTCCGACCCCGGCGACGTGGCGCGCGTGGAAGACCGCACGTTCATCTGCTCCGCCACGGAGGAGGAAGCCGGGCCGACCAACAACTGGTGCGACCCAGACGAGATGCGCGAAACGCTCGCCGAGCTGTTCGCGGGCTCGATGCGGGGCCGCACGATGTACGTGGTGCCCTTCTCGATGGGGCCGTTGGGTTCGGACAAGAGCCACATCGGCGTGCAGCTCACCGACTCCGCCTATGTGGCGGTGAGCATGCGGATCATGACGCGCATGGGCAAGCGGGCGCTCGACGTGCTGGGCGACGACGGGCGCTTCGTGCCCTGCCTGCACTCCGTCGGCATGCCGCTCGGCGAAGGCGAGGAGGACGTGCCTTGGCCGTGCAACGCCGCGAACAAGTACATCGTCCACTACCCCGAGACGCGCGAAATCTGGTCGTACGGCTCGGGCTATGGCGGCAACGCGCTGCTCGGCAAGAAGTGCTTTGCGCTGCGGATCGCCTCGGTGATGGCGCGCGACGAGGGCTGGATGGCCGAGCACATGCTGATCCTCAAGCTCACCTCCCCCGAGGGCGAGGTGAAGTACATAGCCGCCGCGTTCCCCTCGGCCTGCGGCAAGACCAACCTGGCGATGTTGATCCCGACGCTCGAGGGCTGGAAGGTGGAGACGATCGGCGACGACATCGCGTGGATGAAGTTCGGCGAGGACGGCCGCCTGTACGCGATCAACCCCGAGTTCGGCTTCTTCGGCGTGGCGCCCGGCACGGGCGAGCACACCAACCCCAACGCGATCAAGATGGTCGCCCACGATACGGTCTTCACCAACTGCGCGCTCACCGACGACGGCGACGTGTGGTGGGAGGGGATGACCAAGGAGCCGCCCGCGCACCTCACCGACTGGCACGGCAACGATTGGACGCCCGCCAGCGGCACGCCCGCGGCGCACCCCAACGCGCGTTTCACCGTCAAGGCCGACCAGACTCCGGCAATCGCGCCCGAGTGGGAGGACCCCGCCGGCGTGCCGATCGACGCGATGCTGTTTGGTGGGCGGCGCTCGACGGTGGTGCCGCTGGTGACCGAGGCGCTCGATTGGGAGCATGGCGTGTTCCTCGGCGCCACGATGAGCTCGGAGAAGACGGCCGCGGCCGCCGGCACGGTGGGCGAATTGCGCTTCGACCCGTTCGCGATGCTGCCATTCTGCGGCTACAACATGGCCGACTACTTCGCGCATTGGCTGGAGATCGGCCGCACGCCGGGGGCGAAGCTGCCGAAGATCTTCTACGTCAACTGGTTCCGCAAGGACGAGTCGGGCCGCTTCCTGTGGCCGGGCTTCGGCGAGAACTCGCGGGTGCTCTCGTGGGTGTTCGCACGCTGCGCCGGCCACGGCGCCGCGCGGCAGACACCGATCGGGCTGGTGCCGCCGGTGGGAGTCGAGGGCATCGACACGCGCGGCGTGGACGTCTCCGACGCCGACATCGCCGAGCTGTTGCGCGTCGATGTCGCGGAATGGCGCGCGCAGCTGCCCCACTTCCACGAGCACTTCGGCAAGTTCGAGCGGCTCCCGGCGGAGCTGCGTGAGCAGTTGAAGGCGCTCGAAGCGCGTCTGGCCTGAGCCTGGCGAGGTCGGACCGGGCCCGGGCGACGTACGCCTGAGCCCGGGCGACGGTCGGACCGGGCTCGTGCGACGATCCGCCTGAGCCCGGGCGACGGTCCGGCCAAGGGCTTGGGAACGATCCAACTGTGTCTTGGCGACGTTCCAGCCGCGTCTGGACGACGATCCGAGTTTCAAAATTGGGCCGGCACTTCGCCTCAATCGGATTGGCTGGTTGGCCGATACTCCATGGGTGAGCTATCTGAGGCAGGTGCTGCCGCGCCCTGACACGCCGGCTTGGATAAGGGTCGCCCTTGCCCTGCTCGCCTGCATGGTGCTCGCGCATCTCGCGCATAGCGTGCTCGTGCTCGGCTGGGGGGCGTCCGACCGGCTGTTCGACGATTGGCTGTACGACGCGGTGATGGTGGGCTGCGCGGCGGTGTGCCTCGCGCGCGCGCTGACGATCGCCACGGCGAAGGTCGCGTGGCTGGCGCTCGGTCTCAGCCTCGCCTGCGACGCCGCCGGGGAAGTGATGTCCTCGATCAGCGAAACGCTCGCGCCGAACGTTCAGCGCGGGCTCTATCTCGGCTTCTATCTGGGCGCGTACGTGGCGATCGTGCTGCTCGGGCGCCGGCGCCTCAGTCATCCGCGGACCAGCCTGTGGCTAGACGGGCTCGGCGGGATGCTCGCGGTGGGCGCGCTTGGCTGCAGCGCGCTGTTCGCCCCAGTGCTGGCGGCCACGCACGGCGGCTCGGTCGAGGCGGCGTTCAACCTCGCCTATCCGCTCGCGGACGTGCTGCTGGTGGCGGTGGTGGTCGGGATGTTGACCGTCGCGGGCTGGCAGGTGGACCGTCCGTTCGCGCTGCTAGCCCTGGGGTTCGCGGTGACGGCGATCGCCGACGGCTTCTTCCTCTACCTGGAAGCGCACGGAGGCTACGCCGCGGGTACTCCACTGGACACGCTGTGGCTACTGGGAGTCCTGATCCTGGCGTGTGCTGCGTGGCAGCCCGACAGCGGGCGGGTGCGCGAGCGCTACACCCTGGTGGCGACCATCGCTGCGCCGGTGGTGGCTGGGGCGGTCGCGATCGGGGTGCTGGCGGAGGAAGGCGTGGAGGGGGGAGCGGGCGCGTCGATTTGGCTGGCTGTGGGGGCGCTCGTGGCGATCCTGCTGCGGCTGCTGGCCACCTCGGCCGAGAACATCCGTCTGATCGCCTCCAGCAGCGAGCTGGCCAACCGTGACGCGCTCACCGGCCTTGGCAACCGCCGGGCGCTGTTCGAGGATCTCCGGCTGGCGGTGGCGGAGGCTACGCCGTCCAGCCCGAGGCTGTTCCTGCTGTTCGACCTCAACGGCTTCAAGCACTACAACGACACGTTCGGGCACCCGGCCGGCGATGCCCTGCTGCAGCGTCTTGGTAGCAAGCTCGAGCAGCGAGTCGGCCCCGGAGGGCTCACCTACCGGCTCGGCGGGGACGAGTTCTGTGCGTTGCTGCGGGTGACAGGCGATCCCGCGGAGCTCGCCGCCGACCTCGCCGGCGCGCTGCTGGAGAGTGGCGAGCACTTCACGATCGGCGCCTGCTACGGCGAGGTGCTGCTCGGGCGAGAAGCACACAGCGCGGAGGAAGCACTGCGCATCGCCGACCAGCGCCTCTACGCGCAGAAGCTGCTCTCCCTCCGACCGCCCGCCAGCCGCGAGTGGCGCGACGTGCTGCTGGGGCTGTTGCGGGAACGCGACCCCGAGCTCGACACCCACGTGCACGAGGTCGCCGCGCTCGCCCAGGGCCTCGGCGAGCGGCTCGGCCTGGCAGCCGCGGACCTCGCGGACCTGGTGGCCGCCGCAGAGCTGCACGACATCGGCAAGGCGGCGATCCCCGACGCGATCCTCGACAAGCCGGAAGCGCTGGATCGCGACGAGCGGGCGTTCATCGAGCGCCACACGATCATCGGCGAGCGGATCATCGCGTCGGCGCCCTCGCTGCGACCGATCGCCACGCTGGTGCGAGCCACGCACGAGCGCTACGACGGGAGTGGCTACCCCGATGGGCTGTCCGGCGAGCAGATTCCCCTCGCGTCGCGGATCATCGCGATCTGCGACGCCTATCAGGCGATGACGAGCAACCGCGGCTATTGGGAGCCGATGACCGAGCGGCAGGCCCGCGCCGAGCTGCAGCGGTGTGCGGGAAGCCAGTTCGACCCGCGGATCACGCGCGTGTTTCTCGACTTCGTTACTAGTCGTGCGAGTGAGCCTCGCCGTCCGTCGATGCGGGCGGGCGGGACTCCTCGGCCAGCGAGGTGATCGTCAGCGCGCCGCGCGCGGCCTGCTCGAGCACTTCGGTGGCCTCCTCCAGCGAGCGCGCGTACAGCTCGACGAGCAGGTGCACGATGATGCGGGCGTCTTCTTCGTGCTTGTGGAAGCGCACGTGCGTGAAGAACTCCCTGACGCCGTGGTCGCCGAAGGCGGCGTAGGAGAGTGCGTCGCCCGCCTCCGGCCCCGAGCAGGTCTCGACGTCTTCGGCGTCCACCGTCACGGTGCACGAGGCGACCCAGGGGGTGCCCGCGATCATCCGTTCCCAGCGGTCCTCGATCGGCTCCACGCGGCCGTTGGTGAAGCCGAGGTGGGGCTGGTCGTGCATGCAGTCCAGGCACTGCACCACCGCCTCCTGCAGCTCGTCCACGACTTCGGCGCGCTCGCCGGTGTCGGGGTCGATCTTGTGGATCCCCTCGTAGTGGACCTGCACCTCCAGCTCCTGCGACCAGCAGCGGTAGCAGCGCAGCCAGCTGCGGGCGGTGGTCTCCGAGGCAGAGCTCTCCATGGGACCCATTGTATGCAGGCCGATGGATTTGCCCTCTAGCCGAACGTGAACGAGTAGCCGGTAACGCCCGGTTCGAAGCGCAGCGTCAAGTGGTGGTGTTCGTCGTGCGGCAGCGAGACGAGCGTGTAGAGGCGTTCGCCCTGCACCGTCACGATCCCATTGTGAACGTCCGCGCCGGCATCGGCCGCGGGAATGCGGTGGCCTTCGAGCAGCACTTCGACGTGGCGCGGCACTTTGCCGGCGGAGCTCAGCACGAGATAGACGTGCTTGCCCTCCACGTTCGCTTCGATGCCCGCACCGGCGACCGCGACGGCGGGCTGTTCGGAGATGTTCCAGGTGCCGGTGTAGGCGAAGGCGTCCAGTTCGAGGTTGGGGTGCGTGCCCGGGCCGTAGTCGTGTTCGCCACCCACGGGTCCGTTCACCCACCCCTGCGCGCGGGCGGTGCCGAGGTAGGTCTCGGGCGTGGCTTCGTCGCTCGGCACGATCACGCCGGTGGGGTGGCCCTTGCCGCCGACCTGGTAGCCGGCTTCGGCGAGCAGCGCGCGGATCGCCGATTCGGTCTTGTCGTAGTCGCCCTCGCCGAAGGACACATAGCGCACGTCGCCGTGCGCATCGATCAGGTAGTCGGCGGGCCAGTACTCGTTGTTGTAGGCGTCCCAGGTGCCGTATTCGTTGTCCTGCACCACCGGGTACTTGATCCCGAACGTGGAGATCGCGCTTGCGACGTTTGAGGCGTCGTGCTCGAAGGAGAACTCGGGCGTCTCCACGCCGACGATCGTGAGACCCTC
The DNA here is from genome assembly GCA_963724305.1 of uncultured Solirubrobacterales bacterium. Taxonomy (GTDB): domain Bacteria; phylum Actinomycetota; class Thermoleophilia; order Solirubrobacterales; family Solirubrobacteraceae; genus Palsa-744. The sequence continues at coordinate 1,072,369 of CAVRUG010000002.1, forward strand.
GTTGTGGTAGGCAGCATTCCACGCCTTCAGGTAGGGGAGCGTGCGGATGCAGTTGATGCAGGTGTAGGTCCAGAAGTCAACCAGCACCACCCGCCCGCGCAGCCCCGCCAGCGTCAGCGGCTGGTTTGAATGCCCGCCCACCCCAGTGTTGAACCAATCCTCGGTTTCTTTGAATTCCGGCGCGGTAGCGATCTTTGGCAGCTGCCGCGCGTCCTTCAGCAGCGTCGCCTGGCTGGCGCCGTGCACGGCGACAGGCGTGCCCACGCTCGCCGTGAAGCGCGACTTGTGCCCGGTGATCTCGTGCAGGCGGCTTTCGACGGCATGCGATTTCTCAAGGGAGGCGGTGAGGTTGACTTCGGGGATGTGCTGGGCGATGTACTGGTCGAAGCGCACGTCCTCGCCGGTGATGATGATCAGCGCCGTCACCACCATGATCGCCCCGAGCGTGCGCTGCAGCGCGGGTCCGCGGCCGGCGGCCCGCACCCGCTCGAACAGCGTGCGGCCGCCAAGCGTCAGCGCGAGCAGCACCGCGGCGGAGCCGAGCGTGTAGGCGATCCCCACGGCGACGCTTTGCCCCGTGGCGGCGCCGACGGAGATCACCGCGGCGAGGATCGGCCCGGCGCAGGGGGTGTAGACGAACCCGAGCGCGGCCCCCACCAGCAGGCCGGAGCGAAAGCCGTCCCCGCCCGAGCGCGGCCCGAACGCTGCCAGGCGCGACATGCGCGCCTCCACGCGCTCGCCGAGACGAGGCACGAGCAGGATCGCGCCGGCGCCGAGCAGCACGATCACGGCGACCGCCCGCAGTGGGTCCGAGCCGAGGCCGACGCCGTCGGCGACCTTCGCGATTCCGACGATCGTGATCGCGAAGGTCAGGCTCAGCCCGAGCACCACGCCTAGCGGCCGGCGCCGTCCGCCCGCGCCGCCGGAGGCGAGCAGCGCGGGCAGGACGGGCAGCACGCACGGGGAGAGCGCGGTGCCAGCGCCTGCGAGCAGGGCAAAACCAAGCAGGATGACCATACCCTGCAGTCTGCCGAACTCGGATTGCGTTACGCGGCGATTCTGGCCTGCAGCGTGGTCTTGAAATCGTTACGCAGCGATTCTGGCCTGCAGCGTGGTCTTGAAATCGTTACGCAGCGATTCCGGCCTGCAGCGTGGCCTCGAAATCGCCACCCGGGATCGGGCCCACGCACGGGCTGGTGGCGCCGGCGTCGCGGTAGCGGCTCAGGCCCGCGCTCACCGCTGAGGAGTCGCCGACCGCGGTGAGCTGGTCGAGGAAGCGCTCGGAGATCGCCGCCCGCATCTGCTCGACGTTCCCTGCGGCGGCGTCGAACGCCTCGATCTCCGCGCCGAAACCGGAGCGCTCGAGCATCGCGCGGTAGAAGGGCAGGCCGAAGTAGGGGAGCAGGTCGCGGCGCATCGCCGCGTAGGGGGCGGTGGGGTCCTCGGCGAGCGCGGTGGGGACCGCTGGCGCCACGTCGAAGCCCTCCAGCGTCTTGCCGGCCCGTTCGCGGCCCGCGGTCACCTCGGGGATCACCACGTCGCGGATGTAGTTGGGGCAGCACAGCCACAGCAGCACGCCGTCGGCCACCTCGCCGGCGAGACGCAGCATCGCAGGGGAGAGGGCGGCCACGTAGATCGGCAGCTGCGGACAGGTGTCGAGGCCGAAGAGGTGAAAGCCGGTCTGCCACTTCTCGCCGGACGGAGGGGCCTCGCCGCACAGGATCGCGCGGACGATCGCCACGTATTCGCGCATCTCCCGCACGGGGCGGTCGATGCTCTGGCCGTGCCAACCCTCCACCACGGGGCGGTGCGAGACGCCGAGACCGAGCGTCAGGCGTCCCTTGGAGATCTCGTCGATCGTCGCTGCCGTCTGTGCCATCGTGGCCGGTGTGCGCGAGTAGATCGGCACCACGCCGGTGCCCACCCTGATCCTGCTGGTGGCCATCGCGTAGGCGGTCAGCACCGTAAGCGACTCCCAGCCGGCGATGTGCGTCACGTACACCGACTCGTAGCCCAGCGACTCGGCGAGCTTCACGCGCTCGATCGCGCCTTCGATCGTCTTGCCTGGCGAGATGAAGCAGCCCGTTCCCACGCGGGGAGCATAACCGCCAGGCGCGGCGAGACGCATACAAGTGCATTTGCGCGACCCCACCACCAACTGGACCTCTCATAACTGGCATCTGGTGGCTGCCCGACAGGTCCAGTTGGTGGTTATAGCCCCAAAATGAAATAACACTTATGAGCGGCGGAGCAGCACGTAGACGAGGGCGATCGCGAACCCGATCTGCCCAAACGCCAGCGCCGTGCCGAGGTTGACCGCGCCGAGCGCACCCGCCAGCGCGCTGGCGGCCACGAACGCCCCGAGCATCGTTGCCAGATCGCGTGCCATCAGGCAGACATCTTGCCGTCGCGTGCCATCAGCCCGATATCTTGCCTTCCAGCGCCGCCGCGAGCGCCGCCTCATCCAGCGTGGGGTCCTGCTCGGCCAGCCATCGCTCCGCCGCGCGCCGTCCGCCGAGCTCGCGTAGGCCGCGCTGGCCACGCTCCACGGCGAAGTCGGTGAGGGCGCCGGCACGCCGCGCGCGCAGGCGCCGGGCCGTCAGCTCGCTGCCGCCGTCGGCGGTGAGGAGCGACCAGCGCTCGTCGAGGAGGCCGCGCAGCTCTTCGATCCCGACGGGCGGTGCAAGCGAGGAGACTGCCGCGACCGCGGTGGAGCGCCTGCCGAGCGAGCGCAGCGCGGCGGACAGGTCGCGCCGCGCGCTGGTCGCCACCTGGCCGAGGTCGGCCTTGGTCACGACCAGCACGTCGGGGATCTCCATGATCCCCGACTTCAGGAACTGCAGCACGTCGCCGCTGCCCGGCTGCACGATCACGGCGACGGTGTCGGCGACCTCCGCCACCTCGGTCTCGGCCTGGCCCACGCCCACCGTCTCGACGACCACTACGTCGAAGGCGGCGGCCAGCGCCTGCGCCGCCGCGCGAGTGCCCCACGCCAGGCCGCCCAGGCGCTCGCCGGCGGCGGTCGAGCGGATGAAGACGCCGCGATCGGCGGGGTCGAACTCGATCCGCGCGCGGTCGCCCAGCAGCGCGCCGCCGGAGCGGCGCGAGGAGGGGTCCACTGCGAGCATCGCCACCGTGCGACCCTGGCCGGTCTCGTTGGGGCCCGTCATGGAAGGACCGATGGCGGCGGTGCCCCGCCACTCGTGCAGCAATGCCGACAGCAACGTCAACTTCCCAGCGCCCGGGGGGCCCGTGACACCGATTATGTGTCCCTGCGCCTCGCCTCCGAGCACCGCCGGAGAGACCTCGCCCAGCAATGCCCTCGCTTGCTCGCGGTCGGCGGGGGTGGTGCTCTCCAGCAGGTTGAGCGTCGCCGGCGCCGCGCTCAGGTCGCGTTCGCGCAGCCGTGCTCCGAGTTGCGCACCGTCGGTCATCGTGGCGTTCTATCGCCTCGATCGAGAGTGGACGGACCGGCGAGGAGAACGAATCACGGCTGGCTGGTCGCCTACACCGTGGCGACGACGCCGTTGCGCTCGCCGACCAGCTCCACGATGTCGCCGACGATGCGCGTCAGATCGAAGTCCTTCGGCGTGTACACGGCGGCGACGCCCGCCTGCTTCAGCGGGGCCACGTCCTGCTCGGGGATGATCCCGCCGACGACCACGGGTGCGGTGACGCCGGCCTCGCGCAGGGCGTCGAGCACGGCGGGGATCAGCTCGCGGTGGGAGCCGGAGAGGATGGAGAGGCCGATCACGTGTACGCCCTCCTGCAGCGCCGAGGCGGCGATCTGCGCCGGGGTGAGGCGGATCCCTTCGTACACCACGTCCATGCCGGCGTCGCGCGCGCGCACCGCGAGCTGCTCGGCGCCGTTGGAGTGGCCGTCGAGGCCGGGCTTGCCGACGAGGATCTTCGGGCGGCGGCCGAGCTGCTCGGCGAGCGTGGCGACCCGCTCGCGCAGTTGTCCCAGCTCGCGGGCGGCCCCGCCGCCGTCGGCGCCCCGGGCGTTGGCACCCGGGCCACCCTGACCGCCGGGGCCGGCGTCGCCCTCCTCGGCCGGGGCGCTGCTAGCCTCGCCTACGCCGGTGGGGGCGCGGTAGCTGCCGAACACCTCGCGTAGCGTGCGCGACCACTCGCCGGTGGTGGCGCCCGCGCGCGCGGTGGCGATCGTCGGCTCCATCAGGTTCTCGTCGGGATCGCCCGCGGCGCGTGCCAGCTCGGCGAGGGCGGCGTCAACCTTCGCCTGGTCGCGGAGCGAGCGCCAGCGGCGCACCGCCGCGATCTGCTCGGCCTCCACGGCCGGGTCGACGACAAGGATGCCGCCCTCGGCGTCGGCCGTGAGCGGCGACTCCTCGCTCTCGGTGAAGCGGTTCTGGCCGACCACCGTCTGCTCGAGCGTCTCGATCCGGCGCAGGCGCTCGCGGTGGGAGTCGACCAGGGCGGCCTTCATGTAGGGGACGGCCTCCACCGCGCCGCCGTGCTCGGCGACGACCGCCATCTCCGCACGGGCGCCCTCCAGCAGCTCCTCGACGAGGCCCTCCATCACCTTCGAGCCCTCGAAGATGTCGGGGTACTCGAGGATGTCGGTCTCATACGCCAGTACCTGCTGGATGCGCAGCGACCACTGCTGATCCCACGGCCGCGGTAGGCCCAGCGCCTCGTTCCACGCTGGCAGCTGGATCGCGCGTGCGCGGGCGTCGCGGCCGATCGTCACCGCCAGCGCCTCCAGCACGATCCGCTGCACGTTGTTCTCCGGCTGCGCCTCGGTGAGGCCGAGCGAGTTGACCTGCACGCCGTAGCGCAGCCGCAGCAGCTTCGGGTCGGTGACGCCGTAGCGCTCCCTGCCCAGCTCCTCCCACAGGATTCCCATCGCGCGCAGCTTCGCGTGCTCCTCGACGAAGCGCACGCCGGCGTTGACGAAGAACGAGATCCGGCCGAACACCTGCGCGATGCGGTCGGGGTTGCCGGGGGCCTTATCGGCGGAACCCTCTGCGATGCGCCCGGGATCGCGATGCGAGCCCCCTCCAGCACCCGCCCCCCTGGGCGGGGTGCCCGTCCCCATCCTCTCCTGCACCGCGTCCAGCACCGCGATCGCGTTGGACATCGCGTAGGCGATCTCCTGCACCGGGGTAGCGCCGGCCTCCTGCAGGTGGTAGGAGCAGATGTTGATCGGGTTCCACTTCGGCACGTGCTCGACGGTGTAGGCGATCGTGTCGGCGATCAGCCGCATCGACGGCGCGGGCGGGAAGGCGTAGGTGCCGCGTGCCAGGAACTCCTTGATGATGTCATTCTGCGTGGTGCCCTGCAGCCGCTCCTGGGGCACGCCCTCGGCCTCGGCGGCGACGATGTACAGGGCCAGCAGCCAGGCGGCGGTCGCGTTGATCGTCATCGAGGTGTTCATCTCGCCAAGCGGGATGCCAGCCATCAGCGCTTCCATGTCGCCGCGGTGGGCGATCGGCACCCCGACCTTGCCGACCTCTCCCCGCGCCAGCTCGTCGTCGGGGTCGTAGCCGGTCTGCGTCGGCAGGTCGAATGCCACCGACAGCCCCGTCTGGCCCTTCTCGAGGTTGCGCCGGTACAGCTCGTTGGAGGCCTTCGCGGTCGAGTGCCCCGCGTAGGTGCGCATCATCCAGGGGCGGTCGCGCTCGGACAGGCGATGGGGGGTGTCTTTGTCCATGTGTTGATTGTAAGGGCGTGCCCCTGGCTTTATGCTGCCGCCATGACAGAGACCATCGAGCTACCGAAGACGGGCGGCCCGCAGACGGGGATGGACGGGTCGTGGCGGGTGATCGTGCGCAACGACGACCACAACACCTTCGACCACGTCGCCCGCACGCTGGCGCGCTTCATCCCCGGCGTGACGCTGGAGCAGGGCCACCAGTACGCCAACCAGATCCACAACTCGGGTCAGGCAGTGGTTTACAACGGCCACAAGGAGCCGGCCGAGCACTACTGGGAGCAGTTGAAGGGCGCGGGGTTGACGATGGCCCCGCTGGAGAAGTGCTGAGCACCGGGGCAGGTGCCGGCGCCCGGGTTTTGTGTTTACTTTTTAGACCCCAACCCTTCATTTTGTGAAGTGGTTAGGGCCTGAAAGAAGACATTTGCATGCGGACGGCTGGCGATCCGCTCAGACGTGCTGCACACGCGGGGCGCCTGAACCGCTGCCCACGCCGTTGCCGTCGGGATCGGGCTCGGGCGGCTCCGGGAGGACCCACTCGGTCTCGCCGGAGATTTCCCCCGCGGCGGTGAGGTCCCACCAGCCGTAGAGCACCGGGATCTGATACCAGGAGGAGTGGCTGGCCCGGAAGTCGATCATCTCCGGGCCTTCCCAGTAGCGCTCCCAGTCGCTGTAGCGCTCGAAGTGCGCGAGCTGCTGGTAGCGATAGCGGTCGTCGCGCGAGCGATACACCGCGTAGGACTCCGCGCCGTAGCGCAGCGCGAGCGCTGCGGCCTGCTCCAGCGCGGCGCCGAAGCCCTCGGCGCGAAAGCCCGTGGCGTACCAGGGGACGATTACGGTGCCGTTGCCCTGACCTGCCATCTCAGCCACTCACCTTCCCGGTTGCGGTCGCCTTTCGCAGCTCTGTCTTCGCCGGCCCTGCGGTGGAGCGCCCGCCGGACATCAGCCGCCCACCTCGGCGTGGATCGCCCCGGGGCCCTCGGCGGTTCTGCCGAGGCCCTCGGAGTCGGCGCCGACGAGGATCGAGATCTTCCCGAGGTGCTTGTTTTCGAGCATCAGCTGGTGCGCTTCGGCGACACCCTCGAAGCCGAGCGTGCGCCACAGCACGGGGCGGATCTGCCCGGAGTCGATCAGCTCGTTGGCCTTGGTGCACTCGTAGGCGTTGGCGAAGTGCGAGCCGATGATCTCCTTCTGCTTCATCCACAGGTAGCGCACGTCGAAGTCGAGGTTGAAGCCGGTGGTGCCGGCGCAGATCACGACCTTGCCGAACGTCTTGACGGTGAACACCGATGTGGGGAACGTCGCCTGGCCGACGTGCTCGAAGACGATGTCGGGCGCGTCGCCGAGGATCCCCTTCACGCGCTTGGCGAATTCGCGGGAGACGCCGAAGCGGGCCTTCTCCTCCTCGGGGGACTCCCCGCCCTTGCGCATCATCCCCGCGAACTCGGCGCGGTCGATGAAATCGGCGGCGCCGAGGCGCTTCACCAAAGCACCCTTCTCCGCGGAGGACACCACGCCGACGCAGTGCGCGCCGGCGGCGGCGCACAGCTGGGTGGCGAACACGCCGAGGCCCCCGGCGGCCCCCCAGATCAGCACCTTCTGGCCGGCCTGCAGGTTGCAGCGGGTGATCAGCATTCGATAGGCGGTGAAGTACACGAGACCGTAGGAGGCGGCCTCCTCCCAGCTCAGCGACGCGGGCTTGGGCAGCAGCTGCTGGGCCTGCACTTTGGTGAACTGCGCGAACGAGCCCCAGGTGGTCTCATATCCCCAGATCTTCTGCGAGGGGGCGGCCATCGGGTCGAGGCCGTGCACCTCGGGGTCCTCGTAGGAGGCCTGGTTGCAGTGCACCACCACCTCGTCGCCGGGCTTCCAGCGAGTGACGCCTGGCCCGACCTTCCAGACGACGCCCGAGGCGTCGCTGCCGCCGATGTGGTGGCCGAACTCGGGGTGGTCGCCGTAGCGCCACACCCCCACCGGCTTGCCGAGCGCGGCCCACACGTTGTTGTAGTTGACGCCGGCGGCCATCACGCGCACGATCACCTCGAACGCGCCCGGCTCGGGCACCTCGATCTCCTCGAGCTGGAAGGCGTCCTTCGGTTCGCCCTCGCGCTCCTGGCGGATCACCCACGCGGCCATCGTCTTGGGCAGCTCGCCCGGCTCGGCGTCCACCTCGGATATCTGCTGCAAGTCGATTGCCACGGGGTCCAACCTCGCATGTCGGGAACGGGAGGGACGAATCCTACATCCGCGGGCCGGGGAGCGATGCAAAGCGGATCATTTGGGATCATTTGGGATCCTCCGCGCGCGGGGTCGGGGGGCGACACCCGCCCGGGGCTGGTCGAAACGGGGATGCGAGCCGAAGGCGAGTGTCTCCCGGCTTCGGTCCTCCATGGCCTGCCGCGGCCCGCCTCGTGGCGGCCGCGCGGTTCCAGCGGCGGGGCGCGCGGGCGCTACGCTCCAGGGGTGGATGAGCCGAACCCTCCGGAGGAGTCCCAGCAGGGGCCCAACATCATCATGCCCCCGGAGGAGTTCGCGGGCAGATGGGCCAACGCCGCCTCGATCGCGCGCACGCCGCACGAGTTCACGCTCGACTTCCTGCGGATCGGGCCCCAGGGGCAGCAGGGGATCGTCGTCTCGCGCGTCTCCTTCTCGCCGCTGCTGGCCAGCCAGCTCGTCAACCTTCTGAATGAGCAGTGGCAGGCGTACACTCAGGAATCGGGAGTTCCGACCGAAGACAATGGCGATGACTGAACGCAATCCCTTCGAGGATCCGCGCCGCAGGCTGGGGCGCACGAAAGTCAACCTGCGGGCCCCCAACGTCACCAGCACGCTCGACACCCCACCGCGCCCCGACGCGCTGAAGGTGCTGCGGGCGGCGATCCGCAAGCATCTGCACGAGCGCCGGCCCGGCGGCGGGCAGTCCAGCGTCTCCTAGAACCCTAACCAAATGAGATCAAGTCTCATTTGGGAGGGGCTCGAAAAGAGAACATGGCGTGGCGGCCGGCTGATGGTGGGTGCCCGGCCTGCGATCCCGGGGTTCAGAAGGGCAGCTCGACCAGCTCGGCCGTGGCACCGTGCTCGCCGACGGCGAGCGTGTCGCCCGGCGAGGCCTCGCGGCGCACCAGCGCCAGGGCGATCGTGCCCAGCCGCGGGGATGCCACAACGCTGCTCAGGTGCCCCACGGAACGATCTCCAAGCCTCAGCTCCTCGCCGGGTGTCGGGGGGGCGGGATCGGGGATCTCCAAAAGTCGCAGCCCGCGCAGATGGCGGTTGGGCTTGCCCCGGTGGTACAGCCGTGCCACCGTCTCCTGGCCGACGTAGCAGCCCTTTGTGAAGCTCACCGCGCGCTCGTTAAGGCCGGCCTCCTGGGGGATCGTGCTCTCATCCATATCCACCCCGTAGCGGGGCCTGCCGCGCTCGACGCGCACGATCTCCGCCGCCGCCTCCTCGACGGGGGTCGCGCCGGCATCGACGAGGGCTCTTCGCACGGTCTCGAGGTCGGCGGCCTCGCCCAGCACGTCGATGCCGTCTGCCGTTGCGATCAGGCGCACGGGCGCCCCGCCGATCTCCGCGTACGTGTGGGAGTGCTCTACCTCGGTGTCGAATGTATCTTGCGTGGCCTCAACCGGACGCTCGATGCACGCCCGCGCGTCGGGGCCGATCAGCGAGAGCAGCCCGCGCTCCAGCGTGCGCTTGTGCAACTCCACCTCGTAGCCGATCTTGTAGCGGCGGATCATGTCGAACAGCGCCTGCAGCGCCACGCGCTCGGTGTCGAGCAGCAGTTCGGTGGGCGGCGCGCTCGAATCGAGTTCCCCCATCCCAGCCGCCCCGACCGCAAGGATCCGCAGGTCGCCAAGCATCTTGCCCTTGTTGGTGAGGAAGGCCGCATAGCGCCCCTCGCCGGGGCGCAGGTCGGTCAGCTCGTTGGTGACCTGCCCGTTGAGGAACTCCACTGCGCCCGCTCCCGTCAACGCGAGCTTGCCGCGCTCGGAGCGATCCACCAGCCCGCAGCCTTCGGTCAGCGCCTGGTATTCGGCGTGCAGGGTGTCGGTGGTGGCCATGGGTTGAGGATACGAAGCCCGAGCGCCCGTTCGGCGTAGCGGCCGGCGCCCCGGGCACCCGTCCCGGTGTCGCGGCCGGCGCCCCGAGCACCCGTGGGGCGTCGCGGCCGGCGCTCCGATCGCCACGGGGTCCAGTTTCAGCGCCGAGCCGTGAGACTCTGGCCGCATTGCCCGGTAGGCTTCATGACGATGGGCTTGGCAGACACCTTCCAAGGGATCGTCAACTCGCTCCCCGACGACTGGACCGACCTGGAGCTCGATCTGCGGGTCGCCGATGAGTCGCGCTATGTCGAAGCGGCGGTGTATCTCGTGACGTGCAACGCCAGCCCCTACTCCAAGCACGACTGGCACTGGCGCCTGCTGGTGGCCCACCGTTTCGGCCACGCGGCCGCGGCTCCCGCCGTGCACTGCGCGCTCAGCCTGCTCGACGACGCCGGCATCGAGGGCGAGCTGGTGGTGCGCGAGGTCAGGGAGGGCCGCGCGGAGGTCACGCAGATGTGGGGCCGCCCGTACTCGGCGCGCGAAGAGTTTCGCCGCCTGCGCTCGCTGTAGGCACGGCCGCGCCAAGGGGGCACCCGGCCAATCTCTTTGCGGCGATCTGCCGCGTGGCCCCCCAGTGGGTGACCGGTGAGGCTCAGATCGGGGCGCCGACCTCGTCGCCGCGATGCAGACGCCTCGACCCGCGGGGGTCGAGCGGGACGATCGTCGCGTTGGGGACGCGGTCGCCCAGCGACTCCGGGTCTTTGGTGCGCTGGAAGAGCGCGATCCTGATCACCCCGCCGTGACACACCACCAGCGCGGGCGCCTCGCCCCGCTTGATGTCGTGGAACGCGCCCGCCACGCGTACACCCTGCTGCGCGAACGACTCGCCGCCGGGAAATGCGAAGGTCGGGTCGCCGCCGGCGAAGCGCGCAAACCCCTCGGGGTCTTCGGCCTGCACGTCCGCAAACGAGCGGTCGGTCCAATCGCCCGCGTCGGTCTCCATCAGGCGGGGATCCTCCCGTGGTTCGAGGCCGATGCGCGCCGCGACGGTGTCGGAGGTTTCGCGGGCGCGCAGTAGCGGGCTGCACCACAGCACGGCGAACTCGTACGCCGCGGCCTTCTCTGCCAGCTCCCGCGCCTGTCCGCGGCCGGTCGCGTCGAGCGGCACGGCGCCCTGGCCCTGAAAGCGGCCCTCGGCGTTGTAGGCGGTCTGGCCGTGGCGGGCCAGGTAGATGCGCGGGGGTTGGGCCACGACAGCCGAGGATAGCCGTCGCGCCGACCCTTGAGACCCCCTGCTGCATCACACAAATCCCCTCTGCCCCAGATGGCGACGGGCGCTGGGCCATCTCCGGGGCCGTGGCTGACCTGCCTCTCAGGCTGCCTCTGGGTCAGGCTCGGCTGGCGGCGGAGTCGCGATCGGGGTCGGCGTCTTACGCAGATACAGAAACGTGTACAAGCAGGCGGCGACGGTGGCACCGAGCACCGGTCCCGCATACCACACCCAGCCGTTCGACCAGTGATCGCCGACCAGCTGTGGCCCAAACGCGCGCGAAGGGTTCATCGCCGCGCCGGTGAAGGGGCCTCCGAAGAGCACGTCGATCGAGATCGTCAGGCCGATCGCCAGTCCGGCGACGGCGTTGAAGGGCCCCCGTGTGTCCACCGCGGCGCCGAACACGACGAACACGAGGAAGAAGGTGAGGACGGCCTCGAGCAGGAAGCCAGAGCTGGCGTCGACGCCATGGCCGAGGGCCGGCACGCCGAGCTTCACGGCTTCGGTGGTCGCTCGCGGCAGCAGCTCCTTGACGAACAGCGCCGCCACCGCCGCGCCGCCGAACTGCGCCACCCAGTAGACGCAGGCGAGCGCGGGCTTGATCTTGCGCGTGATCAGGAAGCCGAAGGTGATCGCGGGGTTGAAGTGCCCGCCGGAGATGTGTCCGAGCGCGCACACCATCACGCCGATCGCCAGGCCGTTGGCGATCGCCACGCCGATCAGGGTCGGATCCCCGACGACTCCGGCGGCCGACGCGGCGCCGGCGCCGATGAACGTGAGCGTGAAGGCGCCGACCATCTCGGCTACGGCGCGACGAAGGGCATCCTCGGACATGAAGAAAACCTAAGAGTTGGGTCGGACGGATCGCGAGCGAGCGCATACACTCGGGAGATGCGCCGGAGAGTCACGTACTCGCGCAACCTGACGCTGTCGCTTTCGCGCACGTGTCGGTGCTACTGCAAGTACTGCGCGTTCGCGACGCACACGGCGCACCTGTACGCGCCCGAGGAGGTGCTGGCGATCGTCAACGGCGCCGCGCGACGGGGGGTCAAGGAGCTGCTGGTGCTGACCGGAGAGCGGCCCGAGGTCAACGCCGAGGTGGCGCGGCGGCTCGGGGAGTACGGGCACGCCGACTTCACCGCCTACGTCGTGTGGGCGTGCGAGCGGGCGCTGGAGCGGGGGATCCTGCCGCACACCAACCTCGGCGTGCTCTCGCGCGAGGACCTGGGGCGGCTGCGCGAGGTGACCGCCTCGCAAGGGCTGATGCTGGAGTCGATCTCCGAGCGGCTGATGGACACCGTGCACGCGGGCTCGCCCACCAAGCACCCGGCCCGGCGCCTGGAGACGATCCGCACGGCGGGTGAGCTGCGGATCCCGTTCACCTCGGGGATCCTGGTCGGCATCGGCGAGAGCAAGGAGGAGCGCATCGCCTCGTTGGAGGCGCTCGCGGCGGTGCACGCCGAGCACGGGCACATCCAGGAGGTGATCCTGCAGAACTTCGTCCCCCACCAGCGCTATTACGGCCAGGAGCCCGCGCAGATCGCGGATACCGCAGCGCGCGAGTATTGGCGCACGGGCGTCGCCGATGACCGACCGCATTTGCCGCTCCCCGAGTGGGCCTGTCCGGTGAGCATCGAGGACATGAAGCGGCTGATCGTGGAGACGCGGAGGCTGATGCCGGACGTGGGCATCCAGGTGCCGCCCAACCTCGCCGACTGGTGGCCGGAGCTGGTGGCCGCGGGCGCGACCGACCTCGGGGGGCTGTCCGCCAACGGCGACCACATCTCCCCAGAGCACCCCTTCCCTTCGCCTCACCAGGTGCGCAAGCAGCTGCAGGGGGATGGCGTGGCGCTGACGGAGCGCCTGTGCGTCTACCCGCGCTACATCGACCCCGAGTGGGTGGCGCCGGCGGTGATGGACACGATCAAGGTCAAGTACTGGAGCTTCATCCCGCGGCGGGGCTCCGGCCGCACCGACCCGATCGCCAGCGGCGCCCCGCCGATCCGCCCCGACCTGGTCGCCGGGGCGACCGAGCGCGCTCGCGACGGGGCGGCGCTGACGCCCGAAGAGCTGACGGCGATGTTCGCGGAGATGCGGCCGGAGGCAATCGAGGTCATGCGCGAGGCAGCCGACGAGCTGCGCGCGGAGCTCGCGGGGGAGACGGTCACGTTCGTCGTCAACCGCAACATCAACGTCTCCAACGTCTGCACGGTCGGGTGCGCCTTCTGCGGCTTCGGCCAGGGCAAGCGCTCACCCGACGCCTACGAGCACGACGAGCGGGAGTTCGCGCGCCGGGTGCGCGAGGCGCTGGAGTTCGGCGCCACCGAGCTGTGCATCCAGTCGGGCATCCACCCCGACTGGAGCTTCGAGGACTACCTCGGGTGGCTGCGCTTCGCCAAGCGCACCGCCGCCGCCGAGGGGGCGGACATCCACCTGCACGCCTACTCCCCGATGGAGATTGCGCACATGTGCGACATCTCGGGGGAGCAGCCGGCGGAGGTGTTCGCGCGCCTGCGGGAGGCCGGCCTCGGCTCGACGCCGGGCACCGCCGCGGAGGTGCTGCACGACGGCGTGCGCGAACGGATCAGCCCCAACAAGCTGCCGGTGGCGCGCTGGGTGCAGATCATCGAAGCCTCGCACGCGGCCGGGCTGCGCTCCACCGCGACGGTGATGTTCGGGCACATCGAGGAGCCGTGGGAGCTCGCTGAGCACATGCGCGTGGTGCGGGAGCTGCAGGAGCGCACGGGCGGCATCACCGAGTTTGTGCCGCTCTCGTTCATCCCCTTTCAGACGCTGCTCGGCCGCACGCACGGAGTGGAGGAGATCTCGCGCGAGGAGAACCTCAAGCACACCGCCGTCTTCCGCCTCGCCTTGGGTCGCAGCGTGCGCAGCGTTCAGGCCTCGTGGGTGAAGATGGGATTGGATGCCGCCACGGAGTCGCTGCGCTGGGGAGTCAACGACCTGGGGGGGACGCTGATGGAGGAGTCGATCAGCCGTCTCGCCGGCTCCTACCACGGCACGCGCCTCGAGCCCGAGCAGCTGATCGTCGCCGCGCATGCCGCGGGGCGGCCCGCGGCCGAGCGCACCACGCTGTACGACATCCGGCGGCGCTACGAACTGCCGGTCGCGGTGTAGCGCCCAGACACACCGGCGCTCGTTCTCCGGCGAACCGCAGTGCCTCCGCTTCGGGACCGGCGTCCAGCGCCGTTTTGGAATGCGCTAAGTACGTAATCATCCGACATGTGGAAGCGATATTCCATATGCTGCCCCAATCATGATGGCTGCTGGGAGGGGTGGGGACAATGGCTATGTCAAATTCGCGGTGATCAGCGACCCGCATGCGTTCGCGGGCGAGGAAGACCGGGACGGCACGCACACCCGCCTCGAGACAGCCGACGACCCCGAGCGCAATCCGTTCGCCGCGGTTCGCGCTCTGATCGAGGAGAGCAGACAGGCGGGCGAGGAGACGCTGGCGGCGGACGTGCTTCTGTGTCCAGGCGATCTGGCGCATCGCATGAACGAGGAGGGTCTCAGGTATGCGTGGCGCGAGTTGGGTGCGATAGCGAAGCTGCTCGGAACGGAGCGGATCGTGGCGACCGCCGGCAATCACGACGTGATGCGGCATGAAGACCTTCCGCCGAACCAGCCTCCGGGCGCCTGGGTGTCGGCTCTGCGCGACCTGCAGCCACATTTCCCCACTCTCGGGCGCGAGGAGTCCCAACGCTACTTCGGCGACCATTTCGTGATCATCGAAGGCGGGCAGTGGCGGGTGGTCACGCTCAACTCATGCGCCAAGCACTGCGAACCGTACCAAGCATGGCACGGCAAGATCGACCAGGCCACACTCGATCACCTCGCCACCGAGATCGCCCGGCGTAGAGAGGCCAATCGGAAGCTGATCAACATCTTCATGTGCCATCATCACCCAGTCGAGTGGCCGCATCTCACACAAGACGACACGAGCTACATGCAGAATGGCGAGCGACTGGTCCGCACGCTTGAAACAGACGATCCCGGACGGTGGCTGGTGCTGCACGGGCACCGTCACTTTCCGGCGTTGGGCTACGCTGGCGAAACCGCCTCCGGGCCTGTGCGCCTGAGCGCCGGCAGCCTGGGCTCCACGAGGCTCCCCCAAGCTCGCGCCGGCGTGCTGAACCAGTTCTACATGCTCGAGTTCAAGCTGGAGGAGCTTGCCTACCTGGGACTGGACGGAGCAGGGCGCTTCCGGGCGTGGGACTGGCATATGGGGGCAGGATTCGTCGCCGCCAACCCAGAGGCCGACCTGCCCCCGGAGGGCGGCTTTGGCTTTCGGCGCACCGCCCCCGAGCTGGCGAGGGACTGTGAGAAGGCCGCGCGGTCGCGCGGCCAGCGCTCGGTCACGATAGGTGAGCTGGTGCATGACGACGGCCGATGGGCCTACCTGATCCCCCGCGATCTGCTGATGCTGCGCGAAGTTCTCGAAGAGGAGGGGGCGCTCGTCCAGCCGCTCGAAGGAGGGTCGCTGATTCAACGGGTGAGCTTTCGAGGAGACGGGTCGCGCCCGTGAGCGAGATATCGATGCTGGACCCCAGAAAGGGAGCCTTCAGCCGTTACAACGCGCGGCGCTCGACCCCCGAGCAGGTGGCCGGGGATTTCGTCGCGCCGGCCAGCTACTTCGAACTGGCCACCACCGATCCGCAGCTCATCGTCGGACCGCGCGGCATCGGCAAGACCACGCTGCTGAAGATGCTGCTGCCCGAAGCGCTCGACCACTGGAGCACCAGCGAGGCTGAGTGGGCGCGCAGCCGCATCTCCTTCACGGGTGTGTTCCTGGCGGCCGACAAGATGTGGTCGGGCACGCTCGAACAGCTCGCCGGCTCGCTCAACGTGCACTACGGGGCGCAGGAGATGGCGCGGCCGCTCGGTGTGGCTTGGGAGCACCGCCGCCGCTTCGGCAGGGCGTCGTTCGCGTATATGGCGCTCGCGGCCTTCGCCGACACCGCCGCCTACCGTTGTCGCCGCGACGACGACCAAGCGGACTTCAAGCCGGGCTTCAATCGGGTCCGCCTCGACCGCGTGCACGAAGAAGACCTCGTCGGACGGATCGCGCCGAAGTGCCTGGCACACCCTGCGACCTCGACGTTCTCCGGCTTGGCCGAACAGATGCGCGCCAATCTCGCCGAACTCGGTCGCCTCATGCGCCGGGCCGCCAACCCGGAGCTGAGCGAAGAACGGGTCCGGGAGCTCTTTGGCGACGAGCTGCTCGACATCGACTTCGCTACCGCGACCGTGTATTTCATCGACGCGTTCAACCGTGCCGTGGGCCAATTGCAAGCGCCGTGGGTGCTGCTCATCGACGAGTTCGAGTTCTTGCCACCCTCGGCCGGCCACCAGATCGGAGAATTGGTTCGGAGCATGGACGCCCGTTTGAGCTACAAGATCACTCTGGCTCCGTATACCGGCTTCAACCCCTTCGCTGGCACCGAGCTGAACGACTGGCACAAGGTCGAACTCCGCCATCAACGCGAAGGTGACTTCACCGCCAAACTCTTCGCGCGACAGTTTGCCTCCGACGGGCGACAGCTCGCGCCCCGCAGAGTGGACAAGCTCCTCCGCGGCCACGGCTTCGCGGGAACGAGAAAGCGCGGCTCACTCAGCACCCAGGACGTACGCGACGTTCGCAGGCTCGCCGCCGTCGATCCTGATTTCGACAGATGGCTCGAGCAGCACCTTGCTGGCGACGCCGTCGAGCGATTGGCGCCTCCGTCCAAGCAATACCACGCCGTCCGCCGCGCGATGCCTCTGGTGCGACTGCGTCTCGCGCGGCGAAGGGCGATCGAAGAGAAGGGTGACGACGAGCTCCCCACGCACGAGGTGCCAGAGCTCTACACGGGCGCCAAGAACGTGTATCTGCTCACCGAAGGCAACCCGCGTTGGATCAAGGCCCTCGCCGACCGTCTGGGAGCGGGACGCGATGACGATGCTCCGCATCCGCCGATCTTGCCCGCGCATCAGGCGAGGGAGATCGCCAAGGTCGCCTGGATTCTCTACAACAACCTGTGGGCGGTCAACATCCAAGAGCGCAGCGGCGTCCACGTCGTCGACCGACCACTCACAGGAACACCGTCGCGAGACCAATATGTGACACCGCACGAGTTTCTTGTGCAGCTCGGTCGTCACCTATACGGTGAGACGCACGGTGCGCGCTTCTCGCCAAATGCGGCCGCCGTCTTCCGCGTGGACAACAGCGATCCCTGGCTGGAAGACGTGCTCAACTCGCTGATCTTCCTCGGCGCGATCGTGGTGGAGCCCCGCGCTGAGAGAACGAAGTATGAGCAGGTGCGTCTCTCGCACATGTGGGCGCCGATTTTCAACTTGCTGCTGCGCAAGGGCGGGGCGCGTCCTCTCTCCAAGGCGTTCGACGCCGAGCGTCGCCGCGTGCGCGGACAGAGTGGCGAGGGTGTGGTCGCGACAGTGATCGGCGAGCGCCCGGAGCCCCGGCTCGAGCCGGCTGGGCCGCATACGCGAGCCGCGGTGGACGCCTCCGGCGAGGCGGCGATGGAGATGAAACCGCTGATCAGCGACGACCGCCGGCGCGTCTCGATATCGCCCTGGCCGGCGCGCAAGCTGAGCGAGTTGCAGAGCGGGTATCCAATCGACGGCCTGTTGACGTCGGTTGGATACGAGCCGCGCTCGTACGCGCTTGCGTGTGCGCTTGCGCGGTCCGATGGGAGCGACGGCGGGAGCCGTGTGGCGGTGGAGTTCCGCGATCAGCGCACGCCGTCATACAGGCGGTCCCTGGAGTGGTTCGAGCGACACGCGTTCCAGATCGGCCGGGACTGGGATGGCGGGTTTCTTCACTGCTGCAAGCGCTGGTTGGAGGAAATCGTGACCACGCATGACAACGCGCGTATCGTCATCGACGTCAGCAGCATGAATCGCAAGCGGATCGCCGCCGTGGTCGAGGCGCTGGCCGGTTTGCTCTCTGACAATACGGTGACGGTCGATCTGCTCTACGTTCCCGCTTGTTTTCAACCACCGAGCGGACTGCCCGACCGCGTGCTCTCGCTGGGGCCGGTGTCGAGTTATTTTGCGGGCCAACTGCAAACACACCTGGCTTCGGTGGCGTTCGTGGGTGTCGGCTACGAGCCGCACAAGGCCGCCGGCGCATTGCAGTCGATGGAGATCTCATGCGAGGCCGTCTACGTGCCAGATGGCCCCGATGGGCGCTTTTACCAGTCGGTCATCGACGCGAATCCCAGTTTGCTCGGGGGCGCAAACGAGCATACGGCGACCAGGTACAAAGTCACCGACCCGTTCGAGTGCGTCATGCACCTGGACGGACGTACCCGCGCGGCGCTGCAGGTCGGGAACGTGCCGACGCTGCTGCCGTTGGGTCCGAAGATCTTCGCGTTGTCGAGCTGTCTGGTGGGCGCCATGAGCTTCCCGCAGGTGCCCGTGTGGCGCGCCTCGTTCGACGCTCAGGAGGAGCCGATCGAACGTACGGCCGGCGAGTGGGTCTGCGGTCTCACCGTACAGCTGAGTCCCGCGCTGCGACAGTCGCCCTAACGCATCTTTTCTAACTCGACCCTCGTGGACTCCCGGTAGGCGGCCAGCGCGACGCTTTCCACGCCACCGCGTTCGATCACCTCGACGGGTGCCCTGCCACTCAGCGATGCGTGGGGGGAGAGCAGGAAGCGCCTGACGCCAAGCCCGCCGCCCCTCGCGACGAACAGCGAGTCCAGCGCGGCCGCGAGCGGTCGCCAATCCACCTCGCCGTGCCGCTCGGCCGCACGAGCTGCGGACTCCGGCAGCCCTCCGCCCAACACGATGCTGCGCGCCTGGGCGATGTGGGAATCTTCAGGATGGTCAGGACGGCGCTTGCGACGCCGCCCCACGCGATCAAAGAGATGCGGCATGGCTTGGCTTTCGTACCGAGGAAGCGTCTGCGGTGATTGTGGGCCACTCCGTGGTCTAGACGCTGACGTTTAGGTGGATGCTACCTCCGAAGGATAGCGCGGGTTTGGGTGACTTCCACCAAATTGCGAGGTTTTTCTGGACGCAAACGCGCCAGGTTCGGGCCGCCAGGTTCGGGAGCGAGCTGCGAGCTCAGCGGAATAGGTCCTCCTCCAGCGGGCGCAGCAGCGCCGCCGCTCCAGGGCCATCATCAGCGGTAACGAAGCGCTCCAACCCGTCGAGCACCGCAACGGGCTCGCGCGAGTCCTTGGCGCGCGCGAGGTCGGCGGTGGCCGCGATCGCGTCGGCGACCGCAAGCCAGGTGGCGCGCAGCTCCATGCCGGCGCTGTCGGTGCGCCCACGCCAATCGTCGAGCGGTGCCAGGCCGGCGCAGCCGATCGCGACGTCGCACTGGCCGTGGCGCCAGGCACGGCCGAAGCTGTCGGTGATCAGCACGCCCGGGTGAGCGCCGGTCAGCTCGTGGAGCCGCATACGCAAGCGCCGCGCGGAGACGTCAGGGTCCCGGGGCAGCACGATCAGCGCGTCGGCACTGGCGGCGTTTGAGGTGTCCACGCCGGCGTTGGCGCAGACGAAGCCATGATGGGTGCGGCAGATCAGCACGCCGTTGGCCGCGCGCAGGATCTCCCGGGACTGGTCGAGCACGACCTGCACGGCACGTGGGTCCTTGTCCTGTTGGGTGGCGATCTCGTGAGCGCGCGCGGAAGGGGCGACCCCGGCGAGCGCCACCACCGCCCCCTCGGCCTTGGAGACGACCTTATGCGCGATCACCACGACCTCGCCGTCGCGCAGCGGCTGGTCGGTGCTGGGTGCCTCCACGTCGAGCGCCTCCACGATCAGCGCGGCCAGGTCGTCCCCGGCGTGCACCTCGGGGATGCCACTCAGGCTGTGGGCGGAGAGGGTTGCCACAGCCGCTCAGCGACGGTGGAGACGGCTGCGAAGTGCGATTGCCGCAAGCGTCTGCGGCCGAGACGGCTCCAGGAGCCGGAGCCTCACCACTGCAGCAGCATCAGCCCGACGGTCACGCCGGGGCCGATCGTCACTGCGAGGCCACGCTCACCAGGTTGGGGTCGATGGCGCTCGATCGTGTCTTTGAGCACGTAGAAGATCGACGGGGTGCCGACGTTGCCGTGGTTGGCGAGGGCGTCCCAGCTCGTTGCGGTCTGCTCGTCGGATAGCCCCAGCGCGCTCTGGATGTTCTCGATGATCCGCCGCCCGCCCGGGTGCACCATCCAGTGGTCGATCTCTGAGTGCTCGACGCGGTGCTGGCGCAGGAATTTCTCCGCCACGCCGGGCAGCCCCGCACCGGCTAGGTCGGGCAGCTCGCGCACGAGGTGCAGGTAGGTGTCCCGCTCGGATAACGCGAGGCTCACGGCGTCGAGCGTGCCACCGATCTGGTGGACCTGCGTGGCGAGGATCATCGGCCCGTCGGCGCCGGGATCGGCCGAGAGCACCGCGGCGGCGCAGCCGTCGCCGAAGATCGAGGCGCCGACCGTCTTGGCTCGGGGGTCCTCCGCGGTGGCGCGCGTGAGGATGCTGCTCATGCTCTCCGCGCCCACGATCAGGCAGTCGCGCCCGGGGTGCTGGTGCAGCGTCCCGGCCGCCATCCGCATCAGCGGCACCGCGCTCGCGCAGGCCACGCCGGTGATGTGGTACTTGTCGGTGGTGGGCTCCATCTCGTAGTGGTCCACCAGCCGGTGGGCGATCGTGGGCAGGCCTAGCGAGTAGAGGCTGGAGCTGAGGACGGTGCCGATCTTGCGGGGATCCAGCCCCAGTGCGTCCACGGCGCGGATCGAGTGGCGCATCAGCTGCTCCTCCACCCCCGCGGCACGTCCCTGCAGGTCGCGCCCCAGGAAGTCGTCGTCCAGCTCGAGGTGGCGTTGCTTGACGCCGCAGCGGGCGAAGATGCCCTCGGCGAACTCGTTCCCACGCAGGCCCAGCCGGTCGAGCACCTGATCTTGGGAGAGGACGTGCTCGCCGTCGGAGACCGCCAGCCCGGCAATCCGCGGGCCGGTCTTGGTTGGAAGCTGGCCTGTCCTGCCAACCTCGCCTGCCGCGGCGGGCTCGTCGGCGGGGCGGCTGACTGCCGCCGGGCGTAGGGTGCTGGTGTCGATGGCGCTCAAAAGCTCTGACCTTGGGTGTGGGTGCGAGTGGACGTTAGTGTTGTGTTAGGCCGCGTTGGGAATCACAACACGACAACAGAATATCGTGATAACCGGCGTGCCATGCAGCAGTTGCGCTGCGCACGCCGTTCTGCAGCGCTACCGACTACGCCGACGGGACCTCGACACTAAGGAGCGGATGAGTATATGAAGCTGATCGGAGCGGGCCTGCCCCGGACGGGCACCCTCACGCAGAAACTGGCGCTCGAGCAGCTCGGCTTCGCGCCCTGCTACCACTGGGTCAACGTGCTGGCCGACCTCGACCAGGTCGAGCTGTGGAACCGCGCGATGGACGGCGAGGGCCCGTGGGAGGAGGTGTTCGGCGGTTTCGAGGCGACCACGGACTGGCCCGGCGGCTACTTCTACAAGGAGCTGATCGAGGTGTACCCCGACGCCAAGGTGCTGCTCAGCACGCGCAAGCCCGAGTCGTGGGAGCCCAGCTTCCGCGAAACGATCGTCGGCCTCAGCTACGGCGAGGAGCTGATGCGCCTGCTGGCCAGCGCCCGGGGCGAGATCGACCCCCGCTGGCGGCGCTACCTCGATCTCGTCGAGCGGATCTTCTGGGGGCCCGAAGGTACCTTCGCCGACGGCTGGCAGCAGCCGGCGCAGCTGATCGAGCAGTTTGAGCGCCACACCGAGGAGGTCAAGCGCACGGTCCCGCCGGAGCGGCTGCTGGTGTGGCACGTCGGCGAAGGGTGGGAGCCGTTGTGCGAGTTCCTCGAAGTCGATGTCCCCGCCGAGCCGCTGCCGCACGAGAACGACCGCGAGACCTTCTTCGACCGCGTGATCGGCGGCGCGATCGGCGCGCTGCACGAGTGGTACGAGAGCAAGGCTGTCGCGACGGGCTGAGTCGCTGAGCGCCCCGAGCGACCATCAATCGCTAGAGCCGAGACCGCCACGGAGGGGTAAGGCCATTGACGCATCGAGCGGGTCTACCGGGATACGTCCCTAGTTCACCGAGCCGGCGGGGACGACCCACTCGCACAGCTGTCCGGTTGCCGCCGCGATCAGGTCGAAGTCGGCGTCGTAGTGCAGCACGGTGAGGCCGCGAGCCTCGGCCGCGGCGGCGGCGAGCAGGTCGGGCAGCTTGCGCCCGCGCTGATCTTTGGAGGCGAGCAGCCGTTGTGTCTGCTTTGCGCGATGCACATGCTCGGCTGCGGTCTCCACCAGCTCGAAGGCCTCGACGGCGTCGGTCAGGCGATCCCACTCCGCCGCGTTGCGGGCCGAGAAGCCGATCTCCAGATCGCTGATCCCCGCGCGAGCGAGCTGGCCCCTACGGGCGCGGGGCTCAATCGCCTCGCGTACCGTCGGCTCGCGCAGGCGGGTGAGGACGCTGGTGTCCAGGAGATGCGTCAGCGCCATGCCTGCTCGCGGGGCAGCAGATCGGCGTGGGCGAGCGCGTCGAGGCGCCTCTTCACCGCGTCCTCACGATCGCCGCCGGCCAGCCGCAGCGCGCGGTTGACCGTCTCCTTGATCGTGTCGGCGCCCAGCTGGATCCGTGCATTCCGCAGAGCCTGCTCGTCTATGTCCACCAAGTGCTTAGCCATCCTCAAGCAATATATATCATCAAGCAGACGTATATATGCGCCCGGCTCGGGCACCGGCGTCGCTGACCTCTTCGCGGGGGGTGCGGTGTTGGGTGTCACGTACATGCCGACAACGTACGCCGCGCTTGGGACGGCACGGTCGCTCGCCTTGGCGGAGACAGGGATGGATAGGTGTGCTTCTCTACTCCCAGAGTCGCTGCGGTAGCCCCGTGAGGTGGATTCCTGCATGTACCTTGTAGCGGGCGTTGACGGCGATCAGCAGCGCCGTGAGCGACTCGGTGATGCGGGCCATCTCCAGGCGCCCGCAGTCCACGCAACGCAGCCCCTCGATCCGCTCGATCAGCGTGGCTGCCTCGCGCTTGTCTGCCCGCGAGTCGCCGCACACCAGCACGTCCTCGGTCAACTCGTGGTCGAGGTCGCTCAGCGAAGCCGCGCTGACGGTGTGCAGGGCGGAGACGACGCGCATGCCCTCGGGCACCATCTCTCCGGCCTGCTGGGCGGCGGAGCCCTGCCACACGCCGAGCATCCGCGTGGCCTTGCCGCTGTGGGCGGCCGCGAGCGGCACGGTGGCGTCGATCAGCAGTTGCCCGGGATGCAGCGCCCCCTTCAGGTTGCTGAGCATCTCCGACTGGTTGCGGAAGGGAACGCTCAGGATCACGGTCTCCGCGCGTGAAACAGCGTCGGCGTTCTCGTAGCCGGCGAACGAGCCCTCGGGGACCGCGGCCTGCGCACGTTCGACCGTCTCGGCGGCGCGCTCGGCGCTGCGGGAGCCGATCGCGATTGGCACGCCGGCGCGGCCGAGGCGGAGTGCCAGCCCGAAGCCGAGCGCGCCGGAGGCGCCGATGATGCACACGGGGGCGGGGGTCAAATCGGTCACGCCGCAACCATAGTGGTCGGCGGTTGGGTCGGACAAGCGGAGGTGGGGAGGCTGCCCTTCCGCGTGCTCCACTCGGGAGGGGTGGTGGAGCTGATGTCGTTCAAAACGCCTCCAACCACTTTACAAAATGAAGGGTTGGGGTCCCAAAAAAACATGTTCAACCCCACCCTCACCCCGCGAGCGAGTCGGCGAACGCGAGCGTCCTTTCGGCCACATGCGCGCGTGCGGCAGCGTCATTCATGCGGGTGTCGAGATCCAGTGTCGCGAGATCGTCCACCGGCTCGTCGGTCACGATCCCGTCGAGCAACTCGCCATAGAAGTCGGCCACGCCCCGGGCGCTGCACTCCAGCGCGGCGAACGCCATGAACGAGGCCGTCGGGCCCTTCAGCACCGCCCCGCCGACGATCGGGCTGACGGCGACGAGCGGCGCGTCGGCCTCGAGCAGCGCCTCACGGATGCCGGGGATCGCGAGGATTGGGCCGATCGAGGCGAGCGGGTTGGAGGGACCGATCACGATCGCGCGCGCCCCGGCGATCGCCTCCAGTGCCGCAGCGCTCGGTACGGCTTCCTCGGCACCCCTGAACTCCAGGCCCTCCACGAGACCCGCCGCTCCCATGCGGATCATGAAGTCCTGAAAGGAGCGCCAGCCCTCGGTCGTGCGCACCCACGTGCGCACCGGGTCGTCGCTGGCCGGCAGCACGCGCGCGCGTACGCCGATTGCCTTGTTTAGCCGCCCAAGCGCCGCGGTAGGGGAGAGGCCCTCAACGAGCAGCCGCGCGCGCTCGGCGCACCAGGCGAGGTCGCGGTCCCCGAGGTTGAACCAGAGATCGACCCCGAGGGCCCGCAGGCCGTCCATCACGTTGAAGGTGTCGCCCTCCAAGCCCCACCCGCGCGCGTCGATCAGGTCGGCCAGCCAGAAGGAGATCAGGTCCGGGTCGGGGGAGACGTAGGCGCCGTAGATCTCGATGTCATCGCCGGGATTCGCCACCACCGCTAGACGCTCGGCCCCCACCACATCCTGCATCCCGCGCGCGAGCTTCGCGCCGCCGGTGCCGCCGGCGAGGACGACGACCTCTATCTGGTGGGGCATGGGGGGTCACGGTGGGACACGGCGACCGAGTATATGAGCGCAAATCCTCGCCCGACGCTCTCCCCCGGGGCGGGGTCAGGCAGCCCGCGAGGGCCGCGGCGCCACCCCGAGAACCTTGCGGGTTCGCCGTGCGCCGGCTCGCGGCTCGCCGGCCAGTCGCTCGCGCAGCGCGGCCAGGTCCGCGCCGGTGTCGATGTCGAGCAGCAGCGATGGCACCCGCTCGACCCGGCAGGCCACCCCGGCCTCCCGCGCGAGCCCGATGTGGCGCTCGCAGCTGTCGGGCCCGAAGCTCGGGGGGATCGCGCCCGGCGGGGTGAGCAGCAGCCCGTTGGTGCCGGTGCCGTGGCGGTCGGGGACGACGACCACCTCGGCTGGGCTGGCGGGCAAGGTACCTGGCGTGGCGACCCGGGCAGAGCTGGCGGGGAGGGTTCCTGGCGCGGTGACCCGGGCCGGGCCGGCAGGCTGAGACTCCAACAGCGCTGCCACCTCGCCCGGGTCGAGCGCCGGGCAGTCCCCCGGGATGCACAGTGCCCGTGCGAAGCCATCCGCCACGGCCCGCTCGATCCCCAGCGCGACGGCAGCGCTCTGGCCATCCTCGGCGGCGTCCGGCACGACGATTGCCCCGAGGTAGCGCGCCGCGGCGGCGACCGACTCCTCGCAGGTAACGACGATCGTGCGCTCGATCGCGGCACAGTCGCGTAGCGCGCTCAGCACGTCCCCGACCATCGCGCGCGCAAGATCTCGCCGCAGAGGGTCGGCCACGCTCTGGCCGAGGCGCTGCTTGGCCTCAGAGAAGCGCTTGACGGGCAGGATCGCGGCAGTGCGCATCGTGTCAGTCGAGCCTTTCTGGAATGAGTGCGAGCCCCTCAACGCCGGCGGCCGCGTGGAGGCGGCGGTCCCAGGTGGCGAGGAGAAGATCGTCTCGGGGGAGCATGAGGGCCGCGGCGAGGTGCAGGGCGTCCGGGCTGCGCAGCTCGCGTTTGGTCGCGAGCTTGGCGGCGTCCTCGACCAGGCGCTGGTCCACCTCGATCGTTCCGAACGCGGGCCACTCTTCGTGGACGGTCCTGGCGGCTGCGTGGCCTGCGCTCAGGCCAACGGCGCGGACGGTCTCCACGAAGCCGACACGACACATGAACCAGCCGTCGGCGCCGTCCATCGCGTCGCGTACAGTGTCGCTGCCGGGCTCAGCGACATAGCGCTTAACCAGCGCGCTCGCGTCGAGATAGAGGTTCAGCGCTCGGCTTCCCGTTCGGCCAGCACCAGTGCCGATGCGCTGCGACTGCCCTTCACGAGTCGCGGTGCCCGCCTTGGCCGTGCGCGCGCGGGCGCAACCAGCCGCCCTTCGGCAACCAGCCCGCGCAGGAGATCGTCCTTGGTCGAGGCACCGGCCGGCACGATGTCGGCGAGCGGCCGACCGCGAAGGGTCACGCGTACCTGCTGACCGCGAGCGACCGCTCGCAGCGTCTGGCTCAGCGTCGTCTTCAACTCGCGGACTCCCATCTCACGCATGTGGCCACCTTATCAGCCATGAGTCCACACCACGAACAAGCCGAGCACCGATGACCACTGAGCGCGCGGCGATGCTCGCCCACCTACTACCCTGTGCTCCCTGACCACATGAGGCTAGAGGGCAAGATCGCACTAATCACCGGCGGCGCGTCGGGCATCGGGGCCGCGACCGCGCGACGGCTGGCGGCCGAGGGCGCACGCGTGGCGGTGGGCGATCTCAACGAGGACGGGGCGAAGGCGGTCGCCGGCGAGCTCGACGGGGTGGGCCTGGCGATGGACGTGACCGACCTCGACTCGATCGCCGCGGCGGTGGCCGCCACCGAGGAGCAGCTGGGGCCGATCGACGTGTTGGTCAACAACGCCGGCACCGACCTCTTCTCGTTCTTCGTCAAGACCGACCCCGGCCTGTGGGACTTCGTGCTGGGCGTAAACCTGCGCGGGGTGATCGCGGTCACCCACGCGGTGCTCCCGGGGATGCAGGAGCGCCGGGCGGGGGCGATCGTCAACGTCTCCTCGGAGGCCGGCCGCGTGGGCTCGCAGGGCTCGGCGATCTACAGCGCCGCGAAGGCGGGCGTGATCGGCTTCACGAAGGCGATCGCGCGCGAGGGGGCGCGCTACCGCGTGCGCGTCAACGCCGTCGCCCCCGGCCCGATCGAGACGCCGCTGCTGAACGCCGCGCCGCAGGTGCTGGGAGAGATCGGCACGCGCCTCAAGCAGGGGATGGTCGACACCACGCAGCTGAAGCGCGCCGGCGAGCCCGAGGAGGTCGCGGCCGCGATCGCGTTCCTCGCCAGCGACGATGCCTCGTACGTGACCGGCCAGACGCTCGGCGTGAGCGGCGGCCTGTCGATGTGGTGAAAGCGGTCTCGATCAGGGAGGTCGGTCCGCGCGACGGCTTTCAGAACGAGCCCGAGACGATCCCGACCGAGCGCAAGGTCGAGCTGATCGACGCGCTCGCGCGCACGGGCCTCGAGCGGCTGGAGGTGACTAGCTTCGTGCGGGCCGACGTGATCCCGCAGCTCGCCGACGCCGAGGAGGTGCTGGGGCGCGTGAGCATTCCTGCGGGAGTCGCGGTGAGCGTGCTGATCCCCAACGAGCGAGGCCTCGACCGTGCGCTTGCGCTGCGCGAGGGGGCGCGGCGTGAGCGGCCGGCGTTCGACGAGATCAACGTCTTCCTCTCCGCCTCGGAGACCCACAACCGCAAGAACGTCAACCGCTCGATCGCCGAGTCGCTCGTTGGCCTGGAGCTGGTGCTCGCCCGCGCGCGCGAGGCTGGCCTGCGCTGTGAGGGGGTGATCTCAACCTCGTTCGGCTGCCCCTACGAGGGGCACGTTCCCCCCGCGCGGGTGCTGGAGATAGCGGCCCGCCTGTGCGATGCTGGCGCACAGGAGATCGGGTTTGGCGACACCACGGGGATGGCGAATCCTCGCCAGGTAGGAGAGTTCTTCGTGCTTGCGCGGGAGCGCCTCGGGTCGGGCGGTGGCGATGGCGCGGGCGCGGGAGTAGACGAGAGCGGCGCGAGCGTGGAGCTGACTGCGCACTTCCACAACACGCGCGGCGCCGGTTTGGCGAACGCGCTCGCGGCGCTGCAGGCCGGGATCACGAGCTTCGAGTCGAGCTTCGGCGAGCTGGGCGGCTGCCCGGTCCCCGCCGGCGC
The DNA here is from genome assembly GCA_963724305.1 of uncultured Solirubrobacterales bacterium. Taxonomy (GTDB): domain Bacteria; phylum Actinomycetota; class Thermoleophilia; order Solirubrobacterales; family Solirubrobacteraceae; genus Palsa-744. Next base: position 1,100,151 of record CAVRUG010000002.1, read on the forward strand.
GACCGGCAACATCGCCACCGAGGATCTGGTCTCGATGCTGCACGAGATGGGCTACTCCACCGGCATCGACCTCCCTGCGCTGATCGCCTGTGCGGCCCGTGCGCAGGAGATCCTCGGCCGGCCCCTTGGCAGCCACACGCTGGTGGCCGGTCAGGTGGATTGGCCCGCGTAGTCGGCGCCAGGCCGAGACCGCGGCACACCGACGCTCAATCCACCGGCGGATTGACGGAAGCGACTGCGACATCGGTGCGCGGGAAGTCATCGCCCTTGAAGAGCAAGGCCTCTCCGGTCGTCGCCGACAGGGCGTAGGCGAAGCAGTCGCCGAAGTTGAGCGCGGCTGGGTGGCGGCCCTTGCCGAAGCGCCGCCATGCCGATCGTGCCAGCTCCACCTGGTCTGCGTCCACTGCGATCGTCTGCACCTCCGCGCGATGCAGCAGGAGATCGAGCTCTCGGCCGGCTGACTCTCCTCGTCGAGCCTCGGTGAGAAGTGCGCACTCCAGCAGGTTGCCGGCCGAGATCAACCTGCGCGGGTCGCGCTCGATCGCCTGCGTGAATGCCCTGCGCTCGGGCTCATCGAAGAGGATCGCGATGACCGCCGAGCTGTCGAGCACCATCAGCTCGGCAGGCCGTGCTCGTCGTAGCCGAGGATCTCATCGTCGGATCGCGTGTCCAACAGCGGTAGAGCGGCGCAGCGCAGAGCGATCCGGTCGAGTTCGTGGGCCAGATGTCGAGAGGGACGACCCGCGCGCAAGCGATCAAGGCGTTCGGTCACGGCCACCTCCACGGCCTGCGTGATCGTCTCGCCTGTGGACTGTGCGAGCTCGCGTACGAGGCTGTCGGTCTGGGGGTCCTTGATGTTCAACGACATAGGAAGAATAAGGATAACAAGGAAGATTCTTTATCGCACGGGCCTCGGCACAACGACGATTCGCGGCGGTCTGAGGCGCGGTGAGCTACTCCGCCATCGCGGGAACGCCGTCGGCCTGTGCCGCCCGTGCGCTCTCGCGCATCGCCGCCACGCAGTACTCCTGGACGGAGACCTCCATCTCAAGTGTCGCGGCGAGGGCCGGGCGGGCCGAAGCGTCGATCACGCGCTTGGCGCGGCCGACCGCGACATGCGAGTTGGCGAGCAGCTCCTCGACCAGCGCCTCGACGGCACCATCGAGCTGCTCGGGGGCGACGACGCGGTTGATCAGGCCGATCCGCTCGGCCTCGGTGGCGTCGATCGTGCGGGCGGTCATGATCAGCTCCTTGGCGCGGCCGAGGCCGACGACCGCCGGCAGGCGGGTGGAGCCGCCGACGTCGGGGATGATCCCGAACTTCACCTCGGGCAGGCTGAGCTTGGCGTCGTCGGAGGCGACGCGCAGGTCGCAGCCGAGCGCAACCTCCAGCGCACCGCCCACGCAGGTGCGGTGGATCTGGCAGATCACCGGCTTGGCCATCTCTTCGCAGAGGTTGGCGCACTCCAGGAAGGTCTCGCGGAACGGGCGCAGGCGGCCGGGCGTGTTCGCGGAGGCGGCCAGCTCGACGAGGTCAACGCCGGCGGAGAAGACGGGCCCCTCACCGCGCAGCACCACGCAGTGGACTGACTCCTCGGCGGCGGCCTCGCGCAGCGCCGCGGCGAGCGTACGCAGCAGCTCCTGGCTCATCGCGTTGCGCTTCTCCGGGCGGTTGAGGATCACGTGGCGGACGGCGTCGCGGTCTTCGGTGATGACGATGCTCATTGTGGCTCCGTTTCAGTGTTCTTTTTTCGGCCTACAACCACTTCATTTTGTGAAGGGTTTGGGTTAGTTAAAGATGTAAAGGCCACGGCGCCGGGGTGCTCCCTAGCTGAGGTCCAGCACCGGCGTGGGCGGCTCGATCGCCTCGTCGTGGCCCTCGCGTGGCACGATCGCCGTGCCGAGCGCGAAGAACTCGATCGTGTGGCTGCCCCAGCCGTGGCTGGTCTCGTTCAGTTTCACACCGACAATCCCCTCCGCGGTGAGCGCCTGCGCCTCGGTCTGCATCCGCTCCATCGCCAGCTCGCGCGCGTCGTACAGCGCCTGGGTGAAGTTGGGCAGCTCAACATTACGCCCGGTCTGGGCCATCGACTGGAGCATCCCGCGGTGGGCGACGTGATAGACGCAGCTGCCCATCACCATCCCGACGGGTCGGTGCCCGGTGCGCAGCAGTGTCCAGAAGTCCTGGCCGGAGAGATCGCTGGTGAAGGGGCGGCCGTTGGGGGCGCGGTGCATCTCGCCCGAGCGGTGCTTGACGGCGGTGCCAATCGCGATGAACTCGGCCATGTCCTGGCCCCACTCGTAGCGCCCGATGTCAAGGCGCACGCCGACGACACCGTCCGCGCCAAGCTGGTCGGCCTCCTCCTCCATACGCGTCATGGCGAGCTGGCGCGCGCTGTACATCGCCTGCGAGAGCACCGTCAACTCCTGGCTTTTCTTCCAACCGGCCATCTGGATGCCGATGTGGTAGATCGAGCTGCCCACCACGAGGCCGACGGGGTCGAAACCGGCCTGCTTGATCAGCAGGAACTCGTTGACGCTGAGGTCGGAGGTGAACAGGCCCGCGCGGTTCTGCTGCAGGCGGGCGCGGCCGGCCTCGGGGACGCCCTCAAGTGAGGACGGGTCGTAGGTCTCTGTCTGCTGCTCGCTGTCACTCATTCGTTTGGGGCTCCCGGGGGCTCGTGTTGAGATGTCAGGTCGGTGTGGGGAGGGGAAAAGGAGGAGGGGGAGGGGGGCTGTGGTTGTCGCTTCGAGCGCTGCTCAAGCTGTCAGGTCGATCGTCGTCTCGGGCGGGTAGAGGGTGGGCTCGCCGACTTGGCGAATCGCGGTGCCGATCGCGTTGAACGTCACCATCAGGCCGCCGAGTTTGCCGTTCATCCCCTGTATCTCGTGGCGCACCGCGCGGTGGCCGATCCGCACGCCGACGATTCCCGACGCGCCGATCGCGGAGGCCTGCGCGCTCAGCTCGGCCATCACGCTCTCGCGCGCGTTGTAGAAGGCTTGCGTGAATGCGCGCAACTCGAAGTTCTGCATCCCGCCCATCATCAAGCCGCCGCCCGTGATCCCTCCGCCCATCATCCCCTGACCGTAGGCGTAGCTGGCGAAGAACACCGAGCTCCATGCAACAATCCCGAGTGGCTCGAAGCCACCTCGCACTAGCTTTGAGAAGTCGGCGACCGACAGCTCGGTGAGCACGGGCCGCCCGCCTCTGTGTGGCCCGCTTCTGCGCTGCCTGCTCGCGTGCTCCCCGCCGTCGCCCTTCCGCGCGTCGGCGTCGGGCCGCGCGCTCTCGCGCTTGACGGCCGTGCCGAAGACGGTGTGTTCGAGCGACGCCGATCCTGTTTCCAAGCTGCTTTCGCCGGCGCGGGTGTCCACTTCCACCACCGCGTCGGCACCCACGTGCATGGCCTCCTCAGCCAGCCGCCCGAGCGCGCGTGTGCGCACCTCGTTGAGCGCTTGCGAGAGCATGTTGAGCTCGAACATGTTGGCGCCGGTAGGGTCATAGCCGCCTTCCATCTGACCCCACGAAGACTGATAGCCCATCTGGTAGATCGAGCTGCCCATCACCTGCGAGAGCGGTCGCAGCCCCAGCTGGTGGGCGAGCGCCCAGCCGTTGACGGAGAGGTCGGAGGTGAAGAGGCCGCCCTGCTCGCGTAGCTCGCTCAAGCGCCGCTCGGCCGCGACCGTGATCCCGCCTCGTTCGATCCGCTCCAGCGACTCCTGCTGCTCCGCGGCCGTGGCGCCCGGGTCGGCCATTTCGCCGCCGTCGGTTCCGTCCACTTCTTCGCCTTCGGCTCCCTCTGCCCCGGTGCCCCGTCGCCGTGCCATCTCAGCCCACCGGCCTCTCGAGTGCCCTGCCCGCCCCGGTGCCGCGCCGTCGCGCCATCAACCCAGCAGCCTCTCGAGCGCCGCGCGCGCCTCGGTGCTGCGCTCGGCCTCCGCTTGCAGATCGCCGGTCAGCGCCGTCACCCACGCGCTGGGGTCGAGTGCCTCGCGCTTGATTGAGATGCCTCCCACCTGGCGTTCGCGGAAGCCCTCCACGCGGTCGCCCTCGACCGTCAGCTGGTAGCAGTTGCCGCCGAGCTCGACCCGTACGAGGCGCACGTGCTTCTCGCCCCGGCCGAGCAGGCCCCCGCCGCGGCGCTCGACGTGGATGCGTCCCGGCAGCGACTCCTCCAGCTTGCTCGCCAGCACCTCGACGGAGATCCGAAGGTCGGTACCGTCCGCGCGCAGACCGGCGGCGGAGAGGTCGAAGTCCTGTTCGGTGGGCATGCCTGGAAGCGTACTCCGAGCCGGTGGGGCGCGCGGCAAGCGTCCTTCGAAAAGACCCCGCCGCGCGAGCGCGCACACACGCGCACATGTCGTGCTCAAAACAAAGACGCGACCCACGACGGCTGGGCGGACCGATGAAGGCCCGCCCAGCCGCGAGCCCTCCGCTCAGTGCAGCAGTTCGAGCGTGTTATTGGTGTCGTTGACGAACAGCACGCCCTGGTTGTGGGGTGCGACGGTGAGTCCGAACAGCCCGCCCCCGCCGGCGCCGGTGTCGAAGGGCTGGAACTCGGCCCCCACCGGCGTGGTCTCGACGAGGTTGCCGTCCCCGCCGTTGGCGGTGAGGATGTCGTCGTTGGGGGTGATCGTGAGTCCCAGCGGGCTGTTCAGGTAGCCGCCGGTGGCCACCGTGATCCCGCCTTCGCCCTGCGGAGTCTGGCGGTAGAGCGCGCCGGGGACCGCGGCGATCCGGCTGTCCTGGGTGTCGGCGACGTACAGCGTGCCTTCCTCACCCAGCCCCACTCCTGTGGGGCCCACCACGAGCGCGGCGGGGTCGGTGCGCTCGGGGAAGCCTTCGGCGATCACTTCCTCGCTCGTCACCCGCAATCCGCGGTGAAAGCGGGGCTGTACGCGGATGCGCACCACGGTGCCCTGGTCGGTGGGGGTTTCGCCCGAGGCGACCGTGCCGTTGAGCACGTTGGTGACGAACAGCGTGGCGCCGTAGCCCTGGTTGACCTCCGTCATATCCCAGGGGCCGTTGATCGGAGGACCGGAGATCGTCTGCACCACGCGACCCCAGTTGTCGAGCACGATCAGACAGCCCGCTTCCGCGGTGGCCGCCTGGCCGTTGCTGGTGGGCAGGCTGCCGACGACCACATACCCGCCCGGCAGGATCGCGAGCGCGGTCGTCAGGCCCACGCCGCCGGGGCAGGGGCCGGGGAGCGCCGAGGGCTTGATCTTGGCGAAGACGGAGAGCGCCCCCGCGGGTGTGATCTGCACGATCGTCGTGCCGGTTCCCTGGAGGTTTTCTTCGTTGTTGAAGTTGCTGACGAGCGTATTCCCGCGCACCAGCGCGCCGGTGCTGCCGGGAACGGTGACGATCCCATAGGGATTCACGTCCCCGTTGGCCGGCACGGTGCTGGCGATCGAGGTGATCGAGTGGAACTGTCCGATGAAGGGGTGGTCGAACGCTGAGGCCGCCCCCGGAGTGAGCGCCACGCAGGCAAGCGCAGTGGCGATCGTGGTTGAGAAGTGCCTTCGGCTGGGCATAAAGATGCCTCCTCTGGTCGGGGCTTTATCCGAAGGAGACTCCAAAGCTGGCCAAACCTTCCCAATGTTTGGCAAAAAACGTTTGACTTTCGCGGCGTGTCCGGGAGACCCAGGCCACGTACGAGCTGCCTATCCTGCGGGAGCCAAAGTCTGGTCACCGAGAGAGATCCCCATGTGCGCCTGGTCGCCGGGTGCTTTACTCGCACCCGACCCTTCCCGGTAGGCTCCCGCTCCTTCACAATTGGAGCGAGCGAGCGGAGGTTGATGACGATGGCGCAGATCGAGAAGGCGGGCGTGCTCGGAGCAGGGCTGATGGGCCACGGCATCGCCCAGGTGGCCGCGCAGGCCGGCTACGAGGTGGTGCTGCGCGAGGTGGACGAGGCGACGCTCGCGAAGGGGATCGGCAAGATCGAGAAGCAGCTGGCGCGCGCGGTTGAGAAGGGCAAGAGCTCGCAGGCTGACGCCGACGCCGTGCGGGGGCGCATCCATGGCACGGTGGACTACGGCGACCTGGCCGACTGCGATCTCGTGATCGAGGCGATTACCGAGAGCCTGCCGCTGAAGCTCGAGATGTGGCGCGAGGTCGACTCGATCGTCAAGCCACAGGCGATCTTTGCGACCAACACCTCCTCGCTGGCGGTGATCGACCAGGCGGCCGCCACCTCGCGTGCGGTGCAGTTTGTCGGGCTGCACTACTTCAATCCGGCGCAGGTAATGCAGCTGGTCGAGGTCGTGCGCTGCGTGACGACCTCCCAGAAGACGCTTGACACGGCGCTCGAGTTCATCGGCTCGGAGGGCAAGCTGGCGATCCCCACGCGCGACAAAGCGGGGTTCATCGTCAACCGCCTGCTGGTGCCCTACATGCTCGACGCGATGCGCGCCCTGGAAGAGCAGGTTGGCTCGGTGGTCGAGATCGACGCCGCGATGAAGGCCGGCGCCGGCCACCCGATGGGGCCGCTGCTGCTCTCCGACTTCGTCGGCCTGGACACGCTGGGGGCGATCTGCGACGTGCTGCTGGAGGAGTTCAGCGAACGGCGCTTCGCTGCCCCGCCGACGCTGCGCAAGATGCTCTCCGCTGGCTGGTTGGGGCGCAAGTCGGGGATGGGCTTCTACACCTACGCCGGCGCGGAGCCCGAGCCCAATCCGGCGCTCTAGGGCGCCCCGAGTCACACCCCACAAGGATAGGCTCTAACCTCTCGGTATGAGCGACCTGGCGAAGTTGCGTGTCGCGGATGATGAGCGTGAGCAGCTGATCGATGAGCTGCGCGAGCACGCGGGCGCGGGGCGGCTGACCTCCGAGGAGCTGGAGGATCGCGTCGGCGAGGCGTACAAAGCCTCCACGCGCGCCGACCTCGACGTGCTGCGGGCCGACCTGCCGGTCAGCTCGACCTCGGTGAAGCTAGCGCTGGTCAAGCGCAAGTCGCACCTACGCCGCCGCCTGGTGCAAGAGGCGGGCGGCTCGCTCGGTGTGTCGCTGCTGAGCGTGGGCATCTGGTGGCTAGCGGACCGGCCGGGAGCTTCTGGCCGGGGTGGGTGATCGGCGTGACGCTGATCCCGGTCGTGCGCGACGCGTGGCACCTGTTCGGGCCGGCGTCGGACCTCGAGCTGGTCGAAGCCAGGCAGCAGGCACGACACGAACGCAACCTGGAACGGGGGCGCCGCCGCCGTCACAGGTATCGGGGACTGCCGCGTCCGTGAGCGCCCTGAGCGGCGCGAGGAAGCGCGCCCTGCAGGGCGGCCCCGAGCGCCACCACGAGAAGTCCAGGGAGCAGGGCAAGCTGCCGGTGCGCGAGCGCGTGGCGCGGCTGCTCGACCCGGGCACGTTCGCCGAGGAGGCGCTGCTGGCCAACTGGCAGGAGGATGGGTTGGGGGCGGACGGCGTGGTGACCGGCCTCGGACGGATCGGCGGGCGCCCCGTCGCGCTGATGGCCAACGACCCGACCGTGAAGGCCGGCTCGTGGGGCCCGAAGACGGTCGAGAAGATCCTGCGCGTGCAGGAGCGGGCGCTGGAGCTGCGCGTGCCGATGGTGTACTTGGTGGACTCCGCGGGGGCGCGGATTACCGAGCAGGTGCAGATGTTCCCCGGGCGCAGGGGGGCGGGGAGGATCTTCCACAACCAGGTGAAGCTCTCCGGCCTCGTGCCGCAGGTGTGCGTGCTGTTCGGCCCCTCCGCCGCCGGCGGCGCCTACATCCCGGCGTTTTGCGACATCGTGATCATGCGCGACGGCAACGCCTCGATGTACCTCGGCTCGCCACGGATGGCGCAGATGGTGATCGGCGAGGACGTCACGCTCGAGGAGATGGGCGGCGCGCGGATGCACACCGGCGTGAGCGGCTGCGGGCACGTGCTGGTGGCCAGCGACGCGGAGGGGATCGACGCCGCAGTGCGCTACCTCTCCTACTTGCCGGGCAACTTCGAGCAGGCCCCGCCCATGCACGGGCGCAGTGGGCTGCTCCCACCCTCGCCTGTGTCCGGCGAGCAGGCCTCGCCCTCGCACGGGCGCAGCGGGCCGCTCCCACCCTCGCCTGTGCCCGGCGAGCAGGCCCCAGCCTCGCTCGACCCCGCCGGGTCTGCCGCAAACAGCCCCTCCTCCTCCCCTCCCAACACCGAGAGCGCCACCTCGCTCGCCGCCCAACCGCTCGCCCCGGCCTCCCACACCCCGATCGGCGAGCTGATCCCCGCTGATGAGAACAAGCCTTTCGACATGAAGCTGCTGCTCGACGCGCTGCTCGACGCCGGCTCCTTCATGGAGATCCACGCGCGTTGGGCGAAGGAGCTGATCGTCGGCTTCGCGCGGCTCGATGGCCGGCCCGTCGGGATCGTCGCCAACCAGCCGAAGGTGAAGGGCGGCGTGCTGTTCGTCGACTCCGCCGACAAGGCCGCCCGTTTCATCTGGACCTGCAATGCCTTCAATGTGCCGCTCTTGTTCCTCGCCGACGTGCCCGGCTTCATGATCGGCACGCAGGTCGAGCGCCAGGGGATCATCCGCCACGGGGCGAAGATGATCAGCGCCGTCAGCGAAGCCACCGTGCCGAAGATCTCGGTGGTCGTGCGCAAGGCCTACGGCGCCGGGCTGTACGCGATGGCGGGGCCGGCCTTCGACCCCGACTGCTGTCTCGCGCTGCCCAGTGCCTCGATCGCGGTGATGGGCCCGCAGGCGGCGATCAACGCCGTCTACTACAACCAGCTGCAGGCGATCGCCGACGAGGGCGAGCGCGCCGCCGAGACCGAGCGGTTGCGTGCGGAGTACGCCGCCGACATCGACATCCTGCACCTCGCCTCGGAAATGGTCGTGGACGCGGTGATCGAGCCCGAGGACCTGCGCGGCGAGCTGGTCCGCCGCTTCTCGCTGGCGGTCGAGCGCCGCCGCGAGTGGCCGGCGCGGCACAACCCGATCACGCCCGTCTAGAGGGTGGCGTAGCAGCGGCGGGCCAGGGAGCCGGGGCCCTCTCCTTCTGTCAGGATGCATCGATGGACGCCGCCGACCTCGCCTTCGCCGGGATCGCCCGCCAGGCGGAGCTGATCGCCGCGGGGGAGGTCTCCTCGCGGGAGCTGGTTCAGCTGTACCTCGATCGGATCGAGCGTTATGACAAGCAGCTGAACGCCTACAAGACGGTGTTCGCCGAACGCGCGCTGCTCGAAGCCGACCAGGCCGACGCGCGGCGGGGCGCAGGTGGGGCGCGGCCGCTGCTGGGGGTGCCGATCGCGATCAAGGACGACACCGACGTGGTCGGGGACGTCACCTCGTTCGGCACGCGCGCGGCCGAGAAGGTCGCGAGCGCCGATCAGGAGGTCGTGCGCCGTCTGCGCGAGGCCGGTGCGATCGTGCTTGGCAAGACCAACGTGCCCGAGCTGACGCTGTGGCCGTTCACCGAGACGCCCACGTTCGGTATCACGCGCAACCCGTGGAACCTCGAGCACACGCCCGGCGGCTCCTCCGGCGGCTCGGGCGCGGCGGTTGCCGCCGGTTTGGTAGGCGCCGCGCTCGGCTCCGACGGTCTCGGCTCGATCCGCATTCCCTCTAGCTTCTGCGGGCTGTTCGGGATCAAGCCCCAGCGCCACCGCATCTCGCTCGCTCCCCACACCGAGCAGCTGTATGGGTGGCACGGTCTGGCCGTGTACGGGCCGATCGCACGCAACGTCCGCGACGCCGCGTTGTTCCTCGACCTCACTGCGCAGACGCCCCCCGTGCAGGGCAGCTTCGGCGAGGCCGCCGCGCGGGGTAGGGGGGCGGGTGGGCGGGCACCTGATCCCCTGCGGATCGCCTTCTCGACCAAGCCGATCCTGCCGCAGCCGATCGACGCGCGCGTGCTTCGCGCGCACTCGCAGGCCGTCGAGTTGCTGCGCTCACTCGGTCACGAGCTGATCGAGCGCGACCCCGACTACCCCGCGTGGCTTGGCCCTCACCTGGTTGCGCGCTACCTGCGCGGCGCCTACGAGTCGGCGACTGACATCGGCCACGTCGAGCGGATGGAGCGTCGCAGCCGCCACATCGTGCGTGCCGGCGAGCTGGTCGGCGAAGCGGGGATTTCGCGCGCGATCGCCTCTGAAGCGACGCTGAACGCGCGCGTGGGGAGGGTGCTTGCCGACTGCGACGCGCTGCTGCTGCCCTGCACCGCGCGCCCCGCCCTGCGGATCGGCGAGTTCGAGGGGCGCGGGATGCTGCAGACGATGTTCGGCGGCACGCGGCTGATCCCGTTCCTCGGCACCTGGAACGCCACCGGTCAGCCGGCGGTCTCGATCCCCACGGGCTTCACCGAGGACGCCGAGCATCTCCCGCTCGCCGTGCAGCTGGTGGGCCGGCCCGACGACGAGGCCACGCTGCTCTCGCTCGCCGGCCAGGTCGAGGCCGAGCGCCCGTGGGAGCAGCACCGCCCGCCCGGGTTCTCGTGAGCGAGGAGTTGCTGGAGGTCGCGATCAGGGCGGCGCGGCATGGGGGCGCGTTGCTGGCCGAGCGTGTGCGTGCCGGCGCCGAGCGGGAGGTGAGCAGCAAGAGCACCCCCACCGATCTGGTGAGCGAGGCCGATCTCGCCTCCGAGCGGGGGATCCGCGAGCTGCTCGCCGGGCTGCGTCCGCACGACGGCTTCGTGGGGGAGGAGGGCGACCACGTCGAGGGCACGAGTGGGCTGAGCTGGGTGGTGGATCCGCTCGACGGCACCGTCAACTTCCTGTTCGGGCTTCCGCAGTGGTGTGTGAGCGTGGCGGTGCGCGACGCGCAGGGGACGATCCTCGCGGGTGCGATCCACGACCCGAGTCGCCAGCAGCTGTTCAGCGCGGCGCGAGGCTCCCGCCCGACACTCACGACGGGATTGGCGGGGATGGCCGAATCGGGGAACGCCCGCGCAACGCTCACGACGGAATCGGCGGGGATAGCCGAGTCAGGGGACGCCCGCGCAACGCTCGCGGGGCCGGAGGGCACGATTGAGCTGGGGGACGCGCACGCGTTGCGCCCGCGCGCAAGCGACCTGGCGAGCGCGATGGTCGCGACCGGCTTCGCCTACGACGCGCGCGTGCGCGCCGCGCAGGCACAGGTGCTCGTGAGCGTGATCCCGCGCGTGCGCGACATCCGCCGCTTCGGCAGCGCCGCGCTCGACCTCGCGTGGACCGCGGCGGGTCGCTACGACGCCTATTTCGAGCGCACCGTCAAACCGTGGGACATCGCCGCGGGGACGCTGCTGTGCGAAGCGGTGGGCCTGCGCGTGGTCGAGCTGCCCGAGCGCGAGGATCTCCCCTGGGGCATCCTCGTCGCGCCGCCGGCGCTGTGCGAGCCGCTGCTGGAGCTGGTGGGGTAGGTCTGCCAAGATGTTTGCGATGGCTGTCGAGGCGAGCACCACGACGACGCGCCAGCCGAGCCTGCCCCCCGGCACGCGGCTGCCGCGCCTTGCGCAGTCCGCTCTGTGGGCGGTCTACCCGGGGGCGCTCTCGCGCTACTGCAAGCGGCGTTACGGTCCCACCTTCACGCTGCGCCCGCTGGGCATCGGCGACGTGGTGGTGCTCACGCAGCCGGAGACGATCCGGGAGGTGTTCACCGGCGACCGCGAGGTGATGCGCGCCGGCGAGGCCAACGCGGTGATGGGCCCGATCGTGGGCAAGCACTCGCTGCTCACACTCGACGGCGAGCGCCACATCCGCCACCGGCGGCTAGTGAGCCCACCGTTCCACGGCGAGGCGGTGCGCACCTACGGCGAGCGGGTCGCGGAGATCGCGGCGGCCGAGGTCGATCGCTGGTCGGTGGGCAAGGAGTTCCCGATCCGCCCGCGCATGCAGGCGATTACGCTGGAGGTGATCCTGCGCACTGTGGTGGGCGTCAGCGACGAGCGGCGGATGGAGCGCCTGCGCACGCTGCTGCGCAAGATCACGCAGGTGGGGGTCGTGGAGATGTGGATCGTGTGGGCCTACCCCCACCTGATCGACCACCCGGCGGTGAAACGCCTCTCGACGCTGCGGCTGATGCCCGAGGTGGACAGGCTGCTGTATGAGGAGATCGCCGCCCATCGCGCCGCTGGGCGGGCGGGTTCGACTCATCGCGACGACGTGCTGACGCTGTTGCTCGGGGCGCGCGACGAGTACGGGGAGGGGCTCAGCGACGAAGAGCTGCGCGACCACCTGATCACGCTGCTGGTCGCCGGCCACGAGACGACGACGACCGCGCTGGCGTGGTGCTTCGAGCGACTGCTGCGCCATCCGGCCGCGCACCTGCGCCTGCAGCGTGAGTTGGATGACGGCTCAGACGAGCGCTACCTAGACGCGGTGCTCAACGAGACGCTGCGTGTGCGCCCGGTGATCGACGCTGTCTGGCGCAAGCTCTCGGCGCCCGCCGAAGTCGCCGGCTGGCTGCTGCCGGCGGGGGCGACGGTGATGCCCTCGATCGAAATCGTGCAGCACTCCGATGCCTTCGCCGACGCCGGCACGTTCCGCCCCGAGCGCTTCCTGGAGGAGAGCGCGGGTGGGCGGGCATCCCATCCCTACACGTTCATCCCCTTCGGCGGTGGCGCGCGCCGCTGCGTGGGGGCCAGCTTCGCGATGATGGAGATGCGCGCGATCGTGCGCACGGTGCTGCAGCGGGTGTCGTTGCGTGTCCCCAGCACTCGCAGCGAGCGGGTGAAGGTCCATCACATCACGCTGGTGCCGGCCCGCGGCGGACGCGTGATCGTCACCGGCCGGCGTGGCGGGACGCGACATGCTGAGGCGCCGCACACGGAGGCGCCGCACACAGAGGCGCCGCACATGGAGACGCCGCACGCGGAGGCGCCACGCACAGACGCGCCACGCACAGACGCGCCAGAGACGCGCCGTCCCGCGCTCGCCTAGAAGCTGAGCGCCGCGTTTGAGTGCTTTATTTTGAAGCTCAAACCCTTTACTTTGTGAAGTGGTCGGGCGCGGTTGGATGTTTTGTTTTGGAGCCCAAACCCTTCATTTTGTGAAGTGGTCGGGGGGTTTCTAGCGGTGGGTCGCGGCCGAAGTCGCGAGCGTCTGACCGGCCGCGTTGAGCGCGGCGACGGCGAAGTAGGGCTGTGGGCTATTGGCCGCGATCGCGGTCTCGAAGCCGGAGCTCGGCGCTGTCGCGATCACGGCGAGCTGCGTCGGGCTGGGTCCGGCGAGCAGCTGCCAGGCACTCACCCCGGTTGCGCCGTTCCAGCTGGCGTACGCGGTGAGCGCTTCTGCGCTGGTGCTCCGCAGCGCGAGCGCCGGCGGCGCGGCCGGGGTGCCGGTCCACGGGTAGGTGAACGCACGGTAGGAGGACCCCGGCGCTGCGATCCGGGCGTCGAACACCAGCTTGCCCGCAGGGCTGAATTCGCTCATGTATGGCAGGGCGCCCCAACCGACGAACGAGTTGCCGTTCGCCAGTAGCTGGTCGTTGCCCTGGCTGTTGGCCAGCAGCGACGGGGTGTGCACCGCCTCGGAGATCAGCTGCACGGTGCGGTCGCTCCAGTCGATGCGCTCATGGACGATGCGCGTCTGTTTGTGCTCCTGCGGGGAGTCGCCGTTGTCGAACAGCGTCAGGGTGTGGTCGGGCTGCCAGCTGATGTCGTGCTGCCACGCCGTCACCGTGCCGGGGTCCATCTTGAAGCTCGAGTAGCGCCCACCCAGCCGCCACAACACCTGGCCGGTGTCGTGATCGATCTCATACCCCGCCCAGGTGTTGCGCGCCGAGATCAGGAAGTTGCCATCGCCCCAGGGGTCGGGCGAGATCGAGTTGACGTGGAAATAGTCCCACGGGGTCGCCGGCGAGGCGGGGCGCGGCCAGTAGGAGTCATCGAGCGCGACGTGTCCGTAGGCGTGCCACTCGAACATCACCAGCCCGGTCTTGATGTCGACCTCCTGCACGATCGCGTCCTGCAGCGCACCCTTCGTGGCGCCCCCGGCGGAGGAGAGGTTTGCCTCGACGATCGAGTAGGCGGTGATGAAGGCCGCGCCCGATGGCGTGATCTGGATGTCGTGGAGGTCGGCCTGGTAGCCGTTGCCGGCGTTCACCGAAGCGATTCGCCGATAGTTCTGACCGTAGATTTCGTCGCTGCCGAAGCCGACGCCGAGTCCGATGTAGCCCTGCCACCACACCAGCGCCGGCGCGCCCTCGTAGCGCTCGACCTGGAGGTCCATCGCCGCTTTGCCGGGGGGAATCGGCTTGAACCACACCAGCTGCCCGGCCCGGTTGAAGATCATCGGGCCCCGCTGTGGATAGCTGCCGTTGGCGGCGATGAACACATCGTCCGCGGAGGCGGGCGGCGTGTCGGTGATGACCGACACCGTCGGCGGCATCAGGCCCGGCTGGGAGACGAAGCTCTGCACCACCCCCGGCTTTGCCGGGGGAGCCTTGGTGGACATCGGCGTGAAGCGGTAGTGCGCGAGCTGCGCGATCGTGAAGCTGCTGCCGACGCGCTGCTGGTGCCCGGTGGGGCCCACCAGCGCGCTCACGCGTACGCTCTCGCCTTCGTCGAACCCCCGGTCGGGGATGAAGCTCGCTCCCGGTGCGCTGTCGTAGCCGTGCAGCTGCCCGCGGTGGGAGCCGCTGCGCGAGCCCACGACTGAGATCTGGTGGATCTCGCCGGCGGGAACGCTGAGGAAGCTGATCTGGGTGTGCGGGGATGCGTCTGGACTCCCGGGGAGGGGCGAGATCGTCACCGCGTGGGCGCTCGACGCCAGCGCGCAAGCAACCAGCGGTGCGCTGAGCGCGCCGCTCCACCTGCGCAGGCATCGACCGACCTCTCCCATCTCGACGGTGATTATCTACCGGCGATCGGCCGGGAAGTCGCGGTTGGGGCGGATAGGGCTGTGCGCCGGTCGGGGCGGATAGGCTGTGCGCCCGGACAAAACAATCGGGAGGAGCACCATGGAGCTCGAGACCATCGGCTACGAGGTGGCGGACGGTGTGTTGACGATCACGCTGCACCGGCCTGAGCGCCTGAACGCGTTCACCGGAGCGATGGGCGCCGAGCTGATCGAGGCGTTCGAGCGCGCCGACCGCGACGACGAGGTCCGCGCGGTCATCGTCACCGG
This sequence comes from uncultured Solirubrobacterales bacterium, assembly GCA_963724305.1. Lineage (GTDB taxonomy): Bacteria > Actinomycetota > Thermoleophilia > Solirubrobacterales > Solirubrobacteraceae > Palsa-744. The sequence continues at coordinate 1,115,187 of CAVRUG010000002.1, forward strand.
GGCCGGTCGCGGCTTCTGCGCCGGCATGGACCTCGGCGAGGGCGGCGCCACGTTCGACTACGGCGAGCACCCGGAGGGGGAGATCCCCCGCGACGGCGGTGGCCGCGTGGTGTTGCGGATCTTCGAGATGACCAAGCCGGTGATCGCGGCGATCAACGGGCCGGCGGTCGGCGTGGGGATCACGATGACGCTGCCGATGGACATCCGCCTGGCGGCCGATAGTGCGCGCATCGGCTTCGTCTTCACGCGCCGGGGGATCGTGCCCGAGGCGTGCTCGAGCTGGTTTCTGCCCCGCATCGTGGGGATCAGCCAGGCGATGGAGTGGGTCGCGAGCGGGCGCGTGTTCACCGCCCAGGAGGCGCTCGCCGGCGGTTTGGTGCGCAGCGTGCACCCAGAGGACGAGCTGCTCGGCGTGGCACACGAGCTGGCGCGGGAGATCGCGCAGAACACTGCGCCGGTATCGGTGGCGCTCGCGCGGCGGCTGCTGTGGAGCGGGCTGGGCGCCGCCCACCCGATGGAGGCCCACCGCGCCGACTCGCGCGCGATGTTCGCGCGCGGGCGCTCCGAGGATGCGCGCGAGGGGATCACCTCGTTCCTGGAGAAGCGCCCGCCGCGCTTCCCCGACCGGGTGAGCGGTGGCCTGCCCGAGCTGTTCCCCGGGCGCGAGGAGCCGCGGTACGCATGAGCGCCGCGGGAGCTGAGCGGAGTGGCAGCGGTTGCGGGCGAGGCCGATGAGCGCGGTCGAATCCACAGCGGTGACGCTGCGCGACGAGCAGGCGCAGCTGGAAGCGACGTTCCTGTCGGGCGCGGGGATGCTGTGCAGCTCGCTGCGCCACCGTGGCGAGGAGTTGCTGGCGCAGAACCGCGGCGTGGAGGCGTATGTCGAGCTCGGCAAGACGATGGGCATACCGCTGCTCTACCCGTGGGCCAACCGGCTGGCGGCCTTTGATTACACGGTCGCCGGGGGTAGTGTGACGGTGCCGCATGACACCACGCGCGTAGCGCTCGACAACCGGGGCCTGCCGATCCACGGTGTGATCGGCGGGCGGATGGCATGGGAGTTGACCACGGCGCCCGAACGCGACCAGCGGGCTGTGACTGGGGCGGCGCCGGGTGACGGCGAGTCGCAGGCGCCAACCGACGCGCCAGTTGGCGCCGAGGCCAGGTCGCTCGCCGCGCTGCTCAGCTGGAGCGAGGCACGCGGCGAGCTGTTCGAGGTGTTCCCGTTCCGCCACGACCTCCGCTACGAGGCCAGCCTGCAGGGTGGACGCCTGGAGATCGCGGTGACAGTGCACGCGTGCGGGCAGGACACCGTGCCGGTGGCGTTCGGCTTTCATCCCTACCTCTCCCTACCGGGTACACCCCGTGAGCGCTGGCGGGTGGAGCTGCCGGCGATGCGCACCCTCGTGCTCGACGACCACCAGATCCCGACCGCCCCCGGCGAGGAGCTACCCAGCCAGGCGTTCGAACTAGCCGAGCGCGAGTTCGACGACGGCTTCGACGCGGTGCCCGCGCACGCTCGCTTTACCGTCGAGGCCGCGGGACGGCGGCTCGAGCTGGAGCTGCTCGAGGGCTACCCCTGCGCGCAGGTCTACGCTCCGCGCCCCGGCGAGTTCATCTGCTTCGAGCCGATGACCGCGCCCGCCAACGCGCTGCGCAGCGGCGACCACCTGCGCCTGCTTGCCCCCGGCGAGAGCTGCCGCGCCCGGTTTGCGGTCAGCTGCGTCGCTTTCGGCTGAGCAGCTCGATCCGGCCGCGTGGCATCACCAGGAGGACCGTGGGGCGGCGAGGTCTCGGCCCGCGGCGGGTAGGCGGTGGCTGTAGGCGTGGGGGCTCGACGCAGCGTGCAGCCGGTGTCGCCGCAGCTACGCTGCAGGCGGCTGGCGGAGATCGTCTGGATCAGCCCGGCGATCCAGCAGGTGGGGCAGCCGCGCAACGCGACCATGCCGGGCGGTGCGAGCAGCAGCGCGATGGGACCCACGCTCGACGTCAGCGCGAGGCCCAAACCGATCAGACCAAATCCGATCGCGCCACGCGCGAGGTGACGAGCGATCGAGGCGCTGGCGAGTATGCCGCGATCATGGCTGGGCATTGCCGGCACCTCCTTGGCTGGCGATCTGCTCGGGCACGCCGAGTTGCGAGCGGAGCGTCTCACGCCCGCGGTGCAGGCGTGACTTCATCGCGGCGCGGCTGAGCCCCAGCGTATGAGCGGTGACCGCCCCTGATAGCCCCTGGATGTCGCGCAGGATGAGGACGGCGCGCTGGTCGGGGGGAAGCTCCGCGATCGAGCCGACGATCCGCTCCAGCTCCAGGCGGGCAAGGGCGGCGTCTTCGGCGGAGGACTCGGTAGCAACGGGGGGCACCGGGCCGCGAAATGCGATCAGGGATCTGCGGATGCACTCGTGACGCACGATCTGAAAGATCCACGACGCCAGCGCCGCAGTGGCACGCAACGTCCCGATCCTCCGGTAGAGGACGATCAACGCCTCCTGCGCGGCGTCCTCCGCATCCTCGGGCGTTGAGCAGAGCGTGTGTGCGAACCGCTGCACATGCGCGTGCGACCCGCGCACCAGTGAGGCGATCGCACGCGGGTCGCCCTTTTGGGCGGCGCTGACGACCCGCTCGGTGGGCCAGGTGGACGTCTCAGTCACGGGAGCGTGCTCGCGTGAAGAAGAAGAGGCAGCCGCAGACGGCGACCGCCCCGATGGCGAGATAGACGAGTGTGGGCACGGTGGCATTCTCCTGTTGATCGGCGTGGACATACGCCGATAAGAGGTCTGCCGCCGTGAAAAGGATTCAGGCTCCCTGTTGCGCCACGGGCCCTACGCCACGGGCCCTACGACACGGCCGAAGCGGTCCGTCTCCTGCGGCGCGAGCGCTGCTGGCGGGATGCCGAGCCCGAGGGCCGGCCAGCCTGCTCGTGGTTGCCACCGAGCCCATGCGTGAGGCCGAGCCGGCGAGCGAGCTCGCGCATCTCATGCTGCTCCCCCGCGCCGACCAGCGTGATGCCGATGCCCTGGCGCCCTGCGCGTCCGGTGCGGCCGATCCGGTGGACGTAGGTGTCGTGGTTGTCTGGCGGGTCGAAGTTGATCACGTGCGAGATGCCGTCGACATCGATGCCCCGGGCGGCGACGTCGGTGGCCACCAGCGTGTCGACTCGCCCCGACTTGAAGCTGGCGAGCGCGCGTTCGCGCTGGCTCTGGGACTTGTTGCCGTGGATCGCGAGCGCCTCCACGCCGCTGGCGCCGAGTCGTTTGACGAGTCGGTCTGCTCCTCGCTTGGTGCGCACGAACACCAGCGCGCGGTCGCGCTCGCAGCCGAGCTCGTCCACCAGCGTCTGCAGGCGGGCGTCCTCGCGGATCGCGACGAAGCGGTGCTCGATGTCGGCTGTCTCGTAGCGGCCCGGCTCGCCGTGCTCGTGGGTGATCGGGCGTTTGGTGTAGCGCGCCGCGACGCGACCGGCGATGCCGTCGAGGGTGGCCGAGAAGAACAGCGTCTGGCGCTCCGCCGGGCAGGCGGCGACGATGCGATCGATCGCCGGGCGGAAGCCCATGTCGAGCATCCTGTCTGCCTCGTCGAGCACGAGGATGCGGATCGCGTCGAGCGTGAAGGCGCGGCGCTGCAGCAGATCCTCCAGGCGGCCGGGCGTGGCGACCAGGATGTGCGACTTCGCGGCCAGTGCTGCCTGCTTGGCGAGGCCCACGCCGCCGTAGACGGCCGTGACGCGCAGGTCGCACGCGCGGACGATGTCCCCGAGCTCGTCGACGATCTGACTGGCGAGCTCGCGGGTGGGCGCCAGCACGAGGGCGGCGGGACGCCCGGGCACGTGGTCGCCGGTGGGGCGTGCAGGCGCGTGTCCACCGGCAGGATCCCGCGGCACGTGTCCACCGGCAGGATCCCGTCGCACGTGTGCACCGGCAGGATCCCGCGGCACGTGTCCACCGGCAGGATCCCGTCGCACGTGTCCACCGGCAGGATCCCGTCGCGCGTGTCCACCGGCAGGATCCCGCGGCACGTGTCCACCGGCAGGATCCCGTGGCGCGCGTCCACCGGCAGGACGACCCGGCACGCGTTCGTCGCCTCGGATGCGCTCCGCGAGCGGCACCCCGAAGGCGAGCGTCTTGCCCGAGCCGGTGGGCGACTTGACGAGCACGTCGTGCCCGGCGAGGACGTCGGCGAGCACCAGGCGCTGGACGGGGAACGGCTCATGGATCCCGCGACGCGCAAGCGCGGCCGTGACCGTGTTTGAGACGCCGAGATCGGCGAAGGACTGCTTTTCCATTGAATGACTCCTTTGGCGGCGCTTGTGCCGCGTACGATTCGGAGGCTGTGGCCTACCCGAACCGCACTCCTCAGCGGGACTCAAGCGAGCTGCCTCGCGGCCAAAAGGCTCGGCCGCTGCCGCCAAACTAGCAGACATGGGCCGCCGGCCTGGGTGGCGGGGCCGACGGTCAACTGATCGGCCCACCGGAATGTGCGGACGGTTGCGCTAACCTGTATATGCAGATTCACACTTGTTTACGCCCGCGCAAACCCAGGTCGTATAGGCCCCAGGAGCGATTAGTGCCAGGCCCCCAGCAGATCCGTCAGCAGGAAAAGCACGACGAAAAGCTCGAGGACATCCGCGAGCAGGTCGCCCAGGGCAAGCTCGTGATCAGGCAGATGACCGCCGACGAGCGCAAGCGCTACCCACCGCGCGAGGCCGGCAGTCGTCCGCGCACGGGCTCTAAGCGGCGCTGATGACGAGCTTCTTCCTTCCGTCGTCGCAGAAAGGCGATGCTGCGGCCGAGCGCGACTACGGCTCGTTGCGAGCGCAGGCGGAGGAGTGCACGGGATCCGTCTCGCGCGACCGCCGCATCCGCCAGATCGAATGCCGACGCCAGGGTCTCGACCATCTGCTGCGCGTGGGCGAGCCCGACGCGATCGACGGCCGGACGGTTTCCGCGATCCTGCAGCTCGGCCGCGACACCTACACCGTGCACCACCTGCCGAGCGAGCCCGACCAGTCGATGGTGCCGACGGTGCTGCAGCGGGGCGAGGTTTACTCGGTCGCCGACTTCGACTGACGGGCTTGGCACCCGAGAGGCTCGGCCACCAGCTTGACTGCTCGCTCAGGGAACTACAGAATGGGCCGAGCGAGTGCCGCCGCCGCTGTCTTCCACGTGCCTGGCTTGGCGACACCGCTGAGGCAATTCCTCGAGCAGCAGTGCCCCCTCCGCCCGATCCCGGTCGCGTAGGACAGCATGAACCCGTCGTCCTGCTGTGTCGAGATGAACGCTCGACAGCCCTAGGCGGCGCTGGATGGGGCCTTCGACGAGGCGAACGCTCTGCACCTTTGCCAGCGGCACCCAGTCGGTCACTCGTCGCAGCCGGCCACTGGTGGTGACGGCGTAGCGGTCGTTGGCCGCCCACGACAGGAAGCGGAAGCGCAGCGGGGACTTCCAACGGGCGCGTGCCGGCGGTGGGAGGCGCTCCTCGGGTAGGCCGGGGAAGACCCTCGCCACTAGGGAGGCGGCCTGCGCGTGGCTGCCCACGGGAAGCAGGGCACGCGCGGATTTGGCCTGGTTGCGGTCCTGGCGACCCTTGGACTTCTGGCCGGCGACATCCACCTCCAGCCGGCACCATCCGAATGGCCTCCACGCCAGCGGCTCGATCATCCGGATCGCCTGGATCCGCCCCCGCGGGATCGTCTCGGCCGAGGTTTCCACCAGGCCCGAGCGGAGCCTCACCCCGTCGGCGGCGTCGGCCACCGTCAGGCGGTAGTCGCCGTTGAAACGCCGGAACGGGCCCACCACCAGCGAGATCAGGCCCACAAACCCGATGCTGAGCGCGGCTCCTGCCGCGCCCGGTGCGAGGATCGCGAGCACGACCAGTGCCACGATCGCCAACTCCAGCATCAGGCCAGTGCCGGTCAGCAGGATGGAGGCGAACAGCCGCCCGGGAGGGACGGTCAGAAGTGCCTGCTCCGGCGGCGGCGGCGTCTCCTCGGCCATGCCATGGCTGAGGGCCAGCAGACGGGCGCGCAGTGCGTCGGCCTCCGCGTTGGTCAGGTACGCCAGGCGACCCGCCTTGCCACTGCCGCTGGCCAGGCGGATCCGCAACTCGGCCAGGCCGAAGAAGCGCGCCAGGCCAGGGCGGACGGTGTCGATCGCCTGGATCTGGCTCAGCGGGAAGCGCCCCGAGGTCCGCCGGATCAGGCCGCTCTCCACTCGCAGAACCCCGTCCTCCATCTTCCACCTGGTGACCAGCCAGGAGACCAGCCCGAGCGCGAACACCACGACGAGCACGCCGATGTGGGCAAGATCGCCGCCGAGCGACGATCCGTGTTGGTTGCCGCCGGCGGCGGGAATCAACAGCACCACGAGAATGGCGATCGCGCCTCGCCCGGCTCTCACTAGCGGCGAGAGGGGATGCAGCCGCTGCCACTCCCCTCCCAAACCAGCTGCCACATGCGGATCGGTCGAGGGGAGCCCATCTGCTGGAGGCGCAGAGCCGGCTGGTGTGCTCACAGCCCCATCGCGTGCGACTCGCCCAGGGAAGTCAGCTGGTCGCGCAGGCGTGCTGCCTCGAGCGCGGGCAGCCCGGGGATGCGCGCGTCGCTGGCGGCCGCGGCGGTGTGCATCTGCACGGTGGCGAGGCCGAACGCCCGCTCGAAGGGGCCGGCGGTGACCTCCACGTACTGCATCCGGCCGTACGGAATCACCGACATCCGCCGGAACATCACGCCGCGCCTCACCAGCAGGTCCTCGGCTCGCTCGGCGTAGCCCCATGCCCGCACTCGTCGTCCGGCGACGACGTCGGCGATCGATCCGGCGAGGATCACGCAGAGCACGGCCACCACCGCGGCCGTTGCGGCGTCAACGGCGATCGCGATGCCGGCGGCGAGGATCAAGGCGGCGAGGGTGGTGCCCGCTACCTCGTAGCGCCGCAGCACCCGCAGCCGGGGGGAGGGGGCGTTCCAGTCCAGTGCACGCTCGCTGGGGTCAGTGTCGGACTCCACCCCCGCGACGATACTGTGCCGTCGCCGGTTGGGGATGGACCTTGCGTACAGCGCCGCTTGCGCCGGTCTGCCGACGCGATCGGGGTAGCGCTGCCCCCTACGCCGGCGGGCGGTAGCGAAGGCCATCGAGCGCGATCCGCACGACGTGTTTCACCTGATCCGGGTCGTTGGCGGGCATTCGCGAGATGCCGGCCAACATGTGGAGCACGTCTGCGAACTCGACGTCCTGCCGTACGACGCCGGCGTCCTGGGCGCGCTTCACCAGCGGTTCGCCGGCGGCGAAGACCGTACGACGACACTCTTGGAACAGGGAGGCGTCCTCGTCGAGATAGTTCAGGAGTTCTTGCGCGAGCGCGCGCTTGGTGATCAGGTAGCCGATCAGCCCTTCGCACCAGACACTGAGGGCTTCCCACGGATCGCGCTCGCGCTGCGAGGCGGAGCGACAGACTTCGTGGACCTCGTTGACGTAAAGAGTCTCGAGCAGTACCTGTCTGCTTGGAAAGTGGCGATAGAGCGTGCCGATTCCTACACCCGCCCGGCGGGCGATCTCCTCGAGGGATGTCGAGTCTCCACCCTCGGCGAACGCTTTGCGTGCGGCCGTGAGGATTCGCTCGTAGTTACGCCTTGCATCGGCCCGCTTCGGACCGGCTGTCGCTGTCGGTGTGGGGGTCTGCGTTGAGCTCATAACCCGCCCTTGAAAAACGGAGGCTACCTCCGTATAGTTCCGGAGGACGCCTCCAAATGTTCCGGAGGTGGCCTCCATTTTAGCCGTGATCCCAGATATCCACAAGGTGATCCGTATGAACCCAGCTGTCACCCGATTGCTCGATCGAACGACTTCCGGATGGGGGGGAGGCTGATGCGCCAGGGATGGTTGGCCGGCCGCTATCCCGCCGCGGCCGCGATGGTGATCTTCGCCCTGGTGCCCTACCTCGGGCTCTCGGCGGCGCTGGGGCCGCTCACGCCGATGATCGGTCAGGAACTGCACATGAGTGCGCAGACGATGGGCCTCGGATTGGGTATGGCGAATGCCGGCTACGCCGTCGGGACCATCCTGGCGGTGCAGTTCGCCCAGCTTCTGCCGCAGCGGCGAATGATGGTTCTCTACGCGGTGCTGTTGGTGATCGGGTCGATCATGGCGGCAGCGGCGCAGGATTCCGCGATGTTCATCGGCGGGCACGTGCTGCAAGGACTGTGCACGAGCCTGCTGTTGATTGCCGCCGTGCCGCCGTTGGCGCTCGGCTTCGGTTTGGGGAAGTTCCGCTGGACGGCGATGATCATGAACGTCTGCATTTTCGGGGCAGTCGCGCTCGGACCCGTGATCGGGGGGATCCAGGCGAGCGCCCACGGGTGGCGGCCGCTGTTCTGGATCGTCGCCGGGATCGCGCTCGCGGCGCTGCTGCTCTCCCTGCTGACGTTCGAGGACGCCCCGCCCGCCGACCCGGATGCCCCGCGTGACCTGGTCGCGATCGGCCTGGCCGCTTCGGGGTGCGTGGCGGCGTTCTTTGGCGCCTCCGAGCTGCTGACTCACCGCTTCGTGGGCCCATTGACGCTCCTGCCGCTCATCGTTGGCCTGACGCTGATCGTCGGCCTGGTCGTCAACCAGTATCGAAGCAGCCGCCCGCTCCTGACGATCCGCACGATGCTGACCAGCACGATTCCAGTCGCGGGGATCGTCCTCGCATTGTCAGCCGCGGCTGCGTCGGTCTCGGCGACAGTCCTCACCGCTAACGAGCTGGCTCCCCACTACACGCCCCTGCATCTCGGGCTGCTCTACCTACCTGAGCTGGGAGGCGCCTTGATCACAGCGGTGGCGCTCGGCATCGTCCTCAAAAAACGCCAGATGCACTACTTGCCGCTGGCCGGCATGGCGTTCCTGGCCGCTGGAATCGCAGTGTTCCGGATCCAGCTCCCGCCCACCGAAGCGCTCACCCTAATCGGCTCCGGGCTCACCGGAATCGGTCTTGGCGCGGCGGTCGCTCCTGCGCTGTTTGTCGCGGGGTTCTCCCTCGCGGCGGCGAGCCTGCAGCGGGTGTTCGCGATCGTCGAGCTCTTCCGGGCGGTCGCAGCGTTCATGATCGCTCCGGTGTTCGTGCACTTCGCGGCCACCGTCGGTGGCAGCCCCAGCGCCGGCACCGGCACCGCGCTGTGGATTGGCTTGGGCCTCGCGGTCGCCGGCGGGCTCGTTCCAGTCGGTCTGTACGCGCTCGGCCGAGCGCGCCCGCAAGCACCGGATCTCGAGCGCTTCATGAACGGCGAGGGCCCAGCATGGGATTCGCCGCCGCTACTCGCGGGCGTCCGCAACCACCCGCACCGTCAAACGCTCGCTGAGGAGGCAGCATGACGATGACAGAGGACATCGAAAGCAGCGCCAGCCCGCCACACGGCCCCGTCCTCTTCGCCTACGACGGCTCCGAGCTGGCCAAGCTCGCGATCGACGATGCAGGCAGGCAGCTCGCGCCCGGACGCGACGCTCTCGTCCTCACTGTCTGGCAACCGTTTGACGTCGGGTTCGTGCCAACCGTAGCGCTTCGAATCAACGCCGCCGAGGTCGCCGAGGTCAGAGACGCCGCCGAGCGAACGGCCGCCGACGGAGCCTCACTGGCGCAGGCGGCGGGCTTCAAAGCGCGCGGTGTGGAGGCCGAGCTTGCCCCCACCTGGAAGGGCATCGTCCATGCCGCCGAGGAGCACGACGCGAGCCTGATCGTGCTGGGCTCCCACGGGCGCACCGGGCTTGCCGGGGTGCTGCTCGGAAGCGTCGCCGAGGCGGTCGCCGCGCATTCGCGACGCTCGGTGCTGATCGTCCATCGCCGCGATTAGGCCTAGCTTGCGCTCACGGGACGCTGCCGCATCGTGGTACGTGCGATATAACAGGTCATCCTGTTCTCGCGCCTTCCGGCTGCTGCGATGGACCCGCCCGCCTCGTCTCGGCGCCCAGCGGCAGGTGCGCGTGAGCGTGGTCGCGCGACGTTCGGTGCCCGACACGGACGTGCGATCGATGCTCGGAGCGGGCCTGTGCCATATGCTCGCCAGGGGAGCGGGCTGCGGCCGTCGCAGCTAACGGTCCGGCCCGAGATCGAGCTCGGTCGGATCGACGACGCGGCCGAGCGCCAGGCGGATCAGATGGCTGAGCGGGCGCTCGGGTATGGCACGGTTGAACGGTCCGGCAGCGAGCGAGCGCACAGGGCCCAGCTGCAGCCCCTGCAGGCGCCACCGCGGGTCGCCACCGCGCTCGCCGGTGGAGGCCGACCCCTGGACGCGCATACGCGCGCCTTCTTCGAGCCCCGGTTCGGGGTCGAGCTGTCGGCGATCCGGATTCATGACGGGGAGCGAGCTGCTGAGTCGGCCGCGGCGGTCGGAGCACGGGCCTACGCGGTTGGCCGGGACATCGTGCTCGGAGGCGATGTGCCACCGCTGGCGACGCCGGGCGGGCGGATGCTGCTGGCGCACGAGCTCGCCCACACCATCCAGAGCCGGCACGACGCCTCGGGAGCGACGGCTCTCAGGCGCAGCCCGCTCCCCGGAAGAGCGCGCCGAGTCCCGGAGCCTGATCTGAGCCAGCCCGAGGAGTACGACGAGTTCAGCAGCTTGGCGGTGCGAGTGTGGCTCTCGGACCCCGAGAAGCCCGTCAGCGCGCTGGTCAACACGCTGGTCGCCGAGGCAAACGCGTTGCTGGCGAAAAACGGCGTCCCTCCGGTCAGACCGATCATGGGATCGGCCGCCGAGGGCGGGCCACTCGCGGTCGCGTTCTTCGACGGTCGGAATTGGAGCGTGACCATCGACGTGCCGGCGATCGCGGGCGGCTCCCAAGCTCCGTTTCAGCCTGTGAGCGGAGCCTCGAAGCTCCGGACTCTGACCAACAGGCAGGTGGCCAAGCTCGGCAGCGTCTGCTACCACGAGTTTCGTCACGCGGAACAGACATTCTCGGTGGCCCGGCTAGTCGCCGAGGAGGGCAAGGGCCGGACGAGCGCCAAGGCGATCGCGACCCACCTCGGCATTCAGGAGCTGATCGCTCAGCGCGCGCTCGACGCCCGGCATGTCCTGTCAAGCGCGGCCAGAGCCCAAGCCGAGAGCCTGCGAGCGACCGAGAAGGGGGGAAGGCACTGGGATTACCGGCAGTTCACGCAGGGGCTCGCCGACACCATGATCGCCTTCTCCTCGATCCTTGCCAGGCTCGATGACGAGAGCGTCGATGTCGTGCTCCCGTTGTGGAGGAACGCGATCCATCCGTTCCTCGACAAGATGCGCCACACCGAGGTGTCGCAGCTCCAGGCAATGCTCGCACGCAAGAGGGCAATAGCGCATCCGGACGCATTCGACGCCGACGTCCTGACTCGACTGACGGACATCGACCAAAAGCTGTTCTCTGTGCTCGCCATGGAGCGGGCCCTCGGCGACGTGGCCGGCGACGCGTGGGTGAAAGGGTGGACCAGGAAGGTCATGTTCCGCGGCGCGCCGCCGGAGGAGGCAGAGGCGAACCTCAAGAAGCTCACGACGCAAGCGGCCGTTGTCAACCTAGCGTTGGCGGTGATGAACCTGGGGTTTGCGGCCAATGAAGCTTATCTCCACTACCCGCACGAGGCCGACGCCGACAAGGTCCGTTACTCGGTGGAGGCCGACATCGAGCAGGCTATCCCGAACCCGCCACCACCGTACGCGGCGCCGGTGCTCAAGCTGTAGCCCGGCTCAGGTGGCTCGTGACCGGGCGGCGACCTGCGCGCCAATTCGTCGCCGTGCCGTCCGGGCGATATTGCCATCCAAGACACGTCGTGGTGCGTCGATCGGTCAGGACCTTCACAGCAATACGGCACCGTGGCAGTCGCCCAACCGCTTTGCGCTGCTTCCAGGCTAGGTCAGACGCCCTGGGAAAGTCGCTCCGGCTGCCCGATCTGGCCGGGATCGACGACCGGGGCGGAGACCGGCAGCGGCAGCGGCGCGCGATCGGGATCCGAGGAATCGCCTGCCACATCGCGAGTCCGGCGGCGGCGGTCGGCGAACCCCATGTAGAGCACCAGCTCCCAGTTGGATACCGGCTGCCCCTTGGGATCCGCCGCCGGCCCACGCGTGCGCGCCGGCGCCGAGTTGTAGCGCTGGGGCTTGTACAGCCAGGAGAGTACGTTGAGTCCAGATATCCACTAGGGAGTTGCGCAGGCCGATGAACGCAATGATCGCGTACGCGCCGAGCAGGCCGTTGATCGCGGCGAAGATCGCGTTGGACCAGAGGCCCTGATCCCAAGCCAGCTTGAAGGTGTAGATCGAGAAGCCGACCAGCGCATATGGGAGCACGACGTAAGCGAACGCCGGGACCGTGCGGTCGCGCACCTTCGGGGTGCGTATGAATTTGCCCTTCGCGCCCGTCAGGGCCTGTACGATCGAGCTGAGGCTGCCCGCGAGGTTGACCGGCAGCAACAGCAGATTGAACCCGTATATGCGAGCTGCGTCGAGTCGCCTGTAGCCGCAGTAGTGGAGGTCAACCGCCATCGCCAGGAAGTAGGGCGCCGCGATCGCATAGGTGAGCGGCGAGATCAGGCGACCGCTGAATGGGATCACCATCAGGCACAGGACGAACAGAGAGCTCCAGAAGACCGAGGCCATGTAGTTCATGCGCAGCAGCAACTCGCCGATGCTGGTGCGCTCTTCGCGCTGCCGGCGCCGACGCACGGCGCGCACCAGCTTGGGAATGATCAACAGCCCGCCATTTGCCCATCGGTGGCGCTGGATGCAGAGCGAGCCGAAGTCGGGCGGCGTCGCGCTGTAGGCAAGGCGCTCGGGATAGTTGTGCAGGGTCCAGCCGTGGGCGGCGAGGTCGATCGTCGACTCGGTGTCCTCGATCACGGTGCGGTCGGAGATGTAGCGGCGGATCTGGAAGCTCGCCCTGGTACTCGATCTCCTCGATGTCGTCGAGAGCGCGCTTGCGCAGGATCGCATTGGCGCCGACCCAGAAGGACGCGGCGTGGTAGGTCATCCCCTGGTGGATGATGTGCTGCAGGTCGGTGGTCGCGCCCGCGATCCGCTCGATGCGAGTGGCGGCGCCGGGAAACGCGCTGTAAGGCGATTGAGCTACGGCGATTGGCCGTTCTCCTCGCGCTCGAGCAGGTAGCACCAGCCGCAGGCAGTACTCCGGCAGGATCACGCTGTCGGCATCGATCGTCAGCACGTAGTCGCATTCGGGCACGACCAGGTCAGGCGCTGGTCCTCCGCCGGCCGCCAAGAGGTTCAGCCCCGCCGGCGTCTGCAGCTCCGGTAGCTGTCGCCCATCAGCCCGATGTAGCTGTTGAGGTTCATCGCCTTGTTGGCTCAGCCGAGAGCGAGGTGTAGCGCTTGCGCTGGAAGCTCGTGATCTCGGCGCGGAACGTCCACGCGAGGCGACGGTAAGCTGTGCCATCCGCGCGATGCGGAGCTTGCCGGGATCATCGTCCGCGGCGGCGCGCAGGGCGCCGGCCCGTCAGCGCCAGGTCGGCGGCGAGTCGGCCGAGCACATGGTTGGTGAAGAAGCGCTCGTTGTGATCGGAGATCTTGTACGGCTTGGCCAGCGACTCGAACCAGGCGGCGGCATACTCGTACTCGCCGGCAAGCGCCAGCAGATCCTCGCTTAGCTGGCGCTCTTCAGTCTGGATCGACCGTCGATCGAACCGTTCCAGCGCCAGGTCGAAGCGATGGCACGGCTCGGACAGCAGCCGCTCGACTTCAGCTGGCAGCGCCATCGCGCTGTCCAACAGGCGCCGTGGCTCGGTGTAGCGGGGGTTCGGGCGGGTCGTCGACGAGCAGCACCACGCGATGATCCGGGTACTCCTGCAGCGCCGTCGAGAGCAAGCGTCATCAAGATCACGCCCGGCTCCTCTTGGTAGGAGGGGACGAGGGCGGTCAGAGCTCGGTTGGCGGTGGGCAAAGAACTCGTCGATCATCGCCCGCGGGACCGGCGATGCTGCCGGGCGCGGTAGTAGAACCCAAGCCGTCCGAACAGATAGGCGATCGCCGATGCGGCGAGCAGACTGACCGCGAGCAGGAAGCCGACCGTCTCCAGCGGTCGGTGTGATCGTCGAGACCTTCGAATACTGGCCGATTCCGAGCACCGTGACCACGAGCGCCAGCCAGGCAGCGACCGTGAGCACGACGGCGCTGCGGCCGAAGAGCCATCGCCCACTCGCCGGCGATGCGCGGGACCGCCGGCATCGGGTTCTCGTGGGAGTCCGCGCCCCACTGGCGCCGCTTGCCGTCGAGCACCCGTTGGCGAGGGACGGATCTGCATCACGGGTCCTGCTCCTGATTCGACTGCCGGTGTCGGTGGGCTCGCCGGGATACGTGAACAGCGGCTCCCAGGGTGAGCTCGGGCTGCCGGGCAGCTGGTCGAGCGGCTGGTCGCCGCTTCGTGTACCAGCGGGCCTGGTAGGGAAGACCCTGCGAAGCTGACACGCTTTCGCCCTGGTGGTAGACGGTCGTGGGCGACCAGGCGGGCTGGTTGCCGCGGAAGCGGCAGCAGCTGGGGCTGATAGTCTGGCTGCCGTTCGGCACCGGTCCGATCAGATGCCACGGGTCGCTGGTCGGCGAGTCCGCCGCGGTGGAGCCCGGCGGGGTCCCCTGGCTCCACCAGCTCGCCTGGTAGATCTCACCCTGCCAAACGACCTTATAGCCGTGTCCGTAGGCGGCGCTCGCTCGCCAAACCGGGTACGGGTTGGTGGTCGGAGTTGTCGCAACGTCGTCGTCCGCTGCAGCGCCTGCACGGCCGGGCTCGGCCCTGCGTCCGTGCGGTCTTGGTGCCACTCAGCGAGCTGAAGATGTGCGTGAACTCAGCGGGTCTGCGTGACGCCGCTGCAGGTGTTCGAGACGATGCCGACCTCCGGGAACGCGGCGCCGCACTCGGAGTCGCGGTTCAGCGACCACGCCGAGACGCGCGGAATCCCTGACGTTGACGAAGGCAGCGAGCTGCCGGGCGTCGCGATGGTGAAGTGCTCATCGGTGATGTCATTGACACCGAGCATGACCGTCACGCCACAGGTGCTCCCAGGCCTGTCCGCCGTGCTCGCTGGAGAGCCGGCGTGCCCAGAGCGACTTGCACCTGTGCATGGGCTGCATAGAGTGCGCCTCGAACGGCCGTGAACATGTGGTCCGCCGTGCCGCTGCCGCTGACCGAAATCCATCGCCAGGCGTTGACACCGGCGAGCTCGACATGCGCCTGAGCATCGATTGAACGGTCGCGATTCCCTTCGCCGTGAGCCCATGAGGTCGACGACTGGAAGCGTCAACCAGACGTTCAGAGACTTGTGGGCGTGGGCCAGCTGCTGCTGCATCGTCGCCATCGCGCGGCGCGGCGTGCGTCAGCGGCGGCGTTTCCGAGCGCCGCCCCTTCGATGTCGAAATCGACGGTCTTCATGGCATAGCGCTTGACTCGGTGCCAGATATGCCTGCTGGAGCTGCCGCGACGTTGGTGCAGGCGAACGCCAGCTCGTTGTTGTCGCGGCCGCCGAAGGAGATCACCACGCTGCCTCCTTGTTTGCTGCAGCTGCGCGATGCGGGCCCCGAGCTCGAGCGACTGCTCGGCCTGTTCAGCGTGTAGTAGCCGCCCCAGCTGAGGGCGTGCAAGGTAGGAGGGGTTGCTGACGATGAAGCCCAGGTAGACGCTGGAACGGGGTTGGCCGAGGGCAGCTGGAACTGGTAAATCCGGCGTCAGCGTGACATCGACGTAGGGCGCGTAGACCGGCACGGCGTCTGACCTCGCATCTGCGGCCGAGGTCCCGTCGCTGATCAGCCTCCAACCGCCGAAAGCGAGCGCTGCGAGCACGATCAACAACAGCGCGACGCGGCTCGGCGAGATCTCCGGCGACGGGGGCTCCAGCGGCGGGAGGCCCGTCCCGCCGCGAGGCGAGGGCTGTTGTTCGATCGTGGCCATAGGGAAGCTGCCGCCACCGTGCCGCGATGCCGACACCAAGAAGATCGGCAAGCGATGGCGCCGTCTTGAGCCACGGCTCCGAGTAACGGGCACGATCAACTCGGTTGCCTACTGCTCCTCCAAGTCGGCGCTGATCATGATCACCACCCAATACGCCAAGGGCTACCCAGACATCCGCATCAATGCCGTTGACCCGACGGCTGTGTGGCTTCCCTCGCTACAGGTTGCGTGAACCCGTCAAGCGACTAGCCGAACAATCGCGGCTATGCCCACCACCACGATCAGGCCCCGCAGCGCCGACGGCGGCAGTTTCCTGCCATAGCGCGCCCCCAGCTGCGCTCCCACGATCGAGCCGCACGCGATCAGCGCCGCTGGGCCCCACTCGACGTGCGCCGCCACGATAAAGAACACGCTCGCTACGCCGTTCACGAGGCCGGCGAGCACGTTCTTCAGCGCGTTCGTGCGGTGCAGGTCCTGCCCCAGCGCCAAACCAAGGATCCCCAGCAGCAGGATCCCCTGGGCAGCGCCGAAGTAGCCGCCGTAAATGCCCACCGCGTAGAGCGCCAGCAGTGTGAGCACCCCGCCGCGCCGCTCCGGGTCGCTGGCGCGCTTGGCAAGCAGCGCGCTCACGCGCGGCTGTGCCACCACCAGCAGCAGCGCGATGGCGATGAACGCCGGCACGATTGCCTGGAACGCCGCGGCAGGCAGCACCAGCAACAGAGCCGCCCCGGTGATGCCGCCCAGCGCCGACGCTGCACCGAGCCGCACGACTCGGCCTCGCTGTCCCGCGAGCTCCCGCCGGTAGCCGAGCGCGCCCGACAGCGATCCCGGAACCAGGCCCACCGTGTTCGAGACGTTCGCCGTCACTGGGGCATAGCCGAAGGCCAGCAGCACCGGAAACGTGATCAGCGTCCCGCTTCCCACCACCGTGTTGATCGCTCCAGCCAGCAATCCCGCCATGGCGATGGCTAGTACCTCACTGAGGCTCATCCGCGGCTCAGGCGAAGAATTCGACGATCGATTGTGTGAAGGCGGGGTCGATGAGCGCGCCGACATGGTCGCCGACGAGCATCCGCAGCTTCGCGCCCGGGATCGCTCCGGAGAGCACCTCCGGTCTGATCGCGAGTGGATCGGCCTCCCCCGCCAGCACGAGCGTACGCGCTGCGATCCGATCGAGCGCGATCTCGCCTCTGAAGATTGCCGAGGCCTGCGCCACCAGCGCCTCGCGGTCGGCGCCGAGCGCATCCGCCAGCGCGCGGAAGGCAGCCGCCTGAGGTACCTCGACGTTCGCTCCATTCTCGGCGCTCAGCGCTTCGATGATCGCCTCATTGGAAACTGCGCGCCTATCCACGCCCCCGCACTCGATCACGCCCGAGCCGACGCCACCCACCACCAGTCGTCGCACACACCGATGCTCACTCGCGAACAACAACGCCACCACTGCCCCCATCGAGTAGCCGACGAGATCGATCTCGGACTCACCCACCACCTCGAGCAGCGCTGCGAGATCGCGCGCCATCCGCTGCTCCCCGTAACGACCGGGATCGTGCGGCTTCTCCGAGGCGCCGTGGCCCCGGGCGTCCGGCGCGATCACCCGATGCCCGGCGGCGAGCAGCGCATCCACTACCCCGGTGGCGACCCAGTTGGCGTTCGCGTTCGCCACGAAGCCGTGGTGAAGCAACACCGGCAGCGAGTCGGCCGGTGCGCCCCATTCCTGGTAGGCGATTTCGATCCCATCCCAGCTCTCGAAGTGCTCCATGGCGGCCTGGATCATGACACGACGGCTCGCACAGAAAATCCCGGTCTGTTCGGCACCGACGTCGCCGACGCGCCCTTGAGTCGCGCGATGCCGGACTCCTCTGGCAGGTCGGCGACGAGATGGTCGATCTCTGATGCCACACACCAATCAAACGCCGACCTCCCGCGCTGCGGCTCGGCAGATCAGACAGCTATCTGAATGGACGCTGGCGGGCGAAGGCTAAACCGTCGAGCGCGGGTCGAGGCTTTGCGGCGGGCGCTAGTCGATGGCCGCTGATGATGCGCGACTCGAGCCCGATCGCCGCGGACGCGGGCACAACGTCGGAACCCGGATAGCTTCCTTGAGGAGTTGGCGGGTGTCCAGGGCTCCCGCCGTTCGGTGGCGTCTTCGCCATATATCCCCCTTTTGATCGGGTTCTGTTGCTGGCATTCTTATTATGAGACTGTCAGCTCCCTTGGTCAAGCTCGGGTTAGTTCGGAAACTGCGCTCTTCAGCGGATCTCGCAGCCGGCGGCAAGGCTGTATTGGCGGAGTCTCGATGCCCGGCACCGGCGGGGATGCTGGTTCGCCCGACGGCTCTGGAAGGACGCACGACTGTCTCAGTGCTTTACAGTTCGTTAAAACGTGATACGCTCCACCGACCATGACCCTCCCGAGGCAAAGAAGCGCCCCAGGGCGTACCAGTCGCCTAGCCGAGCTGGCCAAGTATCGAGCGCTGCTAACGCAGCTAGCCCAAGAGCGTGAGAGAGCCCGTGCCGATGCGGACCGAGCCATGCAGGGCATCGCGAACTTGCTACCGAGTGCGATTCAAGCTGGCATTTCGATTGTGGACGCGGCCCAGCTCACCGGTCTAAGCCGGCCCACCCTTTACAGGATGCTTTCCGAGAGTCGTGAACGTAGTCCCCTCCGCGACGTCGCCGCCCAGTTTGAACAGGCTCTCGACCTGGACAACCAAGTCACGCCGGTTGCCCTCGCGAGCCATTTTGAGACCTCCACCGAGCAAGTCTTCGACGCGCTCATGGGGCTCTACCCTTTCGTTGCAGACGGCTTCGCAGCGCTCGGCCCATCAGCTCTCATGAGCCTCATAGAACGCCTGCCAGAGCTAGGCGTTCCCGAGCGGATAGTGCTCCCCATGCTCCTCCTGCAAGGCAAGACAACGGATTACGTCGCTGCCTCTACCAAACTTCCAGCGAGCGAGGTGCTGGGATGGGCTGCCCTTGGCCTGCTCCGTGTGCTACCACGCATTCGCGCAGCACAGCAAAGCCCGGCCGAGCATCACTCAACCGTGGTCAACGTCGATCGTCGCTATCGCGTGAGCGACCCACGACGACACCGACGGTTCGACCTCTAGCCAGTGCGGCTCGGCAGGAGCGAACTGGCGCCCTGGTAGTGGCTGGTTGGGCGGTAGGATGCGGGACGCTGGCGGGCGAAGGATAACCCGTAAAGCGCGGGTTGAGGCTTTGCGACGGGCGTTGGTAGAGGTCGCTGAAAGGCCCTTACTGGTGATGCTGCGCATCGCCCGCTGGGGACTCGTCAAACCCCGGCCAAGCAGGATCGATGCCCTCGCTGCGGAGCAGCTCTGCTTGGACTGCGAGGACATCCTCGGCTCGCCGACCCTCGCCAAGCATGTACCCGACGGGAGACGCTAGTCGCTCCATCCCGTCACCCTCTTTACGAGGCTGTATATCTCGTCGTCCAGCCATGGTGGCTTGCCAAATCCCTTTCGGTGGCGTCGCGCCATCAGCAGCGCGTAGGTCTCGGCGACCAACTCGTGTGTGTATTCCGTAGCACGATAGCCGCCGCCGCGGATGCCTTCGCGCACACCCTCTGGGGCCAGATCGAGCAGTCTGGCTCCGGCGGCCACGTCTTCCGGCGAACAGCGTGTCATGCCGAGTGCGTGCCCCCACTCGTGCCACGCGGTGCGCGAGACAAACTCGTCATACGCGGGTTGATTCAGACCCGTAAGCGCCGGATGGCTGATGTTCAGGAGGACAACACGCAGGTCTTGAATCCAAACGGCGACGGCGTTGTTCAGCCCAATGTGGGCTGAGCGCGAGAGCGCACGATGCCCAGCAGATCGCAGGAAGCCATCGACCGATACGCCGAGGCGCTCGTCGACGGCCTGCCATTGAGACGCGCCAATTGACTCGAGCAGCGCCCGGTGAGGCGGTGGCAGACTGAGTCAAGCCAGCTGCAAGACGCGCTCTGCGCGCTCGAGTTCTTCCTGACCAGCCATGACCTGGTCAACTTCGCTGCGACCGACCGCTGGACCTTCTCGCGCTGCCTGTAACTCTCTCAAAGCGCCTGGTTTACACCAGCACGCTTATGTCCGGCGAAATGGAGCTAGTCGGGATCGAACCGACGACCTCCGCCATGCCATGGCGGCGCTCTCCCAGCTGAGCTATAGCCCCAGTCGGCTCATCTTACCGCCCCGAGATGCTCGCCACGAGTGGCGTTGATGGTGGCGATCTCGGCTCGACATGACGCCCACAGTTGGCCGATCACAGTCTCCAATTGATAGTCGCTCGCCCAGCGTACGTTGAGGGTTTGGTTGTTCCGAGTCGGCCCCAGTCGTAGGCTGATCGTCGCGCAGCCTTCGACCTCTTGGACGGGGATCAGGTAGCACCTGTCCGTGTCCGGAGAGTAGACGGCGATTGCGTTGACCTCGTCGGCTGAGTAGGTGGTGCGGCGGTAGCAGCTCGGCGTATGGCGACTTGTTATGCAGCGTGCCACGATCACCTCGCCGTGACGCGATCCCCACTTGCACTGGACGCGTAGAAGCCGTCGGCTGGTGTCGATCACGAGGTCATACCGGCTGCCATCCCCGAACGGCTGCAGAACCACCAAGCCGAGGCGAATCGCGGCGGCGGCGATCTCGGCCTCAGCTGCGGCGCCCTTCTGGGTGCTGCTCAGATCAAGCATGGATCGGACACTAGTTCGTCCAATGTTGCAGAAGGTATGCCAATGCAACAACTCTGTGCCAACCACGTGACAGGTTGGTGACCCTGGCCGGGGCGGATTCTGCGTTGGCAGGAATCGTGGGAAATCCGTCCTTGCGGACAGGCGCGCGATAAGGCACGATCCACAGCGATGACCCGTCGCAGCCCCCCGCGCAACGTCGTGATCCTCGTCTACCCAGGCGTGCAGAGTCTCGACGTGACCGGGCCGCTGGAGGTATTCAGCGGAGCGCAACTGCTGCTGGAAGCCGGGCATCGCCGCACACCCCCGGCCGGGCGGCCACTTGCCGAGGCAAAACGTAATGAGGTCATAGCCCGCGGCTACACCACCACCGTCGTCAGCCCCGACGGCGCCCCGGTGGTCACCTCAAGCGGCCTGACGATCGTCCCCCACGCAGACCTCCACGACACGCCCAAGAGGATCGACACGCTGCTCGTCGCCGGTGGGGCAGGGGCGCAGGACGCATGCGCCAACCAGGCGCTGATCGAATGGATCGCCGTCCGCGCGCCGACGGCGCGTCGCGTCGCATCGGTGTGCACCGGCGCGTTCCTGCTCGCCGCGGCCGGCCTGCTGGAAGGGCGGCGCGCAACCACGCACTGGGCGGCTGCGGCGGAGCTTGCGCGGCGCCACCCGCAGGTCGAAGTCGATCCCGAGCCGATCTTCGTGCGCGACGGGCAGATGTGGACCTCGGCGGGCGTCACCGCCGGGATGGACCTCGCGCTGGCAATGGTCGAGGAGGATCTCGACCGCGATGCAGCGCTCACGATCGCACGCCACCTCGTGCTGTTTTTGCGCCGGCCCGGCAACCAGTCGCAGTTCAGCGCCACGCTCGCCACGCATGCGCCCGCGCGGCATGGTCTGCGCGAGGTGCAGCGCTACGCGGTGGACAACATCGCGGCCGACCTCACAGTCGAGTCGCTAGCGCAGCGCGCCCACATGAGCCCGCGCCACTTCGCGCGCAGCTTCCGCGCCGAGGTGGGGGTCACGCCTGCCCGCTACGTGGAGCGCCTGCGCCTGGAGGCAGCCCGGCGGCGGCTGGAGGAGAGCGAGGCAGCCGGTCGGCGTCGGTCGCGCTGCGTGCGGCTTCGGCACCGCCGAGACGATGCGCCGGGTCTTCCTGCGCGCGCTCGGAGTCGGGCCCGCCGAGTACCGCCGTCGTTTCCATACCGCCGCCGGCCACCCGCTGCCGCTTGACGGGGAGAAGGACGTGCTCGCCGACGAAGGCAACCAATCGTCCACATCCGAGATCCCTGTCCTCATCCGCACCAAGATCCCTGTCCATTTCCATCACAAGGAGCCGCACCATGCAGATCGCGATCCTCATCTTCGACCGCCTCACCGCGCTGGACGCGGTGGGCCCTACGAGGTCCTCAGCCGCCTGCCGGACGCTGAGGTGACGTTCGTCGCGCAGGAGCCGGGGCCGAAGCGCACCGACACCGGCCGCCTCGCGCTGCTCGCCGACGCCTCCCTGGCGGAGCTTCCCCACCCGGACGTCGTGCTGGTGCCCGGCGGGCCCGGCCAGGCGGGAGCTGATGGAGGACGGCCCCGTGCACGAGTGGCTGCGCGCCGCGCACGAGACCTCGACGTGGACCACCTCGGTCTGCACCGGCTCGCTGATCCTCGCCGCTGCGGGTCGTGCTCACCGAAGCCGGGAGACACTCGCCTCCGGCGAGCATCCCCGGTTCGGCCAGCAAGCGCGCCACCAGCCACTGGCAGGCGCTGGAGGAGCTGGGCCGGCTGGGCGCCGAGGCCGGTGGAGGAGCGGGTGGTGTTCGACGGCAAGCTCGTCACCGCCGCGGGGGTCTCCGCGGGGATCGACATGGCGCTCGCACTTGCCGGGAGGATCGCCGGCGAGCAGGTCGCGCAGGCGATCCAGCTGGGCATCGAGTACGACCCCCAGCCGCCGTTCGACGCCGGCTCGCCGCACAAGGCGCCCGCGGCGATCGTCGAGGCGGTGCGGGCTGCACGCGCGGCGAATAGGCCCGGTACGCTGCGAACCGCGGCTACCTGACGCGATTGCGGGGGTCGGAGTAGTCTCGATGAACCCAACACGAGGAGGGATTCGAAGATATGGCTGGAGAGGCGCTATTCCTGGGTTGGGGCCCCGTTGTGCAGGGGCCGCGAGCAGACGTCGCTTTCAAGGTCTTCCAGGAGACGATCGAATACTACGGCCGACTGCAGCAGGAAGGAAAGATCGACAGCTTCGAACCGGTGCTGATCGCCCCGCACGGCGGGCGACCTCGCCGGCTTCGTACTGCTGCGCGGCGAGCGCGGCAAGCTGGATGAGATTCGCACCAGCGAAGAGTTCGAACGGGCCGTGGTGCGCGCCGCGACCGTCGTGGACAACGTGGGTGTGATCAACGCCTCCACCGGGCAGGCGCTCGGCGAAGCGATGGGTCGTTTCCAGTCGGTGTCGGAGGAACTGGTTTGAACGCCGACCCGCTACCGCTTCATTTTCTGAAGGGTTGGGGTCCGATTGTTTAGGACATAAACCCCAGCCGTCGGCCTCCTCGCGGCCGGGTGGCGACCCGCGCGAGCGTTCCGTCCGGGGGCGCTCGATAACCTCCGGCGGAGATGACCGAGCAACGCTATGACCCGAAGCAGATCGAGCCCCGCTGGCAGGCGGTGTGGGCGGCGGAGCGCACGTGGGAGGTGTCAAACGAGCCCGCGGGGATGAACGGTGGGCCCGGGGGGCGCAACCAGCAGCCGGCATCCTCCTCCGCCCCAGCCGCCAAGTCCTACGTGCTGGAGATGCTCCCCTACCCCAGCGGGGAGCCCCACATCGGGCACCTGAAGGTGTACTCGGTGGGGGACGCGATCGCGCACTTCCACCGCCGCCTCGGCCACCGCGTGCTGCACCCGATGGGCTACGACGCGTTCGGGCTGCCCGCGGAGAACCACGCGATCAAGACCGGGGTGAACCCGCGCGACTCCACCGCCGCCTCGATCGCCTCCTTCCAGCGCCAGTTCCGCGAATGGGGGATCTCGATCGACTGGTCGCGCGAGCTGGCCACGCACGAACCGAGCTACTACCGCTGGACGCAGTGGATCTTCCTGCAGCTGCTGCACGCGGGCCTCGCCTACCGCAAGGAGGCGGCGGTGAAGTGGTGCCCCAACGACCAGACGGTGCTCGCCAACGAGCAGGTGGTGGACGGCTGCTGCGAGCGCTGCGGCGCGGAGGTCGAAGTCGCGCCAGCTCGAGCAGTGGTTCCTGCGCATCACCGACTACGCGGAGCGGCTGCTGGGCGACCTCGACGGGATCGAGTGGCCGGAGCACGTGAAGACGATGCAGCGCAACTGGATCGGGCGCTCGGAGGGCGCGGAGGTGACCTTCCGCTGCGAGGACTTGGACCTCGCCCGGGTGGGCGGGACCCCGATCGACTACCCCGTCTTCACGACCCGCCCCGACACGCTGTTCGGCGCGACGTTCTTCGTGATGGCCCCCGAGCACCCCGACGTGCTGCGCCTCGCGCGAGGGCACCGAGCACGAGCGGGCGGTGCGCGAGTACGTCAACCACGCGCTCACCGAGTCCAACGAGGAGCGCGGCGACGCGGAGCGCCCGAAGACGGGGGTGGCGCTGGGCCGCACCGTCACCAACCCCGTCAACGGCGAGCAGATCCCGATGTACGTCGCGGACTACGTGCTGATGGAGTACGGCACCGGCGCGATCATGGCGGTGCCCGCGACACGACGAGCGCGACTACGCGCTTCGCGCGCGCCCACGGGCTGCCGATCCGCCGGGTGATCGCGGGTGCCTCGGAGCCCCCGCCCGGCGAGGATCTTGCGTGCTAACCGGGCGCGGAGCGCCGACGGCGCCGGGGCCGCGAGGAGGTGACTCCCGATCACGGCGCGACCCGGCCTCGATCGAGCGGCCTGGGAGCGCTGCGGGATCGCAGCCTCCCCTACACCGGCGACGGCCCGCTCGTGGACTCCGACCCGCGACTTCGACGGCAAGGGCAACCGCGAGGCGCTGGCGGAGATCGTGCAGTGGCTGGACCGCGAGGGCAAGGGTCACGCCTCGGTCAACTACCGCCTGCGCGACTGGCTCGTCTCCCGCCAGCGCTACTGGGGCTGCCCGATCCCGGTGGTGTACTGCGAGCAGTGCGGGATGGTGCCCGGTCCCCGAGGAGCAGCTCCCGGTGGTGCTGCCGGAGATCGAGGACTACGCCCCGCGCGGGCGCTCGCCGCTGGCGGCCGCGGAGGAGTGGGTCACCGTGCCGTGCCCTGGCTGTGCGGGGGCGGCGCGCGCGCGAGACCGACACGATGGACACGTTCGTGGACTCCTCGTGGTACTTCCTGCGCTACTGCGACGCCGCCAACGACGAGGCCGCGTGGGACCCCGCGGTGCTGCGCCGGTGGATGCCGGTGGACCAGTACATCGGCGGCGTGGAGCACGCGATTCTGCACCTGATGTACGCGCGCTTCTTCACCAAGGCGCTCGCCGACCTCGGCCACCTCGACTTCCAGGAGCCCTTCCAGGCGCTGTTCACGCAGGGGATGGTCACCAAGGACGGCGCGAAGATGAGCAAGTCCCGCGGCAACGTGGTCTCGCCGGCCTCGATCGTGGAGCGCTACGGCGCGGACACGGCCCGCTGCTACATCCTGTTCATCGCGCCCCCCGACCAGGACGCCGACTGGTCGGACGATGGCGTCGAGGGGGTGCACCGCTTCCTGAGCCGGCTGTGGCGACTGGCTAACGAATCGCTCAGATGGGGGGACCCCGCCGCATGCGGCGAGGTCCGGCAGGGCCGCATGCGGCCCTGCCCCCGACGGCGCATGCGCCGTCCGGCCAGTCGGCGCATGCGCCGACTGGAACAGCAACTTCTAGAGACGCACGCGGGCGGGCCAGTGGATTCGGCGCATGCGCCGACTGGAACAGCAATCGAAGGGGACGACCTCGAGCTGCTGCGCAAGACGCACTGGGCGATCGACAAGGTCTCGACCGACCTGCGCCGCTTCGCCTTCAACACCGCGATCGCCGCGGTGATGGAGCTGTTGAACGAATGCTCGCGGCTGCGCGAGCAGGCATCGACGGAGACCCTGCAGCTTCGCGCTCTCGACCGCGGCCTCGCTGCTCTTCCCGTTCGCGCCGCACTTGGGCGCCGAGGTCTACGAGCGCCTGACGGGAGAGCGGGTGTGGGAGCAGCCCTGGCCGCAGGCCGACCCCGCGCTGCTTGGAGCGCGAGGAGTACGAGTTGGTCTGTCAGGTCAACGGCAAGCTGCGCGACCGCGTGTCGGCGCCCGCCGACGCCACCCCCGAGCAGCTCAAGGAGCTATGCCGCGCCGCGCCCAACGTGCAGGCGCACCTCGACGGCAAAGAGGTCGTGAAGGAGATCGTGGTGCCGGGCAAGCTGGTCAACCTGGTCGTGCGCTAGACGGCCGTTTGGCGGCGTTGGTCGATCGATCGCTCGGCGCGGTACGGAGTCGTCGTCGCGCCGGCGTACGCTCGGCGCAGGTGCCCGCGCTGAAGCCCGCCTACCTGATCCACGGCGACGACCACGGCGCGATCGCCGAGCGCCGCGCGGGGCTGCACGCGCTGGCGCTCGAAGCAGGGAGACGCGGCGTAGCCTCGAGGCGCTCTCGGGCGAGGCCGCTACGCCCGTCGGCGGTGGCGCTGGCGCTGGCCGCGATGACGTTCGCGATCGGGCGGCGCGTAATCGTCGTCGACGGCGTGGAGCGCTGGAAGCAGGCGGAGGTCGAGCAGCACCTGGTGCCCGCGCTGCAGCGAGATGCCGCCCGACACCACCGTCGCGCTGTTCGCACGCGAGGAGGGGCGAGCGAAGGCGCCCGCCGCGGTGCACGCGGCCGTGAAGGCGGCGAAGGGTCAGATCGTCGAGCAGGGCACTGTCAAGCCGTGGGAGCTGCCCAAGTGGGCGCGCGAGCAGGCGGCGCGGCTCGGGTTGGCGCTCGACCAGGCGGCGGCGAAGGCGCTCGTCGCGCAGGTGGGGGAGCGCCAGCAGCGGATCCTGCGGGAGCTGGAGAAGCTGGCGCTCGAACTCGAGACTGCAACCGACGCCACCGGTACAGCGCCTGCGCACGGGCTCAACGACGCGTCCTGACCGAGGCCACCACAGCCGCGACGCTGCCAAGCCGATCCGCGTGAGCGCGCAGCTGATCGAGGAGCGCGCTGCCCACTCCGCCGAGCGGCGCGTGTTCGTGCTCGCCGACGCGCTCGTCGGCGGGGATGCGCGCGAGGCGACGCTCACCTACCTGCGCCTGCGCCGCCAGGGCGAGCGCCTCGGCGGGCTCGCCTACCTGATGGCCTCGCGCTGCGCGAGGCGCTCGCCGTCTCGCTGCGCCTGCAGGCGGGGGAGTCGGCCGCCGAGGTGAAGCGCAGCCTGCGGATGCCCTCGCGCGCGGCCGAGCGCTTCGTCGCCGACGTCGCGCGCATAGCGACCCGGAGCGGCTGCGCGCCGCGCTGGGCGTGCTCGCCGACCTCGAGCTCGACACGCGCGGCGGGGCCGAGCTGCGCGGGGCAGCGCTCGCGGGTCTGGCGGGGCTGCACGAAGACACCCTCGCGCTGCGGGCGATCGCCGCGATCGCCAGTTAGTGCGTCGGCCTGCGCGATGCTGTTTACTCGTTTCGGAGCCCAACCCTTCATTTTGTGAAGTGGTAGCGGCACAAGAAGACACACCGTCCACCGCCGAGTGAGTCCCGGCGAGACGCCGGACAGGACTGCCGGCGAGCACGCGCGCGGCGCGGCTCTTCTTGCGCGCGCCGGTGTTGCGGTGCAGCGCGCCGCGCTTGACGGCGGTGTCGATGCGGCTCATCAGCGCGCGGTGCTCGGCTCTCGGCGGTCTGCTCGTCGCCGCTCTGCACCGACGCTTCCAGGCGCCGAAAGCACGTCTTGATCGTGGAGGTGTAGAGGCGGTTCTCCAAGCGCTCGCGCTCGGAGCGCAGGATCCGCTTCTTCTGTGAGTCAATGTTTGCCATCGCAGGAGCGCCGTACTATAGCGGCCTTGTCCGCGACCGAAGAGCCACCCACCGAGCCGCTGAGCTCGAGGGCGCGGCGCGGCGAGAGAGTGCAGGGGATCGACCGGGAGCGACCGTGGCGGGCCGAGGAGGTGCCGGGGGAGGGCCACGAGGCCGTCGCGGCAGGCGGTGACGCCGCGGACGCCGGCCCTCGAGGCGGCAGCGAACGGGTCGCGCGCAACACCGCGATCTTCTCGATCCTGACCGCCTTCTCGCGCGTGGCGGGCCTCGGGCGGGAAATCCTGGCGGCGAGCTACTTCGGCACCTCCGGCCCCGCCTCGGCGTTCACGCTCGCCAACCTCGTCCCCAACCTCATCGCCAACCTGTTCGCCCAGGCGGCGCTGTCGGCCGCGTTCGTGCCGGTCTTCACCGACCTGCTCCAACAGGGTCGCCGTCGCGAGGCGTTCCGGCTGGCCTCCACGCTCTTCTGGATCATGCTGATCGCGCTCGCCGCGATCACCGCGTTCTTCGAGCTCGCCGCCGGGGTGATCATGCCGCTGTTCACCGGCCCCACCTTCAGCGCGGCGCTCGACACGCTCACCGTCGGGCTCTCGCAGGTGCTGTTCCCGGTCGTGCTGCTGCTCGGGCTGACCGGCCTGCTGGTGGGGATCCTGCAGTCCTACGAACACTTCACGATCCCCGCGCTCGCGCCAGCGGTGTGGAACATCGTGATCATCGTCGCGCTGGTGGCGCTGCGCCACGACTTCCACGGCGAAGACGAGATCTACGCGTACGCCGATCGGCATCGTGATCGCCACGGCCGTGCAGTTCGCGATGGCGCTCGGGGCGCTCGCGCGGATCGACTTCCGCCTGCAGTTCTCCGATCGACTGGCACGACCCGCGCATCCGCCAGGTGTTCATCCTGATGCTCCCCGTCACGATCGGTCTGGGGATCGTCAACCTCGACCAGTTCATCAACGCCGCCTTCGGCACGCTCGTCAGCAAAGAAGCCCCGCGCGCGATCGAAAACGCGTTCCGCGTGTACATGCTGCCGCAGGGGATCTTCAGCGTGGCGGTCGCCACCGTGCTCTTCCCCACCCTCAGCCGCATGGCCTCGCGCCGCGACCCCGGCGGGATGCGCCGCGCGGTGGGGATCGGGATGCGCCAGATCAACCTGCTGCTGATCCCCGCTGCTGTCGTTCATGATCGTGCTCAGCACCCCGATCGTGCGGCTCGCTCTTCGAACGCGGGCACTTCAACGCCGAATCGACCCACCTCGTCTCGATCGCGCTGTTCTGGTTCGCGTTCTCGCTGCCCTTCGGGGGGCTGAATCTGCTGCTGACACGCACCTTCTTCGCGGTGCAGCGCCCCTGGATCCCCACGCGGCCTGGCGGCGCTCAACATGATCGTGGACATCATCGTCTCGCTCTCCCTCTACAAGCCGCTGGGGATCGCGGGGCTGATCATCGGCACGGTGTCCGCCAACGTGGTGATGACCGCGCTGCAGGTGCAGCCGCCTGCGGATCGGCTTCAACGGCCGCCTGGAGGGCGCGCAGACGACGATGATCACCGCGCGCATCCTCGTCGCCTCCGCCCTGCTCGCGGGGGTCGTCGTGGGTGGTGTGGTACGTGCTCAACTCGCTGCTCGGCGGCTCGCTGCCCGCGCAGATCGTGAGCGTCGGCGGGGCCGGCGCGGCGGGTGTACGCTGGTGTACATGCGCGCGGTGCTTGCGATGCGCGTCCCCGAGGCCCACCAGGTGAGCCGCCTGATCCGTGCCCAGCTGGGCAGGGCGTAGCCGCAAAAGCGAACCGGGCGGGCCAGAGGCCCGCCCGGTCGGCCCGGTCAAAGATCGCCTTTGAACTACTACGTCCCAGGACTTGCGTGTCTTATTGCCTGGGCGGCATGACACTCTCAACCACCAGGACTGGCCACCGGCCCGAGGGCCGGCGCGTTGCCCGGCTTGAGTCTTGCGACCCTGGCCGAGTGGGCAATCCGCCGGACCTCAAGGATAGGGCACGTCCGCGGGCCTGCCAATCTAGAGTCGGAGCGCACGAAGGGCAGGCCCTCCCTCGAGCCCCCTCCCATAGAACTTCAAGACCCATGGACCAGGCCCACATCCGCAACTTCTCGATCATCGCGCACATCGACCACGGCAAGTCGACGCTCGCGGACCGGATCCTCGAGCTGACGCACACCGTGAACGAGCGCGACATGCGCGCGCAGGTGCTCGACTCGATGGACCTGGAGCGCGAGCGGGGCATCACGATCAAGGCGCAGGCGGTGCGCGTGTTCTTCGAGAGCGCCGACGGGCAGACCTACCAGCTGCACCTGATCGACACCCCCGGCCACGTGGACTTCACCTACGAGGTCTCGCGCTCGCTGGCGGCGTGCGAGGGCGCGCTGCTCGTCGTGGACGCCGCCCAGGGGGTCGAGGCGCAGACGGTCGCCAACACCTACCTCGCGGTGGACGCGGGCCTGGAGCTGATCCCGTGCCTGAACAAGCTCGACCTGCCCGGCGCGGAGCCCGAGCGGGTGGCGGGCGAAGTCGCGGAGCTGATCGGCGAGCCCCCGGAGGGGATCCTGCGCATCTCGGGCAAGACGGGCCAGGGCGTGTCGGAGGTGCTGGAGGAGCTCGTCGCGCGCGTGCCCCCGCCGGCCGGCGACCCCGAGGCGCCGCCGCGCGCGCTGATCTTCGACTCCGAGTTCGACCAGTACAGAGGGGTGATCGCCTACGTGCGCGTCGTCGACGGGGTGTTCCGCAAGGGCGAGCCGATCCGCGCGATGGCGATCGGGCTGCACGCAGACATCGACGACATCGGGTGCTTCTCCCCGCAGATGATGCCCACCGACCAGCTGGCCGCGGGCGAGGTGGGGTACGTGATCACCGGCGTGAAGGACGTCACGCAGCTGCGCGTCGGAGACACGCTCACCACGCGCGGGCGCGCCGGCGCCGAGGCCACCGAACCGCTGCCCGGCTACCGCGAGGTCAAGCCGATGGTGTTCTGCGGCCTGTTCCCGATCGAGTCCGACTCCTACCCCGACCTGCGCGACGCGCTGGAGAAGCTGACGCTCAACGACGCGGCGCTGTCGTGGGAGCCGGAGACCTCGGACGCGCTCGGCTTCGGCTTCCGCTGCGGCTTCCTCGGCCTGCTGCACATGGACATCGTGCGCGAGCGCCTGGAGCGCGAGTACGACCTGGAGCTGATGGCGACGATGCCCTCGGTGGAGTTCGACGTGACGCTGACCAACGGCGAGGAGCTCGAGGTGCACAACCCCTCCGACATGCCCGACCCCGGCACGATCGCGGAGATCCGCGAGCCGTACATCAAGGCCCAGATGATCGCTCCGCGCGAGCACGTGGGCGCGATCATGGAGCTCTGCCAGGAACGCCGCGGGGAGCACGCAGGCATGCACTACCTCTCCCCCGAGCGCGTGCAGCTGACCTACGACCTGCCGCTGGTGGAAATCGTGCTCGACTTCTTCGACCAGCTGAAGTCGCGCACCCGAGGGTACGCGTCGCTCGACTACGAGCTCGACGGGCATGAGCCCGTCGAACCTCGTCAAGCTCGACGTGCTGCTCGCCGGCGACCCGGTGGACGCGCTCTCGATGGTCGTCCACCGCGACAAGGCCTACGAGGTCGGCCGCGCGCTCGCAGAGCGCCTGCGCAAGCGCATCCCCCGCCAGCAGTACGACGTGCCGATCCAGGCTGCGGTGGGCTCGCACATCATCGCCCGCGAGACCGTGAAGGCGTTCCGCAAGGACGTGATCGCGAAGTGCTACGGGGGTGACATAACGCGCAAGAAAAAGCTGCTGGAGAAGCAGAAGGAGGGCAAGAAGCGGATGAAGCAGGTGGGCCGCGTCGAGGTCCCCCAGGAGGCGTTCCTGGCGGTGCTGGAGCTGGGCGAGGAGTGCGGGGATGGGGACGGTGAGCGCGTCCGTCTGCTGTTTGTGTGTCTCGGCAACATCTGCCGCTCGCCCACAGCCGAGGGCGTGATGCGCTAGCTCGTGCACGAAGCCGGGTTGCAGGAGCGCATCGAGGTGGACAGCGCCGGGCACCGGGAGGCTGGCACGTGGGGGAGCCGCCCGACGCGCGCGCCACCCGCGCGGCGCGCCAGGCGGCGGGGATCGTGCTGGAGGGCGCCGCCCGCCAGGTGAGGCCCCGCGATTTCGAGGAGTTCGACCTGGTGCTCGCGATGGACGCGAGCAACCTGCGCAACCTGCACCGCCTCGCGCCCGACGAGCAGGCGCGCGCGAGAAGGTGCGGCTGCTGCGCGAGTTCGGGCGGGCGGGATCCAATCCGACGGCGATCTCGACGTGCCCGACCCCTACTACGGCGGGCCGGGCGGCTTCGAGGAGGTGCTGGACCTGGTGCAGGCCGCCTGCGCGGCGCTGCTAGAGCAGCTGCGCGAGGGCGACGCACAGCGGACAGCGCCATCTCCGCGAGACGCAGGGAAGACAGCACCCTCCCCATGAGTCGCGAGCGCCCCCGCGCAGGCGGGCATGAGCCTCCCGCCCGGAGCCACGAATCCCCGGCGCGTGGGCGGTGGCGATATCAACGAGGCATGGCGCGTTACCCTCGCCGACGGGCGCGAGGCATTCGTGAAGACGCGCCCCGACGTCGGCCCGGAGGAGTACGCCACGGAGGCGCGCGGCCTGCGATGGCTGGCCGAGCCGGGGGCGCTGCGTACGCCGCGGGTGCTGGAGGTGGCCGGCGACTACCTCGTGCTCGAGTGGGTGCAGCAGGGCAGCCTGAGTGCGGAGGGCGCCGAGGAGCTCGGCCGTGGCCTGGCCCTCACGCACGCCGCCGGTGCCCCAGCGTTTGGAGACCAGGCCGCGGGTGGCTTCGGCTCGCTGCGACTCCCCAACGACCCCACCCCTGACTGGCCGGCCTTCTACGCCCAGCGGCGCCTGCTGCCGCTGGCGGCGATCGCCCGCGAGCGTGGTGCGCTCTCGGAGCGAGGGGTGCACTCGGTAGAGGCGGTGTGTGAACGCCTGCCCCGGTTGGCGGGCCCACCAGAGCCACCGGCCCGGTTGCATGGGGATCTTTGGACCGGCAACGTGATGGCCGACGCCGACGGACGCCCGTGGCTGATCGACCCCTCCGCCTACGGTGGGCATCGCGAGGTGGATCTCGCGATGCTGCGGCTGTTCGGCGGGCGGGCGGGACCGGAACGGCGCATCTTCGCGGCCTACGAGGAGGCCACCCCGCTCGCCGATGGCTGGGAGGAACGCGTGGAGCTGTGGCAGCTGTTGCCGCTGCTCGTGCACGCCGTGCTGTTCGGCGGCGGCTACGTGGGTGCGGCCGAACGGGTTGCCGACCACTACGCTGGCTGAAGTCCCGCCCGTGAGGGCGTGTCGGAGTAGAGAGGTGTGCGGGCCGACACCTACAGCGAGCGCCACCGGCTGTACCTGCTGGCGCGAGTGCTCGTCAAGCGCCACTACCGCCGGTCGCTGACGCTGAACGCGCTTGCAAGCGCGCTCTCCTGCTCGCCGCGCCAGCTGCAGCGCGCCTACGCGCAGTTCGGGGACACCACCTTCCAGGAGGATCTCGCCAAGCGGCGGATGACCGCGGCGGCCGAACTGCTGGCCGAGCAGCCGCTGTCGGTGAGCGACGTGGCGCGCTTGGTCGGCTACAGCGGCAGCTCGCACTTCGCGCGCGCCTTCCACCGCCGCTACGGACTCTCACCGGCGCGCTTCCGCGAGCGTGCGCGTTGCCGCGGGGTGGCGAGTCGTGGGTGAGACTGCATATCGTGATTTGGCCTGACGCCAAGTCAGCGAGCGATGTGCGTTTCGAAGTGGCTACCGTGAGACGAGTGGGTTATCGAGCCGCGTAAGCTGGGATCTCCTCAACCGTGACGCACTCCGCGCGGGGGAGACGCACCCGCATTGAAGTACCCCCGCCCGGGGCGGCCTTGGCGGCGATGCTGCCGCCGTGTTGCTCCACCACCTGGCGCACGATCGCCAGGCCCAGCCCCGAACCCGGCCGCCCGCGGGCCTCGGCGCCGCGGTAGAAGCGGTCGAAGATGTGGGGGAGATCCTCCGCGGCGATCCCCGGCCCGTGGTCGCGCACGGTGAGCACCGCACCAGTGCCATTGCTGCCCACCAGATGGATCTCCACGGGGGCGCCGGGCGGGCTGTACTTGACGGCGTTGTCGATCAGGTTGTTGACCGCCCGCCCCAGCCGTGCGGGGACACCCGGGAGCACCATCGGCTCGAGCTCGACGTTCAGTGGCGTGTCGGAGCCCACCCAGCCCGCGAGTCGGCGGGCGCGCTCGGCGGCCTCGCGCACGACCTGATCGAGGCGCACGTCCTCGGTTTCCGCGGGGGGCTCCTCGCCGCGGGCGAGATCGATCAGGTCGCCCACCAGCTGCGTGAGCTCCTCGATCTGCTCGATCACCTCCGCGAACAGCTGCTCGCGATCGGCGGGGTCGATGTCGGGGGCCTGCTGCAGGATCTCGATGTTGGTGCGCAGGCTGGTGATCGGCGTGCGCAGCTCGTGTGAAGCGTCGGCGACGAGTTGGCGCTGGGCGTGCACGGAGGCGTCGAGCGCGCTCATCGAGCTCTCCAAAGCGTCCAGCATCGCGTTGAAGCTCACCGCCAAGCGCCCGATCTCATCGGCGTGGCCGACCTGCTCGGCGCCGTCGGTGTCGATCCGCTCGGAGAGGTCTTGGGTGCGCGCGACGTGCTCGGCCGCGCGCGTGAGACGCCCCACGGGAGCGACGACGGCATCGGCGACCAGCCGCCCGAGCAGCGCCGCGAGCGCGATCCCGCCCAGCGCGATCGCCAGCAGGATCAGGCGCAGCCGGCGCAGCAGATGGTCGTCTTCGGTGAGCGGCTGCGCGAACTGCACCGCCAAGCCGGGCTTGCCGGCGGTGGCTGCGCGCACCCCCTCGGTGAGGATTCGCAGGCGGGTGCCGCCCACGCTTGCGCTCTGCAGGGACGAGCCCCTGCCGTTGGCGGCGAGCGCGCGTGTGGTGGCGCCCACCGGCAGCGTCACGCCGCCCCGGTTGAACAGCACGCCGCCGCTGGAGCTGACCAGCTGCTGGTAGCCCTGCACCTGGTTGGGGCGTGGGGGGAGATTGCCGAAGGGGTCGAAGTGCGTCGCTTCGCCGCCGCCCAGAAATGGTGCGAGTCCCGTGCTCGCCTCGTGCTCCAGCCGCAGGCCCGCGTTGCGCGCGCGGTCGTGCAGCTGCGCGTCGATCTGTCCGCGCAGCTGGTGGGCGACCAGCAGGTAGGTGAGCGCGGAGGCCAGCACCACTGCGATCGCGACCGCGGCGGCGGCCAGCAGCGCGCTCCGCCGGCGGAAGCTCATTGCGGCCCCCGCAGGATGTAGCCCACCCCGCGCACGGTGTGCAGCAGCCGCGGCTCGCCCTCGCCCTCGGCCTCGGTCTTGCGGCGCAGGTAGCCCATGTACACACCGAGCGAGTTGGAGGTCGCGCCGAAGTCGTACCCCCATACGTGCTCGAAGATCACCGAGCGTGTGAGCACCTGGCGGGGGTGGCGCAGAAACAGCTCCAGCAGCAGGAACTCGGTGCGGGTCAGGTGCAGCGGGCGTTCCCCGCGGAAAGCCTCGTGCGCGAGGCGATCGAGGCGCAGGTCGGCGAAGGTGAGCGTCTGCTCTGGCTCGTCCTCGCCGGTGCGGCGCAGTAGGGCGCGTAGGCGGGCCATCAGCTCGCGCAGCGCAAACGGCTTCACGAGGTAGTCGTCGGCGCCTGCGTCCAAGCCGGCGACGCGGTCGTCGATCTCCCCGCGCGCGGTGAGCATCAGCACCGGCGTGCGGTCGCCGCCGCTGCGCATCCGCCGACAAACCTCCAAACCGTTGACCCTGGGCATCGAGACGTCGAGCACCACAGCGTCGTAGGGATCGGCGCCGATACGCTCCAGTGCGCGGGCGCCATCAGAGGCCTGCTCGACCTCGTAGCGTTCGAGTGTGAGCGCCCGCGCAAGCGCCTGCTGGACGGCTGGCTCGTCGTCGACGACGAGGATGCGCGCGTGTTCGGCCATGATGGTGGTGAGCGGGTGGGGTTGGGCGGCCAGGTAGGCCCGCGTGCCTCCCAACCAATCTTGCGAACTACCAGGCTAATACTGTGGCGACGAGAGATCGAAGAATCAACGAAGAGGGGGCCACTGGCGTGGAGGATGTCCCTGGGCGCGACGAGGAGACCGCACGGGGGCTGGCGGCGCAGTCGCGCAGGCTGCGCAACAGCATCATCAGCCTGGCGGTGTTCTTCGCGATCGTCGCCGGCCTGCTGCTGGCGGTGCCGGGCCTCAGGGCGGCGGGGGAGAAGATCACGGACGCGCAGTGGGGCTGGGTGGCGGTCGGCATCGGGCTGGAGGTGCTCTCGTGCATCTCCTACGTGGTGCTGTTCGGGCTGGTGTTCGGGCGCCTGGGCAGCCGCAGCCTCAGCCGTCGCCTCTCGCTGGCGGAGCTGGCCGTCAACTCGGTCGTGTCCGCGAGTGGGCTGGGGGGAATCGCGCTGGGCGCGTGGGTGCTGCGCAGCAAGGGTGATGTCGGTGGAGAAGATCGCAAAGCGCTCGGTGCTGCTGTTCGTGATGACGAGCGCGGTGAACGTGTCAGCTGGTGGTGGTGATCGGGGTGCCGATGTGGCTGGGGTTGCTGCCGGGCTCGCGCAACGCCGCTGCTGACGCTGCTGCCGGCGGCGGCGGCGCTGGCGACGATCCTCGGCACGCTGGCGGCCGCGCGCTGGGCGCGCCGGGCGGCGGAGCGCCGCAGCGGCGAGCACAGCCGCGTGGTGGTGGCGCTGGTCGCGCTCGGCGGCGGGGTGCAGGATGCGGTAGGCCTGATCCGCGCCCACGACTGGCGTTTGCTGGGAGCGGTGGGGTACTGCGTGTTCGACATCGCCTCCCTGCTCGCCTGCCTGGCGGCATACGGCCCACGCCGACGTTCTGGGCGGTGGCGATGGCCTACCTGGTGGGGATGCTTGCGAACTCGATCCCGATCCCGGGCGGCTTCTTCGCGGTGGAAGGGGGCATCGTGGGGATGCTGCTGCTGTTCGGCGTGCGCCCCGGCTCAACGGTGCTGGCGGCGGTCGTCACCTACCGCGCGATCTCGCTGTGGGTACCGGCGCTGATCGGGACGGTGGCATTTCTCAGCCTGCGCGGGGAGATCGGCAAGCCACTGCGCCCGCGGCCGGCCAGCACGTCTTAGCCTTTGCCGAACAGAGCCCGATCGATCTTCAGCGTGGCGGCCACGCTTCTGGCAGGCATGCCCCGGCAGGTCGAGCAGCGCTGCCCGCACGGCAGCCGGGCGCGGCCCGGAGAGCCCCGGGCAGTAGACGGGGGGTGGCAGCGCTCCAGCGTCGCTGCCCGGTGCGTTGATCGGGCGTAGCTTCCTGATCGCGTGCAGCGCTTCGGAGAGGTCGTCTGAGAAGACCTCGATCGCGACGCGCCCGCTGTAGAGCTCCACCGAGTCGCCGCCGTTGTAGATGACCGCCGGCACGCCGCGCAGGATCGTGTTGCGCTGGGCGCCCAGCGACGCGTTGGCCTGGCGCGTGTAGGTCAGCGTGGTGACCCGCAACGGCAGTTCGCAGCCGCCGCCATCCAGCGCGGAGGTCTTGCCGGGTAGGCAGTTGCCGTAGTACACGCTGTCGCCCACGCTGCTGCTGTAGTTCTGGCGGCCGTCGGCGGCCGCCAGGCTGTAGGAGCCGAACTGGGGCCCGACCCAGTAGACGCGGTAGAAGGGGAAGGTCTGAGCTTCGGCGAGCTCGCGCACGGTGAGCGGCGCGGGCTGGCTGGTGGCGCAGCCACTGGTGAGTAGGGCGGCGGCAAGCAGGATGGCGACGGGCGCAGAGATGACGGGCGATGTTCACGCGACTTTCGGGCAGGTGGGCTGTTTGAGAGGTAGAGATCCCGCGGGACAGGCAGAGGTTCACAACTCGTGGGGACTGGGGTCCGGTGGGGTAGCGCACCGGGCCCCGGTCGATCTTCGCATAGGGTGCCCTGAGATGGGCACGTACGTAGCGACAGCGTCCGCGCCGAGGGCATCGGCCGGGCTGCTGGGGGAGGGCGCTCCCTGGGGCGTCCTGACGGCGGCGGTGGGCGTGGCGGTGTGGCTGATCGTCGATCCCCGCACCCCCGACCTCGCGGCGCAGGTGTATCGCGCCAACCTCTTCCGCGAAGCGGGCTTCCTGGTGTGGGACAGCCGCTGGTACGGGGGGCACGACATGCCCGGGTACAGCCTCGTGTTCCCGCCGCTGGGAGCGCTCGTGGGAGTGCGCGCGGTGGGCGCCGCGGCGGTGCTGGCGTCGGCGGCGCTGTTCGAACGGATCGTCGTGCGCGTGTACGGGCGCGCTGCGCGGTGGGGCGCGGTGTGGTTTGCGCTGGCGGCGTTGGGGGATGCGTGGAGCGGGCGGATCACGTTTGCCCTCGGGGTGAGCTTCGCGCTGGGTGCGGTGCTGGCATTGATGCACCGCCGTCTGCTTGCGGCGGCGATCCTCGCGGCGGTGTGCGCGGCGTGCAGCCCGGTGGCGGGCGTGTTGCTGGCGTTGGCGGGGCTCACGCACACGCTCGTCGTGCGCTCGCCGCGCAGCCTGTTGGTGCTCGGAGTGCCGGCGGTCGTGGTTGCGGGGGCGCTGGCGGGCTTGTTCGGCGAGGGGGGATGGGAGCCCTACCCGCTGCTCTCGTTCTTGGCGACGGTCGCGGCGATCTTGGCATTCCTGGTGGCGCTTCCAGACGGGCAGCGGCTGTTGTGGGTCGGTGGCGTGGTGTATCTCGTGGCGTGCGTGGCGTGCGTGGCGGTGCACTCCCCGATGGGCGCCAATGTGGAGCGCTACGGGGTGCTGCTGGCGGGGCCGCTGCTGCTGTGCGCGTTGCAGAGCTCCGGGGGGCGTCTCTCGGCGGCGCGGGGCTCTAGGGGGTGGGGCTCCAGGGGGCGGCTTTCCAAGGGGCGGGGTTCTAGGGGGCGGTTCTCCGCGGTGGCTGTGGTCGCTTTGGTGGGCATCGGCGTGTGGACGGTGTGGGGGCCGGTGCGCGAAACGGCGGCGGTGGCGGGCAACGCTCTCGACGAGCGCCTCCTACTACGTACCGGTCGAGCGCTTCGTGGCGGGCGCACACGGGGGCAGCGCTGTGAGGGTGGAGGTGCCGTTCACGCGCGGCCACTGGGAGGCGGCGTGGCTGGCGCCGAAAGTGTCGCTGGCGAGGGGCTGGGAGAAGCAACTGGACGAGCGCTACAACGGGGTGCTGCTCGGCAGGGGTCTTACGGCGGGCGACTATCACCGGTGGTTGGAGGTGGAGGCCGTGCGTTACGTGGCGCTGCCGGACGCTCCGCTCGATCCCTCCAGCGCCGGCGAGGGCCGCCTGATCGAGGCGGGGCTGCCTTACCTGCGCGAATTGGAGCGCACGCGGCATTGGCGGATCTATGAAGTGCGCCACGCCACCCCGCTTGCGCAGGGGCCGGGCGCGCTCACCGCGGTGGGCCACGACTGGTTCTCGCTGCGCGCCCTCGCGGCGGGTCACTTCACGGTGCGGGTGCGCTACACCCGCTACTTCACAGTGGCGGCCGGCGCCGCGTGCGTGGGGGAGGCTCCGGGCGGCTGGACCGAGGTGAGCGCCTCGCGGGCGGGCGCGGTGACGGTCGCGGCGCGCTTCTCGATCGGCCGCGCATTCGGCTTGGCTGGGCGCTCCTGTCGAGGTCAGCCCGAGGGGGCGAGGTCGTAGAGGGCGGAGTAGCCGGTGAGGTAGATGCGCCGGCCGTCGCTGATCACGGGATCGAAGGCGCCGGTGTCCATCTGGAAGACCACGTGGCCGGTGGAGATCCCGAGGCCGTAGGTGGTGTGAGTGCCGAGGTCGGAGAAGTACACGACGTTGCCGATGATCGTGGCCGAGCCCGAGATCTTGCCGCCGGCGTCGTAGCTCCAGTCGACGTGCCCGGTGTGCGCGTTGATCGCGTAGAAGTTGCCGTCGTAGGAGCCCAGGTAGATCGTGGGGCCGAGACCGGGGGTGTTGGTGACGGCGGGGGAGGCGTACACGTAGGCGCCGGTCTGGTAGGCCCAGTCCAGCGCGCCGGTGCGGGCGTCGTAGGCGTAGATCCGCCCGTCGGTGTTGCCGAGGAACACGCGGCCGTACACGACGGCGGCGGTCGAGTAGAAGGTGCCGCTGCCAAACAGCGCCCCTTCGGAGCTCGCCAACCACAGGCGCTCCCCCGTACGCTCGCTGATCGCCTGAACGTGCCCGGAGTAGTCGCCGAAGTAGAGCACTCCATTGACGAGCGTGGGGCTGGCCTTGACCGCGCCGGCGGCGTGGTAGGTCCACACGGTGCGCCCGCTGTTGGCTTCGAGTGCGTACACGGTGCCGTCTTCGGAGCCGAAGTACAGCCTGCCGTGGGCGAGCAGCGGCGAGGACTCGCTACGCGAGGGCAGGTTGCGCGACCAGCGGATCGCGCCGTTGGCGACATCGAGCGCGACGATGCGCCCTTCTTCAGATCCGGGGGCGCGGGCGAGCACCGTCGTATACACCGTGTTGCCCCCCACCGCAGGTGAGGAGGCGGAGAGGGCGCCGAGGCCGCGGCTCCAGAGGACCTGGCCATCCCACTTGTCGATCGCGGTGAGCACCCCGTTGTCGGTGAGCTGGAAGATCCGGTCTTCGGAGAGCACCGGGGGAAACTCGCGTAGCGAGCTGCCGCCCACGGCCCACACTTTCCTGAACGGCGGGCGCAGGCTGGCGGGAGCCGGGTAGTAGCGGGCGTGGTTCTTGGTGTAGCCGTACAGCGGCCACGAAAACCGTTCGGGCCCGCGCTTGGGCAGCGTGGGGTTGGCTTGAGGCACGAAGCGGGCGTGCGGGTGGTAGATCGAGCCGGTGCGGTTGCGTGCGTACACATAACCGCCGAGCGCCATACCGGCGAGTATCAGCAGAGCGGTGAGCGCGATCCAGCGGCGCTTCACGCGGCGAGCTTCGAAGACGGGGAGGCGGTTGCTGCGGCGGGGGTGGGATCGCCGAGTGCGTGGTGGGGCTCGGCGGCGGAGGTCGGTTGGGCGCCTGTCGCGGCAGCTGCGCGTGCGGTGGCGGTGCTCGCGGGGGAGACCCCCACGCGGGACCCGCGGGAGCGCCCACCGGCGCGGGCATCCCGATGGGCGGCAGTCGCACGCGCACCGGACCCGGTCGCTCGGGAGCGCTGTGCGACGTGGGCTAGGAATCGCGCGATCGCGACCACCACCAGCCACGCAAGCGCGATCAGCAGCGGGATCAGGGTCACGCCCGCGACCAGCGCGATGACATCGTGGTTGGCGCCCACCGACCAGTTCCACAGCATGTAGTCGCCTAGGGCGAGCACGCCGACGACGGCCAGGGACCGTATGGGCCGTTGGGGCACGGCTTGAACCCTAGCGGGGTGTCGGGACGGATGGGGCGCGGGGGGTGGGAGGGCCGAGGTGCTTGGGGGGAGAGGTGCTCGGCTCGGAGCGCGGTGCGCGAGGTCGGGCGCCGGGTTGTCGAAGCGGCGGACGGGAATCGAACCCGCATCATCGCCTTGGAAGGGCGAGGCTCTACCGTTGAGCTACCACCGCGCGTGCAAACCCTGCCCGACGCGAGGTCCGTCGACGATGACAATTAGCACAAACCACGTCGCACTTTTCGATCTCGTCTAGCACAGCCTGCCAGCTATGGTCGCGGAGCCCTTTGGAGATGTTGAAATCCTTATCTCCAAGATGGTCGAACTCGAGGACGAGTGGGTCGGCCTCGCCGCAATCCACGCATGGCCGCTCGCGGAAGAGCTCCACGAGGAGTGCAGCGCGCTCGACGGCGATGGCACGCTTGCGGCGTAGAGCGTTCGCTACGTAGCGCTCTCGGTGCGCCGCGTAGTGTTCCTGCTTGTAGTCGGCTCGGCAGGCACGGCAGTAGTTGTCTAGCTGCCCGCGCGCCTTGCGTCGCCATGCGAACTCCGAGGTAGGCTTGAGTTGCCCACACCGTCCGCAGTGTCTCGTCGGTTCGACAGGTACATTCACGAACATATGTTCCCACGTCGAGCGGACGGCAGGGCGACGGGACGTTGGCATTGTCCGTAGACTCGGGGTGCCACGGGGAGTGGCGCAGTCTGGTAGCGCACCCGGCTGGGGGCCGGGCGGTCGCAGGTTCAAATCCTGTCTCCCCGACTAGAGGAAAAGCAAGTGCTAGAGCCAAAATCCGCCGATTGGCTCTTTTGAGAAAGAAGCCCACGGGGAACAAACGGGGAACAATTTCTCGGACAACTTGCAAGTGCAGCGATCTGCGGCGATCCATCGCGCGACAAATACAGCTCTTGCGCAGTGGTGCGCAGAGCGCTTTGAGTCGGCTGGGACGGCGTGACGCCGGCCCGCTTCAATACACCGATGGAGTCGCCGCGCTCAGCCATCCTTCGAGAGCTTCGGACGCCTGACGAGGCGACGCTGGCCTTCAACAGCTTCGGCCTCGGAGGTCGTTTGCAGCCCGAGGATGCCGCCGACTTTCAAGCCGCCACCATCGCTCGCGCCGTATTGGCCGAGAACGTGCCCGACGACGTGCGCGACAACTTCGAGCGGGCACG
This sequence comes from uncultured Solirubrobacterales bacterium, assembly GCA_963724305.1. Classification (GTDB taxonomy): domain Bacteria; phylum Actinomycetota; class Thermoleophilia; order Solirubrobacterales; family Solirubrobacteraceae; genus Palsa-744. Next base: position 1,157,220 of record CAVRUG010000002.1, read on the forward strand.
CAAGCTCCACCTCTACGGCGTTCTGGAGTACGAGTTCTTCACGGCTGCCGGCGACTACGCGCTGCTGGTGCTGGAGGGCGCCCTCCGGGCGCGCTTCCTCGCCTTCTACAGCGACGGCATCCCGCTGGTACGCGGAGAGGCCGACGAGCTGCTGTGCGCGAGTACGTTTGAGGACGTGCTCGCCGCGCGTCGTGCCCGGCTGCGCGGAGCTGACGGTACGACGCACCGGCTGCCGCTGAGCGCAGACGCTCTGCTCGCCTGGGCCCGACGCGAGCAGCTGCTCGCCGGCACGCGAGCCAAGATCATCGAGGGCGTCCTGTCCGAACGGCGCAACCACGCTGCCCATCCCGTCGGGCACAGGATCAACATGCCGGTGGACTCCGCTCGCACGCTCCGCGATGTCGCCGAGACGATCAACAAGCTGTGGGGACACGACACGCCAGGCGGACGCCTCTTTCCCGGCCCGGTAGCTCGCCAGCCGAGGGTCGCCGCGGTGGAGCCAGAGGGCAACGGTGGCTGCGAAATGCGTCTCGAGCAAGTCCCCGAAGCCGACGAGTGTGAGCGGGCATACAACTACGCCGTATTCCTCGCCTTCGGCGACGATCGGCTGATCGCGCCCGGTCGCGGGGGCATTGGCTTCACACATCGACCCGGTTTTCAGACCACCCGGTTTCCCTGCGAGATGATCTGGCAGGGAAGCTGGGAGGAGCTGAGGGAGGCGATCGAGCAGGGCGTCTTCTCTGGGCTGGACGACAGCATCGACCATCTCGATCGCCTCTTTCTCATACGTGTCGGTCAAGGCCAGATCGACCTGGCGCGCTCGCCCGCTGACTTGCTGGCGCTCGAGGAGCAGCCTCGCGGCCAGTGGTATGCGGTGACGGCCGACGCGCCTCTGGATGCTTGGGTGCACGTGAGGGACCACGAGCCCGACGTGGCTGGCGGCACGGACTTCTGCCCAGAGTGCTGTGTCCAGATCACCGCGAGGCGTGTACCAACCGAGCAAGCGGTGGCGATCGCCAACGATGCCCGGCACCAGTCCTAGCCGTAGCGCTCATGCACGCCGACAACAGCCACCAGGATCATGTCGCGTAGCTCGAACGCTGTGCGGCTGCACAAGTTGATCGGTGAGGTGAAGCTGCTCGCGCACGAGTATTACCGCCTGACAGGCCGCCCGCTCGGCGTTACGGCTGAAATAGCTGAGTACGAAGCAGCGCGGATCTTGGGGTTGAACCTGGCTCCTGTTCGACAGAGGGGATATGACGCCATCCGCAAGACCCCAAATGGAGACCAGCTTCTACAGGTCAAGGGTCGCCGTGTTCCTGTCGGCGGTGGCTCTCAACGTGTCGGTGCGATCAACCTAGAACGCGAGTGGGACGCGGTGCTCCTGATTCTGCTCGACGAGAAGTTCGATCCGACCGCGATCTATGAAGCGGATCGCCCGACTGTCACCGACGCACTTCAGCGCCCTGGCTCGAAGGCACGCAACGAGCGAGGTCAGCTCAGCGTCTCGCAGTTCAAGGCCGCCGGGCGACGCATCTGGCCTTCCTAGCAGCTATCCCTCGTCGCGCTCGTTGGCCTGGTGGTCAACTCGGCGTGTGAGGAGCAGCGCTTGGCCTTCGCACGCCTGGCAGCGCAGTCGTGGGGCGCGGCCGTCGGCCTGAACGACCTCTATCGCAGTAGCTCCCTCGATCCTCTGTTCGACTGTCAGCGTTGGATGGCCACAGAGGTCAGGCAAGGGCGCCGTGAAGCGCAGCAGGGAGCCTGGGTTGGTCTGTGGATCGGTGTCAGCAGGCAGCGGAGCCTCGAACGTGCCCACGCACGGGATACGCAGCTCGCCGTCGTGCAGCAACTGCAGCACCGTTTCGGCCAGCACCAGCTCTCGGTTGTTGGTCGTGCTCGGGATCGTCCGCCCGCGACCGTCGCGTTTTTCCAGCTCGGCGAGCGCGCCGGCCACAATCGCGGCTACCTGCCAGACCTTCTCAGCCCCCGGAGCCGGCGGCGTGCGGCCCGCCGATCCGACGCCGCCCTCGGGAAGTAGCCCCGGACACTCGAACAGCACTCGGTCAGCCTGACCGAACGCGCGAGCGAAGCCGAGCCCTCGCACGGCATCGGCCGCACTCTCGGTTTCCATAAAGAGCGTCACGTCGATCCCGCCGTCGAAGTGAACATCCTCCCGATCTGCGTCGCGCTCGCCCGCAAGGTTTAGCGCGAGCACGGTCCCGTGGTAAGCGCCTGCATAGGAGAGGGCATCGCCAGGCAGCTCAGGCACCCGGTAGAGCGTCAGCGGCTGGATCACTTCCTCGCCGGCGAGGGACATCCTCACGGTAAGCACCAGAGGCTCGGAGAGGCCGAGCTCGAGGCGACCGTTGCGCAGCAGCCCGTTCGGATCGAGCAGCGATCGAAACCGATCCGGCACCGAGCCAGGCTGCAGACCCACCGCGTCGTCGTCGAGCACAATGCTCTGGCCCTTGGCGAGCGTAACCCGTGCCCGTATGCGTGCCTTCTCGCCCGCCTCGTCATTGGCGAACCACGGCTTGGGATGCGTAATCACTGCTCGCGGGCGCGGCTCTGCCGTCAGTCCCCTCACTGACTCGCCATCGCGCACCCTCAACTCATAGCGCGGCAGCCTGTCACGCTGATCTCGCCGCATCGTGAACGCCAGACGACGCTCGTGCGGTGGCTCCTGCTCGCCGACCTCACTTTCGCTGCGCGTGTACGTGAAATACGGATCGTGGCGGCCGATCTCCGCCGCAGTCGGCTCGGCCATCCTGGTCTTGTCATTAAGCAGTTCGGTCCCCGGCGCGAGCGGGCTCGTGCCGGTCTCGGCGATCTGTTGAATCGTCGGACGGAGATAGCTCGCCAGCGCGCCATCGTTCAAGAGGTCGATTAGGTCTGGTCGAGTCTCTAGGCGCTCAGCCAGGTTGTCCCATTGGTCGAGCGCGTCAAGCTGGGGATAGAGCGCCTTCTGCTCGGGCACAAACTTCTCGCGCCAGAACTTCAGCTCGCCCTTCTTCAGCTTGCGCGGGAACACGAACGTGTAATGCGGCGGCGGTGACTGGAGAGCCATCGCGGCCTTCAGCGATTTCCGGCATTCCGGCCAGTCGATCCTGTCGCCGCAGTTCTTCGCCTGCCAAGCGCGTTCGGGCTGGACGTTGAGATCGGAGAACACGTCGATCCCATCGTCCTGTCCCGGCCCGGTACGGTAGGCATCCGGGTAGTCCGGGCGCACCAAGCGCAACACGAGATCCTCCAAGCCGTCGTCGTTGAGGCTCGCCAGTAGCACCAGCACGGCCCGGTAGCGGTTGGGGTCGACCATGCTCATCGTCAGTGCATCGTAGGCGCGCGGCTACAAGCCCAACAATCCCGTGCAGCCCAGATCGGCGGCGGACGGTGCCAGTCCTCTAGCATCGCAGCGTGCGCTTCGTCAACCTTCTCCCAGCGGTCGAACGCGCACATGCAGCGACCCGCCTCGTGATCCAGTGCACGGGCTGCCAGCTGGGTGCATCCTTGCTCACGCTCGACCTGGATCGCCAAGGAGTACAAGCGGAGTATGTGCGGGGGTACTACTCGGGCTCGCCCGAGCAAGAACACTGGTGGGTAGAGGCCGAGGGTCTGCTGCTCGATCCGACGCGCGACCAGTTCTCCGAGGACTCGTTTGCCGAACACTACGCCGGCGAGTACAAGCGCGTCGATGCCAAGCCCGCCAGCAAGATGGAGTACGAGGCGACCATGCACCTGCGCTTGCACTGGTCGAGCAACCGCCGTGCGCGGGACGCGATCACACAGGTGGCAGCCCAATACGGTCTTGACCTCGCGCAGATCATGGAGCCGCCAGGCTTGTTCTTGGCTGTCCGTGCAACTCCTGACGGGGCCTGATCGAGCAGCTGCACAGCCTCCGTAGTGATCGACACGGCGGACGGCAGGCGGGGGCCCACACCTGTGCGGTCTACCGTCTTGTCAAACAAACCTGTTGACGGTGTTCGATCCCCCCGATAGCGGGATCGAATGGAGGCCACACAAATGAACAACGACAAGCTCATCTCCGCGGTTATTGCGGTCGAGCAGCGAAGTTGTAGCCCGGCGCCACGGGAGATGGTCGCCGACGAGGCGCAGTGGAGGGGCGCGGGACTGGAGCAGGAACTCGACCGCCTCGCATCCCTCGGTCTCCTTGATCGCCACAAGCAGCCGGACTGCGACCCGGCATATGCCAGCCGGTAGCGGGCACGCGAGCGATTCGCACGAGCAGCAGCTCGCCGAGCCGCTGATACTCGCCAGCGTCGGAAAGGATCTGCGCGTCGAGCTTGCACCCCGATCACTGCGCCTTGAGCATGGTGCCCGTGTCGATGTCGATGGCGTCGCGCCCGACGAGTCTGTCCTCGTGGAGGTCTTCGCGCATCAAGGGCGCCTCCGAGGCGGCCAGTTCCACAAGGTCGCGCGAGACGCGCTCAAGCTCATCACCCTGAAGCGCACCCGACCGGCGGCGCAGCTCGTCCTCGCTTTCGGTGATCCTGATGCCGCCGCGTGCGTGACGGGCACGAGCTGGCTCGCCGAGGCGCTGCGCGCATGGGAAGTCGCCGTGCTCGTCGCCGAGCTCGACAAGGAGATTCGCGCGGGACTGCGCGCAGCGCAGGTCCGGCAGGTCATGGTCAATCCCTCGCCTGCCGGCGACTAAAGGCCCCTATCGTCGAGGCGCCGAGAAAGGCGTCGCGGTAGCGCGCTCGATGGCTGAGCGCACGTAGCGGGAGCCGGCTTGCCCGGCCATTTTCGCATCCCCAAAAGGGGATGCGGCCGGAGCTGCGACCGGCCCCGCGGCGAGCGGGGCTTTACAGCCAAAGGAGGCTCAAATGTCTGCAGGAATCACAGATTCGGACACCATGTTCTCGGTGCGCGAGACGCCCTGGCACGGTCTCGGGGCCGTACTCGATCGGCCGCCGGCGACAGTCGGTGAGGCGATCGAGGCGTCGGGTCTCGGCTGGAGCGTCGCAAAGCGGCGCCTGGCGATCGACTGCGGTGCTGATCTGCCCGATGTGCTGCGCTATCGGGGCTTCACTGGTCATTACGCCACTGTCCGGCAAGACAATGATGAGGTGCTTGGCGTCGTCGGCGAGCGCTACCGGATCGTGCAGAACCACGAAGCGTTTGCGTTCGTCGACCAGCTGCTCGGCAGCTCGATCCACTTCGAGACGGCCGGCAGCCTGCACGGCGGCCGCCGCGTATGGGTGCTGGCGACGCTGCCCGATCACGTCGAGGTCGGGGGCGACGACGTGCGCCCATACGTGCTGCTGATGAACAGCCATGACGGCTCGACGGCCGTGATCGCGGCCACCACCCCGATTCGCGTGGTCTGCCAGAACACCCTTAACTGGGGTCTTACCAACGCCCGGCAGAAGTTCTCGATCCGCCACACCGAAGCGGTTACGCAGCGCGTCCACGAGGCTCGCCGGGTCCTCGATCTGTCCATCGACTACTACGTCCAGTTCAAGCGCCTCGGCGACCGGCTCGCCTCAGAGCGCTGCACCGAACGCCAGCTCCGCGCCGTCCTCGACAAGCTCTACCCGAACGGCACGAGTGACTCCGTGAGCAGCCGCACACGCAGCTCACGCCAGCAGACTAAGGACCGCATCGCTGACCTGTTCCTGTCCGGCGACACGCAGGGCAACGCGCCCGGCTCAAAGTGGGCCGCGGTAAACGCCATCGTGGAGTACGGCGACTGGCTGCGCCCGCTGCGCTCAAGCGGCCAGCGCTTCGCCCGCGCGCTCGATGACGGACCCGAGAAGACCCGTGCCCTGCAGCTCGTCGCAGCTGCCTGAAAAGTGGGGGTTCGGCGGGCCGTCCAAGCTCGCCGAGCCCCCAAAGACCTCGCCGTCGAAGCTCGCCCGCATTCTCGCCTACAATCAAGATCAAGGAGCCGGCCCACGCGGCCGATCCTCCAAGGAGTATTTGCAATGGCTACTCGAACCGACAACGAAATCCGCGAGCTAGGCCCCGAGGAATGGGCGCAGCTCGTTGATGAGAAGGCCCGCGCCCTGCTGGGCATGAGCGGCGAGGAGTTCGAGCGACGCCTGAACTCGGGTGAGATCGACATAGACGACAGCCCCGAGATCACGCGCGTCGCAATGATGCTCCCGCTCAATGGCGCCTCCAAGTAAAGATCCCGCCGAGGCCGTCGAGCACTATCGCGGCCGAACGGTGCGGCTGCTGTCTTGCTTGACCAGTGCGCACACCACCGTCAGCGGCTACCACGCGGCCGATCATCCGCACCGCCTGCTGCTGGCCCGCGGCGACGCTGCGCGGCTGCACGCCGAGCCACGTCTCACGCTCCTCGTCACCGAGCAGTACGAGGTTCGCCAGAGCACCGCAGGCTGGCACGTCGAGATCATCGGCTACCTCTACGCCATCGGATACGAAGACCACGAGCTCGTGTCCTACCACTGGCATCCGAGCGGCAAGAGCACGATCACCCAGCCGCACATGCACGTCGGCGCCGCCGTCCAGATCGGTGATCGGTGGCTCGGAAAGGTTCATCTGCCCACCGGCGTGGTCGGCCTCGAGCAAGTCATCGCGCTCGCCATCGTCGAGCTCGGCGTCGAGCCGCTCCGCGACGATTGGGAACGACTGATCGCCGAGGCCGCCGCCCGCTGACGCTTGCCTGGAACGCTCAGCCTCGTCAATGGGGGAGCGGAGCGCCCACCACCGTTGCCAACCATCCTGTGGCGCCTGCAGCGAGCAGCGTCTGCACGATCCCACGCCGTAGAACCAGGAGCGCCACTGCGGCAGCCACCAGCACGAGGTACTGCCACTGCTCCTGCAGTGCGCCCGCCAATGGGATTGCAGCACCGAAAATCGCACCGATCGCCGCTGGTCCGGCACCGTCGAGGAACGCCCTGGCGGCAGCGTTTTGGCGCAGGCGCTCGAAGCGCTGGCCGCCGAGCAGGATGAACGAAAAGGACGGAGCGAAAGCGACGCTCGCCGCGAGTACGCCGCCAGCGATGCCGTGCGCGGCATAGCCCACCGCGGCGACCGTGGCGACGACGGGGCCGGGAGTAACCTGCCCCAACGCAACAGCGTTCAGGAACTGCCCGCCGCTCATCCAGTGGTAGACATGGACGGCATCGGTCTGCATCAGCGGCACGATCACGAAGCCACCACCGTAGGAGAGCGCGCCCACCTTCAACGCGGTCCACACCAGCGCGCCAATCCCGCCAACGCCCGTCACGGCCCCAAGCAGCACGGGGTTCAACGAGAGCGCTGCCGCCGCGCGCCGCTGCCAGGCCAGCTCGAGAACCCCGCACGCCAGCAGCACGAGGACGAGATAGCCGCCGACCGTCGCCGCCGCGCCCGCCGCAACGAGCAGATAGGCCAGCCAGCGTAGCGCTCGCCCGCGCGCAGCCCGCACCCGTAGAAAGCTCGGAGAAAGCAGACCCAGCGCGGCGTGCACGGCCACGGGTGCGACCGCGGCGCCCGCGCCAGCTCCGACGCCGATCACCCACTGCGGCGGCGCGCTTGAGAGGAACAACAGCGACAGCGCCAGGACCATCATCACGGCGGGCACCACGAACCCAAGTCCGCCGACGATCGCACCCCACGGCCCGGCCACGCGATAGGCGCAGTAGATCGCAAGCTGCGTCGAAGCCGGGCCAGGCAACAGGCCACACGCGGCGTTGGCGTCCTCGAACGCGCGGGCGTCCATCCACTCGTAGCGGTCGATGACCAGCCGCCGCAGCATCGCAATGTGCGCCGGCGGGCCGCCGAACCCTGTGAGTCCGATCCGCGTCCACTCCTGTGCGACGATCCGCAGCGGGACCGCACCCTCGGGATGCTGGCGGGCATAAGCCACCGTGTCCGCCTGCTCCTGTGTGCTGGGTGAGGCTGCACTCCGCGATAGCCGAGCGACGATATCGCGGCCGCGAGCCATTGGTTGCTGACGATACGGCAGCCGGACATCTGCGGTCCAGTGCACCGACAGCGAGCGGGTTGGCGCGCGCACTCGACAGCCGTGTGGGCAACACGTGCTCTTGAGCTCGTCACTGCTCTGATCGCCGCGGCTGGTGACGTGAGGGCTTACCGCTGGCCGGGGTGCCGTCCCTCCCGATGGTCGCACGCTTGCGCGTGCGGTTGGTCGGGGTCGGCTCCCCGTCCGGTGGGAGCCCTGTCTGAAAAGGAAGGCCACATGGCTAGTACGACTAACGCAACCCAAAACGGCAACGGCCACGGCGCTGCCAAGGTGCAGCTCAAGGACATCCCGCTCTCGCGGATCGTCGTCGCCGAGGGCTTCAACCCTCGCGGCGAAGTGATGGAGGACGACGAGCTGCAGGCGATGGCTGCCACGATGCGCGAGCGCGGTTGCCTGCAGCCGATCCGCGTGCGCGCGACTGAGACTGGCGACTTCGCCCTGATCGCCGGCGAGCGGCGCTACCGCGCCGCAGGGCTCGCCGAGTTGGCCACGCTTCCCGCAGTTGTGCTGACGGCTGGCGCTGGCGACGAGGGTGAGTATCTGGACCTGCTGACCGACGCGATGATCGAGAACGAGCTGCGCAGCGATCTGGACCCGCTCCAGCGCGCCCGCGGCTACCAGGCCATGATCGACGGCGGGCTGGGCGTCCGCGCGGTCGCCGAACGCCTCGGCGGCAAGACCAAGCGCTCCTCGCGCGAAAAGCGCATCAAGGAGCACCTGGCGATCCTCGCGCTCCCTGAGCGGCTCAGGACGCTCGTAGCCGAGCAGGTGATCCCTCTGCTCGGCGTCAAGACGCTCGTCGCGCTCGCCGAGATCCACGAGGAGTTCGCATACGCGGCGGTGCGTGCGGTCACTCCTGACGACGACGAAAGCGAACCGTACACGTGGCAGGATCTGATCGAGGACCCGATCGACATCGCAATGAGGTACATGGACGACCTGCCCGCAGGTGTCTACTCGAGCCGCAGCTCCTATCCGGTCGACCAGTTCACGTTGAGCGAGAAGGCGCAGAAGGACCTCGCCACCTACACCAAGCTCACCGATGGCGGGCAGATCACGCACGTCCGCTTCGGCGCGGATCTCGTCGAGCAGGCACGGCTGCTGGGCGCGACTCACGAGGCAAGCTGGTTCTCGATCATCCTCGGAGACGACGTGGCCAGTCGGCTCGCCGAGGACTACATCGCTGCTGTCGTCAAGGAGGCGCGTGCACGTCAGCGTCGTCAACGCGACGCCCAGCGCACGAGCACCGCAGGCTCCGCGAGCGCAACCGGCGACTCGTCCGTGGACGGTGCTGCGGCCGGCGAGCCGGAGAGCGAGGCCGAGCGTGCGCAGCGTGAAGCAGACGAGTCGAAAACCAAGCGCGCCGAGCAGCAGCAGAGGCGCGAGGACGCAACGAAGTTCAACCTCGAGCTCGGTCTGCTCATGTTCAAGCACCTGCCGAAGCTCAAGGTCGATGAGCGGGTGTTGCGCATCCTGGCGAGTGTCGATCTCGGCGGGTCGCTGAGCAAGATCGCCATGCGCGGCCCGCGGCTTTCTCTGCCTACGTGGGTCGAGCAGGTCCAGCAGAAAAGCGGCAAGACGAAGACCGTCTATTTCGACGCCTCAGACGCTGAGCGCAGGGCAAAGACGTTCCTCGAAGACGCCGAGAGTGCTGCCGACATCTCAGGCCGCACGTTTACGCTGATCGCGCTCGCCGCGCTGACCAACGAGGATGCGGTGGCACAGTCCAACCGCAGCTTCTACACGCTCGCCTTCGAGGGTCCGTGGGCCACGCAGGCAGCCCGCGATCTGAACGCGATCGTGCGGGAACGCATCAAGGAGGGGCAGTGCGCAGCTCTGGACGAACTGCTGGCTGAGCGGGTCGCCAACGATGAACGCCAGGCCGAGCGCGAAGCCGAGGCCGAGCAGGCGCGTGTGCGGGTGCAGGATGCGTCCGCACGCATCAGCGAGCTCTCCGAGGAGGATCTGGAGCAGTTGCTCGCTGACGCTGAGACCGCCTGGGGCCAGTACAGCCTCAAGCGCTACGAGGTCGAGAGCGCCGTCACGACAGAGCGCGAGCGCCGCGAGAACGCAAGCGACGAGGTTGAGCCTGCCGACGAGCGCGAGCTCGCCGAGGCTGCGGCCTAACCCGCTACCCGAACAGTCGGAGGCTGGGGCAGAACGGCTCCCGCCTCCGACGATCGGGTGTGTTCCACCTCTGCCCTGCTCAGCAACGGTTCACCGAGCATGGCGGTGATGACGGCTCAGTGTGCTCGTTACCACTGCCTCGTGGTCGAGCTTCGCGCTCACGCCAATCAGCGCGTGCGCCGCCGTCCGAGGGCCGAGCCTGAACATCACCGTCAGCCACCCGTGCTTGAGGAGGACGGTCTTGGCGCCAGAGGCGACGGTCCTTCCGTCCAGCCGGCCGGTGAAGCCCACGCGGACACTTCCACTCGCCGGGCCAGTCACATGCACGATCAGCTCGCGTCCGCGCAACGTCTCCGTGACATGGAGTTTCGGCGCAGTCGTTGTGGAGACGTGGCCCGAGCCCCCCGGTTTTGAGGACGGCACCACGACATTTGTGCGCGCGCCGTTGGCCGGGTTCGCGTTGCCCGCCGCGTTGCTCAGCCACACGGCGATGCTCCAGCTCCCAGGGCCAGGGACGGTCACGGTCGCTGGCCCTGTCGCCGGAGCCGCAGCGGGCGCGCTGCACGAGCCCGATCCGCTCGCAGGGCATACTTGGTAAAGCGCGCTCGTAATCGGTGCGAGCTGGCCTTGCGGCTCGCTCCAAGTGACCGTGAACGTGGAGCTGCCAGTCTGCGTCGGGGTAGCCGAGAGACCAACGGGCGCCGCTGGCGCGCTGTTGTCCACGGTGATTTCCTCCGAGGCGACGGCCGATTGATTGCCGGCGGCGTCGATCGCAACAAGGGTGAGCGTGTGCCTTCCGTCTGAGAGCTGCGTTGTTGGCAGTGTGAGCGTCTGCGTGCCCGTCGAGGACGGGCACGGCTGGGCAAATGTGAAGTTGCACGGTGCCGTGTAGGTCTCCATCGTTCGGCCGTCTGCCGAGAGAACGATGCTCGCTACGCCGCCGCCGACATCCTGAGCGGAGACGGCGACGCTTTCTGTGCCCTTGTGAAACCCGCCTGCTTCGCCCGCTCCCCACAGAGCGCCCGAGGGGGTGCTTAGCGTTGGCGGCGTCGGGTCGGAGAGAGTCACCGTCGCTCCATACATCGTCGCCCAAACGGCGTGCTGCGTTGCCCCTGTAACGCATTCCCGTCCTGCGGGCGGCTGACACACAATGCCAAGCGACAGTTCGTGCGCAGAGAGGTCCGTGATCCTCGCTGGTTCGCCTCCTGTACCCGGCGGCCCACCAACGGAACACGTCTCTTCGTTTTCGACTGTATCCAGGCAGGTTTCGCCGGGCACGATGCTGCCGTCGACCCGCAGCGCCGGGGACCAAGAGTTCTTGGGATCGAGGGAGTGGCCGATATAGCGTTCGTAGGTGAGCCCCGTGATCGTCGTGCCTGCTGGCGCGATGAACGTCCAGCCCGCGCTCGTGCCAGGCGCGGCGTCGCTCGTGAGGTCGAGCGCGTCGGTTGTCGAGAGTCCGCCTTCCTGGTCGGCCTTGCCGCCTGAACCTCCCAGCTCATACGGGCAGTTGACGTGCTCGGCATAGTGGGAGGGCTGGGCCGGATCGTTCGTCGCCCACATCCATGAGTTATTGGCAGCTTCCGACGCGAAGTTGCACGCACTGACCTGATAGCTCCCCGCCGCAGTCGCAGGGGTTGGCAACGCCCAAGTCGCCAAGGCGAGCATGACGCCGATTGCGGCGCTCCATGCTCTCATCGTTTTTGCCGCGCCTTTCTCGCTGTGCTCGCCGGGGCTGGGAGGCGAAGCGTCATCCACGGGCTCGCGCGTTCGACATCGTAGGGGTCGACGTAGCGCACCGATACCTCCGCAACGCCGGAGGTCGGGAGCGTCAGATTCGTGAAGACGCCGTGGAGCGTGCGCAAGACACGCAACCGGCGAGAGCGTCCGTGGTGGCCGAGGTAGCGCACCTGCGCCTCAGCTTCCCTGGGGCGGCCGATCAACGCGAGCACGAGCCGGTGCTTGACTCGCCTAAGCTGCGCCTTCGGGCGTGCAAATGGTCGCCTCATCGCCGTCAATGGTGCCAATGGCTGAGGAGACGATCCCGCGGGCGGGCTTAGCTGTGCGCCTGGCTCGGCTGCTTCGCCCGCCGAAACGATGGCTCCGAGGCCCGCGTTGCGGAAGGTCTGCGCGATGTTGAGCACGCCTTTGTCGGCTTCGGTCAAGTCCTTCTCGCCAGCTTCCGGCGAGAGGCCCGGCTGATAGGAGTCAAGTGCGTCCAACGCCGCCGCGGCGATCACCGACGCCTCGCTCGTGCCTTGCCAGTAGTTGTAGTTCGGGGCGCCGCTCGTCGGTTCGGCTCCGTCGAGGTCGCAGCCAGGCGCGAGCAGTCGCAGCCCTTCTCCGCGGTTGCTGAAGGAGCAGAAACCGCCGCCCTGCGTGTCAGTCGCACCTACCGACAGCACGTCGGGGTAAGCCGCGGGGTACTCAACGGGGCCACCGTCATCGTTTCCCGCCGCCGCGACTACTGCGACGCCGTTGTTGGTGGCGCGTTCGACCGCGTTTCCCACCAGTTCAGTGGCTTCCGCTGAGCGTCCTTCCGAGGTGCCGAGCGAGAGGTTGATGACGCGGATGTTGTACTTGTGCTGCAGTTCAAGGCATTCTGTGATTCCCGATGCGTAGGCGCTGTACGAGAATGTCGTATGACCGGACTCGAGGATGCGCACCGAGACAATTTGGATTGCGTGCGGGGCCGTGCCGACCATGCCCCAGCCGTTCGCGGGCGCCCCTGCCATCATGGCGAGCACGGTCCCATGCAGCGTCGGCGACACATCTCCGCCAGAGCCACCGTCGAGCGCCGTTCGTTCTACTACAACGCCTTCCGTGTCGGGGTTCAGGTTCACGCCAGTATCAACAAGGCAAAGGCCGGCAAGCTGCGCTGGCGCGGGATCGTAGGGAAGGAAGGCACCGTCATCGGCGACGGCCTGCGTTGTGATCGCGGTCTCAGCCCTCGCCATCGACGGCGACAACAGCATCAGCGGGGCAAGCGCCGCGACGATGCACGTCCAGCGAGAGAGCATCGCCGATGCTCGAAGATCGCGCTTAGCTCGTGCTGACATTCACCACCCGGCTCTCGCCGATGCCGAACGGGAAGCCCACCTGACCGCCAGGCACTTCGGCGCGGAACGGGAAATGCCCAACGCCGCCCTCGAACTGGTAGAGCACACGAAAGCGGCCACGCCGGTTCGTGCGAGGAGTCCTGAACGGCTCCCAGCGGCCACGGTAATGCACCAGCAAGTCCACGATCGTTCCCTGCCGCGGGATCGGTCCCTCGACGGTCCCCGAGAGAACGATCATCCCTTCCGAGCCCGTGCGCGTCGGGCTTATCCGCAGCCGCACCCCAGCGGCCACCGTCTCCCTGATGCGCCCGATAGCCGCGTAGTTCGCGTCACGGGAGAACGCGCGGTAGCCGACCTCGATCAGCCGCGAAGGCCCCCCTCGCAGACGCACGCTGAACGTGCCATCGACGCCAGTCGCAGCGTGCGCTACAACCATCGGCGTCGCCGTGCCGTCAACTTGCTGAAGCACATCCAGGCTGGCGTGCGCGATCGGATGGCCCTGCCCATCGAGCAGTCGCCCGGAGACCACGATCGCACGGTGCGCGTAGCTGCGGGTGATCGCGGCCGGCAAACCGAGCCTCAGCTGCGCTTGCTCGCTTGACCCGATCCCGTTGGCGCTGCCGATGCCCAGCGCCTGCGAGCCGGTGCCACCGGGGCCAGGAAGCGCACCCAACGATGCTGTCTGCGCGGCGTTCTGGACCGTGACCTCGCCGCTATAGATGACGCTCGTGTTCTGCGCTGCGTCCTCGACGACGAGTTCGACTCGGTGCTGGCCGTTGGCCACCGTGGCAGTGTTCCAGCTCACGGTGTCCGACACGCTCGGCGGGCACGCCTGGAAGTTCGTGTAGGAGCAGCTCGCCAGGTAGTCCTTGACGGCGACGGGTTCGCCGTCGACGCGCAGCTGCACCAGCCGGACGCCCGAGCTCGTGTCCGCCGCCTGGTAGCTGATCGAGGACGTGCCCGAAACCGTCCCCGAGCTCGCCAGTGCGCCGCCCGTCACCGTGCCGCTCGGCAGGGTCGCGTCCTGCAGCGTCAGCCGCGAGCCGTACAGCTCGAGGATGTTGTTCTCGCCCGACCCGAACGTGCAGCCAGCACCGGCGTCGTCGTTGGAGCAGTAGTTCGCCAGCGTGATCTCAGTGGTGGTCGACGGCAGCACGTAGGTGCTGGGTTCACTACCCGTTATCGGCGTCGTGCTTTCACCGACTGCGCCGTCATTGTCGGCGGCGATCCCAAACGTGTCGGCACCGCCGATCTGATGCGAAGCCTGCCACCACACCTTCGCTTCGATGATCGTGATGCCGCTCCCTGCCGGCACCCCGATCTGAACTCCTGCGGTGTTGCCAGGGCTCATGCTGCCGCCCCTGGGTCCGATGTAGTCGCCGGGGCCGCCGCTGCATGTTCCCTTCACGTTCTGAGGGCTGCCGAACACGGTCCACGAGCCAGCGTCATCAGACCCTGTTGAACGGGCAGTTGTCGATCACATACGTTCCCGCGCTCGCACCCGAGGCGAGCGTCAACGCCAGAGTACCGGCGGTGAGCGAGAGCAGGGCGAACCTGCGCAACAGTCGAGGGATGCGCTCGGCCGCGGCGAGTAAGGTCATCTCAGCCCGTGGTGACATTAACCGTCCTGCTTTCTCCTAGTGCAAACGGAAAGCCGCCTTGGCTGCCGAACACCAAGGCCCGGAAAGGGAAGCGCCCGACGCCGCCCTGGAATTGGTAGGCGACGCGGAACCGGCCGCGGCCGTCTGTGCGCGGGTCACGGAAGGGCTCCCAACGCCCGCGGTAGTGCACGAGCAGCTCGACCACGACGCCCTGTGACGGGATCGGGCCGAGGACCCTGCCGGTGAGCGTGATCGTGCCTTCTGAGCTGGTCCTACGCGGGTTCACTGCCAGTCGCACGCCCGCGCGCACCGACTCGTGCAGCCTGGCGGTTGCCGCGTAGCCGCTATCGGCCGAGAACGCGCGGTAGCCAATCTCGATCATGCGCGACGGTCCTGCCGGCACAGCGGCGACGAACGTGCCATCCGCTCTCGTGCGCGCATGGCCGATCAGTTCCAGGGTCGCGCCGTTGTCCTGTTGCAGGACATCCAGGGTCGCGCCTACGATCGGCAAGCCCTGAACGTTCAGAAGCCGCCCTGATACCCGCAGGGCTCGCCTGCCGTAGCTGCGAGAAATCGCCGCGCGCACGCCAAGCTGCAGGTGAGCGCCCTCGCTGGCGCCGGCGCCGTTTGGACTGCCTACGCCGATCGAATCAGAGGATGATCCTGCGCCGGGGCCTGGTAGCGCTCCGAGCGAGCTGGCCACGGCGGTAGGGTTGCTCACCGTGACCGAGCCGAGCGCGTCGTTGGTCACATTGCCCGCAGCGTCAGTGATCGTCAGGCTCGCAGCGTAGGCTCCATTGGCAAGTGCATCGGTGTTGACCGAGAAGCCGCTGATGGTCTGTGTGAGCGGGCAGGCGTTCCAAGAGTCATAGGCACATTCGCCTGCAAAGTTGAACGTGTGAACGTAGGGCGTGCCGCCATTCAACGGGCTGAGCGTCAAAGCTGCGCTGCGAACACCGCTTTGGGCGTCGCTGCCGATGAAGCTGATCGGCTGTGAGCCCATCACTGATGCACCGGAGGCAGCGGCCGTGAAAAGTGGGCCGCTCACGCTCGCCACCTTCGGCGGTGTGTCGTCTTCCAGGCTCAGCGTGATGTCGGTAAGGGCTGGTACGTCGGTCGCATCGGCGAAGTCGCACGACGTCGAGCTCTTGTCGGTAGAGCAGTTGACGTATGCCTCGAAGTCGCGGGCTCCCTGCGGAAGGGTCCAGCTTTCGCTTGCCGTGTAGGGGCTTCCGCCGCCGTAGGGCAGCTCAGCGCCGCCGGGCAGAGACTGGCCGGCGGAGGTGAACCCGAGGAAGGCGTCATCGCCGGTGACAGGCGACCCGATGACCTCTGCGCTGATCGAGTGGATCGTGACTGCGGGCACGCTGCCCGGAACGTCGATCTGGAGCCCGACCTGGCTGCCGCTGTGCCCGTTCTCGGTCACGATGCCGCCGTGTTCTTCGGTGAAGACGTAGACGCCGATGCTGCCGCCAGCCGAGCAGGTGTCAGACAGCACAGTGTCGGCCTGCGTGTTATTGCCAAATACGCTCCAACCCGGAGAGACGGCCGGCACACCGGCGGCGCACTGATACATCGGATATGTGCCTGCGCTCGCAGCCGGCGCGAGCATGAAGCTCGCGGTGAGCAGCACGATCGCCACGGCGAGTCCGAATACACCAGGCGGCTTGGTGAGTGTCTTAGTTGGTAGCAACGTCAACCACCTTGCTCAACCCGCGGCCAAAGGCGAAATCCGCTTGGCTTGATGGCACTTCGGCTCGGAACGGGAATCGTCCCAGCGCGCCCTCGAACTGATAGACGACCGAGAAGCGCCCGGCAGCGTCCGTCCTCGGCGTACGAAACGGCTCCCACCGACCCCGGTAATGGACGAGCAGATTGACACTGACACCCTGGCGCGGGACCGGGCCGAGCACGCGCCCGATCAGTGTGATCGTGCCTTCCGATCCCGTCCTGCGCGGGCTCACATAAAGCTGGATGCCCGCCTCGACCTGCTCGGTGAGCTTTGCCACGGCGGCATAGCCCGCGTCCGTCGAGAAGGCGCGATAAGCGACCTCGATGGTCCGTGACGGGCCGCCCCGCACGCTCGCCAGAAAGGTCCCGTTCGCGGCCGTCTTCGCGTGCCCGACCAGAGCGAGCGTCGATGAGCCGCCGACTTGCTGCAGCACATCGAGAGTCGCGCCGCTAATCGGCTGGCCTTGAGCGCTCAGCAGACGCCCCGAGACGCGCAGCGCGCGCTTGGCGAACGAGCGCGTGAGCTGGCGGTGCTGACCCAGCTCCAGGTGCGCTCCCTCGCTCGCGCCGACCCCGTTGGGCTGCGCGACTTGCGCGATCCCGGCAGCACCGCCTCCAGGTAGAGCGCCGAGGGAGTCATTCGCCGGTTGCAGCGTCGTTATCTGGCCGTCATAGACGACGCTTGCGTTCTGCGCCGCATCCTCGACCGTGACCTTGAGGGTGTGGGCGCCGTTGGACAGCGTGGCAGTGTTGACCGGCACGGCCACCGACTCGCTCGTGCGGCACGGCTGGCTATGGTCGAACATCAGTGCGTCTCCGCTCTGCCCGATCGGGACGCACCGCCCTTCGTTGTTGTTGGGCGTGCCCGAGTAGACGGTCTTACCGTCGATCTGCACGACCACGAGGTAAATGCCGGGGCCGCCGGGGTCGCTGGCTTGGAAGGTCAGTTCCTGCGTGCCCTGGACGTTCGGATTCAGCAGGGTCCCGCCGAAGCCGCCCGCCGTCGGTGTGGCGTTGTTGGCGAGTTCGACGGCCGCGCTGCTGACGTACACGGCCGCATCGAGACCTCCGCTGGCCGGGCAGGTGGTCGCGCCTTCATAGGGGCCGACGCACACCGCCACGGCGTACAGGTTGCTACCGCCGACATGCGTAATCGGAAACGCACCGGTGAGCGTGCCGTCCTGGCCGCAGGCCAGGTTGTATTGGCAGGTTGCGATTACGTCCGCGGCGTCGTGGGTCGCGTTCGGTGTCGCCAGCCACGCCTGCCCGTGTGGTGAGGTCAACGTCGCCGCGATCGTGCCGCCGGCGATCGTCGACCCCGACGGCGCGGTGAACACCCACTCGGGGCCTTCGTATGCGCCCTGCGGCGCTTCACCGCTCTCGACCGCACTCAGATTCCCGCCTTCTGCGCAGGAGTTCGTGTCGCCGCTGTAAGGGCCGACGGCGCCCGTTGCGCTTGTGCTCCATCCGTCCGTGGGTGCCGGCTGCCCATCGGGTTGCCTGCACGAGAGCAGCGTCCATGTACCGGCCTGGGCGCTCGTGGCTGACAGCGCCAGCACCATCAGCAAGCACGCCAGGGCCGCGATCAGCAGCTCGCCGACGCTGCGACAGGACAGACCAAGGATGCCGTCAGCGCGTGGTGACATCGACCGTCCTGCTTTCGCCGATGGTGAATGGGAAGCTGCCCTGCCCGCCGAACACCATCGCCTTGAACGGGAAGCGCCCAACACCGCCCTCGAACTGGTAGACGACCTGGAACCGGCCGCGCGAATCGGTGCGCGGAGCACGGAACGGCTCCCAGCGACCGCGATAGTGGACGAGCAGCTCCACCACGACGCCGCCCGGTGGCACCGGCCCGAGCACTCGTCCTTTGAGCGTGATCGTGCCTTCCGAGCCAGTCGAGTGAGGGCTCACATCGAGCCTCACGCCTGCGCCGACTGCCTCGGCGATCTTCGCCACGGCCGCGTAGCCCGTGTCCGTTGAGAACGCGCGGTAGCCAATCTCGACCGTCCGTGTCGGCCCGCCCGGCACCGCGGCGATGAACGTGCCGTTGGCGCGGGTGCGAGCATGTCCGATCACACTGAGGTTCGGCGAGCCGCTGATCTGCTGGAGCACGTCCAGCGTCGCGCCGGCGATCGGGTGGCCCCGCCCGTCGAGCAGGCGCCCGCTCACGCGCAGCGCCCGGTGCGCGTAGGCACGGGTGATCCTGCGTTTCAGTCCCAGCGTGAGCTTCGACTGCCGGCTCGCAGTCGAGCCGTTCGGTGCCCCAACTGCGGCGGCGGCCGGCGATCCGCCGCCGCTCGTGCCGGGGCCTGGTAGCGCCCCCAGCGAGTTGCTCGCCGGCTGCTTGGTCGAGATGCTGCCGTCGTAGACGACCGCCGAGTTGCCAGCCGCGTCCTGCACGAGCACCTTCAAGGTGTGCTGGCCGTTCGGCAAGCTCGTCGTGTTGATCGGCAGGTCCACCGACTCGCTCGCCGGGCACGGCTGGCTGTAGTCGAACATCAGCGCGCCGCCGCTCGTGCCGACAGGGATGCACTTGCCGCCGTTGCTGTTCGGCGTGCCGGAGTAGACCGTTTTGCCGTCGATCTGGACGATCACGAGGTACACGCCGGGGCCGCCCGGATCAGCCGCATTGAGGGTCAGTTCGGCGGTGCCTTCGGCGTTCGGGTTCAGCAGCGTTCCGGTGATGCCGCTGCCGGTCGGTGTCGCTTCGTTTGCGAGGAGCAGGTTCGCCCACCACACGCGCACAAGCGACCATGCGCCTTCGCTACCGCCCGAGTTGCACGCATAGCCTTCGTGACCTCCGCATCCAGCGCTCAGGTAGAGGTTGCCGCCACGGTCGCTGGGAATCCCAAGGACGCCCGAGAAGTCGTATGTGCCGTTCGCACAGGGCGGCAAGCCCGAAGCGCACTGGTAGAAGACGTTGGAGCCGTTGTAGGCATATTCGGGCGTGTAGGCCACCGCTGTACCCGAGGCGTTGTAGCCACCGCCATCGGCAAAGAAGCTCACATCAACCGAGCCACCGATCAGCCGTGAGCCGCCGGGCGGGGTGTACTGAAGGGTCTCGTTGGAGCCGACGCCGACGGCGGCGTCTGTGCTCAGGATCGCGTACATCGGGCTGCCCGGCGCGCACCCGGTCCCGACGTTCGACCCGTAGCCGCCGCCTGCGGCAAAGCTCGACCATCCTTCGCTCGGCGCCGCCGACTGACTCGGGTTCACACAGGAGACCTCCATCCAGCTTCCCGCGTATGCGCTGCTCGCAGCCACCAACCCGCCCAGCACCACAAGCGCCAGCGTCAGCGCGCGGCGGGCGAGCCTTTCCTTCTGCTTGTTCGTCATCGCGTTCATTCCGTGGTCAGGCCCCCGTTTTGTGGGGCTTCGCGGGTCTATGACCCCAACCGCCGCGAACCGGCCAACAAATTTTTTCCGGGCTTACTCATGGGCTGAACGCTCCTCCGCCGTGCTGGTCTTCGGAGCTGCTGGCTGCACGGGCTGGCGCGACGGGAGCGCTCGTGCTCGCGGGTACGCCCAAGTAGGCGAAGCCACCGGGTTCGTGCTGCCCGGCGGCGCTCGACCGCGCGGCGCCATGCGTCACGCTCGCCTGATGGCGTACCCCGGCGTGCCGCTTGCGCGGACGGCTAGAGGTATGCACGCCGCGGTGGTCGCTAGCCCTCAGTGACGGGGTGAGCGCAGTCGCGCTGAGCGGCCGTGGGATCGGCGCTGATGACGGGAACGCTGCGGATGCGCTGTGCGCGGGGTGGCGGTGCCGTTGCGCGGGACTCTGTTCGAGGACGTGTGTGGCGACAGCTCCACCTGCCAGCACGCCGATCGTGACCACGCCGACGGCGATCTTTGCGCCGGCGCCGGCGCCGGCCAGCATGGCGACCGCGCGTTCGCGCACACCACCCTGCCCATACGGCGCCGTCTCGATCCCGAGGCGGTGCGCCAGCAGCCTGGCTCGAACGCCGAGCCTCGAAAGCCAGCCAAGATGACCGATGAGTACGGGCGGCAGCAGCGCGGCGGCCTGGTCACGGAAGCTACGCCGCAGCCGCTTGGCGTTCGTCTTGTGCTCAAGGCGACAGTGGGCGCAGCTCTCAAGATGGGCGAATGCGCGCTCGGCCAACTCCTCGCTCGTGCTTTCGCCGTTCTGCAACGCTTCGATCGTCTGCGCCCGGTATCCGCACAGTCGGCCCGTGTCGTAGAGCAGCTGGAAGCGCTCCCGCTTGCGTGCGCACACCCGCGCGGTATTGCGCGCCTCGTTGAGAGGGATCTCAAGCACTGTGGCGATCGCCCGGTACGCAAGACCCTCAACCAGCCAGCCAAAGACCCGTCGCTCGCGCT
Organism: uncultured Solirubrobacterales bacterium; assembly: GCA_963724305.1. GTDB lineage: Bacteria > Actinomycetota > Thermoleophilia > Solirubrobacterales > Solirubrobacteraceae > Palsa-744. The sequence goes on from CAVRUG010000002.1 coordinate 1,178,033, forward strand.
CGGTCAGTTCCGTCAAGAACTCGCTGGCGATCAGACGATCCTCGTGCGCAAGGACGGCCGGTTCGGGTGCGCTCTGCCCCTCCTGTGCCTCGGCCATGAGCCGGAAGCTGGGAGCGTTGCGTGCCAGGATCTTCGTGTGCCGGTGCGCGTCGCGGTGTTCGCGCAGTGCCCGCCGCTTGATCCCGTCGCGCAGCGCGTTTCGCAGATGCTCCTCGCCGGCATAGGGGCGCCGGTAGAGCGCCAGCGCCGTGTTCTGGTAGATGTCCTCGAGTTGCGCTTCGTTCAGCCCACGACACTCCGCAAAACCGCGGGCGATGCGCAGCTCCACCTTCTGCCATTCGCCAAGGAGCTGGCCGACGCGCTCAGACCCAAACGCACGCCGACTCCCGGCTTGAGGCACAACTGCGACCCCTTCCCCCGGTGGGTCACGAGGGCATCCAGCCCCTGCGTTGGCGTCTACCGTGTCCATACATCTATCTCCAGGTCAGTCCTGACCCAGCCGGAAAGTCCCAGCAATTCGGGACAGTTCTGCGGACCCCATTCTACTTGCAACATTTCATTCAAGCGTCAACCATCGGGCACCGTCCAGTCTCGGCAGTCCAAACGTGCCGCATACGCGGTTCGCGTGCTCATCGGTGCGGCACCGCGACGGTCTCCACAACGGCCGCGCCGACCATCACGCACAGGATCAGCGCGAACAGGCCGAACCCTTCCCTGACGGTGAGCGCATGGCGGCGTTGCACGAGCCACGCGCTCGCGCCCAGCGCAAGGCCGCCCCACTCCAGAGGCAGATGGGGGAGATAAGGCAGCAGCGCTACGCCGTAGGCGCCGAGCTTGGCACCCACCGGGAGGGTGGTCGCAATGACCAAGAACAGCAGAACGCCGTCGGTGACATGCCGGGCCACCCAGTTGCGGTGAACACCCAGCACGCCGAGCAGCAGCGGCCAGGACACCATCGGGATGTTGTGAGCTGCGAGCCAGAGCACATGCCCGGCATTTGGCGGCGCGTTGTGCTGCGCTGGATGCGCGGGGGGCGTCAGCGGATTGCCGAGGAGAGCCACCAGCGCCGCTGGAGCCAACGTCAACGTCCAGACCACGAGATACGCAGAAAGCCATATCGCTGGCAGACCCGCCGGCAGCCACCGTCCCGCAAAGCGAGCGTTACTCAGTTCTGCGGCAGCCATTCGCTCACCGCATAACCGCCGGGCACGCGCGCCAGCCGCGCCAGGGTGACGTGAAAGGAGGCGGGCAGCCCTTCGTACTGCGAGGAGCCGCCGGTCTGTTCGCGGGTGACGATCGCCCACATCCCAGGCTGTGCCTGGTCGCCGGCGATGCTCACGATCTGCCCGCTGTTCCAGATGCGCCCACGGACGATCGTGGTGTCCGCCTGGCTCGATGCGGCGGCCTGCTGCTCGGCCAGCCTTGCTGAGCCGACCGACATCTCCGCCAGCCCGCGCTGATTGCTCGTCAACGTGCGGTAGGTCCAGTTCGAGTAGGAGTGGCTGAACGCCGCGAGCGCGGCCGACGGTGTGCTCTGCATGTCCATCGGCGCCTGCGACGCTGGCGAGGCGGGCGCCGGAGCCGATGGTTCACCGGCGTTCTGTGGCGAGCTCGGCGAGCTCGTGGTCGGTCCTGCGCTCGGCGCGTCGGGATTGCTGCACCCAGCCAGCGCAACCACAAGTGCTGCCAGGCACGCTGCGCTCGCTGCTCTGATGCTGCGCCTGTTCATAGGCCGCGTGGGTGTCGGACGGTCCAGGTCGACCAGTTGGGCACCGAGGCCGAGACGCGCCACTTCGGGCCGGGCTTGCCGGAGTTCGGCCCCGTGTCGTATTCGGGCTTTTCCACCGTGTCGAAGCGCAGACCGCCCACGTACATGAAGGCGTGCGCGGCGTTGGCGTAGATCGAGACATAACGGCCGGGGCCAGGTTCGCCGTAGGACTCAAGTTCGGTGGAGTCCTCGGCGTATTCGCCAAATACGCCGCCAGCGTGCAGCACATAGGAGACCGCCGAGGAGCAGTCATAGCCAGGCTGCAACGTGTTCAGCGAGGTGCCGTGCGCTCCGCCCCAAAGGTAAACCGCGTGGAACAGGCGGTTGCCGGCGGCCACCATGCGCTTCACCGCCACGGGGGCTTCTTCGCCAGCCGCAGCCAGCCCACTCCGCAGCATCTTCGTCTGCGCGCCCGGCGTGAGCGGCAGCGGAATGCTGCCCGCGCCTTCGACTACCGGACAGGCCGCGCCCGCTTCGCCGGAGCCGCCGGCTTCGGTGGACGCTGGGATCGCGCCGAGCGTTGGCGCTGCCCCGGTGCTCGGCGCAAGCTGAATCTCGACCGCGCTCTTGGTGATCTGAAGCTGCTGGGCGGCCTGCCACCAAACGTCAAGGCGGTAGGGCTGGCCGCTTGAGATGAACTGGCCAGGTCCTTGTCCGTAGCCAGTGTCGCGCTTGAGCAGCAGGCTGTCGCGTCCGTCGTGAGCGACGCGAAGCCCGGTGAGATACGGAAGGTTGCTCAGCGCGTTCGCGTCGGCGAATGTGAAGCCCCCGGTATTCGCTGGGTTGCTGTCGAGCACCGACAGCTCCGCGAACGAATCAGGATGCGACGGGAGATATGACTCGCCGGGATTCGGGATAGAGCCGTAGTCGCCAGAAGTCGGGTCGCCCGGCCCGCCGTACTCTGTCGCGCCGACTTCATACCAGCGCCCCTGTGCCAGTCCCAAGGGCACCGCATAGAGTCCTTGGGACAGCGGCCCGCCGCCGGCCGGCTGATTGACCTGGCCGACGCTCCCGGCGCCACCACAGGCGTTTTCGGCTTCCTGGGAGAACAAGCCCGCGACCCCAGCGGCCACGAGCACGGGCAGCATCACCACCATCAGCGCGGCGATCAGCAGCACCGTCTGCACCTGCCGGTTTTTTAGCAGCGCTATCGCTATGCGCGCCTGCATCACGCGGTCAGCTCCAGCTCGGCGAGCGCCTGTGTGCGCCAGCCCTCATCCGCACACAGCAAAAGCGCCTGCCAGCGTTCCTCCCAGGTCTCATCGCCGGTCTGGCGCAGAGCCAGACGCCGCACAGGGTCATCGCGCGCAGGGTTCGAGGTGGCGATCCAATACTCGAGCTCGGAGACGATCACCTGGACGATCGCCTCGCCGCGGGTGCCGTTCTCGACATACACGAGCGCGTACTCGCCGGGGACGGTGCGTAGCTGGGACATCGCGGCCTCGCGCTCCTCGGTGTTGCTCAGCGCCTCGCGCATTCGTGCCAGCTCCCTGGCCTCCTGGCGGCCGGTGACGCGCATCCTCGCGTTGGCGACCAGCGCCTTGCCGTACTCGTTGTCGAAGTCGGTGATCTGCTGACTGATGGCGATCACCCACACCGCCCAATGGCGGCTACGCCTACAGAACTCGTTGAACCAGCGGCCCGTGGCGGGCCGCTCGGTCAGCTTCCAGCACTCATCGACCGCCAAGATCGTCCGGCCGGCCCAGGCGTGCTTGGGACCTTCGCCTGCGAGGTACTCGGCTCGGGTGCTCTCGATCCGGCGCTTGACGTGCTCACAAAGCACGAACAACACTGCGGCGGCCTTCGCTTCCGGCACGCTCTGCGTGTCAAAGACGATCAGCGGCGCGTCGGGCAGGATCGTCGTCGGGCGATCCGTGAGATAGGCATAGGGGCCGTCCCCGACGTAGTTGTTCAGGCGCATCGAGAGGTTGCGAAGCGCCTCCGCGATCCCCGCCGAGCCCTCGTCGCGTTCAACTTGGTAGCGACGCTCAAGCTCCTCCTGCAACAGCAGCTCGCGCGGTTCCTCACCCGTCAGCGCGCAGCGCTCATACACCTCGGCGATCGCCAGCCCGAGCAGGTTGCTCTCCAGGTCTGTGAGCCCGTATGAATCCTGGCCTGGATGGTGCTCGCCGAGCAGCTGCGCGTGCAGCGCGAGCAGATAGTCGACCTTCTCCGGCGACACATCGCCTGAGTCCTCGACATCCCACGAGTTGATCGCGTGCGCGTCAGCGCCGATCTCAACCGACGCTGCACCGGGGATCAAAGAGGCGAGGAACGCGAAGTGACCTGCCCTGTCGATGATGAACCCGGTCGCGCCCTGCGCCAGCGCGCGGATCAACAGGATGATCGTCGCCATCGTCTTGCCCGACCCCGTGATCCCCGCGACCAGCATCAGATGGTTGGTGTGCGCCGCATCGAACGGGTCGATGCGCTCCAACGTGCGACCCGGCAGCGCATAGCCGAGCGGGATGCCGCCGGGACTGCTGCAGCTCGTCCCCACCAGCGAGAAGGTGTCCCCGACGTTGCGGCTGACGTACTTGCGCTTACGGGCAGCCACGTCCCTGCCGAGCGGCAGCGTGGACTGCCACAGCTGCTCTTGGGCGAACAGGCCGTGGTTGACCCGCGCGTCGCTTGCCATCGTCACCTCCCGCGCGGTGGCCTGGCACAGCTCCGCCAGCCGCTCGGGGTCGCGCTCGCTGACGGCGTGGTAGATGCTCACGCGGTAGATGCCAGCGCCGACGCTCGCAGCGAGTTCGTCGACCAGCTCGGCCGCCTCCTGCTCGCGCACCCGCGCATCGGGGTCAAGCGGACGGCCATTACTCTCCACGCCGCGGTTGACCCCATACAGGCGCTTGTAGCGGCGCTTCTGCGCCATCCGCTCGCGGTAGCGCTCGGTCGCCTCGATATGCACGCTCAGCACGAACGGGCTGGGCGACTGCATCATGTGAAGCAGCCAGCCAAGCCACGTCTGCTCCGGTGCCAGCGAGACATAGAAGATCTGCTCGAGCGAGGAGCCAATCCGCACGCGGTTGCGATCAGACAGGTCGATCTCCGCGGTGCAGATCGCCTCGCTCAGCGCCTGCGCGCGAGCGTCCGCCTCATCCTCGCTCTCGCCGACCCTCGCGGGCTGCACGACCTCGCCCTGCATGAAGCTCGCCGGCAACGACCCCGAGCTCTGCGCGTCGGGGTCAAAGCGGCTGTGCAGCAGGTCCAGCACCTCGTGGCCCGACAGCGGCCGTGCCGATAGGCCCATCGCGTCGAGGTCTGTGCGTATGCCTTCGGTGTGGCGCAGCGAGTCACGGATCGCCCGCAGATGCACCGACTCGCGGATGCGCAGCGCCCGTCCGCGCCGAGTGCCGAGCACCGGCCGGCGCGTCGGCTGCCACGGGCAGACCACCAGGTAGCGAAGCCGCAGCGGGTTGATCGCCCTGGCGGTCTTGCGGATCGACTGCTCCTGGGCGATCCCAAGCCGGCGGATCGCCGTCGCGCGCTCCGTCTCGCCAGCGTCCTCCGCGGCGCCAGCCGCGCGCTCGCAGCGGTAGGTCTCCTCCGCCAAAAGCGCCTCAACGTCCAGCGTGCTGCCCTGCACATACAGCTGCAGGGACTGGCGATCGGGCAACCGTGCGGCGATCTGCGCAAACGCGCCTGAGATCTGCTCGCCCTCGGATTGCTCGACCGCGAGCGGGTTGACCGTCTCCACTTCCAGGTAGCGGACATACGTGCCGTCCTCCCTGATGAGCAGCCCGTCAGGCTCAATCGCGGCCACACCCAGCAGGTCACATACGCGACGCTTGCGGCCCATCAGCCCCAGCGCTCCCAAGCCACATCATCCAGAGGCTCCACCGGCGAGCCCTGCCCGACAGGCTCCTCCAACTGCTGCTGTTCGGTGAGAATCACCACTCCCCGAGCACGGCACGCTTCTCCCGCCGAGCTGACCGGCAAGGTGTGAGCGCTAAAGCGCCAGCGCCACATCGCGCGCAACAGCACAGTGAGCTGCAGGCCGCCGCTCTCAGACACATAGGTCAGCGCGGCCGGCAGCCCAATAACGAACACGCAGAGCGTGATCGCGGGCTTCGTGGGCACGTGCGCGAGATGGATCACGCCCAGCAGCACGGCGCTGCCCGCGATCAGCACCGCCCACTGCTTGACGGTGAACCCGACGAGCTTCGGCGCCTCATCCAGCGAACGGAAAGTGCGGTGAATCACGGCCCGCTCCGAGGACGCGGCCTACGCTTGCGAGCCTGCGAGGGCGGGGCAGGCCCGGCCGGCTTGGCCGCCTGGCGCCCCGCGCCCGGTGCAGGGCCGCGCTTGCTTGGAGGCGTGTTTGCCCGTTTGCCTGGGGGCGTCGCTTCGCTACGCGCGTTCGCAGCGACTTTGCGCCCCGGATGAGCGCCCCCAGCTTGAGCTGACTTTGCCGCTGCCGGCCCGTTCGGCGGCGGCCCCGCCGCCGGCCTGACCACCACCTTCGGAGCGCTCGTGCGCGAGCCCGCAGTCGCGCCCGCGCTGCCTGACCCAGCTCGCCCGCCAGGCCGCGTGCCGGGCGTCTTTGTGCCGCTGCCGCGCGCCGGTGCCCTGCCCGTCGCGTTGCTCGCACCAGCCCGAGGCCCATGTGCCGGGCGACGAACGCCGGAGCGCGAGCTTGCCGTCATCGCCGCCCGCGCCTCGCGCGGAGCGTTGGCGAGAATCGTTCCCGCCCGCGAGAGGCGTTCGCGCACCCCGCCTGAGCGCGTGGCTGCTCGCCCGCCACCACGGCCCGCCGCGCCGGCTGCCATGCCGCCCACAGCGCCAGCGCCGGCAGCAGCCGGGGTTATCGCCGACACCAAGCCGGTGCGTCGTGCTGCGCCGGCCAAGCCCCGACGAGCCGCGCCGAGCGGTCCTCCCTCCGGGGCGCCCATCGCGCCAGCGGCGCGACCCGCGCTTCGTCCCAGCGCAGGCATCCCCTCCAATCCGAAGCTGCGCAGCCGCGCGTGCGCGGCGCGCATCCGCTCGGCTCCCGGCATCGCGCTCTGGCTCTGCGAGCCACCCGCCGCGCCTCCACCGCGCAGCGCGCCACCGAGGATGTGCCGCAGCTCCCCGAACAGCATCAGCGGCAGCTTCACCGCGAGGATGAAGGTGATCAGCCCCGCAAACGCCGCCGCGATATGCCCAGGCAGCCCACCGGCGCCGTGCGTGACGCTGGTCGCATCCAAGGTCAGCGCGCCAGCGGTGGCGAACAGGAGCGTCCAGCCGATCGGCACAAGCACGATCGCCGTCAGCGCGTGGCCCCACACCCGCGCCAGATGAGAGAGCTCAGGGATCGGCGCCAGCGCGATGAACGGAGGCCCTGCGCAGAACACCAGCGCCAACAGCACGGTCAACGCCTCCGAGGACGCGAACAAGGAGGCGGCGAAGACGACGCCGACAATCACCAGGAACGCTCCGAACACGCCGCCGGCGCCCAACAGCAGCGCACCACCAAACAGGACGGTGATGATGCTCGCCAAGCCGTTAGCGACAACCGGGAAGCCGAGGATCGCGTGCGTCAACGTGTTCGTGGCGTCAACTACCTGCTCGACCAGCCAGCGGTAGATCACCAGCACGCCGGTCGCCCACGCGCACCGGCCCAGCGCGCTCACCGGATGCGCGGCCCCGGTGAGACCCATCATCCAGTAGCGCAGCGTGCAGACCGCCAACGTCACCGGCATCAGCGACATGCCCAGGTAGGTCATGTCGCTCTCCAATTCGTCTACATGCCCCCAAGTCGCAGGGTCCGGCAGCGCGACGAGATGCTGGATCGTGGCGACGGTGCCGTGCTTGAGAAACCCAGGAACCAAGGCACCCGCGAGCGCCGAAAAGAACCCCTTGGCGATCGCTTCGATGATTTCGTGCAAGCTCGGCAGGCCGAGGAACGCCAGCGGCGCGAACTGCCCTCCGCCGCCCGTAGCGGCGGAGGCTGCCGGCGCGCACACGAGCATCAAACAGAGCGAGCCCGTGACCGCCGCCGGCAGCAACCGTGCGTGTCCGCGAAAGAGCACCGCACACGCCCTTTACGCGACGATCCCGCTGATCGAGGCGAGGATCGCCAAACCCACGAGCGTCTTGATCGCCACGTCATGCGCGCGGGAGTGCCCGGCCATGAACATGATCCCGACGACCGCGATCACGAGGCTCATCGCCGTGCCGCCGAGCCACACCAGGCTGCCCTTCAGCTTTTCAACGAAGTTCTGAACCCCGGTGATCGGCGTGCCTTTAAACGCACCCGCGGCGTTCAGAGCGTGAGCGTGGGAATCCGGGAACGCCACCAGAACCGCAACCGTGAGCACGGTCCCCGTCAGCGTCCCCAAGGCCAGCAGCAGAGCCGCTCGCCTCCGATCTCGACAGGCGAGCGCCTGTCTGAATGTGAGCGCCATCACTGGCCTCACCTCCTTTGTGGTGGGTTGCAAGCTCACGGCGAGAACAGGCCCCCTCTGCTCTGTTCAGGCGCTGGGGCAGGCGGCGCGCTCGCCTGCGGCGGCACACCTGCTGAGGGCTGCGGCGCTGGCGCTTGCCTTGGAGACGGCGCGACCGTTTCCCTGACGGCAGGCGCCACCGGATGCACAAGCCGCGGCGCACGGTGCTGGACTGGTCGAGATGGCCCAGCGCGCGAAGCCCGATGCTGGACGGTGTATGGGCGCGGGGATCGCGCCGCCGCCGTACTAGGCGCGTTCGACCTCTGTGCTGCTGGCGGTTTCAGAGCGGGAGCGCGATCCCTCGCGCCAAGCGCATGGCTCGGCGCAACCACGCCGGCCGCCGCAGGACGCGCGTGGCGGCCGTCCAGTACCGAGGCGGCGCCGACGACCATCCACAAGGCGAGCGCCGCGCCGACAGTGCCCGCGAGCACCCGATGCTCGCCCAGCCATCCACGCACACGGCCCCGATCGCCGAGTCCACGCACCACGCGCCGACGCGGATAAGCGCGGCGCCAGCCGGGGCCGCTACGCCCGGCCAGCACATCCTCGACATGCACCACGAAGTCCTCGTGCGGGAACTCGCGCTCGCCAAGCTCGCCCGCGAGTTCGTCCTCGAGCGCGCCAGCTGGCGCGTCGAGCTCCGGTGGCCACTCGCCCAACGGCTGAGCGGCGGCCTGCGCAAGCGCGTGCAGACTCGCCGCTGCATCGGGGACAAAGGGCGGGGGCTCCACTGGCGCCGGCAAGCGTTGAGCGCGGCCGCGCTTGCGCCGCCGCGCCCGCACCGGCACCGTCGGCGTGCTCAGTGAATCGCCCGCCGGCTCCGCCAAGAGCAGCTCGTCATCCGACGCGCTGCCGGCAGCCGTGGGGGCCTCCGCGTCGCCGTCAAGCGGCTCGCCTCCGGGAGCCGCCACGTACAGCGTCACCATCCCGTTGCGAGCCAGGCCGCTGCCTGCCGCAGGGTCCTGCGCGACGACGAGACCGACCAGCTCCGCCGGGCAGCCAAACGAGCGATCAAGACCAGGACGCAACCCGGCACGACGCACCGCCTGAGCCGCCTCGCCGGCTGGCTGGCCCACGTAGTCGCCGACCGCCTGGCTGCCAGAGCCGCCGCCGCGGCGAGCGGTCTTCGCGCGCTGGCTCACGCGCTCGGGTACTGCTGTTCTATCGGTCATCGGCGTTACTGACCTCAAGCGCCCCAGACCGGCCAACGAATTTCTCACGCACCCGGCGAGGCGCCCAAAATGCACGCGCCCCGCTGACAGCCAACTGTCAGACGAACGAGTGGCAGACAGACAAGTGGCAGACGTTTAGCTGCGACCAGCCAGCAGTTGCGCGTAGCGCGCGAACCGCGGGTCCTCAAACCAGCCTGGTGCGCGGACGACCGCGGGCGGCAGGTCGCGGTAGACGAGCACCGCGCGCCCGCGGCCGATCTGCCGAAGCCACGGTGACGGCGCCGCCTTCTGATGACCAATGCTCAGCGTGTGCCGCGCCAAGCCCGTTGACGTGGACGCATTGGCGACCGGCTCCTCGCCGAGCAGTTCCGTGAGGTATCCGGCGCTTGTCGGCTCGGCCAAAGGCGGGATGAACACCTGCGCGGTCGACGCAGCGCAGATCGCGTCGCGGGCTGCGCGACCGTAGCGCTGGTCGATCTGCGCGATCGACTGCCAGATCGTTGCGATCACGATGCCGTGGTCTCCGCACTGCGACAGCCACGGCGCGAGGTTGCGGACAGGCGCGATGTTCGCCGCCTCATCCATGAGGATGAACAGCCGCGGGTCAAGCGCACCGCTCACGCGGGCCTTGACGATCGCCGCCTCGTACATCGCGGCCACCAGCGCCAGGATCACCGGCCGCAGCGCGTCCTGGTCGTGTCCGGCCGCCACCACATAGATCGTGTTGGCCTGCCCATCGAGAAACCGCTCGGGGGTGAGATCGCCGACGGCGCACGCCGCGACCTGCGGGTAGCGGTAGGCACGCAGCAAATTGAGCGCGCTCATCACCGTCGTCTCGCGGTTGCGCTCGTCGCGGCGGCTCACGCCCTCAAGCTGGTCTGCCGCCGCCGAGGCGCCCGCTGCCTTCAAGCAGGCGATCGCGCCTGTGAAGTCACGCGCATCCAGCCACCTGACCAGCTCGCTCATGCTCTCACCGGCGATCGCGGCGGCGTGGAGCAGCGGCGCCAACATGCTCGCGGCCTCCTTGTCCCAAAACTCGTTCGCGGCGTTGCTGCTATCGGGGTGCGCCGCCGACGCAAGCGCTTCACCCGCACGGATCGCGCCAGGCCAACTACGCGCCGGGATCAACGGGGTGAAGCCAGCGCTTCGCACGGTCGCCGAAGGGGTCATAGACCCACACGCGGCCGAGGCCTCGACGATAGGGCGCGGTCGCGTCATAGATGTCGCGCTTGGTGGAGAGAACCAGCGCCGGCCCGCGGTGATCCAAAAGCCAGGGCACCACATAGCCGCTGGACTTGCCCGCCCGCGGCGGCGCGACGACCATCGGCTGCACCTCAAGCTCAGCCGCCAGCGTCCGTGCCGGCACCCGTCCGATCACGCCGAGGTAGGGGCGGCCCGAGGCTGGCCCCTGCACCCATAGCCGGCGCAGGTCTGTCGGCACCGCCCACGTGCGCGAGCGCACCCAGCCGCGATCCACGGCACGCCGCGCGATGGTGCGCTGCTCCTTCCCCAACGGCGAGCCGGCCCGCCACGAGCGCACACGGCGATAGACCTTCCACGCCGCCCAGCAGAGCAACGCCAGCGAGAAGAAGGCTGACGAGCGCGTAGGCGGGCGCTCCCGGCGCAGCCGCTCGCTCGGCTGCCCTCGGAAACGCACGACGACGGCGTGCTCCAGCCACCGCGGATCACAAGCCGCCACATCGCAGTCGCGGCGTCGCCGGCCGGCAGCCGCATCGGTGCTCGCAGCGACACCAGGCACGCCGCCTGTGTCCAGCACCACGGCAGCACGCCACTGACAAGACCGGCAAGCGCGAGCACGCCGCGATGGCCGAGGTGAGCATCCTCGTCGCCGGGCGCCGCCCAACGGTGTGAATCCTCATGCGGTCGCCCGCCTTCGCATGGCAGCAGGCACATCCAGTTGCGCTGCGCGCGCTGGTCCGGTCTCGGTCATCGCTGCTACTGACCTCCAGCGGCCCACACCGGCCAACGACTTTCGGCTCCGTTCACGCTCAGCGCTACACGGTCAGCTCAGCCTCGCGCGACGGTCAGACCTTGTGCTCGTTGCTCGCGGACGGTCGCCGCCGCGCAAACTCGTTGGCCGTTGGCGAGCGGCTTGTGGTCAGTAACCCACAAAGGCCGCCAAATCTGACGCGGCCGGGATACGCAAGGAGAGACAGACAATGCCGTCCAGCCGACGATCAAGAACGGGTCACGCTCAGCTGCAAAGAGATGAACCGACTGGCTGTTCAAGCAGTCCTCGCTGGTTGTCGGCACGTCGTGTCTTGCCCCATTTTGGACACCGCCGGACTAGCGCTTCGGCCCCCTTACGGGGGCTTCCCTTCGCCCTTACGGGCTTCGGCTCCGCGCGCCGGTCGGCGTCTTTTTTGGGCTGCGTCACTAGCACCAACAACCACCAAACAGGAGGAACAGCAATGAACAACATCAACCGAGTCGTCATCACCGGCAACCTGACCGCCGACCCCGAGCTGCGCTCGACGCCGAGCGGAACTCCGGTCTGCAGTCTGCGGATCGCCTGCAACACGCGCCGCAAGAGCGGCGAGGAGTGGGTGGACAAGCCCAACTACTTCAACGTCACCGTGTGGGGCGGACAGGGCGAGAACGCCGCCCGGTATCTCTCCAAGGGCCGTCCCGTCGCGGTCGACGGGCGCCTGGAGTGGCGCGAGTGGGAGACCCAGGAGGGCGACAAGCGTCAGGCCGTGGACATCATCGCCGACTCCGTGCAGTTCCTGAACAGCGGGAACGGCGCGGGCAACGGCGCGGGGAACGGCGGCGAGGAGCGCGAGCTGGCCACGGTCGGCGCCGGCGCAGAGGAGGACACCCCGTTCTAGGGCTCAAGGCGGCCCGCGCCCCCCACCGGGGCGCGGGCCGCAAGCTCACAGCCAACGGGACACGACCATGAACCAGACCACCGCTTTCGACCAAGCCCTCGAGGCAGTTCGAGCGCGCGATGCCCGCCTGCGCGCGATGTGGGAGCTAACCCCAGCTCAGCGAATCGCCGCGATGCGCCGCGGCGAGCTCACGCTCGAGCAGTGCGCCGCGTGGGCCGCGCGCCACCCCGATCAGATGCCGCTGCTCAACGGCGAGTTCGAGTACCTCGCGGCCTTCACCCCGGAGGTCCGCGATTGAGCCTCCCTGAATGCCACCCCGACGAACTGCTGACCTACCTCCGCATCCTCGCGGAAGACTCGCGGGCCACCCAGTTCTTTGACCTGCGCTACAGCCCGCCCGCAGGAGTGATGCGCCGGCGCTACGTCTCGGTTCTGCGCCTGCAGCAGATCGCCGAGCGGATCACGGAGCTAGCGGCTGGCGCCGACGTGTATGTCGGGGCGGCGCTGCGCGACCGCGCCCGCGGAGACAAGACCGCGATCAGCGGCTCTCATCTGCTCTATATCGAGTGCGACGACCCAGCCGCCCGCGAGCGGCTTGAAGGCTTCGCCTGCCCACCCTCAATGGTGATCGCCTCCGGCTCACCAGGGCACCTGCACATCTACTGGCGGCTGCGTGAGCGCGCGAGCCCCGCCACGATCGAGAGCGCCAACCGCAGGCTCGCGCTCGGCCTGCACGGTGAGCCCGGATGCGCCGACATCGTACGGATGCTCAGGCCGCCCGAAAGCCTCAACCACAAGCACACACCGCCGGCACCAGTCAGGCTCCTCGAGCACGATGCCGGCGCGCGCTACGCGCTCGCCGATGTCCTCACCCGGCTTCCCCATGATCCACAGCCTCACCATGAGCGGCCGGCGTGGTCGGCGAGCCGCCGCGTTGGGCGCACCGCTCTTGACCGAGAGCTGCTCGCCATCCCCGCAGCCGACTATGTGCGCGTCCTGACGGGACGAGAGCCCAACCGTGCCGGCAAGGTGCTCTGCCCGTTTCATGAGGAGACCCAGCCGAGCCTTCAGCTCTACCCTGACGGCACCTTCTACTGCTTCGGCGCGCACTGCAAAAGGGGCGGCACCATCTTCGACTTCGCGGCGCTTTTGTGGGACAGCGGCACCCGCGAACGCGACTTCCTGAAGCTGCGCCGCCGCCTCGCGCGCACTTTCCGGCTCACAGAACCCGCCAGCGAGGTGTCCCGGTGAGCCCCAGGTCAACTGCACTCGCGCGGCTGCGAGGGCAGCTCGCCATGCCGCTCTACCTGCTCGCAGCAGTGCTGCTCGTCGGCTGCGCGCCGCCCAGCGAAACCGGATGGTCGAGCGTTGACCGGCCGCCGTCTCGGTGCGTCCAGCATGACGGCCTGCCCGATTCTCGCTGCACGCCCGGAGCCGTCCATTCCGGGGTGCCGCTGGCCACAATCTGCGCGTTCGGGTACAGCCGCTCCGTGCGACCGCCCGAGAGTTTCACCGAGCCGCTGAAGCTCGCTCAGATGCGCGCCTACGGCCTACCAGGTCCTCCGAGCGATTACGAGGAGGACCACCTCGTACCGCTCTCGATCGGCGGGGCGCCACGTGACCCCCGCAACCTCTGGCCTGAGCTGCGCACCGGCCCCAACAACGCCGAGCAAAAGGACCAGCTCGAGACCTGGGTAGCGCGGATGGCCTGCGCCGGACGCATACCTCTGGCTCGCCTGCAGCACGAGATGGCAAGGGACTGGATCGCGCTCTACCGCGCCGCCGGCGGCGAGCGCGTCCTGCGGGCCTACACGCCCGGCGGCTAGGCGCGTAGCGCACAGCCTCGGCTAGCCTGAGAGCTGGCCTCCAGCGCTCCCGAAGCCTCGGTCGCATCGTCGCGCTACGGTTCGGTGACTATGAGCGGGCGGCGCAAAGTTCCACTGAGAGTCACCCTCGACGGTCGCCAAGTCGCCAGCGAGACGACCTGCATTTGTGCAGGAGCCTACGTGCTGACGATCGCCACAACCCTGCCCGACCACGGGCTCGCGCTGGAGGTTCACTCCACTTTCGTCGGCCACCAGGGCGTGCCGACGTGCGTTACGCACCTGACGCTCGGACCCGTCAACCACGATCCCGTGATCGCCCAAGTCGAGCACCCTCACGCAAGCCTCGACCCGGTGCTCAGGCCCAGGGAGTGTGCCTACGAGCACGTCCAGATCGTGCTTGAGACGCTTAAGCAGCTCGGATACGAGGCGGCGATCGAGGTGCCCGACGATGCCTTTGAGGATCTGGAGCGCGTAGAGCCCCGCTGACGCCTGCGCGGCACGCGCCGACCCTTTCGAGCGACCCAACAGCTCCGGGCGTCGAGCCGAGGTCCCCTCCGATGATCGCACGCTGCGCGTGCGGGTTGATCGGGGATCGGCTCCGCACCGGCAGGGCCGCCTACCGAAAGGAAAGCGTGATGCCACACAACGCTGTCAGCTCGTCCGCACAGCCGCTCCCCACCTACGCCGGCATCGGCTCACGCGCCACGCCGCCCGCCGTGCTTGACGTGATGGCCGGCGCGGCGCGCTGGCTCTCGACCACGGGATGGGTGCTGCGCACGGGCATGGCCACCGGCGCCGACCAGGCGTTCTGCCGTGGCGCCAGCACGCGCGGGCCGTTGGAGCTTTACCTGCCCTGGCCGACCTTCGAGGCGGATGCCCAGGCGCCGAGCCGAGGCTCAGAGCAGTTCGTGCTCGGGCAGCCCACGCCGGCGGCCTACGAGCTGGCGGCAACGTTTCACCCTGCCTGGTCTCGGCTGCCGCGGGCCGTTCGCGCTCTACACGCACGCAACTGTCATCAGGTGCTCGGCGCCGATCTGCAAAGCCCGGCACGCTTCGTCTTGTGCTGGACCCCTGACGGCAGCCTCGACGGCCGTGGGCGGCGTGTCGGCGGGACCGGCCAGGCGCTGCGCATCGCCCACCACCGCGGCATCCCCGTCTTCAACCTCGCTCGACTGGAGCACGTGAAGCGGCTCACCGCAGCGATGTCGTGACACTCAGCTCGTTTGCGGAGTCACACATTCACAAAAGGTAAGTGTGAATGGTGGGGCGCCGGCAGCCCCATTGTCGCACCCCTGCCGGGGTGCGTAGGGCCGCCTACCGGCACCCGCACCAAGCGGGAGCCCTGTCAGTGAAAGGACGCTCGCCGTGTACGAGTCCTACAACGCCGCAATCATCCTCTGGCCCGCCACGCCACTACCCGCCAACGTCGCAGCCGAGCTGCACAACGCCGGCGTCGACCTCACCGCAAAGAAGGTGAACGGCGGCAGGCTCGCCGCCAAGTGCTCACCCGAGGGCACCGTCGTCCTCGACCTGACGTTCGAGTCCCGCCAGTGGGGGCTCGACGGCATGGAAGCGGTGCTCGCCACGCTGCGCCTCGCCCGCATCTCCTACGTCGCCTGGGACGTGCGCGAGGGCGAGATCGCCGGCACCGGCCGCGAGTTCCAGCCTGAGCGGGGCATCGAGCGGTACTTCAGCGTGATGGCCGACGGCGAACCGATCCTCACCGCCAGCGACCTCGAGGAGTTCGAGGGCCGCTTCGGCACCGCCGAGACGCTCCTCAACAGCATCCGCGGATGGCTGCGCCTGCCCACACCCGAGGATCTCACCGACCTCGGCCTGGACGAGCTGAGCATCCCGATCGTGCCCGAGGAGGAAGACGAAGACGACGACCGCGTGGAGATCATCGGCGCCGTCGAGGACCCGCCCAGCGCGTGCCTGGCGCACGCCGGCGAGTAGGGCGGTCGATCCCGCCCCAGCCTGGCACGCCCTGCGGGCGCGCTTGAGGGCGGGGAATCGCCCGCCTACCAGGGGCGGGCTACCTACCAACAGGAGGCATCATGGGCTGGACCGGCGGAGCACTACAAGGTCCGTTCACCGCACGCGCGGCAATCGAGTTCGAGCTCGGCGCGGAGTTCCTGACGCGCGTGATCGACACCGCGCGCTACGGCACCGTCATCTACGCCGCCGTGCGCGCACGCGACGAACAACAGATATGGGGCCTCGTGCTGCTCGCCGAGCGTCGGGGCGGCGTTCTCTACACCAAGCCGATCAGCGAGGACATGGGACCCAGCGAGGATCACTGCCCAGCTCGCATTCTCGATCTGCTGACCGAGCCCAGCAACGATTGGGCACGCCAGTGGCGCGAACGCTGCCGCGCCCGCCTGGCCAAGCCACGGCCGCGCGATGGTCAGACCGTCACCTTCTCGGAGGCGATCACGTTCACCAACGGCCAAACGCACAACACCTTCACCTACCAGGGCGGCTCGCGCTTTCGCACCGACGACGGCTGCCTGTGTCGCATCACGCGCTGGCGAGAGCTTGACTTCACCGTAGCGCAGTGAACGCAGCCCGCTGACTCGCAAGAGAGCTAGAAGTCGCTACTCCAGGCCGGGTTCAAGCACATCCCTGAAGGCCAGCAGACCGGCTTACAGGGCGCGTAAAGCCCTGCGCTGCGCGTCGCCTGCGGCGATCCCTCCGGGACAGGGCTTGACCCGCCCCGCCGGCCCGCTCAAGGCCGGAACGTGCCCGACCCCGACCTCAAGGAGACAGCGATGAACAAGCCCACCCGGCGACCCAGCGGTCTACTCGTCCCAGCGCGTGTGCAGCTCGGCAAGCCACGCGCGGTGCACTGCAAGTGCGAGCGCCACCATGTATATGTGGGGCGCAACCCGAAGTGGATGCCCCCCTCGAAGTGGGGCAACCCATTCGTGGTTGGCAAGCACGGCGCGCGGGGCGAGTGCATCGCGCTGTATGAAGCGTGGCTGCGCGAGAACACGGCGCTGTTCGCAGCGCTGGATGAGCTGCGAGGGCTGGTACTCGGATGCTGGTGCGCGCCGCGCGCTTGCCACGGCGATGTGCTGGTGCACTTGGCAAACGCGAACACGGCAGAGCGCGAGCGTTGGCTGGCGCTCGCCGCGTAGGCGCTAGCGGCACAGCTCGGCTGCCGGCAGCCGCAAATGATCGCACCCCTGCGGGGTGCGTGGCGGCTGCCACCGGCATCCGCAAACGGCGGGCGCCACGGGCCAGCAAGAAAGAAGGTGAAGCGTGACCATTACCAGTACAGCGGCCGCCGAGCAGACCGACAGTCACACAAATCTTGTCTGCATGTGCTGCGGCCACATCCAGCCAGTGCGCCGTAACCAGCTCCCGTCCCGCTGCGAGCACTGTCGAGAGTCGTTCACCGGCTGCGGCTACCTGCTCGACGATGCCAGCGACGCCGAGGCGCTCTCACAGGAAGTCCTCGACAGCAAAGCCATCTCCCACACAAGCGGGGTCCGCGTATGAGCACGTCCGCTTCACCAATAACGATCAGCTACAGCGGTGCACCTGTGAAGGTCAACGGGCGACGGATCACGCGCGAGATGTGGGTCCCCAATCTCGGCCGCAACGATCCGCTGCAAGCCGACCAGAACCCCGGCGAAGTCGCTGTGCGCCTGTTCGAGCAGGCTACCGCGGCGCGCGCTCTGGTGATCCCCAGCGAGCTGGGCGCCGAGTGCTACGGCGACAGCGACGCCGACGGCGGCGGCTTCATTCTCACCATCTCCCCGATCTGTGGAAGCGCGGGCGTCACCTGCGGTTGGCGTGATGTCGAAAACATCGTATGTCCCGAGGGCGACCCACGGCCCGACAACGATCGCCGACTCGTCAAAGAAGCACTGCAGTTCGTGGCCGGTGAGCTAAACGCAGCCCTGGGCATCCGTGCCAGCCGGTCGTCGGAGAGTTAACACGAGAGTCCTATCACACCCCTCCCTGCGAGATCGGCTTACGCCTTCAAGCAATTGAGAATCGCCCCCTGGCGGGGGCGCAGAGATTTCACATTATCAATTGCTTGACTCGCCTTCCGGGGCGTGATGAACAGAGGGCAAGTTCACAAGTTCACCACAGAAAGGACTTTCACACTATGAGCCCTCTCACAAAAGCATCCGGCGCATCCCCCAAGCAGCTCTCCTACCTCAAGGACCTTGCCTCACAGACGGGCACGACGTTCACCATGCCACGCAGCGGCTACCGGGCTGGGCGTGAAATCGAACGGCTGAGGGCGCTCAAGGCGAGGCGCGGGCGTTGTCTGGAAACCCCCCGGCTGGAGCTGGACCCGGTGGAGCAGCCCTACGCGACTGAGCAGAAGCCCGGCGAGGTCATTGGCTACGGTGCGAGCGCAAGGCGCGCGGACCCGGCCCCGCGGGGTGCAGCGCCAGTGCCACGACGGACAGACGAGCCGTTCGAGCTGGGGCGCTACGTGACACGCTCAGGGGAACACCGCGCTCTGTACGGCATCCGCGTGGACGGCAAGCCGAGGATCATCGACGCTGCCACAGAGGGGACAGGGCGCATCTACACCGTAGAGCAGGAGCTGCGGGACAAAGGCGGCTATGGCGAAGTCAAGGCGCTGGTAGCTGACTATCTGGAGCAGGCCGGTGAGCTGGGGCGCATCCCGATGGCCCCAGCGCCGCGGCGCGAGTCGGTGGGTGCGGATGCCTAACACCTGCGCGGTGTCCAGCGCGCCCCCGTTGGTCACTCGATCGACGGGGGCGGCGAAGGCCGTCGCCCTCGGGATTGTGGCACACCCGTCCGGGCGTGCCTGGGCTTGGGCTCCGCGGCTCCGCACCCGGCGGGGCCACACTCCAGATCGGAGGCCCGGCAATGGCTAACGACCCCGAGGTCGTCCTCATCGTTGGTGAAAGACCGTCGAGCGATCCACTCGCACGCGAGCTTGTCCTCGACGGCTACCGGGTGCTGCGCGCCCCTCGCGTTCTTCGACTCTGCCGAGTGCTCGCCGAACCCGACGAGATCGACCTCATCATCCTCACCCCAACTCCACAGCAGGCCAGCCGGCTTCACTCAGTACGCGCGCTGCGCGCGGGCGAGCTCGATCCCGAGATCAACCCCGGCGTGCGCGTCCTGTGGGTCGGCGCCAGCGAGGAGGTTGCCGAGGTGCTGCGCGCGTTCGAGGCCGGCGCCGACGATGTGATTCGCTCACCGTTCCTGCACGCAGAGCTGCTTGCCCGCGTGCGCGCGCTCCTGCGCCGCGGCATCCTCAGCTCCGCCGGGGTGATCCAGTTCGGGGCGCTTCGGATCGACACCAACGCTCACGCAGCCACGTTCGCATCCACGCCCGTGCACCTGCGCCGCCTCGAGTACGCACTGCTCGCTCACCTCGCACGCGATCCTGGCCGCGTCTACACCAAGCAGGACCTGCTACGCGAACTGTGGGGTTATCAGGGCACCGGCTCCACGCGGACGGTTGACACGCACGCCTGTCGCCTGCGGCGCGCGCTCGTGGACGCTGGCGCGTCCGGCTGGCTGATCGCCGTGCGCGGCGTCGGCTATCGCCTCGCGCCCGACGGGCACGGCGAGCTGCATCTGCTGCCGGGGCGACGTAGCGCCTGAGCGCGGACGACGGGCCTCGCCCTCCCGATGATCGCACGCTGCGCGTGCGCGGGAGTCGGGCAACGGCCCGCGCCCGGCGGGCTCAGACCCGTGCGAAGGGAGAACCGTGAGCACGACCACCGCAGCACCCGCAAATCCTCCGACCACGCCAGCGCCGCAAGCCAACGCGACCGCGCGCACCCAAAGCCTTGGCAGATACCACGCGCCCGAGACTGGACAGGAGCGCGAGGTGCTGCGCGTCCAGCGCCCCGACGGCAGCGCGCTCGTCGTCGACTACGAACTCGGCACCCTCAGCGACGGGCGCCTGGTCGCCCATCTCTCGCCGGACGAGCCGCCTGAGAACGCTCAGATCGTCAGCGAGCTGTACCTCGCCGATGATGAGCGCCGGGGTCGCTGCCGCGCGGTGACACCCGAGGACTTCCAGGCCACCCGTCACGCCACGCCAGCTTCGTCCCGCAACCACGGGCCGCAGGCGGTCAGCCGACTGCAGGACGCCGCCGGTCACGTCTACCGCATCAGCGAAGTGCAGGTGCCCGGCCACGCGCCCGAGCTTCGCTGGACGCGCGCTCACGATCCAGGTCGGGAGGATGACTGCGAAGCTCTCACTCTCCGCGAGGTCGTCGGCAGCCTCGAAGCCTACGAGCCGGCCCGAACGCTGACGCGCGAAGCGATCGCCCGCTGCGGTGAACACATCTCCACGCGGCGCCTGCGAGAGGAGGCACAGCGGCTCGCCGACAGCGCGATCGTGCTCAACCGCGGCCTGCGCGAAGCGGTCAAGCGGGAGCTCCGTTTCGGCGTGGTGACGATGAGCGGCATCGCCGCGCGCTGCGGCCGGCTCAGGCGTGACCCTCCCGGCGGTCGTACCGGCGAATCGAGCTGGCTTGCACGCCGGATCGGCGAGATGCCGGAGGCAGGCGAGGAGAAGCCCTGCCCGTGGGTTCACATCGACGTGCTCGCGCTGATCGCGCGAGACGGGCTCGGCATCTGCCCACGCGAGGTCGAACTTTGAGCACTCTCGACGAACGCCGAAACGCCGCCCGCAAGGCCGCCAGCCGACTGATGCGCGCCGGTCTGGACTGCGGCCGGGACCTGAGATCACCCGCGGCGCTCGACTGGCTCGCCGACGTAGCGCATCACATCGGCAGCCTCGACCCGATCGAGATCGGCGCCGGCGCGATCCTCGAAAGCAGCGGCCACGCACGCGGCAACGAGCAGCTGACGCTTCGGGAGAGCTAATGCTGTTGCTCGCAACCCAGGCCGAGCCGCAGATGATCGAGCACGCCCACCCGAATCTCGGACGCCTGATCCAGCCGCGCCACTGCAACGCCTTGGCGGCGACGATCGAGCGTGGCATCCCGTGGGCGGCCGACAACGACTGTTACCAGGGCCTCGACTCTCACGCCTACTACGCGATGCTCGATCGTCTGCATCACGTCGGCGGCCGCTGCTTGTTCGTGGCCGTGCCCGACGTGGTGGGCGACGCGCACCAGACCGCACGCCAGTTCGAGCGCTGGTGGACCGGCCCCGCGCGCCGCGGCCTGCCGATCGCCCTGGTAGCACAGGACGGCCTTGAGCACATGGCGCAGTGGGTGGGCATGGCCTGGCCGCGCATCGACGCGCTGTTCATCGGCGGCTCGACCAGCTGGAAGCTCGGCCCGGCCGCACGCGCGCTCGTGCGCGAGGCCAAGCGTCGAAACCTGTGGGTTCACATGGGGCGCGTCAACAGCGTCAAGCGAATCGCCTACGCGACCGAGATCGGCTGCGACAGCATCGACGGCACCGGCTGGGTGTGCTGGCGCAACATCCGCCTGCCCGAAGGCTTGCAGGCCGCCAGCGCACCACCACGGCGGGCGCTCCCCGGTTTCGACCGGGACGCCACCCGCGAGCTGCCCTACCGCGAAAGGCCGGCACCCGCCACGGCATCGCGCGCCGCCGCTGCGTCCACTCACCAGCAGCTCACCCTCTGCGATCTCGAGCGGGGTGCCGCCTGATGCGCGTGTAGCCGGCGCGGACCTCGCCCTTCCGATTTTCGCACGCTGCGCGTGCGCGGGAGTCGGGCAACGGCCCGCACACGGCGGGCCTCAACCCACGAAGGGACGGGACCTCAATGGACTCTGCACTTTCACCTACGCCACACGAAGCCAGTCAGCAAATGCTTCGCGTCTCAGACAGCCGGGACGGTGCCGGAAGCGGTCCAGCTATACCGATCAACGGAGATGTTCCCGGCGGCCTCGATGACCTGCTCCCTGGCGGGTTCATGGAGGCTTTCGATGCCGCGATGAGCAGCATGGAGATCGCCGAGGGCCTGATCGAAGAACTCGGTCAGCAGCACCCAGAGAGCGCTGACCTGATCTGGCACAGCATGAGCCTGCTGCGTCCCACGCACAGCCTCATGCACAAGACGGACATGATCTACCGATCCCATTGCCGAGAGATCCTGCAGCGCATCATCGACGGCGCTGACACCCGGCCTAGGACCGCGGCCGAGTGCTGCATCGTCTGCTGTGAGACAAGCCAGATCGCTCCGTTGACGGTGGCAGGCGTTGGGACCTACATGCGCATGTGGCAGGCAGCTGGTCTGCCGGACACCGGGGCTGGCGTCTCCGCTGAGCACCACGAGGCAATACGAGGCCCGGCGATCGACGAGCACGAGCGCATGATGCGCAGGAAGCTCTCCCAGCCCTGGCGGAAGCTCCCCGGCGTCATCGAGCACTCGCCGAGCTGCCCTGCCACGCTCGCCAGCTAGAGGCAGCGGTCGAGCAAGTGGTGACTACGCCAGCGCCTTGAACGCTCCTCCGTTGCGGCCGTCGCCTCTCCCAGGCTCGCACACCCTGCGGGTGTGCCGGGTCGGGCTCCACGGCCGCAACGGGTGAGGCCGACGACCCACAGAGAGGATCACGCATGACGACAACAGGCGCAGAGCAAGATCGAGACGAGTCGTGGGCATACGGCTACAACTACCGGGAGATAGAAGCGATGGACCGCTTCGAGGCGTTCGAGGCGGGCGTCGTCGCTGGCGCAAGCGAGGCTCGCCAAAACCTCAAGGGATGGGTGCTGCTCGTCGGCGACCCGCGCGGCGGCTTCTCCGTGATCGGCCCGTTCCCAAGCCAGGACGCAGCCGAGGCCCGCGCATCATGCTGGGAGGACAGCGACTGGTGGCCAATCGAGCTTCACCAGCGCGCCGACGGCGAGAGCGACTCGCCCCTGTGCACGACAGCTCCCTGACCGTCCGACACGCCTGCCCGAAGCCAGAATGGGATGTCGGTGTGCGTCGGCGCGGACCTCGCCCTCCTGATCTTCGCACGCTGCGCATGCGTGGAGGTCGGGCAACGGCCCGCGCCCCGGCGAGCCCAACCCTGAAGGGAGCGGCATGAGCACCACCACCCAAGTACACAACGCCGAGATCGCCAACGAGGACGATCGCGTGCCCGCCCGCGAGGAGCTGCTGCGCGAGTACCGCGCCGCCGCGCACGAGCGCGACCACGGCCACGATCGCGCCGCGCGGCGTGCCGCCGGCGCCCAGGCCCGCGCGATCGGCGCCCAACTCTCACAGCTCGGTGTGTGGGTCTTCAACGGCGACTACCACGACCTCGCGCAGATCATCCCGTTCATCGAGCCCTACTGGACGATCTACGAGCAGATCAAGGCCGCCGGCAAGTACCCGTACAACGCGGACTTCGAGGGCCGCATCCTTGGTCTTGAGGATGCGCTCCCGCGAGAGGAAACGCCGATCTTCCTGCTCCAGGGGCTGCGCCGTCTCGTGGAGGGACACGAGCTGCTGGCGCAGGTCCTCGCCGACGGATACCGGCGCCTGACCGAGCTCGCCACGCGCGAGCGCTTCTTCGAGCGTCGCTGTCTTCGACGGCTTCAGCGCCGTCCAGCGCTTCGAGGACGCTCGCGTGATCCCCGACGAGCAGCATCGCCCGAGCGGCATCTTGCCGAAGGGCAAGCGCACCCACGGCCGGCGCATCGAATCACCCGATCAGGTGTACGTGCGATGAGCGCCTTGATCGAGCCAGGAGCCAACGGGCTGCTCGCCAGCGAGCACAAGGCCTACGGCCGTGCGTCGTCTGCGGCCAGCCCACCAAGCACCGTGTCGGTCGCCGCAAGTCGCCGACCGCCTGGGCGTGGAGGTCTCCGCGCTGCGCGGACATCGCCGCGTGCACGGCGCGGCGCGACGCCCAGCGTGGGCGCTAGGCAGTCGGTTCGCTGACCGGCTCGCCGGCCCACACCAACGAGCTGGCGGCGCCACTGCGCTCGCTCCCCGCTTCGCGGGATCGTCCCGCGCGGGCTTGCGCCCGGCTCCTCGATCGCCGCGCCGGCGACCGCCGACGGCGCGGCCCCAACACCCGAACGGCCAGATACCGCACGCCGGCTGCGCCGGCTGTAACCGAGCCTCCCAAGGTCGGCTCTCTACCGACCCCGGCGGCGTGACACGCCGGCCTTGCAGCCCTGCGGGCTGCTCGCTCGCCGCTCGCTGACGCTCGCAAGCTCACGCGGCCGGCGGCACACCACCAAGCCCGGAC
>CAVRUG010000003.1:0-282826 GCA_963724305.1 uncultured Solirubrobacterales bacterium
AACGTTCACCTCTGGGGCGACAGTGGGCTTCCCGATAGGTGCGGCCTGTCGCCGTGTCCTGTGCCCGACGCGATTGAGCGCTACAAGATTCCGCCGCGAGCCGCCAGATCGGCTGATTCCGTCACGGAGGACCTGTACCGAGCGTGTCCCGTCTGTGTGCCTGGAAAAGCAAGAGGGGCGACCCGTGGGCCGCCCCTCTGTGAGACCTGGACGCGTCCGAGCTCAGGCCCGGACGCTCACTACCATTCGCCAGAGGCGGGGCAGCCCGTACCGGCTTTGGCCGGCGAGCAGGTACGTTTGATTTCGCCTTCCTTGTTGCGCGTGATCTTGAAAGTGGCGCCTTCGGTGCCTTCGGTGACGACTTCGTAGCCGATGCCTTTTTCGACTTCGTTGGCTTCTTTCAGGTACGCTTCTTTCCCGTTTTTGGCGGTCAGGATCGACGGCTCGTATTTCTTGAGTTCCGCCGCCGTGATGCCCGCGTAGGAGCCGTTGTTGTCGGTGGAGAAGGTCTCGGCCGTGGTCTCGGCCGTACGTGCGAGCTCCTTCGCCTGCGACGCGGTGGCCTTGCTTTTCTGGCTCAGGAACGACGGGAATGGCGATCGCGGCGAGAATGCCGATGATCAGGATCACGACCAAAAGCTCGATGAGGGTAAAACCACCCTCATCCTGACGAGCGCTGGCGCAGTCGATTCAACATTTGGAATTCCTCCTGACTTGTTCTGTTGGGCGCCAGCCCCGTGGAGTATCGCCTGGTTGCGAAGCGTCCCCGTCACCATTCCTGGATCGGGGGCCGCCGGCTTTGCTACGCATCTTTCTGATGCTCTGCCCTGCACCCCGGTACTGGCTTTGTCAGGCCGTCCATCGACCGCTGAGGACAAGTTTAAAACCACGCCCGAGCTCTGGACCATGTGCCCAAAAGTCCATACAAACCGGGCCCGAGCGTGCAGGGCCTGTCGGACGACACCCATCTGGGGGAGTCGTGCGGAACCCCGCAGCGCCACGGCGGGGACGCGGCTGCCCTGCGCGGGTGCTAGGCCGGGCTCGCCCGCGGGCCGGGCGCCGCGGCTCTTTGCCCTCTGGTGGCGCTGTCCCCGAGGGGGTCCGCGCGCGGAGTCCCCGGAACCCGATCCGGCGGCGGCCGCCTCGGCCTCCTGGCGCTCGCGCCAGGCCGCCTGCGCATCGGCGCTCGGCTGGCGCACGCCGCTGCCCGCGCACCACGGGCAAGTCACCTTGTGCGGGCTTCCGCCGAGATTGGAGATCACCTGACCGCTACCCCCGCAGGGCGTACACTCCCGCGGCTCGTGGGCACCGCTGCTGACACCGTCCGCGCTGTGCCGTCTCGTCGGCCACGAGCCGACCAGGGTAGCGCCCGGCGCGCGGTACAGGGGCCGTGAGCGGCCGGCCGAGCACGCGCGCCTGCGTGCGCTGGCGGACGGAGCGCGGGCGGCCGGCCGGCTCGCGCTCGACACCGAGTTCGTCGGCGAGGGCCGCTACCGGACGCTGCTGTGCCTGGTGCAGCTCGCGATCCCCGAGGGCGCAGGGACGCGGCGAGCGCATCACGATCGTCGACCCGCTCGCGGAGAGCTCGACGCCGGCGCCGCTCGACCGCGGTGCTGGCCGACCCCGCCGTGCGCATGGTCGTTCACGCCGGCCGTCAGGACATCGCGCTCTGCGCAGGCGCTTCCGCGCGAGGTCGCGAACGTCTTCGACACGCAGGTCGCCGCGGGCTTCGCCGGGCTCGGCGCGCAGAGCTCCTACGAGTCGCTGCTGAGCGCGCTGCTGGGACTGCGGTGTCGCCAAGAGGGCGAGCTTCACGCGCTGGGAGACGCGCCCGCTCTCGGCGCGAGCAGGTCGCCTACGCGCGTGAGGACGTGGTGCACCTGCTCGAGCTCGCGCGAGGCCTCGAAGCGGCGGCTGCGGCGAGCTCGGGCGGCTGGAGTGGGCGCTGCGAGGAGTGCGAGCTGCTCGCGCGGGCCAGCGACGAGCGCGATCCCGACGCGATCTTCGCGGCGGCTCCCCCGCGTATCCGGGCTCGGCGCGCGGGCCGCCGCCGTTGCCCACGAGCTCGTGCCCTGGCGCGAGAGACCGCCGAGCGCCAGAACCGGCCCGTCCAGAGCGTGCTCGGCGACGCGACGCTGGTGGAGCTGGCCCGGCGCGGCCCCGACTCGCGCGAGGCTCTCGGGCAGATCCGCGGGGTCGGGGGCGGAGCCAGCGGCAGCCGCGGGGAGGAGCTGCTGGAGGTCGTCCGTCGGGGCGCGCAGCGGCCGGCGGACACCGCCCCTCGACACCTCGCCCGCCCGCACCCCGACCCGACGACCCGCCGCTGGTGGCCCTCGCCGAGTCGCTGTTCGCGCCCGGGCGCGCGGGGCCGGGATCGCCTATGAGCTGCTCGCCACGCGCGCGGAGCTGCAGAGCGATCGTGACCGCCGCGCGGGCCGACGGCGAGGCCGATGTCCGCACCCTCAGGGGCTGGCGCCGGGAGGTCGCCGGAGCGGAGCTGCTCGAGTTGCTCGGCGGGCGCACCTCGCTGAAGGTCTCGGGCTCCGGGTCGCAGGCGCGCGTGCAGATCGCTCCCGCCGGCGGTGGCGAGGCCTGAGGCAGGCGGCCAAATGGGGTCCTCACCCCATTCCCGGCGACGGGCCGGCCCCCGATACTGCTCTGGCCCCATGCGGGGACGAGGCGGTACTCCCCCCATCCTCTCCCCGACCCGCGGCGGCGAGGGGCGAGGGCAGCATTCGGCTTCGCCTCTCGCTGACGCCCGAGGAGCTCATCCAAGGGCTCCATCTACACGAAAACGGCTCTACAGAGGCTGTCGCGGAAACGTGAGGGCCGGGCTGGTGTCGGCGCCGGTTGAAACTGACCAGCGGCTCCGGCGGGTGAACATCGACAGCCCTGGGCGGGTGGTGGCGCTCGCGGGCTGAGGCGTGCTCCTGGGGTCCCCTTTAGGGGGCGGCGGGGGCGGTGTTTGCCCGCCAGAGCTTGAGGATGTTGTGGGTGGTGGCTATGAGCCGCCACTCCGATCTGCAGGCGTCGATGCCTCTGCGCTGGAATCGAGCGATTCGCCGGTTGTGCTTGATCTGCCCGAAGACCGGCTCGATCGTGTGTTTTCGCTGGCGGTAGAGCGCGCGTCCGGTCTCGCTGGCGATGACGTTGCGCATGAAGTCGTAGCGTGGCCCTTTGCGGTTCGCGCCGGGGCTCCGTTTGGAGTTCCGGCCGTCGGGTGGCACGAGTGGCCGCATGCCTCTGGCGGCGAGGTTCTCGATCTGCTCGCTGGCCCAGAAGCCAGCGTCGGCGAGCACGACGTCGATCTGTTCGCTGACCCCGGCCGCGGTTAGTTCCGCGACGGCGGCGTCCGTCACTGGCTCCAGCAGCCCGTAGTCGTTGCCGTTCCCGACGATCTCGGCGGCAATGATGATCTGCTCGCTGGTCGCGGCGGCTTGCGCGTTGTAGCCCTGGATGAACCCGTGCTGTGTCCTGACCGAGCGTGAATCGGGATCGGTGATGTTAATTCTCGTTTGCGACGGGACCTGCTCCGGGGGGCCCTTCGGTGTGCGTCCGGCGATCTTGTGGCCCTGCTCGGCCTCGAGTTCGGCGCGTCGCTGCATGCGCTCGCGATGAGCGTCCTTGGCGGCCTGGTGCTCGACCTCCAGCTGGCGCTTGGCTTCTTGCAAGCGCGCGCGACGCGACGCCGGGTCGGCCATCTCCTTAGGCAGCTCATCCCCGCGGGCCTCCCCGAACTGCTGATCCTCGGCCTCATCGACCGCCCCAGCCTCGGCTAGGAGCTCGGCTGCGATCTGCTCATAGGTCCGGTTAGACATCCCCGAGGCGTTCGCTGCGAGCTTGGTGCTATCGAGCGCGACGAGCCCCAGCGAGACGAGCCCTGCGCGTGCGCACAACCCCAGCACCTGGCCGAACAGCTCCGCGAGAGAGTGCTCGTGACGCGCCCGGAAACGAGCGATCGTGGCGTGATCCGGTACCTGGTTCGCTGTGATCACACGAAACGCCACATCCACGTGACAACGACGCTCAATCGCGCGCGAAGAGCGCTCGCCCACCGCGTAGGCGTAGATCAACAAGGCGACCATCATGGCCGGCTCGAACGCAGCACGGCCGTGCCCGTCCGCTCGGTAGCCGCCATAGATCGCGGACAGGTCCATCTCCGCGACAACGTCCAGGACACACCACGCCAACTCGTCCTGTCCAAGCCAATCCCGCAAACTCGGCGGCATCAACAACGCCTGATCACGATCACACCACAGAAAGTTCTGAGACATCCCAGAACCCTCTTAAACCCGGCGGACGGAACCCTTTGTGCGACAGCCTCTACAGAGCCGTTTTCGTGGGTATGTGCCTATTCGATGTGGTTGTAGACTTCGAACAGCGGCAGGTACATCGAGATCACGATGAAGCCGACCATTCCGCCGATCACCATGATCATGATCGGCTCGAGGATCGAGGTGAGGGCTTTCACCGACGCCTCCACCTGTTCCTCGTAGAACTCGGCGATACGGGCGAGCATGGTCCAGGGCGCCCGTCTCCTCGCCCACCCCCACCATGTGGGTGACCATCGCGGGGAAGATCGAGGCCTGGGCCAGGGGTGCGGCGATCGTGCCGCCACGCTTGACCGATGCGATCACGCCGTCCATCGACTCCTCGACGACGGTGTTGCCGCCGGTCTTGCCGGTGATCTCCAGTGCCTGCAGCAGCGGCACGCCGGCAGCCGTCAGCGAGGACAGCGTGCGCGACCAGCGGGCCACCGCCACCTGCTGGACGATGGAGCCGATCTTCATCGGTACTTTGAGGCGGAAGCGATCCCACTGACGCTTGCCCCGGGGTTTTCTTCCACCTGACGAACGCGAAGATGATCGCGAAGGTGCCGAAGAACAACAGCCACCAGTAGCCGGTGACGACTTCCGAGAGGAACACCGAAACCTTGGTCAGCGCCGGCAGTTCTCCACCGAACTGCTTGAACACGCCGACGAACACCGGCACCAGGAAGCCGACCAGCGCCATCATCACGCCGACGGCGAAAATGATCACCATGGTCGGGTAGATCATCGCCGATTTGATCTGGCGGCGAAGGGCCGCGTCCTTCTGCAGCTGGTCGGCCACGCGCAGGAGGGCGTCCTCGAGCACACCACGGCCTCCCCTGCCTGGGTCATGGCCACGAACAGCTGGTTGAACACCTTCGGGTGCCGTGACATCGCGTCGCTCAGGGAGAGACCGGCCTCGACGTCCTTGCGGACTCCGATGATCGTTTCTTTGAGGAACTTGCTCTCCGGTCTGCTCCTCGAGCACGTACAGCGCCCGCAGGATGCTCATCCCGGAGGAGATCATGGTCGACAGCTGGCGCGAGAAGACGGCCAGTTCGGTCGACTTCACGCGCTTCATGAAGCTGAGCTCGATCTCCCGTGAGCCGTGCTTGTCGGAGATGTTGAGAACGATCAGGCCGCGGGCCTTGAGCTGGTCGGAGACCGCCTGCTTGGACTCCGCGTCGACCTCGCCCTTGGCTTTATGTGGGCGCGAATGTCCACGCACTCCACGCTGCTGCCGGCGGCCTGCGCGTTACGGACGTGGCGCTGGGTGTGGAACCACTGAAACCACTCGGGGAACAGCGTGAAGATATCTATCTCCATGTCACGCCTCGCCGAGGAACTCAAGGCTCACATCGATGCGACCGGCGGCGACGTCCACCTCGCGCACGGCGTCTCTGACCATCGGCACCAGCACCTGGCCGCCGTCCTCGCGACGCACCTCCAGCACCTCGCACGAGGGCAGCTCCAGCAGGCGGTTGACCGTGCCGAGCCGCTGCTGGCCGTCACACACGACGCAGCCCTCCAGTTCGTGCGCCCACCACTCACCCTCCCCAAGCGCCGGCGCCTGCGCCTGCGCCACCATCAGCGGCTGGCCGCGTAGCGCCTCCGCCGCTGTGCGGTCGTCGATGCCGTCGAGGCGCAGAATCGGGCGCTGCTCGACGCCAGCCCGGCGCAGGATCCGACGGACGCCGCCGGCGACCGTCACCTCGCCGCCCTCCGCCAGCAGCCGCGGGCGGGCGCCGGTCACGTAGAAGCTGCCGTCGAGGCCGTGCGCGCGACCCACGCGGCCGGCTTCCAGTGGCGCGTCAATCGACGATGTCGACGACCACACGGCGCTTGTCCTCCGCCGCCGCGGCTCTCACCACGGTGCGCAGCGCCTGGGCGGTGCGTCCGCCGCGACCGATCACCTTGCCGTAGTCATCGCGCGCCACCGCCAACTCCAGCACGACGGTGCCGTCGTCCTCCTCGAAGCGCTCGACCGACACCTCATCGGGCTCGTCCACCAAGCCCTGAGCTAGATAGATCAGGAGCTCCTGCACCCTCTCCGCCGCCATTTTTTTCGAGCGCCCTCCCGCTCGCTTTAGGTGGCGATGCCCTGGGTGTGCAGCAGCTTGCGGACGGTGTCCGACGGCTGCGCCCCGCGGGCCAGCCAGCTGCGGGCGCGCTCCTCGTCGATCGTGATCGTCGAGGGGTTGGTTTGGGCGTTGTATTGGCCGATCGTCTCGATCACGCGCCCGTCACGCGGGGAGCGCTGGTCAGCGACGACCACTCGCCAGATTGGGTCCTTCTTGCCGCCCACTCGTGTGAGCCTGAGCCTTACCGACACGTGTTCCTCGCTTCGCGCTTGCTCTTGTACGGGTAATGAAGCAGACAACTATCTGGCAGATTTCTTGCTGCCACACAGCAGCTTACGACATCAGACCGATCGCGCCCCACCGTGGGCAGCTCGGCCGGCGGGGAGTGTCCCCGAAGCTCAGCGCGCCTGGCGCATCAGCGCGCCGAGATCCGGCATCTTGCCGCGGCCGACCTGGCGCATCACCTTGCGCATCTGGCCGAACTGCTTGACGAGCTGGCTGACCTGCTGCACGTTGGTGCCCGAGCCGCGCGCGATCCGCAGTCGCCGGGAGCCCTTGATCAGCTCGGGGCGCCGGCGCTCCTCGGGGGTCATCGCGAGGATGATCGCCTGCAGGCGATCGAGCTCGCGTTCGTCCATTTTCAGGTTGCGCAGCTGGGCGCCGCCGAGGCCGGGGATCATCCCCAGCACGCTGCTGAGCGGCCCCATTTTGCGCACGGCCTTCAGCTGATCGAGGAAGTCGTCGAGGCCGAACTCGTTGCGGCGCAGCTTGCGCTGCAGCTCCACAGCGTCGCGCTCGTCGAACTGGCGCTCGGCCTGCTCGATCAGACTGAGCACGTCGCCCATGCCAAGGATCCGCTGCGCCATGCGATCGGGGTGGAAGCGCTCGAACTGCTCGAGGTGCTCGCCGGTGGAGGCAAACAGGATCGGCTGACCGGTGACCGCCTTCACCGACAGCGCCGCGCCGCCACGGGCGTCGCCGTCGAGCTTGCTCATCACCACCCCATCGAACTGCACGGCAGCAGCGAACTGCTCGGCGACGTTGACGGCGTCCTGGCCGGTCATCGCATCGACCACCAGCAGCGTGTCGCGGGGCGTCACCGCTGCGTGGATGCGCACCAGCTCCGCCATCAGTTGCTCATCGACGTGCAGCCGGCCGGAGGTGTTGACGATCAACACGTCCTTGCCCTCCTCCTGCGCACGCCCCAGCGCCCAGGTGGCGATCTCGACGGGATCGGGGTCGGTGCCCCGCTCATACACCGCCGCGCCGGCGCGGGCGCCCATCTTCACGAGCTGCTCGACCGCCGCCGGGCGGTAGGTGTCGCAGGCAGCGAGCGCCACCGAGGATTTGTGGTGCTCGTGCAGGTAGCGCGCGAGCTTCGCGGCGGCAGTGGTCTTGCCCGAGCCCTGCAAGCCGGCGAGCAGGATCACGGTGGGGGGCGTGGAGGCGAAGTGGAGCTCCTCAGACTCCCCCCCATCAGCTCGGTGAGCTGCTCGGCGACGATCTTCACGACCTGCTGGCCGGGGTTGAGGCTGCCGACGATCTCCGCCCCCAGGCAGCGCTCCTTCACCTCGGCGGTGAACTGGCGGACGACCTTGAAGTTGACATCCGCCTCCAAAAGCGCGAGGCGGATCTCGCGCAGCGCGCGGTCGATGTCCTGCTCGGTGAGCGTCCCCCGCTGGCGGACCTCGGAGAGCGTGGCCTGGAGCTTCTCGGCGAGCGAGTCGAACATCGCTGACGCGTCAGCCCTCTCCGCCGAGCGCGCCCGTGGCGGGGGAGCCTGTGCCGAGCGAGCCCCCCCGATCGCCCGAGGACCCGCCGCCTGAGGAGGGCTCCTCGCCACGACGGGTCAGCGCCTCGCCGATGCCGCCGAACATCTGCGCGAACTCGGAGGGCACCACGAACACCTTGTTGGCGTCGCCTTCGGCGAGCTGAGGGAGCATCTGCAGGTATTCGTAGCTGAGCAGATCGCGCGTGGGGCGCCCCTCGTGGATCGCTTTGAAGACGGTGTCGATCGCCTTCGCTTCGCCCTCGGCGCGCAGGATCGCCGCCTGGCGTGCGCCCTCGGCGGTGAGCACCGCAGCCTGCTGCTCGCCCTCGGCGGTGAGGATCTGCGCCTGCTTCTGGCCTTCCGCGGTGAGGATCGCAGCGCGGCGATCGCGCTCGGCGCGCATCTGCTTCTCCATCGCCGAGCGGATGTCGGCCGGTGGGTCCACCGACTTGATCTCCACGCGGTTGATGCGGATGCCCCACTTGCCGGTGGCCTCGTCGAGGACTGTGCGCAGCTCGGCGTTGACGTTCTCACGGGCGGTCAGCGTGGCCTCGAGCGTCAGCCCGCCGATCACGTTACGCAGCGTGGTGACCGTGAGCTGCTCGATAGCCTGCAACGGGTTGGCGACTTCATAGGTCGCCGAGCGGGGGTCGGTGATCGTGAAGTACAGGACGGTCTCGATCGCCACCACCACGTTGTCCTCGGAGATGACCGACTGGGGCGCGAAGTTGACCACCTGCTCGCGCAGGTCCACCAGAGGCTTCACGCGGTCGACGAACGGCGTCACGATTGCAAGGCCGGGCTCCAGCGTGCGGCTGTAACGGCCGAGGCGCTCGACCACGCCCGCGCGCGCCTGAGGGATGACGCGAATCGTGCGCGCCGCCACGACCAGGGCGAACAGCACGACCACGACGACGACGATGATGGCGACCATGTGGGGGGTTCACTTGCCTTTCCAGTACCTGTTGGGTTCAGTGGTCAGCGGGGTTCAGTGGTCAGTGCATCACAAGCGCGGTGGCCCCGCGTATCTCCACGACCTGCACGCGCTCGCCGGCGGGAATCACCTCGTCCTCGGCGTAGCTGCGTGCCGTCCACACCTCGCCCCCGATCCGCACGCAGCCCACGCCCTCCTCGTTGGCGATCCGCTCGAGCACAACCGCATCGCAGCCGATCAGCGCCGCCGTACCGGTGCGGATCCGGGGAGGGTGCTGCAGGTGGCGCCGGGCGAGAGGACGCAGGGTGAGCAGCACTAGCAACGAGGCGACCAGGAAGACAACCAGCGCCAACGGGAGACCGAGGCCGGCGAGGCTCACGAGCGCCGCGATCAGCGCGCCGATCGCGAACGGCGCGAGGAAGAACCCGCCGGTGTGCAGCTCTCCCGCACCCAGCACACAGGCCGCCACAGTCCACAAAATCCATGCGTCCATAGTCCGATTATCGCACCGCGCGGACGGTTTGCGGCCCAGCGCGGCGCTACTCGGCGATCAGCGCGCGCGCGAACTCCTCAGGATCGAACGGCCGCAGGTCCTCAAGCGACTCGCCGACACCGATCAGCTTCACCGGGATGCCCAGCTCGCGTGCGATCGCCAGCGCGATGCCCCCGCGGGCAGTGCCGTCGAGCTTGGTGAGCACGATGCCGCCAACCTGCGCCGACTCGGCGAAGACGCGCGCCTGGCGCAGCCCGTTCTGGCCGGTGGTTGCGTCAACCGTGAGCAGCGTCTCGTGCGGCGCCCCCTCGAGTTGACGCGCGATCACGCGGCGCACCTTGGCGAGCTCGGCCATCAGGTCGTCCTGGGTGTGCAGGCGCCCGGCGGTATCCACGATCACCACGTCAAGGCCCTCATTGCGCGCGCGGGCTACGGCCTCGAACGCGACCGCGCCTGGATCGGAGCCTTCGGGGCCGGTGACGATCTCGCAGCCTGCGCGCTGCGCCCACCCCTCGAGCTGCTCGGTCGCGGCGGCACGGAAGGTGTCGGCGGCCGCCAGCAGCACAGTGCGCCCCAGCTCCTGGTGCAGGTGCCAGGCGAGCTTGCCGATCGTCGTGGTCTTGCCAGTGCCGTTAACGCCCACCGCAAGGATCACGGTGGGGTGAGCGCGGATGTCGATCCGCCCCTCCCCCACCCGCGCGGTGTCGGCGAGCAGTGCGATCAGCCGCTCCGAGAGTGCCTCGCCCCCGCTTACCCCGCCCTCGAGCGCCTCGCCTTCGAGGGTCTGCACGACCGCAGCGGTCGCGGAGGCTCCCACGTCGGCCATGATCAGCGCCTCCTCCAGGCGCTCCCAGGTGTGCTCGTCGAGGGTTTGGAAGAGCGTGGCCTGAATCTCGCCACCGAGCGCCTGGCGGGTCTTCGCCAGGTTCTCGCGCAGGCGACGGAAGAAACCGCGGCGCTCGCGACTCTCACCGCTGCCCTCGGCACCGGTGGCATCCTGCTCCCCGGTGATGAATAGGTCGCTCCAGTCGCGTGGCACGGCCGCGCGACGATACCAGTGCTAGGCGACCTCGGCGAGGTGAGACATCTCGGCAGCGCCGGCGTCGTCGGTCCCGGCGAGGTGAGACATCTCGGCAGCGCCGGCGTCGTCGGTCCCGGCGAGGTGAGACATCTCGGCAGCGCCGGCGTCGTCGGTCCCGGCGAGGTGAGACATCTCGGCAGCGCCGGCGTCGTCGGTCCCGGCGAGGTGAGACATCTCGGCAGCGCCGGCGTCGTCGGTCGTCTCGGTAAGTCCCTCCCCGCGATCGCCATGTTCGACATCGTCGACGACCTCGGCTTCCGTTCGATGCTGGGACTGCGACGCGGGCGCGGGGGTCGGTTGAGAGATCGGCGCCTGCTCAGCATCGGCAGGCACCAGAGCTGCCGGCGGCAGCCGCCGGGAAAGCACCTTCGAGACCCCGTTGCCCGCCATCGACACCCCGTACAACCAGTCGGCGGCCTCCATCGTGCGCTTCTGGTGGGTGATCACGATGAACTGAGCGCGATCGGCGTAACGGCGCAATAGCGACAGGAAGCGCTCGAGGTTGAGGTCGTCGAGCGCGGCCTCGACCTCGTCCATGATGTAGAAGGGGCAGGGGCGCGCGAGGAATACGGCGAACAGGAAGGCGAGCGCGGTCATCGACTTCTCTCCGCCGGAGAGCAGCGACAGGCGCTTGGTGGACTTGCCGGCGGGGGTGATCTCGATCTCGACCCCCAACAGCTCCTCATCGGGGTCGTACCCCGAGTCAGCGTGATCGAGCGTATCGGTGCCCACCCCGTCGCCACCGTCCCCGACCTCGGCGGCGGCGCGCCCGACTGCAGCTCCCTGCTCCTCACGCTCCGCGGCGGCCTCTCCGTCGCGCGCCTCGCCACCGCCCGCGGCGGTGGCGCCTGGCAGCGGCTGTCCGCCCAGCACCGGCCGGGGGGCGAGCGCGTCCTTGACCAGCCGCAGCTCACCGCCACCGCCAGGGAAGAGGTCGCGCGCGAGCTCCTCGAAGTTGCGGGCCGCGGCCTCGAAGGTGGCGCGGAAGGTCTCGTGAATCTGACGGTCGGTGTCGCGGATCAGGGTGCGCAGCTCGCGCAGCGCGGTCTCCAGGTCGCTGCGGCGGGACTCGAGCTCCTCGACGTGAGCGAGCGCCCCGGCGTACTCCTCTTTGGCGAGCGGGTTGACGGGGCCCAGCTGCTCGCGGCGGCGGCGCAGGCGCTCCAGGCGGGCGATGAGCATCTGCACCTGCTCTGCGTCCAAGGGCTCGGGATCTTCCTCCTCGAGTGCGTCGATGATGCCCTCTCCGCCCTCCTTGAGTGTCTCGATGCCCTCTGCGGCCTGCCCCAGCTCCGCCGCCCGGCCCTCTGCCCCACTCGCCGACACAGGCATAGCCTTCTCCGCAGGCGCAGCTTCCGCTTCCACGGACGCCGCCTCCTCGGCAGACGCGGCCCTCTCCTCCTCAGAACGCACAGCCTCGCCCTCTGCGGACGCCGCTTCCTCCGCAGGCGTGGCCTCGCCCTCTGCTGACGTTGTCTCCTTGGCAGGCGCAGCCTCCCCCTCTACGGATGCCTCCTCCGCCCGCACTGCCTCCCCCTCCGCCGACTCGCCGGCAGCTGCGGGCAGCTCCAGCTGCTCGCGCACGGAGCGCAGCTCCAACACTGCCTCCTCGGTGTGATCGCGCAGGCGCTGTGCCGCCACCTCGGCGGCGGTGACGGCCTCGCCCCGGGCACGCAGGCGCGCCTGAATCTCGGCCTCCTGGGCAGCACACGCGCGCAGCTCGGCCGCCATCTCCTCGCCGGCGGCGCGGTAGCTATCGAGCGCCTGCTGAAGCTCGGTGGCGCGTGCGACAACCGCCTCCCCGGCGGCGCGCAACGCGACCGCGAGGCGCTCGGCGAGCGGCGCGAGCGTGGTGTCAGCAGCGTGCTGGGCATGCAAGCGCGACAGACGCGCCAGGCGCTCGGCCTGTTCGCGAGCGAGGCGCTCGGCGGCACGGCGCTCAGCAGCGAGCTCGCCCTCCAGTTGGGCCCGGCGAACCGCGAGTGGCCCCTGCTCCGGTGCGGCGCGGCGCTGCTCGATCAGCCAGCCAGTGTGACGCTCCTGCTCGAGCGCGCGGGCGTGGTCGCGCACGGCCTCACGCAGAGCGCCGTCGGCCTCTTCGCGCGTGAGATCCGCGGCGGCTGCGGCCTCCTGCGTCTGCTCGGCGGCGGCGCGCGCGACGTGCTCGGCAGCCGCCGCCTGCTCGGAAGCCACGATCAGCTGCTCGCGCTCGTTGCGGCGGGCGAGCACCCGCTCGGAGCCCCCCTCGGCAATTTGGCGCACCTCGCCCGAGGCAGCAAACCACACGCGCCCGTGCGGGGTGACGGCTACGCCGGTGAAGTCGTCGGGTAGATCCTCCAAACGCTCTAGTACCCACGCGTCGGCGAGCAACCGTCGCGCGAGCGCGAGCACCGGCACGGGCCCGTCCACCAGCTCGATCAGGGGACGCGCGCCCGGGGCGGGAGAAGTAGACGCCTCGGGCGGCAGCCGCTCCGAGGAGCGCTGGTCGGCCAACAGCGCGGTGGCGCCGTCGGGCCCGGCACCATCGAGCAACGCGGCGGCACCGGCAAGATCGGGCACGAGCGCCGCATCGAGACGCCCCCCGAGCGCGGCTGCGAGCGCGAGCTCGTAGCCCGGCTTCACGCGCAACGCCTCGCTCAGCGCGCGCGGGACTCCATCGCCGGCACCGCCTTCTCCGGGCTCGCCCCCGACAGACCCCCCCGCCCCGCCGGTAGGGGACGAAGGGGAAGACAACTCCCCACTGGCAGAGGCAGCACGAGCGGGCCCCCCGGAGGCCGCGGCGGACGCGGAAGCGGCGGCAGCAGCGAGCGGCGCCGAATGGTGGCGCAGGAACTGGTTGACGGCCGCCAGCTCGGAGCCCACCCGGGCGGCATCGCGGCGCGCGGCCTCGACCGCACGCTCGGCCTCACGCAGCGCGCCGCGGGCCTCCTCTGCCTGCTCGTCGGCCTCCTCGCGCGCCTCGCGCGCCTCGGCGAGCGCGGCATCGAGCTCGGCGACCTCGGCGGCCGCATCCTCGCGGGCCTGCTCCAGCTCGACGAGCTCGCGCTCTAGCTGCTGCTCGCGCTCGTGCTCCAGCTCTGCGAGCTCCTGTTCGATCGCGCCGGTGCGCTGGCCGACCTGGCCCTCCAGGCTGTGTGTACCCGCTTGGTCGTCATCGGCGTCGAGCGGCCTGCCCTCGCCCTGCGCGGAAGTCTCTTCCAGCAGCTCGATCTCATGCGTGGAGCGCAAGATTCGCTCGGCCAGGCCGGCGGCCGTGGTAGATGCCTGCTCGCCACGCAGCTGCAGCCGCTCGGCGGCGGCGCCGGCATGCAACGCGCGCCGCGAGAGCTCGTCGTGGCGCTCGGAGCGCTCCGCGAGCGCCCGCTCGGCGAGGCTGCGACGCGTGACGACCTCCTGCAGGCCGCCTTCGACCTCGGTGCGCGCAGCTCGCGCCGCCTGCACGAGGGTCTCGGCCTCGGCGAGCTCCAAGCGGCGGACGCGCAGAGCCTCGCGCGCCAGCTGCAGGCGCGCTTCGAGCATCTGGCGCTCGAGGCGCTGGTGTAGCTCCGCGGCCTCGGCCTGACGCTTGAGTGGCCGCAACCGCGAGCGGGCCTCGCGCTCCACGTCCAGCGCCCGGTCGAGATTGTCCTGGGTGCGTTCGAGCTTCAGCTGGGCACGGCGGCGGCGCTTGCGGTGCTTGCCGAGGCCGGCGGCCTCCTCGATCAAGAGGCGGCGGTCGCGGGGCTTGGAGTTGACGATCGCATCGACGCGGCCCTGGGAGATGACCGAGTGGGTCTCCTTGCCAAGACCCGTGTCGGAGAGCACCTCGATCACGTCCACCAGCCGGCAACGGGCGCCGTTGAGCCGGTATTCGCCCTCGCCGGAGCGGTGCAGGCGGCGCAGGATCGAGATCTCGCCGAGCGGCAGCGCGACGGTGCCGTCGGAGTTGTCGAGCACGATCTCGACCTCCGCGGCGCTGCGGGCCTGCACGCCACGGCCGCCACCGAAGATCACGTCCTGCATCGACTGTCCGCGCACCGCCAGCGGGGACTGCTCGCCCATCGCCCACAGCACCGCGTCGGTGATGTTGGACTTGCCCGACCCGTTGGGCCCGACCACCACCGAGACGCCGGGGCCGAAATCAAGGCGGGTGCGGTCGGGGAAGGACTTGAAACCCTTCAGCGTGAGCGATTTCAGATACACGGGCTCACGCCTGCAATTTCTCCACGGCCTGGCGTGCGGCCTGCTGCTCGGCGTGCTTCTTGCTGCGCCCCTTGCCGCTGCCGAGCGGGCGTCCATCTACCGAGGCGGCCACCTCGAAGGTGCGCTCGTGCGGGGGTCCGTGCTCGGCGATCACCTCGTAGGTGACCAGCTCCCCGCGCTGCGCCAGAAGCTCCTGCAGCGTGGACTTGAAGTCCACGGGATGCTCCAGCGCCTGCTCGATCTCGGGCCGAAACGCCTCGACCACCGCTTCGGCGCTGCGCTCGTAACCGAACTGCAGGTAGCAGGCCCCGATCACCGCCTCGATCACTGACGCCAGCACCCGCTCGGTGGTGCCGAGCAGCACCGCGTTCTCCTGCACCCCCGCCGGCGCCGCGGCGCGCAGCCGCTCCGGCACCCTCAGACGCTCGGCGACCGCCCGGCAGGAGGGCCCGGAGACCGCCTGAGCGCGAATCTTGGTCAGCCGTCCCGCCCCGAAGCGCTCGGCCTCCAGGCGCGGGTAGAGGTGGGCGGTGACCGCCAGCCCCAGCACCGAGTCGCCGAGGAAGGCGAGGCGCACGTAGGAGTCGCTGCGCCGCTCGCTCCAGGAAGCGTGCGTGAAAACCTGGCGAGACAGCTCCTCGGGAAGCTCCTCCAAGAGCGCGTTCAGCAGCTTCATCCGCGCGCATCAAACCTCGGCGGGGGCTTGCGCCAGCACGAAGTCCACCGCCTGCCCCACCGTCCTGATCTCGACGGCCTGCTCGTCGGAGATCTGCACGCCGTAGGTGTCCTCGAGCTCCTGCACGAGTGTGTACAGGTCGAGGGAATCGGCCTCGAGGTCCTCTTTGAAGCGACTCTCCTCCCCGATCTCGTCCGGATCGATCTCGAGCTCGTCGGCAAGGTGGTCGCGGATCAGCTCGTATACCTGCTCGCGGGTCATCTCTCGTGGAGGCTACCGCCCCGCGCGGATGGCGGCCCCCCAACACCAGCCCCGGCCGCGTACGCCAGGCGTGCTACGCCCTCGCCGCAGACATGGGCACTCATTCGTTCTCGGAACGGCTGGGGGCAGTGCGCAGCGCCCCCGCCTGCTCCAGCGTCGCGTGGGTGCGCCCCACCAGATCCTCCTGCGCGCCGCGAGCCGCGCGCAAGATCGCCTGCGCGAAGCCGTGGCGGGTAAAGCTCCCGTGCGGCACGACCCCCAGCCGGCGCAGCCCCAGCAGGTAGGCGCCGCCCTGACCCTCGGGGTCGATCTCATCGCGGAAGGCGCGCAGCGCCGGACGCAGCAGCGCACCACCGAGCTTCGCGCGGGATGTGGAGAGCGCGGCGTCGCGGATCGACCGCAGCATCGTCTGCGAAACACCCTCCATCACCTTCAGCGCGACGTTGCCGGTGAAGCCGTCGGTGACGATCACGTCGGCGGCGCCGCTCG
This sequence comes from uncultured Solirubrobacterales bacterium, assembly GCA_963724305.1. Classification (GTDB taxonomy): domain Bacteria; phylum Actinomycetota; class Thermoleophilia; order Solirubrobacterales; family Solirubrobacteraceae; genus Palsa-744. The sequence continues at coordinate 16,279 of CAVRUG010000003.1, forward strand.
TCAGGTCGCCACCCTCGACGTTGCCGACGAATGCGAAGGGAAGCCCCTCGCCGCCCTCGTCGAAGGCGCCCACCGGCTCGAAGTGAGCCGTATCCCCTCCCGAGCCCTCAGCCATGGCGGCGAGGCGCTCGGCAAGCTGAACACGCGCGGCCACCACCAACGGGCTGCCGCGGCCCTGCTCCTCGCCATTGGAGAGCAGCCCCACGCGGGGGCGCCGCACATCGAGTACCACCCGCGCGAGCGCCGCCCCCATGAACGCGAATTGCACGAGGTGCTCCTCGCGCGCCTGCGCGTTGGCACCCACGTCGAGCAATGTCACCGGATGGCCGGGCACCGGCAGCGCCAGCGCCAGCGCCGGGCGATGGATGCCGCGGGCGCGCTTGATGTTGAAGAGGCCCGCCGCCAGCGCCGCGCCGGTGCCGCCTGCGCACACCAGAGCCTGTGCACGGCCCCCCGCCACCGCCCGCGCGGCTTGCACGATCGAGGCCTCCGGGCTCGCGCGAGCGGCGCGGGCGGGGTCGGGGCTCTTGGCGATTGACAGCGGCGCATCGACGAGCTCGACACCCCCGAGCGAAGTATCGAGCTCCACCACGGGCAGGGTGCCGATCTCCGCCACAGGCTGGGTGCCGAGCTCCGCTACAGGCTGGGTGCCGAGCTCCGTCAGCCCAGCACCGATCTCGGCGAGCGGGCCGAACAGCAGCACACGCGCACCCTGCCGCGCGGCGAGCGCCGCGCCCGCCGCCACCTCCGCCGGTCCGAGGTCGGCGCCGTTGGCGTCGACCGCGACCACCGGCGAATCAGTGGTCGTGGTTGTGCTCCTCGGCGTGCTCGACCGGCACGGCGACCTCACGCCCGGCGTACGTGCCACACACTCCGCACACCCGATGCGGGCGGCGTGGGCTGTGGCAGCGCGAGCAGACGCTCAGCGCGGGCTTGACGATCTTGTGCTGCGCGCGGCGCTTAGCGGTGCGGCTGTGCGACTGCTTCTGCTTGGGGACGGCCATTGGTCCGGGAAGGCTAGCAGCCACGGAGCAAGCTGGCGCGCGCAGGTGCGCTTTCCCTACCGATGACTACTTCACCCAACCGATGGCTACTCCAGCTTCAGCTCGCGCAGCTTCGCCCACCTCGGGTCGGGCTCGCGCTCGTGGTGGTGATCCGGGCCCGCCTCGTTGAGGTCAACAGCGCACACTGGGCAGAGACCAGCACAGTCGGCGCGACATAGAACCTGCGTGGGGGCGCTCAGCGCGAACGCATCGTGGGCCCACGCCGCGAGGTCGAGCGTCTCCCCGCGGACATAGGGGCTCGACAGCTCCTCCCCCCCGCCCGGACGGTCCACCTCGCGCGCGTCTACCTCCACCTCGGGAGCCGCCCCCATCAGGCAACGCATGCACGACCCCGCCAGCGCCGTCGTGAAGTGCAGCCGCAGCGCATACCCGTGGCCGACCATGCGCGAGACGTCCAGCGTCACCGCAGAGTGAGGCGGCTGGGCGACATAACGCTCGCCTCCCAGCATCAGCGGCTCGATCTCGACGGCCAGCTCCAGGCGCCGCCCCTCGCCGGCGCTGAGATGCAGGCTCTCCAGGTCGAGCTTGTCGGTCAGCGCGGGCACTTCTCCCAGGCTAGCGACGCCCGCCGCGAACCGAGGCTCACCACGCCCACCGTGCAACCGAGGCTCACCACGCCCACCGTGCGACCGACGCTCGCGACGCCCACCGCGCAACCGACGCCCACCGCGGGGCGAGGCTAGTCGGCGGTGGTGATCAGCTCCCGCTTGAGCACCTTGCCCGTCGCATTGCGCGGCAGCGTTTCCAGGAAGACGACCTCGCGCGGCACCTTGTAGCGGGCGAGGTTGTCCTTGACGTACTCCTTCACCGCGTCCTCGGTCAGCTCGGCGTCCTCGCGCGCCACCACGAATGCCTTCAGGCGCTGGCCGAACTTCTCGTCCTCCACGCCAACCACTGCGGCCTCCTCGATCTGGGGGTGCTTGGCCAGCAGGTCCTCCACCTCGCGTGGGAACACGTTCTCGCCACCCGAGATGATCATCTCGTCGTCGCGGCCATCCACGAACAGGCGTCCCCCCTCATCGATGTGGCCCATGTCGCCCGTGCTCATCAGCCCGCGCACGATCTCCTTGCCCCCACCCCCGGTGTAGCCGTCGAACACCATCTCGTTGGCGGCGAAGATGCGCCCCCGCCGTCCCTGCGCCAGCTCCTGCCCCTCGGCGTCGAGGATCTTCACCACGGTTCCCAGTGGTGGGCGCCCGGCTGTGCCCGGGGCAGCGCGTAGGTCCTGTGGGGTGGCGATCGTCGCCCACGCGACCTCGGTGGAGCCGTACAGGTCGTAGAGCACCTCCCCGAACGTGTCCATCACCTGCGTGGCCAGCTCGCCGGGGAGCACCGAGCCCGAGGTCGAGATGATCCGCAGCGCCGAAGTGTCGTAGCGCTCGAGCGTTTCCTGCGGGAGCTCCATGATCCGCTGCAGCATCACCGGCACCGCAGCGAGGGCGCTCGCGCGATGGCGGGCCACGTCGGCCAGCGTCTGCTCGGGATCGAAGCGCCGCCGTAGCACCAGCGTCGAGGCCAGCGGCAGCGCCAGGGTGAAGTGCCCGTACCCCCACGAGTGGAACATCGGCGCTGCGATCACGGTCGTCTCGCGCGCTTTCAGCGGGATCTTCGAGAACAGCGCCGCTGCCGGCTCCAGCGAGTCGGGCTGTTTTCGTTTTGCGCCCTTCGGCGTGCCGGTGGTGCCCGACGTGAGGATCACCACGCGGCCCGTCTGCGCCGGCGGCTGCAGCGGCGATTGGTCCCCGCGCGCGATCAGCTCCTCCACCCATGGGTCCCTACCCCCGGCGCCCTCACTGCGTGGCTCGCGCCAGCTCAGGAAGCGCCGCATTCCCTGCGAGCCCTCGTGCACGAGCTCCTCGAACTCCTCGTCGTAGATCAGGGCCACGGGGCCCTCACGGCGCAGCACATCCGCGATCTGCGGACCCGCGAACGCCGTATTGAGGTACAACATGCTCGCCCCGAGCTTTGAGCAGGCCACGGTCGCCTCGACGAAGCCACGGTGGTTGCGGCACATCAGCGCCACGCCATCCTGCTCACCCACGCCCGCCGCCCGCAGCGCCCGCGCCAGCGCATTCGTGCGCGCATCCACTTCCGCGAACGTCAGCGTGCCGCGCTCGTCCACGATCGCCAGCCGCTTCGGATAGCGGATCGCCGAGATCGTGTATGCCGCCGCCGACCCGGAGCCCCAACGACGCAGCGTCGCGAGCGCCCGGGCGACCCTGTCCGGGCGCTCGATGCCCAACATGCCGGTGCCCAGCAGCGCACGGGCGACCTCCAAGCGGTGCTCAAGCGGTGAGCTCATACGGCAAAGCTACCCGACTACGACACTTCTGCGGGTTCGTCCTTGCCCTGCAATCGCTCGCGGCCGCGTCCCACGGCGCTGATGATCTTCGAGAGGTTGACCTCAAGCGTGCTGAGGATCTCATCGGCATAGTCCTCGGCGCCGAGGCGGATCTCGCGCTCGCGGGCGCGCGCGTCCTCGACGATGTCCTCCGCCATGCGCTCAGCCTGCTTGGTGACCTCCTCCTCGCCGACCAATCGCTCCTGGCGCTCGCGCGCCTCTTTGACGATTTTCTCGGCCTCGCGCTTGGCCTCAGCCAGCATCTCCTGGCGCTCCTTGACAATCCACCGCGCCTGCTTGATCTCCTCGGGGATCGTCGCGCGCATCTGGTCGAGGATGTCGTAGATCTCCTCCTTGTCGACCCGCACCTGGTCGGTCATCGGCACCGTCTTGGCGTTGTGCACCAAGTCGTCCAGCTTGTCGATCAGAACCAGAACGTCCATAACGGATTACCTTCGCGGGGCGTCCGGCCCCACGGTCTGTATATCAAGGTTGCACATCACGCCTCACATCCAGTTCGTCAGCGCCGCAACTCTTCCTGCAACCGCGCCGCCACCTCCGCCGGCACCAGGTCGTCGATCCGGCCCCCGAACGTGGCGAGCTCCTTGACGCCGCTCGATGACAGGAAACTGTATTGCGAGCTCGACATCAGGTACACGGACTCGATCTCTGGGTCCTGGCGGCGGTTGAGCTGGTGCAGCTCGAGCTCGTACTCGAAGTCGGAGATCGCCCGCAGCCCCTTGACGATCGCCTTCGCCCCCACGCTGCGTGCGAACTCCACCACGAGGTTGCTGAACGGCTCGACCCGCACCCCCGGCAGCTTGGCCGTCGCGCGTTCGATGAACCCCACCCGCTCCTCGATATCGAACAGCGTGGCGTTCTTGCGTACCGAGCGTCTCACGACCGCGACGACGACCTGGTCGTACAGCTCGGCCGCACGCCGGATCACGTCGAGGTGGCCGTTGGTCACCGGGTCGTAGGAGCCCGGACAGACGGCTATTGACTTGTCGAGGCTCATCTTCGGCGTTGAATCGTGATCACGGTGTCTCCGTAGCGCCGCTGTGCCTCCACCTCCAGCAGCGGAGATCGCAGCGGCAGCTCTGTGCGCCGATCGCTCTCCGTCACCACGCGCGCCCGTGGCGCGAGCAGGGGCGGCAGTGCCTCCCCCAGCTCACGCCCCAGCACACCCGCATGTCGGTAGGGCGGATCGACGAAGACAAGATCGTATGTCTCCGCGCGCTCGCGTGCGTTGCGCAGCGCCGCCAGCGCGTCGACGCGCCGCACCTGCGCCTCCTCCGGCCCGAGTCCCAGCTCGGCCAGATTTGCCTTGAGGACCTCCAGCGCCCGGTGGTCACGCTCGACCAGCACCGCCCTCTCCGCGCCTCGTGAGAGCGCCTCGATCGCCAGCGCGCCAGTGCCGGCGAACAGGTCCAGCACGACCGCTCCCTGGAGCCCCACCGCTCCTTGGGGCCCCACGGCCCCCTGGAGCCCAACCTCCTCATCTGAGCCGGCTTCTCCCTCCGAGCCCGCCGAGACTGGCCCACCCAGCATCGAGAAGAGCGCCTCGCGGACTCGATCCGATGTCGGCCGCGTCGCCCGGCCACGCGGCGCCCGCAGCCGCCGGCCACCGTACTTACCCGCGATCACGCGCACCATCGCATCATCTCGCAAGCCCAACCACGTTCGCAGCCCGGCCCGCCCGCACAGACTGCCTATGCTCGCAGCGGCTCGTGCGCCTCCTTGCCCAGCACGCGCTCGAGCGCCTCGCCCAGCAGCGCGTGCTCCGGAGCTACAAGCGCGGGATCGACGGCGAGCAGCCGCTCGGCCCACACGCGGGCGCGTTCCAGCAGCGCCCCGTCCTGCGGCAGGACCGCCACCCGTGGCTCGGCCTGGCCGTGCTGGCGGGTGCCCGTGAGCTCGCCCTCGCCGCGCAGCTCCAGGTCGATCTCGGCGAGCTCGAAGCCGTCGCTGTGCTCCGCCAGCGCGCGCAGCCGGCGCGCATTGCGGGGACCGAGCAGCAGGCACACCGAGGGGTGCTCGCCGCGGCCGATCCGCCCCCGCAGCTGGTGCAGCTGGGAGATCCCGTAGCGCTCGGCGTTCTCGACCAGCATCACGGTCGCGTTGGGCACGTCGATCCCAACCTCGATCACGGTCGTGGCCACCAGCACGTCCGCGGCGCCGGCCGCAAACCTCGCCATCGCCGCGCGCTTGTCCTTGGGACGCAGCTGGCCGTGCAGAAGCTCGAGGCGGAACTCCCGCAGCTCGCCGGTGCGCAGGCGCTCGTACTCGGCGGTCGCGGCGCGTGCCTCGAGCTCCTGGGACTCCTCGACCAGCGGGCACACCACGTACGCCTGGCGCCCGGCACGCAGCTCCTCGCGGATCCGCTCGTACGCGCGCGCCCGCTCCGCCGCGCTCGCCGCCACGTGCGTGGCGATCGGCCGCCGGCCCCGCGGCAGCTCGCGCAGGCGCGTCACATCGAGGTCGCCGTACTCAGTGAGCGCCAGCGTGCGCGGAATCGGCGTCGCCGTCATGTGCAGCACGTGGGGGGCGAGGCAAACCGGCCCCCACGATGGGGGCGAAGCGGTTGGGCCGTTGTTGGTCGAACCGGCTGTGGCGGAGGCCCCCTTGCGATCCAACGCAGCGCGCTGGCGCACGCCGAAGCGGTGCTGCTCGTCCACGACCGCCACTGCGAGGCGGTCGAAGATGACGTCGTCCTCGATCAACGCGTGTGTGCCCACCACCAGCTTCAGCTCCCCGGTGGCAAGCTTGCCAAGCAGATCGGAGCGACGGCGCGCGGGAGTCGATCCGGTCAGCAGCGCGGACGGCAGCAGCCCCTCGGGGACGAGCGCCTGCAGCGTGGCGAAGTGCTGCTCGGCGAGCGTCTCCGTGGGCGCCATCAACGCCCCCTGCATGCCGTGCTCGACCGCGCGCAGCAGCGCGTACAGCGCCACCACGGTCTTGCCCGAGCCAACCTCCCCCATCAGCAGACGCTGCATCGGACGCGCACGCGCCAGGTCGGCGTCGATCGCCGCGATCGCCGCCGTCTGGTCGGCAGTCGGCGCGAACGGCAGCAGCTCCTCCAGCCAGCGCGCGGTCAGCTCTCGGGGCTCCGCAAGCGTTGCCGCCGTGCCCGACCCACGCAACGCCCGGCGGCGCAGCAACGCCAGCTGCAGCAACAGCAGCTCCTCGAACGCCAACCGCACACGCCCTCCCTCCGCCTCCTCCCCGCTGCGCGGGAAGTGCACCGCCGCCAGCGCCCCCATACGATTGGGCAGGCGCTCGGCCGCACGCATCCTCGCCGGCAGCGGCTCGACCACGTCGGCGAGCGCGCCGCGGTGCTCGCTCACCAGCGCGGCGATCTGCGTCGAGCTGACCCCCACCGTGGCCGGGTAGTGCGCGATCTCCCCCGTCGCCTGCACGCCCGCGAGCTCGCCCCCGGGCGCGTGGTGGGTGACCGAGAAGCGCCCCCCGGGCCGCGCCTTGCCGTGCAGCAGCAGACGCGTTCCCGGGCGGTAGCGGTCCACCAGCCACGGCTGGTTGAAGAAGGCCGCGCCCATCGCGCCGGTCTCGTCGAACACCGTCGCCTCCACCAGCGGGCGCATCCCACGGCGGCGCACCGGCCGCGCGGCGATCGACTCGACCTCCACCGCCACCGTCGCCTGCTCGCCCGGGCGCAACTGTGCGATCGCGCGCGACTCGCGGCGGTCGCGTGGCAGATGCTCCAGCAGCGCCCCCACCGTTTCGATCCCGAGCGTACGCAATCCGTCGGCAAGCTTGCCGACGGGAAGCGCGAGCGGCTCCTCCAGGCGACTAGGCTTCACGGAGCGCACCCGCGCCGCTCGCAGCTCATGGCGGCTGAGAGCGCGTGTGGAGGCGAATGCGCGTGGCGCGATTTCGGCGCCGTCGCCGGCGCACGAGCGTACCGGGGCGGACTTCGAGGTCGCGGTGGGCATTGGCGCCCTCCATGATGACCTGCGTGGCGGACAGGCGGTGGGGCCGCGCAACCTCAGCTGCGCCCGGCAGCGTCGCGTCTTGCCCAATACCCCTGGGTTAGAACACACCCCACCTTTCTTTGGAGACCAGTTCGAATTCGACTTCACCATTGAGCGTCAAGCCCGAGAGCCCGGTTTTTTCGGCAGATCCATTCTGTTTCTCGATTTCAGTGATCGGTTCGGTTTCGCTCCAAACCAGGATCACCGCCGCAGCTTCGGTTTTCTGTGGCAGCGATACCAGAGCGGTGGATGTCCCTTCCGCTTTTGCTTCCTGACTACCGAAGATGCCACATTTGATCAGTTTGACGGTCATGAATATTTTGCCGGAAACGGGCGTGAACAAAACCCCCAGATCGCCTTTCTCGCCCGCCGGCTTGCGCACCGTGACCACTTCGTTGTCCAACACGGCGGTTTCAACCATCACGGACGAGCATTTCGAGCCGTCCAGCGTGGCCGAGCATTCTTCGAATTCAAAGCTCTCTTTTTCCGACTTGCCGGGCGCCCCGCCAACGATCATGGGTTTCTCAGCAGCGTTGAGTTTGACTTTCTTGCATCTCACTTCGGCTTCTCCCACCACAGCCTTGATAATGAATTCGGTCCTGGCTTTTGCGGTGATTTCCTTCTTTTCGCCCGCTCCCAATTTTTTGCCTTCCACCCTGTAGATATATTCGGCGGCAAGCGCCTGCGTGGCTCCCGCGGCCCCGATCGCAAACGCAGCGACCAGACAGAGCCCGACCAATCCAGTACGCCTCATGCTCGACTCCTTTGCTTCCTATAGGCGCGTGGGGCCACGCCACCGAGGACGCGACCCCACGCGATTACTCACCTGGCATCGTGCACTACTACGAGACCTAGAAGACGCTCCATTTTTCTTTGCTGACCAGTTCGACTTCGGCTACGCCATTGATTTTGGACGGGTTGCCGGCAAATTTCAGGCCGGTCGTTTCTTCCGTACCGTTTGATTTCTTGATCTTTGTGATTTCTTCGGCTTCGCTGTAAGTCAGCGTTCCTACGACCGCTTCTCCGGTGCTAGCCAACGCAGCAGAGGTGCCTTCTACTTTCGCTTCGTGGCTGCCAAAGATGCCACATTTGGTCAGTTTGACGGTTGTGAATACTTTGCCAGTCGCAGGTGTGAACAGGACAGCTAAATCGCCGGCTTTGCCTGCCGGTAGCACAATCGTTACGATTTCGTTGTTCGTCGAAGCACTTTCAATCGACACTTTTTCGCATTTCGACCCACCGAGGGTGGCCGTGCATTCTTCGAATTCAATCTTCTCTTTTTCGGACTTGCCCGGCGTGCCGCCCACGATCACCGGTTTTTCAGCGGCGTTCAGTTTGAGCTTTTTGCATTTGGTGATCGCTTTTACTTTGGCCCCGAGGATGGTTTCTTCGCCTGTGAGCGTGAATTCCGTCTTGGCTTTCGAGGTGATTTCCTTCTTTTCGCCGGCTTCCAGTTTTTTTTCTTCCACCTTGTAGATCTCTTCAGCCGCCGACGCCTCGGCGACGGCCACGGCGCCGAACGCAAATACGGCGACTAGGCAAAGCCCTACCAACTTGATACGTGTCATTCTGTCTGTCTCCTTTATCATTATTTGACGAGCAGGGGCCAGCATTCCGATCCTGGGGGGTCAGAAACATTTTCCGGCGCCTGCAGTGCCGCCACACCGAAAATGGGAAGCGGTTATCTAGAACGTATCTGCTGCGGAGAGGAACATGTGCCTATGTCTCTGACCCCACTCGCCGAACCTGTATGTACGCAGCAGAGCAGCCACAAACCGCTGGAAATCGCGGCCGTTGGAGCGTAAAACGATCAGTTACAAAGCTGTTACCAACGCTGCTTGGGTAATGGCCCGGCGAGCCGGCCAGTCACTCCGCCGCGAGCAACCACCAGTAGGCGCTCTGCCCACCATCGCGCTGCTCGAGCTCGGCCGCGCCGAGATCGCCGTCGAGCAGTGTGGCGACCGCGGGAGGGTCGAGTGGCGCTCCCGCACCGGCGAGCACGCTGAGCAACTCGGCGCCATCGGCGAGCGCCACCAGCACGTGACGCAACGTGGCGGCCGGCTCGCCCCAGGCGACGACCTCCTCGCCGAGGAAGCCGACGGCCTCGCCGGGGGCGAAGCGGCCCGCGGGGTCGGCGCGGGCGGCGGGGGCGACGGCGCCAGTGCGTACCCGCGCGAGTGCCTCGTTCAGCGCCTGCGCGTTCTGCTCCAGCGGGCGATCCGCGAGCAGCTCGACGGCAGCCGCGAGCGCAGCCTGCTGGCTGAGCGCGGGGATGACCACCACCTGCTTGTCGGAGAGCTCCGCGGCGCGCTCGGCGGCCATCACCACGTTCGGGGAGCAGGGCAGCACCAGCACCTCCTCGGAGGGGACCTCGTGGATCGCGGCTAGTAGCTCGTAGGTGGAGGGGTTGAGCGTCGGGCCGCCGTCGAGTGTGTGCACGCCCAGCTCGGCGAACAGCCGCTTCATGCCCTCACCGCTCACCACTGCGACCGCGCCGCAACGCACCGCCTGCGCTGCTGCTGCGCCGCCTCCGGCCGATCTACTCGCGACCATGCCATCCGCCGGCGCCCCTTCGAAGGCCCCGCCGAGGTTGTGCGGGCCATCGGCCGATACGCCGAACGACTGGGAGGGCGCGCTGCCGTTGCCGCCGAGCCGCCCGTCGCGCTCGGCGACCTGGGCGTGCATGTCGGCGACGTCGAGATGCGAGACCTCGCCGGCGCCGTCGAACACCGCGGTGGCGCGCTCGGGGTCGTCGGTGTGGACGTGCACCTTCAGCGTGGCGGCGTCGCCCACCACCAGCACGGAGTCGCCGAGCGCCTCCAGCCGCGGGAGGAAGCGCTCGGACTCGAGCGCCTTGCCGGTGACGGCGAAGTTGGTGCAGTAGCGGTAGGTGGAGGAGTGGTGCTCGGGGTGATGGATGCGCGCCGGAGCGTAGTGGTCGAGTGGCGGCGGGTCCTCGCCGCGCAGGGCGGCGACGACGCCCGCGAAGATCACCACCAGGCCGTAGCCGCCGGCGTCGACGACCCCCGCATCGCGCAACGCGGCGAGCAGATCGGGCCCGCGCTTGACCGACTCCTGCCCGGCTGCCACCGCCTGCTCCAGCGTGGTGGCGATCGCACGGTCCTGTAGCTCCGGCGGCGCGGCGGGGTGCAGGCGGGTGCCGTCGGGATCGCGCTCGTTCTCGGCGGCGATCCGCTCGGCCATCTCCCGTGCGACGGTGAGGATCGTGCCCTCCGCCGGGCTGCGCACCGAGGCGTAGGCGCGCTCGGCGGCGTTCTCCAGCGCCGCGGCGATCAGCGCCGCGTCGATCAGCTCCCCGGGGCGCGAGACGAGCTCCTCGGCGGCGCCGCGGATCAGCTGCGAGAGGATCACGCCGGAGTTGCCACGCGCCCCCAGCAGGGCGGCGCGCGCGACCGACTGCACGATCTCCTCGCGGCCGATCTCATCGATCGTGCGCGTCTCATCCGCCCCCTGCAAGCGGTCGAGCTCGCCCAGCACGGCGCGCAGCGTGAGCGCCATGTTGTCGCCGGTGTCGCCGTCGGCTACGGGGAAGACGTTGAGGTCATTGACCTCCTGGCGGCGGGACTCCAGGTGCGCCAGCGCACCCGCCACCGCGGCGCGGAAGCGAAGCAGGTTGGTGTCGGTTACCGCAGTCTGCATCATCCTGTCCGCCCGGGCGCGCCGCGGGCCATGCAAGGAGCTACGCGGTGGGCCCGTCAAGGTTACGCAACCCACCGGCGCGGGAGCTCTCGCGGGGGATTAGACGCCATCATCATCGCTTCACAAAATGAAGGGTTGGGGTCCAAAAACTAAACACAAACGCACAGCCCGGTCCGCGGCGCAAACACAAACTCCAGTCAGGCCGCGCAAACGCAAACGCACGGCCCGGTCCGACGGCGCAAACACAAACCCGGTCAGGCGGCGCAAACACAAACGCACGGCCCGGTCCGGCGGCGCAAACACCAACACCCCGCCCAGCCCAGCCGCGCTCACGCCCGGCGACGACTCAAAGCGCCTTGACGACCTTGCCGGCTTTCAAGCAGCGCGTGCAGACGTACACCCGCTGCGGCGCCTTGCCGACGAGGATCCGCACCTTCTGCAAGTTGGGCTCGAAGCGCCTCCGGGTGGCGACCATCGAGTGGCTACGGCTGTTGCCGTACGCCGGGCCCTTGCCGCAGCTGTGACATACCTTGGCCATCGCGGGACGCAGTTTAGCCGCTCGCGAGCTCGTTGCGCAGCTCGGCCATCCGCAGCACCGCCTCGGCGGCGTGGCGACCCTGGTCGCGCTTGTCCCCGCCAGCCCGCGCGAGCGCCTGCTCCATCGTCGCGCAGGTGAGCACCCCGAAGGCGCACGGCACGCCGGTGTCGAGCTGCACCTGCATGATCCCGCGCGCGGCCTCGGTGCAGACGAAGTCGTAGTGGTCGGTCTCGCCGCGGATCACCGCGCCGAGGCAGGCGACGCCGGCGTAGCGTCCGGAGTCCGCCGCATAGCGCGCCGCGAGCGGCAGCTCAAAGGCACCAGGGACCTGGAAGACCTCGACATCGGCCTCGCCGGCCTCGGCGAAAGCATCCCTGGCCCCCCGAACAAGGCGCCCGGCGAGCTCCTCGTAGAAGCGGGCGATGACGATCGCGAAGGGACGTGGCCCGGGCGGCCCCTCCCGGGTATGTGCGCTCACAGCCTGCAGCGCTCCTGCTCGCTCATGCTCGAGCGGCCCCGCCGGGACGTTCGCGACGCTCCTGGCGCTCCTGCTCCCGGTCGTGCTCGCGCTCGGAGTGCAGGAACTCCTCGTCGAGATTCAAGCCCTGGTGGTGGAGGATGTGGCCCATGCGCCGCGCCTTGGTGCGCAGGTAGTCGGTGTTGTGCTCGTTGGGCGCCTGCTCGATCGGGATCTGCGCCGAGACCGACAGCCCATAGCCCTCCAGGCCGCGGATCTTCTTCGGGTTGTTGGTGAGGATGCGAATCGAGGAGAGGCCCAGGTCGGCGAGGATCTGCGCGCCGATCCCGTAGTCGCGCAGGTCGGCCGGCAGGCCCAGGCGCTCGTTGGCCTCGACCGTGTCGAGACCATCCTCCTGCAGGCGGTAGGCGCGCAGCTTGTTCAACAGGCCGATCCCACGGCCCTCCTGGGAGAGATACAAGAGCACCCCCTGCCCCTCGCGCTCGATCATCGCCAGCGCCGCTTCCAGCTGCTCGCCGCAGTCGCAGCGCAGCGAGTGGAAGACGTCGCCGGTGAGGCACTCCGAGTGCACGCGCACGAGCACGTCGGCGTGGCCTGAGACCTCGCCCTTGACGAGCGCCACGTGGTGCTTCTCGTCAACCAGCGAGCGGTAGCCGACCGCCTCGAAGTCCCCGAACGCGGTCGGCAGGCGCGTCGCGACGACGCGTTCGACGAGCCGGTCGTTGCGCCGCCGGTAGGCGATCAGGTCGGCGATCGTCACCATCTTCAGCCCGTGGCGCTCGCAGTAGTCGGCGAGGTCGGGCACGCGCGCCATCGAGCCATCCTCGTTCATGATCTCGCAGATCACCCCGGCCGGGATCAGCCCCGCCAGGCGCGCCAGGTCAACGCTCGCCTCGGTGTGGCCGGTGCGCTCCAGCACGCCGCCGGCCTTCGCCTTCAGCGGGTTGACGTGCCCCGGCTGCACCAGGTCCTCGGGCTTGGAGCCCGGGTCGAACGGCGACCTGCATGGTGTGCGCGCGGTCGTGCGCGGAGACGCCCGTGGTGACGCCGCTGCGCGCCTCGATCGTGACCGTGAAGGGGGTCTGCAGGGCCGACTCGTTCTTCGCCGTCATCAGCTCCAGCCCCAGCTCCTCGCAGCGCTCGGGGCTGAGCGCCAGGCAGATCCAGCCGCGCGCCTCCTTGGCCATGAAGTTGATCGCCTCGGGCGTCACGAACTGCGCGGCCATCACGAGATCGCCCTCGTTCTCGCGGTTTTCGTCGTCGCAGACGACGACCATCCGCCCCTCACGGATCTCCTCGATCGCCTCCTCGATCGTGGCGAACAGGATCGCCGGAGTCGCCGCGGCGGGGGCGGCGATGCTGGGATCAGCGTGCTGTTTGGACGAAGCCGTGGTGGTGGTTCTGGGTGTGCTCATGCTCGGGTCTCCATCAATCACTCGACGTGCTTGGCGAGGATGTCGGCCACCATCTCAGTTGTGGGAGGGCAGGCCCTCCCCCAAGGCCCCCTACCACTTTTGCAGGAGTCGTCGTACATGCTTGGCGAGGATATCGGCCTCCAGGTTAACCGGCTGCCCAACCACAGCCTGGCCGAGCGCGGTGCGCTCGAGCGTCTCGGGGATCAGCGAGACCTCGAAACCGCCCTCCCGCAGAGCGCTGACTGTGAGGGAGACGCCGTCGAGGGCGATCGAGCCCTTCTGCACCACGTAGGGAAGCAGCTCAGGGTCGGCATCGACCGCTACGACCCGGGAAAATCCCTCCTCGCGCAACTCGGCGATGGTGCCCACCCCGTCCACGTGCCCCTGCACGATGTGCCCCCCGAGGCGCCCGTCCGCGCGCAGCGCGAGCTCCAGGTTGACCAGGTCGCCGGGGACGAGGGTGCCGAGCGTGGAGCGCTCCAGGGTCTCGTGAATCGCTTGGGCTTCGAATCCCTCCGCGATCAAACGCGTGGCGGTGAGGCAGACGCCGTTGACCGCGATCGAATCCCCGAGGCCCAATTCACCGGCGAGCGTGGTATCGATGCACAACGTGGCGCCATCGCCGTCGCGCTCGATGGAGAGCACCACGCCCAGATCGACAATCAGGCCGGTGAACACCGGGCCACTACTACCACTCGCGCAAACGCGCCGAGACCAGCAGGTCCTCGCCGACGCGCTCGCAGTCGAACGTGAGCGCACGGACCGCGTCGGCGATGCTCTCGACGCCTTCGCCCTCCAGGGGATCACGCGCGGTGCGCCCACCGAACAAGAGCGGCGCGAGGAACAGACGGAGCTCGTCGATCTCGCCGGCGTCGAGGAAGGCGCCCGCGAGGTGGGGGCCGCCCTCCAACAGCAGCGAGGCGACGCCGAGCTGGCCGAGCTGATCCAGGGCGGAGCGCACGCGCGCCGGCTCGTTCTCGCCCGTGGCGACCAGCACCTGTACACCGGCGGCCTCCAGGGCGTCGGTGTCCGCGCGGGCAGCGGCTCTGGAGACGACCACGGTCAGCGGGATCTCGGCGGCGGCGGCGAGCAGCCGCGAGTCGGAGGGCAGGCGCGCGAGCGAGTCGAACACCACGCGGCGGGGCTGCTCTGAAGCGCACGTGGGGGTGCCCTCGGGGCGCGCCGTCAGCTGGGGGTCGTCGGCGAGCGCGGTGCCGATGCCGACCACCACCGCGTCGACCGAGGCGCGCCAGCGGTGGGCGAGTGCGCGGGAGGCCTCGCCGCTGATCCACTGCGAGTCGCCGGCGCGCGTGGCGACCTTGCCGTCGAGCGTCATCGCCGACTTGAACAGCACCCACGGGCGCCCCACGCGCGCGTGCTTGCGGAAGGCCTGGTTGAGCAAGCGGGCGCGGGTGGCGAGCTCGCCGTCGGCGATCACCACCTCGACGCCCTCGTCGCGCAGAATGCCGAGACCGCGGCCGGCGGCCTTCTCGGTGGGGTCGTCCGAGCCGACGACCACGCGCCCGATCCCGGCCTGCACGATCGCCTCGGTGCACGGTGGCGTCTTGCCCTCGTGGCAGCAGGGCTCCAGCGACACGTACAGCGTGGCGCCGGAGAGGTCGGCAAGCCCGCAGGCCTCGATCGCGTTGACCTCGGCGTGGGCGGCGCCGAAGCGTTCGTGCCACCCCTCCCCCAAGACATCACCGTTGCGCGCGATCACGGCGCCGACGACGGGGTTGGGCTTGACCGCCCCGACGCCGCGCCCCGCGAGCTCGATCGCGCGGGCGAGGTGCAGCTGGTCGGTGTCGGTGACTACGGTCATACCGACCGTCCAGGATAACCGGCGCGCACCAGCCAAAGTGTCGAACGTGAAAGTTGACTCATGCGCGCAGGGGACCGACCCCGCACGGCGACGGCGAGCGCCCTCATCCGCGCGCGCAGCTCCCGCCGCGCAGGCGGTAGATCGTCACTTCGGGGCCGGGGCGGGCGTAGGAGAGCGGGTAGTAGTCGAACGACCAGTCGAAGTTGAACGCCACCGGACGGGCGCCGGCGCCGTAAGGGGACACGTGGTAGACGACCGTCCCCGCCCGCGCGAGCGCGCGGTAGTAGGCGACGGCCAGCGGCGCGCGCGCCGGGTCGGCGAACGCGCGGCCCGACTCCGCGGAGCCGCTTACGACCCAGCAGTAGCCTTCGCGCTCGTAGTAAGTGATCAGCGACGGGGCGAGCGTGAGCTCGTAGTTTTCGAGGCTGACCACGTGGCCTTCGCCGTGGCGTCAGCGCCCCGGTGGGCGAGATCACCGAGAGCAGCGACCGGTACTTCAACCAGCGGTCGCCATCGGGCACGGTGAGCGTGGGATGCCCGACGTCCTGCACCCACTCGTCGGGCACGATCGGCTCGACCACCACCTTCGCGCCGACGGGCACATGCGCGACCATCCACGCACGAGCAAGCGAGCGGGTGTCGGCGCGCGAAAGGATCAGGCCGGAGTGGACGCTGTAGAGAAGCCCCTGCACGCACAACGCAAGCACGGCCAGGGCAGTGAACGCGACCAGTGCTGGTCGAAACGGGGATGCCCGCCGTGGGCGAGTGTCCCCCGGCTTCGGTCGGGCGCGTGGTGGGCGAGGATTTGTTTGGATGGGCTCCGCCGGCAGAGCCGGCTCCGCGGGCGGGGCTCGCTTTTCGATGACACCCTGGGCAGCAAACGCCAGTGCACGGGCGCATTGCAGCGCGGCGAAGGCGGCGCAGCAGGCAGAGGATCGGGAAGATCGGCAGCAGCCAGCGCCCGAAGTAGCGGCCCTCGGAGCCCATGAAGAGCAGGTAGAGCAGCGGCGCCGGCACGAGCACCCAGCCGAGCTTGCGCTCGCGCCACCAGACCATCACGGCACCGGCGAGCGCGGCGATGGATGGCACCCAGCCGAGGCCCCAGGTGAGCGACCACAGGTAGTAGACGAGCCCGCTCTCGCGCGGCGCGCCGAGCTTGCCCTGGACTTCGCCGGAGAGCGAGGACTGGTGGGCGAGGCCCTGCTCGAAGGCGTGGAAGTCGAGCACCGAGTAGGGGTCGGCGATCAGGAAGGCGACGAGCGCGGCGGCACCGGCGAGCACGAGGCCCACCAACACCGGCCGCCCTGCCGGGACCCGCGGTGGAGCACCTCGCGCCGCCGCTGCAGCGCCCCCGGCCGCGGCGCTGCCGCCCGTGCCCCCGCCGCCAGGGCCTCCGCCGCCAAGGCCCCCGTCGCCCGTGCCTCCGTCGCCCAGATCCGCGTCGCCCGTGCCACCGCCTGCCGCGGCACCTCGATCGCGCCCGGCCGCCCTTCGCCTGGGGGTCGGCGCCAGATACTGCGAGGCGGCGGCGGCGAGCAGCGGCAGCAGCGCGATCCCCGCGGTGTACTTCGTCGCGCAGCCGAAGCCGAGGCCGACCCCCGCGATCAGGTAGTCGCGCGCGCGGCCTTTGCGCAGCACACCGGCCGTGCCCAGCAGCGAGAGCGTCAGTGGCGCGAGCGTGGGAACGTCGTTGAGCGCGAGGTGGGCGTAGAAGACCGGCAGGAATGCAACCGCCTCCAGCGCCGCGGCGAGCAGCGCGACGCCGCGGTCGAAGAGGCGCGCGCCAGCGACGTACAGCAGCCACACCGCGAGCGTGCCGAGTAGCGCGGCGCACACGCGCGCCAGCGTGAACACCGCGGTGGGGTTGATCGCGAACGTGTGCGAGACCCCCGCGCGGCCACCGAACCAGGCGGCGAAGATCAGCCGCAGCAGGTCGGTGTAGGCGGGCGGGTTGGCGAAGTAGTGGGGGTTCCAGCCGAGCGTGAGCATCCCGATCGCGCGCGGCACGAAGTGGGCGTCCTCGTCGGAGTTGTAGGCGTAGGGGAGGCCCTGGCGGATGCCCCACAGGCGCAGGCCGAGCGCCAGCAGCAGCACGAGCGCGAGCCCATCCACACCAGCCCCCGCGCGCCAGCGCGCCCTCCGCCCCCTTCTCCCGTTCCGCCCGCCGACTCGGTCGCAGCATCCGCGCCGCCGGGCATCCCCGCCATCGGGCGCGGCCCCGCCGGGGGCCCGGGCGCGGTGCTCCCCTCAGCAGTTGCCATAGACCGCGTAGTAGCGGCTCGTGTAGATCCGCCGGAAGCCGTGCAGCGGGATCTGGTCGAGCGGGTTGTCGCCGACGTCGACGATCGCCTCCTGGAAGACGGCGGCGCCGAGCGGGTACACCGCCACGCTGGCGCGGGCGATCCGGTTGCTGAGTGCAGGGTTGCCGGCTTCGCTGTCGGCGCGCGCCTCGCTGCGGGCGACGATCTCGCGCTGGTTGCCCACGTCGAGGATCCAGCGGGCGTCGGGGATCAGCTTGTTGTCGGGCAACGACAGCAGCGGGCAGCGCGCCAGTTCGGCGCGCACCGCGGGGCTGTGCAGCGGCGACGGCGAGCCCTTCGTGGAAGTCGTCGTGGTAGGCGAGCGTGGTGCGCGCGTTGGAGAGACTCGTCACCGAGACTGCCGCCACGGCGCCGTACACGAGCAGCGCTGCGCCCGCGGCCATCCACACGCGCCGCAGCAGCGAGCCGGGGCGCAGCAGCGACCAGCCGCCGATCGCCAGCGCGCAGAAGGGCAGCAGCAGCGCCGCGGCGCCCATCATGTAGCGGTCGATCACCGACGCCCCGGCGGCGCCCTCGGCGACGTACACGAACAGCAGCAGCGCCAGCACCGCGAGCGGCACGCGCGCGCGGCGGGGCGTCAGCCAGAGCCCGAGCGCCGCGCCGGCGAGGCCGCCGAGCACGATCGGCAGCTTGTCGATCCGCACCAGGTAGCGCCAGGTGGCGGCGAGCACAGAGGTGAAGCCCTTGGTGCGTTCCAGTTCGGCGGCGAGCACCGCGGTGGAGTGCAGCGAGTAGAGCGGGTCGCCGGTGACGAGCGTGTCGATTACGACCCACACCAGCGGCGCGGCGGCCACCAGCGCCGTGTAGCCGAGGAGCGTGCGCGAAGACGGAGCGGGCACAGCACCGCGATCCCGCAAAGCCCCGGCATCCGCTCGCGGCGACGGACCTGCCGCCACCCTGCGACCCGCCCCCGACCAGAGTCGCGCGCGCGCCGGCCACACGCACCACAGCCAGTACACGCCCGCGAGCACCCACGCGTCGGGGCGCAGCAAGCCGGCGAGCGCGAGCAGCACGAACACCGGCGTGCCGCGGCGCGGGCGCTCGACCTCCAGGGCCGTCGCCCACACAATCAGCGCGAGATAGGTGAGGTCGAGGTAGCCCTGCGCGGCGAGGTTGGCGTCGTACAGACGCGTCAGCATCAACAGCGCGGCGAGCGTCGCCACAAGCGGCCCAAAGCAGAGGCGCGTGAGCCTGAAGAGACCGGCGGTGAGCGCCACGAACGAGGCGATCGAGCCGAGCACCATCAGCCGCGCGCCGGCCTGCCCGAAGAGCGAGCACAGCGCGCCGAAGGCCATCGCCAGCGGGTGCTCGGTGGGCGCGCGGTAGACGCCGAAGTCGGGCAGCTGCAGGTGCAGCAGGTCACGCCCCCACAGCAGCGCGTAGAAGGAGTCGTAGGTGGGGTAAGTGGGGAAGGCGAAGTAGCCCACGAGCGCCGCCACGCAGAGCGCCGCGAAACCGAGCCGCGCCCACGTGGCGCCCGGCACGGCGCGCAGGCGCGCAAGCAGTGAGTGGTCGCGCCGGGGCCGGGCGAGCGTTGCGCTCTGCATTGGGTAGAGCTTATGGGGCACGCCCCCGCCCCGACTCACCGCCCCGCCTGAAGCCCGGACCCGGCGCCGGTCATCCCCTCCTCACGAGCACGTACCACTCCGGCATCGCCCTACCGCGGAAGCCGCAGCCCGACGGGGTACGCTTTGGGCCTGTGGAAAGACCCTGCCCGCAATGAAGCTGATCATCCAGATCCCCTGCTGGGACGAGGCGCAGACATTGCCGCTGACGCTCGCCGAGCTGCCGCGCGAGCTGGAGGGCTTCGACGCGGTCGAGTGGCTGGTGATCGACGACGGGTCGAGCGATGAGACGATCGAGGTGGCGCGCCGCCACGGCGTTGACCACTCGTGCGCGCTCACCAACCACAAGGGCCTCGCCTGCGCCTTCCAGGCCGGCCTCGACACCTGCCTGAAGCTGGGCGCCGACGTGATCGTCAACACCGACGCCGACAACCAGTACCACGGCCCCGACGTCGCGCGGCTGGTGCGCGCCGATCCTCGAGGGCCGCGCCGACATGGTGGTCGGCGACCGCGAGGTGGACTCGATCGAGCACTTCTCGCCGCTGAAGAAGCTGCTGCAGCGGCTCGGCTCGTGGGTCGTGCGCCAGGCCTCCTCGACCACCGTGCCCGACACCACCTCGGGCTTCCGCGCCTACAACCGCGAGGCGGCGCTGCAGATGCAGGTGGTCTCGAAATTCACCTACACCCTGGAGACGATCATCCAGGCGGGCAAGCTGCTCGTCGCGGTGGAGCACGTCCCCGTGCGCACCAACCCCGTGACGCGCGAGTCGCGCCTGTTCCCCTCGATGGGCGCCTACGTGCGCCGCAACGCCGTCTCGATCTTCCGCATCTACGCCCAGTACGAGCCGCTGCGAGATCTTCTGGAGCCTCGCCGCGGTGATCGGCGTGGCCGCGCTCGGCGTGTGGATCCGCTTCGTCGTCGCCTACGCCGAAGGCAACGGCAAGGGCCACGTGCAGTCGCTGATCCTCGGCGCGGTGCTGTTCATCGCCGCGATCGTGCTGTGGGCGCTCGGCGTGATCGGCGACCTGCTCGCCGCGCAGCGCGTGATGACCCAGCGCACGTTCGAGCGGGTGCGGCGGATCGAGCTGCAGCTGGGGTGCCTCCCTCGCACTACGAGCCCGGCGGTGCCGCCTCCCCGTGATGCCCGCCCCCTGCCCGATGGCAACAACGGCGCGCGCAGGCCAACAAGAGCGCGAGGCGGTGCGGGGCTTGAGCGCGGCGACGTCACGCTCTCCCGCGACGGGATCGTCACGGGCAACACCTACGACAAGTACGGCTCCACCAACCCGCTCGTGCGGCGCACTGATGGCGGGGTTCGAGCGCGACCTCGACGAGCTGCTCGCGCGTGCCGACCCCGGCTCGCTGCTGGATGTGGGCTGCGGCGAGGGGGTGCTCGTGCGCAGAGCTGGGCGCGGCGCCTGCAGGGGCGGAGCGATCGTCGGGATCGACCTGGAGGAGGAGTCGATCCAGGCCGGCTGGGCAGCAGCGGCAGGCGCCCAACCTCGAGTACCGCGTGATGCGCGCCGAGAACCTGCCCGTTCGCCGACGGCGAGTTCGCCCTCGCGACCGCGATCGAGGTGCTCGAGCACGTGCCCGACCCCTCCCACACGCTCGCCGAGATGGCGCGCTGCGCGCTCGCGCCACCTGCTCGTCTCGGTCCCGCGCGAGCCGCTGTGGCGGGCGCTCAACATGGCCCGCGGCGCCTACTGGCGCGAGCTCGGCAACACCCCGGGGCACCTCAACCACTGGTCGCGGCGCTCTTTCGTGCGCCCTGCTCGCGCGCCACGGGACGGTCGCCGAGGTGCGCTCGCCCTTCCCGTGGACGATGCTGCTCGTGCGCCTTTGACCTCGCCCCTGCGCCAGTGACCGGCGTGCCCTCTCCCGACCCCGACGCCCCCGCGATCCCCGCCACTCCCCCCTCCCCGCCCCCCACCACCGACGGCGGCGTTTCCTCGCCGCGCGCAGCGGGTCAGGCCACGGCCAGCGAGCCGACCCGCTCCTACGGCAGCGGCGCGCGGCTCCTCTCCGTGGGGATCGCTGCCACCGGGCTGCTGACGTTCGCCTACTTCTCGATCGCCTCCCACGTGCTCAGCGAAGAAGCGGCCCAGCGCCTGGACGTGCTGTGGTCGGTGATGTTCGTCGTGATCTCGGTGATCTACCGGCCCGTCGAACAATTGCTCTCGCGCACGATTGCAGAGCGTCGCGCCCACGGCCACGCCGAGCACCCGCTGCGCGTCCCGCTCGCGCTGCAGGGCGGCTTCGCGCTGCTCTTCCTCGTCGTCGCGCTGGCGCTGCACGAACAGCTGATCCACCAGGTCTTCGATGGCTACACCGCGCTCTACTGGGTGCTCGTCGTCGGCACGCTTGCCTACGCCGGCAGCTACTTTGCGCGCGGCTGGCTGGCCGGGACATCAGTTCTTCGGCTTGTTCGGCGCGCTGGTGCTGATGGAGTCCACCTCGCGGATCTGTTTCGCCTTGGCGGCCGCGCTCGGTTTGACCAGCGGCCAAACCGCGGTCGCCCTCGGGATCGCGGCCGCGCCGCTGCTCTCGCTGGTGGTGGTGCCCGCCGCGTTCGCGCGGGCCGCGAGGGAGCGCCAAGAGTACGGGGCACAAACCATTCCTTCAACCGCCGACCAATCCGAGCCCGACGCCGCGGACGCCCAAAGCGCAGTGGCAGCGACCCGGTCTGCCGGGAGACAAGCCATTCCATCAGCCCTAGGCCAATCCGAACCCGACGCCGCGGCGTTCACCGTCGACGAGGCCGACGCGGCACTCGCCGGGCCGGGTACCGAGGGCGTCCAGGAGGTCGCCGCCCACGAAGAGCTCTCGCTCTCGCGCGGTGGGCGTTTCGCGCTGTGGGTCTCCGGGATCATGCTCTCCGAGCAGACGCTCCTGAACGCCTCCGTGCTGACAGTTGACGCGCTCTCCCCCGACAAGGCGCTGGCGGGAATCGTCTTCAACGTGATGCTGATCGCCCGCGCCCCCCTGCAGCTCTTCCAGGCGATCCAAACCTCGCTGCTGCCCCACCTCACCGGCCTGGAGGCCCGCGAGGGCCACACCGCCTTCGCCCACGCGATCCGCCTTACCCTGCGCGCGATCGCCGCCTTCGCCGCCGCCGTGGCGCTCGGCTTGCTGGTGATCGGCCCGTTCGTGATGGGCCACATTCTTTTCGGCCAGACCTACACCTACAACCGCTTCGGCCTCGCTTTGGTTGGCCTCGGCATGGGTATGCACCTCGCGTCGGGCACGCTCAACCAGGCCGCTCTGGCCCGCAACCGCGCCCGTGCCGCCGCGTACTGCTGGCTCGCCGCGGCCGCGGTCTTCCTTGGGTGGATGTTCGTCCCGGCGGTTGGTGAACAGGTGCTGCGCGCGGAGATTGGGTATTTGGGAGCAACAATGCTGCTTGCCGGGCTGCTGTGGGTGCTGTACCGGCGGGGCACTGTGCACTAAAATCGCGTGGTATGTCCACACGCGAAGAACTGCACCACAAGATCGACGCCCTGCCTGACGTGGAGGTCCCAAAGGCCCGCATCGTTGTGGAGGACTCGGAGCCCGATGTGGTTGGGCTTCCTGAAAGCTGGGGGGAGACGCTCACAGGTGAGCCGATGCCAAACGTTGTAGCCGCAGTTCGCCGCGTGCGCGACGAGCACTGAATGTGCTGGTCATCGATGCCAACGTAATCGTCGAGGTCACCCTGGCGCGGCTTGGGGCAGAGGCACTCGAGACGCTCAGCGACGAGGAGCAGATCGCACCCTGGCTTTTGTGGAGCGAGGTTCCGGCGGCCCTCAGCGCGATGGTCTTTCGCCGTGAAATCTCCCGCAAGCTCGGGGAGACAGCACTTGAGCGTCTCAAGACGATCGCTGTCGCACCGCGCCACCCCGACGGCCTGATCGACGAAGCCTGGCTGATCGCCAAGGACTACGGGTGGGCCAAGACATACGACGCTGAGTACCTTGCCCTCGCCAAACTTCTCCAGTGCCGACTGGTCACGCTTGATGGCCCTCTGTGGCGACGCACAAAGCATCTCGGCTTTCTCATCACACCAGAGGAACTGGCCGACGAAGGAGGCATTGGCCATCGTGAGCGAGGTGCCTCCTAGCGAAACTCGGCAGTGAGCCAGTGTGCCCAGTGGCCTGGTTGCTCGTTTTCGCCCGCCCACCGGTCGAGCGCAGCGGCGAGCCTGGGAGCGAGCGATTCCTGGGGCCACCAGGTCTTGCGGACGAGCAGCACCGGGCAGGTGGTCACGGTCGCGAAGTCGCTGGCGTTCTCGGTCACGATCACGCGCTGCTCGGCAGCCGCCAGAAACACCAGCGTGTCGTCAGGGAGGTTGTGCGCGCCGAGCTGGGCAGGAGTCGTGGCGTCATGTCCGGCAGCAGCCAGCAGCCCGGCCGTGCTGGGCGGCAGCATGGAGTCGATCAGGAATCTCAAGCGAGCAGACGGTCGCGCTCGACGGCGAGTGTCTCGGCCAGGGCCAGCGCGCGTTCGTTGGCTTCGATGCGCGCCTCGATCTCCTCGCGGTGGGCGGCGGCATACGCCAGTGCAATCTCCACCTGCCGCGGATGCATCCCGAACTGGTCGGCAAGCGCGGCAACCCGCTCGGCCTCCGTGCCGCTGGTGTGACGTAGCGCGGCGACGATCTCCCACACGTCCGGCCCGCCCGCCAGCGCTGCGCGGCGACCCGCGGGGCCGGGCTTGAACATAATCCCGGGGTGCGCTGCGCAGGCGAGTCCCTCGCGCACGAAACGCTCGATCAAGTCGGTGACGGTCGTCGCCTCGACACCGGCCTGTGCGGCCAGCCGCTGGCGAAGCTCATCGTCTAGACGGATGCTTGTGGTCGATCGGGGCATGGTCCTTGATCCTTTGTCGCAATGCAGCGCAGTCTATCGCATTGCGCGGGTCATGTAGGCGATGCGGAACACGCGGGTCGATCCGCTGACAATCCGCAACTTCTGCCGCCGGTGCGTGTGTTTTGGTTTGCAAATACTGCGGCGAGCGATCTTTCTAGTCCTGATGGTTCTACTAAGTGCCGTCACTAGGCTCGCCCCTGCGACTGCGGCTGCCGGCCATTTCTCGAAGCCGGTGCGTCTCCCCACGAAGGACGAAGAATGGCGATTCGCCGTCAATAATCAAGGCGAGGCGGTCGGCGTACATGGCTCCACAAAGGGAGCAGTGGTAGTACAGCTGGGCGGATCGGGGCGTATTACTCACTCGTGGCTGGTCAAAGCACCCATTAACACCGAATGGGTTGACCCGTATGTCGCTCTCGGCGATCGGGGCCACATAGCCGTAGGCATCCTGTATGACGACGGCCAGCAGGAACCAAGCCACGAATATCATGGCGGGCCAGGTTGCTGCGACCACATAGCGATCGCCAGTTGGAAACTTGGCGAACGGCCCCCGGTGACCCAGGCGGTGTCGCCTCCACTCATCGCCGCCACGGGCACCACTCACCAGCCATATCCACCCATCCTCATGACCATCGCAGGGCCGACCGTCACGGCATTGTGGGCCCGAGGATACCAACCCGAGTATCTCGAACCCGAAGAAGCCCAGCTCGAAGAGGCATTTGGCCAGGTCGGGAAACCACTGCAGACCAAGAAGCTCCTAACGGTCCCACATGGGTTTGCATACCTCGATCTCTATCTTCGAGCCCGATGGTAGACCGGTCGCCAGTTGGATCGATGATGGCGACACTATACGCACCGTCACCGGATCCCTTACCGGCGCCTTTAGCGCACCGATGCATTTCCAACACATCCCTAAGGTCAGCGAAACCGAAATCGCCCAGGCTCAAGCTGTTGGCTTCACGCATGACGACGAGGGCGACACCATCTTCGCCTACCTCTCCGGTCATCCAGAAGGTCCAAAAAAGCTGATGATGATGACCAGCACCGATGGCAGCCTGTTCAGCCATCCGCGTGAGGTCACCTCGCTTCCACCCGAAACCGATGAAGCTTCTCTTGTCGCTGGTGGGCACCATACTCTGCTGGCTCTTTGGACCTACACTCAGGGAAACACGGAACATTTCGAGGCGAGTCGCGGCAGTGTATTCGGCAACCTTGGTGGACAGTTCGCTATCAGAGCAACCCCTTACTTTGGGGCTGAAGTGACCAGAGGCTTCATTGACTCTCATAGACGATCGGTCGTCCTCCAACGAGGCCCAATTGCTCACCACCCCTATGACTTTGAATTGGACGCATTCACCGCCCAGTGGAATAGACCCTTTGGACGCCCACAGCGCATCGCACCGGCACTTCGCAACTGTGGCCTGAACGAAGGAGAAGAAATTGACATACAACCCATCGCCACCAGCTCCAACGGACGGGCCATCTTCTACCTGACCTGCCAAGAAGGCAGCCACCAGGAAGGCAGCCAATATCTGATCCGTTACACGCCGTGAGCAGGCACAGTGGAGCGCAAACTAGCACCTCACTCACTGCTACAATAACTGGCTCACTGCCAGCAACCTTGATCGGCTGGATGGTTCAGTTCAGTAACGCGGAGAAAGGTTGACCGCCCTGCATCCAGTACAGCATGCTGCCGGCAAGCGCGAGCGAGGAGGGACCGATGTCCGCGCCCGACGCCAACACGCGACTCCCAGTCCTATCGACTGCGTGTACCTGATATTCAGTGGGGTAGCCGGTTTCTACGATCCATGCCACCGCGCCGTCGCCCCTGACCTCGATTGCCGTTGTGGGACCAATGCCGACCCACGACGGCTTGGGCGTCACGGGCGTGCCTGTCGGCAGCCTATGAATCACTCGGCCGCTGCGCAGATTACGCACAACCACGAGATAGGTATTTGTCGCCTGTCCACCACCCCCATCTTCATAGGCGACAAATGCACCATCAAGAACCTCTCGCCGTGGTCCTCCACAAGGCGCTCCGTAACACAATTCATCCGCCCCCAAGCGGTAGGACCTGTGTCCGTAAGCGCAACCGTAGATCACCACGCCTTTGTCGTGATACATATCGATAACTTCCACCGTTGAATAGAGTTCAATCTGTGCGTTAGCAAGCAGTACGTGCGACCTCGCTGGCGAGCATCTGGGTGCGGCGTGAGGGACACGCGCAGCGCTCAGCGAAGTCGTCGCCAAAAGCAGCGCCAAGACTAGGATCGTTGATATGGCCATTCGTCGCATCACTCTGTAACCGTTATCAGTTCAGCGGCGCGGAGAAAGGCTGGCCGCTCTGCGTCCAGTACAGCGTACTGCCGGCCAGCGCCAGCAACAACGGATCTATATCGGGACCGGACGCCAGCACGCGGCACCGGGGTTCGGAGATCCGCGACGAAGCCGGTGGGATCCTCGAGTGCGCCTCGGCGCCTGGCCTCCTCGTCGAGTGTGATGACCAGCCGCCCGGGCTCGCCCGCGGCGATCTGCTGCACGAGGGTGCTCTTGCCGACCTGGCGGGCGCCAAGAATCACGACGACCCTCGTATCGGCGAGTGCCGCCTGGACCTTGGCGCGTAGATGCCGGCCGAGGAGCTGTGGCACCAGGGCATTGGAGGAGTCGGATCCCGGCATTTCCGCAATAATAATTCCGCAGATCCGCAAAAACTCCTCCGCAGATACTCAAAAATATAACCGCAGATCCTCGGTTCACGATCCGCGGATCGGCCAAAAGCCAGCCATCGAAGGATTTGGTTCTGCATTCAAACGGCTGCCGCCGTCGTGCGAGACCAGCGCCGAGCGCCCTCAGATGGCGTCGATCGACTCCGCGATCGCCCGGTAGGCCGCGCCCGGATCGGCAGCATGGAAGATCGCCGAGCCGGCCACGAATAGGCTCGTGCCCGCCTCGCGGCAGACCGGGGCGGTCGTCGGGTCGATGCCGCCGTCCACCTCGAGTGCCGCCGAGGATCCCTCACCGTCGAGCAGGGCGCGCAGCCGCGCGATCTTCTGCGGCGAGCGGGCGATGAAGGATTGGCCTCCCCAGCCGGGGCTGACCGTCATGCACAGCGCGAGGTCGATCGTTCCAGCCAGCTCCGTGAGCGCCTCGACGGGGCTGGCGGGGTTGATCGCGACGCCCACGCAGGCGCCGTCGGCGCGGATCTCGTTCGCGGCGTACTCGGCGTGCGGGGTGGCCTCCGCGTGGAAGGTGACCGAGTGCGCTCCGGCACGCACAAACTCGCCGACCTGACGCTCGGGGCGCTCGATCATCAGGTGCACGTCGAGCATCCCCCCCACCTCCTCCACCTGCTCGCGCAGCGCGGATACGACCACCGGGCCAAGCGTGATCGGCGGGACGAAGTGGCCGTCCATCACGTCCACGTGGATCACCCGCGC
The DNA here is from genome assembly GCA_963724305.1 of uncultured Solirubrobacterales bacterium. Classification (GTDB taxonomy): domain Bacteria; phylum Actinomycetota; class Thermoleophilia; order Solirubrobacterales; family Solirubrobacteraceae; genus Palsa-744. Next base: position 43,760 of record CAVRUG010000003.1, read on the forward strand.
GCCGGCGGCCAGCACCTCGCCCACCTGCTCGCGCAGTGCCCCAAAGTCGGCGGAGAGGATCGAGGGCGCCACCCTCACCCCTGCGAGCAGCTGCTTCGTCGAGGCGCTCATCTCGCGCGACCCCGAAGATCGAGCAAGTGATCTGAGCCCCTCAGGGCAAGCTGGTCAAGGACGCAAGGAGCGAAGTGTGCCTGGCACACGAGCGACTGAGGACGCAGATCCAGCGCAGCCATGAGGGGCTCAGATCGGCATCAACATGAGTCGCCGCAGTTATTGCACTTGAGGATCGCGGTCGAGGACATTCGCACGATCGTCGAGTGCTCGCCGCAGTTGGGGCACACCGAGGCCAGCTCGAAGCGGTGCAGGCAGTAGACGCAGCGGTAGCGCCCCGGCAGATTCGTGGGGCGCAGCCACGGCTCGGAGCAGTTCGGGCACAGCGGGCCGAGGTCCGGGCGGGGCTCGTCTTGTCGCGCTCGCTCGGCCATCACTCAGCCTCACTGCGCGGCACAGCCGCGCGATGAAGAAGCCCGCCGTGTGGTCGCGGTGGGGCAGCGTCAACACGCTCGTCATCCAGGGAGAAGCCGGGATTGGATTCCAGGAAGGCGAGATCTGGCTCTCGTTCTCGGTCTGGGGAGATCGTGCACGTAGAGTAGACCAGCACACCGCCCGGACGGACCGCTGCGGCGCCGGCTGCGAGGATCGCCGCCTGCGTCTGCGCGCAGCTGCGCCACGTCCTTGTCCTGGACCCGCCAGCGCAGGTCCGCGCGCGCCTGCAGCGTTCCCAGTCCCGAGCACGGCGGGTCCACCAGCACGCGGTCGAACGGCGGCTCGCCGCGCAGCGGCTGCGCCGCGTCGCCGAGCACCACCCGCACGCACTCTGCGCGTGCGCAGACGCTCGATGGTCCGTTGCAGCTCCGCGGCGCGGCGGCGGTTGCGCTCGACCGCCACCACCTCCCCCCGCCGCCCATCAACGCCGCGAGGTGCGTGCTCTTGCCGCCAGGTGCGGCGCACAGGTCGAGCACCCGCTCGCCCGGCTGGGGCGCCAGCGCCCGCGGCGGCGAGCATCGCCCCTCGCGACTGCGCCAGCACCGCGCCGGCGCGCCACTGCGGCGAGCCGTGCACGTCCCACGGGCCCTCCAGCACGAGCGCCTCGGGGATGCGCGGATCGCCGTGGACGCCGACGGGGCGCGGGCTCGTCCTCAGCTGCTCCGCGACGCCGGCAGGCTCGGCGACCAGCGTGTTGACGCGCAGCGCCAGCTCCGCCGGCTCGTTGTCGAACGCCAGCAGCGCGCGGGCATCCTCGGCGCCCAGCTGCTCCCACCACAGTCGGGCCACCCACTCCGGGTGGGAGTGCTTCAGCGCCGCGCGCCTCGGGCGTGCCGTCGTCGAGCACCGCCAGCAGCGCCTTGCCCTCGCGTGTGGCGCGACGCAGCACCGCGTTGACCAGGCCGTGACCTCCGCGGCCGGCCGCGAGCCCGGTCGGCGCGCGGCACGCTCAACTTCGCCAGCTCGACAGCGTCCGCCACCACCGCGTGGTCGGGGGCGCCTCCGAGATACAGCAGCTCGTACAGCCCCAGCCGCAGCGCCGCGAGCACGCGGCGCGTCGAGTCGCTTCACGGGCCGCTCGGTGAGCCGTTCGATCAGATAATCCAGCGTGCCCTGGCGCTGCACGGCCCCGTACGCAAGGCGCATCGCCAGCGCCCGGTCGCGCGCGTCGAGCTCGCGCGCCTCCGAGCGCAGCGCTAGATCGGCGTACGCATCCTGCTCGAACACCCGCCGCAGCACCGCGTAAGCGCAGACCGCGCCCGCTTTAGAGGGCATGTCCCCGCAGAATACGGGGCCCTCCACCGGCCTTCGTTCGGCTGTGGCCATCGAGGTGGCCGGCTCCCGCCCGGGCGGTCTAGAGGGCATGCCCCCAGACAGCTCCAGCGTCCGTCGCTCGCCCCAACGGCAGATGGCCAGCGCTCGCCGCCATACTGTCCCGGCAGGGATGTGGCGCCCACTCGAATCGCCGTCAGTGCCGGCGTCCCGCCGAGGGCCGCCTCGGCGGCGCCTGCGCGCGAGACACCCAGCAGCGTCCCGTCCGCTCGCGCCAAGCGCGCGCCGATGTGGGGTTGCAGCGCGCGCACCTGACGCTCCAGCTCCACCGCCGTGCGCTGCGGGTCGAGCAGGCGGTCCTCGGCGCCGATCTTCTCCGCGTACGTCGCCCCCTCCTCGGGCTGCTCGCTCGAAGCGCGGCGGCTCGCCCCGCTCCCACTCGTCGAGCACATCCCACCAGCAGCTCGCCGCCGAGCCGCTGCAGGCGCTCCGCGAGCGACCCGTACGTGTCGTGCGGGCCGATCGCCTCCTGCGCGGTCGCGCACACCGGCCCGCTGTCGAGTCCCTCGGTGAGGCGCATGATCGAAACGCCCGTCTGCGCGTCGCCCGCCATGATCGCCCGCTCGATCGGCGCCGCCCCGCGCCAGCGCGGCAGCAGCGAGGGGTGCACGTTCAACAGCGCGTATGCCGAGAGCAGCGGCTCCTTGATCAGCGCCCCGAAGGCGCACACCACGAGCACTCGGCCTCCCGCCCGCGGCATCCCCGATCGGCGCTGCGCACTGCGGGTCGTTGACGCTCGCCGGCTGCTCCACCGCGATGCCAAGCGCCTGCGCCGCCTGCGCCACCGGCGGCGGCGCCAACCTTGCGGCCCCGGCCGCGCGGGCGATCCGGGCGCGTCAGCACCAGCGCCGGCCGGTGCTCGCTCGCCGCCAGGCGCTCCAGCACTGCTGCGGCGAAGTCCGAGGTACCGAGGAAGACTGTGCGCAAGTCGCCGAGCGCCCTACTGAGCGGGAGCCGTCGAGCGCTCCGTGCTCGAGTGGGCCGATCCGGCGCGTTGGCTTCCCGCGCCTCCCGCAGCGCGCGCATCGCGTCCCTGCGCGCCTCCCGCGAAATCCGGTCGAGGATCAGCATGCCTTCCAGGTGGTCCATCTCGTGCTGGATCACCCGCGCCGGTAGGCCCTCCTCCTCGACCACCAGCTCCTTGCCGTGCGTGTCCTGCGCGCGCACCCGCACCCGCGCGGCGCGCTCCACCTCGACGTGCACCCCGGGCAGGCTCAGGCAGCCCTCCTCCTTGGTCTCCCGCTCCTCGCTCTCCCACTCGAGCACCGGGTTCACCAGCGCGGTGACCGGGTCATCCTCGTAGGCCTTGTACACCAGCACCCGGTGCAGCACCCCAACCTGCGTCGCCGCCAGGCCGACGCCGAGCGCGTCCTGCATCAGCTCCCCCATCCGCTGCACCTCGGCGCGCAGGCGCTCGTCGAAGCGCTCGACCGCCACCGCGCTGGCGCGCAGCACCGGGTCTCCCAGCTTGCGCACCTGGCGCAGCGCCGCGTCGCGGCGCGCGCGGGTCTCCTCGTCGAGCTCCTCGACCGGCGCGTGCTCCGGCTCCTCCGCCGGCGCGGCGGGGTCCGGCTCGGTTGCGATTCTGCTCTCGGTGTCGGTGCTCATCTGGCTCTGCACCGATTCTATTGTGCTCCGCCGCCGCGTATTGCATTCCGCCGCCGCGCCGACGCCGTCGCGTCCCTGTGAGCCTACCCCCGGCCTACTTCTGCCTATCCCCCTTTCGCCCTCGCTTTCCACTTCCGTACTTCCTGTGCGCCTGCGCCTCACACTGGGCCCGCCTGTGCTTGGTGGGCTGCTTCCTGCATGCTTTGAGCGCTTTCGCCAGCAGCTGCGCGCGTGTCGGGGTTTGGGGCTTCGCGGTTTCTTTCGTTGCCAGGACGCCACCTTTGGCAACCGATTCTTCAGGATGGGGTTGGTTGGTGGTGGCTACTTCTTCATGCTTCCTCAACGCTTCCGCTTCCTGCTTGATGATGCGCGCTTCTTCGGCGAGCTTTTTGATTTCTTCCTGCGCCCTTTTGCTGTTCGCTTCTTCTTCCCGCTGCTTTTTGACGCTCGCTTCTTCTTCGGCACGTTTGCGCTCGACGGCTTCTTCTTCTTCCTGGTGGTTGGGCTTCACGGCGCCACGCGCTGAGGTTCGTTCGACCCCTGTGCCGCCCGCGTTGACGGCGAGCACCTCACAGAGGATCGAGCGTCCGACGTCGGTCGCAGTCAACGCGTATGTGGAAGACGATCCTTCTTGGAGAACTGCACCATCACCGCCATCGATGAACACGTAGGTGAATGTCGGCGAGTTGCTCCAGACACCCGGTTCACAGCTCAGCGTCTGGCCAACCACCGGCACACCGCGCATCCCGGCGCCTCCACCACGAGGCGCCCGCGGCGGGCTTTCGTTGCCTTCGAGGACGAAGTCCCTGATCTCAGGAGCCGCCAGGTTGACGAAGCCTCCGATCGCACCCGGTAGACAGGGTTTGCCGTCGATCACCTGCACCGTGTCTGTGACACCCGCCAAGGTGACAGGCGTTCCGGGAAGCGTCATACCACTGCCGCTGTCGCCGAAGCAGAGCGAGCCATCGGGTGAGCTGGCGCACAGGAACAGGGCATTATCTTCGCCGCCGCATTCTCTGCCGGACCCAAGCGTCATGCCGATCCCGTACAGCCTGCCATTCAGTTCTTCTTCGGGATGCTGCCTGCCAAAGCCGGTCAAATGGACGGCCGTCCCTTCCGCCAGCAGCGAGTCGGCTGAGATCGGAGCAATCGACTGCACGTCTGGATCGAACACGAGCGAGCGTTTGAGTCGTAGCACCGCCACGTCGTCGGGCGCGGGCAGCGCAGCATTAGGGTTGTAGTAGGGATGCACGTCCACCCCACCCGCGAGCCTAACCTGTTCGGGTTCGATTTCGATGTTTTCGGCGCCCGCTCCAACCAGGATGTCTTCCGGCGGGATCCCCACCTTCGAACTGGGGTTGACCACGCAGTGAGCCGCCGTCAAAATTTCGGTTTCGTCCAAGATCGAGCCGCCACAGAGCAGGGCTTCGGTTTCGGAGACGAAAGCGATCACAACAACTTGCCACGGCGCCTGTCCGATGGAGATCGGGCTGCCGCCGACGATCGCCGCGTGAGCATCGAGCAGACCGGCATGCACGTGCTTGGAGTGCCCTTTCCACAAACGACCTTTGTGCAGGTGTATCCGCGTGAGAATCGGCTCCATCGAGCTGCGCGGCCGTGCGTCGGCCGCCACCGCGAATATGCAGGAGAGGACGGCGACGAGCGCGAGCAAGACGAGCAATTTCGGTGCGAATCGTCCTTTTTTCATACGCTCGCACCGGCCGGCGCGCGTTCCTACAGTGGCCGCCTGCATGTGGATCCCTTCGGTAGTGTGGTCTTTGTACCGATTCAGCCCTACGCCGAGAGCGCGGAACAATATCAGATAGTCCAATAACGGTGAGGCGGGCTATTTCTTTCCCCACAAAGGGTGTGGCGTTTATGCCGAGACCCTTCTCGCCGAGAGCGCAGGAAAGTATCACATAGTCCAACCGATGGCGCGACGGCCATCACGCGACCGCCCCGTGCGATCCCGCTACTGCGGGTCAACGTCCACGCTGAAGCTGACCCGCGCGTGAGCGCGCGCGCTGGCCGCCCGTGCCACGGCCGCACCGACGCTGCGCACCGCCGCGCCACGCTCGTACGCCTTCACCATCAGCATCCGGCGCTCGCGGCCGCGCAGGCGAAACAGCGTCGCCGGCCCCAGCACGCTCGCGCGCGCGGACGAGGTGCGCGCATCCATGCCCTGCGCGCACAGCTCGGCGTGCACCGCGCTCGCCGCCGCCTGTGCCCGCGCCGCCTCCGGGGCGGCGCACACGATCCGGATCAGGTGCGCGAACGGCGGGTAGCGCAGCGCCGCCCGGCGCTGCAGCTCGCCGGCCAGGAAGCCCTCGCTGTCGTGCCGCGCCGCGTGCACGATCGCACGCGCTTCGGGGGCGATCGTCTGCACCAGCACCCGCCCCTCCCCGCCACGCCCAACCCGACCCGCGAGCTGGGCGATCAGCGCGAAGGTGCGCTCCTCCGCGCGGAAGTCGGGAAAGCGCAACGTCGCGTCCGCATCCACCACCACGCCGAGGCGCACATCCGGGAAGTCGTGGCCCTTCGCCACCATCTGCGTGCCGATCAGCACGCCCGCCGGAGCGTCGCCGAAGCGGCGTAGCAATGCGCCCACGCCATCCGCCGCCCGCACCGGCGGGGAGCATATCCGCGTCCAGCCGAAAGATCGGGAAGCGCTCGCCGTCTCCCAGCGCGGCCTGCAGGTCGTGCTGTAGGCGCTCGGTGCCGGCGCCATGGCGCGCGACCGCCGTCGAGCCGCAGCTGCACCGTTGCGGCACCCGCTCGCGGTGGTCGCAGTGGTGGCAGGCCGACCTGCCCCGTGCGCGCGATGGAACACGAGCGCCACGTCGCAGTGCGGGCAGCTCCACACCTTCCCGCACGAGCGGCAGGAGAGGAAGTTCGACCAGCCCCTGCGGTTGAGCAGCACGATCGCCTTGCCCCCTTCCCGCCGCAGGTCCGCGAGCGCCTGCGCCGTCTGCGGGTGCAGGCCGTGGCTCTGCTCGCGCATGTCCAGCAGCTCCACCGGCGGCAGCGGGCGGCCGTCCACCCGGCGCGGAAGGCACACGCGCTCAGCGCGTGGTGGCTCTCCGGCGCGTGGCGTCGCGCTGCCCACCAGCAGCAGCGCGCCCTGCAGCGCGGCACGCTTGGCGGCGACCTCGCGCGCGTCATAACGGGGATCGCCCTCGTGCTTGTAGGAGGAGTCGTGCTCCTCGTCCACGACGATCAGCCCCAACCCCTCGATCGGCGCGAACACCGCCGAGCGCGGGCCCACGCACACGCGCGCCTCGCCCGTCCGCAGCCGTCGCCACTCCTCCCGGCGCTGCGCCGCGCGTGAGGCGCGAGTGCAGTACCGCCACCGTCTCCCCGAAGCGCCCCACGAAGCGCCCGACGATCTGCGGCGTCAGCGCGATCTCCGGCACCAGCACGATCGCGCCCCGGCCGCGTTGCAGGGCGCACGCGGCGGCGCGCAGATACACCTCGGTCTTGCCCGACCCGGTGATCCCGTGCAGCAGCAGCGCCGGGCGCTGGGACGGCAGGCGCCGCAAGCCGCTGCTCGATCGCCGCCAACGCCCGAAGCTGGTCGTCGGTCAGGGGCGGCGGTTGGCCGTCCAATCTGCCAACCGGCTGATGCCGCGGACGGGCGACCGCGCGGGCCCGGCGCTTGCGCACGCCGAGGCCGGCCGGGCCCTTGCCGGTCGCGCCCGCGGGCAGCACCAGTCGCAGCGCGCGCGCCACCGTCGAGCAGTACTCAGCCGCCAGCCACTCCGCCAGCGCCACCAGGTCCACGGGCACGCCGAGCTCCAGCGCGCGCAGCGGCTCGAGCAGCTTCTCCTCGGCCACCTCGCTGCGCTCGTGAGAGGCCGGTCACCACCCCCAGCACCTCGCGCCGGCCGAACGGCACCACCAACATCGAGCCGACCCCGACGGCACCCCCCTCGAGCTCCGGCGGCAGCCGGTAATCGAACGGCCCGCGCAACGCGCGGGCCGTGGTCAGGGGCTCGACCTGGGCGATTTCACTCGGCATCTGAAAGAAGAGGGGCCCGGCTCACCGGCCTTCGGCCGGCTGCGCCACCCTCTGGGCCCCGACACTAGATGGAGCACCGGACCGTTCAGAGGCTCGCCGTGGCCCCCAGGCCCGCCGCGGCGCGCAGCGCCTCGGCCTTGTCGGTGCGCTCCCACGTGAAATCGTGGTCATCGCGGCCGAAGTGGCCGTAGGCCGCGGTCTTCTGGTAGATCGGGCGGTGCAGTTTCAGCTCCTCGCGGAACGCGCCGGGGCGCAAGTCGAAGTGCTCTTTGACCAGCTCCGTGATCCGTCCGCGGCCGACCTTCTCGGTGCCGAACGTCTCGACCATCACCGACACCGGGTGGGCGACCCCGATCGCGTACGCCACCTGCACCTCGGCGCGGTCGGCGAGGCCGGCGGCGACGATGTTCTTCGCCACCCACCTGACCGCGTAGGCGGCCGAGCGGTCCACCTTGGAGGGGTCCTTGCCCGAGAACGCGCCGCCGCCGTGGCGCGCCATGCCGCCATAGGTGTCGACGATGATCTTGCGCCCCGTCAGCCCGCAGTCGCCCATCGGGCCGCCGATCACGAAGCGGCCGGTTGGGTTGACCAAGAAGTTGCGCAGCAGCTGCTTCTCCTCGTAGAGCTCCGCCGGCAGCACCGGGCGCAGCACGTGCTCGAACAGGTCGGGCTTGATCAGCGTCTCGCTGTCGATCCCGTCGGCGTGCTGGGTGGAGATCAGGATCTTCTCCACCCCCACCGGCCGCCCGTCGCGGTAGCGCACCGTCACCTGCGTCTTGCCGTCCGGGCGCAGGTAGGGCAGCACGTCCGCCTTGCGCACCTCCGCCAGGCGCTTGGAGAGCTTGTGCGCCAGCAGGATCGGCAGCGGCATCAGCTCCTCGGTCTCGCTGGTCGCGTACCCGAACATCATCCCCTGGTCACCCGCGCCCGCGAGGTCGAAGCGGTCGTCGTCGAGCGGGTCGTGGCGGGTCTCGTACGCCGCGTCCACGCCCTGCGCGATGTCCGGCGACTGCCGGTCGATCGCGTTGATCACCGCACACGTGTCGCAGTCGAAGCCGAACGCGGCATTGTCGTAGCCGATGCCCCGCACCGTCTCGCGCGCCACCGCAGGGATGTCCACGTATGTCTCTGTCGTGATCTCGCCCGACACCACGATCAGGCCAGTGTTGACGAGCGTCTCGCACGCCACGCGGCCGTTCGGATCCTCGCGCAGCACCGCATCGAGCACCCCATCGGAGATCTGGTCGGCGATCTTGTCGGGATGCCCCTCGGTCACCGACTCGCTGGTGAATAGGTATTCGTTGTCTGAAAGCTCGCTCATAGGCGCAGTGTACCGGGACCCACCTCGCGCTTCACGCGGCCGAGCGCGCACCACGGCGACGGCCGCGGGATGCGTTGGCGTCGGAGCGCTGACCCCGTTCCACGAAGTCGATGATCAGCGGCACGCCGTCCATGCCATAGCGCGCGCGCAGACGGTTCTCCAGGAAGTAGGCGTAGTCGCGCGTCACCCGCTCACGCGAGTTGACCTGGATCGCGAAGCGCGGCGGGCGCTCGCCCGTTTGGGTCATGTAGATCGGCTTCAGACGGTGCTGGCTGGAACCCCGGCGGGTGCCGATCGGCGGCTGGCGCGCCTGCACCGCCTCCGCCAGGAAGCGGTTGAGCTCAGGCGTGGGGATCCGCCCCGCCATCCGATCCCCCAGCGTCAGCGCCTCAGTCAAGAGGCGCGCAGTGTGCCGACCGGTGATAGCGCTCGCCGTCAGCACGCGCGGGCGCAGCCGCAGCTTCTCCGCCACTCGCGCGCGCTCGTGTGCCAGCGCCGCCTCGCGCGCCTTGTCGTCCTGCACCTCGGGGTGGGACTCGGCGAATAGGTCCCACTTGTTGAGCACGATCGCCGTCGCGCAGCCAGCCTTCATCGCCAGCTCGGCGATCCGCAGGTCCTGCGCCGTGATCCCTTCGGTGGCGTCGCACACCACCAGCGCCACGTCCGCGCGCTCGGCCGCGCGGCGGGAGCGCAGCGCGGTGTAGTACTCCACGGAGTCCGCCACCTTCGATTGGCGGCGCATCCCCGCGGTGTCGATCAGCGTCACAGCGCGTTCCTCCACGAGCAGCGGCGTATCGATCGCATCGCGGGTGGTGCCCGCCAACTCGGAGACGATCACCCGCTCCTCGCCCAGAAAGCGGTTGACCAGCGAGGACTTGCCAACGTTCGGGCGGCCGATCAGCGCGAGGCGCAGCGTCTCGGGCGCCGGCTCCGCCTGCTCCGGGGGCAGCAGCTGCACGATCCGATCCAGCAAATCGCCCGAGCCGAGCCCCTGCGCGGCCGACACCGCCAGCGGCTCGCCCAGGCCCAGGCGATGCAGCTCCGCCGCAAGCGGCAGGTCGCCGACCGTGTCGCACTTGTTGGCGACTACCACGCTCGACACCGGCGAGCGGCGCAGCAGATCGGCGAGCTCCTCGTCACCGGGGCGCACTCCCGCGCGCGCGTCGACCACCAGCACAGCCACCTGCGCTTCGGCGAGTCCCGCGCGCGCCTGCTCGCGGATCGAGCCGGCCAGCGGATCCTCGTCGCGGAAGTCCACGCCGCCGGTGTCGATCAGCGTGAACGTGCGCCCGTTCCACTCGCACTCGACCTCGTTGCGATCGCGCGTCACCCCGGGGCGCTCGTGCACCACGGCGGTGCGCGTCCCGCTCAGGCGGTTGACCAGCGAGGACTTGCCCACGTTGGGATAGCCAATGATCGCGACCTTCATCATCGATCCAGTATGAGCCATGGGTGGGGCAGAGACCGTGGCGAGCAGAAAGAGCCCATGCCGGAGTGGCCGCGGGACGCGCTGGCTCGAGCAGGAAACCATGGCAGCGATGCGCTCGACCACCTGGTTGACGCTCCAGCCCGGTCGTGTCGAGCGTCACCGCATCGGCAGCCACCCGCAGCGGGCTGTGCTGGCGCTCGAGGTCGCGCTGGTCTCGTTGCCGAAGTTCGTCCAGCACCGCCGCCTCGTCGAGGCCGAGCTCGGCGGCACGCCGGCGCGCCCGCTCGGCGGGATCGGCGGTGAGGAAGACCTTCAACGCCGCATCGGGAGCGACCACCGTGCCGATGTCCCGGCCCTCGGCCACCCAGTCGCCGCCGGAGAGCAGCTGTCGCTGCAGCGCGACCAGCGCCTTGCGCACACCCGGGTCGGGGGCAACCTTCGACGCCTTCTCGGAGACCTCCAGCGTGCGGATCTCCGCGGTCACATCGCGGCCATCCAGCAGCACGCGCTCGCCCAGCTCGATACGTGCGCCCTGCGCCAGCCGCGCTGGCTCCTGATCGGGCGATGCGAGCGCCAAGAGCGCCACACAGCGGTACATCGCACCGCTGTCGAGGTAGGTGAAGTCGAGTGTGTGCGCCACACCACGCGCGACCGTGGACTTGCCGGCTCCGGCGGGCCCGTCGATCGCGATCACCATCAGCGCGCCAGCCTAGCGAGGTCCTCCACGAAGTCGGGGTAGGAAACGGCGGCCGCCTCGATCCCGCGCACCTCCACGCCCTCGCGCGAGGCGAGGCCCGCGACCGCTCCGAGCATCGCCAGGCGGTGGTCGTCATGAGCGTCGAGCACCCCGCCGCGCAGGCCACCGGTACCGGTCACCGCGAAGCCATCGTCGGTCGCCTCGATCTCGGCGCCGAGGCCGCGCAGGCCCTCGACGACGGTGGCGATCCTGTCGGACTCCTTGAGGCGCAGCTCGTGTGCGCCGCGCACCACCGTTTCGCCTTCGGCGAAGCAGCCCAGCAGCGCCACCAGCGGCAGCTCGTCGATCGCCAGCGGCACCTCCTCGGGACCCACGAAGGTCCCCTCCAGCCCGCCGGCGGCGACGTCGAGGTCGCTGACCGGCTCCTGCGCGATCAGCTCGCCCGTCTCGTCCTCCAGGTCGCCGAGCACGATCCCCTGCATCCGCATCAGGATCCGCAGGAAGCCGCTGCGCGTCCAGTTGACGCCAACGTCGCGGATCAACAGCCGCGAGCCCGGCACCAGCACCCCCGCGGCGATCATGAACGCGGCGGAACTCGGGTCGCCCGGCACTCGCACCCGCTCGAGCACCAGCTCGTCGGTGTTGGTGACGGTGACGCTGCGACCATTGCGATGGACCCTGGCGCCGGCGCTCAGCAGCATCCGCTCGGTGTGGTCGCGGCTGCGCTCGGGCTCGGTGACGGTGCTGGCGCCGTCGGCCGCCAGCGCGGCGAGCAGCACGCACGACTTCACCTGAGCGCTCGCCACCGGCAGCGTGTAGGAGATCGAGTGCAGACGGGCGCCCCGCACGCTCAGCGGCGGGTAGCGGCCCTCGCGCGCGTCCAGCGTGGCTCCCATCAGCCGCAGCGGCTCGATCACGCGGTCCACCGGGCGGCGGCGGATCGACTCGTCGCCGTCGAGCTTGAACGTGCGCCCCTCCTGCGCCGCCAGCCAGCCGGGCAGCAGGCGCAGCAGCGTGCCGGCGTTGCCGACGTCGATCGGTCCCGCCCCCGCGGCCGGCTCGCGCGCCTCGCGCAGGCCCGTTCCGCGCACGACCACCTCCTCGGGGCGCACCTCCACCAACGCGCCCAGCGCCCGCACCGCGTCAAGCGTCGAGGTGGTGTCAGCAGCGTGCAGGTAGTTCTCGATCCGCAGCGGGTAGGAGGCCATTGCGCCGAGCAGCGCCGCGCGGTGGGAGATCGACTTGTCCGCCGGCGCGGTCAGCTCGCCCGTGAGCGGGCCGGAAGGCTCGAAGCGTTGGTTCATCGCTGCTCCAGGCGCGCGGCCGATGCTCGATCGGCTGCTGGCGGGTGGCTACTGGCCGAAACGGGGATTCGTGCCGACTCGCGGGTCGGGCAGCCTGAGATTTGAGATCCGGCGTCGATCATCGCGCCCGCAAGCCTACGGGGCAGCGGCCGCGGGAGGCGTCTCGCCACCCAACAGCTGTGTGCGGGCGGCGCGGGCACGCTCGTTCCAGGCCGCCAGCGCGCCGGCATCGGCCCGCGCAAGCGCAGCGCGCACCTGCTCGAGCTCGTGCACCGTCCGCTCGAGCGCCTCGCCCAGCGCCTCTCTGTTGGCGAGGTAGATGTCGGTCCAGATCGCCGTGTTGGAGCCCGCGACGCGCGTGGCGTCGCGAAAGCTAGGCCCCACCCCGAGCGTGCGCCCCGGCGTGGGCCGATCATCCTCGCAACCGGCCGCCGCGAGCTGCTCGACCAGCACGTTCGCCAGCACGTGTGGCAGCTGGGAGACGATGGCCATCTGGCGGTCGTGCATGTCGGCGGCGACCGGCAGCGGCTCCGCGCCGAAGCGCACGATCAGATCGCGCAGCCGCTCATACAAGCCCTCGGCGATGCCGTCGGCCGGACACAGGTACCAGGTGGCCCCGTCGAACATGTCCTCGCGAGCGTGCTCGACGCCCGCCGTATGCGAGCCTGCGAGCGGGTGGCCACCGACGAAGCGGGGGTCGCGCCGCGCCTGCTCCAGCGCAAGCTTGGTCGAGCCGACGTCGCTTACCACGCAGTCCTCCCCGGCGTGCTCGAGCGCCTCGCGCACGGTCTCCGCGAGCACCCCGACCGGTGCCGCCGCGAACACCACCTGCGCACCCGCCACCGCGGCGGCAATGTCCGGCGCCTGCTCGTCGATCGCCCCGAGCTCCAGCGCGGCGGCGCACGCCCGCGGGTCGGGGTCGTAACCACAGACGCTCGCACCCGCGCGCCGGCGAGCGGCGAGACCGATCGACCCGCCGATCAAGCCAATGCCTAGGATCCCGATCTTCAAAACGCGGGTCCTCGGTGGACAGGCAGCACTTGCCCTCGGCGTGGGAGCCGAACGCCTGAGAGCAGCGCCCGGCGGCCCACGATCACGCGGCGCTGAGCGCCTTGCCCGCCAACGCAGCGGCGCGCTCGACCGCGGCGGCGTACTCAGCGAACGTATCGGTCGGCAGCGACTGCGGACCGTCGCACAGCGCCTCGTCGGGAGCCGGGTGCACCTCGACGATGACGCCGTCCGCCCCCACCGCGGCGGCGGCCAGCGAGAGCGAGAGCACCAGGTCGCGCCGGCCCGCCGCGTGCGAGGGGTCGACGATCACCGGCAGGTGCGAGAGCTCCTTGAGGATCGGCACCGCCATCAGGTCGAGCGTGGAGCGCCGGTAGGCGTTCTCGAACCCGCGGACCCCGCGCTCGCAGAGCATCACGGCGGGGTTGCCCTCCTTGAGGATGTACTCGGCGGCCATCAGCAGCTCGTCGAGCGGCGCGGAGAGCCCGCGCTTGAGCAGCGCGGGGCGCCCAGAGCGCCCGACCTCGGTGAGCAGCGAGTAATTCTGCATGTTGCGGGCCCCGATCTGGATCACGTCGGCGACCTCCAGCACGGCGTCGATGTCGCGTACGTCCATCAGCTCGGTGACGACCGGCAGGCCGGTCTCGGCCTTCGCCTCGGCGAGTAGCCTCAGCCCCTCCTGCCCCAGCCCCTGGAAAGCGTACGGGGAGGTACGCGGCTTGTAGGCGCCGCCGCGCAGCAGCGTGGCGCCGCCATCGCGTACCGCGCGTGCGGTCTCCAGGGTCTGCTCGCGCGATTCGACCGTGCAGGGGCCGGCGATCAGCGCGAAGTGATCGCCTCCAACCTTGCGCCCGTCGATCTCAAGTACGGTGCGCTCGCCGTGGCGGAACTGCGCGGAGGCGAGCTTGTAGGGCTTGAGGATCGGCACCACCCGGTCCACCCCGGGCTGGCCCTCCAGCCCAAGGCTCTCGACATTGGCGTCTTGCTCGACGTCGCCGATCGCGCCGATCACGGTGACGCGCGCGCCCTGGCTGCGGTGGGCTCGCGCGCCGGCTCGCTCGATCTTGCCTGCGACCGCCGCGATCTCCTCGTCGGTGGCGGACTCCTTCATCACGATCATCATCGGTGCGTCCTTTCTGGTACCTCGAGATCTTAGGTAGCTCGGTCTCCCGCCGCGGGGTGCGCGGGGGATCGTGAGGGGCGTATTGCGCCCGGTGGGGTGGCGCTCGGTCCAGAGAGGGACCCGGTGCGGCCCGCGGCCCCGCTCACGCGGCGGGCACAGGCCGAAGCGCCTAGCTAAATCGCCAGGCGTAGGCGTAGGAGAGACGACCAGTCGGAAGGCGCGAGGGGATGTGCGGTGCGATGCGATGGCGGATGCGGACATGAGTCGTCTCAGGGGTTGTAGCACCTTCAAAGCACCTCGGCAAGCGCATCCAGAAAGATCACGTTCTCCTCGGGCGTGCCGTAGGTGACGCGCAGCGCCCCCTCGCGCCCGAGGGCGCCGCCGCCGCGCACGAGCACGCCGCGCTCCAGCAGGCCGCGCATCACCTCCGCTTCGTCTCTCTCTTCACCGAGCGCCAAACCAGCAGAAGTTGGCCTGCGATTCGGCGGGGTCGAGCCCCAGCGCGCGCAGCCGCTCGTCCATCGGAGATCCGCTCGGCGATCGTGCGGGTGACGCGATCGGTGACGGCGTCCTGGTGGTCTAGCGCCTCGGTCGGCCGCGGCCTGGGCGACCGCGTTGCAGAAGAACGGCTGGCGTACCTGGTCGAATGCGCGCGGCAACTCGTGCGAGCCGCACAGCGCGAAGCCGACGCGCAACCCGCAGAGGCCGTAGACCTTCGAGAAGGTGCGCAGCAGCACGAGGTTGGGGTGTTCGCCGAGCAGCTCCACGGAGGCATCGGGGTCGTCGAGCAAGTTGAACTCGCAGTAGGCCTCGTCGATCACACGCACACGTACGGGGGCACCTCCGCCAGGAAGCTCGCGATCGCGGCGAGCGGCAGGGCGGTGGAGGTGGGGTTGTTGGGGTTGCACACAACCACCAGCCGCGTGGCGACGGTGATCTCGCGCAGCATCGCCGGCAGGTCGTGGCGCTCGCGCTCGTCGAGCGGGACCGTCACTGCGCGCGCGCCGGAGGCAGCGCTGAGATGCGGGTAGATCGAGAACGACGGCCATGCGTGGACGAACTCGGCGCCCGACTCCAGCAGCGCCTCGCCGGCGGCGAGCAGGATGTCGCACGAGCCGTTGCCGATCGCGATCTGCTCCGCCGGCACTCCGTAGCGCTCGGAGAGTCGCCGGCGCAGCGCGGAGCTGGAGGGGTCGGGGTAGCGGTTGAGCCCACCGAGTGAGTGTTCGATCGCCTCCATCACCGCCGGTAGGGGCGGCCACGGCGACTCGTTGCTGGCCAGCCGCACGCGCGGCGCGGCGTCGGCGTAGCCGCCCGCCGCCGGGTAGCTCGGCAGGCGCCTGATCCGCTCGGAGAACTCGAAGGGCACCGGGCTATTGTGCCGAGGAGCCTGCGGTGCAGGGCGCGGGGTCGAGTGCCAGGGAGCTTACCGTGCGGACTCCAGGTCGAGCGCTAAGAAGCTCACTTGCCGACCCCTGGTCGAGCGCCAAGGAGCTCACTGCGCGGACTCCAGATCGATGCGCAGCGCTTTGGCCTCGCCCAGGTAGACGTGCTGGGCGCGAGTGGCCGTCCTCGGCGTAGTAATGGATCAGCACCCGGATCACGCGTGGCAGCGCACGCGGCACGGGGATCTCCCGTGCGCACAGCAGCGGCACGTTCTCGAAGCCGAGCGCGCGCGCGGCGACGGCGGGAAACTCGGCGTTGAGGTCGTTGGTGGCGGTGAAGATGCAGCTGACGACGTCCGCGGGACGCAGCGCGTTGCGCTCCATGATCGCCGTCATCAGCTCAGTCGTCGCCTCGAGGATGTCCTTGGCGTCGTTGTGCGCGACGCTGATCGCGCCGCGTAAAGCGTAAAGTCGCATGGCGGGCGATTCTCTCAGAGTCCCCGGCCGGCCTCGCAGGAGCTTGGGTCGCTCCTCCCAGCCGCGCTTTTGCCGAGAGGCACACCGGCCTCGCCCAGCTTGCGCAGATCGGCCTCGCCGAGGCGACGGTGGGCGCCGGGCCGCAGTGTGCCGAGCCGCAGCGGGCCGAAGGCGACTCGGCTCAGCGCCAGCACGGGGTGACCGACCGCCTCGCACATGCGCCGCACCTGGCGGTTGCGACCTTCGCGGATCGTGATTTCGAGCTGCTCGCCGTCGCTGCCGGCACGACCGGCCGCGCGCGCGGCCGGTTCATTCGCGCGCTCCCCGCCACCGCTCCCCCCACACGCCTCACCAATGCCGGTGCGGTGGGCCCGTCATCCAGCCTCACGCCGGCGCGCAGGGTGCGCAGCGCCCGCTCGCCGACGGGCCCGCCGGAGAGGCGCACGCGGTAGGTGCGGGGAACTTCGTAGCGAGGGTGGGTGAGCCGCTGCGCGAGCGCACCATCGTTGGTGAGCAGGATCAGGCCGCTGCTGTCAGCATCGAGGCGCCCGACCGGGTAGAGGCGACGCCGCTCCTCGGGGATCAGCTCGACCACGGTGGGACGGCCGTGGGTGTCGCGCGCGGTGGAGACCACACCGGTGGGCTTGTGCACGGCGTAGACGACCCGCGGCTCGGGGCCGCCGAGCGGCTGCCCGTCGACTTCGACGCGGTTGCGCTCGTCCACATCGCGGGCGGGATCGCGCACCAGCTCCCCGTCGACGCGCACGCGCCCGGCGACGATCAACGTCTCGGCAGCACGCCTGGAGGCGACGCCGGCGTGGGCGAGGTGCTTGGCGAGGCGCATGGACTGCAACGATAAGAGGATGGACCTGCAACTTCTGGATGAGACGCTTGCTGCACAGGGGCAGCCGAGCTTCCGCGCCGCCCAGGTGTGGCGGTGGGCGGCCGCTGGCGCGGCGGGGTATGAGGCGATGACCAACCTGCCGAAGGCACTACGCGAGCAGCTGGCACAGGAGGTGCCCTTCTCGAGCCTGGAGGTGCGCCGCGAGCTGCACGCCCGCGACGGCACGGTGAAGGCGTTGTTCGCCACCGCGGACGGGCGGCCGCTGGAGGCGTGCTGATGCGGTATCGAAGCCATGAGCGGGCGCTCGATCTGCCTCTCCTCGCAGTCGGGCTGCCCGCTGACCTGCACCTTCTGCGCAACCGGAGCGATGAAGTTCGCGCGCAACCTGAGCCCCTCGGAGATCCTCGATCAGGCGCTTCACTTCCGCCGGATCGAGCGGGTGGACCACTGCGTGTTCATGGGGATGGGCGAGCCGCTGCTGAACCTTGACGCGGTGCTGGCCGCGTGCGAGCGACTGCCCGATGTCGGCATCACCCATCGCCGTACCGCGATCTCGACCGTAGGGTGGATCCCCGGGATCGAACGCCTCACGGAGTGCGAGCTGCCGCTGCGCCTCGCGCTCTCGCTGCACGCGGCCGACGAAGCGCTGCGCTCGGAGCTGATGCCGGTCAACGAGCGCTACCCGCTGCGCGATGTGATCGACGCCTGCCGCGCCCACTACGAGCGCAAGCGGCGGCGGGTGTTCGTCGAGTACGTGATGCTGGCGGGCGTCAACGACCGCTACGAGCAGGCGGTGACGCTGGCGAGGCTGCTCGCCCCGGCTGGCCTGGACGCTCCGCTGATGTTCAAGGTCAACCTGATCCCCTTCAATCCAACCAGCTCCTCGTTCAAGGGTTCGAGCCGCGAGGCGATCGCGGCCTTCAAGCGGCGCTGGAGGAGCACGGCGTGCAGGCCACAGTGCGCCTTACGCGCGGGCGCGACATCGACGCGGCGTGCGGCCAGCTGGCAGCGCGGGCTGCCTGATCGGCCCCCCACCACTTCACTTTGTAAAGGGTTTGGGTCCAAAAAGCATTTACTCCTGCTCCCCCAACCACTTCACCGCTCCCCCACCGCTTCACAAAATGAAGGGTTGGGCCCCAAAAATGACACACGCAACACCCCAAGCCTCCCCGATCTCAGTCGCTCCCCGACGGCCCACCCTCGGCGCGGGCCTCGCCGGCACGCAGCAGACGCTCGCGCAGCTCGGCCTGCTCCTCGGGGGTGGGATCCCACTGCGCCACGTCGGGTAGCTCGCTCAGCGAGCGCAGGCCGAACAGCTTCAGGAACTGGGTGCCGGTGCGGTAGAGGACGGCGCCGAACTGTGAGCGCCCGGCCTCCTCGATCAGGCCGCGCTCGAGCAGCGTGGTGGCCGCCGAGTCGGCGCTGACGCCGCGGATGCGCGTGATCTCGGGACGCGAGACCGGCTGCAGGTAGGCGACGATCGCGAGCGTCTCCGCCTGGGCGGGGGTGAGCGTGGCGGTGCGTGGCCGGTTGAACAGCCGCCGCGCTGCCTCCTCGCCGGGCGGGATCGCTGGCGAGCGCGTAGCCGCCCGCGAGCTCGCGCAGCTGAATGCCGCGCTGTCCGGGCGCATACTGCTCGGCGAGCAGCCCCACGGCCGCGGCGACCTCCAGCTCGTCGGCCTGCGCGAGGTCGGCCAGCTCGCGGGTGGAGAGCGGGTCGGCCGAGAGGAACAGAAGCGCCTCGATGGTGCGGGCAAGCTCGGCAGATGCCGGCCCGTCAACTGCATCCGCCCCGACGGCGGGGAGGTCGTCCGCTGACTCAGCCGCGGCATCCGGCTCGGCGTTGGCCGGGGATTGCCACGCCTGCTCGGGCTCGGGGTTTGCCGGAGATTGCAACGCCTGCTCCGGCTCGGAGCCGGCCGGAGACGGCTCGACAGGCGCGAAAGCTGCGTCCGCGGCGTCGCTCACTCAGCGCCTCCAGCACCGGCGCCCGCCACCGCGGCAGGAGCGGCGGAGGCAAGCGCGTGGATGTGGATCTCGCCGAAGCACTCGCTCTGCTCCCAGGCCGCTTCGCCGCGCTTGTAGAGCTCCAGCAGCGCGAATACGGTGATCGCGACGGTCATGCGATCGTCCGCCTCGCCGACCGCCTCCTCGAAGGTGAAGCGCCCGCGGCGTAGCAGCGAGCGCAGGTGCGAGAGGCGCTCGGCGAGCGACACCCGCGGAACGGCGATGTGGCGCAGGCTGATCGCGGGCGGCATCACCAGCAGCCGGCCGAGCGCCTGCCCGAGCGCCGCGGGGTCGAGCACGCCGTCGATCGGCTCGGGCACGGCGCGGAGCAGATGCGCGGGCGGCGGGGTAGAGCGGAAGCGCACGCCGTCCTCGCGCGACGAGCAGCTCGCGCAGGTGCGTTGCGGCAGAGCGGTAGCGGCGGGCGTCGAGCATCCGTGTCAGCAGCTCCTCGGCGGCCTCGGCGGGCTCGATGTCGAGCAGCTGCTCGTCCTCCTCGCCGGTGAGCATCAGACGCGACTTGAGCTCCAACAGGGCGGCGACCAGCACGATGAACTCAGTGGCGGTCTCGAGATCGAGCTCACCGCGGGCCTCGAGGTGGTCGAGGTAGGCGAGCACGACCTCGGCGAGCTGCAGCTCCAGGAGGTCGATCTCTTCGCGTAGGACCAGCGTCAAAAGCAGGTCGAAGGGGCCGCTGAAGAGGTCCAGGTCGAGGTCGAGCGCGGCGACGGAGCTCATGCCCGGGCTCCAGTCCGGTCGGGCCTGCCGACCGAGTCGAGCCGCCGGCAGCCGTCAATCGCACTCGCGCGTTCGGAGCTCATGCTTCCACCGTACCGATCACGAAGGATGGCCACCCCGTGTGCTCGCCCCCACGCCCATGCGCTCGCGCACGTCGGCAAGCGTAGGGGCGGCGATCGCGCGCGCACGGGCGGCGCCCTCGGCCAGCACCGTCTCGAGTGCGGCCTCGTCGGCGCGCAGATCCGCGTAGCGCTCACGCACAGGCGCGAGGAATCGATCACGGCGGCGGCGGCCGCCGCCTTCAGGTCGCCATACCCGCGAGCGCTCGCAAGCTCCGCTTCGATCGCCTCGGGCGTGAGCGCACGAGCGACCGCGAGGATCTCGATCAGATTGGAGATGCCCGGCTTCTCCGGCGCGCGGCGGATCTCCGTGCCGGAGTCGGTGACGGCGCTCTTGATCTTCTTCTCGATCGCGCGCGGGCTCGTCGAGCACGTACACCGTGCCCTCGGGCTGCCCCCCGTGGTGGACATCTTGCGGGTGGGATCCTGCAGGTCCATGATCCGTGCGCCGACCTCAGGGATGCGGTGCTCGGGCACGACGAGCACCTCCTCCCATCGCCGAAGCGCGCGTTGAACCGCCGCGCAACATCGCGCATCAGCTCCAGATGCTCGCGCTGGTCCTCGCCGACGGGCACCTCGTGCGCACGGTAGGCGAGCACGTCGGCGGCCTGCAGCACCGGGTAGACGAGCAGCCCCGCAGTCACCAGCTCGCGCTGGGCGTGCGACTTGTCGCGGAACTGGTGCATCCGCTGCAGACGACCGAGCTCGGTGAGCGAGCACAAGAGCCAGCACAGCTCGGTGTGCTCGTGGCACGTCGCTCTGGCGGAAGAGGATGCAGCGCTCGGGGTCGAGGCCGGCGGCGAGCAGCAGCGCGGCGAGGTCGTACACGCTGCTTCCGCAGCTCCGCCGGCTCGTAGGAACGGTGAGCGCGTGCAGATCGACGATGCAGTACAGCGCCTCCCCGCGGTCCTGCCCGGCGACGAACTGGGCGATCGCGCCGATGTAGTTGCCGAGGTGCTTGCTGCCGGTTGGTTGGATGCCGGAGAAGATGCGCATAGCCCAGGACCCTAACCGAGGCCGAAGGGGTGCGAACCGGCGGCGCTCGATCCGGCGGCGTGCAATCCAGCGCCGAGGCGCGCACTCATGACAGCGTCTGGCGGATGACGGGCCGCTTTGCGGCGGCCACCTCGTCGAGACGCCTGACCGGCGTGGTGTGAGGCGCGGTTCGCGCAATCTCGGGATCCTCGGCGGCCTCGCGCAGGATCGTGGCGATCGCGTCAGCGAAGGCGTCGAGCGTCTCCTTGGTCTCGGTCTCGGTGGGCTCCACCATCAGCGCCTCGTCCACCAGCAGCGGGAAGTAGACGGTGGGCGGGTGGAAGCCGAAGTCGAGCAGGCGCTTGGCGAGGTCGAGCGTCTTGATCTGAAGCTCGCGCCTCATCGACCCGCCGGAGAGCACGAACTCGTGCATGCAGAGATCCCCGTAGGCAAGCGGCAAGTACTCGGCGACACCGTGCTCCCGCAGCCGTGCAAGCAGGTAGTTGGCGTTGAGCACCGCCGTCTCGGAGGCATCCCGCAGGCCCTCGGCTCCGAGCGAGCAAATGTAGGCGTAGGCGCGCACGAAGCAGCCGTAGTTGCCCTGGAAGCCGCGCAGACGCCCGATCGACTTCGACCCGACCATTCCCTCGCCGTAGTCGAGGTCGAAGCGGCCCTCGCCGTCGCGGACGACCCCGGGCACGGGCAGGAACGGCGCGATCCGCTCGGACACCGCGATCGGCCCTGAGCCAGGGCCGCCGCCGCCATGAGGCTGGGTGAAGGACTTGTGGAGGTTGAAGTGGACGATGTCGAAGCCCATGTCGCCCGGGCGCGAGAGCCCCATCACCGCGTTGAGGTTGGCGCCGTCGTAGTAGAGGATGGCCCCGACGCCGTGCACGATCCGGGCGATCTCCTCGATGTTGGGGTCGAACAGGCCGAGCGTGTTGGGGTTGGTGAGCATCAGGCAGGCCACGTCGGAGCCGGCCTTGGCGCGCAAGTCGTCGAGGTCGACGCCCCCGTCGGGGTTGGTGGCGAGCTTGACGACCTCCAAGCCGGCCATCGTGACCGTGGCGGGGTTGGTGCCGTGGGCGGTGTCGGGGGTGAGCACCTTGTGGCGGGCCTCGCCGCGAGCCTCGTGGTAGGCGCGGGCGAGCAGCACGCCCGCCAGCTCGCCGTGGGAGCCGGCGGAGGGCTGCAGGCAGACGTGCGGCAGGCCGGAGATCTCGGCGAGCGCGCCCTGCAGGTTCCACATCAGCTCGAGCGCCCCCTGCGCGCGTGCAGGGTCCTGCAGGGGGTGCAGACGGGCGTGGCCGGGCAGCGCCGCGACGCGCTCGTGTAGGCGGGGGTTGTGCTTCATCGTGCACGACCCCAGCGGGTAGAAGCCGGAGTCGAGATCGAAGTTGCGCTTGGAGATGCGCACGTAGTGGCGCACGATCTCGGGCTCGGAGAGCTCGGGCAGCCGCGGCGGCGCGACACGTCGCAGACGCGCTGGCAACAGCTGCTCGGCGTCCACCTCGGGCACGTCGATCTCGGGGCACACGAACGCCCGGCGTCCCGGCGCGCCCTGCTCGAAGATCGTCCGCACGCGGTCTCGCTGCTGCGGGGTCTCGGTGGCGGCGCTCATGCCATGACCGCCTGCCGGCCGCCCACGCTCATCGTGGTCACCGCCTGCCTGCCACCCACGCTCATCGTGGTCACCGCCTGCCTGCCGCCCACCCTCATGCCATGACCGCCTGCCGGCCACCCACGCTAGTCGTGGTCACTTGCCGGCCGCCCACCCTCATGCCATGACCGCCTGCTGACCCACCGGCGCTCGCTCGGCCGCGACCGCGGCCCCCAAAACCTCGGCGAGCCGGTCGATGTCGGCGCGGGTGCGCTGCTCGGTGATGGCGACCAGCAGCCCGCCGCGGTCCTTCTCGCGGCCGGTGAGCACCTGCAGGTCGGCGCCGGGATTGACGCCCTGCGCGGCGCAGCGCGCGCGGACGGCAGCGACGTCGGCGTCGAGGCGCACGGCGAACTCGCGCACGACCGGCTGGGCGTGGAGCTTCTCGACCCCCTCCAGCGCGCTGAGCGTCTCGCGCGCGTAGTGGGTGCGCGCGAGCAGCAGCTCGCCGAGCTCGACGATCCCGTGGCGCCCCAGCCAGGCGAGGTAGACGACACCGCCGAGCGCGTTGAGCGCCTGGGCGGTGCAGATGTTGGAGGTGGCTTTCTCGCGGCGGATGTGCTGCTCGCGGGTCTGCAGCGTGAGCACGAAGCCCCGCCGACCATCGACGTCCACGGTTTCGCCGGCGATGCGGCCGGGCATCCGCCGCAAATACTCCTCGCGCGCGGCGAAGAAGCCGAACGAGGGCCCGCCGAAGTCGAGGCGGTTGCCGAGCGACTGGCCCTCGCCAACCGCGACGTCAACCCCGCACTCGCCCGGTGGGGCGAGGATCCCGAGCGTGATCGGGTCGACCTGGGCGATTACCACCGGCCCACGCCCGCCCGCTGCCCCCGCTCCCGCGGCCGCCCCGGCTCCGCCCACCGCTGCCCCGGCTCCGCTGCCCGCCTCCTCGTCTTCGCCCGGCCCAGCGGCGGCCCGAGCGGCGGCGGAGAGCGCGGCGGCGTCCTCGACGACGCCGTAGAAGTTGGGCTGGGCAAAGATCGCCGCGCAGGTGTCGGCGTCGATCGCCGCACTCCACGCGTCGGGATCGGTGAGCCCGTCGGCGCCGTCGGCGGAGCCAGTAATCAGCGGCACTTCGACGACCTCCACGCCGAAGCCGTGCGCGTAGGTGC
Organism: uncultured Solirubrobacterales bacterium; assembly: GCA_963724305.1. Taxonomy (GTDB): domain Bacteria; phylum Actinomycetota; class Thermoleophilia; order Solirubrobacterales; family Solirubrobacteraceae; genus Palsa-744. The sequence goes on from CAVRUG010000003.1 coordinate 67,463, forward strand.
GCAACGTCGCGAGCGTATGCGGGTGCAGGCCGGCCGATACGACGAAGCGACGCCGGCCGTTGTGCAGCTTCGCCATGTACGCAGCGGAGGCGACCGCGGAGGGCCCCTCGTAGACCGAGGCGTTGGATACCGGCAGGCCGGTGAGCTCGGAGATCGCGGTCTGATACTCGAACATCACCTGCAGGCCACCCTGGGAGACCTCCGGCTGGTAGGGGGTGTAGGGAGTGAGGAACTCCGAGCGCTCCATCAGCATGTCGATCAACGCCGGCACGTAGTGGTCGTACATTCCCGCCCCGAGGAAGCAGAGCTCCTCCTCGGCGCTGACGTTGCGCGCCGCCAGCTCCCGCAGATGTGAGTAGACCTCCTGCTCGGGCAGCCCCGCAGGCAGCTCCAGAGCGCGGCGCAGGCGCATGGCCTCGGGGATCTGGCGGTCGAACAGCTCCGCGACGCTGGACACACCGATCGCCGCGAGCATCGCGGCGCGATCGGTCTCGGTGGCGGCGGTGTAGCGGCTCACCACCTCAGCCTAGCCGGCGACCCAGACCGCTCGGCCTGCCACAGCGCCGCGCCACCCCCACAGACGCTTGTCTACCGCGATATCCAAAATTCAAGAATTAGGATCAGCCCGTCGATCTATGCGGCAAATGAGTGCCAGGGACTCAAACCAGGGAAGCGGGGAGATCCGCGCGCCGCTGCCGCCCTCCGCCGTACCGGAGGGCTCCGGCGAGGATCTGCGCCGTCTCGGCGAGGCGCTGAAAGCCCGTGCCGAGGATGTGCTGGCGCGGACCATCGCGGTCACCTCGGGATCCGGCCATGACGTCAACGCCGTGGTGCAAGGCAGCTTCGAGCGGATCAGCAGGAGCTCCACGATCGCCGTGGCCCGCTGGATGGTGGGCGAGGGCATGCAGGTGGCGATCGAAGCCGGCCAGGAAACCTGGGAGATCTTCGGCGAGCTGGCGGCCCACCGTGCGGCGACGCTCGACGAGGTGACCAGACGCTGCTTCTGGTGGCGCAACGTGATGGCCGAAGTGCTGCGAGAGAGTGCCGCCGAGCTGGACTCCTCTGAGGAGGCACTCGCCGAGGCGATGAACATCCTGCAGCTCAGCCTCGAGTTCAGCCTGCTGCGGATGTGCGAGTGCTACGAGAAGGAGCGCCGCCACACCGATGAGGAGCTCACACGGCGCGAGGAGGAGCTCTCCTTCCTGGCCACCCACGACCCGCTGACCGGCCTCCCCAACCGCACGCTGATCCTCGACCGGGTCGAGCAGATGCTGGCGCGCTCGCGTCGCAACCAGACGCCGACGGCGGCGCTGTTCGTCGATCTGGACAACTTCAAGAGCATCAACGACACGCTCGGCCACGGCGCCGGCGACGAGCTGCTGCAGGCAGTCGCGGCAAGGCTCGACGGGGTGATCCGCGGGGCCGACACGCTGGGGCGCCTCGGCGGCGACGAGTTTGTCGTGATCTCCGAGCATCTCTCGCTGGAGGCAGGGCCCGAATTGATCGCCGAACGCCTGCTGGAGGCGCTCAAGCATCCCTTCAAGCTGGGCGAGGACCGGGAGCATCGCCTGACCGTGACAGCCAGCATCGGGATCGCCGTGGGCGACCGGGTGTCGGCGGACGAACTCCTGCGCGACGCCGACATCGCGATGTATCGCGCCAAGTGGGACGGCAAGAATCGCTACGTGGTGTTCGAGACCAGCATGCAGGACACCGTGCAAAACCGCATGGAGCTCGAGATGGACCTGCGCATGGCACTCCAGAACGGCGAGTTCGTGCTCGCCTACCAGCCCACGCTCGACCTCAGCGACATGACCCCCAACGGAGTGGAGGCGCTGATCCGCTGGCAGCACCCCGTGCGCGGGCTGGTGCAGCCCAACGACTTCATCCCCCTGCTGGAGGAGACCGGGCTGATCACGGAGGTCGGCAGATGGGTTCTGCACGAGGCGTGTCGCCAGGGCGCCGCGTGGCGGGCGAGCGGGTATCCGATCGGCATGGCGGTCAACGTCTCCGGGCGCCAGCTCGACACCGATCAGCTTGTGAGCGATATCGAAGAGGCGCTCTGCGGCAGCGGCATGGATCCCGCGGCGCTGACGATCGAGATCACCGAGACCACGCTGATGCGCAACATCGAGGAGACCGCCCGCCGGCTGGCCACGATCAAGCAGCTGGGGGTACGGATCGCGATCGACGACTTCGGCACCGGGTATTCATCGCTCGCCCACCTGCAGCGATTCCCCGTCGACGCGCTGAAGATCGACCGCTCGTTCATCTCGGGGCTGAAGAACAACAAGGAGGGCGAAACGCTGATCCACACGCTCGTGCAGCTCGGCAAGGCCCTCTCGATCGAGACCTTCGCGGAGGGCATCGAGCAGCAGCAGGAGCTGTCGCTGCTCAAAAACGAGGACTGCGACAGTGGCCAGGGCTTCCTGTTCGCCCGTCCCCTCGACGTGGCGGCCACCGAGATGTTCCTTCAGGAACTGCGCCCGCAGGTCGGCCTCGCGCAGGCGTAAGCCCGCTGACCGGCAGACCAATTCCCGCAAATTGCCTTATTCGTCGGCCCGTGAGAGCCGGCAGCGCGCGCGGCGATCAGCCGTCGAGGCTGGCGAGATACGCCTCGGCGTCCAGCAGCTCATTGCGCTCGGAGGGATCGGTGAGCCGGATCCGCACCAGCCAGCCCTCGCCGTAGGGGTCGTCGTTGAGCTTCTCGGGTTCCTCGGCGAGCGTCTCGTTGACCCCGACGATCTCCCCGGAGAGCGGGGCGATCACGTCGGACACGGCCTTCACCGACTCGACCTCGGCGTAGGGGTCGCCTTGGCTCAGCAACGTCCCGACCGCCGGCGGCTCGCAGAACACGATCTCGCCGAGGCAATCCTGGGCGTACCAGGTGATCCCGAGCGTCGCCTCAGGGTGGGCGGGAGGCGGGGTGGGCGGGGTCCCCATCTATCTCGATCCGCGCCCAGTCGTGCTCGGGGTGGTAGAGCAGATCCTCGGGGTAGTTGGCGTCGGCCATCGGTTTAGGTGGCCTTGCGATACAGCGGCTTGGGCCGCACGGTCGCGGGGCGGATCTTGCCACGAACGTCGATCTGGAGGCGCGTGCCCTGCGCCGCCCGCGCGGCGGGCACGTAGGCGAGGCCGATCCCGACCCCGAGCGCAGGGAGAGAGCGTTCCGCTGGTGACGACTCCGCCGCCGACGACGGGGTTGCCCTGGCGGGCGATCCCGGGGCCGTCGAGCGCGAACGCCACCAACTTCTCGGGCGGGCCTGCCGCGCGTACCGCGCGTACGGCGTCGGCGCCGATGAAGCCAGTGTCCTCCTTGCAGCACCACCCCAGACCCGCTTCGATCGGCCCGCGCTCCACCGACAGGTCGTTGCCGTAGAGGTGAAAGCACGCCTCCAGGCGCAGCGTGTCGCGCGCGGCGAGACCGGCAGGTAGGGCGCCGCGGCGCACGAGCTCATCCCACAGCGGCGGCGCGTCGGCGGGGGCGAGCAGCAGCTCCACGCCGTCCTCTCCGGTGTAGCCGGTGCCGCACACCAGCACCCTTGCGCCGCCCAACATGCGTTCGGCAGCGGCTCATCCGCGGAGGCAGCGGGGCGTCGGAGATCGTCTGCACGATTTCGCGCGCGCGGGGGCCCTGCACGGCGAGCATCGCGTAGTCCTCCAGACGGTCGCGCACCTGCGCGTCGAACCCAGCGGCGTGCGCGCGCCACCACTCCAGGTCGCGCGCGTGGTTGGCGGCGTTGGTCACCGTCAGGAAGCGCTCAGCCCCCAGCCGGTAGGTGAAGAGGTCGTCGAGCACCCCGCCGTCCTCGCGGCAGAGCACGCTGTACTGCGCGCCGCCCACGGGGATCGCGGCGACGTCGTTGGAGAGCAGCCGCTGCAACAGCGCCAGCGCCCCCGGGCCGGAGGTTTCGATCTCGCCCATGTGCGAGACGTCGAAGATCCCGCAGCCCTCGCGCACCGCCATGTGCTCGTCGCGCACGCCGGTGTACTGCACGGGCATCTCCCAGCCGCGCCGACAGCTTCGCACCGAGTGTCTCGCGCCGGCCGCGAGCCGTGGCGGTTGTGACACGAGGGCACGCATGCGGCGGGGCAGGCACTGCCGACACGGCCCGCCAGGCGTATGGCGCACGCACTCAGCGCAGGAACGGCGGGACGTCGATGTCGTCGTCGGAGATCTCAAGCGACGAGCGCTCGCGGTCGCCGATGCGGGGGCCGCGGTCCACCGGCCTCCGGGGCGCTCGCGGCGCGCGCCGCGGCCCGGACGGTGGTCGAAGCCGGTGCCGATCACGGTGACGCGCACCTCCTCGCCGAGGCTCTCGTCGATCACCGCGCCGAAGATGATGTTGGCGTCCTTGTCGGCCGCGTCCTGGATGATCTCGGCGGCCTCGTTGACCTCGAACAGGCCGAGGTCCTTGCCGCCGGTGATGTTGAGCAGGATGCCCGGTGGCGCCCTCCACGGACTCTTCCAGCAGCGGCGAGGAGATCGCGATCTTGGCGGCCTCCGCGCAGCGGTTCTCCCCGCCGGCGGAGCCGATGCCCATCAGCGCGCGAGCCGGCGTCGTGCATGATCGTGCGCACGTCGGCGAAGTCGAGGTTGATCAGGCCGGGGATCGTGATCAGGTCGGTGATCCCCTGGATGCCCTGGCGCAGCACGTCGTCGGCCTCCTTGAAGGCGTCGAGCATCGAGGTGCGCCGCTCGACCACCGCGAGCAGCTTCTCGTTGGGGATCACGATCAGCGTGTCCACGACCTCGCGCAGCTTCTCGATCCCCTCGTTCGCCGAGCGCGCGCGCTGGGTGCCCTCGAACTCGAACGGGCGCGTCACCACGCCGACGGTCAGCGCGCCGATCTCGTTCTTGGCGATCTCCGCGATCACCGGCGCCGCGCCGGTGCCGGTGCCGCCGCCCTCGCCCGCGGTGACGAACACCATGTCCGCGCCCTTCAGCGCCTCCTTGATGTCGTCGCGCGACTCCGCCGCCGCGGCGAACCCGACCTCGGGGTTGGCGCCCGCGCCGAGGCCGTGGGTGGAGACGTGGCCGATGTTGAGCTTGATGTCGGCGTCGCACATCGCGAGCGCCTGCGCGTCGGTGTTGGCGGCGATGAACTCCACGCCGCGCAGCCCCGCGTCGACCATGCGGCTCACCGCGTTGGTGCCGCCGCCGCCCACGCCCACGACCTTGATCACTGCCAGGTAGCTGCCTACGCCGCTCTCCATGATGATCTGTGTGCTTTCCGCCGAAGCCTAGAGTAATGGTTAAGGGTTCACGAATCGGTCTCCTGTAGGAAACCAGATTTGCCCACGTTATGCAGGGAACTTCGCCCTGTCAACAGCACGCGACGACTTTTGCAGGATCCATTGCAGAATCCCGGGACTCTCAACCACCACCCGAGGAATGACTTTTTCAGAGCCTCAGCCTGAAGTTGAGGATGAGGGTTCTTCGGTGGGGGCGCTCGGCGATGCCTGCGAGGTGCCGGCTGGGAGCGCTCGACGGTTCCTGTGGACGCCGCCTGAGCGCTCGATGGTTCCTGTGGGGCCGCCTGGGGCGTGCTCGCGGGTTCCGTGCGGAGTCGCCTGGGGGGTGCTCGCGGGGGCACTCGAGGTGTTGACGCCGGAGTCCCCGCTGACGGCTTCCGCGAGCGTGTTGGCGAGCGCGGCGGAGGTGGGATCGGAGGCACTCGCCTGCGCTGCCGGCGCGGCGCCCCCTGCGAGGCCGCCGGCCGAAGTGGTGCCCGCGGCGGGCCGTTCGGGGGCGCGCACGTCGACGTAGGTGGCCCCCGCGGAGGAGGGATCGGCAAGCACGCGAGCGGCGGAGAGCCACTTCGCGTGCGGGCGCGTGGCGTCGCCGAAGTAGAGCAGCAGGCCCGTGCGCATCGCCACGGTGAGCCCTTCGTGGCCCTCGAATACGCGGCTCACCCAGCCCAGCAGCACCCGCGGAGCGGCGCCCAGCAAGCTCAGCTCGGCGCGCGGAGTCGCGTCCTCGACGTGCTACCCGACGACGGCGATCGGCAGCGTCACGACGGCGGCGAGCGCGATCGCGGGCAGCGAAGCCGAGAGCACGGCGGGCCCGAGCACGACCCCGTCGGCCGCCACCGCGGTGCGTGTGCCCCCCACCTCAGCACCGCCACGGGCAGCTGCTCGATCACGTGGATCCGCAAGCCGTGCGGGAAGCTCGTGCTCACGCTCAGGCCGCGCACCACGTGGAAGGGCGCCACCGCGGCATGCAGCGCGCCCACGTTCACGCTCCAGCGTGGTCATCCTGTGCGCGGCATCGCTCAGCGCGGCTTCGATCTGGCGGCGTCGGGGCCCTGCACGCCGGCGATCTGGACGTGCTCACGGACACCAGCGGCGAGTTGCGCAGCCACAGCCAGCCGCCGCCGAGCAGCGCCAGGGCGGCGAGGGCGATGCCGAGCCGCTTCGCGTTCGCGCCGCGTGGGAGCGCAAACGACAGGGGCTGTGAGGCGGCCGAGCGGAGCGCGGGCGGCGAAGGAGCGATCCACCCTGCGGTCTTCGACCTCGGCCGGCGAACCCCTACTTCCACGGCCAGCGCACCGGCCCCAGCGTCTGCACCTCGGGCTCCAGCGTCACGCCGAAGCGCTCCAGCACGCGGCGGCGGCCCTCGGCCATCAGCGCGACGATCTCCGCGGTGGTGGCGGTGCCGGTGTTCTCGATGAAGTTGGCGTGCTTGGGCGCGAAGCGGGCGCCGCCGACGGCGAGGCCGTTGCAGCCGGCCTCGGAGAGCAGCAGCCCCGCCGTGCGCCCTTTCCGCCTTCGGGTCCTCGGGGTTCTTGAAGGTCGAGCCGAACGTCTTGATGCCCTGCGGCTGGGCCTCATGGCGGCGGGCGCGCATCTCCGCGAGCGTCGCCTTGACCTGCTCGGGCGCCGCAGGGAGCAGTGCGAACGACGCGCGCGCCACGACTTCTCCCGGCGCGAGGCTGGAGCTGCGGTAGGCAAACCCGAGGTCGCGCGGCTCGCGGCGCTCGATGCCGCTCGCGCCGACGCGATCTCCACCCACTCCAGCGTCTGGGCGAGCTCGCCGCCGTAGGCGTTGGCGTTCATCCGCACCGCGCCACCCACGGTGCCGGGGATGTTGACGCCGAACTCGATGCCCCGACAGTCCCGCCCGCGCGGCGTACGCGGCCACCGCGGGCAGGCGCGCGCCGCCGCCGCACAGCAGACCCCGCTCCCCCACCTGATCGATCTCCGCGAGCTCGCCCTTGAGCTTCAGCACCAGGCCGGCACGCCCTCGTCGGCGACCAGCAGGTTGGAGCCCGAGCCCACCACCGCGACCGGCACCTGCGCGGCGTGCGCCCACGCGAGCAGCTCCAGCAGCTGTGGCGGCGCGCCAACGCGCGCGAACAGCTCCGCGGGGCCCCCCGTGCGCACGGTGGCGAGACGCGCCAGCGGGAAGTCCCGCTGCACGGACGCGAGCGGCGGTGCGCTACGGACCTGCGCGCCCCTCCGCCACAGAGCGCCCGGGGGCTTCCACATCGTCAGCGGCCCCCACCAGGCCCCGTTCGGGCGCCTCAACGTCACCGGCACCCTCCACCAGCCCCCGTCCAGGCGCCTCGACGTCACCAGCACCCACCAGACGGCGCCCCAGCGCATCGACGTCACCGGCACCCATCACCAGGCAGAGGTCGCCCTCGCCGAGCAGGCCGCTGCAGGACCGGCGCGCATCGGCGAACGTCGGCAGCCAGTAGACCGGGCGGCCCCTCGCGGCGTCTGCGGTGGCGAGCGCGATCGCAGCCCGCTCACGCCCGGGTGGTCCTCCGCACGCTCGCGCGCGGGGTAGACGTCGAGCACCACCGCCACATCGGCGAGCGCCAGCGCCTCGCCCGAACTCCCACGCGAGCAGCGCCGTGCGTGAGTAGAGGTGGGGCTGGAACACGGCCACCAGCCGCCGGGGCTCGAACGTGCGTGCCGCCTTCAGGGTTGCCGCGACCTCCGTGGGGTGGTGGGCGTAGTCGTCGTACACCACCGCCCCACCCGCGGTGGCGCCGAGCCGCTGAAAGCGCCGGCCCGCGCCCGTGAAGCCGGCGAGACCAGCGATCGCGCGCTCGGGGTCGGCCCCGGCGAGTGATGCGACTTCCAGCGCGGCGGCGGCGTTGAGCGCGTTGTGGGCGCCCGGCACGGCCGACGCTCACCTCGTGGCTGCGCCAGAGGAAGCGCGAGCCTCCGCCTGTGAGTGCCGGATGCGGGCAAGTCATAGGCGAGCACCTGAGCGCCGCGCTTCGACTCCACACCCTCCGCGGACGCCCCATCCTCACCCTCCCCGGACACTGCCACTCCATCCCCACCCTCCCCGGACACTCCTTCCCGCGCGAGCCCAACCAGCTCAGGGCGATCCCACACGACGACGGCGCCGCGCGCGAGCGCGAGGAACGCGCGGAAGGCCGCGCGCAGCTCCGCCAGCGAGGCAAAGCTCGCGTGGTGGTCGAGCTCCACGTTGGTGAGCACCGCGACCTCCACGTCGAGGGTGAGCATCGAGCGGTCGGACTCGTCGGCCTCCACCACCAGCCACTCGCCCTCGCCCCAGTGCGCGTTGGGCAGACCGCCACCGACTGGCGCGCCCACCAGCCAGCCAGGGTCGGCGCCGGCGGCGCGCAGGATGTGCACGAGCATCGACGCGGTCGTCGTCTTGCCGTGCGTGCCCGCCACCGCGATCGTGCGCCGCAGCGCGCTCAGCTCGCCCAGCAGCTCCGCGCGGGGCCGCTCGCGCAACCCCCGCTCGCGCGCCGCCGCCCGCTCGGGGCTCTCGGGCGGGCACGGCGCTTGAGTAGACGACCTCCACATCCTCGCCGGCGGGCACGTTGGCGGCGTCGTGGCCGATGCTCGCCTCCAGCACGCCGTCCGCGCGCAGGCGCTCCAGGTAGGGGGAGTCGGCGCGGTCGGAGCCGCTGATCTGCGCCCCCAGCGCGTGCGCGGCGCGCGCATAGCCGCTCATCCCCGCGCCGCCAACACCGACGAAGTGCAGGCGCCGCCCGCTCCACGGCGCGCTCATCGTACGCACGCCTCCCCGCGCTCACTCCACCGGCCCACCAACCAGCGCCGCGCGCACACCCACCAACCCCTCCCAACCTCACTCCACCCACTCCAACTCCACCCTTCCGCCAACGCGCTCATCCCCGTGCGGCCTCCAGCAGCTCCCCCGCTACCGCCTCGGCGGCGTCGGGCCGCGCGAGCCGCCGGGCCGCGGCCGCCATCGTGCGCATCCGCTGGGGGTCGGCCAGCAGCGCGGCCGTCTCGCGCGCCAAGCGTGCGGCGGAAAGCTCGCCGTCGGGCATCACCACGGCGGCGCCGCCCTGCTCCATCCAGCGGGCGTTGGCCGCCTGGTGGTCGGCGGCTGCGTGCGGGTAGGGGATCAGGATCGCGGGGCGCCCGTGGGCGGCGACCTCGAACAGCGAGCCGCCCGCGCGGGCTACCACCAGGTCGGCGGCGGCGAGCGCCTCGAGCGAACTCGGCGAGGTCCAGGTACTCGCGCAGGTCATACCCTTGCGGCCGCGGCAGCGCCACGAGCTCCGGGTGGTCGCGCCGCCCGCAGATGTGCAGCACGTGGAAGGTGGCCCCGGAGTACGCCTCGATCGCGGCGAGGTTGATCGAGCGGGCGCCCAGCGAGCCGCCGAACACAAGCACGCAGGTCTCGCCCGGCTCGATCCCCAACCGCGCCCGCGCGCCGCGGCGCGATCCTCGTGGGGTGGCGGGATCGGGCGGCCGGTGACCCGGTAGCGGCCTCCCGCACGCCCACGGGTGCAACGCCGCCGTGCGAGCGGGCGCCGCCTCGACCTCCCGCCGGCCGCTGCTCCCTCGCCGACGGCTGCTCCAGTCGCGCGAGACTCGGCGTCGGAGGGGGCTTCGGCGGGCGGGAACGCCAGGCACACCCGCCGCGCGAACGGGGCGAGCGCTCGGTTGGCAAGGCCGAGGTGGCTGTCGGCCTCGGTGAGCACCAGCGGGATGCGCCGCGTCAGCGCCGCCAGCCCCACGGGCGCGGAGACGTAGCCGCCTCCCCCCATCACCGCGTCCGGTCGCAGCTGCCCGAGCAGCGCGCGCGCACGCACGAACGCCCTCACTGCCAGCACCAGCGCGCGCGCCGCGCGCAGCGGGTTGCGGCGGTCGAGGCCGGCGACGGCGATCGTGTGCAGCGGATATCCGGCCGCCGGCACCAGCTGCGCCTCGGCGCGCTCGCCACCAATGAACGTCACCTCCGCGCCGCGCGCCCGCAGCGCGTCAGCCACCGCCAGCGCCGGCACCACGTGCCCGGCGGTTCCCCCGGCGGCGATCACGATCCTGCTCGGCGTTGCGCTCACCAGCCAATCCTGCCGGTTTGCGCCTCCGCGCGTCGCTCTGCGTACGCCCCTCGCTCACCGGGCGCACGTGGGCGCTGGTGCCGGAGGCCACATTGAGCAACAGTCCCATCGCGGCCAGCGTCACGAGCAGGCTGCTGGACCCGTAGGAGACGAACGGCAGCGGCACTCCCGTGAGCGGCGCGAGGCCGAGCACCGCGAACACGTTGAGCACCGCCTGGGAGAGGATCAGCGAGGTCATGCCGACGGCGATCAGCGCGCTGTAGAGGCTGCGCGCACGCTTGGCGGCACGCAGGCCGGCGTAGCCGATCAGGCCGTAGAGGAACAGCAGCGCATACACGCCGATCACGCCCAGCTCTTCGGCGATCACCGCGAAGATGAAGTCGGTCTGCGCCTCCGGCAGGTAGAAGGCCTTCTGGATCGACTGGCCCGGGCCGACCCCGAACAGGCCGCCCGAGCCGACCGCGATCTGGCCCTGCACCGCCTGGAAGCCGCTGCCCGACGCGTGCGCCCAGGGGTCGATGAACGATGTCAGCCGCGCGCGGGCGTAGGGGCGGGCGAGCGCGTACAGCGCCACCACCGCCAGTGAGCAGCCGGCGATGATCGCGAGGTTGCGCATCGGGATCCCCGCGGCGACCAGCAGCGCGCAGGTGGTGAAGGCGATCACCAGCGCGGTGCCGATGTCCGGCTCGGTGGCGACCAGCAGGCAGGCGGCGCCGACGACCGTCAGCAGCGGCCGGCAGAGCGCACGCAAGTCGTGCACGCGCTTCGGCTTGCGCGCCAGCAGCGTGGCGGAGTACAGCACCAGCGCGAGCTTCAGCAGCTCGGCGGGCTCGAACTGGAAGATGCTGGGCCCGATCCAGCGGCGCGCGCCGTTGATGCTGACCCCCACGTGCGGGATGTGCACCGCCAGCACCAGCGCGAACGACACCACCAGCAGTGGCCCCACAATGTCCTGCACCTTCGCGATCCCGTGGCGCGCGAGGTGGTGCATCAGCGCCAGCCCCAGCGCCCCGAAGATCACGAACTTCACGAGGTAGCCGCTGCCGGTGCCGCTCCCTTCCAGCAGCGCCGTCGCGGAGGAGGCGGAGTACACCATCACCGCCCCAAACGCCAGCAGGCACAGCGTGGCGGTCAGCAGGATGCGGTGCTCGAGCGGCTGCTGGCGGGCCTTCGCCTTAGTGCCCGCGGGCTGCTTGGAGCGACGCGCACGTGCGCCCCGTCCCTGGGCTTTGGCTTTGGCATTCGCGCCGCGCGCGGCTGATGGCATCCAGAGCCACTTCGACGCGGGGGCGTGAAAGCCTCCCGCGGTGGACGCGAGGGCTCACCCACCTGCTGTAGGGACATGCCGCAGACCGATATGGGGTGAGTCCGTTCAGCTGACAGACGCCGGGTGGGCAGGGTCGCCTGATCGATCGCCGCGCGGCGGAGCCGGACGACGCGCGGGGGCTATCCTTGTCTCATGGCCACCGTGGTGCTCGACCCGTACGCCTACGAGTTGGATGCGCTCAAGGAGCGCAGGAGGGTCTCCGGTCTTGATCGTCTCGACGAGGTGTGGGAGGGTGTCCTGCACATGGTTCCGGCCCCGGACTACGGACACGCCTCGGCCGAAGTGCGGCTGATGCGGCTCCTGGGGCCGTATGCCGACGCGGCCGGCCTGGAGTTGATCGGCCAGTCCAACCTCGGCGAGGACGAGCACGACTTCCGCGTCCCCGACGGAGCCCTGCACCGGCCCGGCAGCTCCGGCACATGGCACCCGACCGCCGCGCTGGTCATCGAGATTGTCTCCCCCGGCGACGAGTCCTGGCAGAAGCTCCCCTTCTACGCCGTCCACGGCGTCGAGGAGGTGCTGATCGTCGATCCGCGGGAGCGCGCCGTCCACTGGCTCGGGCTCACCGGCGAGGAGTACCGCCCAATCGAGCGCAGCGGCCTGATCGACCTCGGCGCAGCGGAGTTGGCTCAGCGGCTCGACTGGCCGCGCTGAGCAGGGCTCAAGTCGGCAGCCGGCCGGTCGGCTACCGCTTCTGCTTTTTGCTCTTCGCCGAGCGCTTCGGGGCTTTTTTGCCGTGGTGCTTGCGCTTGTGGTGCTTGCTGTGTTTGGCCTTTGGCTTGCCACCGCTCGTCCCCGCGCCCGTTTTCGAGGAGGCGCCGAGGGCGATCAGCGTTCCGGGCGTCGTCGGGGAGGAGCTGCCGGCCCCGCTCGGCTGGCTGCCGCCAACGGATGTGACGGGTGCCAGACCGGTGGGCATGACCGTGGAGCCCAGCGGTTCGACCACATGTTCTTCGGGCGGTTCAAAGACGCCACCGCTCTTGATGGTGCTCCCTTCCTTGTTGGCGGCTGCCAGCGAGAAGCCGTATTCGCCGCCCTCCAGCTTCACACCAACGCTGTTCAAGTCGAGGCTCACGGTCTGCGGCACGAACGAGCCCAGCAGCAGCCCGGTTGGCAGCGGAATGTCGATCAGCAGTTCACATCCATCTCCATGGTGACTGCACGGCGAAGACCACAGCTGGAATTCGTAGCTGGTCGACTGGCCCTCGGTGTCGATCTTCGCTTCGAGCGTCGCGTCGGTCGCGGTCAGGTTCGAGAGCGACACCGATTCGATCACGGGCCCATTCGCCGGAGGCGTGGTGAACGTCTCGTCGGGTCCATACACGATCGGGCCCTCCCAGCCAGGTCCCTCTTCCTCCTGCTGGAAGCGGGCCGCGATGACCCGGTAGTGATATGTGGTGCCTGGCTTCAGCGTCACCCCCGCGTGAGCGAGGTCTAGGTTGACTCCCTGTCCGCTGACACCAGCGTGGGTCGTGCCGAGCGGCAAACCTTCTTCGCCTTCTTTGCTGGGCCGCTCCAACGCACAGAACACTTGATGCGCAGCCGGGCAGGTGAATTCGGCTAGATAATTGCTCGGTTCGGTGACGAGCTGGAACTGGTAGAGAGCCCCTCGTTCAGCGGCCTGCGGGTTGATCGTCGCTTCCAGCGTCGCGTCGGTCGAGGTCACATGCGAGGCGGACTCGGCTTCGACCGTCGGCGCTTCAGCGGCGGGCGTCGTGAACGTCTGGTCGGGGCCGACGACCACCGGTGGTTCCCATTGGAGGGTATCTTCGGTCTGCACCCTCCTGGCCGCGAGCACGCGGTAGTGGTAGGTCGTGCCCGGTTTCAGCGTCATGCCCGCGCTGGCCAGGTCGAGGCTGACAGATTCAGTCCTCTCCGGCCCCGCCGTGTCACTTGGAATGAAGCCGATCGGCAGCGCACCTTCGACTTCGGGGCCGGGACCGCATCCGTCGGTCCCTTTGAGCTTCGCTCGCGGAGGACAGGCGATTTCGGACAGGTATTCGCTCGTGTTCGTTACGACCTGGAACTGGTAGTAGGCACCGTGTTCCAGGTTTTCGACGTCGATCCCCGCTCCGACTGTCGCGTCGGTCGTCGTGAGGCTCCAGGCGCCGGTCCATTCGATCGACGGCTGCGAGGCGGCGAGCGCCGCGGCTGGCAGCACGGCAAAGACCAACGCGGCTCCCGCAACCGCGATCAACCAATGCAGTGGACGGCGCATCAACCCAGACCCCCCTTCGTGTACGTCGTCGGACGTATCATCAACCCCATACCACCTCGGAGTCTACACGATCTCCCCGACCAGCTTCAAGAACCGCTCGCCCCGCGCCTCGAAGTCGGCGAACTGGTCGAAGCTGGCGCAGGCCGGGGAGAGCAGCACCGTCTCACCCGGGCTCGCCGCCACGCTCGCTGCCGCCACGGCACGTCCCAGGTCGCCGCATTCGTACAGCGGTATCGCCTTGCCCTCGGGTGCCGTTGCACGGCCCGGCACTGCCCCCCTGCCTCGACCCGCCACGCCCTCCAGCGCCGCGGCAATCAGGGGGGCGTCTTCGCCGATCACGTATACCGCGCGGCAGCTCGCCGACACGTCGTCGCGCAGCGGGGCGAAGTCCTGGCTCTTGCCCTGGCCGCCGAGGATCAGGTGGACGCCGCCCTCTGGGAATGCCCGCAGGGCGACGCGCGTGCTTGCGACGTTGGTCGCCTTCGAGTCGTTGACGTACAGCACCCCCTTGCGAGTGCCCACCTCCTGCAGGCGGTGGGGCACTCCCGCAAACGTGCGCAGGCCCTCGCGCACCGCGTCGGGGTCGATCCCGCGCGCGAGGCACACCGCCGCTGCCGCCATCGCGTTCTGGTGGTTGTGCTCGCCGCGCAAACTCAGCTCCGCGGTCTCCAGCAACGGCTCGTCCTGCCACCAGATGCGACCGTCACTCAGCACCCACTCGGCCTCCCGACCATCCCCGAAGCACACCCGGCGCACCCCCGGGCGGAGCGGGATCTCCGACAGCCCCGCCGGGAGCACCGCCACGTCTCCCTCCCCCTGGTTGGCGAAGATCCTCAGCTTCGCCGCGTGGTAGGCCTCGAGCGTGCCGTGGCGGTCGAGGTGGTCGGGGGTCATGTTGAGCAGCACCGCCGCCCGCGGGGCGAACGCGAGGGTGTCCTCCAGCTGGAAGGAGGATGCCTCGCAGACGATCGTGGCGTGCTCATCCAGCTTGCCGACCAGGCTGCTCAGGGCCGTGCCGACGTTGCCGGCGACCGCGACCGGCAGGCCCGCCACGCGGTGGATGTGGCCGATCAGCTCCACCGTCGTGGTCTTGCCGTTGGTGCCGGTCACCGCGACGAAGTCGTTGGGCAGCAGCCGCCACGCCAGCTCCAGCTCGCCGAGCACGGGCAGGCCGCGGGTGCGGGCCGCGGCGATGACGGCTGCCTGCGCCGGCACCCCCGGGCTCTTGACCACGGCGCCCACCCGCTCCAGCTGAGTGAGACCGTCGTCATGCAGGTGTAGCTCGACTCCTTGCGCCGTCAGCGCCTGCGCTCCCGGTGGGGCACCTGCATCCACGCCGACCACCTCCTCCCCGCGCTCGCGCAGCATACGCGCCGCCGCCTCACCCGAACGGGCCAGGCCCACGATCAGATAGGGATCCGGGGGAATCGGTGGACGGGGGCTCACAGCACGGGCCTCCCCCACCTGGCACTCGTACCTGCGTCGAGGCCGGGGCTCAGGGACGACGGCCTCATCGTGCCGGACGGCTCGACCTCACCCAAGGCTCTGGCGGTAGATCGTGAAGCCGATCGCGCAGCAGATCGCGGCGATGATCCAGAAGCGCAGGATGATCTTCGTCTCCGACCAGCCGCGCAGCTCGAAGTGGTGGTGAATCGGCGCCATCAGGAAGACGCGCTTGTGGCGCCACTGGAAGTACGCCACCTGGATCACCACCGACAGCGCCTCGAACACGAAGATCCCGCCGAGCAGGATCAGCAGCACCTCAGTCTTGGTCATCACCGCCAGGCCCGCGATCGCCCCGCCGAGCCCGAGCGCGCCGGTGTCGCCCATGAAGATCGTCGCCGGGAAGGCGTTGAACCAGAGGAAGCCGATACAGCCCCCCACCAGGCAGGCGGCGAGCATCGAGAGCTCGTACTGGTTGGAGACGTTGTACTCGGAGGTGATGAACGTGATACCGATGTACGCCAGCAGCACGATCGCCGCGCAGCCCGCCGCCAGGCCGTCGAGGCCGTCGGTGAGATTGACCGCACTGGTCGTGCCGGCGACTACCAGGTAGATCAACAGCGGGTAGAAGGGGCCCAGATCGACCGTGTAGTCGACGAAGCGCAATCGCAGCGTGCTCTGCAGGTGGGCCTCGTGGGTCGCCACATACCACAGCGCGAGCGAGATCGCGATCGTCACCGCCAGCTTGGTACGCGCCCGCAGGCCCAGCGAGCGGCGGCGCACGATCTTGGTGTAGTCGTCGGCGAAGCCCAGCAGCGCACACGCCAGCGCCGTGCCGAACACCCCCAGCGCGCGCCATTCGTAGCCGGCGAGGATCAGGAACGGGATCGCCACCGCGATGAAGATGATTACGCCGCCCATCGTCGGCGTCCCCGCCTTCTCGCGGTGCCCCTCGGGACCCTCCTCGCGGATGTGCTGGCCGAACTCGCGCAGGCGCAGGAACGCGATGAACTTCGGACTGAGGAAGATGCAGATCAGCAGCGCCGCCGTCCCTCCGATCAGGACGCGCCCCATTCAGCCTCTCCCGTCCTGCCCGAGCGCGTGCCGGGCCGTCGCAGCCCCGGCCCCCGGCGCACCCATGCCTGCCCGGCCGATTCCCGCGGTATCCGACCCCAGCTGGCCACCGGGCTCCGCGACGAGCGCCTGTGCGACCCGCTCCAACTCCATGCCGCGCGAGCCCTTCACGAGCACGACATCGCCTTCGCGCAGCAGCCCCCTCAGCAGCTCCGCCGCCGCGGCGGCGTCGGGCACGGAGTAAACAGCCCCCTCCTCCTCCTTCTTCCCCATCTCACTCGCTCGCGGGCCGACCGTGAGCAGCAGATCGACCCCGCGCGCGCGGGCGTACGCGCCGATCTCGCGGTGCAGCCGGCGCTCCTCGCGACCCAGCTCGAGCATGTCGCCCAGCACCGCCACCCGGCGGTTCCCCTCACTCGCGGCGAGATCGTCGAGCGCGGCGCGCATCGACATCGGGTTGGCGTTGTAGCAGTCGTTGATCAGCACGATTCCGTTTGCCAGCGCCACCCGTTCGCCGCGCAGCGCCGAGAGCTCGACCTCCAGCCTCCCCCGCGGGGTGACGCCGAGCGCGCGCGCCGCGGCCGTCGCCGCCAGCAGGTTGCGCAGGTTATGGGATTGCGCGAACGACGGCCGCACCGTGATGCGCTCGCCCCGGTGCGCGTGGTCGGCACCACCGCGGTGCGCGCCGCCCGGGCTCGCTCCGCTCGTGCGCCTTCCGCTCGCCCCCTCTGTGTACGTGCGATCGAGGATCGTCACCTCACCATTCGCCGCGCGCCCCACCAATTCCACGTCGCCGCCCTCGCCGAACGTCACCGTGTGCTGGTCGGCACGCAGGTGGGACTCCAGCAGCGGCTCCCCCGCCGGCACCACCACCGTCGCCCCGGGCGCCATCCCAGCGATCAGCTCGGCCTTCGCGGCCGCCACCCCCTCGATCGTGCCCAGCTGCTCCAGGTGCACCGGGCCCACGTTCACGATCACCCCCACCTCCGGCTGCGCGATCGCCGTCAGCTCCGCGATCTGCCCACTCCCGCGCATCGCCATCTCCAGCACCAGCGCCTTGGTGCCCGCGGGCGCCGCCAGCACGCTCAGCGGTAGCCCGATCTCGGTGTTGAGGTTCGCCTTGCTCGCCACCGTGGGGCCACCCAGCTCCTCCTGCGCACCGCTCAGCAGCGCCGCGAGGATGTCCTTCGTCGAGGTCTTCCCGGTCGAGCCCGTGATCCCCACCACCTTGGCCCCCTCCTCTCCGAGCGCCTTGCGCCACTCGTGGGCCAGCGACTGCATCGCCGTGAGCGGGTCGGGGTGCGTCAGCACGGCGCCGCCCACCTCTGCAGTCGCCTGTGTCTGTGTCCGCGTCTGCATCGCCGATGCCCCCCGGACGAGTGCTTCCGCGTACTCCGGCGCCACCAGCACACCCCACGCCCCGGCACGCAATGCCTGCTCCGCGTAGTCCCCCCCGTCCACGTGCTCTCCACGCAAGCCCACGAACAGGTCACCGGGCTGCGCTTCGCGTGAGTCGATCACCACACGGCGTGGTGCTCCGTCTCGTACCCGCGAGACACGCGCCCCCGCCGCCGTCGCGATCCGCTCGACGCCCCACCCGGTCACGCCGTCGCTCCCGCCGCTTGTGCGCGGCGCGCACGCAGCGCCTCACGCGCCACTGCCACGTCGTCGAACGGCACCACCCGGCCCGCGGCGAATTCCTGGCCCTGCTCATGGCCCTTGCCCGCGATCAGCACCACATCCCCGGGACGCGCGGCCTCCACTGCGCACTGGATCGCCTTGCGCCGATCGGGCTCGACTGCGATCTTGGGAGCGCCCACCGGCCGCGCCGCCGCGGCGCCCTCCACGATCTGCGCGATGATCGCCTCCGGCTGCTCGGAGCGGGGATTGTCCGAGGTCACCACCACCACGTCCGCCCCCCGCGCCGCGATCTCGCCCATCAACGCCCGCTTGCCCGTGTCGCGATCTCCCCCTGCCCCGAATACGCAGATCACGCGCCCGCCGGTCAACTCGCGAGCAGTTCCCAGCACGTTCTTGAGCGAATCCGGCGTGTGGGCGTAGTCCACCAGCACCGCATACTCCTGGCCCTCATCGACCGGCTCCATCCGTCCCGGCACGCGCACCCCACGTTCGAGCGCCTCCACGAGTGTGTCGAGCTTCCCACCTAGGGCGTGCACGGCGGCGAGGGCCCCCAGCGCGTTCGCCACGTTGAACTGACCCCGCAGCGGCAGCGACAGTGCACGTGTGCCCCACGGAGTCTCCAGCCGCAGGCGGCAGCCGTCATGTCCTACCCGCAGGTCGTGCGCTCGGTATTGCGCCTCGTGCTCGATCGCGAACGTCACCGCATCGGGCAGTTCGGCCGCGAGGCGCCGTCCATACGGATCGTCGAGGTTGATCACGCTCACGCCCGGTGGGGTGGGCACGAACAGCCCCCGCTTGGCTTGGAAGTACTCCTCCATCGTGCCGTGGAAGTCGAGGTGGTCCTGCGTCAGGTTGGTGAAGATCGCGGCCGCGAAGCGCACCCCGTCGGTGCGCCCCAGCGCCAGCGCGTGCGAGGAGACCTCCATCGCGCACGCCCGCTCGCCGCCGTCGAGCATCGCACGGAAGTCGGCCTGCAGGTCGATCGCCTCGGGAGTCGTGCGTTGCGCGGCCCGCTGCTCGCCGCCGACGATCGACGTCACCGTTCCCAGCAGGCCGCACCGGCTGCCGCTCGCCTCCAGCAGCGCCCTCACCAGGAACGCGGTCGTGGTCTTGCCGTTGGTGCCCGTCACCCCCACCACCTGCAGCTCCGCGGTCGGGTCCCCGTAGAAGCGCGCCGCCACCGGCCCCATCGCCGCGCGGGCCGACTCCACGGTGACCTCGGGCACCCCCAGCCCAAGCAGCCGCTCGACCACCAGCGCGGCGGCTCCCGCCCCCACCGCCTGCGCGGCGTGGTCGTGCCCGTCGCTGTGCTCGCCCCGTACGCAGAAGAACAGCGCGCCCGGCAGCACCCTGCGGCTGTCATACGCGAGGCTTGCGATCTCCACCTCGGCAGCATCGCCCGCTGGCCGATCTTCGATCGGTCCGCTCACATTCGGACAGGCGGGGACCAGCTCCGCCAGCCTCATCGCCGGGCTCGCCGGTGTCATCTGCGCGCACGCCGCCTCTGCATCCATCCTGAGTCTAGTTTCGGCCCCCGACGCGGCCTCGTCACAGGGCGGGCCTCGACCGGCAGCTGCGGGTGAGTCTCAGCGCCCCGCAGCATCAACCGCCGGCACGCGAGTGAGTCGCAACGGCCAACGTGAACTCGAGCGACCGGGCCGCGCCGTGCGCGGGTGCGAGCTTGAGGCGATAGGACCCTGGTGTGAGCGTGGTGCTGCCCCGCAGATGGGCGCTGTTGCGGCCCTGCTCAGCGGCGATCGTAAGCGCGCCCGTGGCAGCGACCCAGCGCGCATGTCCGTGGTGCGTCGTGAGCAGCCGTGAGAGCGTGGCTTGTATGCGCGTAGGGCCACTCAGATCGAAGGCGAAGGTCACCTGCGAGAGCGCCGGCAGGCCCCGGGCGATCGCTGCGCTCGCGCGGGCGGTGAGCGCCAAGCTGGAGAGACGGACCGTCCTGCCTCCCGCGGAGCTGTCCTTGCCCTTGCCCAAGAGCCCGTTCGCTTCGAAGGTCTTTCGCAGTTCTTCTTCGTCCCGTTTGGCCTGCTGTTCCTCTTCTAGCTTCTGTTCGGCAGCCTTCCGTTCTTCCGCGACTATCCGTTCTTCCTTGGCCTTCGCTTCCGCCGCCCGCTTGGCTTCTTCGGCCTTCCGTTCTTCTTCGGCTTTCTGTTCGGCGACTTTCTGTTCTTCAGCGGCTTTCCGTTCTTCTTCGGGCTTGCGTTCGGCGGCCAGTCGTTCTTCGACGATTTTCCGTTCTTCCGCGGCTTTCTGTCGTTCTTCCGCGGCTTTGCGTTCGGCGGCCCTTCGTTCTTCAGCGGCTTTCTTTTCCACTGCCTGCTGTTCTTCTTCGGCTTTCTTGGCGGCGGCTTCCCGCACCGCGACCCGCTTGGCGTGTTCTGCTTCGGGCCCTGCTTCGAAGGCGGCGAGGCTGGCCGGTGCGCCGACGCCGCTCGGGCCGTCGTAGCCTGCTCCGGCGTTGCAGATCAGCACCCGTTCGCCGCAGTCCAGCGGGGAGAGCGGCGACATGGAGCCTTCGCAGCCTTTCCCGTAGATGCCGTCGCACTTGCCGTCGCCCCCCGAGGTGACGTCGTACAGCGACGCGCCGCCCAGGTGGGAGTAGAGCGTCGTGGCGGGATGTTCGACTCCGTGCGCCCCGCCGACGAGCGCGAACAGGGCGGCGACGATCGGGGAAGAGAGACTCGAGCCACCGACCGTCACCCAACCGGGCACGACCGTCTCACCCGGTGCATATTCGTAGGGCACCGAGTCGTAGATCGCCGCCCCGGTGTAGGGAGCGCCGTCCACGGCGACATCGGCGACCGCGCGTTTGGCCTGCGCGCCGGTGCCGCAGCCGACTGCGGCCCAGTCGGGCACCGCCGTCTGCCAGGGAGGAGCGGAGAACACCGGGCTACAGCCCCCGCCTGTGACGTCCTTTTCTTCGCCGGCGCCTTCGTTCCACACCGTCTCGCTCGCGCGCGCGCCCGTCGCCGTCAGGGTCAGCTCGGTGCCGCCAACCGCGATCACATCGGGGGAGGAGGCCGGGTAGTCGAGGCCACCGGCGGCTTCGTTGCCCTCGTCCCAGTCGAGGTAGCCCCAATCGCCGGCGGCGGCGGTGATCACGATCCCCGGGTCGTCGAAGGGTCCTTCTTCGTTCCCTTCGATCGAGGAATTGGAGATCTCCGCCGCGCCTGACGGTCCTCTTCCAGCACCAACATTCTGGGAGTTGGAGATCCCCGTCGCACCTGACGGTTCCCCTCCAGCCGCAACACTCCAGGAGTTGGAGATCTCCGTCGCACCGAGCTGCTCAGCCGTCCTCACGGCGGCTTCGAGGTCGTACCTCGCCTCCACGAGCAGGATGCGACAGTTGCGGCAGACGCCGTGTGCGGCCTCGATGTCCATCGAAGTCTCCCCTGCCCACCCCGAGGCCGCTTCTCTTTCCCTTTGACTCTCGGCGACCGGCAGGTTCCCTGTTTCCCCGCGTTCGTTGACCTTCTCGAAGCAGTCACTCACGGCGCCACTCTTACACGGAGGCAGCACGGGCAGCCCGAATTTTTCGGAATATACACGCAGATCGAATTCAGCTTCGGGATCGTCGTACTCGTCCACCAGCGCGATCGTCTGCGGTTCCCCCACGGGCTCTTCGGGACGTTCGCCGGGGAAGTAGGCGCTGCGCAGGTCGTTCGGAGTCAGGCCGTAGGCGCCCGACCTGGGGATACGCAAGGTGGTCTGGCTGCTCGCCATCCCTAGCGGATGGTTGCGCGCACGCGCTGCCGCTGTCACCGGGACGAGCATCGTCGCCAGACAGGTCGCTTCGCCGAGTGCGGGGGGCCCGCAGAGCGGGCGCGTCGTGTAATCGGATTCGGGCAGCGGCGAAACCGAGGCGCTCGCAACCGCGGGCAGACCCAGCGCGACAGCGACCGCTATGGCCGCAAGCCGGGGCGCGAGGAAGGCTTTATTCGCGAGCGATGAGCGGCACACCTGAGCAACCGCGACGGTCAGCGTCGCCCACTCCGTCCCAGTCCGTGGACTCTGCCTATTTGGGTGTCCCGCCTCGATCGAAATCACACCAAATCCCACCCCCAGCCGAAGATAGCATCCCGCCGCGCGGTGGGGTCGTGCGCACCAACCGCTCCGGTCTCCCGACTGCCGATCAAGCGTGGCTGGAAGGTCTTACGGGTCGCACGCCCATGCAGCTACGGTACGCGGATCGACCGAGCAAATCCCGTCGTCAGACGGCGATCGGCTCCGCGAGCTCGACCGTCGGCGACCCCGCCCGGGAGAACTCCAGCGCATTGTCTTCGATCGCGCCGCGCTTGAGGCTGAGGATGTCGAGCGCGTAGTTCTGGTACAGGCGCCATGGCGCCCTCGCGCCCTGCTTCGGGAACTGCTCGATCGCCCGCAGGATGTATCCAGAGGAGAAGTCGATGAACGGCAGCTCCCCCACCGTGGGGTCGCGGCGCGCGGTGCACACGTCGTACCCGTGCGCCGCCATGTGGTTGAGTAGCCGGCACACGTATTCGCAGGTGAGGTCGCACTTCAGCGTCCACGACGCGTTGGTGTAGCCCACGGTCAGCGCGAGGTTGGGCACGTCGCTGAGCAACATGCCCTTGTAGCTCATCGTCTGCGCAGGATCCACCTCGCGGCCGTCGACTGCGATCTCCATGCCGCCGAATATCACGAGGTTCAGTCCGGTGGCGGTGACCACCAGATCGGCCTCCAGCTCGGCCCCGGATGCCAGCCGGATGCCTCGCTCGGTGAAGCTCTCGATGTGATCGGTCACCACCGAGGCGCGCCCCGAGCCGATCGCCTTGAAGAGATCGCCATCGGGCACCAGGCACAGGCGCTGGTCCCATGGGTCGTAGCGGGGCTTGAAGTGGGTGTCGATGTCATACCCGGGCGGCAGCTGCCGTTCGAGCCCCTTGCGCAACAGCGACTTCATCGCCGATGGCCAGCGCCGCGCAAGCTGGAAGCTCGCCATCGTGCGCAGCACGTTCTTCCAGCGCACGATCTCATACGCCGTCTTCGCCGGCAGCTTGCCGCGCAGGGCGTTTGCGATCCGGTCTTCCGCCGGCAGCGATACGACGTAGCTGGGCGAGCGCTGCAGCATCGTGACGTGCGCCGCGCTGCCAGCCATCGCCGGGACGAGCGTGATCGCAGTCGCGCCGCTGCCGATCACCACCACGCGCTTGTCCGCGTAGTCGATCTCCTCGCTCCAGTGCTGAGGGTGCACGATCTGCCCGGCGAAGCGCTCGGCGCCTGGGAGCTCGGGCGTGTAGCCCTCGTCGTAGCGGTAGTAGCCGCTGCACATCAGCAGGAAGCCACAGGTGAGCCGGACGGTCTCCCCGGTGTCCCCGCGCTCCGCTTCCACCGTCCAGCGCGCTTCGGCCGAGCTCCATTCGGAGCGCACCGCGCGATGGTTGAAGCGGATCCGCTCGTCGATGCGGTGCTCGCGCGCGGTCTGCTCGATGTAGCCGAGGATCGACTCGCCCTCGGCGATCGCCTTGGTCTCCTCCCATGGCTTGAAGGAGTAGCCCAGCGTGTACATGTCCGAGTCCGAGCGGATGCCCGGGTAGCGGAAGAGATCCCAGGTGCCCCCGATGCGCTCGCGGGCCTCGAGGATCGCGTAGCTGCGCCCGGGGCAGTCCCGCTGCAGATGAACGCCGGCGCCGATCCCGGAGAGGCCGGCTCCGACGATCAGCACGTCGAAGTGTTCGAGCGGCGTCTCCATCGGCTGCTGAGGAGTCTACCGCCCGCCTCCTGGTGCCCACCAAATGAGATTGAGTCTCGTTCTTGTTTGGTTGCGGCGTCTTTACCATGAGCATGTGCACAGCTCAGATGCGGCGACCGACACCACCGAGCGGCTGCGCGCGCTGATTCGCGACATACCCGACTTCCCGCGGCCGGGGATCCTCTTCAAGGACATCACGCCGCTGCTGGCCGACCCGCACGCCCTCGCGCTGGCGGTGCGCGGCCTGGCGGAGTACGCGCGACCGCTGCGCGCCGACTGCGTCGTCGCCGCCGAGGCCCGCGGCTTCCTGCTCGGGCCGGCGCTCGCGCTGGAGCTCGGCGCGGGGTTCGTGCTGGCGCGCAAGCCGGGCAAGCTGCCGTATGAGACGATCAGCGCCGAGTACCTGCTCGAGTACGGCACCAACCAGCTGGAGCTGCACACCGACGCGATCGGGCGAGGCACGCGGGTGCTCGTCCACGACGACCTGCTTGCCACGGGCGGCACCGCGGCGGCGCTGTGCGAGCTGGTGGAGCAGTTGGGCGGCGAGGTCGTTGGTTGCGGCTTCCTGGTAGAGCTGGCATTCCTGCGGGGACGCGAGCGGCTCGCGCCGCACGATACGCACGCGCTGTTGAGTTACGAGGCGTGAGGCCAGCGCAGCACGGGGTCAGACCCTCATAGCCGCAGACCCACCTACCCCGGCGGGATGCCAAGGTAGGGCAGCGCGAAGTCCATGATCTGGCCGAACGCGGGTGCGGCGACCGTGCCACCGTAAATCGAGCCGTCTTGCGGTTCGTCGACGATCACCGCGCACAGCAGCTTCGGGTCAGATGCCGGTGCGAAGCCGATGAACGAGGCCACGTAGGCCGTTTCCGAGTATTCCCCGGTTTCCGGGTCCACCTTGCTGGCGGTGCCGGTCTTGCCTGCGAGCGTATACCCGGGCACCGACACCTCGCTCGCCGTGCCCCCGGGCGCCAGCACCCCGCGCAGCATCTGGCGCACCTGCGCGGCGACGCTCGCCGACATGATGCGGTGCCCCCGCGGCAGCTCGGTGGGATGGCCGTTTACCGCCGCCACGACGTGCGGCGTGCGCAGGATACCGCCGTTGGCAAGCGCCGCATACGCGCTCGCCATCTGAATCGGTGTCACCAGCTCGCCCTGCCCGATCGGCAGGTTGCCCATCGAGGAGCCGGAGTATTCACTTGGATTCAGCACCTTCCCGGTTTCCTCGCCGGGCAGATCCACGCCGGTCCGCGTCCCGAAGCCAAATTTGTGAACCCATTCGTTGAAGGTGTCTTCACCCTCCAGTTTGCCGATCGTGATCGCCCCCACGTTGCTCGACTGCGCGAGGATCTGCCCGGTGGTGAGCATCTCTTCGGGGTGTTCCTCCGCATCGTGGATCGTGCGGTTGGCGACCTGAATCTGATCGGGGATGTCAAATTCGGTGTTGGGTGTGATCAGCCCCTTCTGCAGCGCGCCCGACACCGCCACCACCTTGAAGGTCGAGCCCGGTTCGTAGTTGAAGCTCACACCCCGGTTCTCCAGCGCCGCTTCGAGTGCGCCCTTGGAGGTCGGGGGCTCGTCGAGGCTCAGCTGCGGCCAGCTCGCCATCGCGAGGATCGCGCCGGTATTCGGCTGCATCACGATCGCAGTGGCATCTTTGGGGTGAAACACTTTTCCCACTGCGCTCAACACCGCTTCGGTGCGCTGCTGGATGTCGGCGTCCACCGTCAGCCTCAGCTGGGCTCCCGGCACCTCACGGTGAACATCGGAGATCGAGATCGGCTGGCCGTGCGCATCGCTCACCACCCGCCGCTGGCCGGCCTTCCCCTGCAGGATCGTGTTGTCGGCGTACTCCAACCCCGACAGGCCGCCATTTTCGCCCATCATCCCCAACACCTGCGCCGCGAGCGTGTCGCGGGGATACACCAAGCGCATCGTCGGGGTGCCCGACACGCCGGGAATGTGGAGCGCCATCACCGCCTTCGCCTGCGCCGCCGGCAGCGCCTTCGCGAGATACACGAAGCCGCTCTGCTCGTTCAGATCCCTGAGCACCGTCGCCTGCGAGCTTCCCACCAGCGGGGCCAGCTCTTCAGCCGCGCCGAGCAGCCCCTTCGTCAGATTGGGGTCCGCCTTCACCAGGTACGGGTCGACCGAGATGTCATCCGCTGGTTCGGAGATCGCCAGCACCGTCCCGCGACGATCGGTGATCGTCCCCCGCGGGGCCGGCACTTCTTCGACCGTCACCTGCTGCGTATTGGCGTCCCTGCGCAACGCCGCGCTGTGCAGCACGCCGAGATACAGGGTGCGCCCCGCCGCGATCGCCAGCAGCCCGAAGAACACCGCGAACAGCACCCCGATGCGCTTCTGCATACTCACCACAGAGAGCTAGCCCCCCGGAGCAGCCTGCGTCCCGCCACCGGCGCCGCTCGGCGCACTCGCCGCTTCGGTGGAGCCACCGGTCGCTGTGGGTACCGCTTCCGCCGCCGCCGGGGTGGGCGCCTGCGAAGCGGTCGTTTCCGGCGCGGTTGGCTGAGTGGACGTCGCTTCGCTGCCGGCGGCGGTCGTCGAGCTCGACGCCACGCCGGTGCCGATGCTCGAGCTTGGTTCGCTACCCACGGTGCTCGGGCTCGCTTCGGTACCCGCACCGCTTCGAGCTCGCTTCGGTACCGGCGGTGCTCGCGCTCGCTTCCGTGCTCGCCGCACCACCGGCCGCGGTCGAGCCGCCCACCGGCGCCTGGATCGGCTTCGCCAGCGCCGCCGCCGCTAGCCGCGCGTCGAGCGGGCCACGCAAGGTGTCGAAGTGCAGCGCCGCCGGCGACGCGGGCACCATGCCCTTGGCGAGCGCCAGCCGTTCGACGCGTTCTCCCGAGGAGAGCGCCGAGTCTTCGGCGGAGAGCACCGAGTTCTCCTGCTGCAGCAGCTGCGTGTGCTCGACCGCGCGGCCGATCCCCACCCCCAACTTCACCACCCACAACTGCATCCCGACGATCCCGATCAGCGCGAACGCGATCACGGCGATCCATGCGCGACCGCCGATCAGCCGATCGAGTAGGCGATCGGGGAGATGCGGCACGGGGACGAAGCGCTTGGCGGGCCCCGAGATGCGTCGCGGCGGCAGCGTTCGCGCCCGCTGCCTCGTGCGCCCGGGCCGTACGACGTGACCCGGCAGGGCGGCTGCCGCGGGAGGCGGAGTCATTGCGCGCCTCCCGGATCGTCGGTCAGCTTCCGCGCGGCCCGCAGGCGCGCCGAGGAGGCCCGGGGATTGTGGGCGAGCTCGCCCGCGGAAGGGACGATCGCGCGGCGCGAGAGCAGCGCGGCCTGCGGCTGGCGCCCGCAGGCGCACACGGGCAGGTCGGGCGGGCAGATGCAGCCCCGCGCGCGGGCGACCATGAAGCGCTTCACGCGCCGGTCCTCCAGCGAGTGGAAGGAGATGCCGGCCAGCACCCCCCCCTCGCGTAGCAGCTCCCATGCCAGCGGCAGCCCGCGATCGAGTTGCTCGAGCTCGTCGTTAACCGCGATCCGCAGCGCCTGGAAGACCCGCTTGGCGGGATGCCCCCCGGCGAAGCGCGCAGGGGCGGGGATCGCCGAGTTGACGATCTCCACCAGCTCCTGCGTGGTGCGAATCGAATCGGCGCCCTCCCGTTCGCGGCGGCGCACGATCGCGCGGGCGATTGCGCCGGCGTGGCGCTCCTCGCCGAGCTCGCGCAGCATCCCCGCCAGACGGCGCTGATCCCAGGTGGCGAGGATCTCGCGCGCGTCGAGCTCCTGCTCGGGATCCATGCGCATGTCAAGGGGCGCGTCGTATGAATAGGAGAAGCCACGCTCGCGCGTGTCCACCTGCATCGAGGACATGCCGAGGTCGAAGTACACGCTGTCCGCGCGCAACCCCTCCTGTGCGAGCAGCTCCAGCGCCTCGGCGTAGTCGCCGCGGATGAAGCGCACCGTGCACGGCAGCTCCTCGGCCAGCTCGGCGAAGCGCTCCTCGGCGACGGGGTCGCGGTCGATCGCCACCAGCGTCCCGCCCGCGCCCAGGCGCTGGGCGACCAGGCGCGCGTGGCCGCCGCCGCCGAAGGTGCAGTCGATCGCGACCTGCCCTGGCTGCGGACCTAGAGGGTGGCGCAGTCGGCCGCAGGCCGGCGAGCTGGGCCCCTCTTTTTCGAACAAGACATCGATCAGCTCGCCGGCGAGCACGGGGATGTGGACGGTCATGTCAAGCAGGATGGTCGACACGTGCCGTGATCTCCGCGACGCCGCCCAGCAGCGTCGGTCGGTGCTCGTTCCAACGGTCGCGATCCCACAGCTCCAGCCGATCCCCGGCGCCGACGACCACCACGTCCTTGCTGAGCCCCGCGTGTTCGGCGAGGAAGCCGGGGAGCATGATCCGCCCGGCGGAGTCGAGCTCGGCGTCTTGGGAGCTGCCGTAGAAGAAGCGCTCCAGCTCGCTCAGGCGGGGTGAGAGCGGCGGCAGCTCGGCGAGCGCGCGCTCGGTGTAGCGCTCGTACTGCTGCGGGCGCCACACTCCCACGCACGGCTCGAGGTCGACGGGCATCGCCATCACCACTCCCTCCGCCAGGGTCGCACGGTAACGGGCCGGCACGGTGAGGCGGTTCTTTGCGTCGAGCGTGTGGTCGTAGGTGCCACGGAAAGCCACTGTGCCTGTGCTCCAGATCGATCTGACTGCATAGAAGGCCCGACTCGTCTGCCTGTCCGACAAATGAGGGACCTGCTCACCAGCCTCTGGCCGGCAGCACCGCCCTCATTAGGAGCCGAGGTGGAGAGGTGGGAGGAGCCTCTCCACCTCGGCTCGTTCCCGGCAAGGTATCCCACTTTCCCCCACAACGCAACCCCAATTGCACATTTTTCCCCACTTCGCCATTCAACCACCCTGCACGCGGTCAAGAATGCCTGCATATCGCCGGTTTTCAAGACCTCACCCAGCGGGCCCGCGGGGCGCGCAAACGCGCAAGCGGGGCTGCACCGTGGCGATTTGCCACGTAAGTTGCATGTACGCGTTGCAGCTGGTTGCATGTGCGCGTCGCGGCGAGTCGCATGTGCGCGTTGCGGCTTGATGTACGCGTTGCCGCTTGCGTGGACGCCGCCGATACGCGTACGATCCTCCCGTGAGATCCACCGCTCTTCGCACCAGGATCCCGATGACGCTTGTGGGCCTGGTTGCGCTCCTCGCCACGGCGGTCGCGGGTTGCGGCTCCAGCCCGAGCGGGACAAGCGAGAGCCCGGCGACGGTGACGCCCTCCTCGGCGCCGCTCTACATCGACGCGGTGGTCAAGCCCGAAGGCAGCTTGAAGACCGACGCGACCGCAGCCGCGCACACGCTCACTGGTCGCCAGCACCCGTTCGAAGGCCTTTTGAAGCTGCTGGCCGGCCCCACCGGCAAGACTCCGAGCTCGCAGGAAGTCGAGCCATGGTTGGGCACCTACGCGGGGGTGTTCCTCAACTCAGCGGCGCTCGACCATGCCGAGGGGTTGCTGGGCAGCGAAACGCTCGAGAAACTCCTCTCGGAAGGGTTCTCCGGCCTGGAAGCCGCGCTGCTCGGGGAAAACGGCCTGCAGGCAGCGCTCGGGGCAAGCTCGGCACAGGGGGCGTTGGTGCTCGATACGAGCGACGTCGAAAAGGCCAAGTCATTCCTGGAAGGCCAGGCTCACAGCGCGGGCGCACACACAACCAGCTACCACGGAGTCACCTATCAGGTGTCCCCCGACGGAGTGGCCGAGGGGATCGTGCATAAGTTCGCGGTGATCGGCAGCGAAGCCGGGATCAAGAGCGTGATCGAAACGGCCGGTGGCGGTCCTTCGTTGGCGCAGGCGAGCGCCTATTCGAAGCTCACCTCCACCGCCGAACACGGCGCCCTCGCCAACGCCTATCTGAGCCCGGAAGAGCTCGCGAGCGCGCTCAAGGGCAGCGGAGGTGGAAGCAACGGCAGCAGCGGTGGGGGCGCCGGCAGCGCGGAATCGATCCTGCCGTTGCTGGAGGGCCTGCTCGGAAATCCCGGCCAGCTCTACCTGTCGGCGATCCCGAGCTCCAACCAGGTGGCACTCAACCTCGACACGCTGCCCGCGATATCCTCCGCGGGCGGATCTGGCTCAAGCGGATCGGCATCGAACTCCACCGAATCGGGCGCCGGCAACACCGAACCGCTTGGCGAAAGCGGGGCGCAGGTGCTGCGCGGGCTTCCCGCCAGCTCCTGGCTGGCGCTCGGCATCGGCGACCTCGGCAATGCGCTGGGTAACGGTGCCCAGGGTCTTGGCGCGCTCGGCTCGCTGGGCTCGGCGCTGGACATCGACGGCATCGACTTCGGCAAGTTGCTGGCGCCGCTGACCTCGCGCTCGTTGAACGTGCAGCGCGACCTGCTCAGCTGGGCGGGCGCCACAGGCGTATACGCGAGCGGCAGCAGCGTGCTAGCCCTGCAGGCGGCGCTCGTCATCACCTCCAAGAATCCGGCCCGCTCGCGCGCGGCGGTTGCACAATTCGCCCAGGCCTATCGCGAAGCGGGTGGGCAGACCTCCCCCACCTCGGTGCCCGGCACGGAAACCGCTGTGACGGTGAAGCTGCCAAGCTTCCCGCTGGAGCTGACGATCGCGGCGGGTCAGGGCAAGTTCGTGGCCGGGCTCGGTGCCGCCTCGATCAAGGAAGCGCTAAATCCTCAGAGCACGCTGGGGAGCGCTCCCTCCTACGGCGCCGCGATGAGCACCCTCGGCGGCGGGATCGAGCCGAGCGCCCTGATCGAATTCCAGGTGATCTCGGGGCTGCTCGAATCGCTCGGGCTCAACCAGGCCTCCGGCTTCTCGGGCTTCTCCTCGGCGATCGCCCCACTCGGCACCGTCACCGCCGGCGGTGGGCAGTCGCTATCCGACGGCGTCAAACGGGCGCGCGTCGTGGTCGGCCTGTCGTCCTCGAGCGGGGAATCCAGCGCGAGCGGCTAGAGGGTGCAGGCGGCCGAGCCGGGCCCCTCTTCCTTCAGACCCTCAGGCCACCGACGCGGGGGCGGTGTCGCCCGGGGCCCCGGCGAGGTGGCCCTCGGTCTCGATGATCACCCGGCAGGGTCGCCTGCCGAGCAGGTACAGCGCGGTCGGTCCGATACGCCGCTCACCGGCGGGCGCATGGAGCGTGGACCAGTAGATCATGTCCGCCTCCAGCCTCAGGGCCTCGTCCACCAGCGCCGCGCCGGGGTTGCGCGTGCGAATCAAGCTCGTGTGGATGCGGATGCCGGCGCGACGAGCCTGGATGCGAGCGCTCTCGAGCACCGAGCGACCCTGAGCCTCCTCCTGCTCCAAGCCTTCCTGGAGCTGGAGCTGGGGAGGGACGGGCAGCACGAACACCGCATTGACGACCCCGCCCTTGCCGATCAGCTTGGCTACGCGGCCGATCGCAGCGGCGCTGACGTCGTCCCCGAAGATCGGCACCAGCGCGGTGCGGTAGCCGGGGATGGCCGAGGGTCGCGGTCCGCCAGGGCCCGCCGCCGACGGCTGCTGTCCGTGCTCGGGGAGGCGTGCCATCAACAGGAGGGTATAGCTGTCCGTGCAATCTCCCGTGCAGCACCCCCACAGGGGGAGGAACTCAGCTTATGATTCCGACGGCACGGAGCCAACCCCGGGGGGTGGCGCAGCCGACTCGAGGCTGGCAAACCAAGACTCCCTTTCAACCCACTATCTCGGGCACCAACGTCATGGACAAGACACGTCGCGGAAACTACGACTCAGGAGAGGACTTCGTCCTCGAATACGGGGAGCTGCGCTTCACCTTCAACGAGGACGACTTCGCCGAGCGCTGCGAGCAGGCGGCCCTGAAGCTGGGGTTCGTGGGCGGTAGGCTCGGGGAGGACGAGCTGGAAGACCTTGTCAACCTCGCGGTCAACGGCGAGATCCTCGACCCGGCGTCTGCCCTGGGGGAGCACGTCAACGAGTGCTGGACGGAGCTGGTGGGACCGGCGGAGCGCTCGCTGGTGCACTGGCTGCGCCGGCTGGTGTTCCGCGGCGCGTGGCTCGACCAGCGCGTCAACGAGGGCGAGCTCGGGGTGGCGTTCGTCGAGGAGACCTGCAGCTTTACCTACGTGCAGCCCGCAGGTGGGCGGGATGGCAATCCATCCCGTAGCGGCGAGCCGATCGAGCTCTCACCCGAGCCCTCGTGGGCGCGCGTGGCCTACCTGCGTTAGACCGAATCGCCGATCGTTTTTTGGCTGAGGGCTGTCGTTTTTGCTGAGGGCTGTCGTTTTTGCTGAGGGCCGATCGTTTTTCGCTGAGGGCCGATCGTTTTCGCTGAGGGCCGATCGCCCTTAGCTGAGGGCCGACGCGCGGGCCTTGGTGATCGCCGCGGCGCCGTCCTCCCCCACGAGCAGCTCGGGGCGCACGGCGCCGCTGGCAGCCAGGTCGAGCGCGGGAATGCGCCCGGTGGAGGTGAGCGCGACGTCGAGCGCGATCACGGTGCTCTCACCGCCAAGCGGGCGGGTGGCGGTGGCGATCAACGTGAGCGAGCCGCCCTCGACGAGGTTGCGAGCGCCGGCGAGGATCCGCCGGGCAGCATGCGGAGGGAGGTGGTCGAGCGTGTCGATCAGCACCACCACGTGCCCGCCACGCGCGGCGACGCGCTTGGCGGTGTTGACCACGTGCTCCACGGTCTGAGCCTGAAGCTCGGAGGAGGCACCGAGGTCAAGCGCCGCGGCCGGCGCCACCGGCCCCTCGCGCCAGGCGGCGATCTCCTCGGGGCGGACGCCGCCGAGCACCAGCATCACCTCCAGGCCCTCAGGGCCGATACCGGGAGACACTCGCGTTCCGCTCGCATCCCCGTTGCGGCCAGCCAGCGCGCCAAGCAGGCGCCGCAGCGTCTCGGTCTTGCCCGAGCGAGCCTCGCCGACGATCGTCACACGCGAGCCGCGGCCGATCGGCGTGAGCCATTCGATCGCCCCGAGCGTGGGATCCTGGGGGTCGAGCTCGAGGCGCTCGGACGGGTAGGCCACCGCAAGGTCCTCATAGCGGGTGCCCTCGGCGACGGAATCGGCCGGGGCACCGTTGATCGTGTCCACGCGCGCCAGCGAGGGGTAGCGCTCGGACTGGCGCGGAGTGCGCACGGGCCCGCTCACCCGGTCGCCGGAGACCAGTTCGCAGCGACGCACCTGGGCGGCGGAGATGTAGACGTCCTCGTCGGAGGCCTCCGGTGGCGATACGCGCAGGAAGGCCGAGCCGTTGCCCAGCAGCTCGACTACGCCCTCGGCGGTGCGCTCCTCGGCGGCCCGCGGCGCGCGACCCCGCGCCGCCCTCGACGGTGGCTCCTCCTCGCGCGTCCTCGCGCTCTCCGACTCGCCGCCCTCGGACTCCCGCTCGCCGCTGGCTGCTTTGGCGCGGCGACGTGTGGGGCGGCGCCGGCGGGCAGGACGAGCCTCGTGCTCCTCAGCGCCCTCCTCCTCAGCGCGTGGGCTCCGCTCCCCCGCGCCAGCGCTTCGCTCCCCCGCACCAACGCTCCGCTCCTCCTCGCTCGCGCCCCGCGTGCCCGCACTCCGCTTCCTCGTGCCCGCGCCCTCCGGCGCACCAGCGCCAGGACGATCGCCACCGGAGCGCTCGAGGATCGCGTCGATCAGGTCGGCCTTGCGTAGTCTGCGAAACCCGTCGAGGCCGATCTGGTCGGCGATTGCATGCAGGTCGGCCAGCGGGCTGGCCTCAAGCTCAGAGCGCTCGAGCACGGTCATCATCGGTGGTGGTCCCCTCTTCTTTGGATATTGGGCGGTTGGCGCCCGACCGCGTTGGACAGCGGCCGGCACCCGTCTGTGCGCCATGCAGCTTATGACATCCGGCGAACAGCCTCCGGCGCCCTCAAACCGCGCGGCGTTCTCGCTGGTGTCTCAGTTCCTCGGGAAGCTCTAGATCCCTTTTCGCGGGCCGCTCCCCGGCGAGCGCGGCGCGCACCGTGAGGAAGTCGGCGGCCGCGGCAACGTCGTGCACGCGGAAGATGTGCGCGCCGGCGTCGACGCCGTGGGCCAGCGCGGCGAGCGTGCCAGCGAGCCGCTCGCGCGGCGGACGACCGGTGAGCGCCCCGATGAAGTCCTTGCGCGAGATCGCCATCAGCAGCGGCAGCTCGAGCTCGTGCAGCCGCTCAAGCTGGGCGAGCAGCGCGATCGTCTGGGCGGGCGTCTTGGCGAAGTCGGGCCCCGGGTCGAGGATCAGCTGCTCGCGGGCAAGGCCCGCCTCCAGCGCCACGCCGATCCGCGCGCGTAGAAAGTCGAGCACCTCCCCCACCACATCCCCGTACAGGTCGGGGTCCTGCCTGCGTACGCGGGGAGCGGCGGCGGTGTGCATCAGCACCAGCGCGGCTCCGGTCTCCGCGCACACCGCGGCGAGCTCTGGGTCGCGCAGACCGCTGACGTCGTTGACGATCCGCGCCCCGGCTGCGATCGCGGCCCGGGCGACGGGCGGCTTGTAGGTGTCGATCGAGACCACCGGCCGGAACGGCGCCTCCCTCGTGGAGCGCCGAATTCGTTCGCCGCCCGCGGGCTGGCGAGTCTGCTCGCGCTCGAGCGCGATGACGACGCGCTCGATCAGCGGCACCACGCGCTCGATCTCTTCCTCCACCGGCACGGGAGGGCGCCCGGTGGTGGCCGACTCGCCGCCGATGTCGAGGATGTCGGCGCCGGCGGCGGCGTGCGCCAGCGCCAGCTCCACCCGCTGCTCGAGGCTCCCGTAGCGCCCGCCATCGCTGAACGAGTCGGGCGAGGCGTTGACCACGCCCATGATCAGAGACCCGCCCGCCCCCCCATCGAGCTCCAGCACACGATCGCCGGCGCGTACGCGGTAGCGCCTCACCCGACCTCGAACCCCTCCGCGCGGGCCTCCTGTGCAAAGCGCTCGATCTCCGCCGCGGTGCGCTGCGCGCTCCAGCCGAGCTCGGTCGCGAGCACGTCGGCTACGCGGCGCACGGGCCCGGGGGGCCCATCCGGCGGCGAACCGTCGAGCTCGTGCGCGGCCAGCAGCCACAGGCGCGTGCGGCGCAGCAGCACGTCCCCGACGCTGCGCGCCTGCTCACGGCGGGCGGCCAGAGCAGCCTCGGCGAGCAGGTCGGGCAGGCCGGGCACGATCGGCTGGGCCAGCTCGCCACGACCGAAGCCGGGAGACGCTCGCCCTTGGCGAGCATCCCCGTTTCGGCCAGCCGCCAGCGCGAGCACCTCGTGCGCGGCGTAGCCGTAGCGGCCGGCGAGCGCCGCGTAGGACTGCTCGGGCACGCCCTCCACCCGCGGCAACTCCTCCACCGCGACCGGCTGCCCGAGCGGGATTTCGTGCGTGCGGCAGGGCGCATCGCGCGCGTCGCGCTCCACCAGCCGATCGACCGTGAGCTTGGCCATCCGCCGCCAGGTGGTGAGCTT
The DNA here is from genome assembly GCA_963724305.1 of uncultured Solirubrobacterales bacterium. Taxonomy (GTDB): domain Bacteria; phylum Actinomycetota; class Thermoleophilia; order Solirubrobacterales; family Solirubrobacteraceae; genus Palsa-744. The sequence goes on from CAVRUG010000003.1 coordinate 102,560, forward strand.
GCCCCCGGTGATCGTGATCATGCCGCTGGAGGTCTCATACAGCTCGGCTCGGCGTGAGATGTCCACCGACTTCTTCGGATCGCCGCCGGAGATCAGCGGCCGCACCCCGGCGTACGCACCCGTCAGGTGGCGGGACCCAAGGTCGGTGGCGAAGAACGCGTTGACAGCATCCAGCAGGTAGGCGACGTCCTCGGCGGAGGGTTGCACGTGGGCGAGGTCGCCCTCGTAGTCGTTGTCGGTGGTGCCGACCAGCGTGCGCCCCAGCCAGGGGAGCGCGAAGATCGAGCGACCTTCGCCGGCGGGCACGATCGCGCCGCCGACTAGCGGCAGGTCCTCGCGGGAGAGCGTGAGGTGGGTGCCGCGGCTGGGCCTGATGAACGGCACCTGCGCCCGCCCTCCCCGCGCGGGTACGTCAAGATCCGCCGCCTGCTGGAGCTCGCGCGGGCGCAGCTCGTCGGCCCACACGCCGGTGGCGTTGACCACGTTGGCGGCGCGCACCGCCAGCTCGCCGCCGCCCTCGAGGTCGTGCGCGCGCACCCCGCACGCGCGACCGTCGCCGTCTTCGAGCAGGCCAACGGCCGCCACGCGGTTGGCGCACACCGCCCCGAAGCGCTCGGCCTCGCCGAGCACGGTCAGCACCAGGCGCACGTCGTCGGTTTGGCAGTCGTAGAAGAGATATCCGCCGGTCGGCTCGCGGGAAGCCAATGCGGGCAGCAGCTCCAGCACCTCCTCCCCCGAGATCATGCGGTGGCGCGCGGGACTCCAGCCGTGTTCGGCCTCCTCTGCCTCTCCCCCCGGCTGGCCGCGCGCTCGGCACGTCCGCGACGCGGGCGCAGGCGGCCGCGATCGACCGACATCACGTCGTACAGGTTGAGCCCCACCCCCATCATGCGGTCGGGACGGGCGCCCTCGAAGGCCGGCACCACCAACGGCAGCGGGCGCACGAGGTGCGGGGCCAGCGCCACCAGCAGCTGGCGCTCCAGCAACGCCTCGCGCACCAAGCCGAGGTCGAAGTTCTGCAGGTAGCGCAACCCCCCGTGCACCAGCTTGCTGGAGCGACTGGAGGTGCCCGCGGCGTAGTCGGCGCGCTCCAGCAGCGCCACCGAGTAGCCACGCGTGGAGGCGTCCAGCGCAACGCCGGCGCCGGTGATCCCCCCGCCGATGACCACCACGTCGAACTCGTTGTCCGCGAGCGCCTGCAGCGCCTGATCTCGCTCGATCACGCTCGCCAGTCTGGCAGAGGCTCCTACGGCATTGGCGAACGCAGACTCAGCGCTTGCAGCGACGCACGCGGTGGGCGGGCCGATGCGAGCGCGAGTGGCGCACGGAATGCCCCTTGTGCGCGCGCCCCCGCCCCTTGTGCGCGTGCGCGTGCCCTTTGTGCGTGCGCCCCGCGCGCACAACCCGGGGACAGAGGCCGCGGTGGACGCCCCCGACCGAGGCCACCGGGGGATCGGCCCCGAGGAAGCGGGCGACCGCGGTGTCGGCGACGCGTACATACACCCCGGGATAGCCGGCCTGGCCGCAGCCGTTGCCGAAGTCCACCAACCCCAGCAGCACGTCGCCGGCCGGCGAGGTATCGCCCGCGGCGCCAGGGGCCACCAGCGGGCCGCCGCTGTCGCCGTAGCAGGAGTCGGCGTGCCCCTGCCCTTCGCCCGGTGCGCCACCGGCGCACATCATGCGCGGCGTGATCGGCTGTTCGATCGTGGCATACGCTTCTTCGCAGAGCGTGGTGGCGATCAGCGGCACGCGCGTCTTGCGCAGGCGCAGCGGGTAGCTCGGCGAGCCTCCAGGCTGGGGGTTGAGATCGCCCCAGCCGCTGACGAGCACCTGCGCCGGGGCGGTCGCGGCCTGCGTGGCGGACGCGGATGCGCTCTGTGCGGCCGAAGCGGACAAGACCTGCGTGGCCGACGCGGACGCACTCTGCGCGGCGGCTGTGCGCGCGGCGGCGAGCGCCGTGTCGAGCGCCAGCGGAGCGATCGTGCTGTGGCCGTCGAGCGCCGGCGTGGGGCCGCTCCACAGCGGCCGCGCGAGCTGCAACACACCGACGTCGTAGTCGCTGGCGGCGGGGTTGTAGGCGGGGTCGGGGGTGGCTGTCACCACTGGGTCCCTGACGCTCCCGGGGTCGGTCGGTTCGAGGAAGGTGGAGCCGGCCAGCACCTCGATTTCAGCGGGCGGGGTGTGCTGCCCGCGTTCCCCGAACAGGCAGTGCGCGGCAGTCGCCACGTGCGTGGCGTCGATGATCACGCCGCCGCAGAAGAAGCCCTTCGCGGGCGATCTGGAGCGCGGGTTGTAGAGCGCAACCTGGAAGGGGAATTCGGCGATCGACGCGACGGTGCCGTCGACGATGCTGGCCTGAGCCAGCGGATCGCCTTGCAGCCGCAAAGGACTCCCCTGCGCGGACGCCGAGCCAACCGTACCCACTCCCAAGACCCCAAGCACGGCCGCCGTCGCCCCCGCAGCGCCAACGCGCCGGAGTGCAGAGCCAAGACCGTTCATCCCTCTCAGTTGAGAGTAGAGTACATCGAATGGGGATGCAACCCATGCTACGGAAAAACACGTATACCCCGCCGAAAGGTACCTCGCTCACACTTTTGTGAGTCGATTCGACGATACGCAAACGTCTACTCACCGCGAAAACAACCCCTACGGAGTGGCCGCCGCCATCGCACCGCGAAGGCAACCCCCACGGAGTGGCCGCCCGCCATCGCACCGCGAAGGCAACCCCACGGGGTGGCCGCCCGCCATCCGCGGGAGACCGGGGCCCTACAGCTGAGCCGGCTCGGCGAGCCGCCCAGGGCCTACAGCTGCGCCAGCTCGGCGGTGATCTCGCTGACGGCCGACTTGGCGTCGCCGAACAGCATCGAGGTCTTGGGATCGAAGTACAGCTCGTTTTCGATCCCGGCGAAGCCGGGGTTCATCGAGCGCTTGATCACGATGATCGAGCGGGAGTCGTCCACTTCGAGGATCGGCATGCCGTAGATCGGCGAGGAGGGGGTGTTGTGGGCGGCCGGGTTGGTGACGTCGTTGGCGCCGATCACCAGCGACACGTCGGTGCGCTGGAACTCGGGGTTGATGTCGTCCATCTCCTTGAGTTGGTCGTAGGGCACGTCGGCCTCGGCGAGCAGCACGTTCATGTGCCCCGGCATCCGCCCCGCCACCGGGTGGATCGCGTATTTGACGTCCACCCCGCGCTGCTCGAGCTCGGAGGCCAGCTCGCGCACCGCGTGCTGGGCTTGCGCCACCGCCATCCCGTAGCCGGGGACGACCACAACGCGGGAGGCGTAGGCGAGCTGGATCGCGGCGTCGGCCGCGGTGGTGGAGCGCACCGTGCCCGCGTGCTCACCCGCGCCCGAAGCACCCTCCACGGCGCCGCCACCGCCGAAGCCGCCGGCGACGATCGCCGGGATCGAACGGTTCATCGCGGTGGCCATCAGGTTGGTGAGGATCGTGCCGGAGGCGCCCACGATCATCCCCGCGACGATCAACGCGGGGTTGTTGAGCGCCATCCCCGTGGCCGCTGCCGACAGCCCGGTGAAGGCGTTGAGCATCGAGATCACCACCGGCATGTCGGCCCCGCCGATCGGGAACACCACCGCGTTGCCGAGCAGCGCGGCGACGATCAACATGCCGATGAACAGCAGTTCGGAGTGCGCACCCGCCACGAGGTCGATGCCGGCGGCGAGCGCCAGGATCAGCAGCACGAGGTTGACCGCCTGCTGAGCGGAGCCGAAGGAGATCGGGCGCCCGGGGATCACTTCCTGGAGCTTGCCGAAGGCGATGTTGGAGCCCCAGAAGGAGATCGAGCCGACGATCGCGGCGAACACCGAGAAGATCGCCACGTACGTGGGCGGCCCGCCGGCGCTGATCGTGACGCTGCCCGTTTCGCCGAACAGGTGGATGGTGTGCGAGCCGTAGGTGGAGCCGTAGTGGCGGAACTCCACCCACGAGATCAGCGCCACCGCGCCACCGCCAACGCCGTTGAACAGCGCCACCATCTGCGGCATCGCGGTCATCTTCACGTTGCGCGCCGCCGGCACCCCCACAGCGGTGCCGAGCGCCAGCCCGAGCGCAATCAGGCCCCAGTTGCCCTCGCCGGGGTTGAGCAGCGTGGCGACCACGGCGATCGCCATGCCCACAGCGGCGGTGCGGTTGCCGCGCACCGCTCCCGTCGGGCCGGAGAGCCCGCGCAGGCCCTGGATGAAGAGCGCGAACGCGACGATGTAGAGGACGTAGATGAAGCTTTCGCTCTGCAGGAAGGTGGTGGCGAGGGGGGCGTGGATCACGAGCCTCCCCCCTCTTTGCCGTCGGCACCCGAGCCCGCTCCGGCCTCGCCGCTTGCGCCGCCGCTCGCGCCAGCCCCGCCGCCGGCTCCGCTCCCACCGGCCCCCGGGCTCGTCCCACCGGCCGGCTCGACCTCGGTCTTCGCGGCCGGCTTGGGCTTTGACTTGAACATCTCCAGCATCCGGTCGGTCACGAGAAAGCCGCCGACGACGTTGATCGTGCCGAACGCCACGGCGATCACCAGCAGCCCCTTGCTCAGGCCGTCGAGGCCCGGAAGGCCGAGCAGGATCAGGCCGCCGAGCAGCACGATCCCGTGGATCGCGTTGGTGCCCGACATCAGCGGCGTGTGCAGCGTGTTGGGCACCTTGGAGATGACCACAAACCCGATGAAGCCCGCGAGCACCAGGATCGCCAGATTGGTGGTGAGAACGGAGGCGAGGATCATGCGGCAGCCTCCACCGCGGCCTTGGCGCCCGGATTGACGATCTCGCCCGCGCGCACGATGCAGGCGCCCTTGACGATCTCATCCTCGAAGTCAACGTTCAAAGCGCCGTCCTCCCCGACCAAAAGCTCCAGCAGCGCGAGCACATTGCGCGCGAACAGCGCCGAGGCGTGCTCGGGCAGCGTCGCGGGGAGGTTGAGCGGGGCGAGGATCGACACGTCGTGGCGCACCACCGTCTGCCCCGGCTCGGTGAGCTCGCAGTTGCCGCCCGCTTCTCCGGCGAGGTCCACGACCACCGACCCCGGCTTCATCCCTTCGACGGCCTCCTCGGTCACCAGCTTCGGCGCGGGGCGACCGGGCACGAGGGCGGTGGTGATGACCACGTCGAAGCCCTTGATCGCGTCGGTCAACGCCTGCTGCTGGCGGGCGCGCTCCTCCTCGGTGAGCTCGCGCGCGTAGCCCCCCTCCCCGGCGGCCTCGAGGCCGAGGTCCAGCCACTGGGCACCGAGCGAGCGCACCTGCTCGGCCACCTCGGGACGCACGTCATAGCCGGTGGTGCGCGCCCCCAGCCGTTTGGCGGTGGCGATCGCCTGCAGGCCCGCCACGCCAGCGCCCAGCACGAGCACCTTCGCTGGCGGGATCGTGCCCGCGGCGGTCATCAGCATCGGGTAGAAGCGCCCCATCTGCTCCGCCCCCAGCAGCGCCGCGCGGTAGCCGGCGACGTTGGACTGCGAGGAGAGCGCGTCCATCGCCTGCGCGCGGGAGATCCGCGGGATCGCCTCCATCGCCAGCGCCGTCGCCTTCGCGGCAGCGAGCGCGCTCGTGCACTGCGGGCTGGTGAGCGGCGCGAGGAAGCCGATCAGCAGCGACCCCTCCCCCAGCAAGCCGATCTCCTGCGCGGTGGGCGGGGAGATCGTGACGACCACATCGGCGCGCCACACCGCGGCGGCGTCGTCGGTCAACTCCGCGCCGGCATCGGCGAAAGCGCTGTCGGGCAGCAGAGCGCCGGCGCCCGCGCCACGCTGCACGAGAACCTCCAGTCCTCTGGCCTTCAGCTTGCCGACCACCTCGGGCACGAGCGCCACCCGGTGCTCACCCGCTGCAGTCTCCTTCGGTACGCCAACCCGCATCTGAGGTGCGAGAACGTATCCGATCCCGCGGACGCACGCCACCCCGGTGGACCATCTGCGAAACTCAGGTGGTCCCGGTGGGCGCATGCGCCCACCGGCGGGGGTGCACATGTGCACCCCCGGGAACGGCCACATGTGGCCGTTCCGGGCAGTGCCGCATGCGGCACTGCCCGCCATGCCACATGTGGCATGGCCCCCCAAAGATCCGCGCCATGACAGTCAACCTCACCCGCATCTACACCAAGCTCGGAGACGCCGGCGAGACCCATCTCGGGGATATGAGCCGTGTCTCCAAGCTGCACCCTCGCGTGGAGGCATACGGCACGGTGGACGAGCTCAACGCGATGCTGGGGCTGGCGCTGCTGCAGCCCGGGCTGCCGGCCAACGTCGAGGCGTGGCTGCGCCGCATGCAGAACGATCTGCTGGACCTCGGCGCCGACCTCTCGGTGCCGGCGACCGAAGCCGGGAGACACGCCCCTTCGGGGCGAATCCCCGTTTCGGCCAGCGAGCGCGAGCGGCTGCGGATCACCGCCGAGTACACCCAATGGCTGGAGCAGGCGTGCGACGAGGCCAATGCAAAGCTGCCCCCGCTGCACTCATTCGTGATCCCCGGAGGCACCCCCGCGGCGGCCCATCTGCACGTGTGCCGCACGGTGTGCCGCCGCGCGGAGCGGCGCGCGCTCGCGGTGGAGGACGCCAACCCCGAGACCGTGCGCTACCTCAACCGTCTCTCCGATCTGCTGTTCATCCTCGCCCGCGCCGTCAACGAGCTGGACGCTGGGTCGGAGCCGCTGTGGGATCCCGGCGCGCACGAGGCCGATCCCAACTCGGGCCCAGCGCCACGATCGTGAGCGACGCGCACAGCGCCGCCAGCAGGTAGCCGCCGAGCACATCGGAGGGCATGTGCCAGGCGAGGATCAGCAGCGAGCAGCCCACCGCCACGGCGAACGCGCAGCCGAGGGCGGCGACCAGGGGGCGCAGCCGGTGGGGGGTGACCAGCAGCGCGCACAGCACCAGGGTCATCGCCGCCGTGGCGTGGCCGCTCGGCCAGGAGGCAGCCCCCACCCATTGGTAGCCGACGCTGTCGTGGGGGTGGGCGAGCAGCGGCTTGAGCAACTCGGCGATGCCGGGCGCGGCGGGCAACACGACCGCAACCGCGAGCGCCACGCGCGGGCGCCGGCGCAGCAGCGCGACGACAACGATCAGCAGCGCCCAGGCCGTATACAGCGGCGGGTCGAGCAGGTGCAGCAGGTTGTTGGCGAGCGTATCCACGCGAGGGCGCTGGAGCTTGGTGAAGTCGTTGAGCAGCACCGCGTCGCGCAGGTGGATCGCGGGGACGAGCTCCGCGAGCGCCCACGTGACGACCATCGCGAGCGCACACAGGAGGGCAGCCCACAGCGCCCAGGCGATGCTCGGCTCAGGTGCGCGGCGGGCGCGGTCTCGCGCCGGCCCACCCGCGCCGTGGCGAGCGGCGCGCGGGGAGGCCGTCAAAGGTGCGCTCGACATCCTCCAGAGGGTAGACGCTCGCCACGCGGTGAACGCCCGCTATCAGACCGCGCAGATCGGAGCGCAGCCGGGCAACGGCGGGATAGACTCGGCCTGAAGATCGAGAACAGCGACGCCGGCCTCACCCGATCGGGAACGGCGCCCGCGCCAGCGCGGTGAGCGCCTCGGCGGTGACCCACACCGGAGTCTGGGTGCTGGTGCGCGAGTAGCGCACGCTGCCATTGGAGGCCACGAGGCTCTCCAAGTAGCCGAGCGGGGAGCGGCTGCCGGAGCGGTGGATCGCTTCGACGTTGCGTCCCGCCGCGGTGAGGCCCTGCACTGCCCATGAAGTGGACTGCGCGTTGGATTCGCCCCCGCGCTGCTCGGGGAAGCCGCCGTCGAGGTTCTGCGCGTGCAACAGGAACGCGACGGCGTGTTCGACGCTCGCGCCGGAGCGAACGCCGGCAGCGACCAGCGCCTGCAGCGCCGCGGCCGTGTCATCCACGTCGCTGGCGCCGCCCCGCACGTCGAAGTCGAAGCCGCCGTCGGCGTCCTGCTGGCGCGCGATCCAGGTGCCGGCTGCGCGCACCACGGAATCGCTCGCCGAGCGCCCGGCGGCGCGCAGCGCGAAGACGGCGAACGCGGTGAGGTTGACCTGCTGAGAGAAGGAGCCGTCGCTCGCGCGGTAGCGCAATAGCCCCGCCAGCAGGTTTTTACCCGCCAGCGAGCTCACGGGCGCCCCGCAGGCGCGCAGCGCAAGCATCGTACGCTCGTAGTCGCCCGCACCTTCGAGCGTCCCCGCCTGTGCGCGCAGCGCTTCAAGCACGGTGTGCCCATCGCGGCGCACGCTCTGCGGGTTGCGCCCTGCGGCGGCGAGGCCGATCGCCGCCCACGCGGAGTACAGCTCGTTGGTGGACTGCCCCGCCGCGGCGCCCCAACCGCCGTCGGAGCTCTGCGCGGAGGCCAGGTAGGCGATCTCGCGGGATACGCTCGCGCTGGCGGCGGCTGCGGGGGTCGTGGCCGCGTCAGCGAGATCGGGTGAGGCGCCGGAGCTGGCGTGAGCTCTGCCGGCGGGCGGCTGCGGCGCGAAGGCACGAGCAGACGCGCCAGCGCTGGCGTCAGATCTGCTGGCGAGCGGTCGCGGCGCGAAGGCACGAGCAGACGCGCCGAACAGCGACAGCGCGCCGGCGATGCCCAGGACGAGCACGGCGAGCGGCACCACACCTCCGGCCCCGGCGGCCCCTCCGGCGGCGGGCGGGCGGGCGGGTTCCCAGCGGACGTCCATGCGCGAGCGCACGCGTGCCAGCAGGCGCGCCAGCTCGGGGGCGAAGGCGAGGCCGAAGAGGAAGCTGGCGACGACGTCGGTGACGTCGAAGGGCAGCCCGGCGCTCGCGACCAGCAGGAACGCCGCCGGGGTGTGCGTGGCGCCGAGGGTCCACGTGTACACGTTCATGATCTCCTTTGCCAGCGAGCGCCGCGAAGGCGCAGGCGAGCGCCAGCGGCAACCGCCCGAGGCGCCGGCCCGTGAGCCGCCCGAGCGCGGCGCCGAACAGCCCGACCAGCCCCCACGCGGCCATCTGCCAGGGGGTGTAGGCGCCCTGGCCGAGCATCATGTTCGAGGCGAGCATCCCGAGCGCGCCGACGCGTGAAGCCCGGCAGCGGGCCGAGCGCGTAGCCGACGACCAGCGTCATCGCCGTGATCGGCTTGACGTCGGGCAGCGCCACGAAGGCGTCGCGCCCCAGCGCCGCGACCGCCGCCAGCGTCGCCACGACGGCCACCATTCGCGCCGAGGGACGGGCAGCGCTCGTAGGCCAGCCAGCCCACCAGCAGCACGAGGCCCGACGAGCGTGAAGGAGGCCAGGGGCCAGCTCATGCCGGCCAACCTCCGAGCCGGAGGGCGCCTCGGCTGCCGCGCGCTCGGCGAGCAGCTCGGCGCCCTGCTCGGGCAGCAGCGCGCCCCCGGCGCCGCCGAGGATGCGAGCGGTCTCGGTGGCGAAGTACCAGCCGCCGGCGAGCAGCTCGGCGCGCGGGGCCGTCGGCGATCACGCGCCCGTCGGCGAGCAGCACCGCGCGCTCGGCGCAGGCGCGGCGAACTCGGGGTCGTGCGTGGCGACGATCACCGCCTGGCCGCGCGCGGCGCGGCGGCGCAGCTCCTCGGCGAGCTGCGCCTTGGCGTGGCGGTCCATGCCGCGCGTGGGCTCGTCGAGCGCGAGCACCGCCGGCGGCTCGCTCCGCCGTCGGTGACGATCGCGAGCGCCAGGCGCTGGCGCTCTCCGCCGGAGAGATCGCGGGGGTTGCGCTCGGCATGCTCGGCGAGGCCGGCCGCGCGCAGCGCGCGCGGGCGAGGCCTCGCGCGCGACGCGCTCGTGCAGGAAGTAGTCGCCGGGGTTCTGCAGCAGCAGCGCGACCCGCCCGCCGCGCTCGATCCGCCCGCGGGTGGGCTCCAGCAGCCCGGCGGCGTGGCGCAGCAGCGTGGACTTGCCGGCGCCGTTGCGTCCCATCAGCGCGACGCTCTCGCCGGGCTGCACAGGCGCAGGTCGGCGCCGCGCAGGATCGCCGGGCCGCGGTGGAGCTCGTGCCAGACGCCGCGCAGCCGAGCGCCGGCGAGACGGCACCGGTGCCGGCCCTGCCGCGCGCGTTGCCCATGCTGCATGAGCGGGCGCGCAGTGGGTGCGCGACTGTCGGCAGCGATCGCGATCGGTCCTCTCGACGACAGCAGGCCGTCGCGAGCGCAGCGTGGCGCGCGCCTGCTTGACCCCGACCGGCGGCGGGTGCAGATCCCGGCCAGCGCGAACAGCCGCGCGCCGGGCGTCTGCAGCGCGGGCGCCTCGCTGGCCGGCCCACGCCAGGAACGATTCCGGGATCGCCGTCGTGCGCGAGGCGCCCGTCGTCGCAGCGCGATCACGCGGTCGGCGAGCGGCAGGCAGCGCTCGAGGCGGTGCTCGGCGAGCAGGATCGTCGATGTCCCACTCCTGGTTGAGGCGGCGCAGCAGCCCGATCAGCTCGTCGCCGGCGACCGGGTCGAGCTGCGAGGTGGGCTCGTCGAGCAGCAGCACGCGGCGGCCGGCCGGCGAGCGCGGCGCCGAGCGCGACGCGCTGCTTCTCGCCGCCGGAGAGCGTCGTGCGGTCGGGCGGTCGAGCAGGTGGTCGATGCCGAGCGCGAGCGCCACCTCCTCGACCCCGCGCGCGACCGCGGCCGTCGTGTGCCCGCGGCTCTCCAGCGCGAGCGCGAGCTCGGCGCGCACGGAGCTCATCACCAGCTGGGTCTCGGGGTCCTGGAAGAGCGCGCCGGCGAACGTCCCCAGGCTGCGCGGGTCCGTGCTCGCGCGTGTCGAGCCCGGCGAGCTGCACACGCCCCGCGAAGCGACCCGCCGTGGAAGTGCGGCGCGAGGCCACACGCAGCGCGCAGCAGCGTGGACTTGCCATGCCCGGAGAGCCCCGCGAGCAGGCAGAACTCACCCGCGGCGACCTCGAAGCTGACGTCGTCGAGCGCGGGGCGCGCGGCGTCCGGGTAGTGGTAGGTGACGTCGTGGAAGGAGAGGATCTGCTCACGGCTCGATCCCCCGGCGGTCGGCAGAACGGCAGCAGGACGCGAGCACGAGCGCCCCACAGAGCGCGCACAGGCCGACGCCGATCGGGGCGTGCACCAGCGGGTAGGCGGTGAACGAGGCGACGCCGCCGATCGCGGCGAGCAGCGCGAGCGCGAGGATCGCCGCGGCGGAGGCGGAGAAGGCGAGGTCGTGGCGCGACCACGGCCGCGACAGCGCGGGGTGCGCGAGGGGCGGCGGCGAAGCCGCGCAGCTCGAGCGTGGCGGCGACGTCCATCGCGCGGTCAAGCGAGCCGGCGAGCACCGCGCCGAGCAGCGCCACGCGCGCGCGCAGCGCGCTCCGTCCGGGCGCCGCCGGTCGGGCGCGTGCGCTGCGCCTCGGCGAGGCGCTGGGCGTCGGCGGCGAGCACGGGGATCATGCGCACCGCGAGCGAGGCGGTGAGCGCCGAGCGGAACGAGAGGCGGCGAAAGATCCGCAGCAGCGCGTCGGGGTCGATCGCGAGGCTCGCGAGCGCGGTGACGAGGATCAGGACCGTGACCTTCAGCGCGATCACGGCGCCGTACACGAGCGCCTCGACCGTCAGATCGCCCTGGCCGAAAGGGCCGAGGTCGCCGAGGCGGGCGAACACGGTGAGGCCTTCGCGCGAGACGAGCACGTTGATCACGCACGATCGGCACCGCCACGATCAGCGCGGTGCGCAGCGCGCGCGCAGCAGCGCGCGGCCCACCCCCGCCCCCCAGCCGGCGCCGAGCACCGCGAGCGCGAGCGCGACCAGCGCCAACGGGTGGTAGAGCAGCAGCGAGGCGGCGTCAGCGCCAGCGCCCACAGCGCGGCGACCCCCGCGCGCGTGGCGTGCAGCGGGCTGGCCAGCGGGCGGTACAGGAGCAGCCGGCGCGTCATGGCCGATCGCTTGGGCGCCCGGGTGCTCATCTCGGCCCCCCGGGCGCACGGCCCGGCTGGGCGCACCGCGCCGACGGCGACCGCGAGCGGCGAAGCGATCGTGGAGCGCCGCTTCGTCGAGCGCGCTGGCGGCGCAGCTCCACGCCGGCGGCGTCGGTGCCGGTGATCGACCCACACGGGCTCCTCTTCGGCGTAGCGCGTGGCGGCGATCAGCCCGGCGCTGCCGGTGAGCGTGCGCACCGTCGCGCCCTGCGCGTCGAGCAGCGCGATGCGTCCGCCCGGAGGCCGAGAGGCGCGCGTACACGCCGCTCGCGCGCGGGCCCGCTTTCGAGCTTCCTGCGCGCCGGGGTCGCCGCTCACCTGCGACCACGTGCCGACGAGCACCCGCAGCGTGTCGGGCTCCTCCCCGGCGGGCCCCAGCGCGGCGACGGCGCGAAGGCACGCCGGCGGCGCGCAGACGGGCGGTGACCGTGCGGCAGGCGGTGCCGGCCGGCGAGCGCGCATTCCACGCGCACCGGCAGCCGCTTGCCTTCGATCCCGTGCAGGAACGGCTCCGGGAAGGAGCCGACGACGGCCGGCACTTCGTCGGTCTGGCTCCAGTCGTGCAGGTCCCACCAGACGCGGTCGCCCGGGTGCACGTTCGGTCTCGGCCGCCCCCTTGGGGGCCTGACGCCGTTGACGTAGTAGAACCAGTCGACCGGCTGCCCCGCCTTCGTGCCCGCCGGAGTGCCCGTCGATGCTCTCCACGAAGCCGCCGCCGTAGCGGGTGGTGACGGTGGCGTTGCGCATCAGCAGGCTCATCACCGTCTCTTCGCCCGTGCACGCTGGGAGCTGCGCGGTGGAGAGCACGGGAATGCGGCCCCGAAGTCGCGCGTGACGTCGAGCCGCACGCCCGCCGGCGTCGGTCCCGGCGCCGAGGCCGCAGCCGGCGAGCGGGCACGGCGGCGAGGACCCCGAGCAGCACGGCGCGACCGCGTCCGCCGGGCCGCAGCGCGATGAGACCGCGTCCGCCGGGCCGCAGCGCGATGCGACTGCGTCCGCCAGCCCGCGGCCCGCCTGGCGCGGCTACTTGACCGTGAAGCCACACTGCTCGACCCGCTCGCGAGCTTTGTGATGGCGCCTGCGTCGTTCACCGCCTCGACGTCGTATACGTAGCGTCCCTGCGGCAGCCTGCCGGGAGCAGGTAGCTGAACGAGGTCGGTGTCGCCCACGTCGAAGAAGCGCAGCTCGTGCCGCAGCCGGCGCGCACGAACGCTGCCCTGCTTCCGCTGAACGCAAAGCAGTGGCCGTGCATAGCGGCGCTCGAGCGCGATGCGCACCTCGTGTAGCGTGTCGCCGCCAGGCACCTCAACGCTCCCGCTGAGGATGCGGGGTGCGCGGCGACGGGAGTAGACGTGGCCGTTGGCGACCCCGCTGGCGCTAGCCACGTCGGGCAGCGGCGGTGGCGGAACGACTGTTTTCGCGAGTTCACCGCAACCGGAGGAGTCCGCTGGACACCCCGCTTCGACGACATGCGTGCCGCAGGTGCCGTCGTTGCCGCTGTGGACGCAGACGGTCAGCGCGTTGGAGCGCACCGATTCTGGTTCTGTCGCCTTCAACGTCACCGTCCCGGCGTGGGCGAGAACGATCGTAGCGTTCCCGTGCGCGTCGGTCGTCGGACTGCCCGGAATCGTGCGTCGTGACCCCATCGACCGACTTCGCCGATCGGCGCCTGTTCGACAGGCTGCCCGGTCTGTCCATCCACGACATGCACGGTGAACGGCGTGTCCGCATCGACGCTCGTTGGACCCGAGAGACCAAGCAGATGGTGCAGGTTGAAGTAGTTGTAGGCCCACAGCACTTCGCTGCCCGGCGCGAGCTGGAACTGGCAACCGCCGACGTTGGCGGTCGTGTAGTTCACGGCGTAGCCCCACGCTTCGTAGTTCGGCGCCCCGCCTTCGATGTCGAGTCCCACCTGTGTCACGAAGAAGTCTTCGTGGCTGCGTTGACCACGTTCGCCGCTGAATTCCAAGTCCGTCTGGCGATTGCCGCGTCGTAGAGTGCCGCGGTGGGCGTGGCCGCAGCTGTGCCAAAGCCTTCGGCGTCGTTCCCCGTTTTCGGTGAAGTCGCAAGGAAAGGCGCCGCCTTTCGAGGCGGCGATTCCCGGGCGGATTGAGGATCGCTTCGGTCCTGACGGGTCCTTCGAAGAGCGTCTGCGTCGAACCCTCGACCCGCAGCTCGACCGAACCGGCGCGGCCAAGCGAGGTCGCCTGCATCGAGATCAGGGCGGCCAGCAGGCCAACGACGATGCCGGCGAGCACCGGCAGAGAACGACGAGATGACGATTGCATGGAGCCAACCCCTTTCCACGAGGGCTTGTGGGCTTGCGGCCGGAGGCAGGTCTCCTGGCTCCCGGGCCTACCCTCCGCGCCTTCCCGGTCCGCCGATGGCGGATCAGTGGCTTCGCGCTGCAGCCGCGCGTTGCGGTGGGCATCCCCGGTCACAGTGGCGGGTCCGCGCCGGACTCTCACCGGCTTCCCTTCGACCACCGACCGTATGAACGCCACGGATACTACCCGCCCGACCGGGGCGCTATGCCAGTGGCTCGGCGCGTCGAAGCTGAGCGCGACGCGCTCGGCCGCCCGCATGGTCTAGATCGGCCTCGCCAGCTCACCGTCCACGTCCGCCAATGCCGCGCGATCGGCGGCGTCGAGCGTGGCGCTGCTCGACGAGCAGCCGCCGCGCGTGGTCGAGGTCGTCGGAGCGCCCGAACGTGAGCGCCGCCACAAGGCGACCCGTCCTGCAGGTACCAGTCGGTGAAGCTGCCCTCCTCGCAGCGAGCCCCGCACGATCTCCTCGTCCCACTCACGCGCCGGGCCGACGTACTCGAGTTCGCCCCAGTCGCCGAGCACGGAGATAGAAGTAGGGAACCGTCTCGTGCGGGACGTCGCGGCCGAGCATGTTCAGCGCGGCGGTCTTGCCGTGGTTGAAGGCGACGTCCCAGTGCTCGATCCGCAGCGGCCCGCCGTGCAGCGACGGAGTCGTACTCGCAGATGTCGCCCGCCGCGAACACGCCGGGCGCGGAGCTCTCGAGGCGCGAGGAGCAGCGCACGCCACCGCGCTCGCCGATCTCGAGGCCCGCGCCGCTGCGCGAGCTGCACGTCGGGGGTCGACGCCGGCGCCGATCACGACCGCGTCTGCGGGCAGCTCCAGGCCGCTCTTGGTGACGACCTTCGCCACCCGTCCGTCGCCCTCGAAGCGCTCGAGCTCGTCGCCGCCATGGACGGTGACGCCGTGCGCTTCCAGCAGCTCCTGGAAGAAGCGCCCGGCCGCGCTGCGCCGAAGCCGCGTTCGAGCGTGAGCTGCTCCTGCATCACGATCGTGCAGCGCTTGCCGATCAGCGTCAGCGAGGCGGCGACCTCGCAGCCGATGTAGGAGCCGCCGATCAGCACCACCTCCTCGGCGTCCGCCGCACCCGCGCGGATCGCATCGGCGTTGCCGAGCGTGCGCAGGTAGTGGATGCTGCTCGAGCTCGCACCCCGGCACGTTCAGCCGCCGCACGTTCGCCCCGGTCGCGAGCAGCGCCTGGCCGAACTCGAGCTCCTCCTTGGTCGAGAGCTTCGCGGTGCGCGCCCCAGGTCGAGCGCGGTGACGCTCGTGCGCGTGAGCAGCTCGATCGTCCTGCTCCTCCCACCACTCCTGCGGGCGGAAGAACGCCTCCTGCGCTCCTCCTCGCCGCGCAGGTAGCCCTTCGAGCAGTCGGGGCGGTTGTACGGCGGGTCGGGCTCGCGACCCACCACCAGCACCGACCCCTCGGCGCCTTCCTCGCGCAGCCAGCGCGCGCAGTTGGCGCTCGCCAGCCCGCCGCCGATCAGCAGGTAGTCGACCTTGCGCGCGGCCATCTGCACGCCACCTTACAACCCCGGCGGGTGGCGCACCGACCAGTGCGCCCACGTCGGGATGTGGTCGAGGATCCGCCAGCGCGGGCCGTCTTCGTCGCGGTTGGGGCCGACGTCGGTGCCGTTGTGACTCGTGTCCAGGCGCAGGCCCGCGATCACGATGAAGACGTGGGGGGTCGGGGTGTCGGTCGCGTAGATCGTCACCCACCGCCCCGGGCCCGGGCGCCCCCCAGCTCACGTAGTCCTGGGCGAGCGGGTTGTCGCTCACGATTTCCGCGAGCGGTCGCACGCCAGCGCGGTAGAGCACGTAGTTGACGGTGCTCGAGCAGTCCTCCTCGGGCGCCCCCAGCGGGTCGGGGTGGCCGTCGGGCCCGTAGGGGAGGTCCTGCAGCTCGTTGCCGGCCACCACCATCGCCTGCACCGTCGCCGGCACGCCCGCGGGCACCAGCGCCACGTGGCCGTCGCCCGGGGCGAGCAGCGCACGTTCGCCCGGGATGAAACGCACCGGCGTCGCGGTCTCGCTCGCCAGGCGCGTGTCCGCTCCTGTCGAGGCGCGCCTTCTCCGCACTTCAGCGCGCTTTCGACGATACCTGCGCGTACATCGACGGCCGACGGGCACCGGGGCGCTGTACTTGGCCGCCCAGCGCTCGACCTCTTCCACGTACCAGCCCGCGTGGTTGTACGCGAAGATCGCCTCGCGGTAGCTGCCGGGAGCGCCCGAGGCGCGAAGATAGTTGGCGGCCCCGAAGATCGCGTCCGCCGGGTTCCAGCGGTCGGGCGGGCCGTCGCCTTCGGCGTCCACCCCGTACTGCGCCCAGGTCGATGCGAGGAACTGCATCGGCCCGCCCGCGCCCGCCGAGTTGACGGCGCCCTCCTGCGTGCACGAGGGAGTCGGGGTCGCGCCCGTGGTCGCACTCGACCTTGCCGATCCCCGCGAGGATCGCCCAATCGAGCCCATAACGCGCGGCCGCCTGCAGATAGAGGCGCAGGTATTCGGGCGGGATTTCCGCGCGCGCCAGCGCCGAGATGCCGTAGCCGCCGGCAGCATCTGCTTTGACCGCGACGGTTTCGCCATCCAACGCGATCGAGCGTCCACCGAGCGTTGCGGTGACTGCGCCAAGTGTGAGCGTGACCGCAAGCGCGGCTACGCCCCCACCAGGGCGAGCGCCGGATGGCCGGCCACCGAGCGGCGCCGGGGTGGACAGATGCAGCGCTCAGCGCTCCGCGCCCCTGAGCAGGCGCGCGGGTGACGCCGGCCGCCCACGGTGGGCCCCGCATTGCGCTTTTGCCAGCCCTACCATCAGCCCCCCAGCTGGCGTTTGCGCCGCCGGGCGACCTCGTGGGCGTCGCGCAGCACTGGGGACTCGAAGCCGCCACCGGGGCGCCGCGGTGGATCGGGCCGGGGCGAGCGGTGGGGTGGCACGTCGCGGGGGCGCTCACGGCCCGGCGGGCGATCTCCGGAGCGCGGCGCGGAGTGAGCCGCTCTGGCGAAGGTGCTCGTCGAGCGCGCGGTCGAAGTCCTTCTCGGCCCGGTGGCGCTCGCGGCGCCCCGGCGTGCGCTCTCCGACGCCATCGATCGACCCAGCCGCGTCGCGCAGCTGGCGGCGCAGCGCGAGCTCACGATCGATCTCCAGTCGCGCTTCGCGCTGCGCGCCGGGGGCGAGCTGCTCGTACTGCTCGCGGCTGTAGCCGGACGAGCCCCGCCAGCCCGGCGTAGTCGCGCCGCGCTCCAGGGTGCACAGCCTGGACGGCTGGGTCGGCGGGGTCCCCGTTCGTACCGCTCCCCGGGCCTCCTGCCCGCGCCTCGCCCCACCCCGCCGGCCGCGCGCGCCGGCGGCAGCGCGGCCTGCGCGTCCAGCCACTCGCTGCGCTCGCGCAGTTGCTCAGCGGTGTAGGCGCGGCCGGTGTGCAGCTGCGCCCGCTCGCCCTCAGCGGCTGTATGCCGCGCCTCGTTCAGCGCGAGCTGCCCGCGCTCGACTTCGCCTTCGACGCGCCGCGCGCGGGCGTCGAGACGGGCGGCACGGCGTGTATCGCCGGCGGCCGCCGCCTGTGCCTGCTCGCCGCGCATCCGCTGCAACTGGGTGCGTTTGGCGGAGAGCTCGCTCTGTGCCTCCCCGCCCGGTGCCGCGTGGGCGCTCGCCGCCGCGTGCTCGCGCTCGAGCATTCGCGAGACCTGCTCGTCGGCGGTCGCCTGCGCGCGCTCGCGACCGATGCGCTCGAGCGTGCGCCGGCGCTCCACCGCTGGCCCCGAACCCCGCTCGCCCGCGAGCTTCTCGCGCGCCCAATTTGCGCCCTGCACAACGGTGCGCGGCCCCTCCAGCTGCTGTTTGAAGCGCTGCAGCAGCGAGCGGTGGCGCTCGCTCGTGGCGCGGTGCTCGCCGGCGATGAAGCTCAGCACCTGGTGGCGCTGGCGGTGGGCGCCCCACCACAGCACCGCGACCAGCAGCCAGCGGGTCCACCAACCGAGCGCTTCGAGCCCGATCAAGGTGCGCGTCATCAGCAGCACCACACCGAGTAGGAAGGAGAAGATCAGCTTCGAGCACACCGCGCCCACCAGACGCGTTGCCCACGTGCGGAAGGCCGCGCGGCCGCCGTCGCCGAGCGCCGGCGCGAGCACCGCCGCCGGCGCCAACAGGAGGTAGAACAGGCTAAGGATCTCTGCGCCCAGCAGGTGCAGCGCGATGAAGCCGAGCAGCCTGATCATCCCCACCGCGCCGATCGCGATCAGCAACAGGCCGGCGATGCGGGGCGTGGTGGCGCCCTGCGTGCGGAACTCCGCCTCCGCGGCCGCCGGCCCGCGGCAATCGGTGGCGTTTTCGGAGCCCCCGCACAGGACGCGCAACAGCGAGCCGGGCATGTCGATCGAGTTGCGCGCGGCCTCGTTGGCGGGCAGCGCGAGGAACACTTCCCCGTTGCTGCGCGCCGCGCGCATCAGCGTTGCGCTACGCGAGTGTGCCGGCACCGAGGCACGCGGCGCCTCGCTTTCGAGCGGTTCGCAGAGTTCCGCCACTCGTTCGCGCCCTTCGCATTTTGTGACGCGGGAGTGCGTGAGCAGCGCGAGACCGGCGGCGCGCAGCCGCGGTTCCAGGCGGGCGGGGCTCTCGCACCAGCCGACGTTGCCGAACTCCAGGTAGCACCAGGGCGAGCCAACCACCGCACCGAACAGCCCGCCCATGCTCTGCGCGAGCGTCCGCGAGGCGTGCGCGGGGCTGCCCTGCACGACCGCCCCCAGCGTGCCGGCGCTGGCCTCGTCCACCCACCGCCCGAGCGCGCCGACGGTGCCGGCTGGGTCGGCTATCACCCACAGCCCGCCCGCCATCATCGCCAACATCAGCGCGCTCTGACCGAGCGTCTCGGCGACGCGGCGGCGCACGAGACCGTTGTAGGCAGCCGCCAGCGCGGCGAGCGCGAGTGCCAGCACCAGCCATGGGCCGGTGAACGAGGACTGTGTGGCGCGCAGCGAGCGCTCGAGGTCGCCCAGCACGGAGCTGTCGAGCAGGTCGAGCGTGAAGCACCACTCCAGCGCCACGATCAGCGCGTGCACCACCCACACGAGTCCCATCCACACCGGCTCGACCAGGTAGTCCTGCAACACCGTCTGGCTGTTGACACCGAGCAGGCCGGTGTCGATGTGGACGTCCAGCCCGTAGTTGCCAGTGGGGGCGCCCGCCGCCTCGAAGCCTGATGTTTCGCAGTTGCGCCGCGCGGTCGCGGGCAGTTCCGCGAGCGTTCCGCAGAGCGGGCTGCCGAGACCGTTTTCCACGAGCGGATCGCCGCCGCTCGGGGGCGCCGAAGCCGAGGCGTCGCTGCCCGTGACCGCGCCTTCGCCGAGGCCGACGCCCGGCGCCGAGCCCGACCCGCCGAGCAACGGCGGCGCGCTGGGGGCGTGCGGCGCCGTGTCATGCAGTGCGTGCTGTACGGCGGCGTGCGATGCCGCGGCGTGCGGCGCGGCGGCGTGCAGTCCGAGGGCGTGCGGTGCAGCAGCGCGCGGCGCCGCGGCGTGAGCGGCCAGCGCGGGGGCTGGGAGGAGCGCGATCGCGAACACGGTGAGCGCAGCCATCAACGCTCTCATCGCGCCCGCCCGGGCGTGGTCGAGAAGGCGCGCAGCAGCGAGGGCACGACAACGTCCACCTGGATCGCCTCGATCCGGCCGTGGTGGTCGCGCAGCAGGCAGCGGCCGGCGTCGAGCTCCAGCAGCGTCTGGCGCATCCGCCGGTCGTCGGGGTCAAGGCCCAGCAGCTGCAACGCGCGGCGCGCCTCCGCGTCGGAGCGCATCCCAAACACGAACGTCGCCCCAAGCAGGTTCTCGATCGACTCGCGCTCCCCGAGCAGCGTGTCGCTGACGAGCTGCGTGGAGATGATCGGCACCGCCAGCTCGGAGCGGCCCATGCGCTGCAGCGACACCAGCAGCGTGCGGCCAATCGGGTCCCCGAGCAAACGCCACCCCTCGTCGAATGACAATGTGATAATGCATAACCCCGTGACCCGCGACAGCCTCAGCCTCGACGCCTACGTCCGCGTATCGAAGGTCCGCGGACGTAGCGGCGCGAGCTTCATCTCCCCGGAGGTGCAGCGCGGGCAGATCGAGCGTTGGGCGAAGGCTCACGGGCATACGCTCACCTGGCACGAGCCGGAGCTCGACGTATCCGGGGGCAGCATGAGCCGTCCGATCTTCGGCCGGATCATGGAGCGAGTCAGAACCGGGCAGAGCGACGGGGTGATCGTCGCCAAGCTCGATCGCTTCGCCCGCACGCTCGTCGGCGCGCTGAGCACCCTCGAAGAGTTCGAGCGCCACGACGCCGTGCTGGTGAGCGTCGCCGAGAACCTCGATCTCTCGACACCGATGGGCAAGGCGTTCCTGCGTATCCTGCTCGTGTTCGCTGAGCTGGAGCGCGATCGCATCTCAGAGAGCTGGGGAACCGCGACCGACAATGCGGTCGCCCGCGGTGTCCACATCGCGAAGTTCACGCCCGTCGGCTACGAGAAGGGAGCCGACAAGCGACTGGCCCCAAGCGCCGAGGCCCCCGCGATCCGCGAGGCGTTTCTGATGCGCGGCGCTCACATGACTCGCACCGAGATCGCCCGCCGCCTGGATGAGATTGCGCCGCGCCCCAATGGCGGACGGTGGACAACCGCGAAAGTGGAGCGCGTCATCAAAAACCGCGTCTACATGGGCGAGGCGTACCGCGGTAAGGCGGTCAACCCAAATGCCCACCCGGCGATCGTGAGCACCGCCGAGTGGCAGGCCGCCAACCTCGCGCCCGTGCGCGCGGCCCACCGCAGCAGCAAACCGAACCTCCTCGGCGGGATCGTCCGCTGCGCCGGCTGCCGCTACGTGCTCGCGCCCCAGGTGTACGGCTGGGGCAAGACCAAGCCGACACAGGCCTACCGCTGCCGCGAGATCCACGGCGCCGGCGCCTGCCCGGAGCCCGCCAGCATCCCCCGGGGCACGCTTGACCGCTATGTGGAGACCGTGTGGCGCGCGCAGATGAGCCAACAGGCCCTCGCCGTCAGGCAGGACACTGACGCGCTTCAGGTGGCGACGATGGCGCTCACGGCGGCCGAAGAAGAGCTGGCGACGTTCGCTTCGGACCTCACCGCGCGCCGCGTGCTCGGCGACACCTATCACGCCGCTCTTGAAGCACGTGCGGCGGCGGTCAACCACGCTCAGGGCGATCTGCAGCGAGCGGCCGTATCGGCCCCTAACGCGGAGGCGGTGGAGCGCTACGCGGACCTACCGATCGAGGAGCGCAAGCGCATCCTCGGCAGCTCGATCGACGCCGTGATCGTCAAGCGCGGCAGCATCCGAGACCCGATCGAGGATCGCGTGACGATTCTCTGGCGTGGCGAAGGGCCGGACGACCTCCCCCGCCGCGGCCGCGACAATGGTCCCGTCAGACCTTACGTCCCCTAGCGGCACAAGCGCGATACCGGGGTGGCGCTCCCGCGTGATCTGCGCGAACGTCTCGAGCGCCGCCAGCACCGCGGCGCGCGGCATCGGGGAAACCTTCGGCGTCGTGGTATTTGCACTCGCCATACCTCTCTACTCCGACCCCCTCCTCGCGAGGGGACGCGCAGAGGCAATCGATCAGTCGCGCAGGACGAGCAGCTAGAATCGCGGTATGGCGACACGTGAAGAATTGCATCAAGAGCTCGATGCGCTTCCCGATAGGCAGGTCCCGAAGGCGCGAATCGTCGTGGATGAGACCGAGCCGGACATGGTCGGGCTGCCCAAGGGCTGGGGTGAGACATTGACCGGCGAGCCGATGCCCAATGTCGTCGCCGCCGTGCACCGCGTGCGCGACGAGCACTGAGTGTGCTCGTCGTTGACGCGAGTCTCGTAGTAGAGGTCCTGCTCGAGCGGCTCGGCGTGCAGGTGCTGGCAACGCTGGGGGATGAGCAGCTGGTGGCTCCGTGGCTGCTGTGGAGCGAGGTACCCGCAGCGCTCAGCGCGTGTTCCGTCGCGATATCTCCCGCGAGCTCGGGGAGGCCGCAATCGGGCGTCTCGATGACATCGATGTCGAGCCGTGCCATCCCGACGACCTGGTCGATCGAGCGTGGCAGATCGCCAAGAAAAATGGGTGGGCCAAGACCTACGACGCGGAGTACCTCGCTCTCGCCGAGCTTCTCAGCTGCCGACTAGTGACCATCGATGGTCCGCTCTGGCGCCGCAGCCGGCATCTCAGCTTCGTGGTCACTCCGAGCGAACTGCTGCCCAACGCCGACGATTCCGGGATGAACCCCGAGGCTTGAACTCCTCACTGGCTGTAGCCGCTCTGCAGTGATCCTCGCGGTGCAGAGCTTCCAACTGCAGAGAGCGACCCGAGCCGCCATCAAGGGCCAGTCGATCCGCGCCGACGCCGCATCGCGCTCGTGTAATCGTCGCCAAGGAGCAGTTGCCTGCCCTTCCGGGAAATGCTGGCAGCCCTGGATTCGCCAGCGGAGAGCACCCCGGAGACAAGATCCGCTGGCGCGGCCCGTCCCACCTGCCCCTACGGGCTGGCGCGCTTCTCTACCTCGCACCCCCAACGTCGGGTGCACGAGGTCAAGAAGGAACCAGGGATGGGACGGGAGAGTGAGAGGAGAGAAGGAGGAGGAGAGGACGAATCCAGGAGTGGAATAGAGGAAGGGCAGGAGAGAGGGAAGGAGATGAGACGGGGAAGAAAAAGAGAAGGGAGGAAAGGAAGAAAACACGAGAGGCAAGGAGTACGGGGTGGGCGGCGGACCGGCAACAGCAGCAAGGAGAACGAAGGACGGCCAGGCACAGATGACAAGGCAAAAGCGCCAGGCAAGCGACAGGTGCCCGCTGTCTGTGGATCGGGTCAACCATATGGAGCAAGGACGCCACGCGGGGCGGCAATCTGCCAACGCGTCTTCGGTGTGATCATCCGCGCGAGTCGGTGCTGGCAGGACGCACCCTGCGCTGGGCCTCCATGCCCCGCACGCGCCATCCAGCGCAAAAGGCAAGTTACGGTCGATCGTCCGCCGCTCCCCAGCCAGGCTGGCGCCTGGCTGGGGGCCCCGAACACGGCGGAGCGCAGTCCCCCGGCCCCCGCCGCGCGCAGCTTGGCACACCCTGTCAACCCGCAAGGGGTGTGACAGGCTGTGCAGCGGAAGCCGGGCCGGGGGCCGGCCGACTGCTCGATCGACGATTTGGTCAGCGCTTCCCTGTGTTCGCGACGACGCGCTCCCCGATGTCGCGGATACACGCGGTTCGTCGAGGTCCGGAGCTAGTGTGAGCAGCGAGCCGCCGCAGCACAATGATATGCAGGTTCGATAGACCTGTGTTATGCCCGACGCGATCGCCGAACTACTCGCAACTGAGACTGCGATCGACAAGCTCGGGGCCCGCGGCATCACGACTCATGACGCACGCCAGATCCCCAGCAATGCTCATGTTGTGGTGCGCAACCCGCACGACACATCCCCGGGCAAACGCCGACTACTGATCGGTCGCACCGACGGTGGCCGAGCCCTGACGCTAGTCATCGAGCAGACGGTCGACCCGACAACATGGCTGATCGTCACCGGCTGGGACTCTTCCCCGCGCGAGCGTAAACTGCTTAGGAGCTGAACATGACGCACGATCCTTGGACAGATCCTGATCCCGAGCCCGGCGATTTCGATGCCGACCTGATGGCGGTCGATCCGCGCTACGTGGAGGCCCATGTCGGTAATCCCGGCGCCAAACTGACGATCATCGTCGGCGTCGAGGATGAGGACGCCGAGCGGCTGCAGAAGCTCGCCGCGCGCCGCCACCAGCGGCCTGCCGAAGTAGTCGCGGACTTGCTTCGCAGCGCCTGACCAACGAGTTTTTTCGATCCGCCGACGCCTCTAGCCTAGGACGCAGCAAGAGTTTGGCCGTGGGTACGCTAAATCACCACGTCCAATGAGAAGATCTTCAAGCGTTCGCGCTCGGCACCCATCAGGTGCATCGCGAACATCGCGATCAGACGCACGATCTGCTCCCCCACCCGCTCGGCTTGGGAATGCTCGGAGCGTGCGGTGCCCGGCTGCGGCGCGGGGAGATCCCGGATCGGCAGGTAGGTGACCTGGTGGTGGCCGACCGGCGGCAGCTTGACCGCGGGGTCGGCGAAGCCGAGCTGCGTCAACCCCGAGCGCGCGTACACCTCGAGCGTCTTGGCGACCTGCGCGTCCGTCTCGTCGCCCTCCCGCAGCGCGCGCACGACCTCCAGGCAGGTGGCTGTGGTGCGCGCACGGCGCAGCACCCGGTCGACGGCACCCACCACCGCAGTCTCCCAAGCGGGCTCGGCGCGGCCTGGCAGGAGGTCGCGCAGGAATGACACGGCGGTGTCCTGGCGCAGGTGCTCGGGCGCCACGCGCAGCGGGTCGAGCACGCCGCGCAGCGCGGGGTCGGGGCGCAGCGTGATGCACTCCACGTGCGGGGCCACCTGCTCCAGCAGGTGGAAGCGGTGGTCGCCCTTGGGGTCGCAGTCGATCACTCGGGCACCCAGCAGGAAGGCCTCGTACTTGAGCTTCTGGTCGAGCGTCGTCTTGCCTGAGCCCAGCGCGCCGACGCTGAGGATTGTGGCGTTGCGATCGCTGTCGGAGCCCTCGCGCAGGCTGAGGCGCACCGGTCGCGCCGAGCCGGTGAGCGTGTGGCCGAGATAGAAGCCACTTGCCGACCCGGCCTCGTGTGTGGCGGTGGGCATCATCGCTGCGACCTGTTCGGCGGTGAGCGTGTCGTCATATCCCGCCACGCGGGTGCGCTGCCCGGGCAGGTGCTGGCAGAAGAGCGCAAGCTGATCACCGAGCGGGCGGTGCAGGCGGATCTCCCCGTATGCGCGCCGGCACATCTCCACGCGCTCCTCCAGCTCCTCCTCGGTGCGCGCGGCGAGCGCGATCGCGAGCGTCGCGCGCAGCAGCGGCGGGCGACTGGAGGACTGCAGGTGCGCGAGCAGGTCGCGTGCCTCCTGCGTGCGCCGGTAGCCGAGGTCGGTGGCTCCCTGCTCGCCGTCGGACTCGGCGCGCAGGATCTGGTCGGCGTCCTGGATGCGCCGCCGCGCGATCCGCAGCGCCAGCTCGTTGGGCAGGAAGCGGGCGTTGAGGGACAGGTCCACTCCGAACGGGAGCGACTCCACCGGCGCGAACATCAGCTCCGCGCGTGCGCCGGGAAAGTGCACCAGCTCGGGCAGTGCGCCCACCACAAGCTGTGCCTGCCAGCTCACACCGAGCTCCGACTCCACCCGCAGCGCCCGCGGGCGGTGCTCTACCCAGCTGTCCATCCAGCGCAGCACGTCGCCCTCCAGCGGCGCCAGTACCGCCTCGCCGTTGCGCTCGAACACCAGCGCCCGCGGCTCGTGCAGACCGTCCACGAGCGGCTCTCCCAAGTCGCGGCAGAAGGCGCGACGCACCAGCCACTGCAGCTCAGCCCCGGTGACGGGGCGGGCGTCGAGGTAGTCGGCGAGGCGCGCGTGGGCTTGGTCGGCTCGCACCCGCACGCGCTCCAGCTCAGCTGCGCGCAGCAGGCGGCGATCGCCTGGGAGCAACCCGCGTCGCAGCCCCGCCAGCCACTCGCGCGGGTGGCGCTCCGCGGCGCGCGAGACGTATGAGGCCACATCGCGCTCGGGGTCGCGCAGGCTCACCAGTAAGAACAGCACCGGACGCTGCGCGTCCAGCTCTTCCAGGCGCTGCACGTGCGCGGCGACGTAGCGAGTGAGCGTGATCGCGCGAGAGTCCCCCGCCATCTCCTCCGCGTAACCGCCCACCTCCCAGCGGCGGCTGACGCGCAGGATCTGGATGTCGGCGGCGAGCGCCTCCAGCGCACCGAGCAGCGCGAGGAAGCGCTCGCGCTTGCCGTCTTCGGATAGCCACTCGTACGAGCTGGTGGGCACCGCGAACGCAGCCCAGCCGTCGTCGAGATCGGTGCCGAATACGAGGTTGCCGTACACGAGGCTGATCGGCGGGCGCACAGTCCGCTACCGGGCCCCGGCGGCTCTCGCGACGTGCGCCCTTACCCGCAGCTCGGCGCCGCGCTCCAATACGAGCACCTGCTTGTCAGCCGCCATGCGCACAGCGCCGGGGCCGCTGTAGCGCAGGCGGCGCGGCCGCTGGTCGGAGCCGTCGGGGAGCAGCAGCAGCTCCTCCGGGCGCCACACCTCACCGAGGGCCGCACCGCGCCGTTCCCGGGAAACTCCGCGCGATCCGTTCGCGGGCAGCAGGCCGGCAAGCTGGTGGGGTCCAAGAAGATGGCGTAGCAGCGCGGCGGCGGCGAGGTGAAACGGCCGGCCCTCGACGCGGATCATCGTAAGCAGGGCCGCCAGCCCCGCCGGCAGAAGCAGGTCGCGCACGTACCAGGGCAGCGCCCGCACAGCCGTTCCCAGCAGCGGCAACGTGCCGGCGAGCGCGAGACAGGCGAGGATCGCCAGGCAGTAGACGAGACCCCGAACCGGCACCCCGCCGGGGTTGAGCCGCAAACGGTCCACGCGGTAGATGCGCCGCTCGAGGTCAAACACGGCGCGGTAGGAGCGGATCTCAATACGCACGCCTGCAAACTCGGCGAGTGGGGGATCGCCGCGATCACCCCTTCGATCCCGACGCTCACGAGCCGAACAGCGAGCTGACGGTGTCCTGCAGCAGGTTGATGCCGGCGGGCGTGGCGAGCAGCACCGCCACGATCCCCACGGCAAACACGCCCGCTGCCTCCTTGAAGTCGCGGCGGAACGCCAGCACGGTCCCCGCCACCGCGAACGCCAGCCCGATCAGGCTCATCGCCACCTTGCGCCCCGTGCTCCCGGCCTTGCTGGCCGCCGCTTCCAGCGTGCTGCCTTCGGCGGAGCCGCCTGCACCAGTGCCGCCCGATCCCGACCCGGCTCCGGGCACAGAGGAGGAGGAGGAGGCGACGGCGGCGCGCGCGGCGATTGGGGCCAAGCCGAGGAGGGCACAGGCGAGCACAACGCCCAGCAACAGAGACGTGCCGGTGCTGGGGCGGACGGCGAGCGATCGAGGGATGCGGAGGGTGTGCATGTGATGCTCTCCTTTGGTTGACTGACTGAAAAAAGAGGGGCCCGACCGAAGCCGGGAGACACTCGCCTGCCACCGAGCGGGGAGACACTTGCCTCCGGCGATCCCCCGTTCGGCCAGCGTCCCCGTTTCGGCCAACCGGCCTCTAGTCGGGATCCATCTGAATGGCGGAGATCTCCCAGCGGCCCTGGCTGCGGAGGACGTCGAGTTCGTAGGCGAGCGTGTATGAGGCGCCGCGCTGGTCTTGGGCCTGCACCAGCGCGAGCACCGCACTCGCCCCGGGCGCCCACTGCAGGGACTGCAGTGCCTGCAGCGCGAGCTGGATTCCGGGCGGCGAGACGCGCGCCCCGGGCGCCAGGTCGGCGGCCAGCTCGGAGGGGGAGCCCGCGAGGTAGTTGCGCAGCGCGCGTTCCACCACAGTGGTGAGCGCCGGTTCGCTCACTTCGCGCAGGCGCCCGTCGGCGTTGGCTGGCGCTGGGCCGGAGGCGGGAGGCCCGACGAATGCGGGGTAGCCGGCCAGCGCCAGGGTACCCCCCGGCCTGCGCACCACGCTCACGGTGAGGTAGAGGAGCCCTGCCGTATCGGTGTTGGCGGCAACCGTGTAGATGGTCTCCCCCGCCAGCGGGGAGCGCTGCTGCACGACCTGCGTCCACTGCACCCGCTGCTCCCCGCTCGGCGGTGGCTGCAGCCCCGCGTCGGCATCCATCCCCGGCCCCACGAACGACGCGAGCGCGTGTTCGCGGGCTTCGGGATGCTGCGCTTCCCACGTGAGGTAGGCGCGTGCGAACAGCGTCGCGAAGCCCTCCGCGGCGAGATCCTGCGCCGGCGGACGTCGCAACAGCGACGCTGGTAGCGCCGCGCGCGGCGGATCGAGCGCAAAGCGCGCGCTCGCCAGCATCCCCACCAACGCGAGCGCGTAAAGCACATACCGGGGCAGCCCGCGCGCGAGCCGGATGCGCCACAGCGGCCTCCTTGCGATCGTCACGGTGGCGTGGGGATGCGCGGCCTCGAGTGGGAGGTGTGGTGCCGCGCCGCTCATCGCCGCTCGAAGCCGAATTCCGCATCTGCCTCGCCGGCGGCGGGCGGTGTCGTAGTCGCGGTGGTGGCCGCCACAGGAGGTCGCCGTCGCCGCGGCGGGGTCGCGGGCGTGACGGTTGTGGGCCTGCGGCGGTTGGGGCTGCGGCAGTTGGAGCCGTGGAGGTTGGAGCTGTGGAGGCTGGAGCTGTTGTGGAGGGGGTCGCGAGCGTGGCCGCCGGGGCTACGGCGGTTGGCGCGGAAGCCGTTGCCGAGGGAGGCGTTGGCGGCGGGGGGCGATGTGGATGTGCTGTGATCGGCAGCCGATCGACAGGGCGGAGCTCGTGCCCGGTGATACGTCCAACCAACCCAGATACCCTCCGGGTGGGTTTGTGAAGGGATGCGCCAAGCCACCCGACGCTCGGCCGATCGGCAGCGGCTCCGGAGGCGAGCCCCCTCGAGCGGCAACTCTGCGACTGCTCCGCGGTTTGGTGCGGGTCGCATTCAGCGCAACCACGCCAACGACCGCCGCAATCACGCAGGGGAGCGCCGCAAGTGCCGCTAGCGCTCCCCATCGCTTCGACTCGCGTCGCCGGGGGCTTGCCTGGCCGACCAAAGCGAACTCCGACTCAGTCTCGACCGGCCAGTCCTCCGCGGCGAGGAACTCCTCTTCGGAGTACATGCGGTAGGCCGGCCGCGGTGCCGATCGCAGCAGCGTCACGGCGATGCCCCCGCCGTGGGGCCCTCCATCGCGACGCCAGGATCGGCACATGCCGGCTTTGTCGTGCGGCCACGCGGGCGGCCGAGGGCCAAGGTGGGGAGATACCCGGCCCCCGGCCGCATGCGCGCGGATGGGCATCGCCGCGAGGTCGTGCCTGCGACCGACCTGCGGCGTCCCAGGGGACGCGCCTATGGGGGTAGTGAGGGATTCATAGGTGGGTCCTTATCTCTCTGTTCCGACTTCTCCGCGAAGGTGGGACACCACGGATGAATCCGGTTGGGCACCGCCCCGTGGATCGCGGTCGGCCGCGCCGCGCGGATTGAGATGAGCCCCGCCGTACAGGTCGGGATGGGCCCCGCCGCGCGGATTGAGATGAGCCCCGCCGCCCAGGTCGGGATGGGGCCCGCCGGGATCGGGATGGGCTCCGCCGCGCGAATCGGCATCGGCGCCACCCCATGGCTCGTCCTCCAGCAGCCGCCCCAGGCGCGCGCGGGCGCGCTGGGCGACCTTGCGGTACTTCTCGAAGGACCACCCGAACCGCTGGCAGAACTCGGCGCGCTCCATTCCTAGCGCGACCTGGCAGGCGAGCACCAGCCGTTGGTCGGGCGTGAGCAGCGGCGCGAGCCGCGCCACCTGACGCAGCTGGAAGCGACGGGCGACGAGCGGCAGGACCTCGGCGCGCGGGTCGGCGAGCTCGATGAGCCGCTCCCCGGGGCACCCCGAGCGGGAGCGCGCTCTCGAGCGCGGCCTGCAGCGGGCTGCGGCCGCCGAGCGCGCGGCGGCGGTCGTACACGCGCGAGAGGAAGCGCTGCTCAAGTGCGTTGGCGACGTGATCGCGGTTGGAGAAGCGCTGGCCGCGGGCACCGCGCGCGAGCAGCTCGAGGACGGCCTGGCTGAGACAGTCCTCGAGGTCCTCGCGCCGCAGCAGGTGGCGGTAGGCGCGCAGCAGCCCCTCGCGCCGGGCGCGCGCCACGAGCGCGATCTCCTCGGCGGCCGCACGTCCCTCCAACCCCTCCCCAGCGGCAACCGCACGTCCCACCAACCCCTCCCCAGCGGCAGCCGCACGTCCCACCAACCGCTCCCCAGCGGCAGCCGCACGTCCCACCAACGCCTCCCCAGCAGCGGCTGCACGTCTTTCCAACCCTTCCCCGGCCTGTCCGGCCGCCGGCCGGTCTGCCGGGTCGGCGGTGGGGCAATCGGGGCTCGGGAGACTCCACCTGGACGACGGTGATGGCGCTTGGTGCGCGTATGGGGTAGACACACAGGCATGTCGCGCCCAGCCACGGAGAGACCCCCCTATGGATTTGCGCTGTTGCGAGCACACGCGGCCAAGGGCCAGGCCGTCCATTGATCGACGCCATCGACCCCCCCTCCCCCTCCCCCTCCAAAAAATGACCTTCAGCGAGCGCCTGCAAGCGGTCGACAGCTTTCAGCAGCGCCACCGCCGCCTGAGCTTTCTCGCGGCGGTGATGAAGAAGTTCGGCGACGACGGCGCCGGCAGGCTGGCGGCGCTGATCGCCTACTACGGGTTCTTCTCGCTGTTCCCGCTGCTGCTGGTGTTCGTGACGGTGCTGGGCTTCGTGCTGGAGGGCAACCCGAACGCCCAGGAGAGCGTGCTGCACTCCACGCTCAGCCAGTTCCCGATCATCGGCAACCAGCTCGAGGAAAACGTGCACTCGCTGAAGGGCAGCGGCGTGGCGCTGGCGATCGGCGTGATCGGCTCGCTGCTGGCGGGACTGGGCATCACCGGAGCGACGCGCAACGCGTTCGACGAAGTGTGGCATGTGCCACGCAAGCAGCGCCCCAACTTCCTCGCGTGGCGGCTGCGTGGCCTGGGCCTGCTGATCGTGCTCGGCACGCTCACCATCGTCTCGACCGCCGTCGCGGGCTACGTCACGGCGCCGCCCCCAGCGCGCTGGCGGCGCTCGCCGGCGTGGTGCTGGCGCTGGCGGCCAACCTGCTGCTGTTCTTCTCCGCCTTCCGGCTGCTCACCACGCGGGAGGTCGCCACCCGCGACCTGCTCCCCGGCGTGGTGGTCGCGGCGGTGCTGTGGCAGGCACTGCAGCACCTCGGCGGCTACTACGTGAGCACGTGGTGCGCCACGCCAAGGAGACCTCCGGCCTGTTCGCGTTCGTGCTGGGGCTGCTCGCGTGGCTGTACCTGGGCAGCCAGGTGACGCTGTTCGCGGCGGAGATCAACGTTGTGCGCGCGCAGCGCCTGTGGCCGCGCAGCTTCTTCTCGGCGCCGTTGCTGGACGCCGACCGGCGTGCGCTCACCTCGCTGGCGGAGGTCGAGGAGCGCCTCGACGAGGAGAACGTCGAGGTCAGCTTCGACGACAATGCGTGACGCGCGCCGAGGTTCTCGAGCTGGGTTTGAGCGTCGTCATCGTCATGACTCACCGGGGAACGTCCCGCTGACGCAGATGATGTACTGCGGTGCCGCAGAGCCGTTTCCCTGGCTGTGGGGGTCGAGATAGCTCAGGTTCGGCAGGCCGAAGTTCGTCGTGCCGTTGCCGCCGTAGGTGATCCCGACGAGGCTGAACAGCGCCGTGTTGCCAGAGATCGGGATCACCCGCCCGTCGGCGGGCAGCCAGTTGTTGGCGTACACCACGCCGGCGTCGAGGACGACCTCGCCGACCGTGCATGTC
This sequence comes from uncultured Solirubrobacterales bacterium, assembly GCA_963724305.1. Taxonomy (GTDB): domain Bacteria; phylum Actinomycetota; class Thermoleophilia; order Solirubrobacterales; family Solirubrobacteraceae; genus Palsa-744. Next base: position 134,095 of record CAVRUG010000003.1, read on the forward strand.
GCGCCCGTCTGGTTGCCCTCACCGAAGGTCAGCGACGAGTTACCGAAGTTCCCCGAAGGCTCGAAGGCCGAGGCCGAGCTCCCGCCGAGCTCCGAGCTGTTCGCCGCCGTGCCGTCGGCGGTCAGGTAACCGGAAGCCGGGACGCCGCCGAGCTCCGAGCTGTCGGTAGCGGCGCCGTCGATCGGGAGGTAGCGAGAGTCGCTCTCGGCCTTCGAGTAGAAGTTGCTGGTTTCAACGGTTCCCGTCGGCCCGGTCGGCCCCTGGACTCCTTGGGGGCCCTGGCTGCCCTGCGCTCCAGCGGCACCTGCTGGTCCGGCCTGACCAGCGATGTTCCATCTGACCATGCGCTCGGATGGCTTGCAGCTGCCCCGGCGGAGCAGCCGCATCGCGCCGGTCTGGTTCGACACGCACGCCCTGAGAACACCCGTCGGCGTCGAGGAGCTCACGGCATAGGCGCTACCACCGAGGGCGATGAACAGCGCAAGGTAAGCAGCCACCGTCGAGTGGCGGGGAAGTCGCATCGGAGTCCTTTCACAAGATTCTGTCCGTCGGCGCAGTATCGGTCGCAGGAGCGAAACCACGGCGATATTCCTTGTCGGCTAGGACAGCCGTCCGTAACGCTGGCCGGAGTCGGCGAGTGGCTGGGGCAAGTACTTCTTTTTTCGGCCCATAACCAAATGAGATTGAGTCTCGTTCTCGTTTGGTGGGGGGCCGAAAAGACATCAACCAACGGCCGGGACCCCCTTGCGCACCCTGGGATCCTTTGTTATAGTAGCTATCAATTCGTAAGCTTCTATGGAGCGTATACCGATGCCCACAAGCTCAGATAACGGCAAGTCCACCCCCACCCCTCGCGTAGATGCCGCCTCCCAGACGGAGCCGCGCAAGCTACTGCGGTTGATCCCGCTCGACGACACCGTGGTGTTCCCCAACATGGGAATCACGCTCACCGTCGACGTCGGCGACGACGAGCGCGTCGTGCTCGTCCCCCGCCACGAGAACGAGTTCCTCGAGGTCGGCACCGTTGCCGAGGTCGAGGACCACATCCGCCTGCCCGGCGGCGGGCGCGCCGTGGCGCTCTCCGGCCAGCATCGCGCACAGATCGGCGCCGCCCAGACGGGGCCCGACGGAGACCTGCGCGTGGAGGTGCAGGAGGCCCCCGACGGGGTGCCCACCGATGGTCGCACCCGCAACCTGGAGCGCGAGTACCGCGCGATCGTCGAGGAGATCCTCGAGCTGCGCGGCGACGACGGGCGGATCGCGGCGTTCCTGCGCGCGATCGTCGAGCCCGGCCCGCTGGCCGACTCGGCCGGCTACTCCCCCAACCTCTCATACGCGCAGAAGGTGGAGTTGCTGCGCACGCTCGACGTCGCCGACCGCCTGGAGCTGGCTGTGAAGCTGCAGCGCGAGTCGCTCGCCGAGCTGCAGGTGCGCAAGCGCATCCGCGAGGACGTCCAGGACGGTGCCGAGAAGCAGCAGCGCGACTACTTCCTGCGTAAGCAGATGGAGTCGATCCGCAAGGAGCTGGGCGAGGACGAGGGCTCGATCGTCGATGAGTACCGCACCAAGATCGAGGCCGCGGAAATGCCCGAGGAAGTCGAGAAGCAGGCCCTGAAGGAGCTCGGTCGTTTGGAGCGGATGGGCGAGCAGACCGGCGAGTCGAGCATGATCCGTACGTACCTGGACTGGCTGATCGCGTTGCCGTGGGCCAAGCGCTCGGAGGAGCACCTCGACCCCACCGCGGCGCGCGCGGTGCTGGACGCCGACCACGCAGGTCTCGAGGACGTCAAGGACCGCATCGTCGAGTACCTGGCAGTGCGCAAGCTGCGCCAGGACCGCGGCATCGAGGCCGACCCGAAGTCAGGGGCGATCCTCACGCTGATCGGCCCACCCGGCACCGGCAAGACCTCGATCGGCGAGTCGATCGCTCGTGCGCTCGGCCGCGAGTTCGTGCGCATGTCGCTCGGCGGCGTGCGCGATGAGGCCGAGATCCGCGGGCACCGGCGCACTTACATCGGCGCTTTGCCGGGCCGCTTGGTGCGTGCGCTGCGCGACGCCGGCACGATGAACCCGGTGATCCTGCTCGACGAGGTCGACAAGGTCGGCGCCGACTGGCGCGGGGATCCGTCCGCAGCGCTGCTGGAGGTGCTGGACCCTGCTCAGAACCACTCCTTCCGCGACCACTACCTGGACGTGGAGCTGGATCTGAGCCAGGTGATGTTCATCGCCACCGCCAACGTCGCCGACACGATCCCCGGCCCGCTGCTCGACCGCATGGAGGTAATCCGCTTCGACGGCTACACCTCCGAGGAGAAGCTGGCGATCGCCAAGGGCTACCTGTGGCCGCGCCAGCGCGACCGCAACGGCCTGCGCGAGGGCGAGGTGGAGATCTCCGACGAGCTGTTGCGCACGGTCATCGCCGAGTACACCCGCGAGGCGGGCGTGCGCTCGCTCGAGCGCGAGCTGGGCACGCTGCTGCGCAAGACCGCCACCAAGATCGCCTCCTCGCTGCCGGCGGACGGCCCAGAGTCGCCCGCTGACGCCGAGCACGCTGAGCCAACCGATGTGGAGACGAACGCCGTGCCATCGCAGGGTACCGAGCCCGCCGAGCCGCAGACGGCCGAGCAGGCCCCGACGCTCACCACCCCCGTGGAGATCGATCTGGAGACCGTGCGCGAGGCGCTGGGCCGCCAGAAGTTCTTCCAGGAGTCGGCGTCGCGCACGGCGACCCCGGGCGTCGCCACCGGCCTGGCCGTGACCGGCACCGGCGGGGATGTGCTGTTCGTGGAGGCCACCGCGATGAAGAGCAGCGGCTCGGGCGGCGGCGGTGGACTGGTGCTGACCGGTCAGCTGGGCGACGTGATGAAGGAGTCGGCGCGCATCGCCCTCTCCTACGTGCGCGGCCACGCCGAGGAGATCGGCATCGACGAGAGCGCGTTTGAAGGACAGGAGTTCCACGTGCACGTGCCCGCCGGGGCGATCCCCAAGGACGGCCCCTCCGCGGGCGTGACGATGGTGACCGCTTTGGCCTCGCTGCTCAGCGGTCGCCCGGTGAAGCACACGGTGGGGATGACCGGCGAGGTCACCCTGCAGGGCCGCGTGCTGCCGATCGGCGGGCTCAAGCAGAAGGTGCTGGCGGCCCACGCGGCCGGCCTCACCGACGTGATCCTGCCGGAGCGCAACCGCGGCGACCTGGACGACATCCCCAAGGAGGTGCGCGAGCAGATGAGCTTCCACCCGGTGATGACCGTCCAGGAGGTGCTCGACCGGGCGCTGGAGCCCACGCGCGTGGCGCCCAGAGCCACCCGCCGACGAGCCCCCGAGCCCCCCGCCAGCTCCCGTAGATGCCAGCCCGTTCCCGTGGAGGTCCGCCGTGCGGCGGACCTCCTGGAGCGGCGCTGGCAGCTGTCGATCATCTACGCCGCGCTGACCGGCGCACTGCGCTTCAGCGAGTTCGCCGAGGCCGTCGGCGGCATCTCCCCGCGGATGCTCTCCGAGCGCCTGCGCGACCTGGAGGCGGCGGGACTGGTCGAGCGCACGGTGATCCCTTCCAGCCCCCCCACCGTCGAGTACCGCCTCACCGCGCGCGGCCGGCGCTTGGCGCCGGTGGTAGAAGCGATGCGCGCTTACGCCGAGGGGTAAACCTCCAGCTCGGCCAGCCGTCCTGCGAGGAAGCGCCGCTCGGGCTCGGCGTGGGCCAGCTCCAACGCACGCTCGTAGGCAGCGCGAGCCTCGTTGGAGCGGCCCAGACGCCGCAGGAGGTCGGCGCGCACGGCGTGCAGGTAGCGGTAGTCGTCGATGCCGTCGAGCCCTTCCAGCGCCTGCAGCCCGACCTCGGGGCCGGCGGCTTCGGCGAGCGCAACGGCACGGTTCAGCTCCACCACGGGGGAGCCGGTCAGCCGGGCGAGCTCGCCGTAGAGCGCAGCGATCTGCGGCCAGTCGCGGGGATCCTCGGTGTGCAGGTAGGCAATCGCGGCCTGCAGGGTGTACACGCCGCCGGCACCCACCACCCCACTGCGCTTGCCAGCCGCGTCCGCGCCACCCCTGCCCGCCCCGTCTCCCCCGCTCGCACCGCCCACCGCTCCGCCGACCCTGCGGTCATGCAGCGCCCGCGCGTGCTCGAAAGCGGCGCGGCCAGCCTCGATCTGCTCACGGTTCCACAGTGCCCGGTCCTGATCCTCCAGCAGCACCAGCTCGCCGTCACGCAGACGGGCGGCGCGGCGCGAGTCGTGCAGCAGCATCAGCGCCAGCAGACCCCACACCTCGGGCTCGTCTGGCATCAGCTCCGTCAGCGCCCCACCGAGGCGCAGCGCCTCGGTGGACAGCTCTACGCGCGAAGGCGGCGCCGAGTAGCCCTCGTTGAAGATCAGGTACACCACCGCCAGCACCGCCGCGAGGCGGTCGGGCAGCAGGCGGTCGGGCGGAATCCGGAAGGGGATCGCGGCGGCTCTGATCTTGCGCTTGGCGCGCACCAACCGCTGCGCCATCGTCGCCTCGGGTACGAGGAACGCGCGCGCGATCTCATCGGTGGTGAGGCCCCCGAGCGCGCGCAGCGTCAACGCCACCTGCGCGTCGCCGGCGAGCGCCGGGTGACAGCAGGTGAAGATCAGCTCCAACCGTTCGTCGGGGAACACGCTCTCCTCGAGATCGGGCTCCTGCACGATCGCCTCGGGGCGCTCCAGCAGCTTCGACTTGGCCGCCAGTGTGCGGTCGCGGCGGATGCGGTCGATCGCACGGTTGCGCGCGGTGGTGGTCAGCCACGCGCCGGGGCGCTCCGGCAGGCCTTCGCGTGGCCAGCGCTCCGCCGCCGCCGCAAACGCCTCCTGTGCGGCTTCCTCGGCGAGGTCGAAGTCGCCGAGGAAGCCGATCAGCGCAGCGAGTACGCGCCCCCACTCATCGTGGAAGACACGCTCGATCTTGGCCGCATCGCCGGGCACCCGCCTATTCTGGCGATTTGCAGGTCAGGCACCGACTATGGCTTGGCTTCGAGGATCATGTTGAACGGGGTCTCCGCCGCCCGGCGGACCCGGCTGAACCCGCCCTCCGTGAGCACCTCACGCAGGCGCGCCTCGCCCGCCTGCGCCCCGAGCGCCAGCCCAACCTCCTGGGACAACGAAGCAGGCGTGCAGATCACGGTCGAGGCCCCGTAGAAGACCCGGCCCACCGGGTTGAAGTTCTCCTCGACGCGGTCCTTCGCGAATGGCTCGACGATCATCCACGTCCCGTCGGGATGCAGCGTCTCCCGCACGTGCGCCGAGGCCCCAACCGGGTCGCCCATGTCGTGCAAGCAGTCGAAGACGCACACCAGGTCGTAGTCGCTGCCCGGGTACTCCTTGGCCGACGCCGCCTCGAACACAACACGGTCTGAGACACCGGCATCGCTGGCGGCCTGACGCGCACGGTCGATCGAGGGCATGTGATAGTCGAAGCCCGAGAAGCGCGAGTTGGGGAACGCTTCGGCCATGATGATCGTCGACGCTCCGTGGCCGCAACCCACGTCGGCGACCTTCGCGCCCCGCTGCAGCTTCTCCTCGACACCGTCGAGCGCCGGGATCCACTCGCTCACCAGGTGCGCGCGGTAGCCAGGTCGGAAGAAGCGCTCCGTGCCGCGGAACAAGCGATGGTCATGCTCGTGCCAACCCATCCCCGAGCCGCTGCGGAAGGACTCCAAGATTCGCTCCTCGTCCGCGTATAGCGACGCGATCAAGTCATACACCCCCAGGATGTAGAACGGGCTGTCCTCGTCGGCCAGCGCGAGCGCCTGCTCGTCGGGCAGCGTGTAGCGATCGCTCTCCGCGTCGTAGGTCACGTAGCCGCCCGCCGCCTGGTTGCGCAACCACTCGCGCACGTAACGCTCGTCCGCCTCCGCGCGCTCGGCCACCTCCCCCGAGCTCAGCGGCCCCGCGCCCGCCATCGCCTTGTAGAGGCCAAGCTTCTCCCCGATCAAAAACAGCGGCGCGCTGATGATCGCGCCCATGTCCATCACCGCCTGTCCCATGAATGCTTCGAGCTTCGCCTCATCGATATTCGCCGCGCTACTCGCCATCGCCTCGTCCTCCTATATTTGGGTGCAGGTGATCCAAGCGTCGGCCCCCCCGATCGCCTGGTGGCGCACCGATCCGCAGCGCCGCGCATACGCTAAGCGGCACAGGCTGGGGATCCATCCCTTTGCCCGTGCCGTGCGACCGAACTCGTATCTACAACGGCGCCCACACACGTAGTGGGGAGAGGGGGCCGCCGTTCTGCCGCTCCTCGGCCATGGGGCTGCGAATGCCTTCACCTCCAGCCAATCGAGCGATGCTCAGTCACAGGCAACATCTTCCAGCGGATGGAACGCTGCCACCATGAGGTCGAGGCCCCATCTTCAAGAGATGCTCACGCGCAGGCGCTAGCGTGATCGGCGATGCAGCAGGCCGACATCCACGTTGGCGGCACTCTCGATGGCACCGCCAACCCGGGTGCGGCAAACAGTGCCGCAGTCATCCACACCACACCAACTCGCTCCGACCCGTCGCCGCCAGAGACCAGACGGTATCTGCCTCTCTTCTGGCGCGTGCTCGCCCTGAACGGCGCCGTGGTCACCACGATGGCAATCGCGATCGCGATCGTGCTGCCCGACCCGTTCGCGCACGTCGCCGCCGACGACGCCGCCATCCTCGCCGTCACCCTCACCGTGACGCTCGTCGCCAACGCCCTGCTGCTGCGCCGCGCCCTTGCCCCGCTGACCCACCTGCCCGCGCTCCTGCGGCGCGTGGACCCGCTGCAGTCCGGGGAGCGCCTGCAAGTGCCGAGCGCCCCGTCGGAGGCCGCCGAGCTCGCGCAGGCCTACAACGAGATGCTCGACGAGCTCGAGACCGAGCGCCTGGAGAGCACGCGGCGGGTGCTCTCCGCCCAGGAGAACGAGCGGCTGCGAGTCGCGCGGGAGCTCCACGATGAAGTCGGCCAGACGTTGACGGGGGTGCTGTTGGGGTTGGCGCGCGTCTCGCGCCACGCGCCGCTCGAGCTCGCCCAACCGCTCGAGCAGCTGCTCGAGACCACACGCGCGAGCATCGATGACGTCCGGCGCATCGCCCAGCGCCTGCGCCCCGAGCCACTCGAGGATCTCGGCCTTGCCGTGGCGCTGCTGGCACTCTCCCGGCGGATGCGCGAGCAGTCCGGGCTGCGAATCGCCTGCCGCATTCCCGCCGACCTTCCGCCTCAATCGCCCGAGCGCGAGCTCGTCGTTTACCGCGTCGCCCAAGAGGCACTGACCAACGCCATCCGTCACTCGGACGCCGCTGGCATGAGCGTGGCCCTGCAACTCCGCTGCGACTGCCTCACGTTGAGTGTCCGCGACGATGGGCGCGGCATGAATGAGGGGCACCGCGAGGGTGGCGGGATGCGTGGAATGCGCGAGCGTGCCGGGCTCGTCGGCGCCACCCTGCAGATCATGAGCGCGCCGCACGCCGGCACCGAAGTGCGCCTGGACGTGCCGCTCCACACCGAGGGCGCATGACCGCACTGAAGACCAACATCCTGCTCGCCGACGATCATGCCGTCGTGCGCCAGGGGCTGCGGCTGGTGCTCGAAAGCGAGCCCGACCTCGTCGTCAGCGCCGAGGCCAGCGACGGCCTGGAGGCCGTGCAAATGGCGCTCGCGCACGACGACCTGCACCTCGCCCTGCTCGACATCTCGATGCCACGTATGACCGGGCTGCACGCAGCGCGCGAGATCCACCTCCAACGTCCCGCGCTGAAGATCCTGATGCTCTCGATGCACGACAACGAGCAGTTCCTCTACGAGGCCCTGCAAGCCGGCGCCAGCGGCTATGTGCTCAAGTCGCTTGCCGACCGCGACGTCGTGCGTGCCTGCCGCGCCGCCGTCCGCGGCGAGCCGTTCCTCTACCCCGCCGCTGTCAGCGAGATCGTCCGTCACTACCTCGCCGGGCCCGCCGAGGAGCACCCCGATCCCCTGACCCCACGCGAGCTGCAGGTCATCAAGCTGATCGCCGAGGGTCACACCAACCAGCAGATCGCCGGCGCCCTCACGATCAGCAAGAAGACCGTCGAGCGTCACCGCGCCAACATGCTCGAGAAGCTCGGTATGCGCGACCGTGTCGAGCTCACCCGTTACGCGATCCGCCGTGGCCTGATCGAGCCCTGAGCCATATGAAGATCTACAGCGGGCGCAACCGGACGGGCAGCGTCTTGTGCTGGTTGGCGAACGCTGACTCGACGTGTGTACACTCGCCGGCGATCTGAATCTCGGGGTAGCGCTTGAGCGTCTCCTCGATCAGGATCCGCAACTCCAGTCGCGCGAGCGCGGTGCCCAGGCAGAAGTGCCGGCCACCCGCACCGAACGCCTGGTGCTCGGCTTCACGCGTCAGGTCAAAGCGGTCGGGGTCCTCAAAGCGCGTCTCATCGCGGTTGGACGACGGGTACCACATGACCAGCTTCTCGCCCTCACGGATGCGCTGCCCGCGCAGCTCGGTGTCGCGTGTGGCCGTGCGGGCGAAGTGCGCGAACGCCGGGAACATGCGCAGTGACTCCTCGACCGCCGCCGGCACCAGAGAGGGGTCCTCGAGCACCATCCGTCGTTGCTCGGGGTTTTCCATCAGCGCCCGCATCCCGCTGCAGTAGGTCGCCTTGGTGCTGTCGTTGCCGGCGGCCATCAGCAGCAGGAACCCCATCACGATCTCGTGGTCCTCGAGCCGCTCGCCGTCGAGCTCCGCGTGCACGAGCACGCTCGTCAGGTCATCGGTCGGCGCCGCGCGCCGTTCGGCGATCAGCTTGCCGCAGCGCGCAAACACCTCGGGCACCTCGCGCTCCATCACGCTCTGCGCACCCTCCGGCGTCGCGTCCGGGTCGCCCGCGCCGACGATCGCGTTCATCAGGTTCGCCCATGCCTCGTCGTCCTCGGGCGCCAGACCCATGAAGCTGCCGATCACCCGCGCCACCACCGGCTGGGCGACGTCGCCGACCAGATCGCAGGTCTCCCGGGCGGGCGGGCCCTCCAAACGCTCGAGCACCTCGATCGTGATCGCGCGGATCGCGTCCTCGTGCTCGGCGATCCGCTTCGGCGTGAAGCCACGCTGGAACAGCGCCTTCAGCCGGTCGTGCTTGGGCGGGTCCATCCCGATGAACATCGCCTGCTGCATCTCCAACGACAAGCCTGCATTGGATGCGGTGAAGCCGCCGACTTCGGAGGAGTAGGTCTGCCAGTCACGGCTGACCTCGAACACATCCTCGGCGGTCGTCACCGACCAGAAGCCGGCTTCGTCGGGAAACTCAGCGATGCCGCTTGACCAGTGAACCGGACACTCAGCGCGCAACCGCCTGAACAGCTCCAGCGGCGGCCCCTGCTGGAAGTGGGCGCGGTCAGCCACGCCCAGCTCGTCAAGCGGCGTCTGATCTTGGCTTGTAGTGCTCACGATCTCACCTCCCGTAGTCACGCCGCGGGGTCCCGCGACAGATGCTACTCCACAAACCTCTTCCCCCGTGTGTGTTCGAAACATGGTGGCGCCAGGGCACACGTCCGGGCTCAGTCGGTGGTGCGACGCCGGTACAGGGAAGTGGCCAGGGGAGCGAAGATCGCCACCAACGCGACCGACCACAGCAGCGAGGCGAGGATCGGGTGCTGCATCGGCCAGGCGTGGATGCTCGCCGACGGGTTGGGGTTCCCGAAGAGCTGACGGCAAGCGGTTGTCACCGCGCTCACCGGGTTCCAGTTGGCGATCGTCTGCAACACCGTGGGCATCCGCTCGGTGGGAACCAGGGCGTTGGAGACGATCGCCAGCGGGAACAGGATCACGAGGCCGATCCCCTGCGCGGACTCGGGGCTCTTGCTCACCATGCCGAGGCAGGCACAGCCCCAGGAGAGGCCATAGCTGAACAGCAAGAAGATGCCGAAGCCGGCGGCGATCGAGGCCGCGCTCGCATCGGGGCGCCAGCCGATGACCAGGCCGGTCACGCCGACGAACGCGGCGCAGATGGCAGCGGTTGCCACATCCGCGAGCGAGCGTCCGACGAGCACCGACGGCCGCCACATCGGGAGGGTTCTGAAGCGGTCGATCACGCCGCTGCCCAGGTCGGTGCTCAGCCCGACCGCGGTCCCCATCGCGGAGGTGGTGAGGTTCATCGCGAGCAGGCCGGCGATCGCGAAGTCCTTGTAGCTGCCGCCCCCCGGCAGCACGACCCCGGCGCCGAACACGTACACGAACAGCAGCGTGAACAGCACCGGCTGGACGGTGACGTCGGAGAGTTGCAGCGGCTCGCGTTTGATGTGCACGAGGTTGCGTCCGGTCAGCACCGCGACATCGCGGACCTTTTGCGCCAGGCCGTGGGACCGCGTAGGTCTCGAAACCGGGGCGACCGGAGCGGACGGGGCGGGGGTGGGTACGACCGGCGCCGACGTGGGGGGCGTGGGTGTGAGTGTGCCCGGAGTCGATGATGTGGTGCTCATGAGCGGACAACCTCCAGGTTCGAGGCCGATCGTTCTGGCTCGGCGAGGTCATCCTTCGAGTCGGTTGAGTGGCCGGTGAGGGCAAAGAACACGTCGTCGAGCGATGGCTGATGGACCTCCACGTCATCCACCGTGACCCCCGCCTCGTCGAGCGCACGCACAACCGTGCTCGCCAAGCCGGCGCCGCTGTTGACCGGCGCGCGCAGGCGGCGCCCGTCGTGGCTGACGTGCACGGGACCGGCGACGAACGGAGCGAGCGCGACGGACGCGGCGGGATCGGCTTCGCTGAGCGTGAGCTCCAGGCGTGCCCCACCTACCTGTCCCTTCAGCTCGGCTGCGGTGCCGCCGGCGATCACGTGGCCGTGGTCGATCACCACGATCCGATCGGCCAGCTCGTCGGCCTCGTCGAGATACTGCGTTGTGAGCAGCAGCGTCACGCCGTCGGCGACCAGCGCGCGGATTACGTCCCACATCCGCACCCTGCTCGTGGGGTCGAGGCCGGTCGTCGGCTCGTCGAGGAACAGCACCGGCGGACGCGTCACGAGGCCGGCGGCGAGGTCCAGTCGCCGCCGCATCCCCCCGGAGTACTCCTTGAGGATCCGCTCGGCGGCATCGGCGAGGTCGAACTGGTCGAGCAGCGCCGTGGCCCGCGTCCGCGCCTCGGCGCGCCGCAGGCCGCTCAACCGTCCGATCATCACGAGGTTCTCGCGGCCGGTGAGCACCTCGTCGAGCGTGGCGTCCTGCGCGGTGACACCGATGTTGCGTTGCACGTCCGCGGCTTCGCTCACCACGTCGTGACCGGCGACGCGCGCCGAGCCCTCGTCGGGGAGCGAGAGCGTCGTGAGGATGCGCACCGCGGTCGTCTTGCCTGCACCGTTGGGTCCGAGCACGCCGAGGATCGCGCCCGCCGGCACCTCCAGGTCGATCCCGTCGAGCGCGACGGTTGGGCCGAAGCGCTTGCGCAGGCCGTGGGCTTCGATCATCGCGGTGTTCGTCATGGGAATCCTTTGAAACGTGGTTTTCGCCGGTTTGGTGGTTTGCGCAGGTTTGCCCTTGGGGCGACCCCAAGGTGCTTACCGGCCGGCAAGCAAGCGGCATAATACACGTTCCTAGCCGGTCGTCAAGTAAGCTAGTTGGTATGCGACGGTCGGCGCCGACAGCAACGGAGGATCAGGGGGGGCAAAGGAGCGCCCCCAACCCGCGCTCTCCGGAGGGACCACCGGTCTCCTCGACCCGTGAGCGCATCCTCGACATCGCGCTGGAGCTGTTTACCGAGCAGGGCTACGACAAGACCTCGCTGCGCGACATCGCCGAGCGGCTGGGCACGACGAAGGCCGCGCTCTACTACCACTTCGAGCGCAAGGAAGACATCCTGCTGGAGCTCCACCTGCGCCTGCACGCGCTGGGTCGGGAGGCGCTCGATCGACTGGACGACCTCGAGGATGGGCAACAGCGCGCTGACGCGTGGGCAGGCCTGCTCGACGACTTCATCGACGAGGTCGTCAACAACCGCGAGCTCGTCCTCATGCACCAGCGCAACCCCGGCGCGCTCGAGCAGCTCCAGTACAACGAGCGCCATCAAGCCGAGAACGACGACATCGAGCAGCGCTTCCGGCGCATTCTGCAAAGCCCCGAGATCCCACTCGAGCGGCGGGTGCGGATGGCGTGCTCGATCGCCGCCGTGGTCGGCGCGCTGGCGACCGGCGATGCCGTCTTCGGAGACGTGCCGATCGAGGAGCTCGCCGAGCTCGTGCGCAATGCCGTGCGCGACATCCTGGGTTGAAAGCTCGCGCAAGTGACCGACTGCTCGCCCGATTTCGCCCGTACCGCCGACGACTACGCGCGTCACCGGGCCGGGTTCCCGCCCGAGCTGCTCGACCGGCTGGCGGCGATGGGCGTCGTGCGCAGCGGTGCGCGTGTCGTGGACCTCGGCACCGGCACGGGGAGCCTCGCGCGCCTGTTCGCACAGCACGGGTGCAGGGTCACAGGCGTCAACATCGCCGGGCCGCTGCTGGAACAGGCCAGGCGACTGGACCGCGACGCGGGTGTAGAGATCGCCTACGTCGAGGCGCCCGCGGAGGCAACCAGCCTGCCCGATGGTGAATTCGATGTGGTCAGCGCCGGGCAGTGCTGGCACTGGTTCGATCGGCCCGCCGCCGCGCGCGAGGTGACGCGGCTGCTCGTCAGCGGCGGCAGCGTCGTGATTGCGCACTTCGACTGGCTCCCGATCCCGGGCAACATGGTGGCGGCCACGGAGGAGATCATCCTGCGCTACACGCCCAGCTGGCCGTTCGCGGATCGGGCCGGGCTGTACCCTCGGTGGCTGGTTGACCTGCAGACTGCGGGGTTCACCGGGATCGAGACGTTCTCCTTCGATGTGCAGGTGCCCTACTCGCATGAGGCATGGGTCGGCCGCGTGCGGGCTAGCGCGCCGATCGCCGGCACGCTTGATGCCGAGGGCGTGCGGGCCTGCTCGCGGGAGCTGACCGCGATGCTTCACGAGCGCTTTCCCGAGGACCCGCTCGGGGTGCCCCACCGCGTTTGGGCTGTTACCGCGAGGGCGGCCCAATAATGACAAGCCTCTTGAAACAGCGGGCTGCCTGAAAGCGCGGCAAGCTCGCGAACGCCGCGTTCCAGGCCGGCCGCGCGAGTGTCGATCCCGGTTTCGTGGGCGGGCTGATCGCGCCGGGCGCGGCCCCTTAACGAAAAGACCCGGCCCACGACGGGGCCGGGTGAGTCAGGCAAATATAGCGCGCGCCACGCCCCGAGCGCAAGCATCCGCACCTACCAACCATAAGGCTTGCCGAGCCTTCCAACCGGGTCCGGGAGCTGGTGAGCCGTGTACGCCTCCTGACACGCCGGACAAAGTTGCCGAACTCGACGTGGTCCACGCTGCCGCTGGAGAGCAGCGCTCGCAGGTAGACGTTCTGATCGCGAGGTGTGCTCGGGTCATCGACCCCGCTGACACGCGCCGTGCAGTACACCACTCGCTCGATCGCCGCCCCGTTCGACCGCCAGGCTGCGGGCAGAACATCAGCCACCAGACCCCGGACGTCCAGCCAGCGCCATCCCGCGGCGCCCTGCCCGCAGTGGTCGCGGGCGCCGTAGTAGAGGTTGAAGCCATCGATGTAGACCCCGACTCTCATCCCCGGCACGGTAGTCGCCGGGACGGTCGGCGCAGTCCGCGAGCAGCCCGACTTGAGCGTGGCTAGACGATCGTTACCCGCGGCGTAGCGTGGCTTGTTCTCGAAGATGCGCGACGCTCGTCCGGCATTTCACGCAGTGCTCTGCGTGGCGAGGAAACCCTGTCTCGCCAGGCTTCCCGGCGGCTACCAACTCGATCGATCTGGCCCATCGCTCGCACCACTCGCCTGACTCGATCCGCTCGACCGCAGAGCGGATTCGCTCGTTTGCCTTGAGCGACAGCTTCTTTGCCCGGACCTCGCTGATCCCGAGCCTTTCCGCTGCAAGCCTGTAGCCGGCAGGCGGCGCGTCCGTTTTCTTCGAGTCCCTGCCACCCACAGCAGCACGCGCCACACGCTCACGTGCCGGGAGGCTGTTCGCGACCTCGCCGCTCGGTGTCCTTGTCTGGATGGCGCTGGAGCCACTGGTCGCGATCGCGTTGCTGCTCGGCGATGTGGAGCCACAGCGGCTCGCTGGATACACACCTGAGCGTCACACAAGCTGCGCTCGCGCTGTGGCTGTCCCTGTGGAACGGACGGAAGAAAGCGAGCAGCAAACTGTTCATACGCGTCGAGCACACGTTTGCGCCCGTTCAACCGGCTGATCCGCGAGCACGTGGTCCAGACATGGGATGCGCTTTCACTGGTCTCCCGGATCTGCGGCTGGAGCGCGGCGGGACTGCTCGCGCTGTCGCTCAGCTGGCCAACATCCGCGGGTAAGGGCGTTCCCGGCGTGCTGATCGGCATCAGCAGCACTCTGCTCGTGGCCAGCCTGCTGCTCGGGCTGCTGGTGCTGAACCCATGGCAGCAACCCGTCTCCCCCATCACGTACTCAGCTCGGCATCTGCTCAGTAGATTGGGCGAGGCACAGGAACAGCGCATTTCGACATTCCTAAACGTCGCGTTCGGGTGCTCGCTGCTTGCGTTCGTCGTGATCGTCGGCGCAGGCGCGCTGTAGTTCTCTGGAGCAGGTTTGTGCGCATCGAAACTCCTTCACCTGCAAGGTCTCTCCTGTACATCACGCTGCGGTTGCTGCGCGAGGCTAACGCCCCGAGAGCCTGTACCGCCGACCCCTCCAAATCGACCTTATGAGGAGGAGTCGAACATCGGGGCGACTGGTGGTACTTGGCCCGGCTGCTGGCGATTCTCGGGGCCGTGGGCGGTCTTGTGGGCGGCCCGACAGTCGGAGTCTGGTCAGGCAGCGCGATCTACGTACTCGCGTAGGGCTGTACGGGCGATCTCGCTGACCGAGCGGTGCTCCTCGCGGGCACGCGCCTTGAGCGCCTTGGCGAGCTGGGGATCAACACGCACCTGCACGCGCGGCGAGACGCCCTCGGTACCGAGGGAGGGCCGTCCGACCGTGACCCTGATCGCCTTATCGAGGTCGTAGCCGCGTTCGGCCTCGTCGGCCAGCGCCTCGATGTCCTCCTCTGAAAGTTCTGTGCCGGCAAGGGTCTTGATCTTCTTCATTGCTTGGCCTCCTCGTACCGCTGTCTGTACTTGTTGCGTAGCGACATCGCGTGGATCACGAGCAGGCCACCGTTTGGCAGCTGGATGGCCATGACCTCCAGCGGTTCCCCCTGCGGGTCCTCTCCGAGGAAGACCAGCCGGGTGTCTGGCACCCCCTCGCGCCCAGCGGGTGGGGGCTCCTCGAATCGGACACGATAGTTGGCGATGACATGACGGATGCGATCCTTCGACACTCGATGACGTGTGGCGGCGCGCGCAAACCGCACGCTCGCGTTTGGGAGTTTATCAGTTATGTCAGACATAATATAGGTCCGGTTCGGGGCGCCCGACCGCCTCGCTCGGCTCAGAACAGGCTCTCCTGTGTTGGTGTTTGCATTGATGATCCACGGCGCTTGGGACGGCTCTCGGCGCGGGCGGCGTAGGCGTTGACGATGCGGTCGAGTGCGCGTCCCTTGTCGCGGTGGCCGTAGAGGCGTCGGACGAGGTTCCCGCCGTCCTGGTGGCCGAGGGCGATGGCGACGTCCTCGGAGGGCATCTCCAGCTCGTTGACCATGTACCAGCCAGCGAAGTGCCGGGTGGCGAGGTAGAGGCTGCCTTCCCAGCCGGCGGCGGCCCTGACGGCCTTCCAGTGGTAGGCGCGGGAGCTTGGGGTCCAGTGCTCGCCGCGCAGCGAGACGAAGCAGAAATCTCCCTCGCGCGGCAGGCCGAGGAGCGCGGAGCGGGCGTGTGCGGTCAGCGGCGCCTCGCGCCGCAGATGGTTCTTCGGCGTGTCGAACCGCCGGGTCGCCGCGTTGAACTGCTCGGCGACGACGATCCGGTCGCGGTCGAAGTCGATTCGCTCCCAGCGCAGCGCGTCCAGCTCGCCCGGTCGCAGGCCGGTGAACGCGGCGACCTGGAGCCACGCTGCGAACGATGGGGCGGCCAGCCGGCGAGCGTGGCAGATGATCTCCCAGACCTGCTGCTCACTGGGTGGCTGCTGGTCGCGGCGGCCCTTGCCGCGGGAGATGCCGAGCTTCTGGAAGGGGTTGCGGTCGATCAGTCGCCCGGCCTTCATCGAGGCGGCGTCGTTGAACATCGAGCAGAGCGCCTGCACCGAA
This sequence comes from uncultured Solirubrobacterales bacterium, assembly GCA_963724305.1. Taxonomy (GTDB): domain Bacteria; phylum Actinomycetota; class Thermoleophilia; order Solirubrobacterales; family Solirubrobacteraceae; genus Palsa-744. Next base: position 150,284 of record CAVRUG010000003.1, read on the forward strand.
CCGGAGCGCGCGCCGCCGGCGAGCCAGTCGGCCACGATCTCATCCCCGACGTGCGCGATCGGGACCTCTCCGTAGCGCTCAACGAACGCCTTGGTCCCCTCGCGGCGGCGGATATCGCTGGCCTCCTTCGGCCGCGCGAACAGCGGATCGGTCGTCCAGCGCTCCCAGAATCCCCGGACCGACACATCCCTCATGCGAGTCCCTCCGAGCCGCTCTCGGGCGCGCTGGCGGGCCCGCTTGGCCTCAGTCTTGGTCTTGAAGGACCCAGGGCCGCCCAGCACCCGAGAGACGCTAAGATTCTTCCCGCTCGCCGGGTCATAGACCTGCGCGCGCCAGCGCCCGGAAGGCAGCCTCGTGACGCTCACGCCGCCCGCCCCCGCTCAAGCGCCCACGAGATCGCCACCGACGGCCGAAACCGCCGCGTCCGACGACCCCACGTCACCGAGGGCATCCCCTGGGCGACCATCCGGTCAACCGTCGCCAGGCTGACGCCCATGATCGCCGCAAGCTCCGTACGCGAGACATAGCGCTCAACGGGCGGCAGCTCCGCGGGCTCCCCGAAGGAGCGGATGGGCGGACTGTGGAGGCTCATCGTGGTTATTGACCCTGAGCGCCCCAAAACGGCCAACGAATTTCGCGCCCGTCGCCCCCGCCCAGCGCGAACACGGCGCACAACGCGCCCCCCACCCGCCGCGCCCGGCCAGGTCACAACACCGGCCGGGCCGCGAACATCGCCCCCCAAGACAGGGCGCGGGACGACCTCGACTGGCATCCCCGGATGCCGCGTCAAATAGAGATCAGCTCCAGATCATCCAGGCGCTTCGTGGCCCTGGACGCGGACACGGCCTCGCCGAAGAGATGCAACACCCCCTCCGCCTCCAGCCGAGCAAGCGCGTCGCTGATCGCCAGAGGACCTATAGGAACCATTTCGACCTCCAACTCGGCGCGCGACCAATGCTCGTCGTGGTCGTCGCGCAGGAGCTGCAGGACGATCGCCTTCTCGACCAGCCGGCCATCATCGCTGGGAACCTGCTTACTTTGATCCTGCATGGGAGCCAACACCTCCTGTGCCGGCCCCGGGCGGTCGCCACCGCGCCGGGGCACTTTGATCGGGACACCCTCACGGGTTATATACCGTGGACAATAGAGCCTCAGCCGGACAGGCTCCCGCCTATGCACCCACGCTCTCCCGCCCACGCCGCCTTCGGCCAAGCGATCCGTGAGCTACGGGAGGAGCGCGGCATCTCCCAGGAGGCATTCGCGCTCAAGAGCGGCATCGACCGCTCCCACTACGGCGGCATGGAGCGCGGAGAGCGCAACCCCAGCCTCACCAGCGTCATCAAGATCGCCAACGCCCTCGGCGTCCAACCCTCCTACATCCACATCCGCGCCGAGCAAATCCAAGCCGCAGGCCGCCAGCGCTGACGCCTCCACGCAAAGCCGAGCCACCGGCCCACACAGCCGGCTGACCGCTATTACTTGCATCCGCAACGACCCGTAGGGATCGCGCACAGACTACGGGTATGAAATACCGGGTGGGCTGCTGTCCGGTCGTGTTCGTAGGGTCGTTTGACCGGGACAGGGGCTTCGTGGGAAGGACGCTTGTGGGCAGGCCGCCGTGCATCTGGGCTGAGAGCCCGTCAATGACTAGATGGCCGCCCCTGCGACTCGCCCGGTTGGGCTGAGAGCCCGAATCCGTAGTTGTCGCTGCCCGCGGTGCCTTCCATTCATATGTCCAGTTCGTGAAAGGAGGCGGTTTTCTCGTGCGGTTCTTTGGTTTGGATGTTCACCTCGATTTCTGCGAGGTCGCGGTCGCCGAGGGCGGCCGGGTCTCGCGGGTCGGTCGGATCGCGAGTACCCCAGAGGCGATCCGGGAGTTCGCGGCTGGTCTTCAGAGTGATGACCAGGTGGTGTTGGAGGCCAGCTGCGGCGCGATGATGATCGCCCGGCTGCTGGAAGAGGGCGATGTCGGCCGGGTCGTGGTGTGTAATGCGGCGCAGACGCGAGCGATCTCGCACGCGCGGGTGAAGTCCGATCGCTTTGACGCGGCGATGCTGGCCAAGCTGCTGTCGGCCGGGATGCTCAAAGCGGTGTGGGTGCCCGATGAGGCGACGAGCTCGTTGCGTCGGCGTGTCGCTCGCCGGGCGGGGCTGGTGCGGGCACGCACACGAGTGAAGAACGAGGTGCACGCGGTCCTCGCAAGGTGTCTGATCGGCCGTCCCCCGGTGAGCGACCTCTTCGGGAAGAAGGGACGTGTGTGGCTGCTCGAGCAGCAGCTACCCGAGGAGGAGACCGAGACGGTGAGGAGCTGTCTGCGCCACATCGATTTCCTGGGCGGCGAGATCACCGGACTTGACCAGCGGATCGCTCAACAGGCCCTCGTGTTCCCTGGGTTTCAGCGGCTGCTGACGATCCCCGGGGTCGATGTCGGGACCGCGGCGGCAGTGATCGCGGCGATCGGGGATATCACGCGCTTCCAGAGCCCGGGGCAGCTCGTCGCGTATCTCGGCCTGGACCCGAAGGTTCGCCAGTCCGGGTCAGAGCCAGCGCGCTATGGGCATATCTCAAAGCGCGGTGACCCGCAGGCCCGCTCGATGCTGGTCGAGGCCGCTTGGATCTCGATCCGAAGCCCCGGCCCACTGAAGGCATTCGGTGAGCGCGTCCGCGCTCGCCGTGGCGCGCAGATCGCGGCGGTCGCCGTCGCGCGCAAGCTCGTCGTTCTCTGCTGGCATCTGCTCACAAAGGAGGAGGACTACGCGTTCGCGCGGCCGTCGTTGACCCGGCAGAAGACGCGTCGCCTGGAACTCTTGGCCGGCGCTCCGCCGCTACCGCGCCGCCACGGCGGGCCGCCAGTCAGCCCGACCAGCAGCCAGCGCGCAGCCGAGCGCGAGCTGCAAGCTCAGGCAGAGCTCGCCTACCGGCGCCTCATCGACGACTGGCGCACAACGGCACCGAAGGGTGGTGCGGGTGCGACACCGGGGCGCGCATCCAACAGGCCCTCGAAGGGCAAAGCCGCGCGGCAGGCCACAAGCCCCTGACGCCTGCGCTTCGCTCACGTCAGTCACCCGCACCACCCACAAATCATCGCACCCCACAGCCCCCGACGCGTCGACGGCCCCGCCGTTGACGCGTCTTCCTGCGCCACGAGCAGGCCCCGACGCAACAGAACGGCCGTATAGACCAGATGCACAACCCTCCGGGCGCTGTGCGATCACTGTGCCACCCACGACCCGACCAGCACCCAAGACGAGGGGACGGCAACGCTCCCGCGCATACAAAGGGCGCCAACGATCAAAAAGCGGCACCCAAGGCCGCCCGAGGGGGCGGCCAATCCCCATTATCTGCCCCAAAGAGTCAAGCGCCGCCGGGGTCAAGGCCAAGCCCTACGGGCGGCCTCCGGCCGGCCTTGACCCCGGCTCCCACCATCACCTTCAGCGCAGCCACACCACCCCCAACGAAAAAAGTTCCCCCAGCCCTTGACTTTTCATCCGCAGATGCACAACCCTCCGGGCGCTGTGCAATGACTGTGTCCGCGACACTTCGATCACGGCAACCACGGCGACCACGAAAGGGCCTGAGTCACCCGAGAAGCGCCCCGTTCGACCGGCACGATGAGATGCCAGCCCCTCATGGGTTTGATTGCCGTCCGAGGCACCTGCCAGTGTAAATAGGTTGCAGGTGATCCAATGAGCACTGACCCCACCAACGCAGCCAAGAAACGCACCCGCACCACGCGCCCGTTCCCGGCGTGCTCGTTCGAGGACGCCGCAGTACTGCCCCAGGAGATTCAACGTCTTGCAGGCGGGCAGGCGCGCATCCGTCGCCTAACGCTGTTCGAGCAACTCAATCGCTCGCCGGATAGCGGCCTTGCCCGCCAGCAAATCGTCAATTCCAACCGTTATGGACTGACGCAGGGCAGCTATAAGGCCGAGTTCTTGGAACTCACCACAAAGGGCGCGCTAGCAACCAATCCTGACGCGCCGCCCCGAGAGCGCACTCGCGCACGTTTCGAACTAGCCATCGCCGACATCGAGCCATTCAACGCACTCTATGAGGCGTTGCGGGCCAACAAGCTGCCTGCCCAACAAGTCATGCGCGACCAACTGACCACGGACAATGGACACAGACTCAGCGACGACCTGGCTAAGGAAGCCGTTGAGCTGTTCATCCTCAACGCCAAGCACATCGGCATCCTTCGGCCCGTGTCGGGCACCGAGCGCGTGCTGAGATCGAGCATGTCCTCGATGAGCAACCTGCTGGCGCTTCCTTGCCGTCTTCGAGCGCGATTACCAATGGTGCTCCCCATATGGGCAGCCCGGCCGCCGGAACATCGGCGTCCAGCGACTTTGAGCACACATGCTTCTACGTGACGCCCATCGGCGAGGAGGACAGCCCGGAGCGTAAGCACGCGGACGTGTTTCTCGGCCATCTGATTGAGCCCGCCATCGACGCGTTGGAGCTTGAGCTGCATGTCGTGCGCGCTGACCAAATCGACAATCCAGGCCTCATCACTGCCCAGGTCATCCAGCACCTACTGCGAGCACGCCTAGTCATCGCTGATCTTTCGTTTCATAACCCCAATGTCTTCTACGAGCTTGCGATCCGCCACGCGACGGGCAAGCCGACAGTGCTCATATCTCGCATCGACGACACACTCCCATTTGATCTTGCGGACGTGCGCACCATCCGTGTGGATATGACCGATATCCACGCGTTCGTCACCCAAATGGAGACTTGGCGCGCCGAGCTAACTAACATGGCTCGTCGAGCACTCGATGACCCGGCTGCCAGCGCCAATCCGCTGACCGCATTCGCAGGCGAATTCCAAGCCCTCTCTACCCGATGAGATTCGGCACAATCCGGACGGTGTAGCGTCCGCGCTACCAAACCAACATCGCAGCGAGATTCCGCGCGGTGTTGGCATCAACAGCAGGTAGAGCTCTCGCCTGTGTGCGGTCACATACTCGCCGCATGTGCAGTCCGTGTGCGGTCGGCTCCGGAATCGAGCATGTGGGGTAGCCCGCCACTATCGACCATAAGAGCCCAAAACCTCAGCCCCAGAACCAAACATGGCCTCCCAGGAGTCTCCCAGCACCTCCCTGCATCCAACCAGCTACAAATCGGGGCGGCCGGATTCGAACCGGCGATCTCGGCTCCCCAAAAGCCGCGCGTTACCAGGCTTCGCTACGCCCCGGGACATCCGACGTCAACGATTCTAACGCCGCTCATCTCGCGGTCGGTCCATCCATGCCTGCATTCGGGCCCAAACAGCATGTCGTTGACGACAATGCTCAGGACGCCACGATGAGACACCACCCATCCCCAGCCAAAACACCCCCCCCGGCCCTGCCCGCTGCTAGGGTCCCGCCCCGCGATGGCTGACGTCCAACCCATGCGGGCGCTGCACTACGACCTCTCGGTGGTGGGAGCCCTCGGCGACGTGGTGGCCCCTCCCTACGACGTAATCGACGCCGCACAGCGGGCCGCGCTGATCGCGCGCTCGCCGTTCAACGTGGTGGCGGTGGACCTCCCCCGGGCGCCCACCGCCGGCAAGGGCGGCGCCGACGGACAGGCAAGCGTCGAGAGCGAGCGGGCCGATCCCTACCGCACGGCAGGAGAGCTGTTCGAGAGCTGGCAGCGGCAGGGCGCCGTGGTGCGCGACTCCCAGCCAGCGCTCTGGGCGCACACGCAGCAGTACACCGGACCCGACGGGGTGACGCAAACCCGGCGAGGGTTCTTCTGCCGAGTACGCATCGAGGAGTACGGACCGGGGCGGGTACGCCCACACGAGCGCACGCACCCGGGCCCGAAGGAGGACCGACTGCGTCTGACGCGGGCCACACACGCCAACATGTCGCCGATCTTCTCGCTCTACTCCGACCCCGCCGGCGCGGCGTGGGAGGCGCTCAAGCCCATCACCGCACAGGCGCCGTGGGGGGAGGCGAGCGACGCCGAGGGCACCATCCACCGCCTGTGGCGAGTCGCCGACGAGGAGATCATCGCCGCGGTGCAGGCCGCTGCGCGCGACTCGGAGCTGCTGATCGCCGACGGCCACCATCGCTATGAGACCGCGCGCGCCTATGCCGAGGAGATAGGCGGCGAGGGCGAGCACCGCTACGTGCTGATGTGCCTGGTGGCGCTCGAGGATCCAGGGCTCACGGTGTTCCCCACCCACCGCCTCGTCAAGGGCCTCGACGCCACGCGCCGCGCGGCGCTGGAGGAGACTCTGCGCCGCGACTTCGAGATCGCCGAGGTGTCACTCGAGCAGCTTGAGCCGCTGCCCGGCGAAGTACTGCCACCGCGCCTCGGCCCAACGCCCGGCGAGGTACCACCACCGCAGGCCGGCCCACCGCCCGGCGAGGGCCTGCTGCGGCTCGGCTACATCGACTCCCAATCGCAGCGCCCACTGCGACTGACGCTGAAGAGCCAGGCGATCGCCGACGCCGCCCTGCCCGGCTTCTCCGAGGCCTACCGACACCTGGACACGGGCGTGCTGGAGGCGCTGCTGCTGAAGGGCGCGCTGGGACTCTCCGACGAGGACATCTCCCACCTGCACAACTTCCGCTATGCGCGCGAGGCCGGCGAGGCGATCGAGCTGGTGCAGAGCGGCGAGTACGACGTCGCCTTCCTGATGCGACCAACCCCGGTGGGGCAGGTCAGAGACGTTGCGGCCGCCGGCGAGAACATGCCGCCGAAGTCCACCTTCTTCTTTCCCAAGCTGCTGACAGGGTTGTTGTTTAATCCCCTCTAAAGCTGCATCTCGACCACTTGGAAAAGCGCCTTACATAACTACCATCTGTAATGGGGGTGCCAAGCAGGTGACCACGGATCGGAAAGGCGTACGACCATGAAGGCGATAGCGAAGCGCAGCGATGGGATGTTCAGGCACAGCGTGCGGGTACGCGACCATGAGCTCACGATCGACGAGGGCGCCGAGGCAGGCGGCGAGGACGCGGGCCCCGATCCTCAGGAGCTGCTGGCGGCGAGCCTCGCGTCGTGCACGGCGATCACGCTCGAGATGTACGCGGCGCGCAAGGGCTGGGAGATCGGCGAGGTGGAGGTGGCGGTGGAGTACACCCCGGCCGAGCGTGGCTGCCCGACACGATTTGAGCTCGTGGTGGGGCTGCCGGAGGACCTTCCCTCCGAGCAGGTGGAGCGTCTGCGGGTGATCGCGGCGAAGTGCCCCGTGCACCGCACGCTCGACGGGGAGGTGATGTTCGAGGAACGCCTCGAGCGGATCGCCCCCCTCCAGGCGACATCCGGACCGCGCGTTTGATGCCTGCCGGCTCGCCACCCGCACGCCCGTCCTCCAGCCCCCCACGGCCGACCGCCTGAGCGCTCTGGCCGGGGTTCAGGATCAGGTTTCGGCGGCGGTGCTGGTGCCGCTGTTCCGCGACGCGGGCGGCGAGCCCCACGCGGTGCTCACCCGCCGCCGCGCCGACCTGCGCCACCACGCGGGCGAGATCTCCTTTCCCGGCGGCAGGCGCGACCCCGAGGATGCAGACCTGCGCGAGACAGCGCTGCGCGAGGCCGAAGAGGAGATCGGCCTGGCGCGAGCGGAAGTGAGGATGCTCGGGGAGCTTCCCCCCGTCTCCACGTTCGTGACCGGCTACCTGATCCACCCCTTTGTCGGGCTGATCCCTGCTGGCCGATCTTCGATCGGCCAGGGCTGGCGCCCCTCTCCGCGCGAGGTGGACGCGGTGCTGGAGCTGCCGCTGAGCACGCTGCGCGAGAGCAAGACGCGTACGCCGATGGAACGCCGTGGGATCTCCTTCGAAACTGACGCTTACGTCGTCGCCGAGCACCTCATCTGGGGAGCCACCGCGCGGATCCTCGACGATCTCTACGAGCACATCGACGCGATCCTGCCCGCCTGAGCCATGCTTCTTTAGAGCCCTACAACCAAATGAGATCAAGTCTTATTTGGTTGGGGCCCGAAAAGAGAACACGGCGCGGCGCGGCACCTTTCGCGGCACGACCCCCGCTTCAGGGCGTCAACATATCGGACAGCACTTCGCGCGTCTGCTCCAACCAGAGGGAGATACCGGCAGGATCAGCATCCAGGATGGCCAGCGGGATCGAGTTGCGCTGGGCAATCTCCCGCGCAATCCGCTCGCCCTCGGCCAAGGCGCCGGCGGGCATCGAGGACCCGGCGCCCTCGTAGAGCAGACCGCGCACAGTGGAATCGATCGCGCTCTCCAGGAAGGCGCGCAGGCGTTCGCTGTGCAACGCCCGCAGTTGCTTTTCGGGGCCAATCGCGCCACCCAGCAGCCAGCAGGCGATCGTGACCCCATCCAGCACTCCGCGCAACGTGCCGAGGCGGTTGGGGTCGCCGATCCAGCACTCCGCGCCGGTCGCCTCGATCTGTGCTCGGTGGTCCTCGGTGCGGGTGACGATGCGTACGGCGTGCCCCGACCGCCCGGCCTCCTCGGCCAGCCGCAGGCCCCGGCAGCCACCCCCCACGATCAGCAGTCGCGCCACCGCCGGAGCCTATCTGCACCCTGCAAATCGGGTAGGCGCCGGGCTTACCCCGGCGCCCCCCACACCACCGGACGTGCGGGTCCGCATCCGGCGGTTCGCTCAGCATCCCGGAAACGGCGGTAGGGGCCGGCGAATCCCTTCAGGCCGTGGCTGGTCCAGTAGGCGTTTGGTAGGGCACGCGCGAGCGGCGCCGACCCGGCGATGCGCCAGTATCCCTTGCGTGTGCAAGCCCACTGATGGGCCTGACCCTCGGGGATACCGAGCGCGACCAGGTTGCGTCGCTTGGTGTGGATACGTTTCCACTCCTTCCAGCGGACCTGCCGTAGCCTACGTCTGAGCCACTGATCGAGCTCCTCAAACGGCGAGGGTGTATCGGCCAACGCGAAGTAAGCCGTCCACCCGACCGTGAAGCGGTTGATCTCTGTGATCCGCCGCTTCATCGAGATGCCCCAACGCCGCGAGGTCAGCCGGCGCAGGCGGTCTTTGGCTCGCTCGCGAGCCTTCCTATCCATCCGCACCTTGACCTCACCGTCGCGGCGAAAGAAGCCGAACCCCAGCAGGGGCCGCTTCGTCGCCCAGTCAACCACCGACTTCTCACGGTTGACCTTGAGCTTCAGGCGTTGCTCGACATACTGCGTGACGCTCTCCATGACGCGCTGCCCCGCGCGCTCGCTCGCGACATAAATCCTGCCATCGTCTGCGTAGCGCACAAAACGATGCCCGCGCCGATCAAGCTCCCAGTCGAGGCCGTCAAGCATGACGTTACTGAGCAACGGCGAGAGCGGAGAACCCTGCGGGGTTCCTTCCTCGCTCGTATGCACCAGCCCGCCATCCATGACACCAGTTTCCAGGTAGCACCGAATCAACTTGAGCACCTGCTTGTCGTGGACCCGTCTTGCGACCCGTGCCATCAAAGCGTCGTGCTGAACCCGATCGAAAAATGAGTCGAGGTCAAAATCAACGCACCACGCCGCGTCATCAGCGATGAACTGGCGTGCCCGCTCGACAGCATCATGCGCCGAGCGCCCCGGTCTGAAGCCGAAGCTATGGGGGTGGAAATGCGGGTCAAAGACAGGCGTGAGCACCTGCAACAGGGCCTGGCAGATCAACCGATCCACCGCAGCCGGCACCCCTAACGCACGCAGACCACCCGAAGGCTTGGGGATCATCACCCTCCTGACGGGCTGCGGCCGGTAGGTACCCGCGTCAAGCTGCGAGCGGACCTGCGGCCAATGGTCTTTCAACCACGCCCGCAACTCCTTGGTGCTCATCCCGTCGATGCCCGCGGCACCGGCGTTCCGCTCGACACGTCTGAGCGCCTCAGCGAGATTCTCGCGGGCCAAGAACCGCTCCCACAAGCTCGCCTCAGCGGGGTGAGCGCTGGTGTCATCCGGCGCCGAGGAGCCACTGCGCTCTGGCCGGGCATCCTCGGGCTTCACCCTCAGACCCTCCCCGCCAGGCCCCCGGAGGGGTTGGCTGCGATCAAAGCGACTCCCACGAGCACGAATGTCCTATCGCTCGGCTTCGCGTTCGGCCCTTTCCGGCGATACTGATCCCCGCCGGTCGTATGGCCTCTGCTGACTTCTCCACGGCGAGCAGCGCCCTCTCGGGCACCGCCGTCCCGCACCACCCCGCGAACCACACGGACGGGGCATCTGGGACACCCATAGAGATCTCCCCAGGTAAGACCAGCAACCTTCATCGCGCACCCACCGCGTCTACGTGACGGCCCCTTGATGGACATCGGGCTTCGCCACGTTTTGCTGGCTCGCCCGGACCGCCCCGCCTTATACGCGCAGCACAACGAAGCCCGAACAGCCTCGCTGCACCATGTGTTCCTAGGGTCGCGACTTCGCCTCCGGCTTCCTTCCCACCCCGCCTCACGACGACGCAGTTGCCTTCGACTTGTGGTTGGTGCCATCAACCTCCACAGGGGACTCGCACCCCCGAGCTGCTGGTCATGCTGGGCGCACAATCGGGTAGGCGCCGGGCTTACCCCGGCGCCCCCCACACCACCGGACGTGCGGGTCCGCATCCGGCGGTTCGCTCAGCATCCCGGAAACGGCGGTAGGGGCCGGCGAATCCCTTCAGGCCGTGGCTGGTCCAGTAGGCGTTTGGTAGGGCACGCGCGAGCGGCGCCGACCCGGCGATGCGCCAGTATCCCTTGCGTGTGCAAGCCCACTGATGGGCCTGACCCTCGGGGATACCGAGCGCGACCAGGTTGCGTCGCTTGGTGTGGATACGTTTCCACTCCTTCCAGCGGACCTGCCGTAGCCTACGTCTGAGCCACTGATCGAGCTCCTCAAACGGCGAGGGTGTATCGGCCAACGCGAAGTAAGCCGTCCACCCGACCGTGAAGCGGTTGATCTCTGTGATCCGCCGCTTCATCGAGATGCCCCAACGCCGCGAGGTCAGCCGGCGCAGGCGGTCTTTGGCTCGCTCGCGAGCCTTCCTATCCATCCGCACCTTGACCTCACCGTCGCGGCGAAAGAAGCCGAACCCCAGCAGGGGCCGCTTCGTCGCCCAGTCAACCACCGACTTCTCACGGTTGACCTTGAGCTTCAGGCGTTGCTCGACATACTGCGTGACGCTCTCCATGACGCGCTGCCCCGCGCGCTCGCTCGCGACATAAATCCTGCCATCGTCTGCGTAGCGCACAAAACGATGCCCGCGCCGATCAAGCTCCCAGTCGAGGCCGTCAAGCATGACGTTACTGAGCAACGGCGAGAGCGGAGAACCCTGCGGGGTTCCTTCCTCGCTCGTATGCACCAGCCCGCCATCCATGACACCAGTTTCCAGGTAGCACCGAATCAACTTGAGCACCTGCTTGTCGTGGACCCGTCTTGCGACCCGTGCCATCAAAGCGTCGTGCTGAACCCGATCGAAAAATGAGTCGAGGTCAAAATCAACGCACCACGCCGCGTCATCAGCGATGAACTGGCGTGCCCGCTCGACAGCATCATGCGCCGAGCGCCCCGGTCTGAAGCCGAAGCTATGGGGGTGGAAATGCGGGTCAAAGACAGGCGTGAGCACCTGCAACAGGGCCTGGCAGATCAACCGATCCACCGCAGCCGGCACCCCTAACGCACGCAGACCACCCGAAGGCTTGGGGATCATCACCCTCCTGACGGGCTGCGGCCGGTAGGTACCCGCGTCAAGCTGCGAGCGGACCTGCGGCCAATGGTCTTTCAACCACGCCCGCAACTCCTTGGTGCTCATCCCGTCGATGCCCGCGGCACCGGCGTTCCGCTCGACACGTCTGAGCGCCTCAGCGAGATTCTCGCGGGCCAAGAACCGCTCCCACAAGCTCGCCTCAGCGGGGTGAGCGCTGGTGTCATCCGGCGCCGAGGAGCCACTGCGCTCTGGCCGGGCATCCTCGGGCTTCACCCTCAGACCCTCCCCGCCAGGCCCCCGGAGGGGTTGGCTGCGATCAAAGCGACTCCCACGAGCACGAATGTCCTATCGCTCGGCTTCGCGTTCGGCCCTTTCCGGCGATACTGATCCCCGCCGGTCGTATGGCCTCTGCTGACTTCTCCACGGCGAGCAGCGCCCTCTCGGGCACCGCCGTCCCGCACCACCCCGCGAACCACACGGACGGGGCATCTGGGACACCCATAGAGATCTCCCCAGGTAAGACCAGCAACCTTCATCGCGCACCCACCGCGTCTACGTGACGGCCCCTTGATGGACATCGGGCTTCGCCACGTTTTGCTGGCTCGCCCGGACCGCCCCGCCTTATACGCGCAGCACAACGAAGCCCGAACAGCCTCGCTGCACCATGTGTTCCTAGGGTCGCGACTTCGCCTCCGGCTTCCTTCCCACCCCGCCTCACGACGACGCAGTTGCCTTCGACTTGTGGTTGGTGCCATCAACCTCCACAGGGGACTCGCACCCCCGAGCTGCTGGTCATGCTGGGCGCACAAAACGGGCGCCGCGGCCATCGTGGCCACGGCGCCCTGTGAGGAGACCGGCAATGAGCCTCGGTCTTGTGCCGAGGCTTCCTCGAGCGCCACCGGAGAGGTATGGGTAGCGGCGCTCGAGCAAGCTCCGGCAGCGAGACGTTCAGCCTTGTCTGACTCTCCCCTGCCTGTCCCTCGGGTAGATCCCTGCCATCCACCCAAATGAAAACACAAAATGAGAGTCTTGTCAAGAGGGATATGTCAAAGGCAGTTTTTTTGAGTTGGACATTACGTCCCACGCCGGCCCGTGCGGCAGATGCGGCAAGCTCGATTGGGGAGATGAGCCCAAAGTCTCGCCAGCCTCCAATACCATCCGGCGTCGATGATCGACCGTCCCGGCCAAGCTGCACGATGACCAGCCATCCCCCCCAGCCCGAGCCCAGCGGCTCAAGCGAGGCTGGCGAGGCCGTGCGCGCCGCTGACATCGTGAGCATGGACGCAGACATCGTGACCATGGACAAGATCGTGGCGCTGTGCAAGCGTCGCGGCTTCATCTTCCCCTCCTCGGAGATCTACGGAGGGGTGGGCTCGACGTATGACTTCGGCCACTACGGGGTGCTGCTGAAGGGCAACGTCAAGCACGAGTGGTGGCGCGCGATGCTGCAGGAGCGCGACGACATCGTGGCGCTCGACTCAGCGATCCTGCAGCACCCGCGCGTGTGGGAGGCCTCCGGGCACCTCGCCGGCTTCACCGACCCGCTGGTGGATTGCCGCACCTGCGGGCAGCGCTTCCGCGCCGACCACCTCGGCGATCTGGCGTGCGGGCGCAAACCCTCCAAGCACCCCGGTGAGGCCGAGGAGTGCGACCTGACGGAGGCGCGCGACTTCAACCTGATGTTCGAGACCACGATCGGCCCCGTCAAGGAGTCGGGCGCCACCGCCTACCTGCGTCCCGAGACCGCCCAGGGGATCTTCATCAACTTCAAGAACGTGCTGCAGTTCTCGCGCAAGAAGCCTCCCTTCGGGATCGCCCAGATCGGCAAGTCGTTCCGCAACGAGATCACCCCCGGCAACTTCATCTTCCGTACACGCGAGTTCGAGCAGATGGAGATGGAGTTCTTCGTGCCCCCCGCCGAGGCCCAACAGTGGTTTGAGCACTGGCTCGGCCGAGCGGATGCGCTGGTACACCGAGCTCGGTTTGCGCCCCGACCACGTGCGTCTGCGCGCCCACGACCCCGACGAGCTCTCCCACTACTCCTCCGGCACCTCCGACGTCGAGTACTTGTTCCCCATCGGCTGGTCGGAGCTCGAGGGGATCGCCAACCGCGGTAACTTCGACCTCACCCAGCACGCGCAAGTTCTCCGGGGAGAAGCTCGAGTACTTCGACCAGGCGACCGGCGAGCGCTACGTGCCGCATGTGATCGAGCCGGCCGCCGGCGCAGACCGGGCGACGCTCGCGTTCATGGTGGACGCCTACGACGAGGAAGTCGGTCGAGCGCGCGAGGGAGGCACGGGACGAAGGGCGAGCGGCGCAGTGGCGGACCTGCGCCTGCATCCTCGCCTCGCGCCGGTGAAGGTGGCGGTGCTGCCGCTGGTCAAGAAGGACGGCCAGCCCGAGCTCGCGCGGGAGGTGTATCGCGCGGTGCGCGGTTGGTGCAGGCCGAGTACGACGACGGCGGCTCGATCGGCAAGCGCTACCGCCGCCAGGACGAGATCGGCACCCCCTGGGGCGTGACGATCGACCATGACAGCGCCTCGAGGACCACGGTGACGGTGCGCGAGCGCGACTCGCTTCGCAGGAGCGAATGCCAGTGGACGGGCTGGCGAGGAGATGAGCGGCGCGTGCAGGCGCCGTGGACCCCCCGCCCCAGCTAGACGCCCCAACGGGCAAAGACAGGAAACACATGGACTTCGACCTCACCGACGAGCAGCGCCTGATCCGCGACACCGCGCGGGAGTTCACCGACAAGGAGATCGTCGAGCGCACGCGCGAAAACGCGCGCAACCACCACTTCGACACAGACCTCGTCAAGAAGGTCGCCGCGCAGGGCTACCTCGGCGCGATCGTCCCCCACGAGTACGGCGGCGCCGGCCTCGACTACTTCAGCTACGGCCTCGTCGTCGAGGAGATCGGCCGCGGCGACTCCGCATCCGCACGGTGATCTCGGTCCAGACCTCGCTCGTCTGCTCTGGCATCGTCAAGTTCGGCACCGAGGAGCAGAAGCACAAGTACCTGCCGAAGCTCTGCTCGGGCGAGTGGCTCGGGTGCTTCGGGCTGACCGAGCCGGACACGGGCTCGGACGCGGCCAACCAGAAGACGCGCGCGCACAGGACCGACTCCGGCTGGGTACTCAACGGCGCGAAGATGTGGATCTCGATGGGCAACTACGCGAAGGTCGCGATGATCTTCGCCCAGACCGACCCGGCGCTCGGACACAAGGGCATCGCGTGCTTCCTCGTCGACACCGACCAGCCCGGATACACGGCGCAGACGATCGAGCACAAGATGGGGCTGCACGCGTCCGACACCGCCTCGATCTCGCTCGAAGACGTCGAGGTCGCGGACGAGGACATGCTCGGCGAGGTCGGCGACGGCTTCAAAATCGCGATGTCCAACCTCGACTCCGGGCGCTACTCGGTCGCCGCCGGCTGCGTAGGGATCTGCCGGGGCTGCGTCGAGGAGTCGGTGCGCCTACGCCAAGGAGCGCGAGCAGTTCGGCAAACCGATCGCGTCCTTCCAGCTCGTCCAGGCGATGATCGCCGACATGGTCCTGAAGACCGACGCCTCGCGGATGCTCGTCTGGCGCGCGGGGTGGCTGAAGGACCAGGGCCGGCCGAACACCCTGGAGACCTCGATCGCGAAGCTCCACGCGACCGAGGCCTCTCTGGAGTGCGCAAACCTCGCGATCCAGATCCACGGCGGCGCTGGCTACGTCGACGACCATCCGGTCGAGCGCTACTTCCGCGACGCGCGCGTCACGACGCTGTACGAGGGGACCTCGCAGATCCAGAAACTGATCATCGGGCGCGCGCTGACGGGCATCAACGCCTTGGTGCCCTCCTGAGATGGAGCCCGCGCGCATCATCGGCGTGCTGGGAGCCGGCACGATGGGCGCTGGCATCGCGCAGCTCGCCTGCCGATCCGGGGCGCGCACACTGCTGCACGACCCCATCCCCGAGGCGCTCGCGCGGGGGGTCGGGCAGCGCGCGGGGAGGACTTGAGAAGGAAGCGACGCGAGGTCGGCTGACGGCGGATGAGGCCAGTGCGGCCGCCGCTCGGCTGGAGGTGGCAGCGGACCTGGAGGCGTTTGCGCCGTGCGACCTCGTGATCGAGGCCGCGCCGGAGCTGCCCGAGCTCAAGCGCGAGATCTACGGGCGGCTCTCGGCAGATCGTCTCCGGCGAGTGCGTGCTCGCCACCAACACCTCCTCGCTGCCGGTCACCGGGATCGCCGCGGGCGCCACCCACCCCGAGCGGGTCGTCGGGATGCACTTCTTCAACCCCGCCCCGCTGATGGCGCTCGTCGAGGTGATCGCCGGTTTGCGCTCCTGCGAGGCCGCGCTCGCGCTGGCCGACGCGACGGGGCGCGCGATGGGCAAGACCGTGATCCGTGCTACGGACGGCCCCGGGTTCCTCGTCAACCGCTGCAACCGCCCCTTCGGGCTGGAGGCGCTGCGGCTGTTGGGCGAGCGGGTCGCGGACATGCGAGACGATCGACCGCATCGTGCGCCTCGGGGGCGGCTTTCGCATGGGGCCCTTCGAGCTCTCAGACCTCGTCGGCGTGGACACCGGCTTCGACGTCGCGCGCTCGTTCTACGAGCTCTCCTTCGGCGAGCCACGCTGGCGGCCCTCCCCGATCCAGGCGCTCCGCGTCGCCGCCGGGCTCCACGGGCGCAAGACCGGACGCGGCTACTACGACTACACAGGATCGGGTCCCCACGACCCAACCCCCCCACCGGCCGGCCGACCCCGAGCCACCTCCGCGCGATGGCGACGCCCTGGTGCATGGCACCGGCCCCGTCGCCGATGCTCTGCGCGAGCTGGCGCCGCGGCGCCACCGGGCCGAGATCTTCGTCCAGGGGCTCGGCGGCACGGTGGCGGGCGAGCCCTTCTACGCGCTCCCCTCCCCCGCGCACTCGAAGACGCAAGACGCCGCGGCACAGACGCCCCTCACGCTCGTCGAGGTCACCGGCGACGCGGGCGAGCGGGCTTTCGCCGGGCTCGGCCTGCACACCGCGTGTGTGCAGCCTTCCGCGGTCGGGGTGCTGCCCCGGATCGTCTGCCAGGTGATCAACGAGTGCGCGTTTGCACTGGGCGAAGGCGTGGGAACCGCGCAGGACATCGACGCTGGGATGACGCTCGGCATGAACTACCCCCACGGGCCCTTCGCGTGGGCGGGCGCGATCGGCCGGGAGCATGTGGTGGCGGTGTTGGACGCGCTGTGGGAGGAATACCGCGAGGAGCGCTACCGCCTGGCCCCCGCGCTGCGCGGTCCGGTGCCCCGGGACTGCTCGGCGTGGGCACGAGGTGGGCGCTTTGGCTTCATTTTCAGACCACTGAAAGTGGTTAGGGGTCATTTTCAAAGACATCTGCACATCTCCCCCGCAACCGCCCACGCGTGACCGTAGCGGACGCGCAGCGCTAGTCGCCGCCGGTCGTCTGCACCGGCGGGCGCGCCCACTGCTCTTCGGCGAGATCGCCCACCGGCAGCCCTGCGGGCGTGGGCACCTCCGGGGTGTCGCGCAGGTACCACTCGGCGTCCAGCGCCGCCTGGCAGCCCGACCCGCGGCGGTGACCGCCTGGCGGTAGGTGTGGTCGACGAGGTCCCCGGCAGCAAACACGCCAGGGCGGTTGGTAAGGGTGGAGCGGCCCGCGGTGACCACATACCCGTTCTCGTCCACCTCCACCTGCCCGCGCACCAGCTCTGACTGGGGCTGGTGCCCGACCGCGATGAAGCGCCGCCTGATCTCCTGGCTCCCGCTCCTCGCCGCTGCCGGCGTCGAACAGCACCGCGCGGTCGAGCGCGCCGCTCTCGCCGGGAAGGAACTCCTTGATCGTGTAAGGGGTGAGGA
This sequence comes from uncultured Solirubrobacterales bacterium, assembly GCA_963724305.1. Classification (GTDB taxonomy): domain Bacteria; phylum Actinomycetota; class Thermoleophilia; order Solirubrobacterales; family Solirubrobacteraceae; genus Palsa-744. The sequence goes on from CAVRUG010000003.1 coordinate 167,736, forward strand.
ACTCGATGTTCTCCTGCTCGCGAGCGCGCTCCAGCATGATCTTCGAGGCGCGCCACTCCTGACGGCGGTGCACGACGGCGACCTGGAGGCAAACTTCGAGAGGAAGATCGCCTCCTCCATCGCCGAGTCCCCGCCGCCGACGATCACCGTCGGGGCGTCCTTGAAGAAAGCCGCGTCGCAGGTGGCGCAGTAGCTCACGCCCTTGCCGCCTAGCTCCTGCTCGCCGGGCACCCCCAGCCGCTTGTGCTCGGCACCCATCGCGAGGATCACGGTGCGCGCGCGGTGCTCGGTGTCGCCCACCCACACGGAGTGCACGCCCCCGGGCTCGCTCGCGAGCAGCACGCGCTCGGCCTGGTCTGTCTCCAGCCGTGCGCCGAAGCGCTCGGCCTGGGCGCGCATCTTGCCCATCAGCTCCGGACCCATCATCCCCTCCGGGAAGCCGGGGTAGTTCTCGACGTCGGTCGTCTGCTGCAACAGCCCGCCCCACGCAAACCCCTCGATCACCAGCGGCTGCGAGGTTGGCGCGCGCGGTGTATAGCGCGGCGGTGTATCCCGCGGGACCACTGCCGACGATGATCGTGTTCTCGATGTCCGCCATGTTCATCCTTTCGCGCGTGGTCTGCCGGTCGCGCTCAGCCTACACGGCTCCATTACTTTACTTTTTGAAGTATACCAGGCGGAGGGCTGGGGGAGCATCCGCGCGCGCTGTCACGGCACACAACCGCCCGGGGGTGGGGCGTCCTGCCCCACCACCACCCGCAGCTCCCCACCACGCAACTCCAGCACTTCGTCGAACAGCTCCACGCCGAGCGCGCTGTGAGTGATCACGAGCACCCCGCGCTCGCCGGCGCCAGTGACGATCGCGCGCATCACCGACTCCGCCGTGGCCGCGTCGAGGTGCGCGGTAGGCTCGTCCAACACGAGGAAGCGCGCGTCGCCGAGCAGCGCCCGTGCGAGCGCCACTCGCTGGCGCTGGCCGCCTGAGAGCGCGCCGCCGTCCTCGCCGACGAGCGTGTCGAGACCATCTGGCAGGGTGCTCACCCACGCGGCCGCGCCTGCCGCCTCGAACGCCTCCCACAACTCCTCCTCGCTCGCCTCACGCCGCGCCAGCAGCACGTTCTCGCGCAGCGTGGTGTTGAACAGGTGCGCGTCCTGCGCGGCGATCGTCACCGCGCGGCGGACATCGTCCTGGGAGAGCTGGCGCAGATCGACGCCGCCGATCCGCACGCTGCCGGCATCGGGGTCGCGGAAGCGCACCAAAAGCTGCGCGAGTGTGCTCTTGCCGGCGCCGCTCGGTCCCATCAACGCCACCCGGCGCCCCGGCGCCAAACGCAGGCTCACGTGCTGCAGCACCCACGGCTCCTGCGGCGCGTAGCGCGCGCTGAGGTCCTCTACCACCAGCTCGCCCTCCCCGGGCAGCGCCCGCGGGTGCGCCGGGTCGCGCACCGAGGGCTCGCGCGCACACAGCTCCTCCAGGCGGCCGGCCGCCTCCGCGCAAGCGCGCAGGCGCCGCGCCGCCAGCGGCAGCGGCGCGAGGCCTTCGAACGCCGCGAACACCAGCAGCGCGATCGCCGCCAGCAGCACCCCCGCGAGCGCGCCGCTGTGCACCGCGGGAATCGCCACCAGCAGCACCGCCACCACGCTCCCCCCGGCCGCCGCCGAGCCGAGCGCCGTCGCGGCCCCCGCCGCCATCCCATCGCGACGCGCGAGCATCGCCAGACGCCCGTCGGCGGCGCGCAGCCGCGCGATCCGCTCCCGCGCTCGCCCCGCCACCGCGAGCTCGGCGGCGCCTTCGATCGTCTCCACCAGCTCCGCCGTCAACGCCGCCCGCGCCGGCGCCTGGCGGCGGCCGGAGGCCGAGGCGAGCAGCGCCGCGAGCGCCGGTACCACCGTGGCGGCCAGCAGCAGACACACGAACACGACCGGGCCGGCCGCCGGCAGGATCGCCCACGCGGTCAGCGAGGCGGCGCAGATCGTCAGCGCCGCCACCACCGGCGGCGCCAGCGCGCGCAGATAGAGATCCTGCAGAGCATCCACGTCGCCCACGAATCGCGACAGCAGATCGCCGCCACTTCCGCCGCCGAGATCGCCCGGCACGAGCGGGGCGAGACGCCGGTAGAAGTTGGCGCGCACGCGCCCCAACAGCCGCAGCGCGGCATCGTGCGAGGCCAGCCGCTCGCCGTAGCGCAGCAGCGCACGGGAGATCGCGAACGCGCGCACGCACACGATCGCCACGCTCAACGCCAGCACCGGCGGGCGCTGGGCGGCGCGCGAGATCAGGTAGCCGGAGGTCACCAGCAGGCCACCGGAGGCCACCACCGCGCCGAAGCCCAGCGCGATCGCCAGCCCCAGCCGGCGGCGCTCGGCGCGCCCGGTACGTGCGGCGGCCACCAGGCTGGCGTAGCTGCCGCTCACACGAACACCACCACGGGAGCGTGGCTGCTGGTCACACGAACACCTCCACAGGAGCGTCGCTGCCGCTCACACGAGCACCTCCAGCGGAGCAACCTGTGCGCGGCCGCCCTCCAGCGTCACGGTGCGCTCGGCGCGTGCCGCCAGTCGAGCGTCGTGGGCGATCAGCAGCGTGGTGCGACCCTCGGCGAGTCGCACGATCGCCTCCCCCACCGCCGCGGCGGTGTCGGCGTCGAGGTGAGCGGTGGGCTCATCCAGCACCACCAGCGACGCGTCACGCAGGAACGCGCGCGCCAACCCCACCCGTTGCGCCTGGCCGGCGGAGAGGCCGCGGCCGCCCTCGCCGACGCGCGTCTCCAGACCGTCGGGCAGCTCGCCGAGCAGCTCCTCCAGCCCCGCGGCGTGCGCCGCCGCTGAGATCCTCTCGCGCGCGGCGTCGGGGACAGCGAGCGCGATGTTCTGCGCGATCGTGCCTGCGAACAGGCGTGTGCGCTGCGGCACCCAGGCGACCTGCTCGCGCCACGCCTCCGGCGCGATCTCGCGCAGGTCGTGTCCGCCGCAGCTGACGCGCCCCGCGGTCGGGTCGGCCAGGCGCAGGGCGAGCGCCGCCACCGTGCTCTTGCCCACGCCGCTGGGGCCCACCAGCGCAGTGGTGCAGCCGGGCTCCAGCTCGAACTCCAGCCCGTTCAGCACCGGCGCGGGACGATCGGGGTAGGCGAAGGACACCGCCTCGAAGCGCAGCGTCGCCAGCGCCGGATCGGGCGCGCCACGAGCGCTGCTCACAGTGTCGGCAAGCGCCGGCGGCGCGTCCAGCACCGCGAAGATCCGCTCCGCCGCCGCCATCCCGTCGGTGCTGGCGTGAAACTGCTGGCCGACCGCGCGCAACGGTCCGTACAGCTCGGGCGCCAGCAGCAGCACGGTGAGACCGGCCTGCAGGCTGAGGTGGCCGCCATCGAGCTGCAGCCCGATCGTCACCGCCACCAGCGCGGTGCCAATCATCGCGCACAGCTCCAGCACCAGGGCGGAGAGGAACGCGATCCGCAACGTCCCCATCGTTTCCACGCGGTAGCGCTCGCCGACGCGCTCGATCGTCTCCACCTGCGCGGCCTCGCGGCGAAACGCGCGCAGCGTCGCCAGGCCGCGTACCACGTCGAGGAAGTGACCGCTCAGCAGGGCGAGCGCGCGCCAGCGCGAGCGCGCACGGGCGCGCGCACCGCTGCCGACGAGGATCATGAATACGATCAGCAGCGGGATCGTCAGCGCCAGGACACCGGCGGCGAGCGCGTCCACCGGCACCACCCACAGCAGGATCGCCGCGGGCACGGCCGCGGCCAGCACGAGCTGCGGCAGGTAGCCGGCGAAGTACGCCTCCAGCGCATCCACGCCCTGTACGGCGGCCGCGGCGAGCTCACCGGTGCGGTCCTCGACGCGGCCGATCGGGGAGCGCACGAGCAGCTGCTCAGCCAGGCGTCCGCGCAGCTCCGACATCACCCGCGTCGCGCCGATCCTCCCCGAGGCCTCGAATGCGCCGGCGAGCAGCGCCCGCGCCACCACCACGGCGGCGAGCGCCACCAGCGAGCCGGCCAGCCGGGCGAGCGTCGTGTGGTGCACCGCCGCGCTCGCGATCACATGGGCCAGCAACGCCGCCTGCGCCACCACGGTCGCGGCCATCGCCACGCCCAGCCCAGCCGCCAGCCACAGCTGCGCACGCGCGGCGCGGCTCTCGCGCAGCAGACGGCGGTCGATCCGCGCCTCCCCATGCGCCATGCCATCCCCATCCTGCGTGCGCCCACCCCGCATACGGCCGTCGATCCGCGCCTCCCTGCGCGCCATGCCATCCCCACCCCGCAGGTGCCCACCCCGCGTGCGGCGACCGATCCGTCTCTCCGACTGTAGCTTCATATACGCGGAACCAGGCTGACAATCAGGGCAGACTGCTTGTTTCGATATGCACGTTTATACTGCCTTAAGTTGCGGCACTTCACGGATCGGGTGTCTCGAGTGAGCTGCAAAAGTCTCTCAGCGAGCACTCGTCCCCCGGATGGAGCCGTACGCACCGAGATTGGCCACTCGCATGAGGAGGTCCAGCTTGATGTCAACCCCGTCCCTTGACCAGGATCAACCATTGGGGGCGCGCCTGACGCGATCCTCGCCCGGGGGCGCGTCGATTCCGACGGTCGCCACCAAGCTGCTGATACCCCCGCCCTCGCGCCACCTGATCGAGCGCGAGCGGCTGTACGAGACCCTCGACGAGGGTGTTCGGCAGGGCATCGTGCTGCTCGCCGCGCCGGCCGGCGCCGGCAAGACGGTGCTGCTCTCCGCGTGGATCGCCGCGCGCCAGCTGCCCGGGCCCGCTTGCTGGCTGTCGCTCGACGGCGAGGACAACGACGTCAGCCGGCTGCTCGAAAACCTCCTGAGTGCGTTGCGCAGCGGGGGAACGCCCGAGCCCGGCGGGGCACTCGCTGACCTCGTCGCTCCGGCGGGCGCCGGCACCGAGCGCTTCCTCGCGCTGCTGGTCAACGCCCTGGCCGAGCTGAGCGCGCCGCTCGTGCTGGTGCTCGACGAGGTTCACGAGCTCACCAGCCGGCCGGCGGCCGTCGCGATCGACTTCCTCGTTCGCCACGCTCCCCCACAGCTGCACATCGTGCTGGCCGGCCGCGCCGATCCACCGCTGCCGATCGAGCGCCTGCGCGCCGGCGGCGCGCTCACCGAGCTGCGAATCGCCGAGCTGGCGTTCAACCGTGAGGAGACCGCCGAGCTGTGCGGGCGGCTGGAGCTCGAGCTCTCCGACACCGAGATCGACTCGCTGTGGGCACGCACCGAGGGCTGGCCCGCCGCGATGCGGTTGGCGGCGCTGTCGTTGCGCGGGCACTCCGAGCCGGGCCGCTTCCTGGCCGAGTTCGCGGGCACCGACAGGGCGGTGGCGGACTATCTGATCGCCGAGGTGCTCGCCCGCCTCCCGGAGGACAGCCGTGAGTTCATGCTGCGCACCTGCCTGGTCGACGAGCTCAACCCCGAGCTGGCGGACGCGCTCACCGGGAGCGAGGGTGGCACGCTGCCGCTCTTGGAGCTCGAGCGCCTCGGCGCCCCGGTGCAACCGACCGCGGGAGACGGCCGCTGGTACCGCTATCACCCGCTGTTCGCAGAGCTGTTGCGCGCCCACCTGCACCACGCCTACCCGCGGGAGATCCCCTCCCTGCACCGCCGCGCGGCGCGGTGGTATGCGGAGCAGGGACAGGCGATGCTCGCCATCCGCCACGCGCTCGCCGGCGAAGACTGGCAGCAGGCCGGCGGCCTGATCACCGAGCATTGGCTGCAGCTGTTCCTGCGCGGCGGCTCGGCGGCGATGCGCGGTCCGATGGCCCAGCTGCCGCCGGAGGTCGTCGCATCCGACCCGCGCCTGGCGGCAGCCGTCGCCGGCAGCCGCCTGCAAGACGGCGACCTCCAGGATGCCGAGCGCCTCCTGGGTGTCGCGCGGGAGTTGGGCGCCGATACAAGCCAGACCAACGCGATCATCGCCGCCGTTGGGCTGCGCCACGCGCGCCTGCGCGTGCACCCCGGCGACGCCGAGCGCCTTGCGCATGAGCTCAGCGCCGCGGCGCACGACAGCTCGCGCCACTGCTGGACCGCGCTGCGCAGCTTCGCGCTGTGCGAGCTCGGCGCCACGCTGCTGTGGAGTGGCGGCGACGTGGAGAGTGCCATCGCCCACCTGCGCGAGGCGCTCGCGCTCGCGACCGAGCACCAGCACGAGCAGATCGCGCTCGACTGCCTCGCGCAGCTGGCGGTGGTGAACGTGTTGCGCGGTGAGCTGACACAGGCACGGGAACGCAGCGCGCGCGCGGTGGAGCTGGCCGAGCAGCGCGGCTGGTGCGAGGGCCCCGCGGGGGCCTGTGCCCACCTGGCAGCGGCCACCTGCGCCTATCAGCTGGGCGAATTCGAGCGCGCCGAGGGACTGCTGGCCCGCGCCGCGGCCGACACCGCCGAGACGCCCGTGCGGCTCACAGCTGGCCTGTTGTATGCGCTTACGCTCGCGGCCGCCGGGCAGCGCTCCGCCGCTCGGGGCACGCTGACGCTGAGCGCGATCCGCTCCGAGCTGGCAGATGGCGCGCCGGCGCCGGGCTTCCTGCGACTGGTGCTCAAGGACACCGAGCCGCGCGTGCTGATGGCCGCCGGGGAGGTCGAGCAGGCGCGCGCAACCCTTGCGGGCGCACTCGATCGGGCGCCCGACAGCCCCGCTCTGCTGGTGCGTCAGGCAAGCTTCGAGCTGCACGACGGCGAGCCCGAGCTGGCCCGCGCATCGCTCGCGCGGGCGCGTGCGACACATGCACCTCGCCCCCATCCGGCGGTGCTGCTCGAACTGTGGCTGCTGCAGGCGATGGCCGACCAGGCCGCCGGCGACCGCCAAGCCGCCTCCGAGGCGCTGGATCGCGCGCTGGCGCTGGCCGAGCGCGAGCCTTTCCGCGACGCCTTCCTGCTGAACGGGCCGGCGGTGCGCGAGCTGCTGGAGCTCCAGGCGCAAGACGGCACCGCGCATCCCGCGCTGCTGGAGGTGCTGCTCGACGGCGTCGGCGAGGGTCCCGTGGACGGAGCCGCGCTGGCCGAGCCGCTGACCGAGCGCGAGCAGCGGATCCTGCGCTATCTGCCGACGATGCTCACCAACGCCGAGATCGGGGCCGAGGTGTTCGTATCGCTGAACACCGTCAAGACCCACCTGCGCAGCATCTACCGCAAGCTCGAAGCCAATGGACGCGCCGATGCGGTGGAGCGGGCGCGCCGACTGGGGCTGCTCCCCACCGGGATCAAGCGCCCTCGTATCGTGCAGCGGGTCTGATTTCACCGCAAATCTCCCGAGTCGCCCGCGTCCGTCGGTAGGCGCCGCACTTCGATCAGCTCCAAGCCGAGCGCCTGGATGCGGTCGAGCAGGCCATGCAACGCTGACTGGTCGAGCACCGGACCGCGCAGCACCGTCTGCCCTGACCGGACGGTCGCGTCCATACCCTCGAAGACACCGAGCAGCTGCTCGCTCACCCGCCCCTTGATGTGGATCTCATAGCTCGTGCGTCTCACGCCAACCACGCTGAGCGTCTCTCCTTGGTGAGCGTTTTCTCTTGGTCGATCTCTGCCAACGTAGGGCCGCGGGGGATGAACGGTCGTCACCCAATGGGGATGAGGATCGCGGAACCATGCAGTTACCCGCGATGCGCTCGATTACGCCCACAGAGAGTTCAATTGCGCCCGCGGCGAGGGTCGCCTACGCGCCCGGCAGCCACGGCGCGGCGGGCGCTGCCTACGCGGCGGGCGCCGCCTACGCGGGCGAGAGCGTCCCGCTGTGGCGCTCGCGCCGGGAGAGCATGATCCCCGCGAGCGCCAGCCACGCCTCGACGATGCCGCGCACGATCAGTGCGATGCCGAGCACGATCGCGAATGTGTAAATGCCGAACTGCGGCCAGGAGATGATCAGGATGCCGACCGCGAGGTCGACCACGCCCTCGAGGATGCGCCACCCGCGTCGCTCCCGGTACTCGATCGCGGCAACCAGCTCGAACACCCCGGCGACCATCAGGAAGATCCCGAACGCGAGCGCCAGCACGGTGATCGACCCGGAGGGATGCCTGATCACGATCGCGCCGGCGATCAGCGCGATCACTCCCCGCCACAGGCCGGCGCCGCGCACCTCCTTGACGGCAATCCCCACGCAGATCCACAGCACCCCCACCACCAGCAGGTAGATGCCGAGAATCACCGCCAGCGTGCTCAACGTGCGGTGCGGGGACACCAGCAGCAGCACGCCGACGGCCAGCGTGCACACCGCGACGAGTAGCAGCGCCCACCACGTCCAGCTTGGCGCCTCCTCGGCTGCTGGGGTGCCATCGGGGCTGATGAATGTGTGACTTGCCATCGCTGTCTGAGCAGCCTGTTCGCGATCTGGGTGAGCGGGCCTCACCCGCGGGGGGTGACCCGCTCTAGCTCGCTCAGCTGAGCGCCTGTTCAGCCTCCGCGGCGGCTAGCAAACCGACCTCGACCAGGTCACGCGGATGCACCCAGGTGTCGAGGATCGGGAAACCCCCGGCACGCACGATCGCCTCGCGCAGGGGAATCGCCCAACGATGCTCCAGCAGCGCGATCGCAACCGCCGTGTCGGGCGGGATCTCCTCGAGCACGTCGAGCAGGTCCTCCTCGCCGAGGCCGCCCTGCTCCTGCGACCACAGCCGAGCTGCTCCCTCGAGGTCGCCGCCCGCGACCTCGCCGAGGCCCACCAGCGCCTTCACCACTGCGCCGAACTCCTGCGCCTCCTGCTCCGAGAGATCGCTGATCTGAGCCGTGGTGACGACGCCGTCGGCATCCTTGTTCACCACCAGCACATCGATCACACGAGCGATGTCGTGCTCCCTGAGGCGCTCCAGGTGAGCGAGCACCTCGCCCTGGAAGTCGGGCTTGTCGAAGCCCACGACAAGCATCTGCACGGGGCCGATCACTGCGTCACCTCCTGGTTGTCTTGCCGGAAATATCCCACCCTCGCCGCCTCTCTCTCTCAACCCGCGGCGAGGAGCTTCTGCTTCTCGCGCTCGAACTCCTCGGGCGTCAGCACGCCGCTGTCGCGCAGTTCCCCGAGCTGTTTGAGCTGTTCGACGACGGATCCGCCCGCAGCCGCTGCGGGGGCCGGCGCCGCTGCCGGCGGCGGGGCGCTCGGCGGCGCCTGCTGCTGGCTTTCCAGTTCGGCCAGCCGCTGCTCCTGCGAGGACTCCTGCGCGGAGCGGTTGGCGCCGGCCTTGCCCGCCATGTAGCCCATCCCGCCAACCATCGCGCCCCGCAGCAGGGGCCTGCGCCTGCGCATCATCGCCTTGCTCCTTCCGGATCCCAGCGTGCCGTCAGCTGGTAGAGGATGATGATGTCGATCGCGATGATCATGATCGACCACAGCGGGAAGAGCGTGAAGGTCCCGAACTGCACGAGCAGGTTGAGCGACACGAAGATGATCCCCAGCACCCGCGCCCAGGTCGCCCCCGCCAGCAGGCCGAGGCCGGCGCACGCAACCAGCGTGCCGAGGATCAGGTGGCCCCAGCCCCACGCCGAGATGTCCCACACGACCACGCCGCCGCGGCCACCGACCGTGACCACTTCGTTGTTGATCACCGCCGCGAGACCCCACATCGCGTCGAGGAATCCCTCGATCAGCATGATCACACCGGCAAAGATGATCCAGCCGCCCACGCCGGCCGGTTCACGCTCGTAGCGCGCGCCGGTGGCGCCTGGCTCGGGAGTTGTGCTTGACATCGCGGCTCCTCCTAGAAGACGTTTTGGGTGTCCTGAGGATGGCCGCACGACGGGTGAAAGCTCCTCACCCCCTTGGGATGACCTGCACTCACCCCGCATACCATGAAGATCATCGTCATGGCGAGCGCGACCGCAACCTCGGCGGCCTCCCCGGCCGAACGCTCGACCGCGCCCAAGCGCGCGGGACTGGTGCTCGCCGCGCTGATCCTCGTCGCCTCGGTCGCCAACCTCAACCTCGCGGTTGCGAACACGGCGCTGCCCGACATCGGCAAGGGACTGAACGCCTCGCAGACCGCACTCGACCTGATCGCGGTCGGCTACTCGCTCGGGCTGGCGGCGTCCGTTTTGTACCTCGGCGCGCTCGGCGACCGCTACGGGCGCAAGCTGATGCTCGTGCTGGGCACGTTCCTCGCGATCCCCGCCTCGATCCTCGCCGCGACCGCCTCGAGCGCCGGCATCCTCGTCGGCGCTCGCATCTTCGGCGGGCTCGCCGCCGGGATGGCCTTCCCGACGACACTCGCGCTCATCACCGCGCTGTGGGCGGGCCCGTCGCGCACGAAGGCGATCGCCCTGTGGTCGAGCATCGGCGCCTCGATGTCGGCGCTCGGCCCGCTGCTGTCCGGCGCGCTGCTCGAGCACCACGCCTGGGGCTCGGTGTTCTTGATCACCGTCCCGCTCGCGGCGGTCGCCGTCGTACTCGCGATCATGCTCGTGCCGGCCCACGTCAACGAGACCACCAACCCCGTGGACAACCCCGGTGGGATCCTCTCGATCGTCGCGATCGCCTCGCTCGTACTCGCGATCAACTTCGCGCCCGTCCCCGGGAAGGGCAGGGTCGCGATCGCGCTGGGCCTCCTCGCGCTCGTCGCACTCGCCATCTTCTACCTCCGCCAGCGACGCACGCGCTTCCCGCTGTTCGACCTGCAGGTGGCGGCGCGGCGGATCTTCTGGGTCGCCGCACTCGGCGGGATCGTCGTCTTTGGCAGCCTGATGGGCGCGATCTTCGTCGGCCAGCAGTTCCTGCAGAACGTGCTCGGCTACTCCACGCTCGGCGCCGGTGCCTCGATCCTGCCGGCGGCGGTGCTGATGGTGCTGATCGCGCCGCACTCGGCCAAACTGATCGAGACGCGCGGGGCGCGCTTCACGCTGCTCGTCGGCTACTTCTTCTGCCTGCTCGGCTTCATCGCGATGCTCGCGCTGTGGGAAACCGGCATCCCTTACTGGAAGGTCGCGCTCGCTTACGGTTTCATCGGGATCGGCGTCGGCTTCGCCGGCACCCCTGCCTCGCGCTCCCTGACGGGTTCGGTCCCGGTCAAACGCGCCGGCATGGCCTCGGGCACTGCCGACCTGCAGCGCGACCTCGGCGGCGCGATCATCCAGTCGATCATGGGCGCGCTGCTCACCGCCGGCTTCGCGACCGCCGTCTCCAAGGCGATCGCGGCCGCGCCCAACAAAGCGCTGATCACGAGTTCCGTGCAGAACACCTTGACGAAGTCGTTCTCCAGCGCCGAAGCGGTCGCCAACCAGTACCCGCACTACTCCAGCGCGATCATCGCCGGCGCGCGCTCCTCGTTCGTGTCAGGCGCGGACTGGTCGTACATCGCCGGCATCATCGCGATCGTGTTTGGCGCCGGGCTGATCTTCTTCATGTTCCCGGGCAAGCTTGACGAGGAACGCCTGCTGGCTGCCTACCACGCGCAAGACACCCACGGTGGGTGAGGCAGCCTCACCCACACGCGCGCCATCGTGGGGCGCTATGGCCGACAGCGACATCGTGGGGCGCTATGGCGGGAACTGACACCCCCGACGCCGACACCGCGGGCACTGAGGCCGAGGGCACCACGCCGGGGGCATCGATCCGCCCGCCCAAGCGTGCGGGCGGCGGCGGAGCGCAGGTGCCCCACCTCACCCCGCAGGAGCGCGCTGCGCGCGGCAAAGCGGCGCGGGCGGAGGCGCCGCGCTCGCGCCACGCAGAGTGGGAGCCATGGGCGGAGCGGCCCGACCCGATCGCGATGCTGGAAGAGCAGGCCACAACGCGCGTGCCCGAGCTGGTGCCGATCCGCTACGGGCGGATGGTCGCCTCACCGTTCGCGTTCTTCCGCGGCGCCGCCTACGTGATGGCAGCCGACCTCGCGGGCACCCCCCGCTCGGGGATCCGGGCACAGCTGTGCGGCGACGCGCACCTGTCCAACTTCGGCGGCTTCGCCTCGCCCGAGCGCGACCTCCTCTTCGACGTCAACGACTTCGACGAGACGCTGCCAGGCCCGTGGGAGTGGGATGTCAAGCGCCTGGCGGCGAGCATCGAGATCGCGGCTCGCGAAAACGGGTTCAGCACCAAGCAGCGCTGTGAGACGGTGGCCGCGACGGTACGCCAGTACCGCGAGGCGATGGCCGACTTCGCCGGGATGCGCAACCTCGATATCTGGTACGCGCGCCTCGACCGCGCGACGATCATCGCCCGCTTCGAGCCGACGCCAGCGCCGCGCAGGTGAAGCGGCTCGAAGAAGACCGCGGCGAAGGCGATGCACAAGGACAACACGCGCGCCTTCGCGCGGCTGGCGCCACGGGTCGATGGGGAGCCCCGCATCATCAGCGACCCGCCGCTGATCGTGCGACATCGAGGATCTGCTGCCGGCGGCGCAGGCGGCGAATTCGAAGAGGGTATGCACCAACTGCTGCGCTCCTACCGGGCGAGCCTCCAGGGCGACCGGCGGCGTCTGTTGGAGCGCTACCGCTACATCGACCTCGCGCGCAAGGTCGTCGGGGTCGGTAGCGTCGGCACGCGCGCCTGGGTGGTGCTGATGCTGGGACGCGACGGCGACGATCCGCTGTTCCTGCAGTGCAAGGAGGCGCAGCCCTCGGTGCTGGAGCCGTTCGTCGGCAAGAGCGAGTTCTCCAACCACGGCCGCCGCGTGGTGGAGGGCCAGCGGATGATGCAGGCCTCCAGCGACATCATGCTGGGCTGGCTGCGCACGACGGGGATCGACGGCGAGACGCGCGACTTCTACGTGCGCCAGCTGTGGGATTGGAAGAGCTCCGCGGACGTCGAAGCGATGGCGCCATCGGGCATGGCGCTGTATGGGCGCATGTGCGGCGGAACGCTCGCCCGCGCCCACGCCCGCTCGGGCGATGGCATCGCGATCGCGAGCTACCTAGGACGCAGCGACACCTTCGATCGCGCGATCTGCGCCTTCGCCGAGACGTACGCCGATCAGAACGAACTCGACCACCACGCTGCTCGAGCAGGCGATCGCGAGCGGCAGGGTCGAGGCCGAGAGCGGCGTATGAAGCACTCATGAACGATTCCCAAAGAACTCCTCCCGCTGACGTGCTCGTAGTTTTCGGCATCACCGGCGATCTCGCCAAGGTGATGACCTTCCGCTCGCTCTATCGCCTGGAGAAGCGGGGGCTCTTGAACTGTCCGATCGTCGGGGTCGCCGGCGACGACTGGACGCTCGAGCATCTGCGCACCCACGCTCGCGAATGCATCACGGGGACCGGCGAGCCACTCGACGACGCCGTCTTCGAGCGCTTCGCCGCGCGTCTCTCCTACGTCAGCGGCGACTTCACCAACGCGGCCACCTATGAGCGCCTGACCGCTGCGGTGGGCGATGCGCGCAGTCCCGTCTTCTACCTGGAGATCCCTCCCTTCCTGTTTGGGGCGGTGATCGGGCAGCTCGCCAGCGCCGGCCTCACGAAGGGCGGGCGCGTCGTCGTCGAGAAGCCCTTCGGCCATGACCTCGCCTCCGCACGCACGCTCGCCGCCGAAATCCACCAGTACATCGATGAGTCCCAGCTGTACCGCATCGACCACTTCCTGGGCAAGATGGGCACCGACGAGTTCCTGTACCTACGCTTCGCCAACACGATGATCGAGCCGATCTGGAACCGCAACCACATCGCCTGCGTGCAGATCACGATGGCTGAGAGCTTCGGCGTCGAGGACCGCGGGCACTTCTACGACCCCGTCGGCGCCGTGCGCGACGTGGTCGTCAACCACCTCATGCAGGTCGTCGCCGTCGCCGCGATGGAGGCCCCCGCGGGCGATGACGCTGAAACCGTCAAGGACGCCAAGTACGCCGTCTTCCGCTCCACCGCCGACACCAACCCCGCTCACTACGTGCGCGGACAGTACGACGGCTACCTCGACATCGACGGCGTCGCGAAGGACTCCACCACCGAGACCTACGCCGCGATGCGCCTGGAGATCGACAATTGGCGCTGGTCGGGGGTGCCGTGGTTCATCCGCACGGGCAAGAAGCTGCCCGTCACCCAGACCGAGCTGCGGGTCGTGTTTCGCCATCCCCCCCGCCTGGGCTTCATGGAGCACGGGCACCGCCGCCCCGAATCCAACCAGCTCGTGATCAAGCTCGACCCCACCACCGGCACGCGGGTGATCCTCGACGCCCACCGCGCCGACCGCGGCGGACCGCGGGCGATCACGCTCGACATGGAGTTCGCCGACGAGGGCGGCGAGGCGCCGACGCCCTACGAGGTGCTGCTGCTCGACGCGATGAACGGCGACTCCACGCGCTTCACCCGCCAGGACAGCGTCGAAGAGGCGTGGCGCATCTTCGAACCGCTGCTGAACGCTCCTCCGCCCGTACACCCCTATGAGCCGGGCACGTGGGGACCGAAGGAGGGCGATCGCCTGGTGAACGGCTACGGCGCCTGGCGCGGACCGTGGGTGACCAAGTGAGCGCCACCGCCCCCAAGCGCGCCGGCTCCGCCAGGAGCGACACCGCCTCCAAGCGCCCCGACGCCACCGAGAGCGACACCGCCCCCAAGAGCGCCGCCGCGCCCTCCCCCTTTCCGCCAATCGCCGACTACGCGTTCCTCTCGGACTGCCACACCGGCGCGCTGGTGGCACCCGACGGAGCGATCGACTGGCTGTGCGTGCCGCGCTTCGACGCGCCCTCGGTGTTCGGAATGCTGCTCGACCGCGAGGCCGGGGCGTTCCGGTTCGGGCCGTTCGGGATCAACGTGCCGACCGCGCGCGTCTATGAGCCCGGCACCAACACACTGCTGACCACCTGGACCACCTCCAGCGGCTGGGTCGCGGTGCGTGACGCCCTCACGCTCGGGCCCCGCCGCGGAGTGGACATCGTCACCCCCCACACCCGGCCCCCCACCGACGAAGACGCCGAGCACCTGCTGGTGCGGGTTGCGTTCTGCATCGAGGGCGAAGTCGAGGTGGAGCTCACCTGCGAACCGGTCTTCGACTACGGGCGCGTCCCCGCCGAGTGGACCGTCGCCGAGGACGGCCATCAGGCCGATGCCTCCGGCGCCGGACTGACGATCCGCCTGCACACCGACATGGCGCTCGGCGTCGAGGGCAACTGGGTCAGGGCCCGCCACGTGCTCAAACAGGGCGAGCAGATCTTCTGCTCCCTCTCCTGGGGCGGGCACCTGGAAGGGCCTGCCGACATCGATGACGCCAATGCCCGCCTCGCCACCACCGGTCGCTACTGGCGCGACTGGCTGGGCCGCGCCCGGCTGCCCGACCACCGCTGGCGCGAGCCGATCCAGCGCTCGGCGCTGGCGATCAAGGGCCTCACCTACATGCCCACCGGCGCGACCGTCGCCGCGCTCACCACCTCGCTACCCGAGACCCCCGGCGGCGAGCGCAACTGGGACTACCGCTACACGTGGCTGCGCGACTCCACCTTCACGCTGCAGGCGCTGCACTACCTAAACCTCGACTGGGAGGCCCAGGAGTTCATGCAGTTCGTCGCCGACTTGGAGTGCAACGAGGACGGGGCGCTGCAGATCATGTACGGGATCGACGGGCGGCGCGATTTGACTGAGTCCACCCGCGACGATCTCTCCGGCTACGCCGGCGCCAGTCCCGTGCGGGTCGGCAACGGCGCCTTCGACCAGCGCCAGAACGACGTCTTCGGAGCCGCCCTCGATTCGATCTTCCTGCACAGCCGTCGCTCCCAACGCCTGCCCCGGCGCCTCTGGCCGATCGTCGAGGCCCAGGCCGAATGCGCCACGCGGGTGTGGGGCGAACCCGATCAGGGCATCTGGGAGGCTCGCGGCGCGCCCCAGCAGTACGTCTCCTCGAAGCTGATGTGCTGGGTGGCGATGGACCGCGCCGCCAAGCTCGCCGCGATGCGCGGCGACGCCAAGCGCCAGGAGTCCTGGGGCGCCACCGCCGAGGAGATCCGCGCCGACATCCTCGCCCACGGGCTCACCAAGGACGGCGTCCTGCGCCAGCACTACGACACCGACGCGCTCGATGCCTCCACGCTGCTGGCCGCAATCTTCGGCTTCCTCCCACCCGGCGACGAGCGCCTGAAGGCCTCCGTGCTCGCGATCGCCGACGATCTGACCGAGGACGGCTTCGTGCTGCGCTACCGCACCGGTGAGACCGACGACGGCATGTCGGGCAAGGAGGGATCGTTCCTGATCTGCTCCTTCTGGCTGGTGTCGGCGCTCGCGATCGTGGGCGAAGAGCAGCGCGCCCGCGACCTGATGGAACGGCTGCTGCGTGTGGCCTCCCCGCTCGGGCTGTACGCCGAGGAGTTCGACACCTCCACCGGGCGGCATCTCGGCAACTTTCCCCAGGCCTTCTCCCATCTCGCATTGATCGAGGCCGCCTCGCGCATCATCCTCGCCGAGCGTCTCGCGGAGCTCTCGTGATGAGCTCCACCACGACGACCACCTCCCTCCAGTCCTCGCCGCCCGCGGAATTGGTCGCCGCGGGGATCTAGGCGAGCGACCTCGTGATGGACTCCTACGACGTCATCATCATCGGCAGCGGCGCCGGCGGAGGCACGCTCGCACGCCACCTCGCGCCGTCGGGCAAGCGCATCCTGCTGCTCGAGCGCGGCGACTGGTTGCCCCGCGAGCCCCAATGCTGGTCGGCCGCCGAGGTGTTCGTCAACAATCGCTACGTCTCCCCCGACACCTGGTACGACGGCGAGGGCAAGCCCTTCCAGCCGCAGGTCCACTACTACGTCGGGGGCGCGACCAAGCTGTACGGGGCCGCGCTGTACCGGATGCGCAAAGAGGACTTCGGCGAGCTGCGCCACCACGGCGGCATCTCCCCCGCCTGGCCGATCGCCTACGAGGAGATGGAGCCGTACTACACGAAGGCCGAGCAGCTCTACGAAGTGCACGGCGCGCGCGGCGAGGACCCCACCGAACCGCCCGCCAGCGCGCCCTACCCCCACCCCGCCGTCTCGCACGAGCCGCGCATCGCGCAGCTCGCCGAAGACTTCGCCGCCGCCGGCCTGCACCCCTTCCACGCCCCATGCGGGGTGATGCTGCGCGAGGACAACATGCCCAACAGCGCCTGTGTGCGCTGCTCGACTTGCGATGGCTTCCCCTGTCTTGTGCAGGCCAAGTCCGACGCCGAGGTGCTGGGGGTGCGGCCGGCGCTCGCGTACCCCAACGTCACACTGCTCACCGGCGCCACCGCCGTGGCGCTGCGAACCAACGACTCGGGGAGCGCCGTCACCGAGGTGGTGGTAGAACGCAGCGGAGCCAGCACCTCGGGCGGCTGGAGCGAAACGGGCGGTAGGAGCAACGCGGGCGGTAGGAGCACTGCAGACGGCAAAGACGGGGCCGGTGCCGGCCGGCTCGAAAGCTACACCGCCGACATCGTCGTGGTGTCGTGCGGTGCCGCCAACACCGCCAAGCTGCTGCTGCGCTCGGCCACCGACAAGCACCCCGCCGGCCTCGCCAACGGTTCCGACCAGGTGGGGCGCAACTACATGTTCCACAACAGCCAAGCCGTGCTGGCGATCTCCAAAGAGCCCAACCCCACCCTCTTCCAGAAGACGCTCGGGGTCAACGACTACTACTTCGCCTCCGACGCCTGGGAGTACCCGATGGGCAACATCCAGATGGTGGGCAAGTCCGTACCCGATATGTACCGCGGCGAGAAGCCCCTGATCACCAAACTCGCCCCCTTCGGGCTCTCCCTCGAGGAGGTCGCCGAGCACGCCGTCAACTTCTGGCTCTCCACCGAGGACCTCCCTCAGGCTGAGAACCGCGTCACCGTCGATCGCGACGGCAAGTTGACGCTCGCCTACGCCTCCTCCAACGACGGCGCCCGCGATCGGCTGCTCGAGCAGCTGCGCTCCCTGCTCGGGCACCTCGGCATGCACGAGCACCACCTGATCCCCAGATGGGCCTACCTCGAGAACAAGATCCCCGTCGCCGGCGTCGCCCACCAGGCCGGCACCTGCCGCTTCGGCTCGGACCCCGCCACCTCGGCGCTCAACACCGACTGCCGCGCGCACGAGCTCGACAACCTGTACGTGGTTAACACCAGCTTCTTCCCGAGCATCTCCGCCGTCAACCCGGCGCTGACGGCGATGGCCAACGCCGTGCGCGTGGGCGATCACCTGCTGGAGCGCCTCGGGGCCAATGGCGGGTGAGAGCGAGAGCACGCCCCTGTCGCCGCCGCGCGAGGCGAACGGGGTCGAGCCGAGTGTCGCTGAGGCAAACGACGGTGCGCCGCGCACGGGTCGCCGCAAGGTTGTGATCGTCGGCGGCGGCGGCTTCGGCGGGCTCACCGCCGCGCGCGAGCTACGCCGCGCCGACGACGTGGAGGTGACGGTGGTCGATCGCATGCACCATCACCTCTTTCAGCCGCTGCTCTACCAGGTGGCGCTCGGCGGCCTCTCCGAGGGCGAGATCGCGCCGCCGATTCGCACGGTACTGCGCCACAGCGACAACACCACCGTGCTGATGGCGCAGGCCGTCGGGCTCGACCCTGCGCAGCGCACGTTGGAGCTCGACAACGGCGCGCGGTTGGAGTACGACAGCCTGATCGTCGCCTGCGGCGCCCACACCTCCTACTTCGGCAACGATGCCTGGGAGGGGGTCACTTGCGGCCTGAAGACACTCGCCGACGCGCGTGAGCTGCGCAACCGCGTCTACGGCGCGTTCGAGCGCGCCGAGCGCAGCGACGACGAGCAGGAGCGCCGCGAGCTGATGACGTTCGTCGTGATCGGCGGCGGTCCGACCGGCGTGGAGGTCGCCGGAGAGCTGGCGATCGTCACCAAAGACACGATGAGCCGCGACTACGCGCGGATCCAGCCGCGCGACACCCGCGTGATCCTGTTGGACGCCGGCGAGCGAGTCGTCTCCGCCTTCAGCGAACGGCTCTCGCGCAAGGCCGCCAAGCAGCTCGCCTCGCTCGGGGTGAGCGTACGCGAGCGCACTCGGGTCACCGCGATCGACGAGCGCGGGGTGAGCGTCGAGACCGGCGACTCCACCGAGCGGATCGCGGCACGCACCGTGATCTGGGCCGCTGGCGTGCAGGCCGTGCCGTTCGCCGCCACGCTCGCCGCCGCGACCGGGGCGAGCACCGACCGCGCTGGGCGCGTGCAGATCGAACCCGATTTGACGATCCCCGGACACCGCGAGATTTCGATGATCGGCGACGCCACCTCGTTGAGCGCGCCCGACGGCAAGCCGCTACCCGGGCTCGCGACCGTGGCAATCCAGCAGGCCCGCCACGTCGCCAAGGCGATCCACGCAGGCGCGCCAAGTGCCTCGACGCCGTTTCGCTACTTCGACAAGGGTGCCCTCGCGGTGGTCGGGCGCGGGCGGGCGGTGTGCGAAATCCGCGGCCTGGAGCTCTCGGGGCGGCCTGCGTTCTTCACCTACCTCACCGTGCACATGTACTACCTAGGGGGTGTCCCCGGACAGCGCCTGAAGGTGCTGATCGACTGGTTCACCTCGCGGCTGGGGAAACTTCAGAACCAGGTGGTCGAGGGGGAGCTTCGGCCATGATCCGGGCGCGGAAGACGTAGAAAGACCAGCCCTGGTAGAGCAGCACCACCGGCAGGAAGATCACCACGACGATCGACATCACCACCAGTGCGTAGTGCCCGGACGCGGCGTTGTTGACGGTCAGGTTGTAAGCAGCGTTGGTGCTGGACACCATCACCCGCGGGTAGAGGTCGATGAAGATCGAGCCCACCGTCGCGGCGATCGCGACCGCCGAGGCGGTGAAGGCCCAGCCGTCGTGGTCGCTGCTGGCGAGGCGCGCGGCGAACACCACGGCGATCACCGCCAGCACCTGCACGGGACCGGGGATGTCGGTGGAGCTGTTGAGGGAGAGCGTCCAGGCCACGAAGCCGACCACCAGCGCGATCGCCGCCCAGCCCAGCGGCCGCGCGGCGGAGCGCGCTCGCTCGCGCAGCTCGCCAGTTGTGCGCAGCTTCAGGAACGTGGCGCCGTGCAGCAGGCACAGCCCGAGCAGTGTCACTCCGGTCCACAGGCCATAGGGCGTGAGCAGGTCGAAGAAGTCGCCGGTGAAGTCGTGATGGGAGTCGATCGGCAGGCCGTTCAGCAGATCGCCGAGGCCGACGCCGATCAGCAGCGGGATCAGGAGGCTGCCGAGCGTCGTGCACCACGCCCACGTCGCCCGCCAGCGCGGATCCTCGCTCTTGCCTCTGAACTCGAACGCCACCCCGCGGGCCATCAGCGCGAGGAGCACCACCAGCAGCGCCAGGTAGAGGGCGGAGAACATCGTCGCGTACCAAGCCGGAAAAGCCGCGAACGTGCCGGCGCCGGCGACGACCAGCCACACCTCGTTGCCGTCCCACCATGGACCGATCGTGTTGATCGCCACGCGCCGCTCGGTGTCGGTGCGGCCGAGCAGCATGTGCAGCGCGCCCACACCGAAGTCAAAGCCCTCCAGCACGAAGAACCCCACCCACAGGATCGCGAGGATCACAAACCAGAGCGTGTGCAGGTGCATATTGCCTCAGCCGTCGGGGAGTCGTGTTTAGAGACGTACTTTCCGGACCCAAACCCTTCATTTTGTGAAGTGGTGGGGGTGCGTTTGGATGACATATCCAGCCCTCCTCAGTAGGTCAACGCCGGAATCGAAGTCCCGCCCACACCAGCCGCGCCCGCCATCGGGGTCCCGCCGGGCGCGGAGCCCGACTCGCCACCATCCCCGCCCTCTGGCTCGAGGCCTTTGCGCGCGTAGCGCGTCATCAGCACGACCTCGACGGCGCCGAGCGCGATGTACACCAGCACGAACGCCGCGAGGCTGATCCCGATCTCGGTGGCGCTCACCGATGGCGAGTTGGCGTTGGCGGTCTTCATCAGGCCCTGCACGATCCACGGCTGGCGCCCGCTCTCGGTCAGCAACCAACCGGCGGTGTTCATCAGGAAGGGTGTGACCACCGCCCAGATCGAGAATCGCAGGAACCACTTCGAGCGATCAAAGCGCCCGCGGTGCAGCAGCCAGCCGCCCCACAGCGCCAGCAGCACGATCAGCGTCGCTAGATAGGCCATGACCCGCATCGACCAGTACTGGATGAACACGTCCGGCACGTAGTTGCCCGGCCCGTATTTCTTTTCGTATTCGCGCTGCAGCTGGTTGAGGCCGGTCACGCCGCCGCTGAGCGAGTTGGTGGCGAGCACCGACAGCAGTTTGGGGATTTCGATGATCTGCGAGGGCGTCTTGTCGTTGTTGCCACCGCCGATCTGAAACAGCGAGAAGGAGCACGGCTGGCAGTTTTCCCACTGCGCCTCGGCGGCGGCGATCTTCATCGGCTGGTACTTGGTCTCGACCACGCCCAGCTCGCTGCCCACGAACATCGTCAGCAGGATCGAGGGGAGCAGCACCGCCACCGACAGCTGCGCCGCTTTGTGGAAGGCGGCGACTTCGCGCTGCCTGCGCAGATACCAGGCCGCAACGGCGAGCATCACAAGCGCCCCGGTGATCAGCGAGGCGAGGATCACGTGCACGTAGCCCCACAGGAACGTCGGGTTGGTGAACAGCGCCGCGACGTTGGACAGCTGCGGTTCGCCGTGGCTGTTCATCGTGTAGCCCACGGGGTGCTGCATCCACGAGTTGGCGACCATGATGAACATCGCCGAGAGCATCGCCCCGGCCGCGACCAGCCAGATGCACGCCAGGTGCACGCGCTTGGGCAGCCGCCCCCAGCCGAACAGCCACAGCCCGAGGAAGGTGGACTCCAGGAAGAACGCCGCCAGACCCTCCATTGCCAGCGGCCCGCCGAACACGTCGCCGACGTAGCGCGAGTAGGTGGACCAGTTCATCCCGAACTCGAACTCCTGCACGAGGCCGGTGACGACCCCAACGGCGACGTTGATCAACAGCAGCGTCCCGAAGAAGCGCGTCAGGCGCCGGTAGTCGTCGTTGCCGCCCCGGTGCCATGCCGTCTGCAGGATCGCGACGAGGAAGGCCAGCCCGATCGTCACGGGAACGAACAGGAAGTGGTAGATGCTCGTGGTCGCGAACTGCCAGCGCGCGAGGTCGTTGGTCATCCGCGGGCGGCCTCCGGAAAAATGGGCGGGGACGGACCGCACGATCCTCGCGCCGCGGAGGGTGAGCGGTCCTCATCCCCCAAGAGCGAACCGCTTTCACCCGAGCCGAGTGAGGGCCGCTCACCCGCCACCCGCATAGCGTGACGGCGTGCGCTACCGCGTCGCCCTCCTCGGCCTGCTGATGCCGCTCGCGTTCGCTACGGGATGCGGCGAATCCGCACAGGCGAAGGCCGAAAAGACCGTGTGCGAAGGCAAGAAGGAAATCGGCACGAGCGTGGACAGCCTGAAGAGCATGACCCTCACCACAGCCAGCGCCAGTACGGTGCAGAACGACATCAAAGGCATCGAAGCGGGCCTGCAGAAGGTCAAAGGGGCCCAGGGCCAGCTGAGCAGCTCACGCCGCGAAGCAGCCGAAAAGGCCAACGCCCAGATGTCCGCGGAACTGAGCAGCATCTCGCACGAACTGACCAGTCTCTCGCTGCCGGGAGCGCTGACGAAAGTGCTGACCGTGGGCGAAAAGCTTGCCGCGGGCTACAAGCAGGCGTTTACGCCGGTCGAATGCTGAGCGGCCTCAGGTAGGCGGACCGGCCGCCTCGCCCCGCTCCTGCTCGATCTGGCGACGCAGCGCGAGCACCCCGATGACGACCAGCACAAGCTCGATCAGCAGCGGCAGCGCTTGGCCGGGTGTGCGGTCGGGCCCGAGCGTCGCGATCAGCAGCACGATTGCCGCGGCCCCCGTGGCAAACCAGCCGGGGTGGTGCTCGAGCGGTTCGGCGATCAGGTCGCGCAGGCGCCTGGCCCAGCGCATCGGGCCTGCCAACCAGCCAGCGAAGATCACGATCACGCCGGTGATCAGCAGCCACAGCGCGCGGCTGCGCCAGCCGGCCGTGGCTATCTCCAGCACTTCGCGCGCGGCTGGGCGCACACCTTCGTTCTTGACGAGGTTGTTGACCACGTAAGAGTCGATCCAACGCCGCAGCACCAGCGCCAGCAGCGCGCCGGCGATGATCCCCACGCCGATCTCCAGCAGCACCCGGCGGCGGTCGCCGGCACCGAGCGCGATGGCGCCGACGTACATCAAGATCACCAGCAGCGGCAGGATGACGGAGAGGCCTTTCATCACTTTCACGCCGTCCTGCGCCAACTTCAGCTGGTTGGAGTGCAACAGCTCCAGTTTGCGTTTGTCGGCGGGAAGTTTGGAGCCCACGTCGCTGCCCACCCCGAGCCGCGCGCCAATCCGGTCGAGCAACACTTCGAGGTTGATGCTCACCACCCCACCCTGGGTGGAGAGCGCAGCGGTGCCGCCATTCAACACCTTCATCACCTGTTCGTGCGTCAGATGGTTGGCGCGTCCCCACAGTTCCTGGATCGCGGGGACTTCAAGCGCCTTTTCGATCGCTTTGGGCACCACCTGCGAGGCGGCCGTGGACAGCACCGGGGCCAGCGCGCGCAGTTCCTTGGGCAGCTTTTCGGTCGCCAGGCCCTGGACGTCGGCGGCCGCGAGCACGCGTTCGGAGAGGTCGTTGGCGACGACTTCGCGGACCTTTTCGTTCTGCAGCAGCCGCACGCTGGTTTGCGTCCAGCCTTCCGTGTCGATGATCTGGGCGCGGATCCAAGTCGCCATGATCGCGAAGATCAGCAGGATGCTCGCCAGGATCACCAGCGTCCGTGCGCGCCAGAACCCCGGCGGATGTCGCCTCGCCGCGACCGCGCCACCGGCAACGCCACTCCCACCGGTCGCGGCAGGTACTCCGCTCGCGGCAGGCGTTCCGCTCGCGGCGGTGTCTCCCCCCTCAGGGGATGGGCTCGCTCCGGTGGGGCCTGCGCTCGTCATCCGCTTGCAGCCTCCCCGCCGCGGAGGTGATCCGGCCTCGCCCGCCAGGGGTGGTAGGACGTTCGGGGCACTCTACACCGCCGCCTGCGGGTTGGAGGTCAACGCCACCGGTTGGTCCTCCGTCGTGGCTAGTGCCTCGCCGGGCAGGGAGCGGGCAAACCACAGCCCCACGAGCGCAAACGCACAGGCGACCAACAGCGAGCGCTTGAGCGCTTCGATCTGCGCGTCGTTGTAGAAGCCGACCAGCTTGGTGGTCTGCTCGGGCGGCAGCCCGGCCTGCTCGACCTCGGCTTTGAATTGCGCCTGGGAGACCATCGGCAGGCCCTCCTCGGTGCCGCTCACCACCTGCTGCTGCACCTGCGAGGGAATTGCCTGGTCGCTGAGCACGCGATCGTGAAAGCCAGTGGTCAAGCCGGTAAGCAGGACGGCGCCGATCAGCGCCGTGCCGAGCGACTGGCCGAGGTTCTGCGCGGCGCCCTGCACGCCACCAGCCTCGCTGGAGCGCGCTTCCCCGACCGATGACATCACGACGTTGCCGAGCTGGGAGAACGCCAGGCCGATCCCCACGCCGAAGCCCGCCAGCGAGAGCGCGAACGCAACAGAGGAGAGCGACGGGGAGATGCTCGCCAGGAGGCAGGCGATCGAGACGAACAGGAAGCCGAGCCCGATCTGCACGACTTTGCGCGGTGAGGTGCGGGTCGCCAGGCGCGGGCCGAGCACCGCGGCGAGCATCATCGTTACCGAGATCGGCAGGATTGCCACGCCGGTTTCCAGAGCATTCTTGCCGAGCACCAGCTGCAGGTAGAGCGGCAGCACGAAGAAGGTGCCGGCGAGGATCAGGTACTGCGAGACGAGCGTCGAGAGACCGGCGCGCAGCTGCGGGATGCGCAGCAGGTCGGGTGCTAGCAGCGGCGCGCGCCCGGCGGTGGCCACGTGCTGCTCCCAGCGGGCGAACAGGCCGAGGATCACAAGGCCGGCGAGGATCAGGAAAGGCACGACCGAGAAGCCGAACGGGGTGATCTCGGTGCCGCCGATCGTGAGCGCCCCGATCGGTTTGAACAGGCCCCAGGTGCTGATCTTGAGGATCGAGAACACGGTGAGACCAAGCCCGAGCGCCGACAGCACCGCGCCGACGAGGTCGAGCTTGACCCGCTCTCCCGTCGGCCGGTCGCCGATCTTGCGCACCAACGTGAGCAGCACGAGCACGATCACGGTCTCCGCGGCGAACACCACTCGCCAGCTGAACTCGGTGGTGACGAAGCCGCCGATCAGCGGCCCGGCGGCCGCGCCGGCGCCGGCGATCCCGCCGAGCAGCCCGTACGCGAGCGCCCGTTCGCGGCCGGTGTAGTTGGCCGCGGTGAGCGAGGCGATCGCCGGGATCACCAGTACCGCGCCGAGCCCCTCGATCAGCGACCAGCCGATCAACAGAACGCCGAGGTTGGGGCTGAGCGCGGTCGTAAGCGACCCCACCCCGTAGATCGCAAGGCCGATCGAGAAGGCCCGCCGGCGGCCCAAGATGTCCCCGAGCTTCGCGCCGGTGAGCATGAACGCCGCCATCACCAGCGTGTAGGCAGTGATCGCCAGCTGCACCCCCGACACCGTGGTATGCAGATCCGCCACGACCTGGGAGATCGACACGTTCATGACCGTGCTGTCGAGCACCATCACGAACTGCGCCGTGCCCAGGATCAGGATCGTCGTGCGGCTGCGCACGTTCTCAGCGTGCCGATCTGCGTCGCGCCGCCCTCATTCCCAGGGCACGGTAGACGATGCGCGGCGGGCGCGCGGGCAACGCGAGCATGATTGCAGGCGACACAATGCCGGGACGGGTCGCTGGCGCAGCCCAGCGGCACCAATCTGCTTGAACAAAGCGCCGCAGGTGAACGTTTAAGGCGCGAACTCTCGCCCGAAGAGGTGGCGCGCGGCCACGAGCTTGGCGATCTGGGCGGTGCCGTCGCCGATCTCCAGGCCGATGACGTCCCGCAGCCGCTGGGCCTGCGGCAGCTCCTCGCTGTAGGCGGCGTGCCCGAAGGCGAGCAGCGCCTGGTGGCACACCTCGGCCGCCAGCCTCGGACCCCACCACTTCACCATGTTGGCCTCCAGGGCATGAGGCAGCCCCTGGTCCTTGCGCCACAGCGCTTCGTAGCTGAGCAACCGCGCGCCGCGCAGCTGAGCCGCCAGCTCGACCAGCGGGAAGGCGACGGCCTGCTGGCGCGAGATCGGCTGGCCGAACGCGCGGCGCTCGCGCGTGTAGGCGATCGCCTCGTCGAGGGACTGCTGAGCGCAGGCCAGGCACATCAGCGCGATCAGCGCGCGCGAGTAGTCGAAGCCCTGCATGCAGCGCACGAACCCCTCCCCTTCGCGACCGACCAGGCAGTCTCCGCCGACGGGGTGGCCGTCGAACGCCAGCGAGGCCCGGCCGATCGCCCGCTCACCGAGATCCTCGAAGGGTGAGCGCTGCACGAAGCGATCGTCGAGCTCGATGTAGAACGCGCTGATGCCGCGCGCGCCCTCGCCGCCAGTGCGCGCGAACACGAGCGCCGTGTGCGCACCCATGCCCAGCGAGATCGAGGTCTTCTCCCCGGTGAGCCGCCAGCCCGTGCCGTCGCACTCGGCGCGCAGGCCCAGGCGCGCCGCGTCGGAGCCGTGCTCGGGCTCGGTGAGGCAGAAGCAGGGGAGCGTCTCCCCCGCGGCGATCGCCGGCAGCCAGCGCTCGCGCTGGCGCTCATCGGCGGCTCCCACCAGCACCTCCGCCACCAGAGCGGGCAAAAAGACGAGGTAGGAGGCGTTCAGGTCGGCGCGCGCCACCTCCTCGACGGCGATCCCGGCGCTGAGCGCATCCGCGCCCTGGCCGCCGTGCTCCTGCGGGATGCGCAGCCCCACCAGGCCCAACTCCGCCATCTCGCCCACCAATCCCTCGCGGAACGCGCCCCGGCGGTCGGCGCCAGCGTAGTCGCCGACCAGGCGGTCGTGGGCGAAGGCTGCGACGGCGTCGCGAAAGGCGCGCTGCTCATCGTTCAGGGCGAAGTCCATCGGCGCCCCCCCTCACAGCCGGTAGCCCGGACTCACTGAGCGCGCAGTTGCAGCGTCAGCTCGTCCACGAAGCACCAGCTCCAGGTCTCGCCGGGCTCCGCCGAGCGGATGATCGGGTGACCGGTGCTGCGATGGTGAGCCGTCGCGTGGCGTCCCGGTGAGCTGTCACAACAGCCGATGTGACCGCAGGTTTGGCACATCCGCAGATGCACCCATCGCCCGCCGGTGGCCAGACACTCCTCGCAACCCGCAATCTCCGCCGGCAGGTCGAGGATCTCCACCGCATCGAGATGGGAGCAGGTGGCCATTGCGCACAAGATAGCGAGGGTGACGCCGCTCTGCCGGCACGGGATCCCTAACGAGGGTGGCACCGCTCTGCCGGCACGGGATCCCTAACGAGGGTGGCACCGCTCTGCCGGCACGGGATCCCTAGCGAGGGTGGCACCGCTCTGCCGGCACGGGATCCCTTGCGAGGGTGGCACCGCTCTGCCGGCACGGGATCCACATGCCACCGCCGAGATCGCCGATCGGTGGCGGGCGATCCCGAGTTGCACTGCTCGCGCCACTGGTGGCCTCGCTCAGGCGAGCATGAGCTGGTGTGCCTGGTTGCCGTGCTCGTCAACGTATTCCACTTTGATCTGTGGCCCATCGAAGTCGAGCACGGCGAAGCCAAACCGCAGCCACTTGTTGCCGTCGGCCGTTTCCGCCCCTTCGTAGGCCCAGCTCAGCGGCGCATAGCCTTCGACCTCGCGCGCGGCGCCCGATAGCGGGGGGTCGGGCAGGATCTGCGGCACGCCGCCGTTGCCCACGCATGAGCCGAAGCGCAGCCATGGCACCGGGCCATCGGGGTGTTCCTCGTCGGGACCGTACGCGGTGCAGCGGTGCTCGTGGCCCCAGAACCACGCATCCAGCCGTTTGGCCTCGTTGAACAGCGGCTCGATCTGCTTGGTCATCTTCTGCGTGACCGTTTCGTAGGCGCTGAACGGCTGGTGGTGGGTGAGCAGCATCGTTTTGCGGGTGCCCCCGAGCTTGCTCGCCACCCACGCGGCCTGCGAGCCGGCGAGATCGTGGTTTTCATAGGCGCTGTCGAGACCGAGGATCTGCCAATCGCCGTTCTCCAGGCTGAAGTGACTCGATGGCGTCTGCGCGGGATGCCCCCCGAGCCAGTGCCCGCGGAAGCGCGGATCGTGCAGCAGGTAGCCGAAGTAGCCGTGACCGCCCGAGTACATGTCGTGGTTGCCGTTGAGCGACCAGCACAGCACGTCCTGCTCCTTGCGATCCACCGGCCAGTAGCGCAGGAAGCGCGTTTCATACTCCTCCTGCCAGCCCGAGTAGTAGGTGTCGCCGAGGTGAATCAGGTGCTGCTCGCGGCCCCGCCCCTCCTCGAGCCGCCGGCGTATCTGCGCGGCGACCGCGACCGCGCCGGGAAGACCCGTGGCCCAATCGCCGACCAGGATCACCCGTGCGTTCGTCGCCAGCGCCACCGGGCCGGCGGGGACGTCCGGGAAGTCGGGTCGGCCATCGATCTTGGCAAATTCTTCGGCGAGCTTCGTCTCCATCCACAGCGGGTCGCAGGGACCGAACTTGCGGAAGATCTCGATGTCGCCGATGATCGCGTGCGCCAACCGGTCGAGTCCGTCAGGGAGCGCCTTCAACAGATTCTCCAACCGCGACTCGATACAGACCGTGAGCACCGACTGCAGGTTGCTGTTGGTGGCGGTGCGCGGCATGAAGGGCGTCGTCTGATCGCCCGCTTTGGCTTCCTCGAGCTCCTTGTATGCCTTTTCGTAAGCCGCTTCCGGCAATCGATTGCCACCCGGGCTCTGCGCCCCCGCCGCCTGGATGACATCGAGCTGGCGCTTGAGGAAAGTGGGGTCCATCACGTCACGGATGATCCGCCCTCCCCCTGGCGCGCCGGCCTCGGCGCCACCGGTAGGCGCGTCGCGATGTCGCAGCCGCCCAAGCACATCACGAAAGCGCTCCTCGACCTCCTCAAACATCCGGTTCTCCTTTTTTTGCCAACCTTTGGAAGATAGTGTAGGGTCGCGCCCATGGATGCGACCTACGACGCGATCGTGGTCGGATCGGGCTTTGGCGGCGGGATCGCGGCCTGCCGACTGGCTGAAGCGGGACTCCGCGTGGCAGTGCTCGAGCGGGGGCGGCGCTTCGCCCCAGCGGACTTCCCGGCCACGCCCGCGCAGGCACCCGCGGCCCTGTGGCACCCGACGCTCAACCCGCACGGGCTGTTCGACCTACGGCTGATGCGCGACCTCTCGGTGGTGACCGCCGCCGGAGTCGGCGGGGGGTCGCTGGTGTACGCCAACGTGCAGCTGCGTACCCCGGCGGACGTGTTCCAGACGGGCTGGCCGCGGGCGATCGATCGCGCTGAGCTCGACCCTTACTACGACCGCACCGAGGAGGCGCTGCTACCGATGCAGACGCCCCCCGGGCTGCCCAAGATGAACGCGTTCGCCGCCGCCGGTCAGCGTATCGGCAAGCAGGCTGAGCGCCTACCGCTGGCGGTCAACTTCGAAGGGGAGCGCGAGCACCCGTTCAGCGGCGTTCACCAGAAGCCGTGTGAAAACCTCGGCCGCTGCGACATCGGCTGCCCGATCCACGCCAAGAACACGATCGACATAACCTACGTGGCGCGCGCCGAGCAGCGGGGCGCGCAGGTGTACCCGCTCCACGAAGTGCAGCGCCTGGAGCCGCCCGGGCGCGCCGGCGAGATGTGGAAGATTGGTTTCCGGGACCTGGAAGGGCGCAAGAGCGGCACGGTGCAGGCACCGACGGTGGTGCTCGCTGCCGGCACGCTCGGGTTGACGCGGCTGCTGTTGAAGAACCGCGCGCGCCTTCCCCACCTCAGCCCTGCGCTGGGGAGCCATTTCTCGGGCAACGGCGACGCGCTGGGCGCGGCATTCGACCCGCCCGCGAGCGAGGTCGGCAGCCCGCGCACCGACTTCGGGCCGTCGATGACGAGCGTGCTGGACTACACCGCGGAGCACGGCTTCCTGCTGGCCGACGGTGGGCTGCCGTCGAGCTTCGGTGGGCTGCTCGAGATCGTGCGCGTCGTGGACAGGATCCACGGCTGGCGCACGCTACTGCTGCGCGCCAAGCGCTTTGCGGCCCACCTGGGCTTCGGCGACCAGCACATCACCCACCGCCATCTGCGTCCGCTTCCTCCCGAGCGGCCGATCGACGATTCGCTGGTGTTCCTGATGATCGGCCGCGACGCCGCCGACGGGCAGATGCGCCTGACGCCGCTGCTGAAATGCTTCGACATCCGCTGGAGCCGGCGCGGCAGCGAAACGCTGTTCACGGCGATGAAGCAGGTTGCCCAGGAGCTGGCCCGCGGCGTGGGCGCCGAGCCGTTCTTCGCGCTCGACACCTGGCCACTCAGCGCCTACATCACCGTGCATCCACTGGGCGGTTGCCCGATGGCCGACGATCCCACGTTGGGCGTCGTTGACGACGGCGGGAAGGTGTACGGCTACGAGGGGCTGCACGTACTCGACGGGTCGATCGTGCCGACCGCGCTCGGGGTGAATCCGTCGAAGACGATCGCCGCGCTCGCCGAGCGGGGCATCGAGCGGCTGATCGGCGAGCTGGGAGCCTAGATGGGGCTGCGCGAGCGCGTCACACTGCGCAAGCGCTGGCGCAACAACACCGGCAACGAGGGCATCGATCCGCTACGCCAGGTGACCCCGACGACGCTCGAGGAGCTGTGCGCGATCGTCCGCGACGCCGAACGCGACGGCTGCACTGTGCGCGCCGTCGGGTCGGGGCACTCCTGGTCGGACGTGGCGTTGACCGACGGCATTCTCATCCATCCCACTGGGATGAGCCAGCCACTTGATCTGGAGTGGGATCTGCTGCGTCCCGGTATCGCAGAGGAGCGCACGTTCGTGCGAGTGCAGGCCGGGATGACGATCGCCGCGCTCAACGCCTATCTGCAGGGGCGCGAGCTCGCCCTACCGAACATGGGTGGCTTCGACGGCCAGACCGTCGCGGGGGTGATCTCGACCTCGACGCACGGATCGGGGATCGCCTTCGGGCCGCTGTCCGACTTCGTCCGCTCGCTCGACATCGTCGCCGCCGGCGGCACCATCCACCGGATCGAGCCAAGCGATGGGCCCAGCGACCCCGACGCCTACCGAGCGCGCTACCCCGACCATCAACTCCACCAGGACGACCGCTGGTTTGACGCCGCCGTCGTGGGCATGGGCTGCATGGGAGTGATCCACTCCGTAATCCTCGAGGTGGGGCCGCTGTTCTATCTGCGCGAGGTGCGCGCAATGAGCACCTGGTCGCAGGTGCGCGAAGAGCTCGCCCGCGGCGAGGTGCTCGCGCAGAACGCCCACTACGAGCTGATCTTCAGCCCTTACCCCAACGGCGATGGGGAGATCGAATGCCTCGTCACCACGCGCAACCCGATCCCTCCCTCCGAATACCGTCACGACCACCGCCGCAGCCGCAGCCTGTTGATGGAACTGGCCGCGCGCTTTCCACTCACCCCGCTGCTGATCAACCTCGCGGTCGGCCTGCGCCCGCAGATCTCCCCGTTCCTGCTAAAGCAGTCACTCAAAGCACTGGTGAACGACGACTACGTCAACATCAGCTACCGGGTGTTCAACATCGGCGCGGCCAACTACCTGCCCGCCTACTCGTGCGAGATCGGCGTCCCGATCGACGAGCGGGGGTTTCACCTCGCCGTGGTCGAGCGGATCGTCAAGCTCGCCGCCCAGCGCCGGCGCCTCGGCAACGTCTACCACAGCGCGCCGATCTCGCTGCGCTTCGTGAAGGCCAGCGACGCCTACCTGTCGATGATGCAGGGCCAGGACACGATGATGATCGAGCTGATCATGGCCACCCACACCGTCGGCGGCATGGAGCTGCAAGCCGCTCACGAAACCGCGCTCCGGGCGCTGGAGGGACGCCCGCATTGGGGCCAGGTGAACACGCTCACCGGCAGCCACGGACTGATCGAAGCGATGTACCCCCGCTATCACGAATGGCAGGAGGTCCACGCCGAGCTCAACTCGAGCGGCGTGTTCGACAGCCCGTTCAGCAAGCGGGTGGGGATCTCGGGGTGAGAGCTCGCGGGGTTGGCCCCGGCCGCAGTAGTCCTCGGCCTTGGCCCGGCCATAATCGTTCGGCCTCAGGAGGCAGTGGACGGCCCGGGTCGGCAATATGTGTGGCCGCCCCACCTGCGCCTGTGACCTGAGTGCTATAGGCTGCCCGCAATCGTTGGGGCCAACAGCGAAGGGGGCGAGGATGCGCTGGGTGAGACCGTTTGTGGTAGTGGGAATGGTTTTCGTCGTTCTCCTTACGAGTGCCGTCGGAGCAATCGCCAAGTCAGGGGCATTTAAGACTGGTACGTACAACCTGAAGCCTCCCGGCTACACGGTGACGCTTAAGCACGCGCAGTGTGGCGGCAAGCCGCAGCTCTGTGTGGCGCTCCCCAAGTCCCCGGCGATCCTCTGCTCAGGGCCAGCCGACGCAACTCTCACCGTCGGCAACTTCGCGACTCCGGCCGCACTCCCAAGCTCCGGCAAGATCACCCAGCACGCCACTAGTACCCAAGTAGTATCGGCGCTAGGCCCCGGCACACCGGCGCAAACTGTGCAGTCGGCGTTCTCGATCGCCTTCAAGAAGAACGGCACCGCCAGCGGTTATGTTGAAGTGGGCATGACGGTGGTGGTCGGGAATCAACCTGTTCCGTGCTCGGGCAAGGTGCGTTTCACCGCCAAGCTCGCTTAGGGACGCCTGGACAATTTGATTGGACGGCGTTAGCGCGCGTGACGCGCTAACGGAAACCCGGGGCTGCGATGCACACGGGGCCAGGCCGGAGGCTGTCGGAGCGCTAGCGCTGAACAGCACGGCGATCGAGAGCAACTTCACATACGGCGGCACGGGGTGGCACGGAATGCCTCGCCCCCACCGCGCGGCCCGCCACTGCTTCGGCTTCCTCGCGCACGCACACCGCGCCTTCCTGAGGAACACGGTCGGCCGTCGGGTCGTTGTCCTGCATTGCGAATCCCACCTGCGGGGTGCCGGCGGCGAGCGTGCTCCTTATGACTCCTCTCGATCGCCGACCATCGTAGCCGCTAACCAAACGATCATTTGCTAAGCTACACAACCAAACGATCGTTTGGCAAATGTGGCAAGCGAAAGGAGCAGCAATGAGCACGCACGCGAACGGAGCGGCAATGGGCGGCAACGAGCGCTGGGACACCATCGTGGTCGGCGGCGGAGCAGGCGGGGCCACGGCCGCCGCCTACCTCGCGGCCGCGGGGCGACGTACGCTGCTGCTGGAGCAGTACGACGTGGTGGGGGGCTCCTCGCACGTGTTCCGTCGCAAGGGGGCGTGGGAGTGGGATGTCGGCGTCCACTACATCGGCGACTGCGGCCCCGGGGGGCTGCTGCCGACGCTGCTGCTGCGCGGCTTGGCGCTGGAGGACCGAATCGAGTTCTTGCCGATGGACGCCGACGGCTTCGACACCGTGATCCGCCCCGACCTCCACGTGCGCGTCCCCGTCGGCTGGGACCGCTTTTTGGAGGAGCTGATCGCCGCCTTCCCCGCCGACGAGCGCGGTCTGCGTCGTTTGATCGGTGTGCTGCGCCGCCTGGGGGCTGCGGTGGACCGCAGCACAACCCCCGCCTCGCTGCGTGGGAGCGCGCGGATGGCGCTTGACGCTGGCGCAGCGGTGCACTGGGCGATGCGGCCGCTGAGCGCCCTGCTGGAGGCTTGCGGGCTGGGTGAGCCGGCACGCGCGGCGTTGTCGGCCCACTGCGGTGCATATGGCTGCCCACCCGAACGCGCGCCGGTGGTGCTGCACGCGAGCTTCCTGGAGGAGTACGTAGGGGGCGGTGCCTGGTTTCCCCGCGGCGGCGGGCAGGTGCTGGCAGCGCACCTGGTGGACGTGATCCGCGGTCACGGCGGCACGGTGCGCACGCACGCGCCCGTCGCCAACATCCTCGTCGAGGGCGGACGTGTGGCGGGGGTGCGGCTGGAGAGCGGCGAGGTGCTACGCGCACCGGCTGTCGTGTCGGGCGCCGACATCAAGCGCACCTACCTGCAGTTGGTTGGCCGCCAGCACCTGCGCCGCGGCACCCTGCGCCGCGTGCGGCGCTGGACGATGACTCCGCCGTTTCTCAACCTCTACCTCGGCGTTGATGTGGATTTGCGCGAGCGTGTCCCCACCACCAACTACTACTGCAACCCCACCACCCGTGACATCGGGCGCGTGTTCACCGAGATCGTCAACGGCGGCGCGCGGCCGCGCGCAGAGTGGCTGGCCGACGCGGTCGCGCACATGCCGGCGTTCGTGCACTGCTCCACCCTCAAGGATCCCGACAATCCCCGCCTGGCGCCACCTGGGTGCTCGACGCTGGAGGTGATGACCGCGGTGCCCCCCAACCGCCCCCTGTGGTCGGGCAGCTCGGCGGGCGAGGCGTACCGGCGCGATCCCGAGTACCTGGAGCTCAAGGAGCAACTGGCGCAGATGCTGCTGGAACGTGCCGAGGCCGCAATCCCCTGCATCAAGGGCAGGGTCGCGTGGAGCGAGCTGTCCACGCCGCTGACCCACGAGCGCTACACCCGCAGCACCAACGGCACCACCTACGGCCTGGAGCCCAACGCCCGCCAGTTCGGCCCGCTGCGCCCCGGCTGCCGCACGGAGATCGACGGCCTCTTCCTGGCGGGCGCCTCGCTCGCCTGGGGGCCGGGCGTAGTCGGCTCGATGCTCAGCGGAATGCACGCCGCCGGCGCCGTACTCGGCCGCAACCTCGATCGCGAGGTCCGCGCCGGAGGCGTGATCGCCGACCCGGCGCGGCTGAGCCAGCACGGCCCCGATTGGGATCCGCTATTGGCCTCCAAGCGGCTGGCCGTCAAGCAGGTGCCGGTTCCGGTGTGACGGGTTTGCTAGACCTATCGCGTGCCGCGCCCCACCCCCACGCCGCGCCGGCGCCTGAGCGCAGAGGAGCGCCGCGAGCGCATCCTCGGCGGCGCCATGCGGCTGTTCGCCGAACGCGGCTACCCCGAGACCTCAATGGACGAAATCGCGCGCACGGCGGGGATCACGGCGGCGGTGATCTATGACCACTTCCCCTCCAAGGCGGCGCTTCAGATCGAGCTGCTGGAGCGTCAAACCGACGAGCTGATCGCCTACGTGGCCGCCGCGCTTGAGGTCTCGCCGCCGCAGGCGGGAGCGCGTATGCACGCCGGGGTGGACGCGTTCTTCCGCTTCGTCGAAGAGCACCCCTTCGCCTGGCGGATGCTGTTCCGCGACCCCCCAAGCGACCCCGAGGTGGCCGCCGCCTACCGGCGACTCAGCCAGCAGGGCACCGCTGGGATCACCGGCTTCATCCAAGCCGCCGCGGGGGACGCGCTGGCCGACTACCCCGATCCCCACCAGGCCGCGGAGATGTTCGCCGAGCAGGTGCGCAGCGCCCAGAACGGCCTCGCCGCCTGGTGGTACGAGCACCGCGACGTACCCCGCACCACGATCGTCGAGCGTCTGCTGGAGCTCTGCTGGCTCGGCCTCCAGCGCGTGGCAGGCGGCGAGCGGGTGCGCCTGGACGCAACCCCCACAAGCTGATTGCTGCCCAGCTTCAGGCAGCCTGACCACCCGTCGCGTGTAGTCAACGCCTCGAGATCGGAAAGCAAATCTATTCTCGACGGATCAGAGTCGCGGATCGACCGGCTCGCTCTCCATCGCTAGAACACCGAAGACACATTCGTGAACGCGGTAGAGGGGCTCCCGGCGTACAAATCGCTCGAGCGCCTCGATACCCAGCCCGAACTCCCGAACGGCGAGGGAGCGCTTGCGGCCAAGACTACGAGAGCGCAGCCGCTCGATCTGGCTTGGATCGGTGTACTCGGGGCCATAGATGATACGTAGGTACTCGCGCCCGCGGCACTTGATGCCGGGTTGAACGATGCCCTTGCGTCCGCGCGCGACGAAGCTGATCGGCTTGACGACCATCCCCTCGCCCCCGCCGCCGGTGAGCTCCTCCCACCAGGCCACGCCTCGGGCCTCGTCCTCGGCATCAGTGACGTCAACAACGAGACGGCCCGTCCGTTGGAGCCAACCAGCGCCGGCATCCACCAACCGGTCACAAAGCGCGAGATGCCAGGCGTGATCGTGGTCGGCAAAGACTCCCGTCTCAGCAGCGAGGATGTGAAACGGAGCCAGGCGAAGATCTGCGACGCCTGCTCACCGGCCAGACGTAACGCCGGTAAGCGTCCACATAGCGATCGATGTGCCCGATCCTGTGACGCTGATGGTCGAGTAGCTCCCCGACTTCGAGGCCTCGTGCCTCCGCGGGTTCGAGCGTCGCGACGGTGCCGGCGAGCCCAGCGTGAGCAGCGGCGCCAACAGCCGCATACTGGTGCCGGATCAGCTCCATGGCCTTCGCCGACCACGGCATCAGCTCGCAGTCGAGCACAAGCCAGCCGGTTTCGAGCTCCTTCCACAGCCCAGCGGACTCGACAGCGTCGCGCACGCGACTGAGCGCAGTCTTCGGTATCGGCGTCCCCGCCGAGGAACGGACGTCCGGTCCGCGTGTAGATCGCGCCCGTCTCGCCACTGTCGATGCCGAAGCGCTCACGGGCGATGTCGGCATCGCGGCAGACGACAACGATCGCGCGTGATCCCATGTGCTTCTCCTCGCAGATCACGTGCGGCACTCCGGCGGACCGGTATTCGGCAAAGGCGTCCTCAGGATGCTCCAGGAGATCCGGCCGATTGGAGGTGGCGGTCGGCGCCATCGTTGGCGGTAGATAGATCAGCCAGCGAGGGTCTGTCGCGAAGCGGCTCATCACCTCCAGCGCAGCGGCGGCGTTCTCCTCGCGAACTGTGACGCTGCGCGTCAGCCGCGTCTGAATGATGCGCTTGCCCGCCACGTCCTCGACATCGAGCAGCAGCGCGGGACGGTCTTGATCAATCGCCGGCGCTGCGTCCTCGGGCGACGAGGAACGGCTTGGCCGGTTCGTAGTACATGCGACTCGCCGGCACCGAGACGAGCTGGCGCTCGGGCCAGCGCAGCGCTGTGAGCTTGCCGCCGAAGACGCAGCCAGTGTCGATATTGATCGTGTTGTTGAGCCATTCGGCCTCGATGACCGGGGTGTGGCCATAGACCACGCTTGCATTGCCGCGGTAGTCCGCCGCCCATTGCCCGCGGACGGGCAAACCGAACTCATCGGTCTCTCCCGTCGTCTCGCCAAAGAGTGCGAAGTCGCGGACTCGTCCCGACGATCGCCCCTGATAGGCCTCCTTCATCCCGGCGTGCGCCACCACGAGCTTTCCGTCATCAAGCACGACGTGGCTTACCAGCCGATCGAGGAAGTCGAGCGCTTGCTCGCTGAACTCTTCGGGCTCCGCTCGAAGCTGTTCAAGGGTCTCCGCCAGCCCGTGAGTGATCTGGACGTCCCGGCCCTTGAGCTTGCGGACAAGCTTGATGTCGTGGTTCCCCGGCAGGCAGATCGCCGTGCCGGCGTCAGCCATCGCCATGACCAGCCTGAGGACGCTGGCGTGTCGGGACCCCGGTCGCCATAGTCACCGACGAACACCGCGCGACGCCCATCGGGGGGAGTAACAGTGACGCCGTCCGCGGCAACCTCGTAGCCCAGCTCACGTAGCAGAGCCGCCAGCTCGTCGTAGCAGCCATGAACGTCGCCGATGATGTCGAACGGCCCGTGCTCGACCGCCGGTCGGCCCATAGTGGAGCGCGGTGTGAGCTCAGTACTGGCCGACCTCCTCGGGAGAGCGCAGAACCCATACTCGTCGAAAACCCTCGCGCCTGCAGGACCTTGATCGACTTGTGCAGCTGGGAGCGCTGCCGGCGCACCACATGCGCTCCGAAGTCGCGATCGGATCGGGAGCGGTTACGTTCCTGGCAGATCGACTCGGAAATGTCCAGCACGATCGCGACCGGGAAGAGGTCGTGTTCCTTGGCGAGCTCGATCAGCGGCTTACGTGCCTCACGCTGAACATTCGTCGCATCGACTACGGTGAAGCGCGGTTGCGCCAAGCGTCGTCCAGCGATGAAGTGGAGCACAGCGAATGCGTCCGCGGTCGCAGCCTGATCGTTCTCGTCATCGGAAACCAAGCCACGGCAAAAATCCGAGGAGATCACCTCGGTTACCTTGAAGTGCTCACGCCCAAACGTGCTCTTCCCCGACCCCGAGGCACCGATGAGCACTACGAGGCTTGGATCGGGCAGGTCGATCCTCATCGGCTGAACACCGCCATCTGCGTCGGCGATCCGACCTCGGCGTCAACTGGTCCGACAGGCAGAAAGCGCACCTCGTACCCGTGCCCATCGGCTACGGTCTGTGCCCACGCGGCAAACTCAGAGCGTGTCCACTCGAAGCGATGGTCGGGGTGCCGGAACTGGCCCGCTGGCAAGGTTTCCCAGCGCACGTTGTACTCCGCGTTTGGCGTCGTGACGACGACGGTCCCCGGCCTTGCGGACCCAAATATGTTCTGCTCGAAGGCCGCGAGACGTGGCGGATCCAAGTGCTCGATGACCTCGACGAGCGCCGCCCCGTCGAACCCGATGAGGCGCTTGTCCCGGTAGGTCAATGGGCTGTGGAGCAGATTGATGCGCTGTCGCTGCGCGTCGTGCATGTCGTCGAGCTTCAAGCGCCGCGCTGCCTGTTCCAGGGATCGAACGCTCACGTCAATGCCGACAACCAGCTCGTAGTCATCCCGGATCAGGCGAGCCAGGAGCGCCCCTGAGCCGCACCCGAGGTCCAGAACGCGCTTGGCGCCAGACGCCTTCAGCACCGATTGCACCGTGCCGAGGCGCTGGTCACGCAGCGACACGCGCTCCTCGAGCTGATCCTCGCGACCAGGCTCCTCCGAATCCTCCGGGGACGATGCCGACTCGTCGAGTTGCGCGAGCGCCGGAAAGTATAGGCGCGACTGCTCCTTGAGATAGCGCCGAACGATCAGGTCGCGCTCCGGATGGGCGGCAAGCCATCCCTCACCCCGCCGTATGAGCTTCTCGATCTCGGCCTCGTTGACCCAGTAGTGCTTGTCGTCGTCGAGCACAGGAAGCAGCACATAAAGGTGGTTGAGCAGGTCAGCCAAGCGCAGCTCACCAACGAGGCGCAAACCTACGTGGCGACTGTCTCCCCAATCAGGAAATCGGGGGTCAAGCGCGATCGCGGTGACCTCCACGGTGTATCCGAGGGGCTCGAATAGACTGCGCACGAGCGACTCCCCGCCTCGAGCGGGGACCGCGGGCAGCGCAGCCTCCAGGGGGATGGCCGCCGCCGCGAGCTCTTCGTGTCCTTTGCAGGTCCCAGCCATGGCGCTCTTGAACACGTTGACGAGCGCAACCGAGAGAAAAGACGAGGCGACGTAGGGTCGATCGTTCACGTACTCGGCGAGCGCGAAGCTGTTGACACCTCGGCCACGCCGGATGAGCCCAACCGGATCTATGTCAAGCAGCAGCGCCGCCGTGCACCGCTGCTCGCTCGCCTCCGGGTAGAAGACGTGTGCCTCGCCAAAGGGCACGGGGAAGGTCTGCACACGATCCGGGCGCTTGTGCAGCAGGTAGCCGAGATCGGTGGCAGGATGATGTGTAGTTGTGATCGTGAGCAGCACTCGCGTGGAGGCTATCGGGGCTTGGCGATGGTGCACTCGGACGACTGCTCTTCGCCGAAAAGCGGTCGTCCAGGCGCATCGTCATCCAGTAGAAGCCGCTATCCGTCGGCTCCCGACGTGCACTCCCAGCTACATCCACCAGATGGCGAACATATGTTCGCCATCTACTCGGAACGAGCATGCGCAAATTCCAGAGACTAAGATCGGACAGCTTACCCATAGAGAGCCGCGACAAACGAGGAGCCAAACTGTATGGCACGCCGAAGCGTTTGGGTACAAATGCAGCGCGAAGCTGAGCGCCGCCGGCGCGACGCCGAGCGAGCGGCTCGCGCGCTCGAGCGTGAGCGACAGCGCCGGCTGAAAGAAGCGACTCGTCAGCGGGCGTACGACGAAAAAGAGCAGAAGCGACTCTATGCTGAGCAGCGCGCGCACGAAGCTGAGCAGCTGACCAGGGAGATCACAGAGCGTGTCGGGCAACTCGACGGACTTCTAACGGCCTCCTTGTCTACAAACACATCTTTTGAGATCCAGACATTGAAGGAGCAGCCGGCCACGATCCCGTTCGATCCCGGCGAGCTTACAATCCCAATCGAGCCTCCCGTCAAGCAACTACCTCCACCCCCCTCGGGCCTGCAGAAGCTTCTCCCGGGAGCAAAGGCTAAGCACGCACAGGCGGTGACCGAGGCTGAGGCTCGGTACGCCGAGGATCTCGCCAAGGCCGTCGAGGCCGAGCGTAACCGACAGACGGCGCTGACCGCAGCCAAATGCAACCACGAAGCACGCGTCCATGCCGAGGCTGAGCGGGTGGCGACCCAGAACAAGGAGGTGGAGGCGTTCAAAGCTGGTTATGAGGCGCGTGATCCCGATTCGGTCGTCACTTACTGCTCCATGGTGCTCGCCGCGAGTCGATACCCGGACGGGTTTCCCCAGCAACACAAGGTCGCTTACGTGCCGGAGTCGCGACAGCTCGTCATCGAGATGGATCTACCGACGTTCGACGTCGTGCCAGACGTGGCCGAATATCGCTACGTCAAAGTCAAAGATGAGATCACCTCAAAAGCACGCCCAGCGACCCAAAGCAGGGCGCTCTACGCAAACGTCGTCGCACAGGTGACACTGCGATCGGTGTACGAGATGTTTCGAACAGATCGAGCCGGCCACGTTGAGTCGGTCGTCTTCAACGGACACGTCAACACCATCGACCCTCGCACCGGACAGCCAACGCATCCCTGCTTGATCACGCTCCGCACAACTCGCGACCTCTTCGACAGCCTTGACCTCGCACGAGTTGAGCCAGGTGCCTGCCTACAAGGACTCAACGCATCGATCTCACGCAACCCAGCGGAGCTTGCCCCTGTGCGTCCCGTTCTCGAATTCAGCATGGTCGATCCACGCTTCGTCGAGAGTACCGACGTCCTGTCTTCGATCGACCAACGACCAAACCTCATGGAGCTGACACCCGGCGAATTCGAGACGTTAATTACCAACCTGTTCGAGAAGATGGGCCTTGAGACACGGTTGACGCAAGCCTCCCGCGATGGCGGGGTTGACTGCGTCGCCTACGATCCGCGACCCATCTTTGGCGGCAAGGTCGTCATCCAAGCAAAGCGCTACAGGAACACGGTCGGGGTGGGCGCGGCGGTTTGCAGTGGCCCCGGCGCGGCGGCTTGAAGTGGCCCCACTTCGCGTCGGTTGTTGTGTGTAGTTGATCTTCTCTGATTGTGACTTGCGGCGGTGTCTCGTGGAGCGGAGCGCGTAGCGCGTAGCGGAACGAGATATCGCCGGCGCGCCTCGCGGGTGGGGGTCAGGCGGCCCCTTTCTTCGCTTTGGTGAGGCCGTGGCGGAAGCGCCAGGACTCTGCTCCGGTGTCGATGATGTGCGCTCGATGGGTGATGCGGTCCACGACGGCCTTCGCGAGACGGGCGTCGGGGAAGACCTTCGTCCACTCCCCGAACGGGAGGTTCGTCGTCACGATCAGGCTGGCGCGCTCGTTGCGCTCGGAGATGACCTGGAACACGAGCTCCGCGGCGCCCTCGGGCAACGCGAGATACCCGAGCTCGTCGAGGACGACGAGCTCGGTTCGGGCGTAGCGCGCGATGACTTTCTGAAGCTCGCGTTTGCTCTGTGCTGCTTGTAGTTCGTTCGCGAGCGCGGCGAGGGTGGTGAAGCGGACTCGTCGTCCTTGTTGGCAGGCGAGCACCGCCAGGGAGATCGCGAGATGGGTCTTCCCCGTGCCGCTGTCGCCGAGGAGGATCACCGACTCGCGGTCATCGATCCAGGTGCCCTGCGCCAACGCGGCGATCGTGGCCTGGGGGATCTTCGGGTTCTCCTCGAAGCGGAAGTCCTCCAAGCGCTTCATCAAGGGAAAACGCGCGTCGATCAGCCGTCGGCGTTCGCGGCGTTCAGCTCGCTCACAGACCTCGGCCTCCAACAGCGCCGCGAGATAGGCGGTCGGGGTTTGCTGGTCGCGTGTCGCCTCCTCGGCGAGCGTGCGGAAGCGAGCCCTGACGGTTGGGAGCTTCAGCTCGAGCGCGTGCGCGTCGATCAGGGTCTCCATCGCTAGGACCTGCGCCGGGGCGCTCACTGTGCTCCCCCTGCTGGGACGAGCAGCTCGTCGTAGTGGCCGAGCGTCGGTGGTGGCGCCCCGAGGCCCTGCAGACGCTGTGGGAGATCATCAAGCTCTCGCGGGACGGCCCGGGAACCACGGCTCGTGAGCACCGCGACCGCGCGTCCGTCGTGCGCACCCGCTGTGAGGGCGCCACGGACCGCTTGCTCCACCTCGCCGGCGCTGTGCTCGCGCGCGAGCAGCAGCACGTCGATCATCTGCCGCGCGGCCTCCGAGGCGCCGTATCGCTCGGCGATCTTCTCCCACAGCTCGTCGAACACCGATGGCCAGGTGCCGCGCTCGCGCTGCTGGGAAAGAGCGAGCGACCCAGCCAACGCACCCGGC
The DNA here is from genome assembly GCA_963724305.1 of uncultured Solirubrobacterales bacterium. GTDB lineage: Bacteria > Actinomycetota > Thermoleophilia > Solirubrobacterales > Solirubrobacteraceae > Palsa-744. Next base: position 210,127 of record CAVRUG010000003.1, read on the forward strand.
TTGCGCGCGAGCAACTCCAGATAGTGGTCGAGTGACGCTGTGATCCCGAAGCGGCCTTGCTGGCGCTCGTGGACAGCGACCAGCTCCCCGCCGTGACGGCACTCGATCTCGCGCGCGCCGACCCGCGCGTGAACCCGCAAGCCGGCGAGACGGACGGGCACGGAGTAGCGGTTCTGCTTGATCGTGACCAGCGACTTCGAATCCACCCGCGGCGTCGCCTCATCAGCCGTGGACGCCCGCTCAGCCGGCAGGCCTCGCAGCAGAGGGCGCTCCCTGGCAAACGACTCACCGACGGTCTCCTGGCGCCCCGTGATCCGCCGCGACAGGTCGGACTCGCAGCCAGCGAGCATCCGCGCGTTCAGCTCCCCGAGCGAGGAAACGTCCGGGACCGGGACGAAGTGACGGCGCCGGAAACGCCCGACCTCTCCCTCCACACCGCCCTTTTCGTGGGCGCCCTCGATGCCCGGGGTCGTGAACTGCGACTCATAGAGATAGTGCGAGCGCAACGCGATAAACCGGTCCGTCTCGACCCTGCGCCGGCCGCGCAAAACCTGCTTGACCGCGCTCGCGAGATTGTCATAGCGCAACAAGCCGAACACGCCACCAAACCAGTCAAACGCATGCACGTGAGCCTCCAAGAACGCTTGCTGGGAGCAGTGCGGGAACGCCATCGCGAACGCCGCACCAGAATGACACGCACGCATGTGAAACAGGTAGACCCTCGCCGCCGATCCAGCCATCGCGACCTGCGCCTCACCCCAGTCGACCTCGGCCTCCACACCCGCACCGTGCACTTGCGGCACGAACGCCTGGACGCCTTCGCCGCGCTCGGCGCGGCGATCGTGAACGTATTCCCGAACAGTGCGCTCAGCGACATCAGCCGCGTGCTCATCACGCAGCCGCTCCCAGACCCGCTTCGCGGTATGACGCTGCTTGCGCGGCGCATCCCGGTCCCCGTCAAGCCAGGAGTCGATCAGCTCCCGATACGCCCCCAGCTTCGGCGCTGGCCGACCCACAGGCTTGCGCTTGACGGGCAGCAACGGCGCCGCCAACGCCTGACGCACCGCCCGCCTATGCACCCCATACCTCGCCGCCAACGCCCTCGTCGAGGTGCCTTCCCGATCCCTGTCCCGCCTGATCTGCTCGAACGTCTCCACTCGTAATCCCATTCCTCACTGCCGCCTCCCGCTCGAGCTCCATGAGCCTCAAACAGTCAGCAGCCAGTCGGACGGAGGTGGGGCCAGTTCAGACCGCCGCAGTGGGGCCAGATCAAACCGCCGTTCCCACGGGGTGAGCGCTGTTCGAGATCTGTTCGGGACGATGCAGAACGAAGGAGCGAGCAAGGGGATCCTCGTCACTACAAGCGGATACGGCAAAGCTTCGTTCGAGTTCGCGCAGAACAAGCCACTCGAGCTGCTGAGCGGCAGCAACCTGCTCTACCTACTAGAGGAGCACGCGGGAATCACGGCCAAGATCGAACCGCCCGAGGATTGGGCTCAGCCCGAAGAAAAATCGGCTGGCGAAGCACAGGTCGAGACAAACCCTCCACGGGTGCACGTTCCTGCTTCCGACGGCTCCGTGCCCGAAGCTGATGCTGTTTAGCGGCCGACGACGTCGCCCTCCGCCAAGTGCCGACTCAGCCTCTCCAATCGTGGACGCAAACTGGGCAGCTCGCGCCGCGCTCGACCACGTCCCAGACAAGCGCTAGATCGACTCCGAAGTAATCGTGGATAAGCTTGTCACGCATCCCGGCGATCTGCCGCCAAGGCACCGTCCCATCGAGTGCACGCGTTTCGCCCGAGATCCCCTTGACGGCCTGACCAATAATCTCGATATTGCGAATGACCGCGTCCTGGGTCTTGCCGTCGCGAAGAACGCCTCGCGACCTCCGATCGTGTAGCTCTGGATCGCATCGATCGCCGCGATCGCGTGGAGCAGGTAGGTCCGCTCGTCCTTCACAGGGGCACGGCGTCGGCGTGGATGCGCTCGCGTAGAAACGGGCTCACGCCACCCTCGCTGAGCACATCGACATGGGTACCGAGCAGATCCTCGAGGTCCTGCCACAAACCGACTAGATCGATCAGGCTGCGCCCCGATTCCATCTCGACCAAGAGATCGACATCGCTTCCTGCGCCAAGCTCGCCGCGCGCGATCGAGCCGAACAGGCGCACATTGCGCGCGCCGCGCTCGGCCGCATACCCCAGGATCTCCTCTCGCCGGGCACGGAGCCCACGCAGATCGAGTTGAGCGGATTCGGTTTCCATTGAGCGGTAGGGCCTGTTCGCAATCGGGCATCTGGAGAGTAACCAAACCAGCGACGTGGTTCGATTAGCGACGTTCTGTTCTCCGAAAATCGGGGAGACAGGATTTGAACCTGCGACCGCCCGGCCCCCAGCCGGAGGGATTGGGTGTCGCTCAGTTGATGGAGCCCGTGTTTGCTGGGGTGTTGGTCTCTGAGTGCTCCTGGGTTTTCCTCAATTTGTTCCCCGGATTGTTCCCCGTCCGATCGGCCAGTTGCACCGACGGCATACGATGACACGGAGGCAAAGCTACGAGAGCAGACAGCAGTCGGACCCGCCACATGCCGATAACTTGTCGAAATAGCGCCGGAATGCTAAGCTTGGCGACATGACCCTTGCATACGCCGAAGAGGCAATCCACGTCCACGACAGCGGCCATCTCTCCGACCGCGAGATCGCACGCGCAACCGGCGCGGCCCCGAGCACCGTACGCGAATGGCTCGCACGTCGCAGCTCCCCGAGCGGCCCGCGCGCAGAGCGCCTGGTCGAGCTCTCATCGCTCGTCGAACGCCTCGGGCGAGTGATCCGACCGACCTACATCCCGGTCTGGTTGAACAAGCCCGTCCCCGCGCTCGATGACGACAAGCCCATCGACCGCATCGCCGCCGGCGACTACCGCGCTGTCGCCCGACTCATCTCCGGCATCGAGGACCCGGGCGCAAGCTGAAGTGCCGCTCAGCGTTACAGCGCTCGCCGTGCGCGGACGCTGGATCAAGCACACCTACCCCGGCTCGGCGCCGCTGCCCGACCGCGAACCGCCCCCAGACAACCGCTGGCAACGCGGCGACGTCATCGATGCGCTCTACCTCGCCGACAGCGAGGCGACCGCATGGGCCGAGTGGTACCGCCACCTGGCCGAGCGCATGATCCCTCCACTCGCGCAGATGCCCCGCGAGCTGTGGACCTGGCAGGTAGACATCGTGGTCGCCGACCTCTCCACACGAGAGAGCCTTGCCGCCGTCGGACTCAGTACGCCCGCGCCGGGCCGTCGCAATTGGCCCGCCTATCAAAGCATCGGCGAGCAGCTCTCAAAAGAGGGCTGGGCGGGATTGCTCGCACCCAGCGCCGCCCGCCCCGAAGGCAAGATCCTGTGTCTCTTCCGCGACAAGCGCGGTGTGCGCGGCGCCAAGGCGCTTTCTCCACCGCGCCGCGTCGATGAGCCGCCGCCCCCACCCACGGGGTTACGGACGTAGACCGCTGGCTCGCAGTGAGTTTGAGACTCGACAGAGGCCGCTATCGCGTGGAGCAGATAGGCGCGCTCGCCCCTCACAGGGCTACTGCGTCCGCGTAGATGCGCTCGTGTAGAAACGGGCTCACGCGGCGCGAAGCCTCGCGCGGGAGCGGCCTTCAAGCGCGGGAAGCGGTTCGTCAAGCCAACGGCGATAGTAGTCATTGAGAAGCTGACGCTCGACATCTCGATCCGCCGCTGCCGCCAGCGCGGTCCGAGGCTTGCGTCGTTGCTGCGAGTGGTCGGGTCCCGGCGAAGAAGGGTCGGCTTCGATCGGCAGGATGCTCCGGTCACGCAGCACCGCGAGCGCGCCGAGGCGCTGGCTGATCAACTCGCTCGCGGCGTCGAGCCTGGCTTCGGAGACCGCCGTGCAGCGCAGCTCCTGGTCGGTCAGCTCGAACGTCGCCAGGCAGACCCGCCCAGGCAGCTCGGTGAGGCTGCTCTCAAAACGCAGCGCACCCGGCGGCAGCGGCGTCTCCGACATGCGTAGCTGCTCCCGCGGGACGGTCCACTGAAACGCCTCCCCCGACCCGTCTTCGCTCTCACCAACCCACGCCAGCTGCGGCGGGTCGTCCAACAATTCCAGTGCGGTGGCGGGCTCTGTGATTCGCCAGCTCGTCCGGCCGTTGACGAGCGGGTCGCCCTCAGCCGTGAAGAGGCTCTGAGCGGCACAGCGGCCGGCGGGCACGAAGCGCATCAACTCAAGCGCAGCCGCACTGAACAGGCAGTCGCTGCCGATCGGCATGCGATGTACACCGGCGAGACGCTCACACTCGGCGAGCAGGTCCGGCTCTTCGTCGGGCCGGTAGAACTGCACGGGACCCCACAGCGAGGAAATCAAGTCATCTTCCATCACGCGGCAGAGCAGGATGTCCCAACGCGTCGCCTCGCGCGAGACGTCTCCGCTGCGCACGCGCGTCACTGCCCCGCTCAGCACGTCTTCGAGCTCGATCCAGCGGCCCGCCTCAACGCTACGCACGCGCTGCAGGCGCAGTCGCGCGGCGGCGATCCGTGCAGCCACATCCCGTTCGCGCACATCAATGTCGGAGCGCGCGGCGTAGCTCGCCGCTGGGGTTTCCCCGCAGGCAAGCTCTCGATCCGAGCAGAACCACGTGACGAAGATCGTCATGTCGCGGTCGTTCAACCCGGCCCCGGAATCCCCGCCGAAGCTTCCCAATGCCGCGCTCAGCTCATCCGGAAACTGTGCCGCCGCCCACTTCGAGATGCGCTTGCCGACAGCGCTCTCGAAGCGCGCGGTCTCCTGCTCACGGTTCGCGACCTCAAGACAGCAACGCTTGTACTTCAGGCCACTTCCACAGGGACACGGGGCGTTACGCGAATGCGCTCCCATCAGATGCAAGCTACGACTCACAGCGGATGGAAAGCGTGGTGCTTATAGGCCGTCACGCCATCTCCGGCGGAATCACCCGCTTGGCCCCAGGGTCGCCTCGTCGCTCTGGATGCTGTAGCCGGCCGGCGTCTCGGAGAGCGTGTAGCCGAGAGCGTGGTAGGTCTTCAGGCGCTTGGCGAACATGCGGCGCAGCACGGGCAGCTCGGCGTCTACATAGTCGTAGACGAGCGCTTCGTGCTTGCCGCGGTGCGCGCGGTGCAGGCGCCCGGCGTATTGCACGACGGTGCCCTTCCAGGCGATCGGCATCGCGAGCAGCAGCGTGTCCAGGCGCGGATCGTCGAAGCCCTCACCGATGTAGCGGCCCGTGGCGAGCACCACCCGCGCCGTGTCCTCGCTGGTGGTGGCGAGTTGCTCAACCGCGGCGCGGCGTGCACGGGGACGCATCTCGCCGTGCAGTTCGATCAACACCGGTACTCGATCGCGCAGGCGCGCGGCGAGTCGCTGTAGATGCTCGCGCCGCTCGGTGAGAATGATTGGCGAGCGCCCCTCAACAATCAGCTGGAGGGTGTCCTTCACGATGAGCTCAGTGCGGCGTTCGTCCACAGCGAGTGCCCCGTAGATCTCCTGGATGCCGGCATCGGTCGGGAGCACGGCCGGATCGAAGGTCGTCTCGCGGCGAACGATGCACAGGCGCAGCTCCTCCCCCGCGCGCTCCGTGCGACGTTCGATTTCGTGACGGATTGGGCCGCATTGCATAGCTATAATCGGGTGGTGCCCGTCGCGCCGATAAGGCGTTGCTGTCAGACCGGTCACGCAACGCGCGGCAGCGGATCGCAGCACCCGCTCAGCCGTGACCGCGGGGACGTGGTGGCACTCGTTAACGACGATGTGCCCGTACCCGGCCAGCAGCTCCTGCAGGCCTTTCTTGCGGACAAGGCTCTGGACGGTCGCGATGTCCAGGCGACCGGTTGGCTTGCTCCTCCCGGCACCGATTACCCCGATCTGCTTGATGTCTACGTCGAGAAACTGGGTCAGGCGCTGAATCCACTGCTCCAGCAGCGGCTTGCTGTGCACGATCACGAGCGTCGAGCGGCGGCGGGCGGCGATCAGGTGCGCTGCGATCACGGTCTTCCCGATCCCGGGAGGCGCACACAGCACTCCGAGCTCGTGGGCAAGCATTTCCCGCGCGGCATCGGCCTGGACGTCGGTGAGCTTGCCGGTGAACCGGACGTCGAGTTCGATCCCGTCGATGCGCTCGTCGGCCAGATCCAGCCTTACACCGAGGTCGTCGAGCAGCTTCTTCAGTGGCACGAGGCTGCCGCGGGGAAGCACCAGGAATCGACCCTGCTGCTCGAAGCATGCGATCACGCGTGGTGTGCGCCCTGTTGAGAGCCGCAGCCGCTGGCGTTCGAGGAACAGCGGGTTGGAGAACGTCGCGAGCCTCCGCATCGCATCCGCCAAGGCCGGAGGGAGCTCATCAGCGCGTACGTACAGGCACTGCGCAAGCGTCGCGCTGAGGACATCCGGCATCGCCGTCGCAGCGAGCCTGCTGGAGAGTGATCGAGGTGGCCGCCACGGCGCCTCACGGTCAACATCCTCGCCGGCCACTCCAAGCACGCGACCGTCGATGTCGGCCTGCGCAACGAGAGCCTCCAGGCGGTCCGGCGCGATGCGAGGCAGCGACTCCAGGTACGACCACTGATCCTCATATGGCTCGAGCTGCTCATCCACGAACAGCGAGTTGCCCTGCTGACGTGGGCCGTGTTGCAAGGGCAACGCGATCAGGTTTCCGAAGCGGCCCTTGGGCAGCGTGTCCTGGCTTGGGAACAGACGGTCGTAGGAGGCCATGTCGAGCGTCGAGCAACGCCCCATCGCGTCCGTCAAGAGCATCAGCCCAAAGCGCCGCGCCAATACGGCAGGGATCGGCGCGCTGAAGAAAAACCAGAGGTGCGCGCCATCCCCCGACCGCGAGCGCTCGACGGCCGGGAGCACCCCCAGCTCACCGCATGTCTCGCGCAGCGTCGCGACATCACCACGCCAGGAGACTCCGTCGAGATCGATCGCCAACAGCCAGCACGTGTCATCCGCCATGAGCGGATAGACACCCATTACCTGCCGACCCTGTAGATGCGCGAGCAGCTCCGCGTCCACCGGCGCGAGAAACGACTGGCTTGAGCACTCCCCGCACCTCACACGCGGCTTCGAGCATATGCCTCGAACCCACTCATTCGAGCAACGCGGCGCCCACCCGCTGCGGCCCTTCCCCTTGTTCTCCCACCGCAGCGGAAACACATCCTCGCGCCCCCGAAAGAGGCTCGCAAACAGCGCCACCTTACGCTCCGCGGACCACGCCGCGCCCGGCCCAGGGCTGGTGCGCTCATCATCAACCTTGCGCTCCGCCCGCTCGCGTGCGACACGCAGCTCCAGAAGACGCCCGCGTGCGGCCTCGCTCAACTGGTCGAGCTCGGCGAGCCTCGTCTCCTCTGCGGCAATCGCCACGTCCAGCTCCATTCCGGATGGCATGGCCGGATTCTCCAACCACGACCGGCGCGAACCCATGGCTCCCGTCAGCCGAACCCCCCTGAACGATTCAGTCCGCCCGCCAGGCGATCATGCCAGGATGGGCAAGCGCTCCCGCGGAGGCCACCAGCCACCACTCCCAGCCGGGCAGAAGCAGCCCCCGCTCTCGCCACCCGCGTCGATCTCTCCCGCACGCTCGCTGCTTGACGCGGTGGCAAACGGCGAGCTTGACGAGCACCTCACCGCTCTCGCCGACGCCATCCACGCCCGCCGCCATCTCCTGCACACCGTCCGCTCCGCGACCGCGCTGGCCGAGTTGTGCGTCGGCGACGAGGTCCGCATCAACCACACCATCAGCCCCCGCTACCTCCAAGGTCTCCACGGCACCGTTGTCGAGCTCGACGACGAACGGGCCACCGTCTGCCTGCACCGCCCCGTCGGACGCTTTCACACCGGCGAGATCCGCTGCCCACCACTCACCCTCGAGAAGCTTGCAAGAGCAAGAGCGAGCTGAACATCCATCCGCCCAGTACGACGGGTGCGCAAGGAAGCGGCGTCGACGCGCCGGACCAGGTTCTGGAGCTTCGGCCGGACGGCCAGACCTTTGCCTTTCTTGCTTACGTACCGAACAGGCTCGGCGTCTGGCTCTCCAATCCCCGGGGTCGCCATTTGCGCACCGACGCGTTGGTGTCCGCGTGCGCACGACGCCGCGCTGTCTCGGACCCGTCGAGCTCGCACAACTGGTCGAGTGCGGTGCGCCGCACGCTGGCCTGCGCCGTCTGCAGACCACGCCGTATGAGACGACGCCGCCGAGCTTCCTCGAGCACCTCGGCGGCGTCGAGCAACCCATGGATGAGCGCATCGCATTGGCGCGGCTGAAACGCCTCGGCACCGTCCAAAAGCTCATCGAGCCTCGCCGGGGCAACCCGGAGTGCACGCCGCGCCCCCCAGCGGCGCAGCGGCGGCTCGAAGGAGAGACGATGCTTGGCGAGCGTGTCCTCATCAACGGTGTAGGTCCGGCTCGTTCCGTCGCTGAGATCTACCTCCAGCCACTGCGGCGAGACCCATGCCAGCGGGTAGGAGATCACGTGCTCGTGCGCAAGGAAGCACTCCGCCAGCTCATCGAGGTCGGCGTCGCTCAGTAAGCCGCTGTCCTCGATCGCGACGATCAGCCTGGCCGTGCACCGATCCCACCGCCGGCACGTGCACAACAGCAACGCGACGAACGAACCCGGCAGCTCTCCGGTGCCGTGAACTCTGCCGAGCAGCTCAACTGCCTCGACATGGCTGGTGCTCGACCCCCAACCGTCCGGCGAAGCCAGCAACTGCCGGCAAAGCTCCTCGGAATCCTCGATCGCCCTCAGCTTTTCGAGCCTCGAATCCCCGTCCCCAAACACCTTCGCAGCGTAGAATCCCCACCGGACGTTTGCGGACACGTACGCACCGTTCAGACCACCATACGACCGTCTGCCCAGGAGAATATCCTTGTGCGGTGGCTTCGATGAGCATGAGCAAGACGCAGCTCGACGCGATGGTCGAGGAGGCCACTGTCAACTGCTACAACGAGAGCGAGCAGGTTACCGGCCTGCTCACCGTGATCGAAGACGAGCTCAAGGTGCCCTTCACGACGCAGGTACTGGGTGTAGACGTCAAGGTTGAGCGCGTTGACTTGACAGGCGAGGACCAGATCGTGGCGATCTGCTCGCGCGAGAAGCTCCGACAGTCAATCCCGCTCCTCGACCTGCCTCTACCAACCCCGCCGCCCAAGGGCTCGGAGTGGATCGAGGCATATCGCCACTGGCTGCACTAAACCCAAGCGAGCGATCGTGAGACCCGGGAACGCCCCGCTCGATCCCAACATACTGATTTTGTAACCTGCGACCACCCGGTCCCTACAGGCAACTTCCAGCATTGAGCGGACTTTGGACCCCAAATTTGACCCCAACTCCAAAACTGGCCGCTTAGCCAAAACCCACAACCTGCCAATTTACAGGTACTTCCTTATCGGCCCGGACGGGTCGCCTCACTCACCGGGTTGTCGCTGATGAACTTCCGTCTCTTCGCGTGCGAAGATCGGCGAGCGTTTGGGCGCTGGCGTCGGCGATCTCATCGACGGTTGGGATCTCAGCTCCCGGCGCGGGGCGCGGCGCGCGGTCCTCCTCCTCGCGCTTGCGCGCCATCTCGCGCTCAGCTTGAACACGTGTGAGACCGCCGCTGCGCTGCCCGACCGGGCGTACCTTGCCGGCCCATGAGCTTTATATGGCTGTATTTGCTCAGAGCATAAAGTCAAATAATCCCGTGCCGATAAGGCCTCCGAGCTGTTGGTCGGAGCCGTCCGCTCCGGAGGGCCAGAGATTTGAGAAGGGCCATCCCAACCCCCGGCTCGATCGCCGGCCAGCGTGGCCGGCAACCGCCATGCTTTGCAAGTTGTCCGAGAAATTGTTCCCCGTGGGGCCTTTCTTTCTTGAGGAGCAAGCCGCAGTTTTTGGCTCTACCACTTGCTTTTCCTATAGTCGGGGAGACAGGATTTGAACCTGCGACCGCCCGGCCCCCAGCCCGCGCGCTCCAGTGTAGCTGAGTGATTGGAGCCCATTCTTGCTGGGTTTCTAGGCGCTCAGTTGCTCTCGCTTTCGCTCAATTTGTTCCCCGTATTGTTCCCCGTCGCGTCCGTCGTGGTGCCTGGAGCCTGCGCCTCGGGGTCTCCCCCGGCGCTGGCTTCGACGCGCGGATCAGATGCGGGAGGATCGCGTTCGGCCTTGCCGGCCGGCTTGGGGGCGAAGGCGTCGTTGACGACCTGGACCTCGTGCTCTGAGGGGGCGTAGTGCGAGTAGATCTGTGTCGTCTCGCTGTCGGCGTGCCCCATGAACTCCTGGATCAGCCGCAGCGGCTGCCCGGAGGCGGCGAGCCGAGTTGCGAAGGTGTGGCGCAGATCGTGGAACTTGATGACCTGCACGCCAGCGTCCCCGCAGGCCGTCTGGAAGCGTCTTGTGACCTTGGATCGGTCGATCGGATTGCCGGTCTGTGGGTGGGCGAACACGAGATGGCGCTCGGCGCGATAGGCGGTGCGCTTTGACCAGCGATCGAGCTCGCCGGCGAGTCGGTCGGCCATCGGCACGGATCGCTTGGTGGAGAGGTCGGACTTGCCATCGCCGGAGTGCTCGCCGCGAACATAGGTGTTGCGCACGCGGATTCGCTGGGCGATCCAGTCGACGTCTCGCCAGCGCAGGCCGAGTAGCTCGGATTGGCGCAGGCCGGTCATCGCCGCGGCGAGAACCACGACTCGCAGGACTGGCCCGAGGACATCGGGCGGCGGCGGCGGCGCCGGCCCGCGGCGTCCGCGCCGAGTGGGTTTCGGCTGTCGGATGACGGTCTCGTCGGGGATCGCCCGCAGCACGGCGTCGAGCTCTGCGACCGTGAGGAACTGTAGGTCAGGGTCGGCGTCGCCGGTGCGCTTACGGCCTGGGCGGGTCGCCTCGCTCACCGGGTTGTCGCTGATGAACTTCCCTTTTTTCGCGTGCTCGAAGATCGAGTGCAGGAACGAGAGCACGTTGCGAACGGTCTTCGGGGCGCTGCCGTCGTTGAGCATTTCGCTCGCAAGCCGGTCGATGTGGGCTGTCTCGATCTCGGTGACGGGAAGGGCGCCGATGCGCGGGGAGATGTGGATGCGCTGCATCGACTCGCAGCCCTGGCGGTAGGAGAGCCGAGCGCCCGCGATCGTTTGGCGCTGGCGCAGCGAGTCGGCGATCGCGTCGACGGTTGGGATCTCAGAATCCCGGTGCGGGACGCGGCGCGTTGTCCTCCTCCTCGCGTCTGCGCGCCATCTCGCGCTCGGCCTGAACGCGCGTGAGGCCGCCGCTGCGCTGACCGACCGGGCGCACCTTGCCGAGCTTGCGGTTGACCAGTCGCCCGTCAAGCGTCCGCCAGCGCCCGTAGTAGGAGCCCCACTTGATGTAGACGTGGCCGGTGCCGTAGTCGCGCTTGCCCATGTTCAAGGGTTATACGCCCCAGGTACGTCGTTACGCTCGCATGGCGGGCCGCCTGGCGGATGCGGCCCTTCGAGCGCCGAGAGACACCATCGGGGCGAGCGTCCTTCCCGTCTCGATCTCCCCCATCCACTGTTCGATCGCAGAGCGCCGGTAGCGCACGTAGCGCCCGAGTCGCAGATGCGGGATACGTTTCGCGCGGGTCTCGGCGTAGACCCAGCCTGAAGTCATGCGCAGTAGCGCCGCGACCTCGGCCGCAGTGAGCAGATCCTCGCCTGAGTCAGCTGTGGGAGCAATCATGGCCAACTTCCTTTCGATGCGAACAAAATTGGTGGTGGGACGTGGGTTTGCCGTTCATGTGGGGTACTGACCCCCAGGCACGTCAAGCGGCCAACGAGTTCGCCGGCGTCCTACAGTCCAGGGTCCGATGTCTGGTCAACCGTGTTCAGTCCACCCGTGTCGCGGGCAGGGCGTTGCGTGAGCGGGCAGGGCACTCTCAGATCGGGGGCGGCGGGCCTCTACTTCAGCGACCCGGCGTGTCTTGAGCATGATCCGCGGGTGCTCATGCCCGAGCACCCGGACACGCCTGAGCGCCTTGAGGCAATCGAGCGGATGCTGGCCGAGCATGACTGGCTGGGCTGGGAGTGCCGTGCTGCACCGCCTGCGAAGGAGATCGAGCTCGAGCTCATCCACAGCGCGAGGCACGTGCAGAGGATCAAGGAGATGTCGCTGGCCGGTGGCGGCGCGATCGACCCGGACACATTCGTCGGAGAGCCCTCCTACCGGGCGGCGCTGCACGCCGCCGGGGGCGCTTGCGAGATGACGAGGGCGCTGATGACGGGCGAGGCGAGGCTCGGATTCTGTGGCGTGCGTCCCTCGGGCCACCATGCCGAGCCGGATCGCGCGATGGGCTTCTGCTTGTTCAACAACGTGGCGATCGCCGCGGAGCTGGCGATCCGCGAGCTGGGCGTCCGGCGAGTGTTGATCCTCGATTGGGATGTGCACCACGGCAACGGGACCGCGGAGGCGTTCCGGCGCCACTCGGATGTCTTGTTCGTCAGCATCCACCAGGCGGGGATCTATCCGGGCACGGGCTCGATCAGCGACGTTGGCTCGGGTCCGGGCGAGGGCTACACGATCAACTTGCCTGTTCCGGCGGGCTCTGAGGAGGATCTGTGGCTGTCGCTCTTGGAGCACATCGTGGTCCCGGTCGCTGAGAGCTTCGCGCCGGAGCTCGTGCTGATCTCCGCCGGTTTTGATGCGCACCGTGAGGACCCGCTGGCTGGGTGTCGCCTGGAGACGGGCTCGTTCGCGGAGATGGCCCGCCATGTGCGCGGGCTCGCCGTATCGCTCGGTGTGCCTCTCGGCGCTGTGCTGGAGGGTGGCTATCAGCCGGCGGTGCTGGCGGAGTGTGTGCGGGATACGCTTGCCGCGCTCGCCTCTGAGGAGCCGGCGCAATCTGCCGCGCCGGAGCCGCTTTTGACCTCGCGCGCCGCCGCTCACGTGGGCCACTACTGGCCCTTGTAGATGCGTGCCCGGCACGGGCACTGAGCGTCTTCCGGCGCCACGAGGGAGCAACTGAAGGGTGGGTAGTTTCCACGTCGCGGGTGGGTATTGATGACCGATGCTCCGCTTCTGCCTGGATGATCTGATCTGCGTGGCCAATGTCCCACGATCGAGATATCTCCGCGGCTTGTGCCGGCGACTGGCTTGAGGTCAGGGGTATCGCCGAGCGCCCGTCGAGGCGTGGGGAAATCAAGGAGGTGCTCGGTACTCCTGAGCATCCCCACTTCCGCGTCCGATGGGATGAAGGACACGAGTCGATCGTCTACCCCGCCGATCACGAAGCAATCGTGCACCACCCAGCCCGACAGGCCGACCCGGCATGAGCACAGCGCACGCATCGAGGTCGGTCGGTTTTCGCCGCCCGCGTAGTTTCTCCCCGCCACCGCCAGGGACGGCAACGGATGCACCGGGCGGCGCCGGGCGCGAGACTGCGAACACCATGACGATTCCTTCACTGTCACAGGCACCCAGCGCTGTCGCAGATGTAGACGAGCCCGAGCTTGTCCGGCTGCGCGATGGGTCGCTGGTCACGCTGCGTCCCACCACGGCTGCTGATGAGCCCGCGCTGCGCTCGTTCCTGGCGGGACTGTGCCTGGAGGCGCGGCGTCTGCGGTTCTTCAGCGGTGCCGTGGACATAGACTGTGCTGCTCATTTGGCGGCGGACACCAGGACGGGTCGCTTCGGGCTGGTTGCCCATGACGAGATGGGGGCGATGGTCGCTCACGCCCTGTATATCCAGCTGGATGGCACGCGGGCGGAAGTCGCGGTCGAGGTCGCCGATCATCTCCACGGCCGCGGCCTCGGGACGATCCTCATCGAACAGCTGGCGATCGTCGCCGAGCAGCGTGGGATCACGCATTTCGTAGCCGAGGTTCTCTGTGAAAACCGGGCGATGCTGGATGTCTTTCGAGAGGGCTTCGATGGGCGTGTGGTACGCCACGATGGGCCGGAGCAGAGAGTCGAGTTCCTCACCGCGGGCTGGCGGCTGGCTCACAAACGCTTCGCATCGGATGCTCGGGCGTAGTGCCGAGCCCGAGCAGCGCGGCTTGCTCGCGTAGCTGCTCGCGGGCGTCGGGATGCGCGGCGTGCTCGATGATGAGGCGGGCCTGGGCGCGCTGGCTGCGTCCGAAGATGTGCGCGGCGCCGTGCTCGGTGATGACTGCGGAGTGCTGGAAGGAGGTGACGGGTCCATCCAGGCGGGGCACGATCGTTGAGGTGTCGCTGCGTTCGTGCCAGGAGCGCAGCGCGATCACGGCCTGCCCGCCGGGCGAGTGTAGGGCGCCCTCTACGAAGTCGGGCTGGCCACCGAAACCGGAGTACACGCGCTCGCCGATGTGGCTGGCGCCGGCCTGGTCGTGAAGGTCAACCTTCAGCGCCGTGTTGACCGAGATCATCTGCGCTCTGGCCGCGATCCTGGAGGGATCGTTGGTCGTCTCGGTGCGCGTCATGCGCAGCCTGGGGTTGTGGTGAACCCACTCGTATAGCTCCCTGGAGCCGAACATGAAGGAGCACACGATCTGCCGATGGTGGTCAAGCGCCCCGGCGTGCTCAAGGCGCATTACTCCATCGGAGATCATCTCCGAGTAGATCGCCAGGTCGCGTCGGCTGGCGAGTGCGCGCAGCGTGGCGTCGGGGACCTGACCGATCCCGAGCTGCAGGGTGGCGGCGTCTCCCACCAGGCCGGCGACGTGCTCGGCGATGGTCTCTGCGTGGTCGTGGCTGGCGCTGATGGCGGTGGTCGGGAGGTCTTGCTGGGCTTCGATTGCGAGGTCGATGAGGTCTTCGCCCAGCTCGCCGTCGCCGAGCGTGTAGGGCATCTCGGGGTTCAGCTGGGCGATGACGAGCCCGCCGCGGGCGCGCACATGCTCGACGGCCGCCGGCAGGATGTTCACCTCGATCCCAAGCGAGACCTTCCCGTTGCAGGGTGTGGAGGTGTGCAGCAGCACGACCTCGGGCGGGCGCAGCGTGCTGAACAGCCTTGGCACGAGCGAGAGGCGCATCGGTAGGTAGTCCAGCCGCTCACCTGCATCACGCATTCCGGGACCGACGAACGGCGTCTCGAAGATGACGCCCTCGCGGGCGGGCAGCGGGGACTGCGCGGCGAGCATGAACAGCCGGTAGCGCTCCACCTCGCTCTCCAGGGCATCAAGCAGGAGGCGCGGGGTGCCGAGGTTCCCGCTGGCGACGACCCGCGGCTCGCCGACGCTCAGCGCGGCGAGCGCCGTGTGCAACTCGCGCTCACTGATGACCTTCATCTGGCGCTCAACACTACGCGCCGGGCGCGAGCACGGTCATGGGTGGTAACTACCGAGCCCGTTCCGCAAGGAGTGCGGTGGGCGCCCGCACTGGTAGCGAGTTGACTTGATAGCGGTCATAGCGACCGTGATCGAGCATCCGCGACACAGGGAGTCGGTAGATACATGAGCGTCTCGCCCGTAGCATCTGTCGTGTCCGGCCTAGAGGCGGTGCGGTCGTTCGCGCAGCTCGGCCGCGAGGATGTCCAGTTCGCCGGCGGCAAGGGCGCGAACCTGGGCGAGCTGACCCGTGCTGGGCTGCCTGTACCAGACGGCTTTGTGGTCGGCGCCCCGGCCTACGCGGCGTTCTGCGCGGAGAGCGGGCTACGCGAGCGCCTGGCGGAGCTGCTTGACGGAGTGGATGTCGAGGACACCAAGGCTTTGCAGGCGGCGAGCGTTGCCGCGCGGGAGATGCTCGACGCCGCCCCGATGCCGCCGGCGCTGGCGCAGGAGATCCGCTTGCGCTATGAGCAGCTCGTCGGCGAGGACACGGAGGCGCCTGTGGCGGTGCGCTCCTCAGCGACGGCGGAGGACACCGCCGAGACCTCGTTTGCGGGAATGAACGAGACCTTCCTGAACGTCCGTGGCGCCGAGGCGGTGATCGACGCGGTGCGCCGGTGCTGGCGATCGCTGTTTGGGACGCGCACGATCTACTACCGCGGCGTGAACGGATTTGGGCAGGCCGAAATGGATATCGCGGTCGTCGTGCAGCGCCAGGTGGCTTCGACGCGCGCCGGTGTGATGTTCACCGTCAACCCAGCGACGGGCGAGCGCGACCAGCTCGTAGTTGAGGCTTCGTTCGGGCTCGGTGAGGCCGTCGTCTCAGGCTCCGTGTCACCCGATCGTTATCTGATCGAGAAGGACCCGCTCTGGTTGCGCGAGCGCGACGTTCACTGCAAGGAGCTGGTGATCGAGTATGACCCGCAGGGCGGCACCTGCCAGCGGTCCCTTTCGCGCGAGGAGGGTTTCCGGCCGACGCTCGATGAGCGTGAGGTCATGGCCGTGGCCGCGCTCGGCCTGCGGATCGAGCAGCACTATGGCTCCCCGCAGGACACCGAGTGGGCATTTGACCCCGATGGGGTGCTGTGGATGCTGCAGAGTCGTCCGATCACCACGCTTCACGACGAGCACCCGGATGACACCAGCGAGTCTGTGGCCAGCGCCCCGGAGGCTAGCTCTGCGCAGCCGCAGACTGTGCTGTTGCGTGGGCTGGGTGGAGCACCGGGCAGCGCGAGCGGCGCCGCCCGAGTGCTCACCTCGCTCGCGGACGCCGCTGCGCTCGGCGATGGGGATGTGCTCGTCACCCACATGACCTCCCCCGACTGGCTGCCGTTGCTGCGACGGGCGGCCGGCGTCGTCACCGACTCGGGCGGCATGACCTGCCATGCCGCGATTGTCTCGCGCGAGCTTGGCATCCCGTGCGTTGTCGGGACGCGCGAGGCGACCAAGCGGCTGCGCGACGGCGAGGTCGTGACCGTCGATGCGACCCGAGGGCTCGTATTGGAGGGCGCCTGCGCACCCGAGCCCGCGCGGGCGCCCTCTGCTGGCAGGCAGGCCGCAGGCGTGAGCCCGGCCGCACCCTCGGCGGTGACGGTGACGGCGACGCAGATCCTGGTGAACCTGTCTGAGCCCTCGCAGGTACAGCGTGTCAAGGACCTGCCGGTCAACGGTGTTGGCTTGCTGCGCGCGGAGATGATGGTGCTGGAGGCGCTGGCCGGCGATCATCCACGCACGCTGCTGGAGGAGGGCCGTGGCGAGGAGCTCGTCGCCCGTATGGCGGAGGGGCTGAGCACGTTCGCAACCGGGTTCGCGCCGCGGCCGGTGACTTACCGCACGATCGACTTTCGCACCAACGAGTTCGCGGGTCTGCGCGGCGGAGAGCGCTTTGAGCCAGTGGAGGCCAATCCGATGATCGGCTACCGCGGCGCGCTGCGCTACACCCGCGAGCCAGATGTCTTCGCTCTGGAGCTTGAGGCGGTGCGCAGGGTGTGGGATCAAGGTCAGCGCAACCTGCACGTGATGCTGCCGTTCGTGCGTACCGCCCGCGAGCTGCGCCGCTGCCGTGAGCTGATCGCAGAGTCGGGACTGCTTGACCGTCCCGGTTTCGAGCTGTGGGTAATGGCGGAGGTTCCCTCGGTGCTGTTCAACCTCTCCGAGTACGCCGCGCTCGGCGTGGCCGGCATCTCGATCGGCTCGAACGACCTCACCCAGCTGCTGCTTGGCGCCGACCGTGACAACGAGGTGCTGGCGGAAACCTTCGACGAGCGCGACCCTGCCGTCACGACCTACCTGCGGGAGCTGATCCCGCGCGCCCGCGCGCTGGGTTTGCGTACCTCGATCTGCGGGCAGGCGCCGTCGGTGCACCCGGAGTACGCCGAGCTTTTGGTGCGCGCGGGGATCGACGCGATCTCTGTCAACGTCGATGTGATCGACCGGACGCGGGCGCTGGTGGCTGCGGCGGAGCAGCGTGTGATGCTCGACTTCGCACGCGCGCACGACAGCGCTGCCGAGCGGGCTGTCGGCACTGGCGCCGCTTGAGGGCCTGTGATGTTGCAGGTGCGTATCCACGGGCGCGGCGGGCAGGGTGTCGTGACCGCCGCGGAGTTGCTGGCGCTCGCGGCGTTTGATGAGGGCCGCTACGCGCAGGCGTTTCCGAGCTTTGGCTCGGAGCGTATGGGCGCCCCGGTGGTGTCGTTCTGCCGGATCGACGAGCGTGAGATCCGTGTGCGAGAGCCCGTGATGGAGCCCGATGTCCTGATCGTGATCGACCCGACGCTGCTTCACCAGGTGGACGTGTTCGGTGGCCTGCGCCCCGAGGGGTTCATCCTTATCAACACCACCAGGACCTTCGATGAGCTCGGCCTCGGCGAGTTCGCCGCGGGGTTCCGTCACGAGCGGCTGCTGACGGTGCCTGCCGGCGAGCTGGCGCGCGAACATGCTGGGCGGCCGGTTGCCAATGCCGCGTTGCTCGGCGGTTTCGCGGCGCTCAGCGGGTTGGTTTCGTTGGACGCCGTTGTGAAGGCGATCCGTGAGCGCTTCACCGGGAAGGTCGGCGAGGGCAATGTGGCGGCGGCGATGGCGGCCTACGCCTGGGTCGCGGACGAGCGCAGGGAGCTGAGCGGTGCTGCGCCAGGTTGAGGGCTCGCGTGCGGTAGCGGAGGCGGTGGCGTTGTGCCGGCCGGAGGTGATCTGTGCGTACCCGATCTCGCCGCAGACGCACATTGTGGAGAACCTTTCCCAGCTGGTGAAGACGGGCGAGCTTTCGCCGTGCGAGTTCGTGAACGTGGAGTCGGAGTTCGCCGCGATGTCGGTGGCGATCGGCGCCTCGGCGACCGGCGCGCGTGCGTACACGGCGACGGCCAGCCAGGGGCTCTTGTATATGACAGAGGCGCTCTACAACGCTTCGGGGCTGGGTCTGCCGATCGTGATGACGGTCGCCAACCGCGCGATCGGCGCCCCGATCAACATCTGGAACGACCACTCGGATTCGATGTCCCAGCGCGACTCGGGCTGGATACAGCTCTACGCCGAGACCAACCAGGAGGCGCTTGACCTACACATCCAGGCGTTCCGGCTTGCCGAGGAGCTCTCGGCGCCGGTGATGGTCTGCATGGACGGGTTCATCCTCACGCACGCGGTCGAGCGTCTGGAGATCCCCACACAGGAGCAGGTCGATGGGTTCCTGCCGGCGTTCTCACCGCGGCAGGTACTCGACCCGGACGAGCCGGTGACGATCGGCGCGATGGTCGGCCCGGAGGCGTTCATGGAGGTGAAGTACCTCGCACACGCCAAGCAGATGCGAGCGCTTGAGCTGATCCCCGAGATCGCCGCGGACTTCCAGCAGGCATTTGGGCGCGAGTCCGGCGGTCTGATCCGCTCCTATCGCGTCGAGGATGCGCAGACGATCGTGGTGGCGCTGGGGTCGGTGCTCGGCACGATCAAGGACACGATCGACGAGCTGCGTGAGCAGGGCGTGAAGATCGGGGCGGTCGGGATCTGCTCGTTCAGGCCGTTCCCGCTGGATGCGCTGCGGGCGGCTGTGGGTCCTGCCGAGCGTGTGGTGGTGTTGGAGAAGGCGCTCGCGGTTGGGATCGGCGGGATCGTCTCGGCGAACGTGCGCATGGCGCTCGCCGGGATTTACCTGCACGGCTACACGGTGATCGCGGGCCTCGGCGGACGGCCGATCACCAAGGCGTCACTTCACAGTCTGTTCACTGAAGCGGCAGCCGATCGGCTGGAGGCGTTGACGTTCCTGGACATGGACTGGGATGTAGTGAACCGGGAGCTTGAGCGGATGGGCGCCTCGCGGGCCTCGGGTCCGCACGCCGAGAACATTCTGCGGGACCTCGGCACGGTCGCCGCGGGGCCGGTGTGAGGAGCTGGCCAGCATGACCGCGCCCGCGATTCGCTTCTACCAGACCGGCAGTTTCGCCGTGGGCAACCGGCTGCTCGATCCTGAGCAGCGCTCGGTGCAGGCCGGTGAGCAGCGCACCAACTCGATCACGTGTGGGCACCGTGCTTGCCAGGGCTGCGGGGAGGCGCTTGGCGCACGGTATGCACTCGACGCCGCGATGCGGGCCACGGGCGGACGGATGATCGCCGCGAACGCGACCGGCTGCTTGGAGGTGTTCTCTACGCCCTACCCGGAGAGCTCGTGGCGGATACCGTGGATTCACTCGCTGTTCGCCAACGCGCCCGCCGTCTCGACAGGCATCGCCGCCGCACTGCGCGCCAAGGGCCGTGAGGACATACGAGTCGTTGGCCAGGGCGGTGACGGCGGCACCGTCGATATCGGGATGGCGTGTCTGTCGGGGATGTTCGAGCGAAACGATGACGTGCTCTACATCTGTTACGACAACGAGGCGTACATGAACACGGGCGTGCAGCGCTCGGGCGCCACCCCGCCCGCGGCGCGCACGGCGACCACGCAGGCCGTCGGCCCGGAGCCTGGCAATGTGTTCGGGCAGGGCAAGAGCGCGCCGCTGATAGCGATGGCGCACGAGATCCCCTACGTGGCGACTGCGACCGTCGCCGAGCTGCGCGACCTAGAGGCGAAGGTCAGGACCGCGATGGAGCTACGCGGCGCCCGCTACCTGCACGTGTTCGTCCCCTGCCCGCTGGGCTGGGGCAGCGCCTCGGCGGACACGATCAGGATTGCCCGTTTGGCGAAGGAGTCCGGCATCTTCCCGGTGTTCGAGGCCCGCGACGGCGAGCTGTGCGGTGTCTCTGAGATTCGCCGGCAGGTGCCCGTCGAGGAGTACCTGCGCCCACAGAAGCGCTTCGCGCACCTATTCGAGCCCGAGCTGCACAGCGAGGTGATCGCGCGCATCCAGGCTGGCGCGGATCGCAACATCCGCCGCTTCGGCCTGCTCGGCGAGCGGCCCAGCCTGGGTGAGCGCCGCGGCGAGCAAGGGGCGGTGAGCAACGATGGATAAGCCGTTTGCGATCACACTCGATGTCGGTTCGAGCCTTGCCAACAAGACGGGCTCCTGGCGGCAGGAGCGGCCCGTGTATGTGCACAGGCTGCCGCCGTGCAATCACGGCTGCCCGGCCGGCGAGAACATCCAGCAGTGGCTCTACCACGCCGAGTCCGGCGACTATGAGACCGCGTGGCACGAGCTGGTCAAGGACAACCCGCTGCCCGCTGTGATGGGCCGCGTCTGCTACCACCCATGCGAGACCGCCTGCAACCGCGCGCAGCTGGACGACCCCGTAGGCATCCACGGCGTCGAGCGCTTCCTCGGCGACGAGGCGATCCGCCAGGGCTGGCGACTGACCGTGGACGCCGAGCCGACCGGCAAGCGTGTGCTCGTCGTCGGCGCCGGTCCCTCCGGTCTGTCCGCGGCCTACCAGCTCGCGCGGCGCGGGCACACGGTCACGATCCGCGACGCGGGGCCGATCGCCGGCGGCATGATGCGCTTCGGCATCCCCCGGTATCGCCTGCCGCGCGATGTACTGGACGCCGAGATCGCGCGCATCCTCGACCTCGGGGTCACGCTCGAACTGGACAGCAAGGTCACGAGCATCCTCGACGCCATGCGAGACGGCAGCTTCGACGCGGCGTTCCTGGCGGTCGGCGCGCACATCGGCAAGCGCGCATACATTCCCGCCGGGGAGGCCGCGCACATCCTCGACGCGGTGACGCTGCTAGCAAGCATGGAGGGCCAGGAGCGCCCGCTGCTCGGTCGGCGCGTCGTCGTCTACGGCGGCGGGAACACCGCGATGGACGCGGCCCGTACCGCCAAGCGCCTCGGGGCGAGCGACGCGATCGTCGTCTACCGCCGCACACGCGAGCGGATGCCTGCGCACGACTTCGAGGTGCAGGAGGCGCTCGAGGAGGGCGTGATGATGCGGTGGCTCTCCACGATCAAGCACGCTGATGCAGGCAAGCTGCTGTTGGAGCGGATGGAGTTGGACGAGACGGGCTTTCCCCAGCCGACCGGCGAGACTGAGGAGCTGCAGGCTGACTCGCTGGTGCTCGCCCTCGGCCAGGAAGCCGACCTCTCGCTGCTCGACGGCGTGCCGGGCCTACAGGTCGAGGATGGTGTCGTTCAGGTCAACGCGGGCATGATGACCGGCTACCCCGGCATCTTCGCCGGCGGGGACATGGTGCCTGCGGAGCGCACTGTGACCGTCGGTGTCGGCCACGGTAAGCAGGCTGCACGGAACATCGACGCCTGGCTGCGCGGCGGCGAGTTCACGCACCCTGCGGTCGGAGAGCTCGCAGACTTCCCGACGCTGAACACCTGGTACTACAGCGATGCGCCGCCGACCGTCGCGCCGCAGTTGGACATCATCCGCCGGCAGTCCAGCTTCGATGAGGTCACGCAGGGCCTGGATGAGACCAACGCGCTGTTTGAGGCGCGTCGCTGCCTGTCCTGCGGCAACTGCTTCGGCTGTGACAACTGCTATGGCGTGTGCCCCGACAATGCAGTCCTCAAGGTCGATGAGGGCGATGGCTATGCGTTCGACCTGGACTACTGCAAGGGCTGCGGGATCTGCGTCACCGAGTGCCCCTGCGGCGCGATCGAAATGATCCCCGAGGAGATATGAACATGCGACGAGACAGACTGTGAGAGACCTGTCGGGCAGTAGAGTGGAACGATGGAAAGGCAGGCAGGCGTTGTGCTTTACGTGCTCGCGCTGGTAGCCGTCGTGGTCGCCGTGGACGTCTTGTTCTTCAGGCATTGGTTCTGGGAGCGCCTGATGGTGAACGTCGGGATTGTCCTGGTGTTCGCGGCGTTCTATTTGAGGTTCGTGAAGCGAGCGTGAGCGGGAGGCCCCCGATGCACGCAGCCGACGACAACGCCGCCCGGACGGGTCTTCGTGGGTGGTGGGCATCCCCTCCGCGATCCGGCTTGCAACGCCTGATCAATCCGTGGGAGTATCGCCACCTCCGCGCTTTTGGGGTCACGCGCATTGCCGGTAGCTTCGTTGCGGCCACCGCGGGCGTCGTGTGCCTCTCCTACGCCGCCTACGGATGGGGAGCCTTCTTCCTGGTTGTTGGCGTGCTGAACCTCGCGGGTGGCTACTGGTACATCACTATCGCTCGCTCCTCACCTCCGCGAGCCTGAGCCCGTTGGGGAATGCCTCAACCGGCGGTTGCGTGCGCGCGTCCACGATCGTTGGAGCCGGTGAGCTTGTAGGCGCGTAGTGAGCGCTGTACGTCGGTGATCGAGACCAGTCCGACGGGTCGGCCGTCGGCGTCGATGACCACAGCACGCCCGAACCTGGAGAACGCGGGCCGCTCAAGCAGTCGTGCCACGTCCTCCTCGGTATGCACGATCAATGCGGGGTCGCAGTCGGCTACCGCGCGGATCTCTGCCGGGGAGCGCCGCCCGCGCAAGCACGCCTCGACCTGGGCGATGCTGACCAGCCCGATCGCGTGGCCCTGCTCGTCGGTGACGGGAAATGCGTTGTAACGGTAGGGGCGAAAGTATGCCTCGGCGGCGTGAGCGAGAGAGGCGTGCTCGGGGATGCTCACGGCCGGCGTGGACATCAGCTCACCCGCTGTCACGCCAGAGAGGGCCGCCTGGACCTGTGCGCCGACGGCCTGCGCACCGGCGGCCATCACGATGAAGAAGCCGATCAGCGCCAGCCACAGCCCCTCGGGTGCGCCTCCCAGGAACTCGAGGCCGCCGAGCACAATCATCAGGTAGCCGAACGCGCGACCGACGCTCGCGGCGGTGTCTGTGGACTTTCCGATATCGCCGCTGCGGCGCCACAGCAGCGAGCGCAGCACCCGCCCACCGTCGAGCGGGAACGCGGGCAGCAGGTTGAAGACGAGAATCAGCCCGTTGACGAACACCTGGTATTCAACGAGCGCACGAATGGCCGCCGGCGTGGAGGACGGCAACAGCAGCGCCACCACGCCGAAGCAGGCGGCGATCACCGCTGTGACGGCGGGACCCGCCAGGGCGTAGCGCAGCTCATCGCGCGGGTCATGTGCCTCCCCGCGCATACGCGAGACGCCGCCGAGCAGCCACAGGTCGATCTCCTCGACTTCGATGCCGTGCCGCCGCGCGACGATGGCGTGGCCGAACTCGTGCGCGAGGATGCTCGCAAACAAGAGCAGCGCGCTTGAGAGGCCCAGCGCGTAGGACGCGGCCGGGCTAATGCCGTGTATCACTTCGGGGAAGTAGGAGGCGCCCAGCGACCAGGTGATCAACGCGACGATCACCAGCCACCAGGGGCTGACCCCGACGGGGATTCCGGCGATGCGCGCTATGCGGAGGCTGCGACCAGGCATTGCTCACACCGTAGATGCCCATAGCGGCGCCCGTCATCAGTGCTGGCCCCGGTAATCCTCCGTAGTGAGCACTGAGTGCTCCAGGTGGGAGCAGCGGATACGGCGGTGTGACGGGCGGGGCGAAGATGGCCCTCGGATCAACACACAAGCCGGGAGGATCGAAACAGTGCCAGCAACAAGCGCCATCCCATCCGTATCGCCCGAGCCGGCGGTGAGTGCCGTTGGACTGCTGAGCGGTCGGCGTATCACTGCCGGTGGGGTTGAGCGCGAGCAGCTTCTGGACCGGCTGGCTCAGCTTCGCGCGATCCTCCCGGCGTTCGCCGAGGAGCTGGCGACCGCTCGCCGTCAGACGGCCGCGCTGCGGGTGGAGAACCGCGGGCTGCTGGCCGAGGTGCGCAGGCTACGGCGCCAGCGTGGAGAGACCCATGCGCGCTCCTGAGCACGTAGAAAAGCGCAACGCGGCGGGTGCAGGCCACCGATGTGTCGGCCCTGAGCCGCTTCTAGCGTCCGCTGCGCTGAGCGTCCGTTCTTGCACACAAACCGACCAAAGGTGGAACCCAAGATGAAGGCCCTCGTTTATCACGGCCCCGGCGAGCGAGGCTGGGACACGGTGGATGATCCAACGATCATCGACCCGACCGACGCGATCGTGAGGATCGACACCTCCACGATCTGCGGCACCGACCTGCACATTCTCAAGGGAGACGTGCCCGAGACGACACCGGGCACGATCCTCGGTCACGAGGCCGTCGGCACCATCCAGGAGGTCGGAGCCGGCGTCAGCACCGTCGCCCCTGGTGATCGTGTGCTGATGTCCTGCGTGAGCTCCTGTGGACGCTGCCGCTTCTGCAAGGAGGGCCGCTACGGACAGTGCCTCGGCGGCGGGGGCTGGATCTTCGGGCATCTGATCAACGGGCTGCAGGCCGAATACGCCCGCGTCCCGTTCGCCGATAACTCCGTCTACAAGGTGCCCGCGCAGCTCACCGACGAGCAGGTGCTGTTCCTCGCGGACATCCTCCCCACCTCCTTCGAGGTCGGGGTGCTCAACGGCATGGTCTCACCGGGCGATACGGTGGCGATCGTCGGCGCGGGACCGATCGGCCTGGCGGCGATCCTCACCGCACGCCTCTACACGCCGGGGCGCATCGTCGCAATCGACCTCGCCGACAGCCGCCTTGAGAGCGCCACACGGTTCGGGGCGGATGAGACGATCAACAACTCGCGCGAGGATGCTCTCGCCAAGATCATGGAGCTGACCGACGGCCTCGGCGCAGATGTGGCCTTCGAGGCGGTTGGCGTGCCGGACACGTTCGAGCTCGCGGCCGATCTGATCCGTCCGGGTGGGCGAGTGGCGAACATCGGCGTTCACGGCAAGGCGGCAAGCCTGCATCTGGAGAAGCTGTGGATTCGAGATGTGACGATCACGACCGGGCTAGTTGACACGTTCAGCATCCCGCAGCTGATGCGGCTGATCGCCAGTGGCCGCTTGGACCCCTCGCTGTTCGCTACGCATCGCTTCCCGCTCGGCGACACGATGAGCGCCTACGACACGTTCGCCGACGCCGCGAACACGGGGGCGCTCAAGGTCGTCCTGCAGGGCGCGAACGGTGACGGGCAGATGGCTGTGGCTGAGCGGAGCGTGGCCGTCGCATGAGCAAGCTCGCAGACAGCATCGGGGAAAAGTACGGATACCCTGGCTTGTGGGATAGCTATAGGCTGACCGACGAGATGCACGCGCCGACGCGAGGAGGCTTGTCGTGATCCCCGCGGGCGTGCTGGGTGCGATTGTTAACCTCAACCATCCGGCGCATACGGTGGATTGGAGCTTCGTCCATCTGTCGGTTGCGAACGTGGTAGTGATCGTGCTGATGCTGGTCGTGTTCGTTCTGGCGATCGTCCTTCCGTTCCCTGGAGCAGCGCGCCGGCGTGGCGGGGCATCGTGAGCGTCGCACCCCCTCCCTCCGGTGAGGGTGCGCCGGCGCACCCCGATACCTGGACGGTGCGCGTCAGGGAAGCGGCCGTCAACGCGCTGCCTCCCGAGAAGCTACTCCCTGACGGTCAGCCGACGTATGTCGCCTCGTGGATCTACGTGTTCGGGGTCGCCTCGATCGCGTCGCTGATCGTGATCATCGCCTCCGGCTGCATCCTTGCGTTGAAGGGTCCCGCGTGGTGGCACGAGACAGGCGTAGGGCACTTCTTCAACAGCATCCATATGTGGAGCGTCGAGCTGTTCTTCTTCGTGATGGTCGTGCACCTGTGGGGCAAGTTCTGGATGGCCGCGTGGCGCGGCGGCCGTGCGCGTGTGTGGATGACCGGCGCGGTCACGTTCTTGGTCGCCGTGCCGTGCGCGCTGACCGGCTACGTCTCCCAGCAGAACTTTGACGCGCAGTGGATTTCCACCCAGGCCAAGGACGGGTTGAACTCGGTGGGCGTCGGTGCGTTCTTCAACGTCACGAACTTTGGGCAGATGTATAGCTATCACGTGCTGTTGCTGCCCGTGGCGGTGGTCGCACTCGTCAGCGCGCACGTACTGCTCGTGCGCCGTCACGGAGTTGTGCCGCCGTTCGAGCTGGACAAGCGGAGGCTCGCGCTCGCCGCGAGCGCTCCCCACGACGCTGAGCGCTCTCACGAACCATCGAGCGGGGTGCAGTCGTGAGCCTCCTACATCCCAAGGACGACACCCAGCCTTGGAAAGGCGGCTACGCGCCGTATGACCTGATCAAGGAGCTGTGCATCGCGGTTGGCGTGATCGGGCTGCTGGCGGTGGTGCTTACCGTGCTGTTCTCCTCACCTGATGACAAGCCGAGCACGATCGCGCAGTGGTCGCGCGAACAGCCTGTGAACTTCATCGCCACTGCCGCGAAGGAGCTCGATGGCACGAGCGACACGGCGGAATACGGCCCCCCGTATAACCACAACAGCGGGAGCGTGCAGCACTTCCTATTCCTTCACCCGCAGCGCTGGCTCGGCGTCAGTCACCCGATCAATACCGCTGACGATTATGTGATTGATCCGCTGCGGACGATCCCCGGCGACCCGGCCTTGGCGAGCGCCGTCTCGGAATATCAGGCCGCGCCTGAAAAGATGAAAAAGGAATGGGGCGAAGCCTACGCAAAGCCGCTGGAAGAATATGAAACTGCGATCGAAGAAAAGAAGGCGCCGCCCAAGACGGTGGCGCTCGACCCGAGCACCGGCGCGGTGACGGTGCAGGCGAGCGGCACGGGTCCAGTGCCGGCGATGATGGCCGGTCTGCTCGGCCTTGCCAAGAGCGGTGGCCTTGACGGGAGCCTGTTGACGAGCAACCAGTTCTTCCAGACCGACTACACCAAGCCGCTGCTGTTCATGGCCGACGGTGGCCTGCTCGGCGAACGCGCGGAAGCTCAGCACCTGCTTGGGGAGCAGTGGGGCATGATGAACGAGACGGGCAGCTACCCCGGCCAGGCGTGGCTGTGGCTGTATGCGCTGTGGTATCAGGTGGAACCGATTAAGTCCTCATCCAACGCGGACATTCAGGTGATGCTCATCATGGGCCTGCTGAGCCTCGCGTTCGTCTGTGTCCCCTTCCTGCCGGGTATCCGCAGTCTTCCTCGCAAGGTCCCGATCTACAAGCTGATCTGGAAGGAGCACTACCGCTCGCAGCAGAGCGTGTAGGTCAGCTGCTGGACTCGCGCTCGGTGCTGATCAGCCCGCGGTCGATCGCGTAGGCGACGAGATCGGCGCGGCTTTGGAGCCTGAGCTTCTGCTGGATGTGCGAGCGGTGGGTCTCCACCGTTCGCACCGAAAGGTAGAGCTGTTCGCCGATCTCGGTGTTGGTGTTCCCCAGCGCGATCAGGCGCAGCACGTCAACCTCGCGCGGGGAGAGATCATCGGGCGGGCCGGGCGGCGGCTCTGAGGCCATGCGGGCGCCGAGCCTTGGGTTCAGGTAGCTCTCGCCGATGGCGGCGCGTCTGACTGCTTCGACCAGCTCTGCGTGGGCGGCCTCCTTGAGCACGTAGCCAAGGGCGCCGGCGCTGAGCGCCTCGCGTGCGAACGCGGGCTCCTTCTGCATCGTCAGCACGACGATCTGCGTGTCGGGGAACTCCTCGCGCATCGCGGGGATCGCCTCAAGGCTTGAGCCGCCGGGCATGTTGAGGTCGAGCACGAGCACCTTGGGGTGGTGGCCGAGCACGTAGCGGCGAGCGCCTTCGGCATCGCTGGCCTCGGCGACGACCTCGAAGTCGGGCTGGCTGTCGAGCAGCATCCGCAGGCCGGTGCGCACGACCTCGTGGTCGTCTGCGAGCACGATGCGGATCGTCTGCTCGGGGGCTCCCTCGCCGCCGCTCTGATCCTCGATCGACACGGTGTCTTGTTCGTTCATCGACCACCAAGATACCGGGCGGGCGGCGGCTGCATATCACGCGCGCTGTACGCTTCGGCGGTGGAAGGGCTGTCGCTGTGGTCGGAGTCTTCATTCCTGTCGATCGGCTCGCGGGGGTCGTTCGCCTCGATCGGCTCGGTGGGCTCTGCGTTCTCGATCGGCTCGGTGGGCTCGGTCGCGTCGGCATTCTCGATCGGCTCGGCCGCATCGTTCGGGTCGGTGCTGTCGGCTGCCTCGCAGGGGTCTGTGCTCTCCCACGCCGCCGAGGGAGCACTGCTGGATGACCAGGACCGTGGACGCGCGGGGATGCTGCTGGCCAGCACGCTGGTGGCGCTGACAGCTGGGCTGCTGGTGTGGCTTGGCCGTGGGCCTTCGCGGCGCGGCGGGTAGCGTTAGACGGGCATGAGCCCGGAGCGCTTCACTCTCAGCGAGGGCGCCGTCAGGGATCTGGTGAGGCTTGCGGGCGAGCTTCACGAGGAGGCACGGCGATGCGCGAGCGCGGGGTGCTGGCGCGCGGCGCTCGTCCTCATCGGGTCTGCACTGGAGGCGGGAATCGTGGCGAGTGCGTGCTGCCTGGAGCCGGAGCTGCGAGCGCGGGAGCTGTGGCCGTCGCGGGACCCGTCGCGTTGGACGCTGGGGCAGGCCGTGGAGCTGGCGATCGGCGCGGGCTGGCTGCCCTGTGGGCGGCCCGGTGAGGGCTTGACCGGCAAGCTCGACGGCGAGGTTGGCGACGCGATCGCCTTTCTCGTGGGCGTGCGCAACATGGCGACGCATCCGGTGTCTGTCATGCGCCACGAGCTGGCCCCGGACTTCGCTGACGCTACCCACATGCGAGCTACCTATGAGGTGTGCGAGGGGATCATGGGCGCGGTGTTCGAGCGGCTGAATGCCGCCGTCCGCACGGTGCCCGTTGGCTGTGGAGGGTCGGTGCCGGCCCGGTAGAGGCTGCGTGGCTGCGCGGGCCGGGCACGTACTCGTGCTGCGGGAAACCACCGAGCTGGTGCGCGCGTTTGTTGGGATACCTGCAAGGCGCGCAAAAGGCAGGCTTCGATCAGGCACAAACCACCTACAAGGAGTGACTGATCATGCGCACACGCAAAGCATTTGAGATAGCAGGGATGGTCGCAGCGGTCGTGTTGGTCGCGTTCGGGATCGCCACGATCGTGATCGGCGCCAACGGCCAGAGCACCGTCCACAACAGCCTCGCCGAACAGAAGATCGTCGGCACGCCGGACATGACACCGGCGGGAATCAAGGCCGAGGCAACGAAGTCCGGCCTGAGTGTGAGCACGCTCAGCATCCCCAGCTGCTCGGTGGCGAACAAGGCGATCACCAGCGGCTCTGACGCACGCTGCTTCGCGCAGTACATGACGATCCACGCGCTGGAGGCGACGGGCGGCAAGTATTACTCGCAGATGCCGCGCTATGCCACCGCCAACGGTGAAGGCACGAACGTCGAAACGGCCGCGTTGAAGGGCAAGAACGGCCAGCCGGTGGACAACCCTGCGCGTGAAGTGTGGATTCAGGAGACCGCTCTCTCGACGGGCCTGAACACGAGCTACATGGCGGGCCAGGTGTCGCTGTTCGGAATCGTCGTCGGGATCGCGCTGCTGCTCAGCGGCCTCGGCTTCGGGGTGCTGTCGCTCGGCGGTGCGCTTCGTAACCGAGACAGCGCTGTAGCGGGGGCTCGGAGGGCGCGGCACAGCACAACGGTCTCGCCGACGGGGGCCTGAGACACGGAGCTGACGCGGGTCCGTGCTCGATTTGCCAGGCCCGCGTCCGTAGGGTGATGAGTGCCTGCGGCCCGGACGGGAAGTTCACCGTCCGGGCCGCGTCGCTGTGTGCGCCCTCGCCTGCGTGCTCACGCCGAGGCATGGTGTTCTCTCCTGGTCGTGCCTCGGCTGTGCCTAGATGGGTAGCTCGGGGAACTCCTCGTCCTCGAGCTCGGCTTCGCGCAGGTGGACTTCGGCTCTGGTGACGACGGCCTCGTAGAACTCGCGAGCGGGTGTTCCGGGCGCGAATGCCTCTGCGTGCTTTCGGCCCTCATCGCGCAGTTTGATGTGGCGCTCGGGTGGTTGGCCCATCGTGCGGCTCTGGTTGCCTGTGACGACGGTGACGGACAGCAGCGAGCGGGCGACCTTGGCGAGGCTTTCTGCGCCTCGCGCGTGCGCGGCGTCGAGGGTCTCTTGTACGAACTGCGGGTGCGCGAGTGCGACCTGCCACGGCATTGCTCCGATTAGTTCCACGGCGGCGTCGATTCTCGATTCCTCGCTCGTCGTGAGCCACTCGAGGAGTACGGCGAGCGCAGCGTCTTGGTTGGTGGCGAGCCGCCAGTAGAGACCGGGTGCTTCGTAGCGCAGCCGTGGGCTTGGGTCGAGCATTGCGTCGCGGACGCGCCGCAGCAGCGCGAGCAGCTCCTCGCCGGTGGCGCCCCCGAGGAGGTCAACGTTGAACTCGTCATAGGAGATCGCGCGGATCTCACCGCCGGCGGCAGCGCGAGCGAGTAGGAAGCCGAGGATTTCATCGCGGTGCTCCGGTGCGAGCTTGGCGAGGACCTCGTTGGCGAAGTATTCGAGCGTCGGCGCGGAGCGGAGCTTGTCCAGCAGCACGTGGACCTCGCCGTCTTCAACGTGGTCGATCACCAGGGCGATCAGGGCGCACAGCGAGTCGGCGAGGTGGCTGTTTGCGTGGATGTCGCTGGCGAGCGCGATCTCGAGGGCCAACGGGGCGTTGACCTGCGCGAGGCGGCGGGTAGCGTGCAGGGCGACGTTGACGATGTTGAGATCGCTGTCGGCGACGAGCTCGCGTAGCATCGCGGCCTCGGGAGCGTCGGGGTCGGCGAACCAGTTGCCGTTGAACAGGTAGTCGGCGAGCTGGCGCCGCGCCGAAGTGGGGCCGGCGCGCAGCCCTTCGAGCAGCCCGTAGGTCGCCTGGCGGCTGTGTGAACCGAGGACGGCGAGCAGCGTCCCTCCGAACTGCGCGAGCGGCCGGTCGGGGTTGGTAGCGCACCAGCGGGCCAGCGCCTCGCCGAGCTGAGGGTGCGCTTCGCTGAGCGCGATCAGCAGCGGGCTGGCGTTCGCCGCCGTGTCTTCTGACAGGTCATTGATCGCCGCTATCTGTATGTCCAGGCGCTCAGCGAGCGCGTCGGCCGCGCCTGCACTACTGGCGACGAGGGCGTTTGCGACGGTGTAGAGCTTGGCTTTCGAGGCGTCCTGGTCGAGCACGTCGATCGGGTTGAGCAGTGCGCCGGCGAGGCTCTCGTCTTCTGTCTCGGGTTGCTCGCCGATCTGGCGAGCGCGATCGCGGACGTCGTTCCACGCGCTGCGCTGCGAGTGCCATCCCAGGGCGGTGCGCAGCTTCAGCCGCACGTGCGGGTCCTCGGTGTTGTTCATCACGGTCTCGATCGCGTCGAGGACTGCGAGCTGGTCGTCGTGCCACTGCTCTATCTCGGTGTCGGTGATCTCGCGGCCGAACGCACCGAGTGGCGGGCGCAGCGCGTCACCGAGGAGTCGGGCGGCTAGTGCGCGCTCGCGGGCGCGGCCGCCCGTTGCTTGGGCGATGAGGATCGTCCTGATCGTGGCGCGGATGTCAGCGGTCGCTTTCGCGGCGACCGGGAAGACCCTGATCTGGAAGCCTGTTTCGGCTGCGTGTGTGGTCTCGCCTTCGCGTGCGAGCAGCGGCGCGAGCAGCTCGAGCGGCGAGTACGCGGATGCGCCGGCGTCGTCTTGGAGGGTGCGCTCGACCAGCTGCAGCACGCCACGTGCGAACAGCAGCGGTAGCTCGTAGCCTGCGAGGCTCTGGATTTGGCGTATTGGGTGGTCGGTGTTCGAGTTCAGGGGCCGCGAGTCATCGCGGGCGAGCTGCCAGAGGAGGTCGAGCGCCTCGGGCAGGAAGCTCGGCGTCAAGGCGATCGAGGCGAGCAGCTCGGGCAGCCGGCGGCGCACGTCGGCATCGGTGAGCTGGCTGGCGAACAGGTTGTCGGTGGCCGGCGCGGCGGGGTTGGCGAGCTCGCAGGTGACAATCTCGAACACGGCGGCGGGTGCGAGCCGGGCGACGGGCTTGATCAGCTGGATGATCCGCAGTCGTTCTTCGGCGTGCCCGCGCAGGAACAAGGTATGCAGGTCGCGCCAGAACTTGTCGAGTAGTGCGCTGTCTGTCTGCTCCTCCTGGCCGATGCGCCAGTCGAGCTCGGCGAGGTTGCGTAGCAGCCCGACGATCGCAATGTCGGCGTAGCGGTTGAGAAGCGCTTGCGCGCGTCCGGTGGGTCGACCCTGCTGGTCTACACAGGCGCGGTGCAGGATGTGGTCCGCGAGCACGTCGGGGACGATGCGGCGCAGCCGCCCGCGGGCGGTCAGGACCCCCGCCTGCTCAAGTTGGGAGAGCAGCGAGCGCAGCTGGTGATCCTCGACCTGTAGGTCGGCGGCTAGCCGCTCGATGAGGGCGGTGTTCTCGATGAACAGTGGGCCGAGCGCGGAGAACAGGACAAGCGCGTCGCGTGCGGCCTGCGCGTCAACTTCGTCGCCGAGTTTGCCGAGCATCTCGTCGCGGAAGCGGTCCAGCACGGTCATGCGGAACTCGGCGTGGCGCTCGAGTAGCTCTGGCGCGACTGCCTGCTGCGCGAGCAGCTGACCACCGATGACGGTCACGAGCGGACAGTCGGCGGTAGCGTCGGCGAGGTGCTCGGCGAGGTGCTCGTGCTCGGCGCCGAGGGCTTGGGCGGCGAGTGCGCGCACATCTTTGGCTGCCAGGTCGCCGAGCGGCGTTGAGATCCAGACCTGCTCCGGTGAGAGGCCGGCGAGCGATAGATGCGAGCGAAGCTCCTCCGCGCGGTGTGGCCTGGTGGCGAGCACGAGCGTCGGCGCGCTGGGCTGGCGGGTTGCGGCGCCGATCAGCGCGGCGAGATCCTCGCGCCGGTGCGCGTCGTCAACGATCACGAGCGGCGCGGTCCACGGAAGCTCCTCAACCGACTCTGCCGTGAGCGCGAGCTGGTCGTCGGCGAACAGGACGGTTCGGCTCGCCTGGTGGGCTTCGGCGAGCGCGCGCAGGATGCGGGTCTTGCCGATGCCGCCGCGACCGACGAGTACGAGTACGCGAATCTCCTGGTCGGCTAGCTGCTCGTCGATCGTGGCGAGCAGCTCGTCGCGGCCTACGAGCGCCCAGGTGTGACGGAACAGATGATCCTCGTCCAGTAGAGGCCGGAAATACTCGTCGGTCTCGTGAAAGCACAACGGCCCGCGTGGCCCGAGGAACGCACGGCGCCAGTGGACGGTGAAGGTGTCCTCGATCAGCCGCCGGGCACGCTCGCGTGGCTCGATCGCACGAACGCCTTGGGAGAGATCCTCCTTGTCGAGCAGCGTCCAGCCGTCGATGCCGGCGATGTAGTCGCGCACGGTAGTCCCGACCTCGCAGGCGACGAGGATCACGTGCTCGTCGGCCTCGAACTCGGTCTCCGCGACGGTGCTTTTCGCGTGCGTCTTGGTGTACTTCCGCCACTTGCGGCACTGGTAGGTGCGTGTGCGTCCGTCGATGAGCTTGGCGGCGATGTCGATGCCGAGCTGACCCTGGCCGCGGGTGCCGTACTTGTGTGCGCTGGCGACCTCGGGCTGCGCGTTGACGTAGGCGAGGCAGAACCGCTCGAAGGCATCCCACTCCCACTGCGGGTCATCGAGCGGCAGCAGGTCTACGTGGTCTGCGGGCGGTAGCGGCAGCGGCATTCGTGTTCGAGGGTAGCCCGGCCCTCAGCAGGCTCCTGGCGGCCGACTGGATACTCGTGCACGCTGGACTCGCGCCGGGCGACCGTCTCGCCGGCGGCGATCAGTTCACGCAACTCGCGCTCACCGAGATCGGCGAGCGCGAGTCCTCGCAGTTGGCTGACGTCCACGGCACGCCAGCATAGGCGCGAGGGTGGGCGTCAGACGGCGCCCACGGTCTCGCGGGCCGTGTGCTCGCCGGCCTCGTCGTGATCGACGGCGGCTGGCCGGGGCAGCACCAGCAGCGCGCAGCGCGCGTGGCGCTGCAGGTAGTCGGAGGTGCTGCCGAGCACGAGGCGCTTGAGCGGGCCATAGCTGCGCGAGCCGACGATCAGTAGGTCAACTTGATCGCCGAAGATGGCGAGCTCCTCGCCGGCGAGCCCGTACACGGCTCGGCCGTCGATGCCGGTGAGCTTCTGCATCCGAACGTTGGCCTCTTGGAGCATCACGTCGATGCTCTCGCCGAGCGCTGGGGCGACGATGCCGGTGTAGGCGACGGTCGGGATCGAGACGACTTCCAGCGCGTGCAGGCTCGCGCCGATCTGCTCGGCGAGCTCGCGGGCGAGCGCGAGGGCAGCTGCGGCCTCGGGCGTGCTGTTGTAGGCGATACCGATCCGTGCCAGGGGCGCTGGGTGCTCGGCGTAGCCGACGGGCGCGATCGCCACGGCGCACGGGGCGCCGTTGAGCGCGGCGCGGGTGTCGTCCCCGAGCATCGCGCGGCCGAGCGCGCCGTGGCTGCAGGACCCGACGACGAGCAGGTCGGCGCCCTGGGCTTCTGCGTGCTCGTGCAGGCCGCGGCCGGGGCTGAGCGCTTCGATGTTGATCAGCTGCGCCTGCACGCCGGCGCTGTCGCGCTCGCTCTCGAGCAGGGTGCTGGCGGCCTCGCGCTCCTCGCGGATCAGTCCTGGGGAGATCGCGTGCGAGGGGCGCAGACGGCCTGGGTGTATGTGCGCGAGCGTGAGCGTGCCATCGGGGTTTGTCAGGCGTGAGGCGAGGGCGATGCCGTCACGGCCGCCTGCCCTGCCGTCAACTCCTACGAGCGTGCTGTTGAACATCGTCATCTCCTTTGCTGGGCTTGCTGAGCAGACTAGATTTCGTGCGCCGCTGTCGCCTCCGGGGCGGGCACTTCAGCTCGTGCGGGTTTCTACGGAGCGATGCTTCAGGATGGCGCGGAGCCGTCGGTGAGCGTCGTGAACGACAATCCCGGCATGGTTCCTCATGCGATAGCTGGAGTGCCGGCGTGCCCGAGGGCGTTGTGAGCGCCGCGCCGTTGTCGGAGCGGCAGCTCGCGGCGTTGGACGCCTATTGGCGGGCGGCGAACTACCTGTCGGTCGGCCAGATATACCTGCTCGACAATCCGCTGCTGCGCGAGCCGCTGCGAATCGAGCACGTCAAGCCGCGCCTGCTCGGGCATTGGGGCACGACCCCTGGCTTGAACTTCCTCTACGCGCACATGAACCGCGTTATCCGCGAGCGTGACCTGAACGCCCTCTATGTCACAGGGCCTGGCCACGGCGGGCCGGGTGTGGTTGCGAACGTGTATTTGGAGGGCACCTACAGCGAGGTCTACCCCCACATCGGCCACGACGAGGAGGGCCTGCGCAGGCTGTTTCGCCAGTTCTCCTTTCCTGGCGGCATCCCAAGCCATGTGGCGCCAGAGACGCCGGGGTCGATCCACGAGGGCGGCGAGCTTGGCTACTCCCTCGCGCACGCCTACGGCGCGGCGTTCGACAACCCCGACCTCCTGGTCTGCTGCGTGGTCGGCGACGGCGAGGCCGAGACGGGACCGCTGGCGACGAGCTGGCACTCCAACAAGTTCCTGAACCCGGCCCGTGACGGTGCGGTGCTCCCGGTCCTGCATCTAAACGGCTACAAGATCGCCAACCCGACTGTGCTGGCGCGCATCTCCCCGGGGAGCTGTGCAGCCTGCTGGAGGGCTACGGCTACGCGCCGCGGTTCGTCGGAGGGCGATGAGCCTGCGGCGATGCACCAGTTGATGGCCGCGACCTTGGATGAGGTCACGGCGGAGATCGCGGAGATCCAGCGCCGCGCCCGCGAGGATGGCGACTCGGGGCGTCCGCGCTGGCCGATGATCGTGCTGCGCACCCCGAAGGGCTGGACCGGCCCGAAGGTGGTCGACGGGCTGCCGGCGGAGGGGTCGTTTCGCTCCCATCAGGTTCCGCTCGCCGACCTTGCTGGGAATCCCGAGCACCTGCGTCAGCTCGAGGAGTGGCTTCGCTCCTACCGTCCCGAGGAGCTGTTCGACGAGGATGGTGCGCTCCGGGCGGAGCTGGCGGCGCTCGCGCCCGAGGGTGAGCGGCGCATGGGCGCGAACCCGCACGCCAACGGCGGTGTGCTGCTGCGCGATCTTGAGCTGCCCGACTTCCGCGACTACGCCGTCGAGGTGCCCGCGCCGACGGCGAGCATCAGCGAGCCGACGCGGGTGCTCGGCGCGTTCTTGCGCGATGCGATCGGCGCCAACCCGGCGAACCTCCGCATCATGGGTCCTGACGAGACGGCATCCAACCGCTTGGGCGCCGTGTTCGAGGTCACGAACCGCGCGTGGGACGCCGAACGTCTGGACAGCGACGATCACCTCGCGCCCGACGGGCGTGTGATGGAGGTCTTGAGCGAGCATCTCTGCCAGGGCTGGCTTGAGGGCTATCTGTTGACGGGTCGGCATGGTCTGCTGAACAGTTACGAGGCGTTCATCCACATCGTGGACTCGATGTTCAATCAGCACGCGAAGTGGTTGAAGGTGACGCGCGGCATCCCGTGGCGCGCGCCGGTGGCATCGCTGAACTATCTGCTCTCCTCGCACGTTTGGCGCCAGGATCACAACGGGTTCTCACACCAGGACCCAGGGTTCATCGACCACGTGATCAACAAGAAGGCAGAGGTCGTGCGCGTTTACCTGCCGCCGGACACGAATTGTCTGCTGTCTGTCGCTGACCATTGCCTGCGCAGCCGCAACTATGTGAATGTGATCGTCGCCGGCAAGCAGCCCTCACTCAACTATCTGACGATGGACGAGGCGGTCGCGCATTGCACGCGGGGGGTCGGCATGTGGGATTGGGCGTGCAGCGACGGCGAGCTGGAGCCCGATGTGGTGCTCGGCTGCGCCGGGGATATCCCGACCCTTGAGAGCATCGCCGCGGTGGCGATCCTGCGCGAGCGTCTGCCTGAGCTCAAGGTGAGGCTGGTCAATGTTGTTGATCTGATGCGACTGGAGCCCGACACCGAGCATCCCCACGGGCTGCCCGACGCGGAGTTCGACGCGCTGTTCACGACCGAGCGGCCGGTGATCTTCGCCTACCACGGCTACCCCTGGCTGATTCACCGTCTCACCTATCAGCGCACCAACCATGCCAACTTCCACGTCCGTGGCTACAAGGAGGAGGGCACCACCACGACGCCGTTTGACATGGTGATGCTCAACGACCTCGACCGCTTTCATCTCGTGATGGATGTGATCGACAGGGTGCCCGGCTTGGCCGAGCACGCAGCTCATATCCGCCAGGAGATGGTGGACGAGCGGCTGCGCCACAGGGCTTACACACGCGAGCATGGGCAGGACCCGCCCGATGTCACAGACTGGTGCTGGCCCGGCCCGAGCGAGGCTCGATCAACATAGCCTCGGCGATGCGGGTCCTGGTCGTCAACGCGGGCTCCAGCAGCCTGAAGTTGACGCTGATCGACGGCGATGACACTGTGATCGCCGCGCGGGAGCTCGATGCTCCTCGCGCGCAGGTGGACCCGGATCAGCTCCGGGCCGCGCTGGACACGGTGCTGCGCGAAACGGACGCTGTTGGGCATCGCATCGTCCACGGAGGCGCGCGCTTCCGCGAGGCGGTGAGGATCGACGCCGATGTGGAGGCGGGGATGCGCGAGCTGTGCGACCTTGCGCCGCTTCACCAACCTAAGTCGCTCGCGGCGCTGGATGCAGTGACGGAGATGCTTCCAGGGCTGCCAGCGGTCGCGTGCTTTGACACAGCTTTTCACGCTTCTCTACCGGATGCCGCCGCGACCTATGCGCTGCCTGGGGTGTGGCGGGAGCGCTGGGGGCTTCGCCGCTACGGCTTCCACGGCCTCTCGCACTCGTGGGTAGCGCGGCGCACACCTGAGCTACTCAAACGGCACGCTTCGGGGCTGCGGATCGTCAGCTGTCACCTCGGGGCGGGAGCTTCGCTGTGCGCGATCGAGGACGGCCGCTCGCTCGACACGACAATGGGTTTCACCCCGCTTGAGGGCCTGGTGATGGCGACCCGCTCGGGCAGCGTCGATCCGGGGATGCTGTTGTGGCTCATGGACCACGAGCAGCTCTCCGCGCACGAGCTCGCCGACGCGCTGGAGCATCGCTCCGGGATGCTTGGCCTGGCGGGCAGCGCAGACATGCGTGAGATCGTCGCCGGTGCTTGTGCTGGTGAGCCCGCGCCGCGCCTGGCCTTGGATGTGTATGTCCATCGGCTGCGCGCTGGAATCGCAGCGATGGCGGCGGCGCTCGCCGGCCTTGACGCACTCGTTTTCACGGGCGGTGTTGGCGAGCACTCGCCGGCGGTGCGCTCTCTCGCCGCCGACGGTCTTGGGTTTCTGGGTGTGAGCCTCGATGAGACTGGCAACCGGCAGGCGTCCGGGGACGCTGAGATTGGCACGGGTGCAACGGGCGTCAGCGTGCTCGTGCTGGCCAGCCGGGAGGATCTTGAGATCGCCCGGCAGGTCAGGAATGTGCTTGCAGAGCGATCGCAGGCATGACTTGGCTCTTACTAACTCTATGCTGGGCCGGTGAGCTATCGGCCCTATGACGAGGAGTTCGCGGCTGGCCTGGATGAGATAGCGACCGCGTTCTATGCCTGCAGGTCTTCGTTTCGGTCTGTTGCGGAAGACACACAATGGCGGCCAGCCGAGGGCTCGCCGGCGCAGCGCGACACGCAGCGGCTTGCCGAGCATCAGCCGCCGTACCCGGCGCAGACGTCCTTTCTCATCAGTTTGCTGACCTACTTCTACGTGTCGGTCGCTGCCGAGCATCTTGGTGCGCTTGGTGCTCTCTACAGTCAACGAGAGGTGTTGATCCCTCCGCCGGCGCTCATCCGCTGTGTAGTGGAGCACTGCGCCCAGGTGTTCTGGCTGCTTGGTGACGAGAAGCAGTCAGTCGAGGACCGACTGGCCCGCGCACTCCTTGAGTTGCTGTTCAGCGCCGAGGAGCAAAAGAAGACGACAAAGCATCTGCTCGGCACTGACAACGATGGTTACAAGGACGCGGCCGCCGCATACTCGCGGCTCAAGGAACAAGTGCGCCAGGTCTTCGGCGAGCCGATAGAAGACAAGCATGGGCGATTCGTTCTTCGCAAACAGACCAGACCGGGACCGATTGACTGCGTGGCTTCGATCTTCACTCATCTGAGGTCGGACCCGCCCGTCGCAGACGACCGGGGTGTCTACGATTATGTCTCAAACATCTCCCATCCGACGATGTATCCCCACGCCGAAATGTGGGTGAAGGACGAGATCGAGGGACAGGAGACGCTCATCTCGCGTGTCACGCTCGAGGAGCATCGAAACCGTGCGCGGTTTGCGATTGTGGCTTACTGCGAGACGCTCAGCTACGTGTTGTCCTACAACGGGTGGCCGCGTGATCGGCATCAGCAGCTCGTCGCCGCGATAGATGAGGTACTGCCTGGAGCTGTCAGCACTTAGCCCGTGTCGAGCACACAGCCTACGCTCGGGCGTGGCGGCGTAGCAGCCAGCGGCGCAGCTCATCGGCGCCCCACACGATGAACGGGTATGGGAGCAGGAACAGGAGATCGTGTACGGGCAGCGCCGCGGTTCCGAGCAGCGACTGCATCAGCGGCGTGTAGATGAAGATGGCGGCGAGCGCCAGCTCGGCGATGATCGCGCCGAGCAGGTAGCGGTTGCTGAGGACGCCGATGGATAGCAGCGAGGCGCGTCGGGTTCGCACGGCGAACGCGGTGCCGATCTGCCCGGCGATCATCCCCAGGAACGTCATCGTGGTGGCCTGCAGGTAGGCGTGGTGAAGCGGTGTGCCGGCGCCGACGGGGGCGCCTGTGTGCCAGCCGGCACGGTCAAGGACGTAGAAGAAGCCGGTGAGTGAGAGTCCGGCGACCATGACGCCGAGGAACAGCCAGGCGCGCAGGAGCATCGGTGGCTGGATCACTCCCTCTGAGCGTGGTCGTGGCGGACGCTCCATGCTGCCGGGCTCGATCGGGTCGCGGCCGAGCGCGAGCGATGGCAGCGTCTCTGAGCCGACATCGAAGGCGAGCAGTTGCAGCACGGTGAGCGGCAGCGGGATCGCTCCGCCGCTGAGCGCGAACACGAGGAACGGCGCGACCTCGGGGGTGGCGTGAGCGAAGATGTACTGGATGAACTTGCGAACGTTGTCGTAGACCTGGCGGCCCGCCTCGACCGCCGTGACGATCGTGGCGAAGTTGTCGTCGGTGAGGATCATTGTCGATGCCTCGCGGGCAACGTCGGTGCCCGAGCGGCCCATCGCCACACCGATATCGGCAGTGCGCAGCGCAGGCGCGTCGTTGACGCCATCGCCGGTCATTGCGACCACGTGACCCTGGCCGCGCAGGGCCTCGGCGATCTGCAGCTTGGTCTCCGGTGAAGCGCGGGCGAAGATCACCTCGCGTCCGGTGGCGAGGATGTCCTTGACCTCCTGCTCGTGCAGGTGATCGAACTCCTGCGCATTGACGATCAGTGGCTCGGTGCCGCCAATCCCGACCTGGCCAGCGATCGCTGCCGCGGTCAGGGGGTGGTCGCCGGTGATCAGCACGATGCGGATGCCGGCGCGATGGCAGCGGTCCACCGCCTCGGCAACCTCGGGGCGGGGTGGGTCGCGCATCGTGACCAGGCCGAGCAGGCACAGCTCACGCTCGGCGTCCTCGCGGCGGAGCGACGGCCCGCCGTGCGCGAGGGGCTTGCGTGCGAGCGCCAGCACGCGCAGGCCCTGGCGGGCGAAGCTCTCCACCTGGCTGGTTACGCGCTCACGCTCAGTGGGCTGCATCGGGTGCTGCTCACCATCGGGCTGGAGCACGGTGGTGCACCTTGGCAGCACTGACTCGGGGGCGCCCTTGTTGTGCAGCCAGTCGTGGTCTTCGCCGGTGTCGATGGTGGACATCAGCTTGCGTTGCGCGTCGAAGTTGTACTGGTGAGCGCGTGTGTGCTCGCGGCTGGCCGCGTCAACGCCGGCACCGAGCGTCTGCGCCGCGATGAGCAGCGCGATCTCGGTTGGGTCTCCGCTGCTATTGCCGTCGGTGTTCAGGTGAGCGTTGTTGCAGGCGGCGGCGGTCTCGGCCAGGGCTGTGAGAGCGGCATCGCTGCCACTCGGCGGCTGGCCTGATGTCCGGTCGGGGTCGAGCGAGATTTCGTTTGCGAGCGTCCAGGCCGCGACGGGCCGCATCTGGTTCTGGGTCAGGGTGCCGGTCTTATCAGTGCAGATCACATCGGTGGAGCCGAGGGTCTCCACGGCGCTGAGACGCTTGACGAGCGCGCCGCGGCGGGCAAGCAGGCGCACCGCGACCGCCAGCGCCAGCGTGATGACCGGCAGCAGCCCCTCGGGCACGTTGCCGGCCAGCAGGCCGACCGCGAAAACGACGCTGTTGGTGAAGGACAGGCCGGCTCCGAAGATTGCGACCGGGACGAAGGCGACGGCCATCGCAATGGCGATTCCGGCAATCAGCCAGGCGACCTTGCGAACTTGGCGCTCAAGCGGGCTCGGCTCCTCCTTGACTCGCTCTGAGAGCGCGGCGATGCGCCCCAGTTCGGTGTGCATCCCGGTGGCGAACACGAGGCCCTGGGCCTCTCCGCCGGTGGCGCTCGTGCCGCTGAACAGCAGGTCCCGCGCCTCGATCCGCGGGACGCCGGTGTCGATCAGCTCGACGGAGCGCAGCACCGGAGCGGACTCGCCGGTGAGCGTCGAGATGTCGACCTCCACGCCACCGGAGATCAGGCGCATGTCGGCGGCGATGCGGTCGCCCTCCTCGACAAGCACGATGTCGCCCGGCACCAGCTCGGCGGCCAGGATGGAGGCTGGTGCTCCGTCGCGCAGGACGGTGACGTGCTGGGGTAGGAACTGCGCCAGGGCCTCCACGGCGCGCTCTGCCTGCATCTCCTGGATGAACGCGAACAGCGCGTTGAGCAGGATCACGAGCAGCACCGCGACCGCGATCGTTTGGCTGCCCACGGCGAATGACAGGGCCGCGGCCAGCCACAGCAAAAGCGCCAACGGGTGGGTCAGCTGACGCGCGAGCTCGCCCGGCCACTTCACCCCGCCGCGGCGGCGCAGCTCGTTGGGGCCGTACTGCAGCAGCCGTCGCTGCGCCTCGCTCGTGGAGAGGCCCGTGCGCGAGCTGCGCAGGTCGCGCAGCAGCAGCTCGGCGCTCTCGGTCGCGTCGAACTCGACCGAGGGCTCGGTGGACCCGCGATCGGCCGTATCAGCAGGCAGGGGCACTGGTTCTTCTCCCCCGGTCAGGGCGGGCCGCCGCCCGCGGAGTCGAGCGTTGCGAGCAGCCGCAGCTCCTCCATCAGCAGTCTTGGCAGCAGGAAGTGCTCGCGCACGTGCTCGCGTCCGCTCTGGCCGAGGCGATCGCGCAGCTGTTGATCGTCCAGTAGCTTGAGCAGCGCCTGCGCGCATTCCTCGGTGCTACCGACGAGCAGGCCGCCGACGCCCTCGGGGACCTGCAGCGGGATGCCACCGGCATGACCGG
The DNA here is from genome assembly GCA_963724305.1 of uncultured Solirubrobacterales bacterium. Classification (GTDB taxonomy): domain Bacteria; phylum Actinomycetota; class Thermoleophilia; order Solirubrobacterales; family Solirubrobacteraceae; genus Palsa-744. The sequence goes on from CAVRUG010000003.1 coordinate 252,951, forward strand.
CGACCACGGGCGTGCCCTTCCACAGCGACTCTGAGACGACGAGCCCGAAGCCCTCGCGGATCGACTTCTGCACGACCACCTCCGAGAGCCGCTGGAAGGCGTTGACCTCGACGTTGCCGACGCCGGTGAGGTTGGTGTAGACGTGGATCAGCGGATCGTGGTTGGCGGCGTCTGAGACCTGCCGGTAGACATCCCAGCCCTCGGGGTCATCGAGCGCCATCGACCCGACGAGCGCGAGCTGCAGGTCTGGGATCTGCTCGCGCACGAGCCGGTAGGCGTCGATCACGCCGAGCGGGTCCTTCCACTGGTCAAAGCGCGAGACCTGCGTTATCAGCCTGCCTGGGATCTCCATGCCGATCCAGTCGAGGATCTGGCTGGCGAGGAGCGGGTCGAGGTCGATGTTCTTGGGACTCAGCGGGTCGATCGCTGGCGCGATCACCTCCACGCGCCCCACGGGCAGGTCGGGCGGCGCGAACTCGCTCATCGTGAACACCGCGGCGTCAAAGCCCTCCAGGAATGGGGCGAGGAACCGCCAGGCGTCGGGGTTGGGCTCGCTGGTGTCGATGTGACAGCGCCACACCCAGCGCGCGTCCTTCTTGCCGTGCGCGCGTAGCAGCCCGGCGGGCTGTGGGTCGTGGATGATGATGAAGTCATAGCCGCCGTCCAGGGTGGCGGCGTTCTCCTCGATGCACCTGCGGTATGCGTTCTGCTCATCGACGGTGAGTGCGTGCGGGTCTCCCTGCAGCGCGTTGTGCAGCGCCTTGGTGGCGTGGAAGAAGTCCTGGTCGCCGCCGATCACCTTCCAGTCGACCGTCAGGCCGAGGTCGCGCAGCAGCGGCACGCACGAGCGCAGCAGCTCGGAGACGCCGCCGCCGTATGGGGTGGCGTTGACGTGCAGGATGCGCGCGCCGCGCAGTGTGCGTGCGTGCTCGCGCAGCTCCTCGAGGATCGGGGCCGGCGCGATGCCCTCATAGGCGTCCAGCGACCAGCGCCCGACGGCTACCTTCTGCAACACGGGCTCATCCTCCTCACGCGCCTGTCAGGTCGCGTCGGGCGAAGACCCATGCTGCTGCGAGCGCGCAGGCCGCGGCGATGGCGAGCATGATCGCGGCGTCACCGATGCGGAAAGGCTGTGCGGGCACCAGCCCGATGTGCGTGAACGGAGTCAGTTCGACGAGCCATTTCGGGACGCCGAGCAGCGAGCCGACGAGATCCCACAGGAACGCGACGGTCAGCAGTCCGTATGCGATCGCGGAGCTTGCTCGCGGCACGATCGCGTAGGCAAGCGCCGCGAGCCCAAGGAACAGCAGGGCGACGGGCAGGCAGTTCGCGCCAGCCTCGATCATCTTGACGAGCGAGAGGCTGACCCCACCGGACTCGGCGCCGACCCACGCCAGCAGCCCCGCCGTCAGGGAGATCGCGGCGGCGGCACACGCCGCGAGTGCCATGCGCCCGCCGAGCCAGCGGCGGCGAGCGACCGGGAGCGAGAGCAGCGTCTCCAATCGTTGCTCTGCCTCCTCGTGGCGTGCCATGCCGATCTGCGCGCACGCGAACACGCTGATGACCAGGACGAAGAAGATGAACGTGAAGCCGAGATACCCGGTGGGTGTGACGATCGAGCCGGTGCCGAGCTTGCCGAGCTCACGGTTGAGGTTCTTCGAGATCCCCGCGGAGGAGCTGCTCTTGGCGACCACGCCGAGGATGTAGGCGAACGCTCCGACACTGGCGAGCCACACGATCAGGCTGCTGCGCTCAGAGCGCAGCGCCTGCGCCATCGGCGAGGACAGGAGCCCAAGGCGCGGCTCGGCGCGCTCGCGTGCGGGCAGGACCCCTGTGCCGATGTCACGGCTGGCATTGATCCGTGCCGCGAGCCAGAGCAGCAGTGCGGCACTGGCAACCGGGAGGACGAGCACGAGCGGCTTTGCGCCGGCGAACGGGCGCAACTGCTCGGCCCATCCAAGCGGCGTCAACCAGCGCAGCCAGGTCACGCCGCTGGCGGTGTCGGCGATCACGCGCAGCAGAAACCACACGCCGAGGACCGCGCCGCCCAGCTCCAGCGCCATCCTCCGCGTCGGCGCAAGCTGGCTTGCCAGCGCGCCCGCGCCCGCGCACACCGGCACGATCGACACCGTGGCCAGCGCGAGATACATCGAGCCGCCGGCCGGCAGCCCGGCCACGATGAACCCCGCCGACTCACCGGCCCACAACAGCACGGTGCCAGCCGCAATCGCGGCGATCGAGGACAGGTATGACGTGCGCCGCGCGACGATCCCAGCGAGCACCAGCTCCTGGCGGCCTGCGTCCTCCTCGGTGCGCAACGCTCTCACGGCGGCGAACAAACCGAAGATCGCGGCGAAGATCGCAAGCGTCCCGCCGACCCGCCACGCGGTGTAGCCGCTCACGCTCAACAGGTTGTGCGGTTCGCCGTAGAACAGGCGCACCGCCTTGTTGTTCGAGAAGCTGTGGGCAAACCCGACACGCTCGGCGAGCGTGGGGAACCCGTCGCGGTAGCCGATCGGCTGGATGTAGGCGTAGAGCGCGAACAGGTACACGAAGGAGATCGTGCGCACACGCGCGTCACGGAACGCCCGCCGCGCCAACGCAAGCACAGGCGCGCGACCGGCGGGTGCCGCTCGCGGCAGACTGCGCACGAGCGCTCTGCTATTCGCCGCCACGGTCCTTGGAACCGTCGTAGTGGTGAATGAATATCTCCTCGAGTGAAGGCTCGCGGCTGGTCAGCGTGGCCACCGGATGCTCGGCGAGCGCCGCGATCAACGGGCCGACGCTGCCTGAGACCTCAAAGCGCAGCGCGTTCGGCCCTGCACTCTGGACCTGCACGCCCGCCAGCGGCGGGAGCGTGGGCGCCTGGCCGGTGAACGTGACCTCCACCGTCTGCGCGGCGAGGTGGCGCAGCTCCTGCAAGGTGCCCTCGTCCACGAGCTTGCCCTCTCGCAGGATGCCTACGCGGTCGCACAGCGCCTCGACCTCACTGAGGATATGCGAGGAGAGGAAGATGGTCTGCCCGCGCTCCTTGGCTTCCTTCACGCAGTCGCGGAACGCAACCTCCATCAATGGGTCAAGACCACTCGTGGGCTCGTCCAGCAGCAGCAGCTCGGCGCGGCTGGCGAGTGCCGCGATCAACTGCACCTTCTGGCGGTTGCCCTTCGACAGCGCCCTGATCTTCTTGTGCGGGTCTAGCTGGAAGCGTTCTACGAGCATCTCGCGGTAGGCGGCATCGACGCCGCCGTGCAGTTGCGCAAAGAACTCGAACGTCTCGGCGCTCGTCAGCCCAGGCCAGAGGAATGGCTCTCCCGCGACGTATGCGACATGGCGGTGCGCGGCCACCGGGTCACGCCAGGCGTCGCAGCCGTACAACTGCGCCCGTCCCGCGCTGGGCCGGTGCAACCCCAGCAGCAGCCGGATCGTGGTGGTCTTGCCCGACCCGTTGGGGCCGAGATACCCATACACCTCTCCCCTGCCGACGGTCAGGTCAAGCGCGTCCAGCGCGAGGGTGCTCCCGTAGCGCTTGGAGAGCCCCTCGGTATGGATTGCTGGGTCGGGCGAGCCTTGCTGTGGAAGGGTTGCCGGCTGGTTGGGTTCAAGGGCGATCACGGACATGCAACAAGCATCTGGCGTTCCCGTAGGCTGGGCATCCGGGGTTTTCCCTGACGTGTCGGCGGGAGCGCCGCACCGCTGCGGATGCCTCTGGCGGGGTCCGTGGAATGCCGCGTAACGAGCGCAGGGGATTACCGATGGAGATGATCTTCGTGCGCCTTTACCGTTGCGGGCTGGATATAAGCGAACTGTGTGAAAGGGGCCTAGCCGTGTTGGAAAAGATCGTAGTGGGCTACTCAGACGACGAGGCTGGGCATGACGCGGTAAAGCTGTGTGGGCAGATCGTGGCTGCGCTGGGCAGCGAGGTGACGGTCGTCTACCCCTACAGCCCGCTGCTTTCCTCTGAGCCTGCGCAGGCGGCCGAGGAGGCTATCCGTGCGGAGCTGAGGGCGCTCATGCCGGATAGCGAGATGCTGGCGCACGCGACTTATCACTGGAGCAGCTCGTCGTGGCCGATCCACGCTCTGCACAGCATGGCCAGCTATGAGAACGCGCAGCTGATCGTGATCGGTGCGGCGCGCGAGGGGATCGCCGGACATCTGCACGTCGATCTGATGGAGCGCATGGTGCACGGTGCGCCGTGCGCGGTGCTGGTGGCGCCCGCCGGCTACGCCGACCGCGATACCGGCAGGCTGCGGCGTGTCGGCGTGGGCTATACCGACTCCGCCGAGGGCAAGGCGGCGTTGCGGTCGGGCGATGAGCTGGCTCAGGTCTTCGATGGGGAGCTGAGCGTGATCGCCGCGTCCGGGCTGAGCCTGTTCGTCAGGAGCTATGCGGCGCAGGCGGCGATGGTTTCAGAGCTCGAAGCCGAAACGTACTGCCGCGACGAAGGCGAGCCTGCAGGGCGCGGTGACGGAGCTTGCCGGTGGCGTACCCGTCCATACGCAGACCGTCGAAGGCAACGCCGCTGATGTGCTGGTGGAGCGCTCCCGTGAGTTGGATCTTCTTGTGCTCGGCTCCCGCGCCTATGGGCCGGTGCGTCACGCGCTGCTGGGCAGCGTGTCCGCAGCGGTGATGCGGGAGGCTCACTGTCCGGTGCTGGTGATGCCACGCGGCTGCGAGCCGGTCGCAGGCGAGCCAGCCAGCCTTGAAGGCGCGTCGGCGAGCGTCGCCGCCGACTGACAGCAGTGCTTGGCGTATGAGCACCGTGCGCCACCCCGAGCATGATGCTGGCGTTGAGCGCGACGGAGCGGCCAGCTTGTCGGTCGTGCAAGCCCTGGGCGATCCGGCGATGTATCCAGGGCGCCCGGCGGTGCAGGTGCACGAGACCCATGCTTCTTGGGTGTTCGTGGCCGGCGAGCGTGCCTACAAGATCAAGAAGCCTGTGCGGCTCGCCTTCCTCGACTACGGCACACTCGCGCGCAGGCGCGCGGCGTGCCGTGAGGAGGTTGCCGTCAACCGCGAGCTGGCTCCCGGCATCTATCTCGGGGTGCGGGCGATCCTCTACGGCCCCGGAGGGTTTCGCTTCGCACCGGAGGAGAGCCCTGGCGCGGTGGAGTATGCGGTCGTGATGCGCCGCTTCGAGGAGGCGCACACGCTGCTGGGCGCGATCCAGGCGAGTTCTCTCACGCGCTCGCATATACAGCAGGTCGCTGAGTGCCTGGCCGAGTTTCACCAGCGCTCACCCGCACTTGCCGCGGACAGGCCAGAGCAGTTGCTGGACAGTTGGAGGCTGAATATGCGGGAGATCGAACGCCTGCCGTTCCCTTCCCGCTGGCAGGTGGAGACGATGCGCGGGTTCGGCGAGACGTTCGTGGCTGCTCATACCCGTGAGCTTGAGCGGCGCGTCGAGCGGGGGCTGGTGCGCGACGGGCACGGGGACCTGCGCTGCGAGCACGTACTACTCGGCCCGCAGGTCCGTGTGGTTGATCGGATCGAGTTCGACCCGGCGCTGCGCCAGATGGACGTTGCACGCGATCTGGCGTTCTTGGCGATGGACCTGGAAGCTCACGGCCGGCGCTGGGCCGCGCGGGAGCTGGCGCGCGCCTACCGGCACGCGGGGGCTGATCCGGGCAGCGAGCGGCTTGGCTGCTTCTACAGCGCCTATTGGGCGCTCGTGCGCGCCAAGGTGGCGTTGATTGCAGCCGGTACGCATCACGGCGCGCTGCGGCGCCGGGAGCGGGCACAGGCCGAGCGTCTGTGGGGGTTGGCGGAGCGGTTGTGCTGGCGGGCTCGCGGCCCGGTAGTGATCGTGGTCTGTGGGCCGGCAGCGAGCGGCAAGTCGACGCTGGCCAGCCACCTCGCTCGTCACTCACGGCTGCCGGTCGTCTCCTCCGATGTGCTGCGAAAGCGTCTCGCGGGGGTGGAACTCAGCGAGCGTGCGAGACCCGAGCACTACACCCAGGAGTTCACCCGAGCGGTGTACCTGTCGTTGGCCCGCGAGGCGCTCGCGCGCCTGGAGGGCCGTGGTGGCGTGATTGTCGATGCCACCTGCCACACGCGCCGCGAGCGTGCGGCGCTCTTTGCCGTGCTGCGCCGCGACGGTGTGAGCTTCCTGGCCGTCCAGTGCCAGGTGACGCTGCAGACGGCGCTCGCGCGGGCCGCCAGGCGGATGCAGAGCCCCGAGCGGGTTTCAGACGCGACGCCCGAGGTTGTCGCTGCGCAGTTTGATCGTTTCCAGGCGTTGGATGAGCTACCCGAGGAGTGCGTGCTCGCGGTCGATTGCGAACAGAGCATCGAGGCGCAGACGGCGGCGCTGACGCGCGCCGTTGACCGGCAGATTGCTCTACACACGGGAAGCCGGTGTGCTTGTAGCACTGTCTCTAGTCCGTGCTTTCCCGCCACGTGTAAGGGCGTTTCCCCCGTGGGCACGGCACCGGCGAGCACATAGGGTCGGAGCATGTCTGGACACTTGCAGCTGGCTCCGACTGTCTCTGTGGATGCGGCGCCGGCGTCGGCGACTGCCCCAATCCGGGTCGTGGTGGCCGACGATCACGCCTTGATGCGCCGTAGCTTGCGTCTGCTGCTGGAGAGCGAGCAGAACATCGAGGTGGTCGCCGAAGCCGACGACCTGACGGGCGCTGCTGCCCATGTGCATGACAAGCAGCCGCATGTGCTGGTGCTCGACCTGGGTATGTCCGGCATGACGAGCCTGCAGACGATCGGCCAGCTGCGCGAGCGCGTCCCCGACACGCAGATCGTGGTCGTCACGATGGAGGAGAACCCCGCCTTCGCGCAGCGTGCGATTGCAGCCGGCGCGCTGGGGTTCGTCTGGAAGGATTGCGCCGATACCGATCTGCTCGAGGCCGTGCGTTCCGCGGCCCGCGGCGAGGAATATCTGAGCCCCAGCGTCGCGGCTCGCCTGGCTGCGCTTCACCGCTCGCTGACGACCGACGACTTGACGGTGCGCGAGGTCGAAGTGCTCAGGCTGATCGTGCTCGGCTACACCACTGTGGAGATCGCCCGCAAACTGCACATCTCGCCGCGCACGATCGAGACCCACCGGGCACACATCCACAGCAAGCTCGGCCTGCGGACCCGCGCGGAGCTGGTGCGCTACGCGCTACGACGCGGCCTGCTGGGCACCTGAGATTCCCATAGCGGCGGCAGCCCGCAGCGGCACACGCGCTGCCAGGAGCGTCCCGCCGGAGTCCGAGCTGATGCTGAGCGTGCCGCCGGCCAAGCCGACCCGCTCGTGCATTCCGAGGAGCCCGAAGCCGCTGCTCTGAGCGCTGGTGTCGAATCCTTGACCGTCGTCCTGCACTTCGATCGACAGTTCGCCGTCGCTCTGTTTGAGCGTTACGCGGACGGTGTTGGCGCGGGCGTGCTTGGTGATGTTCGTGAGCGCCTCCTGCAGCAGCCGGTAGACAGTGGTCTGCATCTCAGGGTCTATGTTCTCGTGATCGCCCGCACGAGCGGGTAGGTCAAGGTCGCTGTCGATGGTGGCTCCGCTCTGCTCGCGGTGGCGGTCTAGCAGCGCCTCAATTGCTGCTCTGAGACCGAGCTCGTCCAGCGCGGCGGGCCGCAGCTCGGTGATGATCGCGCGGAGGTTTTCGATCTCCCGCTCGATGTGCTCGGCAGCTTCGCCGATCGCGTCCCGTGTCGGGTTGAGGTCGTCCTGCGCGAGCACGGTGGCGAGCAGCAGGCGAAGTCCGCCGAGGCTCTGCAGCGTCTCGTCGTGCAGCTCCCTGGCCCAGTGGCGCCGCTCCGCGTCGGCAGCGGCTAGCGAGCTGCGCAGCCGGTCGGCCTGCACACTCTGCGCGAGCGCCACCGCCGTCGCGGCACTGAGCGCGAACAGGCGCAGCATCTGCTCGTCGTCCTCGCTGAACACGTCCTGGTCTGCGCCGTGATCGAAGGCCGCGAGGATGCCAAGCGCCTCGCCGCGATGAACCATCGGCACCAGCAGCGCGGTCTGCGCGTCGGGCACCCCGAACTCGCGTGGAGCAATCCGTAGGCGAGCGGCCACGTCCGTGATCCGCTCGGGACGACCGCGTTGAAGTACCTGCCCGGAGGTCGAGCTGGCGACCGGCAGGCGGACCCCTCGCATGTCCTCGGCGTGCCCGGCGCTGGAGTGCACGACTAGCTCCTCTGCCTCGCGCAGCATGATCACGAGGCTACGCGCACCGACGAGCGCGCGGCCCCGCTTGACGATGAGCTCAAGCACGCGCCCGAGCGATACCTCGCCGCCGACCGCGACGGCGATGTCGCGCGTGGCCTCCAGCCCGCGGATCGCCTTCTCGAGCTCGTGGCGGCGCCGCTCGCTGACCTCATACAGCCGGGCGTTCTCGATCGCCACAGCCGCCCACCGCGCGAGCATCACGACAGCCTGCTCGTCGGTCTCGGTGAACTCGCCGTCCTGCTTGTCGGTGAGGTACAGGTTGCCCCATGCCTGCCCGCGAACGAGGACGGGCACGCCGAGAAAAGAGTGCATCGGCGGATGCCCTGCTGGGAACCCGTAGCTAGAGGGGTGCTGGCCGACATCGGTCAAGCGCAGCGGCTCGGGGTGTTCGATCAGCGTCCCGAGTACCCCGCGGCCGCGAGGCAGCGCGCCGATGGTGCGGTGGGTCGCCTCGTCGATTCCAACGGTCAGGAACTGCTCAAGCTCAGAGCGGTCCTCGTTGAGGACGCCGATCGCGGCGTAGCGCGCTCCGGTGATCTCCCTTGCGGCCGCAAGGACACGATCGAGCACAGCCTGCTGGTCGAGCTCGGTGACAAGCGCCTGCCCGACATCGAGTAGCTGTCGATGCCATCGCTCGTCGGAATCCTCGGCCATCCTCGGAGCTTACCCGTAGTCCGCCCCACCGGATTGCGGGATTCCCCTGATAGAGCGGGCCGCACAGAACCTACGCTCGGCATCGGCGCCGATCAAGCCAAAAGGCACCGTCCGAGCGTATGCCCCAGCCCCTGAGCCCTTCTGAGAAACCGAACCCCACGCCGGAGAAGCCACATTGCGTGCACTGCGGTGACGTGATCGGCGCGTATGAGTCGATGATCCTCGTTGAGGACGGCAAGCCACGCAAGACCTCCACCTCCGCAGACCAAGACAGAGGCCCGCACGCTGGCGAGTGCTACCACGCGGCCTGCTACCCGCAGTGAACGCCAGTCGCGCTATCCGAGGAAAACCTCAGCCCTTGCGCGCGGCTACTGCGGATGGCACATCGCGTGCGTGGTGAAAACCTCAGATCACACCAATCCCACTCACAAGGAGAAAGTCAATGCCGCTCCCAGCCCATTTCAGTGAACTCGCCGTCGCTGAGGTCATGCACTCCGAGGTGATCGACTGCTCGCCTGAGACACCGCTACATGAGGTCGCGTCGTTGATGGCCGAGAACAGTGTCCACTTTGTGATCGTCAACGGCCTCGCGCCTGGCCCTCATCACACCGAGCAGCTGGTGTGGGGCGCCATCTCCGATATCGACCTCATGCGCGCCGTCGGCGCGGGCGGCATGGACGGCAAAGCGGGCGAGATCGCCGCGACCGAGATCGTCACGATCGAGCGCGTCGAGGAAGTTCAGCGCGCCGCGCAGCTGATGGGCGAGCACGAGTGCTCGCATCTGATCGTCACCGACCCTGACTCGGGCCGCCCGCTCGGCGTCGTCTCAAGCCTGGACGTGGCCCGCGCGCTCGTGTGGGGGGTGCGTCCGTCGAACAAGGTCCCAGCTGCGTAGTTTCCACCGATCGCGCACACGGATTTACTCGACTGCCACAGCCAACACCCGACCGTAACCTGCAGAGCATGACCACTCAAACCACCAACACCAACAGGCAGCGAGTGCTAATCGCCGGCGGCGGCGTAGCGGCGCTGGAGACCGTCCTTGCGCTGCACGAGCTCGCGCCGGAGCTGACCGACGTGACCGTGATCGCACCAAACCCCGACTTCCACTACCGGCCAATGACTGTGCGTGAGCCGTTCGCCCAGGGACAGGCACGCCGCTACCAACTCGCGCCGATCATCAGCGACGCCGGCGCGCGGCTCGTGACCGACGAGCTCGCATGGGTGGACCCGGACAAGCAGGTCGCCCACACCAAGGGAGACGTAGAGCTGGAGTACGACCGGCTCGTGCTCGCGCTCGGCGCGAAGGCCGTCCCGCGCTATCAGCACGCGGTCACGATCGACGCGGCGCACATGGATGAGATCCTGCACGGCGTGATTCAGGATGTCGAGGGCGGCTACATCAAGAGCCTCGCATTCCTGGCACCTGGCAGGATGGCCTGGCCGCTGCCGCTGTATGAGCTGGCGCTGATGACCGCCGGTCGCGCCTATGACATGGGCGTCGAGCTCGCGGTCACGCTCGTCACCCCCGAGGACGCTCCGCTGGCGATCTTCGGGCAGAACGTGAGCGGCACCGTCGCGGGGCTGCTCGGCCGCGCGGGCATCCAGACGATCCACTCCGCCTACGCCGAAGTCCCTAGTGCCGGCGAGCTGGTGATCAACCCCGGCGACCGGCGCCTGCACGTAAACCGCGTGATCGCGCTGCCCGAGCTGTACGGCCCGAGCGTGCGCGGCATCCCGTTGAGCGAACACGGTTTCTTGCGCGTGGACCCCTACGGGCATGTTCTCGATGTCGAGCACATCTACGCGGCCGGTGACTGCACCGAGTTCCCGGTCAAGCACGGCGGCGTCAGCTCCCAGCAGGCCGATACGGTCGCGCTGTCGATCGCTGCGGGCGCCGGTGCCCAGGTGACACCCGAGCGGTTTCACCCCGTGATCCACGGGATGCTGCTGACAGGCGATAAGCCGCTGTATCTGACGGCGCAGATCACCGGCGGGCACGGGTTCAGCTCACAGATCAGCGACACCCCGGCGTGGGAGCCGCCGAGCAAGATCGCCACGAAGTACCTGGCGCCCTACCTGGACGCCCTGGACCGCGAGACGACGCCGGCATGACCCGCTCAGCCGCCACTGGCAGCGACGCGGGAGGGCCGTGCCTCGTGCTCGGCTATGACCGCAGCGAGGGCTCGCGCAACGCCGCCCGCTGGGCAGCAAACGAGCTGCTCTCGGGCGGCAAGCTCGTGATCGTGTACGCCTGCCGAGCGCAGCACATGCCGCCCACGCCGCTGAGCAGCAGCGGCGTGCGCCACGACGAAGGCCGCGCGATCCTCGATGAGCTGATGCTCGACGGCGACCCAGCGCTGTTTGACATCGAGCTGGAGACGGAGGTCTCAGACCGAGACCCCGCCGCCGCTTTGATCGACACCGCTGACCGCCACCGTGCTCGCGCGATCGTGCTCGGCGCCAAGCCGCACTCGCGGCTGCACGAGGCGATTGGCACGGTCACTACCGAGCTGCTGCGAAGCTCGCCGGTGCCCGTGATCACCGTGCCGCTGAGCGCCGAGCCGCAAGTTGGTGCGCCGCTCATGCAGTCCGTCGCCGCAGAGTGAGCGCGCCGAGCGCGAGCGCGATCAGCGTCGCACCGACGATCACGGCGACATCGAGCGCGACCCGGCCGCCGAGCGGCTGGGGATGGGTAGCGCGCGCCAGCGCGTCGTAGGCGTAGGTGAGCGGCAGCACGCTTGAGAGCCCGTAGAGCACACTGGCCATCTCGTGCCGGTCTACGAACAGCCCGCATAGCAGTAGCTGGGGGAAGATGATCGCGGGCATGAACTGGACGGCCTGGAACTCGGTGCGCGCGAACGCGCTGACGAACAGGCCGAGGGCCATGCCGAGCACAGCGTTGCCGATGGCGAGCAACCCGATCAGCCATGCGCCGTGCGGGGCGTGCAGGCCGAGCAGCAGAAACCCGACGAGGCACACGACGAGCGCCTGCAGCGCGGCGAGCAGACCGAAGGCGATGCCGTAGCCGGCGAGCAGGTCGGTCTTGGCGAGTGGGAGGCTCATCAGCCGCTCAAGCGTGCCGCTGGTGCGCTCGCGCAGCATGGCGATCGAGGTGACGAGGAACATGATGATGAACGGAAACAGGCCACACATCGGCGCCCCGATCGCCTGGAAGGTGCTGGGTTGCCCGTCGAAGACGTAGCGCATCAGCACGAGCAGCCCGACAGGCACGACGAGCAGCAGCGCGATCGTGCGCCGGTCGCGGCGTATCTGCCAGAGCACACGCCTGGCCGTGGCGAGTGTGATGTGGGCGCTCACCTGGACGCCTGCTTGATGATCGTCAGGAAAGCCCGGCCGAGGTCCTGCTCGCCGGTGCGCTCGCGCAACTGCTCGGGCGTGCTCTGCTCAAGCAGCGTCCCCTCGCGCATCAGCAGCAACTCATCGCACTCGCTGGCCTCATCCATTACGTGACTTGAGATCAGCAGAGTGCTGCCGGCCTGGGCGAGCTGGCGAAAGGTGCTCCACAGTTCGGCGCGCAGTACGGGGTCAAGGCCGACGGTCGGCTCGTCGAGCACCAGCAACTCGGGGTCGCCCAACAGAGCAGTGGCAAGCGACACCCGCGAGCGCTCCCCGCCAGAGAGCGAGGCGACGACCTGGTGCTCACGACCGGCTAGGCCGACCGTCTGGACGACCTCGCCGATCCGCTGCTCGCCGACATCGAGGATCGCGGCGAAGTAGCGCAGGTTCTCGCCGATGCTGAGATCGGTGTAGACGGACGGGGCCTGTGTCAGATACCCCACGCGCCGGCGCAGCTTTGGGGAGCCGGCGTGTTCGCCGAGCACGTCCACCTGGCCAGCCTGGATGATCTGCACGCCGACAATCGCGCGCATCAGCGTGGACTTGCCGCACCCGCTTGGGCCGAGCAGACCCGTCACCGACCCGCTGGCGACCTGCAGGTTGAGACCTTGGAGCACGGGGCGTCCGCCGCGCACGACATGCAGATCCTCGATCTTGATGGCCGTGTCGGGCATCTGGCCGCACAAGCTATCCGCTGGGTTCTGCCTGCGCTTAGAATCGGGCGGGTGCAGGTTTGGGAGCTAGATCGTCTGCGTGTCGCGGCGCACCGTCCACAGATCCTTCGCTCCGACGAGGACGCGAATCGTGTGATCGCGCTGCTGCTGCCCCAGGGTGAGGCTCTGCAGGAGCACCAAGTCCATGAGCACGCGCTTGTGTTCGTCCTACGCGGCGAGCTGCTGGTGAGCGCGGGCGCGAGCGAGCGAACGCTGTCCGCGCCGAGCCTGATCCATTTCGACCCTGGCGAGCGCCACGAGGTACGCGCGATCAGCGAGTGCCAACTCGTTCTGTGCTTGGCGCCGTGGCCCGGCCCCGGACATCCGAGCCACACCGCCGCGGCATAGGGGTCTGCGTCAGTTGAGCCATGTTTGGTTCATCGTGCGTTGGTTGCACGTGCTGGCGATGGCGTTCTTTGTGGGCGGCCAGATGATGCTCGCGGCCGTGGTGGTGCCGGTTGGACGGCGCTCAGGCGATCGTGAGAGCTTGCGCCTGATCGCGCGGAGGTTCGGCTATGGCACGCTCGTCGCGCTGCTCGTCCTGGTGGCGACCGGCACCGCGATGGCGTTCCATCTTGACCTGTGGGGCGACTCGACATTTCACGTCAAGCTCGCGCTCGTCCTTGCTGTCGGGGTACTGCTGGTGTGGCACATCCGCCGGCCAAACTGGCATGTCCTTGAGGCTGTCATCTTTCTTTTGTCGCTGGCAATCGTGTGGCTTGGTCTGTATCTCTCAAATGGTTACTCCTGAGTGGGCGATGATACGCCCCAGGCGGTAGGCTGCTCGCGGGTGACTGCCGTGGTCGACTTCCGTGGTTTGCCAGCGCCGATCGTTCAAGCGGGGATGGGCACTGTGGCTCGTCATCAGCTCGCTGCGGCAGTATCGGAGGCCGGCGGTCTGGGGACGATCGGGGGCGCCCGCGCACCGATCGCTGAGGAGCTCGCTGCGGCCCGAAGGCTCACCGGCCGACCAATCGCGGTCAATCTCGTGCTGCCGCTTCTTCGGCCAGGCCATGTGCAGGCCGCGGCGGAGGCCGACGCGATCGTCACCTTTTGGGGGGAGCCACGGAGGCTTGCTGGGGGCACGTGGGTCCACCAGTGCGGCTCAGTCGATGAGGCAAGAGTCGCGGAGGCGGCGGGAGCAGACGCGGTGATAGCCCAGGGCGTCGAGGCCGGCGGGCACGTTCGCGGTACGACGCCGGTGCTCGAATTGGTCGAGCGGATTCGGGCCGCGGTCAAGGTCCCGGTTCTGGCGGCCGGAGGGATCGTTGACCAATCAGGTGTGGGCCAGGCACTCGATGCCGGCGCGATCGCTGCCGTCTTGGGCACGCGCTTTCTTCTCAGCGAGGAGAGCCGAGCGCATCCTGAGTACAAGCGCCGCTGCCTGGAGGCCGACAGCACGGTGCTGACCGAGCTGTTCGGGCTCGGGTGGGCCGACGCGCCGCATCGGGTGATCCCGAACGCTGCGACCCGCCGCTGGCTCGGCCACGACCCGCAGGGACCGGCCTGGATCAGGCTCGTCAACCGGCTTACCGCGCCAGTCGTGCTGCGTATCCCGGAAGGGCTCCAGGATCGCGGGCTTGCGATCCAGCGACCATCACTACCGTTCCTTGGCCCACCGATGGCGCTGGACGATGGACCCCGCAGTCTCCTTGATTCGGGACCGCTGTACGCGGGCGCGAACGTGACCCGAATATCCGACATCCGCCCAGCCGCGCAAATAGTCAACGACCTCACCCCGTAGCCAAACCAACCGCCGCCGACTTGCCATTCGCGGGAGTCCAGTTAGGCCGTCCCGACGGCCCGATGCGACTGACGAAGCGCACCGAGCGGACTGTGCTTGAACGCCCTTAGATTTAGGTAGCGCAATGCTGGCGGTAGGCGTTTAGGACGCGGCGGTGGGTGAGCCATCCGATCAGCCGGTCGTCTTCGGGGGCGAGGACCGGCAATGCCTCGTCGTCGGTGGCGCCGAGTGCGAGGATGGCTTGCTCTAGGGAGTCGTCCGCGTGCAGGGTGGGCGCCTCACGCATGAGTGTCGAGGCGGTGCTCCGCTGGCCGTTTGTGTCTCGCGCGATCGTGCGCTCCAGGTCGCCTGCCGCGACGATGCCGAGCAGCCTGCCGTCCGGGTCGGTGACGGGCAGGGCGTTTGTTCGCTCAGAGCCGAATCGCGCGACTATCTCGCCTAGCCGCTGTTGTGGCCGCAGCGGGGGTGGAGGGTTGTCCATCGCCTCGCCGACTGTGATGTGCGTCATCGGGTTGGCTGTGTGCGAGGCGTCCAGGTTTATGCCGCGGCGGCGGAGCTTGAGCGTGTAGATGGTGTCGCGTGTGATCGCGTTTGAGAGGGCGGTGGCGACGACGATGGCGAACATCAGTGGCAGGATCACGTGGTAGTCGCCGGTCAGCTCGAAGATGATGATGACCGCCGTGATCGGGGCGCGCGAGGCGGAGGCGAACACTGCGCCCATCCCGACTAGCCCGTAGGCCCCGGCGGCGGGGGCGAGGTGCGGTGTGAGGTGGTGGAAGATGGCGCCGTAGGCGGAGCCGAGCATGGCGCCCATGAACAGCGATGGGGCGAACACGCCGCCTGAGCCGCCGATCCACATTGTCAGGCTCGTGGCAAGCACCTTCGCCGCAAGCAGGCCGAGCAACGCGAGGAGCAGGTAGTGGCCGGCGACCGCGTTCTGCAAGACCGGGTAGCCGACGCCGTACATCTGCGGGACGGCGAGCAGCAGCAGCCCGAGCAGCACACCGCCGACCGCGGGCCGCAGCCAGTCCGGGCGATGCCCCCACAGCCGGTCTGAGATGTCCTCGCCTGTGTACAGGACGCGCACGAAACCGAGCCCGACGCCTGCGGCGAGCACGCCGAGGCCCGCATAAAGGACAAGCTCAAGCGGGGAGTTGAAGTTGAACGTGGGCAGCGACAGAAATGGGTGTGAGCCGAAAGCTGCTCGTCCGATCGCGTCTGCGGCGACCGAGCTGAGGACGACGAGCCCGAACGATTGGGTCTCGAAGTTGCGCAAGATCAGCTCCAACGCGAAGAACACTCCTGCGATCGGAGCGTTGAACGTCGCTGAGATGCCACCGGCAGCCCCGCACGCGACCAGCAGCCGCAGCTCTGACTCCGGGACGCGCATGATCTGGCCGGCCAGCGACCCGAGCGCAGAGCCGATCTGCACGATCGGCCCCTCCCGCCCAACCGAGCCTCCCGAGCCTATGCAGACCGCCGAGGCAAGCGACTTGACGATCGGCACCTGTGGGCGCATCCGCCCGCCGAGCTTGTTGACGGCGAGCATCACCTCTGGCACGCCGTGACCGCGTGCCTCCGGTGCGAAGCGCGAGACGAGCGGCCCGTAGATCAGGCCACCGATGACGGGCACGATCAGCACGAACCACATGCCGAGACCCGGTATCAACGGGTTGGCGGCGTGCCCGGCGGCGCTGTAGTCACGATGGCCGGTCAACAGGTAGGTGACGCCGAGGATCATGTACCTGAACGCGACTGCTCCCACACCGGCGCCCACGCCCACAAGCAGCGCCAACACAGTCAGTCCCGTCGAGCCATTGAGGACCGAACGCCGCAAGCGCACTCGCCAACGCAATCCACCCGTTCCTGCCTCTCGCGCGGCGGGCATCCCCGGTGTCATTCGGCCTCGAGGCCGGCTAGCATCACGTCGATCGCGCGGCGGATGTTGCGCCAGCGAAACCCGCTGGGGTCAAGCGCGCCGTGCAGCATCAGCCCGTCGGTCAGCGCGAGCAGGATCGACGCGAGTGCGTTCGTTGGGATCGACACCAGCTCGCCGCTCTGCACCGCTTCCTCAATCCACGAGCGCACAAGTTCCCGTCTGCGCTGGGTCGCCTCGGCAAGCCGGCCCCGCACCGTATCGTCGGTCAACAGCTCAGCCCAAAGATCGGCGCGAACCTGCACACGCGCCGGATCGTCACCACGCGCAAGCATCACCTGCGCAAAGCGTCGCACCCGCTCGATCCCCGAGGAGCTGTTGTGCGTTATCTGCGCAAGCTCACCATCGAGCGCAGCCGCGTCGTCCTCGAGCAGCGCGAGCAACAGGTCCTGCTTCTGCCTGAAGTACCCATAGAACGCGCCCTTGCTCGCACCGGCCGCAGCGCAAACGTCATCGACAGTGAGGTCTCGAAAGCCACGCATTGCTGCGCACCGCCACGCCGCGTCAACCAGCAGCTGGCGACGCTCAACGCGGGTCTCGGGACGGATCTTGGGCATCGGCTCTCCTAAGTAAAACCGACTCGTCGGTTTTTATGTAAGTTTAGTGCATCACGGTCGGTCGCCGAGCTCCAATGAAACGCTCGCAGTGCGGCTCCCGGCCAGGCGGACCCGACGACCTATGGTTATGCCGACAAGCCTGGTTGGCGTTACGTTGATCCCACCAATGAGGAGCTCCCTTGCTTCAGTTGCCGCGGTTCCGTTACTGTGAGCCGTCTCGTCGCCGCGTAAGCAAGAGCGCCACGATTATCGCCCCGGCGGCGAGAAGCACCCGGCCAGCAATCGAGCTGAGCGCTGCCCAGGCTGTGCCGGCCGCCAAGCCAGCAGCGATGAAGCCGGCCGCCCAAAGCGCCGAGCCGAGCGTGGTCATCGTGATGAACGCCGGCAGGGGCACGCGCTGCGCTCCCGCTGGCAGTGAGACGAACGTGCGCGCCAGCGGCAGCAGCCGCGCGATCAGTACCCCCCGCGCTCCGTGTCGCTTGAGCAGGCCCTCAGAGCGAGTCAACAGCCTGCTGGCGACGGGCACGCGCTCCGGTAGGCGTGAGGCGCCCAGCCCGTAGGCGATCATGGAGCCGACGAGGTTGCCGGCCGTCGCAGCGAGGATCGCGCCGGTGAAGGTCATCCATCCCTCGCGCACGGAGAAGCCCGAGAACAGCAACGTGATCTCGCTTGGGATTGGGATGCACGCACTCTCGGGCACCATCAAGGCGAACACGCCGAGCGTTCCGTAGCGGGTGATCAGGCTGGTCATGGCCGATCGTTTTTGTGGGGTGGTCGGGGCGGGTGTCCGCCAGGCCCTCCCCGCGCGTGTGGTCCCGGCGCTCGCCGGTCGGGTCCGCGCTCACGCGGCCCGGCTGGTGGCTTGCGTGCGCCCGGCTCTTTCGTGGCGCGCGGTGCTGCTAGCGGCAGCGGCGGGCCTGGTGGTGGCCTTCGGTATCCCAGCGTGGCCTGGACGCTCGACGGGCGCCAATGTCTCCCGCCGCGCGGTGTAGGCACTCTATCGGCGTTCAGCGCGTCGGCTATCGCTTGCAGGCTGAGTCCCTGCTCGCGCAGCGCGGAGATTCGTCCGCTCAGCTCGGGCGCGTGGGAAGCCAGTCCTGGCCGGCCGCGCGGCGGACGATTTGGACCCGGCTCGTGCTCCCATCGCGCGGTCTCTCTCAACGCCGCGACGGTTAGCTGGCCGGGAGCTGAGCCAGTATCCAGACCCACGTCTAGCGCGACTAGCCGAGCGCCGACGCGCTCCAGCCAGTCGAGCAGCGCGATCAGCTCGCGCAGCGACCCGGCGATCGCGGCCAGTCGCACCACCAGCAGCGCAGAGAACTCCCCGGCCGAGATCCGTTCGAGCGCTCTCTCCAATGAGTCATCGCGCACCACCTCGCGGCCGTGTAGGTGTTTTGCTTCGTCTCGGCCCCGAATGTAAGCCACAGTGTTTCGCGGCATGTACCATACGCTAACACTTTGCGTATGCGCGTGGACCGGGCGTAGCCTAAGCCGCTCTACTCGGTCAGCCGCCCAGAGTGATGCCCATCAGCTCAGAGGGCGTCGAGGGGAACGCCCGATCTTCAATCTGCGGGTCAGGCCGTCGAGGGCGAAGGCGCGCAGATCATCGGCCGAGGCGCCTAAGACGGAGGTGTCGGCACCTGCGCGATCGGCTTGCGGGCGCGGATGATCGCCGATGCTGCCTGCGGGTGTACGCGGTGGGTCTCGCGTATCTCAACGTTGACCATGCCCGCGTTGGCGAGCGCCTGGGTGAACTCGGCGTGGGTGAGCGCTCCGGCGATGCAGCCGGTGTATGCCTGCATGTCGGTGCGGGTCGCGTCGTCCATGTCCTCGTCGGCGATCACATCGGAGACCGCGAAGCGCCCACCCGGCCGCAGAACCCTGGCGACCTCGCGCAGCACCTTCGGCTTGTCGCCGGAGAGGTTGATGACGCAGTTTGAGATCACCACGTCCACGCTCGCGTCAGGGAGCGGTATCTCCTCGATGTAGCCCTTGTGGAACTCAACGTTCTCTACGCCGGCCTTCTGTGCGTTCTCGCGGGCGAGGGCAAGCATCTCCTCAGTCATGTCGAGACCGTGTGCTTCGCCGGTCGGGCCGACCCGCTTGGCTGAGAGCAGAACGTCGATGCCGCCGCCGGAGCCGAGGTCGAGGACCGTCTCGCCCTCGTGCAGTTCGGCGACGGCGGTGGGGTTGCCGCAGCCGAGGGACGCGAGCTTGGCGGTGTCGGGTAGCTGCTCGTGGTCGCCGAGCGCGTAGAGCGCGGCGCCGAAGACCTCGCTACCGCCATCGAAGGTCTCACTCGGTGCGCAGCAACCGGCGCCGGGGTCGATGCTTGTGACCTGGACGGCAGCGGCGGCGTAGCGCTCGCGCACCTGCTCGCGCATGTCGCCCGCTTGCGTCGCGGTGGTGGTGGTGCCGGCGGCGCAGCCGCAGCCCTCGCCGTGGGTGGGGTCGCAGCAGTCGGTCTCGGTGCTCGGCTCACAGCAATCGGCCTGCTGCTCGGGGGCGCAGCAGGCCTCGGCGGTCGTCTCGGCAGCGGTCAGCTCAGCCATGCGGATAGCTCCTTTAGTGCGTCGGGGATGACGTAGTAGTAGGCCCATAGGCCCTGTCGCTCGGAGTCCACGATCCCGGCGTCGCGTAGCTTCTTGAGATGGTGGGAGAGCGTTGGCTGGGCGATGTCGAACAGCGGCACGAGCTCGCAGACGCAGACCTTTCCGGCGTGCCTGCGCAGAACGTCCACGAGCTGTAGGCGGATCGGGTCGCCGAGCGCCTTGGCGACTTCGGCCATGCGCAGCGCGTGGTCGCGCTGTACGTCGGGGTAGACGACAGGCTCGCAACAGCGCTCACCTGCTGGGCGCTTCTGCTTTGGGGACAGCTCCAAATCGACTGGCATCAATCTACTTATATCAATAACACTTATGTCTGTCGATGCAATACGATTCGCTGCATGACCACCGAGGACGCGACCAGCAAGGAGCAGCGAGACGAGCAGCCGATTCGCTACGTGCTGTTCGTCTGCAATCACAACGCCGGGCGTTCGCAGATGGCGCAGGCGTTCTTCGAGCGCTACGGCCCCGAGGACGTTCGCGCCGAGTCAGCGGGCAACCAGCCAGCAGCAGAGATATGGCCCACGGTGATTGAGGCGATGCACGAGGTCGGGATTGACCTGGCCGGACGCAAGCCGAAGAAACTCACGGTCGAGATGCAATTGCACGCCGATTGGGCGATCACGATGGGCTGCGGGGACTCCTGCCCATACGTGCCGGCTACCGTCGAAGATTGGGATATCCCCGACCCGGCTGGCAGGCCGATAGCTGAGGTCCGAGCGATCCGCGACGGCATCCAGGCCCGCGTGCGCGAGTTGATCGCCACGCGACTCGGGGAGATACGCACCGACCAGACCGCACACGATCAGCGTCTCGGGATGCTCGTAACGATGCTCGATGGCGAGTTCGGCAGCATCAAGCCCCCCGGCGAAATACGCGCCTGCGCGGAGGCTGTGCTCGACAGCTTCAGCGGCGCGCGGGTGCGCTCCCACGTCCTTGCGCTCGCCTACCGGCAAGCCCGCGACTGCCTGCGCCCTGAGACGTGTGAGCTGATCGCCACGAGAGGAACGACATGAGCACCGACTCTGTTGCGGTCATCACCGACATCCACGGCAACCTCCCGGCGCTGCAAGCTGCGCTCGCGCGGATCGAGGAGCTTGGCATCGAGAGCTCGTTCTGTGGCGGCGACCTCGTTGGCTACGGCCCGCACCCCAACGAGGTCTGCGCCCTGATCGCCGAGCACGACATCCCCACGATCTACGGCAACTATGACTACGCCATCGCACGCGATCTCGAGGATTGCGGCTGCGCGTATGTCACGCAGCATGACCGCGAGCTTGGACAGCGCTCGGTGGACTGGACACTCGCGCACACAACCCAGCAGTCCAAGGACTTCATGCGTGACCTGCCGTTCGACCTGCACTTTCCGGTCGGCAGCGTCGATGTTCACCTAGTCCACGGCTCGCCGCGGAAGGTGAACGAGTATCTGTTCGAGGACAAGCCCGCGCGGCTGTATGAACGGCTCGCGGCAGCCGAGAGCGATCCGGTGCTCGTGTTCGGGCACACGCATATGCCTTGGGTCCACGAGTACGGCGGGGTGCTGTTCGTCAACTGCGGCTCGGTCGGCAAGCCCAAGGACGGCGACCCACGCGGAGCCTTCGCCGTCCTTGAGCCGCACGCCGGCAGCGTGGCCGTGAGCATCGAGCGCATCGAGTACGACGCTGATGCCGTGGCGGCCGAGGTCCGTAAGGCCGGGCTTCCCGGCGAGTTCGCCGACAAGCTCCTGGTCGCAGCATGACGGACACGCCGCCGCTCGCCCGCCGTCTGTTCGCCGAGCTGCTTGGCTCGGCTTTCCTCGCCGCGCTCGTGATCGGCTCGGGCATCGCAGCGCAGACGCTCTCCCCGAACGATGTGGGCCTGGAGCTGTTCGAGAACGCCGCTGCCACCGCAGCGGGCCTATTCACGATCATCCTCATGTTCGGCCCCGTGTCCGGCGGACACTTCAACCCTGTCGTCTCGCTCGCCGACGCGACCTTTGGCGGCATCCGCTGGCGCGACGCAGCCGCCTACGTTCCCGCCCAGGTGGGAGGCTGCGTACTCGGCGCCGTCGTGGCGAACGGCATGTTCTCGTTGGCCGCCATCAGCATCTCCGCTCATCACCGCGCCTCGCCCGCACACCTGTTCTCTGAGGTGATCGCCACCGCCGGCCTGTTGCTCGTGATCTTCTCGCTCGCGCGCACCAAACGCGCGCACATCGCTCCGGCCGCCGTCGGCGCGTACATCGGCGCCGCGTACTTCTTCACCAGCTCCGCGAGCTTCGCCAACCCGGCGATCAGCGTTGGGCGCATGTTCTCCAACACATTCGCCGGGATCGCGCCCGCGTCCGTCCCCGGCTACATCGTGGCGCAGCTCGTCGGCTGTGGCTGCGCGATCCTCGTGGTCAGGGTGCTCTACCCCGACCTGACGCCAGAGGATGCGGCCGAGGCAGTCATGCCGCACTACGAGGGGCAGCCGAGCGTCGATGGCGCGCTCAGCCAGCGAGTGTGAGCCAGCTGATAACCCGATCGACGCTGTGCCTCAGACCAAGCGGTAGCCAACTCCCCACTCGTTGATGATCCAGTGTTCGCCTGCGACGCGCAGCTTGCAGCGTAGGCGACTGGCGTGGCTGTCGAGTGTCCGTGTCGTGCAGGACGAGTGGTATCCCCATATGGCTTTCAGTAGCTCGTGCTTGTGGAACACGCGGTTTGGCTTTCGGGCTAGGTACAGCAGCAACTCGTATTCCAGGCGACGCAGCTCTAGCCGCTTGCCGTGGAGGCTCACTGCGTGGTTGGCCGGGTCGATCGTCAGGGCACCTATGCGTAGCGGCTTGTCTTCGGGCCTGCTCTCGGCGCGGCGCAGCAGCGCCCGCAGACGCGCTCGCAGCTCCAGGTAGCCGGCACTGCGCCCCAGGAAGTCATCGGCGCCCGCCTCGAACGCTCGCAGCAGGTCGGCCTGCGTGGTCCGAGCACTGAGGACGATCACCGGCAGCCTGTCGGGCCACGGCGAGGGCGTCTGTCCATTGTCACGCTCGGGCGGGTCTGCGCGGATGCTCTCCAGCAGGTCGATCGTGCCTCTTGGCCCGTCAAGTTCGCCGAGCACCAGCAGCCGCGGCAGGCGCGCTCCAGCCATCCAACGGGCGTGACCTGCAGTGCGAGCAAGCTCTGTTGGATGGCCGTCTGCGGCGAGCTGTTCGACTAGCACCCGCCCCAGGTCTGCGTCGGCCTCGACGACGAGGATCGGCTCGCGGCTGCCCTCTGTTGTCAGCGGCGTGTCGGGCACGTCGGTGTTGGTGGGGCTCGCGGCGATGGCTTGCGTGCTCATTCGCAGTCCTGTTGTTCGAGGCGTTCCAGGCGCTTTTCGAGGCGGCGTTTACGGATGCGGATGACCATAAGCACGGCCCGCAGACCGACGAGCACACCCACTGCTAGGGCGTCGATGATGTGGTTCACGGTGAGCAGCGAGCCGATCATGCGGTGATCGCCTCCCTTGGCTCCTGGCATCCTGCCTGGCGGGATCGGGCGCGGTACGTCGAGGGTGAGACCCGGTAGCGGCGCCGGAAGGCGCGAGCGAAGTGGCCGGACTGGCGGTAGCCGACCCTTCGCGCCACGTCGGACACGGGGATCGAAGCTCCCTGCAGAAGCCGCGCAGCGGCGTCAAGGCGCCTGCGGGTGAGGTCGTCGTGGAAGGTGCTTTTGCCGAACTCGGCGTAGGCGCGCTGTACCTGGCGAGGGGAAGCGGCGACAGTCCTGGCGACTTCCTCCAAGGTCAAGGGCCGGTGGTAGCTGCGCATGACCGTCAGCCGCGCGAGCCGGTACATGCGGCGCCGTTCGCTGGTTGTCAGTGGCCGGGGCTTGACGGGCGGTCGTCTTTTTGCGGCGGGCGGTACGCCGCCGAGGCCGAAGTGCAGTTTGAGCAGTTGGCGCACCCGCTCGCCCTTGATGTCGAACTGCGCGCCGATCTGCGCGAGGGTCAGCCCCTCGACCGCGCGCAGACGGAACATCTCCAGCTCACGCTCGGTCTGGACGTGACTGCCGCGGGCGGCGAACGGTGCCAGGCCGCGGCGGTGAAGCTCGCGGATCAGCTCGTACAGCTCGACGCCGCTTCTGAACTCGGGCTGGCGGAGCAGCTCGCCGAGGTCGTGCTCGGCGAGCTGCTCTACCGTGTGGATGCCGGCCTTGGCCAGGCTCGGGAGGAAAGCCTGGCTCAAGGCCAGCTCGTTGACGCGCATGTGGGGGAATGAGCTCGCGCGTCAGACGGTCATCAGTTCGTCAAGGCGCAGCGCGACCTCCGAGGCGATCGAGCGGCCTGCGCGACGTTCGATCAGCCCGGCCGCGTCCAGACGATCGAGCGCGTCGGTGATCGCCAGTCGCTGTTTGCGCTTGCGCGCGCCGTGGGCGTCGAAGATCTGCTCCTCCGTCCGCGGCCCTTCGCCGTCTGCGGCGCGCACGAGCAGTCCTTCGAGTACGGCTTTCTCGTGGTGGCGCTCGTCGGCGTCGTTTGGATTCTCAGCGCCGCCTTCGGTGATCTCGCAGTAGCGCACGGCGGCGTGCGCTGCGACGGCGAGGTCGTTCCAGCGCTGGATGAGTTTGCAGGCGCGCAGTCGCCGCAGACTTTCGCGGACATCGCCTGGGACCTTCAGTGCGCGGGCGATCTCGTCTTCGGCCCACGGTCGCTGGCGCTCGGAGTCCAGCATGAGGTTGAGTACGGCTCGGTCGAGGAGCGCGTGCTCCTTCAACCCCTCTGGGGTACGGTGTGCGTGCATGGGGAGTTACTGCTCCTTGTGCCACGGCGTCGGGGGCAGTTACTGCTGTCCGCCGGCGCCAAATGTGTAGTTGTGGACGACAGTACATAGTCTGTGTCAGCTTGCGAGCCCGTGACGCAAAGCTGACACAGAGCGAGTTGAAGATGTAACTCTCGGGTTGGCGGGCGGGTGCTACTCGCCGGCCCACTCGGGCGGGGTGGCGCCGGGCTTCCATGCCTTGGTGACGCCGCCGCCTTGCTGGCGCAGCACCTGGGAGTAGTCGGCGAGCTGGTTCTGGAAGGCAAGCTCGTCGCGCGGGTCCTGCCCGGTGTCGTCGAGTTCGGCTCGCCACACGGCGAGCGCGCACAGGGTCTCGGTGGTTGATTCGTCGGTCCACCATTTGTCTTTGAGCGTGCCGAGCTGGACGGGGTAGCGGCCGTGCAGCGCGACGATCGCGCCCCACATCTGCCGGCGCCACTCGCTGTCGCCACCGTAGGGCTCAAGCCAGGGCGCGCGCTCGCCGTTCTCGCCGCCTACGAGCACGGCGGTTGAGCGCAGGGGTCGGACCCTGCCGTCCTTGGCTGCCTGGGCGACGCCGCCTTGCACCATCTGCGCGGCGAGCGTGGAGGGTGGCGTGTCGGCGCCGGCGGCGAGCTCGCGGAGCTGCTGGTCTACGGGGTCGGGGAGGACGATCTGGCGTCGTTGGCTCATCGTGTTCGCTCCTGTGCTGGTGGGTTGACGATCCGGTTGATCGCGCGGACGATCCCCGGTATGCGGCTGGTGCGGCTGGGTGCGATCGAGCGGTGAAAGTGGGTGCCGTAGTCGCGGTCAGGTAGCTCGGGGTGCGCGAGCGATGGCGTCTGTGCGTGGCTGCGGCGCATGTTCTGCGCGAGGCGCTGGATGCGGTCGGTGTCGTGCCCTTCGACGCCGAGGTCCTCGCGGGAGACGAACCACTCGGTGCCCTGGCGGGCACGGGACGCCTCGACGTAGGCGGGCTCCTTGCTGGTCTGCCAGCCGCCGGTCACGACGAGGGTCCTTGTGACTGTCGCGCCCTGGGCGCGGTGGATGTGCTGGGCGTAGCCGAGGCGTAGGCGGCCGAGGTCATCGCCGGCCAATGTTCGCTTGCGGCCGGTCACGTCGAACTCGACCAGCACGTCGCCGGCCTGGGTGATGTCGAGGACTTCGCCGCGGCTGCCGTTCTCGATCCGCTCGACGCCGGGCTCGTGGTGCTGGTCGATGAGCGCCACGCGGTCGCCCTGGCGGATGCCGTAGTGGACGCCGGGCACCGGGACTTCGAGGTCGCCGAGTTCGCCGCGCTCTGAGCGGAAGTGCTGGGCGCGGGCGTTGAGCCGGTTGATCTCCTGGTTTGAGGCGTCTGAGATGAGGGCGACCTCGCTCGGGTCGTGGGTCTCGGTCAGCGCCGCCCAGCTCTGCGCGGCCTGCTCGACAGCCTCATCGCGGGTGTCCTCCATGTGCAGCTGCCCGCGGCGTAGGTAGTGGGCCATCGCTCGATCGGAGCGTCCGGCCCGCAGGTCTGCCCACGCGCGCTGTTCGTCGGGGTCGAGGGTCCGGCGGATGTTCGAGAGCTCAGCGCTTGGGGCAATGTCGCCGAGGCGCGCGAACATGCCGCCAGCGCCGATCGAGGGGAGCTGCGCGGCGTCGCCGATCGCCACGAGCTTTGATCCTGCTTGCTCCACGACTTCGGTGAGCCGCTCAAGCCGGTCGGTGTCGGCCATGCCCGCCTCATCGAAGTAGATCGTGGTGTCCTGGCCGACGGCGAGCTGGCCGCGCTCGACACGGGAGACGAGCGCGTCGAGCGTGAGGGTGTGCCCGGCGAGCGCGGGGCTGTCTTGGCCGAGGCGCTGCGCGGTGGACCCGGACACCGCGATGCCGAGCGTCTGGTGGCCGCCGTACTGCTCGGCGCGGGCGGCGGCGTCGATGACGACGCCCTTGCCGGTGCCGGCGGGGCCGACGAGGATCGCGGCGCGCTCGGAGCCGGTGATGACCTGAAGGGCGTGGGCCTGCTCGCCTGAGAGGCGTCCGCCGATCCGCTCGGCGATCTGATCGCCGGCAAGCGTGCGGGCCTGCTCGCCGACGTCTCGGCCGCCGCCGGCCGCGAGCGCGGTGAAGCGGCGCTCGATCGCCTGCTCGCGCGCACGCACGGCGAGCGTGGTCATCAGACCGCCCTCCAGGGGGAGCACGCGGCGTTCGGCGATCATCGCCCGCGAGAGGTCGAGGGCCTCGCGGGGTGAGAGTTCGCCGACGGACTGCTCAAGCAGGACTGCCCGGAACTCGCCGGGCTCGAAGGTCGCGGTGCGCTCGGTGAGGCGCTGCTCGACGCGATCCTCAAGCGGCGCCTGCACCGCCGGCGCCGCCTCCGCGATGGAGCGCTGTCCGGGCTGCTGGGCGGTGAAGTCGAAGCGTGCCGCAGTGTCGTTCCATGCCTGCTGCAGGTCGGTGCGGGTGACGAGCACCTTGGCCTTGCGGTTCTCCAGCTTGAGTGCTCGTAGCTCGCCGCGCTCGGGTGCGCGGCCCCACTGTGCGCGGAAGCGCTCGGCGGCTCTGGCGACCTCGCGGCTGCGGGCGCTGAAGGAGTCCAGCAGGCCGCGCGGCACACCGGCTATCTCGAAGTAGCGGCCATGTTTGCCGGTGCCCCGCTCGATCGCATACCCGCGCTGCTGGAGTTGGTGCGCGAGCGCCGAGCGGTAGTAGCCGCCAAGCTCGCGGGCCGAGCGGAAGACGGGACGCGATGCGACCGCGACGATGCGGCCGTCCTCACGAATCGCGCTGGTGATGACCACATGGCTGTGGAGCTGTGGGTCGGGTGCATCACCCTCGAGGACGCCGCGGGCGGTGGTGTGGCGGTACTCGGCGGCGACCACGTCGCGGGCCGGCTCCTCGACCACCTGCCCGCCATAGCGGCGGCGCACGGTCGGCACCGTCTCGGTCAGGTGGCCGATCGTCTCGCTGACAGCGGCGGCGTGCGCAGCTTCGATCTCGCGGCGCTGGGTCTCGCCCCGCGAGCGCCCACACGGCGGACACCGACTTCGGCGCGGAGAACGTCAGGTCGATCCCGCCAGCGCGGCTGCCGTCGGCACCGGCACGGCGAAGCCACCGGCCAGTTCGGGGATGCTTGCCTTCCATCAGCGCGATGAAGTCCCGCCCGTCGACCGTGGCGCCCTCGATCCCGAGTTGTGGCGAGCGCGTCGGGGGTGGCGAGCCACCGGCCGGGGGCCTGGGTGGGCTCCCCCTCGGGGGAGAGGTAGTAGTCGCCGCGCTCGGGCTCGATGGTCTTTGACTCCAGGTAGCGGGCGTAGCCGCCGCCCTTGGCGGCGCCGATGCTGGCTGCGGTCATCACAAGGGGTACTGACCCCCAGGCCCTCAGACCGGCCAACGAATTACATGGCACGGGCACAGCGCCGCGCACGGCTGTGCATCTGCGGATGAAAAGTCAAGGGCTGGGGGGGACTTTTTTCGTTGGGGGTGGTGTGGCTGCGCTGAAGGTGATGGTGGGAGCCGGGGTCAAGGCCGGCCGGAGGCCGCCCGTAGGGCTTGGCTCCCACCGGCGGCGCTTGACTCTTTGGGGCAGATAATGGGGATTGGCCGCCCATCGGGCGGCCTTGGGTGCGGCGCTTTGATCGTTGGCACCCTTTGTATGCGCGGGAGCCTTGCCGCCCCCTCGTCTTGGGCGCTGGTCGGGTCGTGGGTGGCACAGTGATCGCACAGCGCCCGGAGGGTTGTGCATCTGGTCTATACGGACGTTCTGTTGCGTCGGGGCCTGCTCGTGGCGCAGGGAGACGCGTCGACGGCGGGGTCGTCGCGTCGGGGGCTGTGGGGTGCGATGATTTGTGGGTGGTGCGGGTGACTGACGTAGCGAAGCGCAGGCGTCAGGGGCTTGTAGCCTGCCGCGCGGCTTTGCCCTTCGAGGGCCTGTTGGATGCGCGCCCCGGTGTCGCACCCGCACCACCCTTCGGTGCCGTGGTGCGCCAGTCGTCGATGAGGCGCCGGTAGGCGAGCTCTGCCTGAGCTTGCAGTTCGCGCTCGGCCGCACGCTGGCTGCTGGTCGGACTGACTGGCGGCCCGCCGTGGCGGCGCGGTAGCGGCGGAGCGCCGGCCAAGAGTTCCAGGCGACGCGTCTTCTGCCGGGTCAGCGACGGCCGCGCGAACGCGTAGTCCTGGTCCTTTGTGAGCAGATGCCAGCAGAGAACGACGAGCTTGCGTGCGACGGCGACCGCCGCGATCTGCGCGCCGCGGCGGGCGCGGACGCGCTCACCGAATGCCCTGAGTGGGCCGGGGCTTCGGATCGAGATCCAGGCAGCCTCGACCAGCATCGAGCGGGCCTGCGGGTCACCGCGCTTTGAGATGTGCCCATAGCGCGCCGGCTCTGACCCGGACTGGCGAACCTTCGGGTCCAGGCCGAGATAGGCGACGAGCTGCCCCGGGCTCTGGAAGCGCGTGATATCCCCGATCGCCGCGATCACTGCCGCCGCGGTCCCGACATCGACCCCGGGGATCGTCAGCAGCCGCTGAAACCCAGGGAACACGAGGGCCTGTTGGGCGACCCGCTGGTCAAGTCCGGTGATCTCGCCGCCCAGGAAATCGATGTGGCGCAGACAGCTCCTCACCGTCTCGGTCTCCTCCTCGGGTAGCTGCTGCTCGAGCAGCCACACACGTCCCTTCTTCCCGAAGAGGTCGCTCACCGGGGGACGGCCGATCAGACACCTTGCGAGGACCGCATGCACCTCGTTCTTCACCCGTGTGCGTGCCCGCACCAGCCCCGCCCGGCGAGCGACACGCCGACGCAACGAGCTCGTCGCCTCGTCGGGCACCCACACCGCTTTGAGCATCCCGGCCGACAGCAGCTTGGCCAGCATCGCCGCGTCAAAGCGATCGGACTTCACGCGCGCATGAGAGATCGCTCGCGTCTCCGCCGCATTGCACACCACGACCCGGCCGACATCGCCCTCTTCCAGCAGCCGGGCGATCATCATCGCGCCGCAGCTGGCCTCCAACACCACCTGGTCATCACTCTGAAGACCAGCCGCGAACTCCCGGATCGCCTCTGGGGTACTCGCGATCCGACCGACCCGCGAGACCCGGCCGCCCTCGGCGACCGCGACCTCGCAGAAATCGAGGTGAACATCCAAACCAAAGAACCGCACGAGAAAACCGCCTCCTTTCACGAACTGGACATATGAATGGAAGGCACCGCGGGCAGCGACAACTACGGATTCGGGCTCTCAGCCCAACCGGGCGAGTCGCAGGGGCGGCCATCTAGTCATTGACGGGCTCTCAGCCCAGATGCACGGCGGCCTGCCCACAAGCGTCCTTCCCACGAAGCCCCTGTCCCGGTCAAACGACCCTACGAACACGACCGGACAGCAGCCCACCCGGTATTTCATACCCGTAGTCT